>VXML01000005.1 GCA_009841115.1 Gemmatimonadota bacterium | reverse complement strand
TGAGTACGTCCAAGGCAAGATCAACACTCCAATCGAGTTTTAAAACGGTCTCTTATGTTCCAAAATATGATTCAAATTTTTCGATTCTTCGGGGGTTAGGTCAAATTCAATACGAATTCGGATTTTCCGATCCAAATCATGAAGATGCACTAGGGAGCGAAAACCGCCCAAGTCAATATAGTCTCCACCTGTGTGGGTACGATCTGGATCGGCTCCCGCATGTTCACATACTTCGCGTATATAGTGCAGTGCCTGTAATACTGTTGACTTGCCCGCACTGTTTTTGCCAAACAACAATGTGATGGGGCGAATGGGAATAGTCACAGCATCCCTGATGCACTTAAAATTTTCAATGGTAATAGATGTAATAGCCATGATTTTCTCACAAGTTAGTGAAAGAATGCTAAAAATGTCTGTCTGTGCGCGAGTGACGATTGCGCCAGTACGCGATCCTGTTCACTCCGCACAGACGAGTTTGAAATGGGGCTTATAAATAGTACCCAAAGCCCCGAAAATAATTGTCATATCTGCTCAAGGTGCTAACGTCCTCTTTTCGAGCGACCGAGCAACACGTTCAGGATAGCGACGGCTAGTTCCGCAGCCAACCGGGCGTTGTCTTTATTAAACATCTTAGACATAGTTGCCTCTCCTTTCTAGGATTGAGTTTAAGGTCATCTCCAATGAGCAGCTTGTCAAGAAACTCTATCAGAGGGTAGGAATTCATTCCCACCCCCTGATACCCACCCAAGCTGCTATCGCCGCTTCTTAGACAGTGTGTCTATGACGACAATAACGACCTGAATAGCAATCGGTAGCCATTTTCTCATAGCCGTACCTCCTTTCAGATAAATTCACGGCACTCCATCTGCTTCCCCCAAGCACCTCCCCCGGCCCTTCCGGTTCACGGGACGGCCTCACACGCCTTTACCTACCGGCCTGTTTTGCCTCCCAACCTACATAAAGCACATTTTGTGCCAAACTTATCTGAAAAGCGAAAATTTCTCTATATTTTTTCTTTTTTTATACCTTGTACTTCTCCTTCCAGTTGTTGAACGTCTGACGATTAGACAATCCCAACCGCTCCGCTGCTTCTGTTTTCGTTTTAAATTCCTCCTCGGCACGCTGAAGATAGTGTCTGGCGACTTCGCTAATGAGGTCAGGCAGGCTAAAACCTCCATCTAATGGGCGGTTTAAGATATCTTCACCCCCCTTATCGTAGGTGGGTAAGAATGCCTCTTCAATATCTTGTTCCTTGAGAATTTCGCTGTCTGTCCACACCATTGCGCGTCTAAGCATGTTTTGCAATTCGCGTATATTGCCCGGCCAATCGTGATTCAGAAGCATATTTCTTGCGTTAGGGGAAATTTTTTTACGTCTATACCCGGGCTGTTCCTCGCTTTCCTGATTGATCTGTTCGATCAAATGGTCAATTAGTAGTCCCAAATCCCCTGGGCGATCCCGCAAGGGCGGCAATTTGAGATAGGCCACTGCAATCCGGTAAAACAAGTCCTCGCGAAATCGTCCTTCACCCACTTCCTCAATGAGCGTCCGGTTTGTTGCCGCCACAATGCGCACATCTACGCTGATGGGTTCGGATTCACCGAGGCGGACGATCTCGCCATTTTCGAGGACGCGCAACAATTTCACCTGCATATCCTTGGGCAGTTCGCCGATTTCATCCAAAAAGAGCGTACCGCCATGGGCCGACTCAAAATGACCTTTGCGCGGGGCATTTGCGCCGGTAAACGCACCTTTTTCGTGCCCAAACAGCTCGGATTCCACGAGAGTCTGCGGAATTGCACCACAGTTCACTGCGATAAATGGCTTGTTCTTTCGTGAGCTATGGTCGTGAATGGCACGGGCAAAAAGCTCTTTCCCGGTGCCAGATTCGCCTTCGAGCAAAACAGGAACGTTCCGCAGTGCAACGTGCTGCGCTCGCTCGACCAGATGCGCCATAATCGGACTTCGGTAGTGTATGTCTGCAAAATTTGCCGATTCTATGGGTTTCTCTGCGCTAGCCGAGCGGAGTTGCTCGTCGGGTTTGCGTAGCAGGTCGGGTAAAAATTCGGCTGAAATGTCGAAGGGAACAGATGCCGTCTGAACGCCGTGTTCTCTTGAAGACTCGATCAATTCAGCGGGAAAGCGCGTTTTCGCTAAGAGGATCCACACTGCGGCCATTGCTGGCGTACCAGGACTAAGGTGAAAAGTCAATTCCACTTGATCGCGCTGTTCGCCTAAAGCTGCTGTGCAAATGCGCACCGCAGCTTCATAAATCTCGCCAAAGTGGGTCGGACTTGAGAGCCTTTCTTCATATAGTCGATACGGCGTCGAGCTCCTTTTCTTGGCCCATTCGACGTACGCGGTTACACGGTCATCGGACAGGTAGTTTGAAATCAAAAATACCTCGTCAAACCCGAGCTTTTCCGCTGCCTGTGCAATAGGCCCCTCGCCAACATCATCTCCTTGTGAGGCACGCAAATCTGTGGCACCGATCCAGCACAGCAAAACTTTTTTCATCTTGTACTATCTCTATGCGGATATTTCCAACTGATCAGAGACGACCCATGCCGCGTATCTCAGAGATTGAAGCACATCTTCTTCTTCGAGTTCTGGGTACGCCTCTAAAACCTCTGCCATGGACTTGCCCCCGGCCAGCATTTTAAGAATCACGCTTACGGTGATCCTCATGCCCCGAACAGTGGGTTGTCCTAAGCAGACGTTGGGATTGATCGTTATGCGGTCAAGATTTTTCAATGGATGTCTCCTATCCATTGAAAATCGATCCCCTAAGCCGATATATCGAGCAGGGCCTCTTCGTCGGCGAGGGCGTATCCCTGTTCCAGCAGGTCGGCGAGGGTCGTGCGCGATAAAATTTGATCGACGGCCTGCTGCACTTGTCCCCACAGCGCGCGCACCGAACACGCGGTGAGCGAGTGCGTGCAGCAATCCGCGCTACCGGCGAAGTGGTCGCAGAAGTGGTCGTCGAAGAGGCGACCGCCTAGCGTGTCGAGCGCGTCGGCCACGGCGATTTGGTGGGGAGGTTTGGCGAGGGCGTAGCCGCCTTGCTGGCCGCGGGCGCTCGCGACAAAGCCGCCTTGCCGGAGAATGCGCAAGAGTTTGGCGACGTTGTGATGGGTGATCCCCTCGGCTTGGCTGATTTCCGGGATGGTCAGGCTGCCGGGGGCTTGGCGCGCCAGTTGCAAGAGGCAGCGCAAGCCGTATTCTTCGCTCGAGTTGAGTTTCATGATTACATCATGCCTAGTTCGAGTTTGGCCCCTTCGGTCATCATGTCGATCGTCCACGGCGGATCCCACACGACCTCGACCAAGGCCGTGGCGATGCCCGGGACATGGGACTTGATTTTGTGTTCGATCTCCGGCGGCAGCGTGCCGGCTACCGGGCAGGCTGGCGAGGTCAAGGTCATGGTCACGTGGACGTCCTGCGAGTCACTGACCTCAATGTCGTAGATCAGGCCGAGGGCAAAGATATCGACCGGAATCTCAGGGTCGTAGCAGGTCTTGAGTACGGCTACGACTTTGGCCTCGGTAGAGTCGGGGGGAAAGGTTTTTTCGTGCAACAGTTCCATGGAGGACTCCTTTTTCGCGGTTAGTTACACGTCCTATTCGGTGGTTGCGGGCGAGGGGTCTTGTTCTATGGCTGCTTTGGCGGCGTGCCAAGCGAGGGTCGCGCACTTGACGCGCATGGGGAACTCGCGCACCCCGGCGAAGACGGCCATCTTGCCCAAGGCTTGGTGATCGACGGGCGCGTCCGGCTCCGCGGTCACCATCTGCTGGAACTGCTCAAACAGCTCGACTGCCTCGTCGGGACGCTTGCCCTTGAGCGCGGCGGTCATCAGGGAAGCCGAGGCTTTGGAAATGGCGCAACCAGATCCGTCAAAGCTGATGTCGGCAATCCGCTCATCGGCCACGTGGAGATAGATCTGCAGGTGATCGCCACACAGGGGATTGTGGCCCTCTTGCATGCGATTGGCCGCGGGCAGCTTGCCGAAATTGCGCGGATTTTTGTTGTGGTCGAGGATAATCTGCTGGTACAGTTCGCGGAGCTCAGTCATAGTTGAAATGCCTTGTTGATGTTGTCATAAACCTTTACCCACTTCTCACTCACCAAATACCTTCTTGACCTTGTGCAATGCCGCGACTAGGGCGTCGATTTCCGCACGCGTGTTGTAAAAAGCCAACGAGGCGCGCACTGTAGCGGGTACTTGGTAAAACTGCATGGTCGGCTGGGCGCAGTGGTGGCCGGCGCGCACGGCAATGCCCTCGGCGTCGAGGATGGTGCCGATATCGTGCGGGTGGATGTCGTCGAGGATAAAGGAGATCACGGCCACGCGCTCGCGGGCCGTGCCAATCAGGCGCAGACCCGGAACGTCGGCGAGGGCTGCATCTGCATACGCGAGCAAGTCGGCCTCGTACGCGGCGATCTGCTCCTTCCCGACAGAGTTGACGTAATCAATGGCGGTCTCCAAGCCAGTGACGCCAGCGATGTGCGGCGTGCCGGCCTCAAAGCGCATCGGTGGGGGAGCGTACGTGGTGCCGGCAAAGCTCACCTTTTCGATCATGGAGCCGCCGCCTTCATAGGGCGGCATGGCGTGTAAAAGGGCCTGCTTGCCGTAGAGCACGCCGATGCCGGTGGGGCCGAAGAGCTTGTGCCCGGAAAAGGCGTAGAAGTCGCAGTCGAGGTCTTGCACGTCCACCGGCAGGTGGGGCACTCCTTGCGCTCCATCGACGACGACGACTGCGCCGTGCTGATGGGCCAAGGCGGCGATTTCCTTTACCGGCAGGATGGTACCGAGGGCATTGGAAGCGTGGGCGATGGCGACGATGCGGGTGCGCTCGGACAGCAGGCGCTCGTATTCGTCGAAGAGAAACTCGCCCGTATCGCTGATGGGCACTACCCGCAGGCGCGCGCCCTTTTCCTCGCACAGCAGTTGCCACGGCACGATGTTGGAGTGGTGCTCTAGCTGCGAGACGATGATCTCGTCGTCGGGGCCTAGCTGCGACCGGCCGTAGCTGTGGGCGACGAGATTGAGCGCTTCGGTGGTGCCGCGCACGAAGACGACTTCGCTGCTCTCGTGGGCGTTGATGAACTGGCCGACTCGACCGCGCGCGCGCTCGTAGGCAAAGGTCGCTTGCTGGCTGAGGAAGTGGACGCCGCGATGGATGTTGGCGTTTTCGCGGGCGTAATAGCGCTGAAGCGCGTAGATGACCGTCAGCGGCTTTTGGGTGGTCGCGCCGTTGTCGAAATAGACAAGGTCCTTGCCGCGGATTTTTTCGCCGAGTACGGGGAAGTCGCGGCGGATTTTGGCGATGTCAAAGGAAGCGGTCATGGGGCAACTGCGGCGGCGGCTTGATCTAGCCGGTGATCGACTAGTCGGTCGAGTTGGTCTTTGAGGGCAGGGACTCGCACGCGGTCGAGAACCTCGCCGGCAAAGGCGCGCGTCAGCACCCGGACGGCCTCTTGGTGGCCGATGCCTCGGGAGCGCAAGTAAAAGAGGGCGTCTTCGTCGAGTTGGCCGATGGTGGCTCCGTGCGAACACTTGACGTCGTCGGCGTAGATTTCGAGTTGGGGCTTGGTGTTGATTTGGGCCGTCTCCGAGAGTAGGAGGTTTTGGTTGGCTTGGTAGGCGTCGGTTTTTTGCGCGGCTTGGTGAACGTGGATTTTGCCGCGGAAGACGCCGGTGGCTCGGCCGCCGAGAATTCCCTTGTAGAACTCATGGCTTTGGCAGTGGGGCTGGGCGTGTTCGATGAGCGTGTGGTTATCGACGTGTTGCGCCCCGTCTTCGATATAGAGGCCGTTGAGAGTGGAATCAACGCCTTCGCCTTCTAGCGCGGTGTGGATGTGATGGCGGGTCAGGCTTCCTCCCAAGGTGATGGCGGTCGAGCGGAATTGGGCGGCGCGTTCCTCGCGGACGTGGGTTGCTGCGATGTGGAAGGCGGTGGCGGATTCGCGCTGGATTCGGTAGTGATCGAGCACGGCATTGGGGCCGACGAAGAATTCGCTGACGCTATTGGTCAGGTACGGTTCCGAATCCAAGCCGACGTAGCTTTCGACTATAGTCGCTTGGGTGTTGGCTTCGGCGACCACGAGGACGCGCGGATGGGAGACGACGTTGGCGCGTTGGCCGGTGGAGACAAACAGTAAGTGAATGGGTTGCTCGACGACGGCTCCCCGAGGCAGATAGACGACCGCACCGTCTTGCAAGAAGGCAGTGTTGAGCGCGGTAAATGCCTCGTCTTCGGTGGCGGCGGCTTGGCCTAGGGACTCTGAGACTAGGTCGCCGTTTGAGGCAATGGCGTCGCCTAAGCGCTCGACGCGTACACCGGCGGACAGGCCGTTGAGATGAGAATGCGCGGGGGCAAAGTGGCCATCGACAAAGACCAGCCCATTGAGACCGTAGCGGTAGTCGTCGAGAGCGGCAGGTGCGGACTCGGATGTGGCTAGCTCGAAGTTGATCCGAGTCAGCGGGCCGATGTTGGTAAAAGCCCACTCCTCGTCTTTGGTCGTGGGAAAGCCAGCGTCGGCGAAGTGCTCAATGGCCTTTTGCCGCAGCGACACCAACTCATCTGTGCCGACGAGGTTGTTAAAGCAGGACTGATAATGGGCGACGCCGTTCATTGGACCGGCTCCTTGACCCAGTCGTAGCCCTTTTCCTCAAGCGTCAGTGCCAATTCTTTGCCACCCGACTGGACGATGCGTCCCTCGTAGAGCACGTGGACGAAATCGGGGACTATGTAGTTGAGCAGGCGCTGGTAGTGGGTGACGACGACGACGGCTTTGTCTGGGGCGTGGAGTTGATTGACGCCTTGGGCGACGATCCGCAGCGCGTCGATATCGAGGCCGGAATCGGTCTCGTCGAGGATCGACAGCTTGGGCTCCAACACGGCCATCTGCAAAATTTCGTGGCGCTTTTTCTCGCCGCCGGAAAAGCCTTCGTTGACCGACCGCTTGAGGAAGCTCTCGTCCATTTCCACCAAGGCGAGCTTTTCGCGGATTAAGCCGAGGAAGTCGAAGGCGTCGAGTTCTTCTTCGCCGCGTTGCTTGCGGAGTTCGTTGTAGCTTTGGCGGAGGAAGTACGTGGAGTTGACGCCAGGGATTTCCACTGGGTACTGGAAGGCGAGGAACAGCCCGGCACACGCCCGTTCTTCTGGTGCGAGTTCGAGCAGGTCTTGGCCGCAGTACGTGGCCGACCCTTCTGTGATGTCGTAGCCTTCACGGCCCGCGAGTACTTGGGCGAGGGTGCTTTTGCCCGAGCCGTTGGGGCCCATGATGGCGTGGATTTCGCCGGGTTGTACTGCTAGCGTGACACCGCGCAGGATGGGGGTGTCTTCAACGGCGACGTGGAGATTTTCGATGTGGAGCATAGGACGCTTTCTACTAAGGTTTGATTTTGGGTGGATAAATGTAGCTCTTCTTTGAGCCTAAGTTGATGGACTTGTCAAGTTTATGTATCAAACACCATCGTCTGTTGTTGTGGCCGCATTTTATTCAAAATCAATGCCAAGCTAGGCCCCATTCTCGCGCACTCGGCGAAGCAGTTCATCACCGCTGTGGGATGTTACGATCCAGCCGCCCACACGCGTCAGGTTTTCACCTGACACGTCTGCGAGCAACGACGCCAAATCCTTGGCCACATCCTCGCCAAACCGCAGTGCCGCTTGCTGACATAACAAATCTCGCTTGCCTTCTTCACGACCCTCTTCACGGTGCATTCGCAAGCGCGGTGTGCCCTCAGGACCAGCCGTGCCCAAACGCGCCGTTAGCGCACGCGCCACCCGCAACAGTGCCGCTGTCGTCTCCGACGACCACCCCAATCGCTCATTGAGTGCCCGGTGTATTTCCGCCGCCGTCCAACCCGCTAACGCACGACTCGCCGCGACCTCGCGATATTGACTGCCTTCCAATACATAGATTGTCAACCGAGGCTTGCCGGCCCGTCGGCTAGGCGTGTACGCCTCGGGGACTTCGACCCACACTTCAGGAAAGCCCCACAACGCATACTGATGCAGCTTCCCACGCCGAATGTCGGTTGTATGATCGACTTCCAACACCACATCGGGCAAGGTATGAAAGCCCAACTTCAACCCGTCCTTGTCGGGCAATCGCGCCGACTGGGGACGCAAGTAAAGGCATTGATCGGGACGCATGACGACCCGAGGGACGCCTTCGGCATTTGCATCCCAGATGCTGACCGTGCCAAAGGGGACAAAGTGCGCCCCGCACTCGTCGGCAATTTGTTGAACCAGTTGCATCAGATAGGGCGCGGGCAGTTCGTGGTCTCCGCTAACTCTGGGTTCGTCGGCCACGACGATGAGGGTTTCGGTGGGACCATACCAATACTCATAGCGGCCTTCGTACTCTTCTAGTTCGGACAGGGACATTTTGTAGGCGCGGCAGCCGGGAAACTCCAATCGCTCGCCATTAGGCAACACAATGACGGGCACCTCTTCTTCAGCTAGGCCAACCACCTCGGCCGAGGTCCTCTCTTGGTATGGGATGGTGCTGGACATGGTTCAACCTCTTATGGCTTTGGTCAAGGGCGATCCACAACTAACTAAGTTCTGACTCATCTACCCCACGCTGCCTTCAAGGCTGATGCCGAGCAGCTTTTGCGCCTCGACGGCGAACTCCATTGGCAGCTCGGCGAGGACTTCCTTGCAGAAGCCGTTGACGATCATGGAGATGGCGTCTTCAGTGGAAATCCCGCGCTGGTTGCAGTAGAAAATTTGGTCTTCGCCGATCTTGGAGGTAGAAGCCTCGTGCTCGACGTGGGCGGTGGGATTGCGCACCTCGATGTAGGGAAAGGTGTGCGCGCCGCATTGATCGCCGATGAGCATGGAATCGCACTGGGTGAAGTTGCGAGCACCAGTCGCGTTTTTGAGCACCTGCACTTTGCCGCGATAGGTGTTTTGGCCGCGCTGGGCCGAGATGCCCTTGGAGACAATGGTGCTGCGAGTGTTTTTGCCGATGTGGTGCATCTTGGTGCCCGTGTCGGCCTGCTGTCGCTTGGAGGTAACGGCCACTGAGTAAAATTCGCCGATCGAGTGATCGCCCTGTAGGATGCAGCTCGGGTACTTCCAAGTGATGGCCGAGCCGGTCTCGACTTGGGTCCACGAAATCTTGGAGTGGTCGCCGCGACACGCGCCGCGCTTGGTGACGAAGTTGTAGATCCCGCCTTTGCCGTTTTCATCGCCTGGGTACCAGTTCTGCACGGTGGAGTACTTGATCTGCGCGTCGCCGAGGGCTACGAGTTCGACGACGGCCGCGTGGAGCTGGTTTTCGTCGCGCATGGGCGCCGTACAGCCCTCTAAATATGACACATACGACCCCTCGTCGGCGATGACCAAGGTGCGCTCGAATTGGCCCGTGTTCGCCGCGTTGATGCGGAAGTACGTCGATAGTTCCATGGGGCAGCGCACGCCCGGGGGCACGTACACGAAGGAGCCGTCGGTGAAGACCGCGGAGTTGAGGGTGGCGAAGAAATTGTCGGAATAGGGCACGACCGAGCCGAGGTACTTTCGCACGAGCTCGGGGTGATCTTGGATGGCTTCGGACATGGAGCAAAAGATGATGCCCAACTCGGCTAGCTTGTCCTTGAACGTCGTGGCCACGGAGACGCTGTCGAAGACGGCGTCCACAGCCACGCCAGCGAGCATTTTCTGCTCTTCGAGCGGGATGCCCAGCTTCTGGTAAGTGGCCAAAATTTCGGGATCGACCTCGTCGAGGCTGTCGAGCTGTTTCTGCTTGGGGGCCGAGTAGTAAACGATGTCTTGGTAGTTGATGTCGGGATAGTGGACCATGGCCCAGCGCTGGCTCTGTTTGCGGCGCGTTGGATCTTCCATAGTGAGCCAGCGGCGATAGGCTTTGAGCCGCCACTCGAGCATGAACTCAGGCTCGTTCTTTTTGGCGGAGATGAAGCGAATGATCTCTTCGTTGAGGCCGGGTGGGGCCGAGTCGGCCTCTATGTCGGTGACGAATCCCCACTCGTAATCGCGGTTGGCAAATTGCTCTAGGGTTTGGGTGCTTTCGCTCATGTTGGCTCCTTGTATCTAGGCGCGGTCTCAAGAAGTTATGAATCTGTACAAAAAAGTCAAGTTTCAGGACGGGACGGCGGCTAACCCATTTTTTTGCGCTGCGCTAGGTAGCGCGATAGGGCCACGTCAAAGGGGGTTGCCGTGTCGAGCAGGGCGTAGTCGATGCCGGCCTCGGCGCACCCGAGCCGATAGGTCTGGATCAGCTCGTCCATCAGCGCGCGGTATTCGTGCTGGATGTGCCAGGGCTGGGTGGTGAGGGTTTGGTCTGGGTCTTCGAGGTCGTAGAAGCGGGTCTGGTCGCGGAAGGCGAGGTCGCGCTCGCGGGGGTCGAGCAGGTGGAAGACGATCACTTCGTGCCGCAAGTGGCGGAAGTGGCGCAGCCCTTCGAGGACTTGGTCAGGCGCGTCGAGCAGGTCGGAGAGCACGATGACGAGGCCGCGGCGGCGGATGCGCTCGGCGAGGTCGTGGAAGGCCGGGGCCATGCTCGTCTCGTTGTGCGGTCTCGCTTGGTCGATGGTCTTGAGAAGGACTTGGAGGTGGCTTTGCACTGAGCGCGGCGGCACGTACGCCTCGGTCTGGTGGTGGTAGAGCAACAGGCCGACTGCGTCGCGCTGCTTGAGCATGAGGTACGACAGTGCAGCCGCCAAAGAGGCCGCGTAGCGAAATTTGCTCAGCGGCGCGCCGGCTGCAAAGTCCATGGAGCCGGACACGTCGAGCAGCAGATAGGCTTTGAGATTGGTTTCTTCTTCGTACTGTTTGACGTACAGGCGGTCGGACTTGGCGTATGCCTTCCAATCGAGGTCGCGCAGGGGGTCGCCCGGCATGTAGGGACGGTGCTCGGAGAATTCGACCGAGAAGCCGTGGTACGGGCTGCGGTGCAGGCCGGTGATAAAGCCTTCGACCACGAGCCGCGCAATCAGGTCGAGGCGCGAGAGGCGCGAGATGGTTTCCGGGTGGAGGTAGGAGACAGCTTTGCTCACGCTAGGATTCTGGCTCCACGTCGGCGAGCAGGCGTTCGATTAGGCCGACTGCGCTGATGTTTTGTGCTTCGGCGTGGAAGTTGACGACTAGGCGGTGGCGCATCACCGGCAGGGCCACGGCGCGGATGTCCTCTATGGCGACCGAGTGCCGGCCAGCGAGGATGGCCCGCGCCTTGGCTGCTAAGACCAAGTACTGGGAGGCGCGCGGTCCAGCGCCCCAGCTAACCATTTCGCGGATGTAGTCCGGCGCTTGGGCGTCCACGGGCCGGGAGGAGCGCACCAGCGAGACGGCGTAGCGGACGCAGTGATCGGCTACGGGCACCCGGCGCACGAGTTGTTGTAGTTCGACGATCTGCTCGGCATCGACGACTTGGCTGACGGTGGCTTGGGCGACGCTGGTGGTGGCGCGGACGATGTCCTCTTCCTCGCGGTCGCTGGGATAGTCGATCCACAACTCGAAGATAAAGCGGTCGAGCTGGGCTTCAGGCAGGGGATAGGTTCCCTCCTGCTCGATGGGGTTTTGGGTGGCGAGCACGAAGAATGGCTCGCTGAGCTGCATGGTCTCGCCGGCCGCGGTGACCGCGTGTTCTTGCATGGCTTGGAGTAGGGCCGCTTGGGTCTTGGGAGGCGTGCGGTTGATTTCGTCGGCGAGGATGACGTTGGCAAACAGGGGCCCGCGAATGAAGCGAAATGCCTTGCGGCCGGTGTCGATGTCCTCCTCGAGTACTTCAGTGCCGGTGATGTCCGAGGGCATGAGATCTGGAGTGAATTGGATGCGGCCAAATGAGAGATCGAGCGTGCGGGCGAGGGTTTGGATGAGCGTAGTTTTGGCCAAGCCAGGTACGCCTACCAGTAGGCAGTGGCCGCCGGCGAGCAAGGCTATGAGCAGTTCCTCGACGATCTGCTTCTGGCCGATGACGACTTGGCCGATCTCGCCGTAGATGCGGTCCCTGATTTGGCCGAGCTGAGCTACGGCCTCGGTATCTGACATGTACTTCCTTTCAGGAGAATGGGTTGGTGAGTTGGGAAAAATACCGTCTTTGCAAGGGCCATTCAAATACTCAGGTCTTGCGCTCCTTTTTCTTTGCTGCCGGGAAGAGCACGTTGTTCAGAATTAGCCGATAACCAGGCGAATTGGGGTGCAGGGTGAGGTTGGTCGGCGGATCGTGGACGTGGTGCCGGTGGTCTTCTGGGTCGTGGCCGGCGTAGAAAGTGAAAGTGCCCTTGCCGACGCGGCCGTGGATGTACTTGACGCTGTCGGTGCCCTCTTCTTGGCCGAGGAGGATGACCGAGTCCTTGATCAGCGACTGGCGGAAGGCCGTGGTTTGGCCGAGGAAGCCATCGACGATGTTGGTGTGGCACTGGGTGAGCATAGTCGGCACGGGGTCGTATTTGGCAGAGAACTCGAATAGCGTGAAATACTCGGCCTCGGCCGTGCGGATTCGGCGCATGTCGTCCGGCGTGGTGTCGATGTTTGAGAATTCGTACACGAGCGGGTTGGTTTCGAGCACAAAGTTTTCAAAGGCCACGGTGCGACTGAAGTCGAGCTGGGCTTGGGCGTTGGGGTCGGCTGGGTCGCCGTCGAAGACCGCGTGGCATATATCCACGTTGAGCGCAGCGAGGGCGATGTCAAAGGTGTCGGTGGCCGAGCACATGGCGAAGAGGAAGCCGCCCGCGGCCATGTATTCGTAGATTTTGACGACCACGGCCTTTTTTAGCGCGGAGACCTTGGCGTAGCCGAGGCGGCGCGCCATCTGCTCGTACGCGACCTGCTGTTCGCGGTACCAAGCCTGATTGCTGTACGAGCCGTAGAACTTGCCGTACTGGCCGGTGAAATCCTCGTGGTGCAGGTGCAGCCAATCGTAGTTGTCGAGCGCGCCTTGGAGCACGTCGTCGTCCCAGATCTTTTCGTAGTCAATTTGGGCGTATTCCAGCGCGAGGGTCACTGCGTCGTCCCAAGGCTGTTTATTAGGAGGCGTGTACACGGCGATCTTCGGCACCTTTTCCAAGCGCACGACTTCCATATTCGACGCGTCGATTTCCGCGTAGATCTGGGCAACTTGGGCCTCAGAGATGTGCTCGGTGCTGACGCCGCGCAAGATGGCTTCGCTGGCGATGAGGGCGTGTGCTTCGACGAGGAATGAGCCGCCGCGATAGTTGAGCAGCCACTCGACCGGAATGCCGCGCTCCAAAGTCCAGAAAGCAAGACCGTAGGCCCGGAGATGGTCGCGCTGGGAGGTGTCCATGGGCACGAGGATCTGCTCGGCGCGGGCCGGGAGGAGGGCGAGGGTGCAAAGGGCTAAGGCAAAGAGGATGGGCATGGGATCAGCCGCTTTCGCGCAAGTGGCGGAGCCGCTCGATGTGTAGGCGCGCCTCTGGGGCGCGGGCATCGTGTGGGTGCTGGAGGAGTGCGGTCTCGTAGGTTTTGAGGGCTTGCTCAATCGCGCCTTGGCGCTCGTAGAGCGCGGCTAGGCCGAGATGAGCGGCGACGATGTGCTCGCCTTGGGGGAAGCGAGCGATTTGGCGCTGGTACAGGGTCATAGCTTCGTCGAGACGATCTTGTTGGGCGCGCAGGTCGGCGCGGATGAGCAAGCTCCACTCGGCGAGACTTGCATCCTCTTCGAGGGCAGCCCAGTGCGCGTCGGCTGCTTCGCTCTGCCCTTGTCGTTCTAAGAGTTGAGCGCGGCTGAGATCGGCGAGGACATCGGACGCGGCGTACTCTTCGCAGACGGCCAGCAGGGCGAGGACATCGTTGGCGAGGACATGGCTTGGGTCGGCTGCGGCCAGCGCGGCCAAGGCGGCTGTAGCTGCGGCAAAGTCGCCGCGGAAGTAAAGCAGCTCAGCGCGGTGATAGCGAGCCGCGTACGCAGTCGGACCGCCGCGCTTTTCCAAGTCCGCCCACAAGCGGTCGGCGCGGTCTAGATCACCGAGGCGCAGGCTGCACTCGGCTATCAGTAGCCGGGCCGGTTCGGTCCACGGACCGCGTTGCGGGGCTTCGACTACTGATCGCAGGGCGGTGCAGGCCGCCTGTGCGTCGTGTTCAAGCAATAGACGCGCTTGCTCGACTTGTGCTTGCAGGTCGGCGGTCGCAGCAGTCGCGCTCCACAGGCCGAGCGCGCAGATGAGAGTGGGTATTTTCATGGGGCTTCGCGCACTTGCAGGTCTTGGTAGATTTGGTCGTAGTAGCGCCGGAGCAAGGCGCGGTACTCCTCGGGATAAGGACCGGCGAGCGCTTGGCGCAGGGCTTCGCGCCACAGGTCGGGCGTCTGTCCGCGATCGGCGGGTAGGGCGGTTGGGCCGACGTAGGGCTGGTCGGTGGCGGTGATGCTGCGCCGCTTTTCGTCAAAGCCGCGGCTGTGGATGGAGCGGCTGGCGTCGAGCATGCGCTGGTAGATGCGCTCCTGATTTTGCCGCGTGCGCTGGGTGAGCCGCCCGCGCTGCAAGTCGGCGAGCACGTCCCGCATCTCGTCTTGGATGGCCTGCACGCGCTGTTGCGCCCCTCGGTGCCCGCGCAGCGAGCGGGCGATCTCGTCGAGCGCCTGCATGAGGCCCTGCTGTTGGGCACTGAGGCGTGCGATTTGCTGCTGGAGTGAAGATCCCGGCATCTGGCCCATGGCCTGCTCGGATGCTTGGTTGAGCTGGCTCTGCTGTTCGGAGAGGCCGAGTAGCTGCTGCATGGCCTCGGCAAAGGCCGAAGGGGTCTGCGCTTTGGCGAGGTTGTCGAGGCTCTCGCGCAGGAGGAGCACGGTTTCATTGAGATAGCGCATGGCCTTGCGCTGGAAATGGCGCGCTCCTTGCACGTCGCGCTGGCCGAGGCGTTGGGCTGCGTCGTGCATCTCGCGCAGGGCATAGCCGACGGTTGCGCGTAAATCGGGAGCGAGGGCCAAGGTGCGCTCCCCCACGGCGGCGATGCGCTCCACGACGTGGCTGGTACCTTGCATGAGCGCGAATTGGTCTTGGGCGCGGGCGTCGGCAAACAGGCTCTCTTGGCGTTGGGATAGTTGGACGAGATCGCGCATGGCGCGGCGCAACTCGCGGCTGAGTTGGTCCTTTTCTGCGGCGAGGTATTCGTCTTGCATCCGCTGCAAGTCCTCGGCTAGCGCGTCGAGGTCTGCGGCTAGCGCCTGTCCGCTCTGCTGGGCCGCACCTGGGGATTTGGCCCGCATCTGACGCACCATCTGACGCATCCGCTCGGCGAGTGCCTTGCGCTCTATGTCCTCGGCGCGATGTGCTAGCTGTTCGGAGAGCGCGGGGTTTTGCTCGGCTGTGGAATCGCTCAGGTCCTGGAGCTGTTCGGCGAGCCGCTCGGTGTCGCGCTGCAAACTGCCTTCCTGTAGCTGCTGGCGCAGGCCGCTCTGGCCGTCCGCAAGCTCGCGGTTGATCTGGCTCTGGCGTCGGGCTAGTTCTGCGGCTTGCTCGACGATGGCGCGCAACTGCTGCTCGGTCCGCACCTGTTCGAGCAGGGCAATGGTGCGGTCGAGCCGTTGCTGGAAGGCTTGCTGGTCTTCGTTAAAGCGCTTGAGGGCTTCGGCGAGGACTCGGGGGTCTGGATCGCTGGCGGCTTTTTGTAGGTCGGCGAGGGCCTGCTGCATTTCGGGGGTGGCAATGTCGCCCATGAGTTCGCGGATGTGGTCGAGCTTGTCGAGCAGTTCTTCGCTGCCCGTGCCCTCGTCCTGCATGGAGTCAATGGTTTTCTCCAATTCAGCCGCTAGCTCTTCTACAGCGCGGGCGCGCTCGGCTTCGGCTGTGAGTGTTGATTCGAGTTCCTTCTTTTGCTCCCAGCTTAGTTCTTCGCTTTTGAGCAGCTCGCGGCGCACCCGCTCGATGTACTCCTGATGAGCTTGTCCTTCGGCCGCGAGTTCATCCAAGGAGGATAGTTGTTCCTGTTGGGCTTGGTCGGCTTCTGAGTAGAGTTCGTACAGGGAGGGGAAGCGCAGTACGTACTGGCGGCTCTGACCCTTTTGCGGGCCGGCAACTTGATTGTTGTCGAGGGCTTCTAGGTGGTAGTAGATGCGATCTTCGGGCAAGAGGTTAGCGGCTGAGAGATCCCAGATGTGACTGATGAGTACCTCGCGCTGGGGGGTGATGGGCAAAGCTCGGCGCTGTTCGGAGTCGTTGTTGACTCGATAGACCAAGGCGATTTCCTCGACTGAAAAATCGTCGCTGGCCTCGGCCTTGAGCAGTACTTTGAGGGACTCGGGCAGGTCGCTGTCGCGGCCGGGATCGACAATGGCGACCACTGGCTTTTGGTCTTCGCGCACTTGGATGGCATAGCGGATGGGGTCGCGGTTTGTCGCTCCCTTGCGATCGACGAGGGCGATGTGGTATGCACCCGTGCGCTCGATTTGGAAGGCGACTCGGGCAGTCGCACCGTCGAGCCGGGCGGCGATTGACAAGGTGTCGTCGAGGACCAAGGTGGCCTTGGACAGGGGCTTGTTGGCCGCGATTTCGAGGGCGACGCGGGTGCCGGGCAGGCCCTGGATGTCGCCGCCTTCCTCTTCGATGCGGTCGGGTAGCTGGCTGTAAGCGGGGTACTGGTAGTGCAGGCGCAATCGCTTGACGGCCGGCGGGTCGATGACGCGCACCTCGTATTCGGGCGAGCGGTCGTCGCCGACTGCGATGGCGTAGTGGAAGGATCGCTGGACCTGGGGAAAGGTGTAGGCGACGGAGTCGGCACGATCGACTACGAGTTCTTCGGTCTGGTAGGGTGCTTCTGCACTTGGGCGGCGTTCGATGCGCGCGCGGCGCGGCTTGTCGCCGGCAAAATGCACTTGTAGGGTGGCGTCGTCGCCCTTGATGACTTCGAGGTCGCCAGGCTGGACGGTGATCAGGGTGCGCGGCGGACGCTCGTACGCGGTGAGGGGATGGGCACAGCGCTGGGCAGCTTGGGCGAGGTCGTCGCCAAACAGCGCACCGCAGAGAAGCGCGATGGCCACTGCTCCGCCAAGCAGGCGCAGGTAGGCGTAGAGCGGCCGACGGTCGAGGATTTGGGAAGGGTCGGTGGTGCGCAAGAGCGCGGTGGCCCGCTCGCTCGCAGCCGCAAGCAGCGCGGGCGAGTGAAGGGATGGGTCTGTGCCGGATAGCTCTAGTGCGCTAATCAGCCGCTGTTGGAGCGGGGGACAGCGCCTTTCTACGAAGAGGGCGAAGCGGTGCTGCGAGAGGAGAACGGGTAAGTGCCGCTTGAGAGCAAATGCCAGCACCCCTCCGGTACTCAAAAGTGCCAAGATTCCCAAGCCCGTGCGCCAGGGTGGCGAGAGAAAAAAAAGCGCTTCGAGCAGGACCCACAGCAAGACAGACATCAAGCCTGCGGCTAGACCCAAGGCCAACGCAGAGAATATGGTTAGGCCCAAGGCGCGGCGGCGCAGTGCGGCTAAGTGTGTGAGAAGGGGTGAGAGTGCGCTATGGTCCATGGGGATTAGGCTTGGGATCGCTATATAGATGTTGCGGTGCGGAGCGTGGTTCCGCGTAGAAAAATAAAGTTAGCGCAGGGGTGCCGTTGCCGCCAGACGGCTACATGGTTGTCCAGAACCTAACTGAGCTAAACTACCAACTCATTACGGCGTTGCCGCTTTCGCCGGCCCAATAGTCTATGGCATACCAGATGCCGGCCGTGACGAACTGACCGAGAATCAGGCCCATGAAGAAGGGGCGGGTTTTGAGATAGAGCGCCGGCCCCCCGTAGCGCAGGACGAGCGTCTTGCAGAGCCAAGCTAGGAATACACTAAAAAACATCGTGCCAAAGACGGCACTGATCGGAAAACCCAACGGGTGGAAAGGCCACCAAGATATGTGCTGGCGGGCGGCCATCAAAAGTACCATGGCCCCGGCACCAATGGCTGTATAGATCCAGTTTTCCCAATGCGGGCCGTCGAGGGATTGCAGCCGCGCGGCGGCGTTGTCAAAGGGGTAGCGCGCCGCGCCGCCAAAGAAGAAGGAATCGGTATTGATTCCCCCGTAGCGGTAGCCTAGATCGAGGATGGCCCAAATCGAGCTAAAGAGAGTCACGAGGATGGCCAAGAGGATGCCCCAAAAGACGATGCGGCGTCCTTTTTTTATCGTCTCCTCGGCGAGTTTGAGGCCATTGGCGCAGGAGGCCATGACAAAGGTGAGAATGTCGCTGGCCCATATGTATGTAAAGGCCAAGGCCATGACGCCGGAGGAGCCGATGGTGCGGGTGCCAAAGCCGGCGGCGACAAAATCCGAGGCGATCATCGGCGCGAAGATAAAGGCCAAGCCTCCTTCGGCAACGACGCGGGTGATGCCTATGAAGAGCACAAAAGCAAAAAAGAGATAGATGGGGGTAACCCAAGCGGGCAGCCCTGATTGCCAGAGCCACACGCCCATAAAGGTCAGGCTGCCCGCCAGCATCAAGAGTGCAGTCCGGTAGGAGAGAATTTCGCCGGAGTCGTCAATGTCGGAGGCACCGGAGATCGCTTTGCGCCAGACCGCGCGCAGGTGGTCGCGGGCGTTCCACAGGCCGAAGAGAACTAACGCGATGACAGCCCCGAATCCTTGGTGGACGACGATCGAACCCGTATAGGTACTGTAGGCTCCGAGTACGGGATCGATCTTCTGGACGCCGAGTACGTTGAAGATTCCCTGCTGAACGGTGTTGAGCAGATAGAAGAAGCACAGTCCAAAGGCTATGTCGCGATTGACGAAGTAGGAAAAGCCCAGCATCTGGAAGCTGAGCCGGAGTGGAATCTGGATGCTGTCGCGGAAGAGCGGAACTGAGCTGTCGAGACCGACGCGGGGAAAGTAGGGGAAATAGTGATTGAGACCATTGACGCTCTGGATGAAGGCGGGTATGGCAAAGCCGATCCACATCAGCGGATTTTTGAAAAAGGCGTTGAGTAATCCGGGGCGCTGATTTTCTTCTTGGAGCATGGCGATGGGGAGCTGGACCAGCGGGAAGATTAGGCGTTCGTTCTCGATCCACTGTTTGCGCAAGACAACCACAATGGAAATCATCGCCACGTAGAGTGCCAGCACGAAAGGTACCCAAAACGCCAGCGGGGACAGCCACAACGCCCACGGGATGCCTTGGCCCTGCGGCGCGCCTTCGTAGAAGTTCTTGATCTGGTCGAAGTCGTGGTGGGGGATGATCCAATCGGGAATGAGTGGATGGAGGAGTTCGGCCCAGTTGTTCTCGGGGGTGGCATAGTAGATGACGCTGGTAATATCGGGCAGGAGAAAGGCGGTAAGTCCCCATTCGGGGATTGAGGTGGCGACGATCCACATAATGTAGATGAGCGCCAACTCGGCCCGATTCAGCATCCACGAGCGGCGCATGAAGCCCAGCAGCGTGTTGCCGACAAAGACCAGAAAGAAGAAGAGAATGATGGCGGCGGGCGTATTGAAGTACGAGGCGATCCGAGAGCCGTGGAGCACCATGTTGCAATACGGGACGCCAGCACCAATGGCCCAAGCACCGGCTGCACCGACGAGCAGGGCGCGGAGGCCGGGCCGCTGTGAAGTTGGTGAAGTCGCGCTCAAGGGATGGCGGGGTGGCGATATCAGTACGCCACCCCGATCAAGTGCGTCTTACTGGTGTGGGATGCAGAAGCTGCATCTACGTCGGCGTCTATCTTGCAGAGATACGCTCCTGGCGGCACGAGTTGCCCGTCGTCGCCGCGCCCGTCCCAAGTGAATATCTGCTCGCCAAAGCCCTGTCGTCGTTCGCTCCACACGGAATGCCCGGCCAAGTCGAAGATGCGCACTTGGATGGTGCGCTCGGCATTGAGGTTGCCGAGTGCAAAGCGTATGTGGGCTTGATCGTTGGTGCCGTCGCCATTTGGGGTAAAAGGATTCGGCGCGATGGCGACGCCCTGTACGACGCGGTTGGACAAGGGCACGGAGATACTCAGGGCGGTGCCGGGCGTCAGGGCTGTAGCGTCGCCTGGATCGACTTGCTGGTAGGTATCGGGAAAAGCTGAATCGCGGATTGCGGCATCTACGGTAGTGCCGTTGAGCAGCACCGAGGCGTGAAAGCGCACCCTCACCAGTTCGCCGGCTGCGGCGATGGACCCTTGCTGACTCCGGGGCAGGGCATTGTACGCGCCTTGGGTCAATGGGTTTCCCTGCTGGTCAAAAGGGAATTCTCCGCCTTTGCCCACTAACCGGCGAAAGTAGCGAATTTCGCCTTGAAGCGAATCGGCCAAGCTATGGTATGCGAACTCCTCTACGGCTTCGGCAATGGGGTTGCCGTCGGCGTCGCGGCCGCGCAGGGCGAAGTAGAGGATGTCGCCTTGCTCCTCGGGCGGCAGGCCGAGATAGGTCAGCTCGTTGAGGATGCGGCTGTCGCCATCTACGGGCACCTGCTCGCCCTCCTCTGTTACGACCCGATAATAGGTGCGGGTGTCGTCGCTGGCGGTCTGCAGGGCTACCTTTTCGGGGAGGAGCAACCGCAGGCTGGTGCCGGTGTCGGCCGGAAAGATTTTCAGGGAATCGCCAGTGGCCGCGTCGATCAGCACATCCGCGCTGAAGGCGGAGAAGAGGCGGCGGGGTTGCCCCCGGTCAAAATCCCCCTCGTGGCCGAGAGCCACGTCGGTGATAGAGAGTGTCTCTATGGGCGCGGCGTCTAGCAGGATCTCGTCAAAGCGCCGGCTGGGTGGCCCTCCGGGCTGGTGCTCGACAAAGATGGGCTTTAGGTAAAGTTCGAACTCGCTCATTTCCCGTGGCTCGACCGTATTGGGCCAGATCTCGGCGATTGTCCGATGCGCCACCGGGGGCAGGAATTCCACGGCAATGGAGTGCAGGCTGGCCGCCACGTCGGGCGAGGTGGAAAGCAGCCGCGCTTGGATCTGCAAGAAGCGACGCGGGCTGGGGGAGGTCACGAGCTGACCCGAGCGGGTATAGCGCTGGCTCCAGCTGCTCCAGCCGCCGCCGGGTTGTAGCCGATTGACGACTGGCCCCTTAAAGCTGGTCGGCAGGTTGTTGTAATCGGTTTCGGTTTTGAGGTCGCCGCCGTTGCCGTAGTACTCGACGATTTCCACGAGACGGTCGCCGGTGCGCGTGCGGATCTGGACATCGACTCGTTCGGAGTCCAGCAGGTCGGCCTCCCATTCGATGCGACCGAGAATGACCGAGCCGGGCAGCTCAATCATCGGCGAGGTGAGCGTGACCTCAGAGGGGTAGCCTTCGCCGAATAGCTGTACCTCGCGGATGCGGTCGCCGGTGTTGTACCCGCCAGCGCGGCCCGCTTGGCTAGTGTATATCTGGCTGTTGAGGTAGCGCACCTGCTCGAGTTTTTCGAACCCGCTCTCCGACGTACCTACTGATACCCCCGACCACGGGGTAGAGTTTGGTGCAGATCCTGTCTGGCGGTACATCTCGCGCCATTTCAGGCTGCCGTTGGAATCGCGCGATCCGTCAGAGATGCGCACCACCATCTCATCGACTCCGCTGATGCCGCCGACCATGCGGAAGTAGTTGATCCAGAAGCGGGCGCCGAGGTCGAGAGTCATAATGCCGCGGTCTTCAAAGCGGGGGTCGGGCGACCAGACGAATTGGAGGAAGTTGGTTTCATAGCGGCCGTCAAACCCGGGCAGGCCGCCGAAGGTACCGGTTAGTTCGACGCTACCGCCACCGTCGACGACGTCGAGGGCGATGTTGTCGCCTTGGGTCCACACTTCTACCGCCGCTAGGCGGGGCCGCTCGCGCCGGTAGTGGACGAGGCGACCGCGGCGCTCGGGAGCGACGTCCTCGTATATGCTGCGAGCGACCTTGGTCTCAGTGCCCGCCGCGTTGACGATGTGGTAGTCAATGCCGCCCTGTTCGTCGAGTGGCAGGGCTGCGAACTCGGCTTCCGTCACGACCGCGAATTTGTCTAACTTGCTGTCGGTGACTGCGATGCGGAGGATGTGGAGTTGTCGGTAAAAACCCTCGTCGTTTGGGTCGAGGTTGAACTCCACCGAGGTTTGATTTTCGACCGGGGCAATGGTGCGGTCGATGAGCGACAAATCCGCGCCCCGCGCGTCCGAAGGCGTTCCGAGCAAGCGCACTTGGCGAAAAGGCTCGCCCTCGCTGGGATCTAGGAAGCGCAGTACCACCTTGGAGAGTGGAACCAGTCGCCCCAAATCGATATCGACCGTCCAGTTTTCGAGCGAGTGATTGTGGTATTCGACGCGGCGATCACCCGGGGCGGCGGCGTCATACGTGGCTTCATCTACTCGCCGTTCTAGGCCATCGTCGCCTTTGACGATAAAGTAGATAGGTCCTTTGGCAGCCGGCGGGAGGTCATTGTATTCGGCGCGGGAGACCAAGGTGCTGGGTTCCCAATAGGTCGTGGGATCACCGTCGAGAATGGTGCCGGCGGTTTCGACGCTGGTGCCAGCGTGGCGGATGCCGCCGTGATAGTAGTACCAGATAATTGGATCGCCGACCTCAATGTTTTTCTTGGTGTTAGCCTTTAGATAGACGATCGGTACCCCGGCTACCGTGGCTGGAGCCATGCGGATGTTGAGTGGTACGGGGCGGTCAGCGCGATTCAATTCCTTGACTATCTTTTCGTATGCCTTTTGGTCTCCGATCAGGGTCTGGAAGCGATCGATGTCTAAGATGGCGTCGGTCGATTGGCCGATGCGGCGCGGCGTGAGGGCGTGGGTCTGGGGATCGATGCGCACGGCGTGTTTGGGCCGCGTCCAGTGTTCCCACTGCGCGGCGCGATTTATGGTCACGCCGTCGGCGGTCAGTTCAAATCCCTCCTGCGCTCTCGCTTGGCTCAACAAAAGGAACAACGGCAGGATCCAGCGTAAGGGTATGCGTTGGATAGTCATGGGAATTCCCTCCAAGGTTTCACTCGCGCGGTCCTAAGCTGGCTAGCAGCGAATCGGGCAAAGCGGCGGCGAGTTGCTCGGCGGAGATGTCGATTTCGTCGCGGTATTTTTCTCGCAGCGACGCAATCCATTGGTCAAAGCGCGCTTGTTCGGCCTGCTGCACGAGGGTTGCCCGTGCTCGTTGCCGTGCTTGTTGTGGCGGCTCTGGGCGGGCTGGCTCGGTGCGGATTACCACGAATAAGGCAAATCCCTCGCGGGTTCGCACTGGGCCGTTGAGGACGCCTACCTCGGCCTGTTGCAGGGCGCGCCAGAGTTGGGGATACGGAATGCTGTTGTAGCGGTGCATGCAGACGAGACCATCGGCGCGCCGCGGTCGCAACGGGAAGCCGCGCGCCTTGGCCAAGGCGGCCAAATCCTCTTGGCCTGTCAAGGTGTCTTTGAGTTGCTGCGCCTCTTGTGGGCTGGGCGCGATCAACTCGTCAAAGCAGATGGATTCCGGGATGGTAAATCGCTCGGTATGCGCGGCGATATAGCGCTCGACAGCGGCGGTGTCCACGGTGACTGAGGCGCTTACTTGGCGTTGATACACGGCTTTGAGCAGCAATTCTTCGTCGGCCTTGGTCAAATGTGCTGCGGCTTCTGGCTCTTGGTGATAGCCTGCCTTTTCCGACGCATCGGCCAAGACAAGTTCCGGCAGGATGGCGCGGCGGGCAAAGGCCGCAATGGTCGCGCTGTCTTGCAGCGCCTCTGGGCGCGTTACCCGATGCTTCTTAAGAACTTCTAGATATTCCTCGGTGGAGACCTGACCGTTGGCGTACGCGAACAGAGGCGCATTCGCGCGCGATGGCAAGGCGGCTAGGCCCTGCGCAGTCAAATGCCAGCCCAATTCATAGGCGAGGAGCTCGACCTGCTTCTTTTCGACCTCCCGCCTCTTGGCTTTGGCTAGCTCGCGGGCGAGCAAGTCTCGCTGGCTATCGACTTCTACTTGGCGGTCCTCTGTAAAGCGCACCAAGTGGAATCGCCGCCCCAAGGGCAACGGCTCGGATACGACGTCGGTCGGTTGATGATCGAATACGACCTCTGGCACTCCGAGGCGGCTGGCCATGGAGCGATTGACAAAGCCGATTCGGCCGCGCTGGGCGGCCGCGCGCGGGTCGAGCGTGTGTTGAGCGGAGAGTTCGGCAAAGGAAGCGCCGACTGCGAGCTGGCGCTGGATCGCTTGTGCTTCGGCCTTGGTTTGAACCAAAATGGCGGTCATGAGGCGTTCGCGCCCGAGGTTGTGTTCGGCGAAAAAGCGGGCGATGTCCGCGTCCGTAACTTGCGCTTGGGGATGCAGGTCGCGCTTCCGGTATAGGTTCGCTAGATAGGTGCGCCGCTGGAGTAGCTGCTCAACCCACACGGACGGCTCGCGGTCTATTCCCATTTCGCGTGCGTGGCGCAACATGAGCTGGCGGTCGATCAAGGTCTGCAAGTAGTCTTGCCGCGCCGCTTGGCCCTGTTGGACCGGACGTAGCCCCGGCAGCACGTTTGACGCAAATTGGCGCAGTTCGGCACTTGTGATGGGCACGTCGCCGACTAAGGCTACCGGTGGCGCGTCTTGCTGGCTGCACGCGACCGATAAAACCAACGCCGTCCACGCCGTGGCGCATCTGCGCCGCAAAACATTTCTGCTTAGCACGTTCATAATTACTTTGCATTATACAAAGAAACATTTGTTTAAGGAAATCGGTTTTTGACCTCGCACTTTATCTACATAGCGGCGTTGGCCCTGGCGTGTTACGCCAACACCTTGGGCAACGGCTTTGTGTTCGACGACTCGGCGTACCTCGCTAGCGACGCGGTGCGTGGGTTGGCGCTAGGCGAGCTTTTTGGCGCTAGCTGGATGGGACTGGAGCTGTACCGACCGCTCACCTTGCTCTCGCTGGGGTTCGATTTCCAGCTCTTCGGGGAGGCCCCTTGGGGGTATCATCTAACCAACGTCTTATTGCACACGGTCAATAGCTTGCTCCTATACGCATTGGCCCGAGACCTGCTCGGCGAGGATCGCGCCGCGCTGTGGGCCGCTTTGCTGTACGCGAGTCATCCCCTCCAGACTGAAGTAGTCGCTTGGATCTCGGCGCGGGGCGACTTGCTGGCCAGCTTGTTGTCGCTGAGTGCTTTGCTAGCGCATCGGCGGCGGAGCGTACTAGCCTATTTGCTATACGCAGGGGCGTGCCTGTCGAAGGAGACGGCGATGGTTTTGCCGGTCGCGCTTTTCTTGGCCGATTCACGGGAGGGGATAGCGGCTTGGAGCAAGCGACACTGGGGATATGGAGTGGCCTTGCTCGGCGTCTTGGCGTTGCGTTGGTTGGCGTTGGCCGACGCTCCTGCGGGGCCGGTTTCTACCAATTTTTTGGCCGACCTTGGCCCGTGGCAGCGGCTCGGTACGGCCGTGGCCATTCTGCCGCGCTATTTGCTGCTGATCGTTGCGCCGCTGCATTTGTCGGCGGATTACTCGTATGCGTCGATTCCCCCGGTAGCGTCGCCTTGGGATTTGTGGTTTGTCGCGGGCTTGGCCTGTGTGGCCGCGTTGATCGCGCTGCCTTGGGTGGTGCGGTCGCGCTTTCTCGTCCTTGCCAGCGCGTTCTTTGCCGCGTGCCTGCTGCCGGTCGCCAATTTGCTTTTCCTCGCACCGAGCGGCATGGCCGAGCGCTATCTGCACTTGGCCATGATCCCGGTGGCCCTGACTTGGGGGTGGGCCGGGCAGTGCTGGCTGCGGAGAAGTCCGGGACAGCGACGATTAATTTGGGCGGTTGTGTTAAGCGCGATCGTGCTGTGCTGTGTGCGCAGCATCGTCCGCAACCGAGATTGGCACAGCGACGCCCGCTTGTTTACCGCAGTCTTAGCGCGCTATCCAGACAACGCCCGCGCCCACGACAATCTCGCGTTTACCTACTATCAGCAGGGACAATACGCCCGCGCTTTTCATCACTACCAGCGGGCCGTGGCCATCCAGCCGACTCGGCTGCGGGCGCATTTTAATCTCGGAATACTGCACAGTGCAGCGCGGCGCTACGAGGAGGCTCTCGCGTCTTTTAAGACCGCGCTAGCTCTGAATCCCACCCACGTTGAAACGCATTTCAATCTCGGCCTGACCTACCAGAAAGTCGGTCGCTACGAGGAGGCTATAGGACACTATGGTACGGTGCTGAATTTGGCACCGCACCATCTGAGAGCTTACTACAACCTAGGCCGCGCCTACGAGCGCATCGGCCGCATAGAAGATGCCATCCGGCAATACACCGCGCTCGTGGCGCTAGACGCCGAATCCGCTAAGGCGTATTACCGCTTGGGCGAGCTGTACCGCCGCCAGCAGCGCTTGGCGGAAATGGTTGCTGCTTGGACGACTTTGCTGCGCTTGGACCCGGCGCACCGCGAGGCCGAGCGCATTCGTCAGGTATTGGGAGATGAGTAGGTAAAACGTTTAATAACAATAAGTTGTCTATTTTTACAACGAGAACGCGAGAGCGGCAGTACAGCGAAAAAGATGCTTGACTTTGAAGGTCGTTGGGAGTACCTTGAGGCGTACTTTAGTAACTCGTTCTATTCACGCCAATTTCCAAGGAGATGGAGATGCGCAAAACGTTAGTAAGTGCCTTACTCGCCGCGGTGGTTGCGCTACCGGCTCTGGCTCACTTCCCGCCTGGCGAACTTCTGTTCGCCGTGCAGTTCCCAGATGAAAACATACCGGTCATCGACGGCAATCACGCCGATTGGGCCGCCGTGCCCCAGATTCCCTACGAAGTCGGCAACGACAAGTACTCCGACTCGGTGTACAGCAAGGCGCGCGGTGAGATCGACGTAAGCGACCTGAGCGTGCGGCAGATTGTCGGTTGGAACGATAATACCGACCTGCTCTATTTCATGGCCGAGGTCTTCGACAACGTCCACACCCGCGACGCCGAAGAGCCCAATGCTTGGTGGTCAGACGACGCTTGGGAAGTCTATGTGTCGCCGAGTCACCCCGAGGTCGAGGGCGGCGGCGGCTATGCCCCCGGGGCGGAAGGCGGCATCCTCAAGGTGGGATACAACTGGTCCATGCCGCCGACGGCTGGCGCGTGGGGCGGTTACAATCCCCCGTTTGATTGGGTCGTCGATCCAGACAACAACGACGCTTGGAAGTTCGCGTACACTTTTTCGGGAGAAGAGTTTGGCGAGAGCACGTATTTTTACGAGGCTTGGATCCGGCCCTTTGACTTCATTCCCGACGATGGCGACCGGGACGCTGCTGAAGAGACCGACCTCGAAGAAGGTCAGATCATCGCCATTAGCTGGACCTTCGGCGACTTCGACATTGAAGGTGGATCGGTTCTCGAAGACTATCAGGGTTTCTGGTCGATATCGCCCAATGGCTGCTGCCGCGCGGACAACGACATGGTCATGAGCGAGCTCGACGATGCCATTGATTGGGGTGCCGCTCCCGCCACCTCGGTTGAGTCCAGCACATGGGGCCGCATCAAAACCGAATTCAATCACTAGATTCTGCTGGCTCGACCCGGCATTCGGTTTAGATTTACAGGCGATGGGCTAGCCAAGCCCATCGCCTTATTTTTTTCAAGGAGCCCGGTATGAGATCGCCTTTTTTTCTTGCGTCCTTGTTTTGCCTCCTAGCCGGCGCGGCCACAGCCCAGGACTACGGCAGTCGGCTGGGCGTCCAGCGCGGCGGTAGGACCACGTTCGAGCCACAGGGTTCGGGCGTTCTTTTTGATGCGATAGACCCAGCCGTAAAAAAGTGGTATATCCCGCAGGAACTTTTCAACGAATACCGCTGGCGACAGTGGGAGTATTCCAATTACGCCCGCAGGCATTATCAGCGCTACGTCGATGTGGTGTTGCAGGGTAGCTACTTCTACGACTTCTTCGGCAATTTTGTCAATCGCGGCTGGCTCATTTACAACAATAGCCAGAGCCAGCCCTTGCAGCGCGGCAACGAGTTGTTCAAGGACGCCCGCTTTGGCAATTGGTTTAACAGCCTGCTGATCGCCTCGGACTCTATTGGTGAGTACCACTACGCCCTCACCATTGGCAACGGCATCCGCACGACGCTAACGCCGATGACCTTTTCCAAGCCCGATTTCGACGGGGTCCAGTTTGACTTAGCCACGGACAAATACTTGCTCACCTTCCTGTATTCGCGGCTGAGCGAATCGGGCGGCTCGGGCACGAATGTCGAGGGCATCAACCGCACCAACAACACCTCCCTGATGGGGGGGCGCACCACCGTTCAAGTGGGGGATTTCACCACGCTGGGGTTCAACTTCGTCAATGCCCACCAGTCGAATACGCTCACCGATGGCTTTGGCGGCAATCCCCTCACGGGCGAACTAACCGTGGATCAGAAGAACGAGGCTATTTCTTGGATTGAAATTTTGCTCAGCGACGACTCGCCGGCCGATGGCGAGGGTGGCGCGGCGTTTTTTAGCGCTGGCTCGGACATCATCATTACCTATTTGGATGGCAGCGTGGACCGCGGCAAGGAAATTGGGTTTGAACCAGTCGTCGAAGGCGGCTTCCCGCAGGAGGGTTTTATCTCGGCCGACGGCAACGAGCAAATCCGCCTGCGCTACGATTTCAACAGCGCGGACTTTTTGTTAGTCGCGTCACAGGACAAATCGCAGATTCGCCAGGTCCAGTTCGACTTGGTGCTGGGCAACGACTACAAAGTGCAGGCCACGTCCAACCGCCAAACCGGCCGCAGCAATGATCCCATCTTCCTAATGGTCGCGCGGGCCACGGGCAACGTCAAGGACAACACCAATCTGCGGGTCGTCTCGTTTGAGTACGGCCTGCCTACGGCGACGCAGATATTTGGGTTCACGCTCGCGTTGGAAGATGTCAAGGGCTTCCACTTGTACGGCGAGTGGGACAACAGCCGCACGTATCGCAAGTATCCCTATCCAAGTGCCGACCAGGGTAATACCGATCACAGCACCTCGTCGGGTACATCCGCGAAGCCCTCGGCGGACGCCTTTATGCTCAACCTGTGGAAGCGCGCCTCTCCGTATTTCTTTTTTGTCGAGGCATTTCACATGGATCCGGATTATGCCACTTCGACGTACATCAGTGAGCAGGACGGTTTCATCGATTACAATTCCGGTTATTTTGCCGACCACAACCCGGGCAGCAACGAGCGGTTCTTGGTGGAATTTGTCGAGGACAACGACGATCAAGACCGCACCCCGGATTGGGGCCGCAACGACGCCCTGTCGGTAGATCGCGCGGTCTTTCCGGGTTGGGACGAAAACAACGATTTCATTCCCGATTTCAACCAAAACGACAACGGCCGCGTTATCAATCTGATTCCCGACTACGAGGAGCCTTTTCTCCGCCAACACGTAGATCGGCCCGAATTTCTCTACGGCATTGACGCCAACAACAACGGCTGGATCGATCGCTTTGAAAACGACAACGAGCCGGACTTCCCCTACAAGCGCGACCGCAGTGGTTTCAACGTGTACGCTGGCGTCAATATTACCCCAGAAATTCGCGCGACCGTTGGGCATCTGCGCGAGGAGCGGATTACCTCAGACCAGCGCAACCGCGCCACATACGGCGTGATGACCGTCGATGTGAATCATCCGAATTGGGGGCGGCTCAAGGTCATGGAGGTGCTCAAAAGCGTGGAGGACGACATTCCAGACAACCTAATCCAGTGGGACAATCGCAATACCCTGCGCGACTCCCGCAACGTAGAGGTGCTGGACCCGCTGTTGGGGCGCGCCGCGCTCAACAATTCGCTGTACATCGGCCACACGTATGAGCCACTAGAGGATTTGACGATTAAAAATTCGCTCAAATACGACCTGTGGCATCAGCGCCTTGGCCAAACGGCGCGCACCCAGTTCGGCTTGGATGAGGAGGAATTTTTCTTTGGCGTCATCAACAAGGCCGATTATCTCGTCGAGTTGTCGCGCCTGCGGGTGCTGCCGAGATGGAAAAGCGAATACCGCCGCCAGACCTACGACCTGTTTACCAAGGACGACCGCGAAGAGTTGACCGAGATCTTCGGCGTGGTAGTAGAACTGCCCGTGATGCGTCGCACGACCATCGCAACCGGCGTCGAATACGTGCTGTTTCGGGATCTGGAGGCCGAGATCAACAACTTCCAGTCCTTTATCACGGCGAGCCAAATCACCAATGTGGCCGAATATCAGGGCTACGTGCTGACCACGCAGGTCGGCCTGAAATTCGACGCGCGCGACTTTGAAGATCCAGACATCAAAACCCGCACTGTGACTGAGGGCTTTATCACGGTGTACGCCGGCTTGGGTATCTAAGGCAGTGGGAAAACTCGCGCTCGTCTGGGGCGCGGCCTTTGCGCTACGGCTGCTGTACATCTTCCAGAGCCAGCGCAGCCCGTTCTACGATTTTCCCCTCGTCGATGCCAAGACTTATACCCAAGCGGCCGCGGCCATGGCCCTCGGCCACTTCGGCGATCAGCCCTTTTGGCAACCACCGCTCTACCCGTATTTCCTCGGCGCTCTCTACGCGCTTTTTGAGCCGAGTTTTACCCTACCCCGACTGGTCCAAGCCGCGCTAGGGGCCACGCTGTGCCTGCTGATTTTTCGCTTGGGGCGCGTCTTCTCGCCTGCCGTGGGCTATCTGGCGGCCGGGCTAGCTGCTTGCTACGGGCCTTTCATTTTTTTTGAGGCTGAACTGCTGCCGCCGGCCCTTGCGCTGGTGTTAAATCTGCTCGCGTTATGGGCCCTGTTGTGGGCGGTCGAGGGGCGGCCGCGGCGGCTTCTGTTGCCTGGATTCCTCTTCGGCCTTTCCGCGCTGTGCGTGGCGAATGTGCTGGCGTTTGTGCCGGTGGCTGCGCTGTGGTTGGTGTGGGTGCGTCGCGGCCGGTTAGTGTGGGTGGCCGCGCTGTTGTTGGGAACCGCTTTGGCCATCGCGCCGGTCACGCTGCGCAACTACTACGTGGGCGGCGATTGGGTGCTTATTTCTTACAACGCGGGTCTCAATTTTTACATTGGCAACAACGCCCAGTACGACGAGACTGTGGCGGTCCAGCCGGGGCCGGCGTGGCTGGAATTGACTGCGCGGCCGCGCGTGGAGGCTGGCGTGATCCAGCCTTCGGCTCAATCTGACTTTTTCTTTGCCGAAGCGTGGGACTTTATAGGCCAGCAGCCTTTTGCCTACTTAAAGCTGCTGCTGTACAAGTTGTATCTGTTTTGGCATGGCGACGAGATTGGCCGTAATCAGGACTTGTACTTTGCCCGCCAGTACGCGCCATTGCTGCAAGTGCTTTTGTGGAAGTGCGGCGTGGCATTCCCCTTCGGGCTGCTGGCACCGCTGGCGCTGGTGGGATTGGGGTTGAGCTATCGGAACGGCTTGCTACGCCGTCCCGAACCCCTGTTGCTCGCATTGTTCGCTGGCGCGTACATGCTGACGGTGGTGGCTTTCTTTATCAGCGCGCGCTATCGCCTGCCTGTGATTCCCATTCTATTGATATTTGCCGCGTATGGTGGCCGGGAGCTTTACCTGCTATGGCGACAGGGGATGTACCGAGACCTACTCGTCGGCTGTGGTGCCGCATTCCTGTTGGCGATCGCGTGCAATTTCCGGGTCGGGACGATGAATGTGGAGGGCGACGCTCACACGCACTATCGCTTGGGCTATGTGTACGAGAAAAAGGGTCTGCCCATCAACGCTGTGGCCGCTTATGAGCAAGCGCTGACGCTCGACCCGGATATCAAGTGGGCGCGTTTCAATTTGGCTTCTTTGTATGCTCGGAGCGGCGAGTACAACCGGGCCATTGCTGCATACGGCGAATTCATCCGCCGCTTTCCCGAAGTTGCACGGGCGCGGCTGGCGCTGGGAAACGTGTATTTGCGCACTGGCCGCTACGCCGAAGCGATCGCTGCATACGAGAGCTTGCTGAGTGCCAAGGACGCGGACGCGGCGGATCTGTACGGGCGGCTCGGCTATGCTCACGCTCAGTTGGGACAGTTGGATCAAGCCGCGAGCGCGTATGAGGAACTCGTAGCCGCCAAGCCGGATTCGCTGCAGGCGCGCCTTCAGTTGGGCGAGCTATACGAGCAGTTGGAACGCTTAGACGCAGCCCGCGCCGAATACCGGCAGATCCTAGCGGCGGATTCGCTGCACGCTGCGGCGCGCTACCGCTTGGCCCACCTGCTCTTCTTCGCCGATCAGGCCGAGGAAGCCAAGGCCCATTTGCAGCAAGTGATTGCCCGCGCCCCAGACGCGGTCGATGCCCGCTTGCTATTGGCCACCCAGTATATCGTCGAGCATCGCGCTGCGCCCGCCATGGAACAGGTGCAAGCCATTTTGGCCGTTCAGCCAGACCACTATCAGGGTAACCGCCTGGCCGGCCATTTGTACATGGTATTGGGAGATACGCTCAAAGGGGTGGAGCACTTAGAGCAGTTTACCGAGTACTACCGAGAGGGACGCTCGGCGGAGATTTTTGAGCAGCTTAGAAAGCAGTGGGAGGAGCAGTTGCAGGGGACTGTGCGCTAACCCCTTCAATACGCCACGCCTACCGTGCGCACCCTGCTCGTCTGGCGCGCATCGCCATCTACAGACAGCGACACCAGGTACAGCCCCGGCGGCACTCGGTTGCCGTTGGCGTCGCGCCCATCCCAAGACAGGTGATCGTAGTGCCCGCTCAGAGCCGCTCCTGAGTAGAGCGGCTTTACGAGGCGACCAGACAGGTCAAAGACCTGCACTTCTACGGCGGTTGGTCGGGTCACTGCGAGAATGTCGTAGCCAATGGTCGCGGCGTCGTTTACGTCGTCGCCATTGGGGGTGAACACACTTGGTTCGATGGCAAAGGAGCCGAATAGGTCGCCCTTGTTGATGTCTGGGCTCAACACGGTGATTCCAGAGGCCGTGGGCAGGTCGCCTTCCCCTAAGAAGTCGGCGTTGCCCGCGGAGATGCGCTGGATGCTGCCGGTCTGCGATGAGAGCACGGCTTGGCCGCGGAACAAGGTGCTGTACAGCAGTACGCGCCCGCGAAATTTGATTTTTAGTAGCATCTGGCCGCCGTCGGCTGGCCGGGTGATCTGGGGAAAACGCATGATCGCGTTGCGATCGGTTACTGCTTGGATGGCAAAGGAGCCGCCGTCTGCGGATTCGACGGTATAGGGTAGGGCGTGTTGGGTGCCATCGGATGTCTGGACCGCGGCTTGGCCATTGGGAGCAGTCACGATGTCGGCGTTCAGGGCCTGCTCGGCAACTAAGCGGTCGGGCAGTTCCCAGATCTCGATCTTGTCGATGCCCAGCACTCGATTAGCGGTCAGCAGTTCAAAGGTGTCGAATCCTTTGACACCCTCGAACTCCATTTTGGCGCGCACGGCATACGTGAAATCCACCGACTCAAAGACCTCTACTTCCCGCGGGAAGATCTCGGCGACGAGTTCCTCGGCTATTGGCGGCAGCAAGTATTCGATGGATAGCTGTTCTAGCGCCTTAGTCGCGTTGATTTCGCTGTTGAGGAAATCGACGGAAAACTGGATGTAGCGACGCGGCCCCGGTGACAAAACCGGCGTACCGCCCTCCCGTTCACCCCCTTGATGAGGCGACGACCAGGGACTCCAGTTTTGCAGGTCCTCGCTGATTTCTCCCTTGCCCCAAACCTGCGGGGGCACGGCTTCGAGATTGGGCTCGAGGTCGAGATATTCGTTGCGTGCGAGCTGTTCGTCTGGGGAGTCGATGGAGGTGGCGAGTTGGTCGTCTGAAACGCGCTGCACGTTGCCACGCTTGTAGAGCACTGGAGTCGGATCGGTGCCCGTGCGGATGCGGACTATGACCTCGGAGATGCCGCTGGTGCTTCCCAACGGGCGCGAGGGTTCGTTGGCTGTTGGCCCCGTGCTTTGCTGGCGGCCCGGCAGTACGGTCTCGCCGCAGTGGGTCTGGAAGCACTCGTACACATTGGTGTAACCTTGGTCCGCAGTAAAACGCGCTGTTGGTCCGCAGTCGCCGTAGTCGCTTGGAACGGCTTCGGGCGTGGCGAATACCGCGGATTCGACGCGGCAGATGCTGGCTTGGGGAGTGAGGTCGGTCAGATCGCTGCGGGTGCGCAAATCAACGATTTTTTCCCGCCAACTTATATTCCCCCAAGTGGCCGGCGCGCCCAAGTCGTATACGTGGGAGATGTAGCGGCTGGTGCCGATAAAGCCTTCGCCGAAGACTTCGAACTCGTCGAGTTCATAGGGAAAGGAAGACGTAGACTTGAGCCGCACGAAGCGCGCGGTCTGGGCGGGATCAATTACCAATTCCACTACCGATTCTTCGTTGGCCGAGGTCTTTAGCAGCATCTCGAAGTCGTCGAGCTGGGGTACGAGGCGTCCGGTGCCGTCCAAGACGAGGTTTTGTCCGTCGTGGGCGAGCAACTCGAACTGGCGGATAAAATCCGTCTGAAAAGGGTATTGGGGCGCGCTCTGCACGGTGTTGCGCGGATAGAAGCGGATGCGGTTGATGCCAATGGGGCTGCCGAGGTCGAGGACGATAAAGGTGCCCAAGGCTCCAAAGGCCCCCTTGCGGGCGAACGCGTCTTCGGCCCCGCCCGGTTCGATTAGCTCCAGCAGGGTCGCCTCCAGCGTAGATGCGGGCACGTCCTTGATAGCCGGTGCCGTAATGCCGCCGCCCCACCCGAGGGCGCGCAAGGCCACGTTCTCACCGCGGACGACGTGATCCGGGCTCAACAAGACCGGCAGGATGAGCGGATCAATGCTTGCCGAGCGCACCGGCGCTAGTGCGACGGCGACCTGCGCCACGGCCTCATCGAGGGGAATGTCGTCTGCAAAATCAATGCGAATCAGGGAGAGTCCCTCGCGCTGGGAAGGCGTAATCGCCGTCGTCCCCGGTACGGACGAGATCGCGTCTAGTAATTTTTCTTCGGCTAGGGCTAGCTCTCCGGAGAGGAGCTCGGGCGGTGCTTGGATGAGGGTCTTGACCAGCACTTGGGGGCTTACCACCGCTAGGTTGGACAGGTCGATGACGTTGCCCGGTACATTGCCGATCTCGGTGAAGAACCGGCTGACCTTGTACTCGGCGGGAAGCGGCTGCACGACTGAGCCGAAGGTTTGCCCGGCCCAAGAGACGTTGCCGTTGTTGCCCACTCGCAGAGTATCAAGGGCCAGCAGGTCGGTGCCGAGCGTCAGGACGCCCCAGAGAATGCCCAATATGAGCCGATAAGGCATAAAAAAAACCTGACTGTTAGAAATGGACCTGTTAATATAGACCCTAGACAAAAGAGTGCATAGCGAGTTTTTTTTTAGTATGTTGCATTCACGCCCTCCACCCCTTAAAAGTTGTTGAGGTCGGGATATGTTCTTTGTTGGTCTTTTACTAAGTGCGCTGGTCGCCTCGCCGGCCTTCGCTTTCAATGTGTACAAACTCGGCGGCGAGGACGGCAATGTTTGGATAGCGGCCCTGTCCTTTGAGCCGGGCCATTATGCGGTGCTCGATTCTGCAGGCGCACCGATTGAGATGCAGCCGGTGGCTTCCAATATTGCGTACGCCACTTGGGAAGACACGCTCAACGAGATCGTCGATGCGGCCGATGGGCAGTGGATGCGCCCGTTTTTCGTGCCGCCGGATTTGAATTTGGCGCACCCCGATGTCCGTACCCGCATTGCCCGCGGCATTTCCGACAACATCACCACCAGCGGGAGCTGCAGCGATATCTCCACCCAATTGGTACAGGTTGCCCCCATGTTTGACGGCGACCCCAACACTGCGGCGTTTTTCAGCGTTAGCAACATCGAAAGCAGCGGGATTCAGAGTTGGCTGTACATCCAGAATTCGATTGTCGAATTGGGCGTCAACTATCCGATCAATCGGATCCGCTTCTATCCGCGGCTGGGCACTGCCAATCCTAAAATCGACGAACTGCTCGAGGCGATGGGAGAGCCGCGTTTGGCCAAGGAAGACTTGGCCGAAGAGGATTTCACCGAGAACTTTCTGCCGTGGTTTGAGGTGTCGGCAGCCAACAGCTTCAACAACTTTGCCTCCCACTGCTATTTGAGCACTTCCTCAAATCGCTGGTTCACCCAGATAAGCCGCCGCCGCATGGACCCGCCCAACGACCCGCGGCTGATTACCCTTAGCAAAGAAACCGAAAATTTGGATCCGATCGTCGATATCCGCTTCCCAACCCAGCAGTTCCAGTGGGTGGCCGTGCGCCCGCTCAATCCGATTGAAAACTGGGAGATCGCCGAATTTGAGATTTTTGGCGAGGGATTTGTCGAACGCGCCGTGTACACCACGGCCGTGCTCGACTTTGGCACGCCCATGGCGTGGGGCAAGATCCGCTGGGACGGCGCGTTTGAAGAAGGGTCTAGCGTGATTATTCGCACTCGCTCGGGCCGCGATCCAGACCCCAATTTGTACTGGGTGCCGAGCAACATAGAAGGCGAGCCGACGCAGTTAATCCGCAAGGAGTTTGAGCGCGCCGATTTGTCCGTGCGCTTTACGACTCTCGACGAAGAAAACTGGAGCTTCTGGTCGGCCCCCTATGCGCTGGCGGCTGGTCAGCGCGATTCTACCTTAGAGGCGGCAGCGTGGGCGGATGGCACTCCCATTCTCTCGCCCGGCCCCCAGCGCTATTTGCAAATCCAGGTCATCTTCCTGTCGAGCCTGCATCAGGCTGGTGCGCTGCGCGAGTTGGAGATTCAGTTCGCGCCGCCGGCCGCCTTAGAGGTCGTCGGAGAGATTTGGCCGCAGGATGTCTCGCGCAGCGAGAGCACGAACTTCACCTATAGCGTGCGTCCGACTTTTGCTCCAGAAGATACGGGTTTTGATCGGCTGGAAATTTTCACGCTGACCCGCGCCGAGGCCGTGCATGCCGTGCGCGTCGATGGCGTCACCTTAGGCAGCGACTTTCCAGTCGAAATCCTCGACGACCGCATCGTCGTGGCTCTGCCCAAGTTGGCGGGCACGGACGATACGTTCAAGCTCATTGAGGTGGAGTTTGCCGCTCACGTGGTGCGCTATGGAACCCAGTTCCAAGGCTGGGTCTTCGACAGCGAGAGCGACGGCGTCAAACAGCTCATCGACCCTGGGGATGCTAACATCGACTTTCCGGGCAATTCTCTCGGGGTGCGCACCGACGAGTTGGGTTCAAATCCGCTGGCACAAGTTCGCGTCGCGCCCAATCCATTCACGCCCAATGGCGATGGCCTCAACGACGCGGCCGAATTTCGCTTTCAGCTACACGACGTGTCAGTGCAGCGCGATCTCATTGTTGGCATCTACGATCTGGCCGGTCGGCCGGTGCGCCAGTTAAAGCATTTAAGCGCGATTCGCGGCTTGTTCGACCGCGGCGCAGCCGTGCCGGTGTGGGATGGCCGCGACGACGCGGGCCAGCCAGTGCCTCCGGGCCACTACATCTACCGCATCTCACTGGACACGGACGCAGAGACCGCGAGCCGAGTCGGCACGATCTCGCTCGTCTATTGATTCAGATGCAGTGGGGAAGGGGTGCGCTGTGGTGGGTCGTTTGGATCGTCCTGTTGTCAGCGTGTAAGCCGGCTGACGCGCCTATTGTCGCAGAGGTTGGCCCGCATCGGATTGAGGCCGATGCGTTGCGCGCTTACGTTGCGCAGCTTCCAGCCGAAGACCTCGGCCTGTTGGACGCAGTTCAGCCCCAAGATACGGCGGCGGTTAGACGCCAGTACCTTCAGCTAATCATAGATCGCCATTTGTTGCTGTCGGAGGCCCGTGCTCAGGGCTTGGACAGCACGCAACTCGCCACAGATGAGATCCGCGCTTATTACCAAAACCAGTACCCAGCCGCTCTGATGGAGGACGAGGGCGGGGCTTTGTTGGCGCGCTTGCGAGAACAGCGCGGCCACGAGGTGCGCGTCTATCCTGAGATGTTAGAACGGGCCTTGCCGGATTCATTGCTGGCGCGCAAGGCTCAGCAGTGGGGAGCGCTGTTGAGCCAGCGCGGAGGGGCGTTGCTCAAGCAGGGCCGCCACCGCAAGGCCCTCGCCGTGCTGGAGCGGGCAGTCGCGTACGATTCCGACCTCGCGCAGACGCATTTCTACATGGGGTTAGCGTATGCCCGTTTGGATGAAAACGAGCGGGCCGCACCCGCGTTTGAACGCGCCGTAGCCCTAGCGCCGGACGAGGCCGACTTTCACTATGCACTGGGCACCACCTTGCAGATGCAGCACCAGTACGAGGGTGCGGCGGCCTGTTTTCAGCAGGCGATTGAACGGAGCGTGGACCAGCCTCACTACCACTTTCGCCTCGGAGAGGTACGTCGATCTTTGGCGGACTTTGAGGGGGCGTTGGCTGCATACGGCGTGGTGCTCGAATTGCAACCCGACCACGTCCAAGCCCTGTACCGGCGCAGCGACTTGCTGGTCCGCAGCGGCGATTTAGCCGCGGCTGAGGCTGGATTCAAACGGGTCTTGGCCTTAGATCCGAAAAATGCGGCAGCCCTCGTCGATTTGGCCGGCGTCTATACCAAGCACCAGCGCCATCCCCAAGCGATCGCTGCCTTGGAACGCGCTTTCCAGTTAAATCCGGCAGATCACAGCATCTATTACCTGTTGAGCTTGGCATACGCGCAGGTGGGGCAACCGGATCAAGCCGCGGCAGCCGCGGCCGAGTTCCAGCGGCTGAGTGCGGCGGATCGCCACTACAAGGAGGGGCTACGCAATGCCAATCGCGGCTCTTGGGATCGCGCCGCCACTCTGCTAACCCAAGCCGTGGCGGCTGATTCTTCCCACGTGCTGGCGCACATTCGCTTGGGCATGGTCTATCTGTATCAGGACGCGCCCACGCGAGGGATCTCGGCCCTCAAACGCGCTCTCGCGCTGGCTCCAGACCATCTGGAGGTTCACTGCCTGTTAGGCGAGGCGTACGCAACCAGCGGCCAGCCGGACTCTGCGCGTCATTTCTTTACCCGAGCGCTTAACGCGGATTCTACGTCCGTGCGGGCGCATCACGGCTTGGCCAAGGTGGCGTACCAAGTCGGCGATCCGCAGGCCGCAGTGCTCGCCAGCCAGCGCGCCTTGGCCAGCGACCCCGATCACCGCGACAGCCACTACTTGCTCGGATTGGCGTACGCGCAATTGGGGCGACCGCGCGAGGCTTGGCGCAGCTTGCAGGCGTGTGTTGAACTCGATTCCGGCGACGTGGAAGCTCTTTATAGGCAGGGCTTGCTGTTGGCGCGCCACGGTTCAGCGGACGAGGCCCAGCGCGTCTTTGCTAGCGTCTTGCAGCGCGACCCCAATCACGCGGAAGCGCGACAACAGTTGGCGCGCTTGGAACGGGAGCAATGAACAGACGCTCTAACGCCTTGGTTCTTCCACTACTAAAAACTGATTGGCGGCCACGTCCTCTAAGTACTGCGTGCGGCCTGAAGGCCAGTGGATTTCGATCCGTTCGGCTGTGGCGTTCGCGCCCAAGCCGAAGTGGACGCGCCCGTCGCTGTGCGAGAGAAAGCTGCCCCCGCTGACCCGCTCGGCGATCTGTTCGACCCCGCCACTGACCACGGCGATCCGCGCCCCAATGCCATCGCGGTTGGACGCAGTGCCGACCAATAGGAGGCTCAGCCAATTGAGTTGGTTGCTGCTATCGTTGCGCAGCAGGGACGGCGGGCCGTCGAGATTGAATACCAACAGATCCACGTCCCCATCGTTGTCGCAATCTCCTTTAGCCGCGCCTCGGCTGACAGCGGGGAGGCTCAAATCCCCGGCTGCGACCGCGGAGAACCGGTAATCCGCAGCCGGTCCCTCGTTGGCGAAGAGCTGGTTGGGTTCGGCGTACCCGTCTGGGTTCAGGTGGCGTATTTGGGGATAGACGTGGCCGTTGGCGACGAAGAGGTCTTGGTCTTGGTCGTTGTCGTAATCGAGGAAACACGTGCCAAAGGCCAAGTGGGGCAGGCTCGGCTCGGCGAGGTCGGCTGCGGCGCTGGCCACCGCAAAGGTTCCGTCGCGGCGATTGCGGTAGAGGGTGTTGTAATCGTCCTCAAAATGGGTCACTAGAAAATCGCCAAATCCGTCGCGGTTGTAATCCCCATAGGCGATGCCCATGCCCGCCTGCGCTACGCCCTCGGCGCTGAGGGCCGCACCCGCTGCAACTCCTATTTCGCGGAAGGTGTCGCCCTCGTTGCGGTAGAGGAAGTTGGGCGCGGAGTCATTGGCCACGTAGAGGTCTGGATCGCCGTCGCGGTCGTAGTCGCAAAAGAGCGCGCCGAGTCCATAAGTCGGCTCGGCTTGTTCGACGTGGGCTTGGCGGGTGACATTGCGGAAGGTGCCGTCGCCTTCGTTGCGGTAGAGGGCGTCTTGCGCGCCAGTGAGGCCGAGCGGGCCGGCGAATACGAGAACGCCCTTCCACATTCCACCTCGGGGCGGCACGCGCTCGGGCGCAAATTGTAGGTACTGGGCCACGTAGAGGTCCAAGTCGCCGTCGCGGTCGTAGTCGCCGAAGGTTGCGCTGGTGCTCCAATCGGCTAGATCGACGCCGGCCGCTTGGCCCACCTCGCGGAAGGTGCCGTCGCCCTCGTTGTGATAGAGGGAGTTGGGCCCGTAGTTGGTCACGTAGAGGTCGCTCGCACCGTCGTTGTCGTAGTCGCCCACGGCGCAGCCCATGCCCCACTGGTCATCGCCGACGCCGGCCGCTTGCGTGTGGTCGGCAAACGCGCCATTGCCTTGGTTGCGATAGAGGGCGTTGGGAGGAGCAGTGCTCCCGAGCTGGGCACCATTGACGAGATAAATGTCGAGCCAGCCGTCGCCGTCGTAGTCGAGCAAGGCACCACCGCCGCCCTTGGATTCGAGGATGTAGTTTTTGACCTGTCCGCCGGAGCGCATCTCGAAGTGGAGGCCAGAGGCGGCGGCTACTTCGGAGAAATGCGCGGGTGCTGGCGTGGGAGCAGGAGCGTCGCAGGCTGCTAAAAGTGCGACGCAGAGCACGGTAATCGGAATCATGGAGAGCGGGCGCAGCGGAAGCCGATATAGGGGCTGCGCTCTACGGGCAAAACCTCGAAGCGGTTGATGCTGCGCAGCACGGGTACTGGGTTGATCCACGAGCCGCCGCGCAGGACTTTGAAGCGGCCCGTCTCCGGCCCTTGCGGGTCTTTGGTTGGGCCGGTGGCATAATAGTTGGCGTCGTACCAGTCGGCGCACCACTCCCAGACATTGCCGGCCATGTCGAGCGCGCCGTATGGGCTGGCTCCGGAGGGAAAAGAGCCAACTGGTGCCAGTTGTTCGTACCCGTCTTCTGTACCCCAGAGATTGGCGCGTCCTGCGGCAAATTTCGCACCCCAAGGCCAAAGCCGACCATCGCTGCCGCGTGCGCTTTTTTCCCACTCGGCTTCGGTGGGCAGCCGTCCGCCGCGCCAAGCGCAATACGCGTGGGCATCTTGCCAGCTAACATAGACGACCGGATGGGTTGGGTCTGCCACCGAGCCGGGGCCGTGGGGCTGACGCCAGCTAATGCTGTCGGCCTTTTCGGCCCCGCGCTTTTCCGCCTCGGTCTGGTAGCCAGTGGCCGCGACAAAGGCGGCAAAGCGGGCGTTGGTGACCTCGTAGCGGTCGATGGAAAAGGCGCTCAAATAGACTTGGTGGCTGGGCTTTTCGTCGGTGGCCTTCGGGTGGTCGATGCCCATGGTGAAGGGACCGGCTGGCACGACGATCTCTTCGGCGGCAACAGGTGCCGAGAGCAGCAGGGCCGATAGGAGGCGCGAGATCCGCATGCGCGGCGGTGGATGTAGCTAGCCCTTCTGCATCCGCGCCCAAGTGTCGCGCAAGGTGACGGTGCGGTTGAAGACGGGCGCGTCGGGCGCATGGTCCTCGCTGTCGGCGCAGAAGTAGCCGAGCCGCTCAAACTGGCAGGACTCTCCCGGGGCCATGTCGGCGAGGGACGGCTCTACATAGCAGGGGTTGAGGACTTTGAGCGAGTCTGGGTTGAGGTTGTCTATCCAGGTGCCTCCGGGTGGGGCTTCGAGTGGTTTTTCGACTTTGAAGAGCCGGTCGTAGAGCCGCACCTCGGCTGGAACTGCGTGCGGGACTGAGACCCAGTGCAGAGTGGCCTTGACCTTGCGGCCATCGGGTGCGTTGCCGCCGCGCGTGGCCGGGTCGTACGTGCAGCGCAGTTCGACGATCTCGCCGTTGGCGTCTTTGACGACCTCGGTGCAGGTGATGAAATAGGCGTAGCGCAGGCGGACTTCGCGGCCCGGGGCGAGGCGAAAGAACTTGCGCGGCGGGTCTTCCATAAAGTCCTCGCGCTCGATATAGAGGTGCCGCGAAAAGGGGATGGAGCGGGTACCGGCACTGTCGTCTTCTGGGTTGTTGATGGCCGTTAGCATCTCGCTTTGGTCCTCTGGGTAGTTTTCAATTACTACCTTGAGCGGGTTGAGTACGGCCATGCGCCGGGGCGCGGTCTGGTTGAGCTGGTCGCGGATGCAGTATTCGAGGAGGGCGATGTCGATGTTGTTGCCGCGTTTGGCAATGCCGGCTTCGGCCCAGAAGCGGCGGATGGCTTCGGGCGGGCAGCCCAAGCGGCGCAGGCCGCGCAAGGTGGAGAGCCGGGGATCGTCCCAGCCGGACACGAGTTGTTGCTCGATGAGCGGCCGGAGGTAGCGCTTGGACAAGATGGTGTAGGTGATGTTGCCGCGGGCGAACTCGATTTGGCGCGAGGGGAAGATGCCGAGTTTTTCGATGAACCAGTCGTAGAGCGGTCGATTGTTGGTAAATTCGTCTGAGCACAGCGAGTGCGTAACGCCCTCGATGGCGTCGCTCTGGCCGTGGGCCCAGTCGTACATGGGATAAATGCACCAGGCGTCGCCGGTGCGGTGGTGGGCGGTGTGCATAATGCGGTACATGACCGGGTCGCGCAGGTTGATGTTGGGCGCGGCCATATCGATTTTGGCGCGCAACACGCGAGAGCCATCAGGGAATGCGCCGGCTTTCATTTGCTCGAATAGGTCGAGATTTTCCTCGATGGAGCGGTCGCGGTACGGGCTGTTTTTGCCCGGTTCGGTGAGCGTGCCGCGATTTTCCCGGATCTCGTCCGCGGTCTGGTCATCTACGTACGCCAAGCCCTTTTTGATGAGCGCGACGGCCCATTCGTAGAGCTGGCCGAAGTAATCGGAAGCATAGTACGGCTGCGGCCCCCAGTCGTAGCCGAGCCAGCGAATGTCCTCCTGCATGGAGTCCACGTATTCTTGCTCTTCGCGCGTGGGATTGGTGTCGTCATAGCGGAGGTTGCACTGGCCTTCGTAGTCGGCGGCAATGCCGAAGTTGATCGAAATGGCCTTGGCGCTGCCGATGTGCAGGTACGCATTAGGCTCGGGTGGGAAGCGGGTGATGACGCGGTCGTAGCGGCCGTTTTCGAGATCGATGTCGATGGCTTCGCGGATGAAGTCGCGGTTCTTGTCCGTGCTCATGGTTCCTCTGTGGATGTTTGCACTGTAGGAAATAAAATAATAGTACGGCAAATGGTTCTAACGGCAAGGTAGGGGGCGGTTTCAAACCGCCCCCTACACCCTGCGCTTCCACCCGCTCGTCTTCCAATGCCCCCCTTGCCGCTTAAAGTTAGATTCCTTGGGCGGCAGCAAGCTGCGCAGGTGTTGGCCGCCAAAGGCAAAGCCCTCTAGGCCGGGGAAGCCGCGGTCCTCGTTTTCCACGCACAGCACGTAGTCGTAGCCCGATTCCCACAGTGCGCCGATAATGGTGCTCCAGTTGAGCTGGCCGCGGCCGGGGACGCGGTATTGCCACCACCAGTTGCCGATGATGCCTTGGCGGTAGAGCATCTGCTGGCTAATCTCGCAATCCTTGACATCGGCATAGTACCAATGGCTGGCAAAGTCGCGGATGACGTCTTCAACCGGCAGGATGTGCATCCACAGCCAGTGCGAAGGGTCGCAGGATAAGCCGAGGTGATCGGAGGGCACGGCGTCGAGGATTTTTTCCCACATCTCTGGGTTGCAGCCGATCTGGCCCATGCGCACGGCCACGTCGAGCGCGAGCCGGACATTGTTGTCTTCAGCCGCTTGCACCACGGGTTCGAACATGGCTTGGAAGCGATCCACTAATTCATCGGAGCGGTCGCTGGGGTTGCCGGGTTCGGAGGAGAACATGCCGTAGAACTGGCCGTTGCGCACGGGCGCACCGCTGCTAGTGACGATGACGGGACAGTCGAGGGCGCGGGCCGACGCAATGGCCTTGAGCAGCTTGGCTTGGGCGGCGCGGGCCTGCTCGCGGTCGTCGTCGAGCAGGTTGTAGTGCGCGGTGAGGGCGGCGAGGTACAGGTCGTGCTGGCGCAAGGTCGAAAGCACGGCGTCCGGCCCGACTGATAGAATGTGGTCCGAGTCGAGCGCGCCAGAGTCGTTTAGGCGCACGCAGTCGAAATCGTGCTCCCGCGCCCAACGGGCGCATTCGTCGAGGGTCCAATTGTTGGTGCCGCCGGCGCTGGTCATAAAACTTATATCCACGAGCGAGTCTCCTTTTTGAATTAAGAATTAAAAATTAGGAATTACGAATTGCGAATTGGGGACTAATGATTGATAATTCGTAATTCGTAATTCCTAATTCATTCCAAGAAAGTGAATATCATGGTGCATATCAACGATCACTATCTCAAGCTCAAAGCCGGTTACCTCTTTCCAGAAATCGCCCGCCGGGTCGAGGCGTTTGCTACTGCTCACCCCCAAGCTGACGTGATTCGCTTGGGGATCGGCGATGTGGTCAAGGGCATTCCGCGGCCGATGGTCGATGCGATGAAAGAAGCCGTCGAGGAAATGGCGCACGACGACACCTTGCAGGGCTATCCGCCCGACCAGGGCCAGGACTTTTTGCGCGAGGCCATTGTCGAGCACGACTTTGGCGCGCGCGGCGTGCAGGTGCACAGCGACGAGATTTTTGTCTCCGACGGGTCCAAGTGCGACTCGGGCGCAGTGCAGGAAATTTTCGCCGACGATTGCGTGGTCGCACTGACCGATCCGGTCTATCCGGTGTACTGCGATTCCAATGTCATGGCCGGTCGCACAGGGCCAGCCGACGAGAATGGTTCGTACGCCGGTATGGTTTACATGCCGTGTACGGCCGCCAATGATTTCATCCCGGACCTGCCCGCTGGTCACGTCGATCTGATTTACTTGTGCTCGCCCAACAATCCCACGGGCGCGGTGATGACCCGCGATGCCTTGACCCGCTGGATCGAATACGCCCGTCGGGAACAGGCCGTCATTATGTTTGACGCGGCTTACGAGAGCTACATCACCGATCCGGCGCTCCCGCGTTCCATCTACGAGGTCGAAGGTGCCCGAGAGGTGGCGATTGAGTTCCGCAGTTTTTCCAAGAACGCCGGTTTTACTGGCCTGCGCTGTGGGTATATCGTGGTGCCGAAGGAGCTCAAGGGCCGCGCTGCCTCGGACGAGGAAGTGGATCTGCACCGGCTGTGGGCGCGGCGGCACTCGACTAAGTTCAACGGCGTGGCGTATCCAGTGCAGCGCGCTGCGGAGGCCGCGTATTCTCCGGCTGGCCAGCAGGGCATTGCCGAGCGCGTTGCGTTTTACATGGAAAATGCCGCGATCATGCGCCAGCAGTTGGGGGCGGCCGGGCTTACGGTGTACGGGGGCGAGCACGCTCCCTATTTGTGGGTGGCCACGCCCGGCGGGCAGGACAGTTGGACTTACTTTGACTACTTGCTCGACCAGGCTCACATCGTCGGCACGCCGGGTGCGGGTTTTGGCGCGGCTGGTGAGGGATACTTGCGCCTGTCGGCCTTCAATCACCGCGACCGGATCGAAGAGGCCATGGAGCGGATTAGCCAGCTATAGAGTCGTTCCCCATCTTCCTTTTTTGTGCGACAATTTGGTTAAAGTGCGGTTACAAATGTATTGACGGACCGCCAGTGATTCATTAGATTACATACATATTAATTAAATTTTATATAAAGATGATATAATGCCACCCAAAGACCAAAGTCGTCGGGCCAAGGTGCGGACCTTTTCGGCGCCCGACCGGGATCACGAGATGCTCGACGCGATTGCCCGCTATCACGGCAGCAGCAAGAGCGCCATGATCACCGGCCTCATTCGCAAGGAGTTTTGGCGCGTTTTCCCCAACGGCACCGAGACCATCCCCCCCGACGAAGGAGCGCAAGTCAAGCCATGACCCACTCCGAGACGATCGCCCCAGCCACTGGGCAGTACCACAGCGACCTGCCCGCCGAGGAGCTCATCGCCCAAATCAACCACTTGCGCCGCGAGAAAAACGCGGTCATCCTCGCGCACAATTACCAGATTCCGCCGATCCAAGACTTGGCCGACTTCACGGGTGATTCGCTTGGGTTGTCAGTGGAAGCTGCCAAGACGGATGCCGAGCGCATCGTCTTTTGCGGCGTGCATTTCATGGCCGAGTCGGCCAAAATCCTCAGCCCCGGCAAGCAGGTGTTCTTGCCTCATTTGGGCGCAGGCTGTTCGCTGGCCGATTCCATCACCCCCGAAAGCCTCGACGATTGGAAAGCAGACTATCCCGATCACACGGTGGTGACGTACGTCAACTCCACGGCTGAGGTAAAGGCCGAGTCCGACATCTGCTGTACCTCGGCCAATGCCGTCTCGGTGGTGCGCAGCCTTGATAGCGACAAGATCCTGTTTACGCCCGACCGCAACTTGGGCCGTTGGGTGGCCGAGCAGGTGCCGGAGAAGGAGGTCGTCGTGTACGACGGCGCTTGTCCGACGCACGACGTGCTGCGCGCGGCCAGCGTCGAGCGCACTCGCACGGACTACCCCGAGGCCGTCATCATCGCGCACCCGGAGTGCCGCGAGGACGTGGTCGAAATCGCGCACGAAGTGTGCTCGACCACCGGGATGCTCAAGGCCGTGGAAAAGTATCCCGAGGCCAAGAGCTTCATCATCGCCACGGAAAACGGCATGTTGCACCAACTCCGGCAGCGCTTTCCACACCAAGAGTTCGTCGCGGCAGACGGCTGCATTGGCTGTCGGCTACACTGCCCCTACATGAAAATCACCGACCTGCAGGACGTGTACTTTTCGCTGCTCTACGAGCGCTACGAAATTACACTGGACGACGAGGTGATTGTGGGGGCACGGCGGGCGTTGGAGCGGATGATGGCGGTGCCGAGGGACAATTGAGCTTAGCCTCCGTATTTCCCGCGTCGTTCTTCCTCACAAATAGCTATTGACAATATTCTCTAGCATTTCCTCGCGGCCACTGCGCTTTTCCGGCTCGCCGTGCTGGTGGACGTATGCCTCTAGCTCGGCGAAGTTGGTCTCGCCGCGCATGATCTTCTCGCCGATGCCGCTGCGGTACGAGGCGTAGCGCGCTTCCACAAAGGCGTCGAGTGCGCCGTCGTCGATGATGCGCTGAGCCAGCGTTAGGCCGCGGGCAAACGAGTCCATGCCGCCGATGTGGGCGTGGAAGAGGTCTTCCAAATCGCAGGAGCCGCGCCGCACCTTGGCGTCGAAGTTGATACCGCCGGAAGCGATGCCGCCTTGTTTGAGGATCACCAACATGGCGTACGTGGTGGAGTAGAGGTCGGTGGGGAATTGGTCGGTGTCCCAGCCGAGCAGGTAATCGCCGCGGTTGGCGTCAATGCTGCCCAGCTTGCCATCGGCCGAGGCGAGCTGGAGGTCGTGTTCAAAGGTGTGGCCGGCCAGAGTGGCGTGATTGGCTTCGATGTTGAGCTTGAACTCGTCCAACAGGTCGTATTTGCGGAGAAAGCTCAAGACGGTAGCGGCGTCGTAGTCGTATTGGTGCTTGGTCGGCTCTTTGGGTTTAGGCTCGACGAGCAGGGTGCCGGTAAAGCCGATTGCCTTTTTGTGTTCGACGGCCATGTGCAAGAAGCGCGCGAGTTGGTCTTGCTCGTGGGCCATGTTGGTGTTGAGCAAGCTGGAGTACCCCTCGCGCCCACCCCAAAACACGTAGTTGGCCCCCCCGAGCCGATGGGTGCATTCCATGGCTTTTTTGATTTGAGCCGCAGCCCAGGCGAAGACGTGGGCGTCGGGGTTGGTGGCGGCCCCGTGCGTAAAGCGCGCGTTTGAGAAACAGTTGGACGTGCCCCACAGCAAGCGGACGCCTGTGTCGGCTTGCAATTGTTCGGCTAGCCCCACGATGTGGTCGAGGCGTTCGTTGCTTTCTTTGAGGGTCTCGCCTTCGGGTGCGATGTCGCGGTCGTGCCAGCAGTAGAACGGTGCGCCGAGCTTGGTGATGAACTCAAAGGCCGCGCGCAAGGTGTCTTCGGCGCGCTGCATGGGATCGGTGGCGCAGTCCCAAGGTCGGTCGTACACCGGAGTCGGGCCGAAGGGATCGATACCCCCGCCCTTGAAGCTGTGCCAAAAGGCCACGGAGAAACGTAAGTGTTCGGCCATGGTCTTGCCGCCGACTGTGGCCTCGGCGTCGTAGTGCTTGAAGGCGAGGGGGTTTTTAGAATCCGGGCCTTCGTAGGCAATTTTTTCGATGCCCTTAAAAAATTCGCTCATGGGTTACCCTTTCTGAGTTGTGCGGTGGGTTACAGGAAGTTCAATAGGTCCAGCGGTGCGGCGAGTAGGGGGCCGTCAAGGTCGAAAACTGCGGCTGCAAAGCGCATAGGCGGCCTCACTCTGGCGTGACATAGGCAGCGGTAATGCCGCCATCGACGACAAAGGTCGAGCCCGTGATGAAGGAGGCGTCGTCCGAGGCCAAGAAGACGACCGTGCGGGCGATCTCCTCCGCCTCGCCGAAGCGGCCCATGGGGATGTGGACCAAGCGGCGCTGGCGCTTCTCTTCGCTGTCGAGGTATTTCATCAACAACTCGGTGCGCAACGGGCCGGGGCAGAGTGCGTTGACGCGGATATTTTCGCGGGCGTGGATAACGGCTAACTCGCGCGTCAGGGCGAGGACGCCGCCCTTACTGGCGGTATAGGCCAATTGGGGCGTGGCCGCTCCGAGCAAGGCGACGAAAGAGGCGGTGTTGACGATGGCACCACCGCCGGCGCGGCGCAGGGCCGGGATGCCGTATTTGCAGCCCAAAAAGACGCCCTTGAGATTGACGGCCATGGTCAGATCCCAGACCTCTTCTTCGGTGTCGATGGCGTCGGCGTCGGCGTGGTGGGAGATGCCGGCGTTGTTGAACAGTACGTGGAGGCGGCCATAAGCGGCTTCGGCTTGCTGCACCATGCGCTCGCAGTCGGCGGCGCGGGACACGTCGGCCGCGATGGCGATGGCCTGTCCGTTGTCCGCGGTGATGGTTGCGGCCGTTTCTTCGGCCGTGGCTGCGTCGATGTCAACGGCTGCAATGTGCGCGCCTTCACGGGCGCAGAGTAGCGCGGTTTGGCGGCCGATGCCCGAGCCAGCGCCGGTGATGAGGACGACTTTGTCGGCGAGCTTCACGATACTGTGTCCCGCGCTGCCTCTCCTATGACTTCTGACAGCGCTGGGTGCGCGTGGACGGTGCGGGCCACATCCTCGGCACTGGCACCGAACTCTAGGGCCAAGACGCCCTCGGCAATCAAGTGCGAAGCCTGCGGCCCTAGGATGTGCATTCCCAAGAGCTGGTCGGTGTGCGCATCGGCGACGACCTTGACTAAGCCGTTGATGTCGTCCATGCAGTGGGCGCGGGCGTTGCTGCGAAAGAGGTGCTTGCCGACGGCGACTTCGTGGCCGGCTGCTGTGGCTGCTTCCTCGCTCGCGCCCACGGAGGCTAGTTCTGGGTGGGTGTACACGACCGAGGGTATGGCCTCGTAGTTGACCTGTCCGGCGCGTCCGGCCATCCGCTCGGCGACCGCGATTCCTTCGGCCTCGGCCTTGTGGGCCAGCATCGGCCCGGGCACGAGGTCGCCGATAGCCCAGATGCCCTCGACATTGGTACGCCCTTGCGCGTCGACTAGAACTTGTTCCCGCTCGTTGATTGCCACGCCCACGTCTTCTAGTCCCAACCCCGCGCTGCATGGTTTGCGCCCCACGGCCACCAATACTAGATCGCATGTCTCGACGCGTTCTTGATCGCCGGATTCTATGGTCAGCGTCAGCTGACCTTCTTCGATCGCAGCGGATTGGGCCTTGGCCCCGAGTAGGAATTTTAGTCCCTGTCGTTTGAGCAGCCGCTCTAGCTGCTGGGCCATTTCCTGGTCCATCTCTGGCAAAATCTGATCCATGGCCTCTACTACGAGCACTTGGGCACCCAGCCGAGCCCACACGGATCCCAGTTCTAACCCAATGGCACCGCCGCCAATGACGACGAGCCGCTCAGGCACTTTTTCTAAGGTTAGGGCCTCGGTCGAACTAATTATGTGTTTTCCATCAAAGGGCAGATTCGACAACTCCACGGGCGTGCTCCCCGTGGCCAATAGGATGTGCTTGGCAGACAGCACCTGCTCGCCATCCGAACCTTGTACCGCCACGCTCCCCGGGGTGCGGACTTGGCCCGTGCCGACGAAATGCGTCACCCCCCGGCCCTTAAACAGCCCCTCAATGCCCTTGGTCATGGTCTGCACGATTTTTTCTTTGCGCGCCATCATGGCCTGGAGGTCCAGACCCACTTCGCCCTGTCCGATTCCGTGGTGTCCTAATCCCTTCTTGGCTCTGTAGAACAAATCACTCGACTCCAGCAGCGCCTTGCTGGGGATGCAGCCGACATTGAGGCAGGTGCCGCCGAGGTAGCTTTTGTCGATACAGGCCACCTTCATGCCGAGTTGCGCCGCCTTGCTCGCGGCTACGTAGCCGCCCGGCCCTGCGCCGATAACCACTAGGTCGAATGCAGTGTCGCTCACAGTTGTTCCTTTTTGCGTAATTAGCAGCACACGTTAGAACGTCTGCTGGCTCCTTATCAGACAGTTACCTGACGAGCTTCCAAATATCGCCAAATAGAAAGTGGTCGAAGGTTTTTATGTGATCCTTCAAAATATCCTTTATCTGCATATCAGGACGTATGTCAAAATAATATACTCCATCTAACGGGTTTAGTTTAACCGTATAACCCTTAAAGTGCCCTGAAAGAAAAGTTGTATTGATACCATAGTTGCCGTCCCTGCCTTTTCTTTGCACATCGTTTAAAAAAATAGCGAAATGGGGTGTGTCTCTATCTGTCAAGCGATTATATAGGAATTTATCGACAAATATTTTAGCTAGACGGTCCTTGCTCGATGTTTTTACAGACCCTATCGCACGTACTTCTTCAAGTTCTTTCACAATAAGATCATGCTGGTAATTCATAGTAAATTCGACTTTTCCATTTATTTTCACTTTTGTATTGAAAAAATTGATAATTATTCTCGTTTCTCGATACAATTACAGCTTGTAGATTGTCTTTGATGAATTCAAGATACGACTTTGCAAAATCGCAGTACCTATCAATATCGCGAAAATAGTCTTTATCGCAGGCGATACTTACTAGTCTTTCCAAGTTCAACGGATTGAACTCCTTCTTTTTTCATTTTCTTTATCAAATGCGATCCATCCGTCTTTTGATCTGCGAACCACATTTTCTATCCGGTCTATCGCCCATTTATTGTATTCGGGATCAATTTCACAACCAGCCCATTTTCGTGCGAGTTGTTCAGAAACGACTAATGTTGTTCCCGATCCTGAGAACGGATCAATAACAAGATCGCCTTCTTTAGACGAAGCTAGGACAAACTTCCGAACGAGTTCTTCTGGTTTTTGTGTAGGATGAGGGGTTTTTTCATTCATTCCATTGCACGTAGTTGGTACCTCTATAACATCTCGTGGCTTTGCTCCCCTCGGATGAGGTGTCCAGACCTCTTTCTGTTTCGCTCCGTTTCCGTACTGACTTGACTCTGCTTGTGGGTGAGACGGATATTTCAGCGTATGATTACCATAGGGAATTCTAATATCATCGATGTTGAATGTCTTTTTATTAGATTTGCGTAAGTGAAGAATGCTCTCATGCGATCTTCCCCAATCACTCCCCATATTGGCTTTATTTTTGTAGCACCACACCAGCCACTTACATGACCTAAAGTATCTCATGGATGGATGCTTTATATCTGCAAGTATTTCAGAAAATCCACAGAGATACATCGTCCCTGTTTTCTTGAGAATACGATGTGATTCTCTAATCCATTGCATTGACCACTCAATGTACTGTTCTTGGTTCTCAAATCTATCCCATTCGGCCTTTTTGATGTTGTACGGAGGGTCAGCAAAAATAAGATCCACGCTTTCTCCGTCCAAGCTCTTGAGCCACTCGACAGAATCCCCCTGAAAAAGAGAACCGTGAGGATGCTTGTAGATTTCACAAAATTCCGCCTCGTTTTTTGTCGCTAGCCGTTTGCCAACCATAGAGAACTCGAACTTAAGCGGATTCTCTTGATTATGTTTTTTAACTTTTTTGGGCATTAGCGGTTCTCCCCTATGACCCAGTAACAGCCTTTCATTATACCTCTAACAGCAGTCGCGCTGGATCTTCGAGAAGCTCTTTCAGCCGCACCAAAAACGAGACCGACTGCTGGCCATCGACGAGCCGATGGTCGTAGGACAGTGCCACGTACATCATCGGCCTAATCACCACTTGGCCTTCAACGGCTACGGGCCGCTCTTGAATCGCGTGCATTCCCAGAATTCCACTTTGCGGAGCGTTGAGAATCGGCGTGGAAAGCAGCGAGCCGAAGACTCCGCCGTTGGTGATGGTAAAGGTGCCGCCGCTTAGCTCGTCCATGGCCAGCTTGTTGTCGCGGGCGCTCAGTGCGAGCCGCTTGATGTTGCTTTCGAGTTGGGCGATGGACATCTGATCGGCGCGGTGCAAGACGGGCACCACTAAACCGCGCTCCGTGCTCACCGCGATCCCCAAATTGACGAAATCGTGATACACAATGTGGGTGCCGTCGATTTGCGCGTTGATCGCCGGGAATTCGCCGAGCGCGAGGACGGCAGCCCGCGAAAAGAACGACATCAGCCCCAGCGATGAGCCGTGGACTTGGGCAAAGCGCTCCTTGTACTTGGCCCGGAGTTGCATCACCGCACTCATGTCGATCTCGTTGAAGGTCGTCAGCATGGCCGCGTTGTGCTGGGCGGCGACCAAGTGTTCGGCAATGCGCTGACGGAGTCGGCTCATTGGCTCGCGGCGGGTGAGGCCGGGACTGGCGGGCGCGGGGGGTGGTTGCGCGGGTTCGGGCGCAGGAGTGGATTTAGGCTCAGGTGGCGGAGCAGGTTTGGGTATAGGTGGTGGTTGAGCAGGTTCGGGTACAGATGGCGGTTGAATGGGTTCAGGCGCGGGTTCGGGCGCGGATAGAGTCTCTAGGTGGGCGAGTACGTCCTTTTTCGTCAGCCGCCCGTCCTTGCCCGTGCCCTCAATCGCAGCCGAGTCCAGCTCGTGTTCTTCGACTAAGCGGCGCACGGCTGGGCTTAGGGTGGGTTCAGGTTTAGGCGCGGCGGGTTCGGGTTTGGACGCCGGGGCTGGCGCGGCAACTTGTGTCGATTCATCTATCTCCGCTACTACCGCTCCTATGGCTAGCGTGGTGTCGGTGGATTGTAGGTGTTTGAGCGCGCCGCTGGCTGGGGACGGTAGCTCGACGTTGGCCTTGTCGGTTTCTAACACGCAAAGCGGCTCGTCCCGCTCGACGCGCTCGCCGTCGCTCTTGAGCCATTCGAGGAGAATGACCTCGCTGACGGATTCGCCCATGCTCGGTATTTCGACTTGTACTGACATGCAAATCTCCTAACCAGATTGCCGCCGCTGATGCAGTACCACTTCGCGGCTGCGGCCTAGTGCTTGTTCGACGATTTCTCGTTGCTCGGTTTCGTGCAGGTGCCCGGAGCCGGTGGCCGGGCTGGCCGCTTCGTCGCGGCCCACGTAGTTCAGCGCGCAGTGGGCGGGCAACAGTTCGTCCAAGAGAGGTTGGACGAAGCTCCAAGCGCCCATGTTCTGCGACTCTTCTTGCACCCAGTAGAACTGCTTAGCTGCGGGATAGCGGTCGAATGCAGCTTGAAGTTCGGCGGCCGGAAACGGATAGAGCTCCTCGACGCGCAGCAGCGCTACTTCGTCGCTGCCGTTTTGCTCGCTGCGGGCAGCTATCAAGTCGTAGTATATCTTGCCGGTGCATAACACCACCCGGCTGACGGCGGCTGGATCGGCGACGTCTGCATCGTCGATGACCCGCTGGAACGTTCCAGTGGAAAACTCTTCTAACTCTGAGACGCATTGCTTGTGCCGCAGGAGACTCTTGGGGGTCATCAGCACCAGCGGCTTGCGGAAGTTGCGGTGCATCTGCCGCCGCAGGATGTGAAAAAGTTGTGCGGGCGTGGTCGGATAGGCCACCTGCATGTTGTTTTTGGCGCACGATTGCAAGAAGCGCTCCAGCCGCGCGCTCGAATGCTCGGGCCCCATGCCCTCGTACCCGTGTGGCAATAGCAGGACCAAGCCGCTCATCCGCTGCCATTTGGCCTCGCCGCTGGAGAGGAATTGGTCAATGACCATTTGCGCGCCGTTGACAAAGTCGCCGAACTGGGCTTCCCACAAGACCAAGCGCCTCGGATCCGCCGAGCTGATTCCGTATTCAAAACCGAGTACTGCTAGCTCCGACAGCATGGTGTTGATCACGACGAAGTCGGCCTGATCCCGCTCCAAGCACTGCAAGGGGACGTGCTCCGCGCCCGTTTCGGTGTCGTGCCAGACGGCGTGGCGGTGGGCAAAGGTGCCGCGCTGGGTATCTTGGCCAGTCAGGCGCACCGCCACGCCCTCCCGCAGCAACGAGCCGAAGGCCATCACCTCGCTGCATCCCCAGTCGATAGGTGCTTGGCCAGCGGCCATGGCGCGGCGCGCTTCGACTATCCGCTGGATTGTGCGGTGCAGCGAGAAGCCCTCGGGGACTTGGGTCGCCCGCTCGACGATCCGCTGCAGGATTTTGGCATCGACGGCCGTTTGGGCACTCCAGTCATCGGGTGCCCAAGTCAGGCCCTGCCAGACGCCCCCGAAGGACGAAGTTTGGGGCTGGACTTGCAGGCGACGGGCGATTTGCTGGGCTTCTTCGAGCCGGGTGCGGATCCGCGCGCGAATATCGTCGGCTTCCTCTTGGGAGATCTTGTTTTGGGCAATGAGCTGGAAGGAATAGAGATGGAGGATCGTCGGATGTTTGGCGATCTTCTTGTACATCAGCGGCTGGGTCAGGGTTGGGTCGTCGGCTTCGTTGTGGCCGTGGCGGCGATAACACCACAAATCGATAAAGACATCCACCTTGAAGCGGTGCCTGAATTCCATCGCCACCCGCGCCGCTTGCACTACGGATTCGGGGTCATCGGCGTTGACGTGGAAGACGGGTGCCTGGATCTCCTTGGCGATGTCGGTCGGGTAGGGGGTAAAGCGCGTCTCGTCGGCTTGGGCGGTGTAGCCGAGCTGATTGTTGATGATGATGTGGACGGAGCCGCCGGTGCGGTAGCCGGGCAATTCGGAGAGATTGAGAGTCTCGGAGACGATGCCTTGGCCGGTAAAGGCGGCCTCACCGTGGATGAGTACTGGGACCACCCGCTCTCCTTCGTCGTCGTGCAAGTAGGCTTGCTTGGCATAGACGATGCCCTCGATAACCGGATCGACTAGCTCTAGGTGACTAGGATTAAAACTGAGCGAGAGATGGACTTTGCGTCCCTCCTCGGTGACGTGGTCATGGGAATAGCCCTTGTGGTATTTGACATCGCCCTCGTCGTCGTCGCGGTCGGTGCGATCGGCTCCCTCGAACTCGGCGAGGATTTCCTCGTAGGGCTTGTGCAAAAGGTGCGCCAGTACGTTGAGTCGGCCGCGGTGGGCCATGCCGATGACCATCTCTTCGACACCTAACTTGGAGCCGGTGCTGACTAGTTCGTCCAAGAGCGGCACCATGGACTCGGCCCCTTCGAGCGAGAAGCGCTTTTGCCCGACGTAGCGCGTGTGCAGAAACTGCTCGAATTCCTCGGCGGCGATCAGGCGTGCCAGCACCCGCCGCGTCTCGTCTTCAGACAAATCGGGATTGTTGAGGCAAGGCTCGACCCGCTCTTGCAGCCAGTCGCGTTGCTCCTTGTCCGGGATGTCCATGTACTCGACGCCGATGGAGCGGCAATACGTGGTTTTCAGTTTGCTCAACAGCCCCTTTAACGTGCCGTCCGTGCGGCCGAGGAAGCCGCCGTTGCCCACGGTCTTGTCGAGGTCTTCTTCGGCGAGGCCAAATTCTATCAGATCCAACAGCGGCAAGTTTCGGCGGTCGTACCCCAGCGGGTCGAGCCGGGCGACGAAGTGGCCCATTTGCCGATAGGTCTGCACGAGGGTTTGGACGCCTTCGAGGACTAAAAGGCCCTCAGTGGCTTCTTCTATGGACTGCAAGGCTGTTTGGTCTGGTTCTGGTTCGCTGGCGGGCACCGAGCGTGCGAAGCCAAATTCAAAGCCGCGGAAGAAGTGCTGCCACTCTTCTGGGATCGCGCTGGGATCGCGCTGGTATTGCTCGTAAAGAGCTTCGATGTACTCGGCGTTTTCACTGTGCGTAGCAAATGACATAGGAACCTCCAGTTCCATGGGCTAATTCTGAAAATAGACATTATATACATAGGTGCAAAAATAAGCTCGTCGCGCCGCGGCAATCCTTGAGGGTTTTCACGACAGTACCTACATTTTCATGTAACCTCTTCCCTTTAGAAAGTATTCCATGCTACTCGCCTTTGTCGGCCCCCCGGCCCTGTCGTCCCTGCGCCGTCGGTCGCTCCTAGCGCGCTGTCAGCGTTGTGCGCCCGAAGTTGAGGATTTAAGCGCTACGTACTTCTATGCCGTGCAATGTGTGCGCGCCTTAGCTGACGACGAGATGGCGCGGCTCATGCGCATCCTCAATGTGGACGCGACTTTGCCAGCGCGGGCGCACAACGAGGTGGCCATTGGTCCGCGACCGGGCACGACGTCTCCGTGGTCGAGCAAGGCTACGGACATTCTTAAAAACTGTGGCCTCGAATTCGTGCGCCGCGTCGAGCGCGGTACGCTGTATGCCTTTGCCGCCGATACCGTGCCCAGCGCGGACTTCGACAAGCTCAGTCGAGTCGTCTTGCCGCTGCTCTACGACCGCATGATTGAGGCTCCGCTCGATTCCCTAGAGACCCTCTTTCGCCGCGTGGATCCCAAGCCATTAGTCCACATTCCGGTGCAGGCCGAGGGGCGGCGGGCGCTCGTGGATGCCAATCGCGAAATGGGGTTGGCTCTTTCGGACGAGGAAATTGACTATGCGCTGCACGCCTTTGCCGTGCGCGATCCGACCGATGTGGAGCTGATGATGTTTGCGGTGGTCAACTCTGAGCACTGCCGCCACAAAATTTTCAACGCCGATTGGATCATCGACGGCCAGCGCGAGGCGCGCTCGCTCTTCGACATGATTCGCCACACGCACGCTGCCCATCCTGAAGGCACGGTTAAGGCGTATTCCGACAACGCCGGTGTGATTGAGGGCTTTGATGTGCCGGTCTTCGGGCCACATCTAGACGAGGATTTTCGCTATGGCTATCGCCAGCGGCAGACCCACGTCTTGATCAAGGTCGAGACTCACAATCATCCCACTGCCATTGCGCCCTATCCCGGAGCTTCTACGGGAGTCGGGGGGGAGATCCGCGACGAGGGGGCGGCTGGCACGGGTGGCTGGTCGCAGGCGGGCCTGTGCGCCTTTTTTACCTCGCATCTGCGCCTGCCGGAGTTTGCCCAGCCGTGGGAAAAAGAGCGCGCTGCTTTCCCAGACCGCTTGGCAACCCCGCTCGCCATTATGACCGAGGGGCCAATCGGCGGCGCGGCTTTTGGCAATGAATTCGGTCGGCCCAACATCCTCGGGATGTTCCGCACCCTAGAAGACGACAGCACTGGGGTGTGGCGCGGCTACCACAAGCCGATTATGGTCGCCGGTGGCGTCGGCCTCATCGACGATGCGCACGTGGAGAAGAAAACTCCGACGGCGGGCGATTGCGTCATCCAGCTTGGGGGGCCGGCCATGCTCATCGGCCTCGGCGGGGGCGCGGCCTCTAGCATGGACACAGGTGCCAACAGCGAAGACCTCGACTTTGCCTCAGTGCAGCGCGACAATCCCGAGATGCAGCGCCGCTGCCAAGAGCTAATCAGCCGTTGCATCTCGCTCGGTGCGGAAAATCCCATCATCAGCATCCACGACGTGGGGGCCGGGGGTCTGTCCAATGCTTGCCCGGAGTTGGTGGCAGACGTGGGGGCGCGCTTTGATTTGCGCGCCATTCACAACGACGACTCAGGCATGAGTCCGATGCAGATTTGGAGCAATGAGGCGCAAGAGCGCTACGTGCTGGTGGTGGGCCGCGCCGATTTGAATCGCTTTGCCGAACTGGCCGCACGCGAGCGCTGCCTGTTTGCGGTCATTGGCGAGGTGACTGGTGATGGGACGCTATCGCTCGACGACGCGCTGCTCGGCGACAAGCCCATCGACGACCTCGACTTAGCGGTGATTTTGGGCAAGCCGCCCAAGATGCTGCGCCGTGCAATGCGCCGCCAGCCTGTGCGGCAGTGCCTCGACCTAGGGGAGCCTTCGATAGCTGAGGCCGCTGAGCGCGTGCTCCGCTTCCCAGCCGTGGCGGCCAAGACTTTTCTCATCACTATTGCCGACCGCACGGTTACTGGCCTAGTGGGCCGCGATCAGATGGTTGGTCCCTATCAGGTGCCGGTCGCGGATTTGGCTTTGACTTGTCACTCTTTTCAGGGGTACA
>VXML01000048.1 GCA_009841115.1 Gemmatimonadota bacterium | reverse complement strand
TCCCGCCCGATAGCGGGCAGCAGCCGTGGGCTGGGGGTGACTGGACCGCAGGTTGAAAATACTTGACAATAAGTTATATTACTTGTCAGGGTTCTTTAGTCGCAAGCTAACGGCGGGCTTCAGCCGAAGCTGTGGGAGGCATCCGTCATGGGAACATTCGAGTGGCCAGTGCGGATTGCCGGCACGAACAGCGAGCGATCCGAGACCATCGAGGCCACGGTGGACACGGGCGCCTTCGACAGCATGGCCCGGCGAGCTTGCTGCAGGACATCGGCGTCGAGCGCTCCGACAGACGCCGGATGCGGCTGGCCGACGGAAGGGTCGTAGATGCCGACATCGGCGAGGCGCGGGTGACAGTCAACGGCGCGAGCGTGACGACGCTGGTCGTGTTCGGCGAGGACAACTCGCCGCCCCTGCTCGGGCCTACACCCTCGAGGGCCTCGCCCTGGCGGTAGATCCCGTCGACCAACGCCTGATCCCCCGCGGCCTCCTCCCGTTGTGAGACTCAGCCGCGCGCTTGCTTGATTCGCGCGTGCCCTGAACATGGACTGGTTGAGCGTGGCATCACGTCGTCAGGAGTTCGCGGACAAGTTCGGGACGATGCTGGAGCGCATCGATGAGCTGCTCGAAGGTCAGTTCCTTGCGGTCGAGCAGAGGCTGGAGCCGGTCCTCGACGGTGTTGGCACACGTCAGGTAGTGAACGCTCACCGGACGTGTCTGGCCGATGCGAACCACCCGGTCCACAGCCTGCGAGTTGGTCGACGGGTTCCACCAGCGGTTCAGGAAGATGACTCTGTTGGCCTCGGTCAGTGTCAGCCCTTCGCTGGCGACGCGGGTGGACGCGAGCAGCACCCAGCAGTTTGGATGCGTCTTGAATCGCTCGACGGAACTTTTGCGCTGATCAAGGGGTTGCTCACCGGTCAGGAGAGCCGAGGCGTTTCCGTCAGCGCTGAGCAGTCGTCTCTGGAGCCGTCGCAACGGTTCCAGCATGTAGGAAAAGAGCACGGTCTTGCACCCGTCGGCGATCGCGTCGTCAATGAGTTCTATGGCCCGATCGATCTTCGAACTGTCGCCCGATTCGGGATCGAGATCGCAGATGGATCGCAGTCTGTTGAACAGTGCCAGGTACCCCCCCTTGGCAGTCCGTTGCGATTCGGCGACTGCGAGGTTGTAGGCGGTGCGTTGCGCCGGGAGCAGGTCTACGGTCTCGACACGCTCAGTGACGGCGGGTAGTTCCGGCAGCACGAGGCCCTTGGTGCGGCGCAACAGATAGGGGCGTGCGCGTGCTCGCAGCGAGTCGAGTCCGTGGCGGTGGTCGTCAATGGCGAAACGGTGCGGATCGAGCAGCGACAGCAAGCAGGCGAGGTCTTGAGCGTCGCGCTCCACCGGGGTGCCCGTGAGAGCCCACAGGCGGGGTGCGGCGATCCTTCCCATTGCCTGGTGGGCGAGCGACTCGGACTTGCGTAGGCGGTGAGCTTCGTCCGCGACGATTAGGTCGGGCGGCTGTCCTTGCAGGTCGTCCCACAGGCCGCGCAGGTTCTCATAGCTCGCAAGTAGTACGTGGGCACGGGCGATGGCGCCGCGCCAGTGCATCGGCGTGAAGGTTCGGTTGGTGAACTCAAGGCGCTCTGTGACCAACTCGGGCGCCCATCGGTCGGTCTCGGCCAGCCAGTTCGCGAGCAGAGTGCGCGGCACAATGATCAGGCACGACTCGATTCGGCCATAGCGGTAGAGACGGCGGATCGCAGCGATGACCTGAACCGTCTTGCCGAGTCCCATGTCGTCGGCGAGTATCGCTCTGTGATGGCGGAGCAACCACGCGACGCCGACACGCTGAAACGGGTACAGGTTGTCCCTGACCCCGGGCGGAAGGAGAAGCGGCAGCACTCGCCGTAGCCGTCGGTCACAGTTGCGCTCATGCCCGGGCCTGGGATCAAAACTCCACGACAACGATTGCGAGAGACTCAAACGCAGTTGTGGGTCAATTGCTCCGTCCCACTTTGAAAGAGACTCAGCGGCCCTCGTCAGCCGGCGCCCAGAGGCCGCCCCGCGCTTGGACAGCCTGAGGTTGAATTGGCTGTGAGGCCCATGATGGACAATCGAGGCGTGCAGCATGCCCTTGGGACTGGGTGCCACGATTGCTTGACGCGAAACGCCCGATCCAAGTAAGAGTGGACTACGGAATCACTCCGGCCACGATCTCGGACCACATCGCCTCCGTCTCAGGCCCAGCCGTGGCGGGAAGATACGAGTACCACTCCGAGCGAAGCAGCCTGGTCTCTTCCTCCGTCAGTGGGTCAACGCCCGCTTGCCAGCGCACGATCCGCTCCATCAGACGGGTTCGACCCTTACGGTCCTCATTGGCAATCCGCCAGCGATCTCCGGTCTCATCGACGGGTACGAGCAGGATGTACTTCCAAGGTGGACTGTGGGCGTCCCAATTCAGGCTTGCGAGCGGAGCGAGTGCACGCGTTGCTTGATCCACGTCGAGCGGTACGTCGTCGTCCAACATCAGGCGGTGAACCTCGTCGTCGAGAAGATTACGCACCAGGTCTGCAAGCAGCACCTGAGCAATGGGCCAAAACAGGACACAATCTTGAGTCTCCTTGTCCTCGGGTCGTCGTTCCGGGGGAGTGTGATCTCGCATTGATATTCCATTCTCGCCCAGCATTGGCAGGACTTGAACTAGCGCGTCCCAACAAACAGTAAGTTCACCGGTCAATCCATCTATCTCATCATCATTGGGGCGGAAGTTCTGGTAGACTTTCAGGTTCTCATGATTCTCGCCCCACCCCTTGTTGCGGCGCTTTCTGCCCAGAAGGAGATGTATGTTGAGTTGGTAGAACACTTCGAGTGTAGTAAGGCAACCTGAGCCGGGCTTTACATTCTTGCCTGGGTACATGTAGATGCGACCATGGTCAAACTCGGAATCACTGGAAGACCGGAAAAAGGGATGGTCCGAGATGAGTCGTCGTGTTGCAATGGCGATCGCGTCGTCCTCGTCCATGACCACAGTGTCATAGCCAGACATGGGTTTGGCATATCGGTTTAGGTGACCGAATAGCCTCCGATAGCGAATAACAAAGTCTTTTGTGTCCTCAAGTTGCCGAGGCGTCACGATCAAGACACTTACTTCCTCATCACGAAAGCTCTTCGGAGGCACAAACTGTGTGTCTGCGCTGAGCAGGTTCTGAATCGCGGCCAGTCGGTGCTGGCCGTCAAGAGCGTAGTAGCGTTCATGGCCATCGAAGGTGAGGACACCGAACGCCTCGGTCAGGCGTCCGCGCCCGAGCAACTTGAACTGGGGATCATCTTCAAGGCTTACTGCATGCCACTGAGGATCGCCCCCGAGTGCCGCCACAACAATCGATCCGAAGAAGCGGTCCTCGTGGCGTGCTAGGTATCGCGCGATTTCGCCGGTCGACCGACTCCTGTTCAGGCTTCGTTGGATTGCCTGCGAGAGCTGAGTGGCACCGTGAATGTCTTCTGCAAAGCCGATGTTCTGAGCGATCTCGACCATGGACATTCGTACCAGGTAGTATTGCCACCGGCCCATTCTCGCTTGGACAGCAGGATATATCTGCATTCCTTCATTCCTCCGTGACTATGCGGCCGGAACCGCCTTGCCGAGTTTTCCGATCATTTGTTTTCCGGCTGGCACGACCCGATTCGCTGGCGGGTCCAAAGCAATTACTAGGGTGTGCTCTGCGTTAGCGAGCCAATCCTCGACGGACTGTTTGATCGCAGAGGGCACTTGCGTATAGGAGAATCGGATGCGACCGAAAATGAATCCAAACTTGCGGATTCTGTCGTTCTCGTGATGTGGTGTTGAATGTCGACGGAATCGTTGGCGAAGATTGTTTGAGATCCCTACATACAAGGTACCAGATACTTCACGAGGCAACGTGTATGTTTCAGAGAGAAACTTGGGAAAGGTGTGAAGGATATAGACCCCGGCCTCTTCGGGGACTGAGGTACTCCAGATCGGGTCGAGCCAAGTTGACTGCCACGCTGAACCCTCCAGCGCCTCGCTGAGGTGCTTCCAATCCGTGCTGCTGAGCGATAGACCTCGGGTGCTAGGCATCGTCGGGCGTACTGGGTTGGGCCTCATGTGGAACACTCGGTGATGTGACAGTGAGGTGTGCGGAAATGGTCGGACCCGGTCGGACACCCTGCAGGATGGGCGAGCCGGTGATAGGTGTGGATATCGCCGCTGTATCCGCTTCAGATGCACTGCTCGCGCGGCGTGACTCGGTGGGTCTCAGGGACACTTCCCTGTCGTTGTGGAGGGTCAATCCGATGGCGATGCCGTTAGCAGGGTTCAGAGCCTTGAGGGCGTCGCTCAAGCGGCCGATTTCAGGGCCGTGCATTGAGGTCTTGCGCCAGATGATCGAGATGTCTTGGCAGTTGTCCGGTTCACGAACTGAAGCTGTCGAGCGCCCTCCGAAGGGACAACCGAGCGCGAACGCGATCTCGGGAGGCACGCCGTGGAGGCTGTAGCCGCGCAGGTGGCGGTTCGCCACCTCGAACGTCCAATACGGCTCGCCTTGTTCATTGCGACCGTCGATGACGTCCTCGAGTCGCCCGAGATGAATGTCTGATTCGTCTGTCTCGGAGACCCAGCCGTGCTCAACCCGAAACGCCGGTGTGTTCAGATATGCCCAGACGCTGGCCTCGCTCACGCCGAAGAGCCGCGGCAATTCCTCAAGGACTCGATTCAGGCGTGTCGAACCGCCGTCCTCGTTGATGCGCTGGATGATCTCGGCTGGGACGCCCTCGTAGACGTCGTCGATCCACTCGCGCAAGCCCCATCGACTCTTGTCCGCACGGGCTACAGAGTCAAGGTTTGACAAAGCGCCGCCGACCTGGCTCTCACTCAAACCCGATTCGGAGGCCAACTGCGCTTTCGTTGCGGGTGCTCCGATATGGATCAGCGCGGCCTTGACGCGGGCGCGAGCCGACGCTCGTCGCACGATTTGACCCGAAACCCGGAACCATCCAATCCAGTGGATCACAACGTCCGAGTGGGCACTCAGCTCAGGCCCCAGAGCGTCGAGAACACGCTCATCCTCAAGAATCCCGGCATCGTCGGCGATGTCATCGACGCGATTGGCCAGACTCTCCATCGCTTTGACAGCCTCTCGGTTCAGGCCGATCCCGTCACGGTAGGTGTAGTCGAGCCTGTCCCGAAGCAGATAACGAACTGCGGTCACGGCGGTTGGTGAGCCGCACACCGCCGGGACCATCTCGCGTACATGGGTTTCGACCTCCGACTCGGTAGCTACTGGTCCGAGGCGGCGCTGAATAGCTACAGCGAGCAGCCCAATGATCGAACCGGTGGCCCCTTGGAGTTGAGAGCCGACCTCTCGGGCAACTTGACGTACGCGCTCGCGTGAGAGACCCAGAGCGCGGGCGAGTTCCTCAAGTCTCTTTGGGCTGGTAGCGACCACGCGCTCGAAGGTGACGCGACGTTGTACATCACTCATGGCGTCGATTCTGGCCTTGACGTTGGCGACCGCTTGGCCGCCGAGGGGCGGACTATCGACGCTCAGCGGTAGCTCATCAAGCGACTCATCCAGACCGGCTGCGGTGATTAGTTCCGACAAGTCAAGTCTGAGGAGGTCGCCGAAGGTTCTTGCGCCGTGAAACAACTGCGCGGCTGACGCGATCAACGGGAACGCGTCCGAGGGCAGCCCGTTGGTCACTGCCGCTGCCGGATCATCGCCGTGCCGCGTGGCCGGGACCGTGAGTGGGGCATCTGCGGTTGCGGCTGCATCCTCTCTGGACAGTCCGGACTCGGTCATGTTCTGTGTCCGAGTTCGCCGCCCTGCGGCTGGCGAGACAGACGCCGTCGAGACCTCCCGGTCGGACCTTTTGCCGGGATCGATTTGCAGCGTCTCGGTGGCCTCGAGCACGCACATCAAGTCAAGCAGTGAAGTGATCCCGAAGTTGGGCAGACGCATGAGTTCGCCGAGCGCGCCGGTGCGTATTGATTCCCTTCCCCGCCGAAGGCAGTTCCGCGTGCGGACCGCCAAGGGCAGGTGGCTGAAGTCCTCAAGCTCAAAGCCGGGATCGATCACCCGAAACTCTCCCGGTGGAAGTAGCCGGACCGCGAGGTCGCGGAGCGCCCATACCGCTTCTCTGTCGAGCGGTGCGTCGTAGGACTCCCAGAAGCGGCTGAGGTCGCGCAATCGTTTGACGGCCGGGTACGGGAGTCCGAAATTGGCCGGCAGCAGCTCGTCGCCGTGGGTCTCGATGTACCAGCGCGGCAGCAACGGCGTCGGCGGCTGTCCCCAACCTGCCAGAGGGCTCGGCTCTCGAGCGGGTGGCGACTCTCGTCTCTTGTCTTCCCGAACTCGCGGTTCCGAAGCCGTGGCCGGGGCCTCGCCATCGCTCGGTGTCAGGGCCACCCGGTTCGGGCCGGTGACAATCAGATCGACGAGTTGGTCGTGGCCTACCCCGATTCGCTTAAGAGGCTCGGCGAGGTTGCGAACGATCAATCGTGCCCGATCTACTTCCCAACAGATCATGAGCTTGCGGCAGCCTGCTGGGCGTTCAACCGAGACACGGGTCAGCGCGTTCGGCTTGCAGCCGAGAGCGATCGCGACTCCTTCAGGGAACGAAATGCGTTGACTCGACTTGAGGTGAGCGTCGTTCACGCGGAAGGTCCAGGAGGGTCTATCGCCGGATCGCGCAACATCAGGAACCATCGTGTCGGTCATAGGGCGCAGACCGTGCAGGGTTCGGTGTCGTCTTCTTCGTCGAAGGCGTCTGCCAGCGCTTCGATAAGGGGGAGGTTGGCTCTGGTCTTGTTGGCTCGGGCCATGGCGGTCTCGTGGCGTTCGAGGATCTGGTCGCGGC
>VXML01000015.1 GCA_009841115.1 Gemmatimonadota bacterium | reverse complement strand
GCCCGAGCCCATAAAACGAGCGTAGCCCAACTGCTCGACCAGATCGTGTCCCAGTGGCTCGACCGTGAAGAGGCCGGGGACGACGAAATACAAGACCAGCTTCGCAAAGCCGCCATGCAGACTTTTGGCACCATCCGGGGCGGCGATCCTCTCCGTTCACAGCAGGTCGGGCAACGGGTGCGCGCCCGATTGCAACAACGCCGTGCGGACTAGAGACTGATCGATACGGGGACGATCCTAATCTTACTCGGTGCCGACGACCACGACGACTTCGAGACCTACCGCATCGACGGCAAGCGCCAATTCCGCATAGTCCCATCGCGCTGACGGCTCAGGGCATGTCAACCTGCCCTGTTTTATCAGGTCCAGCGTGCTTCTGCGAATAAAAGTTGCCATCTCGTGGCAGATTGCACATAGCGCGATCATTTCATCGCCTGTCGTTCGCGAAACAGGTTTATACGAACCTGCTCTGTATCCTCTCCAATGATGTACCCTGTGGCTCGTTCAACTCATTACCTCCATCAGGAGGCAGGTAGGGTCGTCGTGCGTCGCCTAATGATACAACGGGATTCGAGGGACGGCCGGCTCTAGCGGGGCTAATTATACCTATTGGACGAAAATCACAATAAAATCACAATAAAATCATAAGGACAGGCTTACAGATCACGTGCAAATCATTTTTGGCCCTTATTTTCAACAAGCTATGGGATTCTATGGCTGTCTTTTATGATTTATAGATGTTTCCAGTTATGCAAGCCATGACCGAAGAAAAGCACGAAGTCAAAGAGCAAGATGCACACTTCGACTTCTCCGGTACGGGAACCACCGGATGGAATGCAGAGTACGAGAAAATCGGCGAGAAGTTCGTGGGAGCCCGAAACAGCACAGGTCTTAGGCGTAGAGAGCGGATCGAGCTACCAAGCGCAAGGAGGAGGGGCGGGTGGCCACTGATGATAAAAACGAGCGACGGACTTCGGGCCTACTAAGCCAAAGTCCGGTCATGGCTCAACTCTTGAAACAGGTGGAGCAGGTGGCCGAGACGAATGCCACGATGCTGGTGTTGGGTGAGACCGGCGTGGGCAAGAGCCTACTCGCCCGGACGATCCACCAGATGAGTCCGCGCCGCGAGCGAGCCTTCATCTGTGTCAATTGCGGTGCCTTGTCCCCCGGCTTAATCGAAAGCGAACTGTTCGGCCACGAGAAGGGGGCCTTTACCGGCGCGGGTGGGCGGCACATCGGCTGCTTTGAACGGGCGCATGGCGGCACCTTGTTCCTTGATGAGATCGGGGCCTTGCCCTTGGAATCCCAACAGGTGTTGCTGCACATCTTGGAGGAGGATTGCCTGACCCGTGTTGGCGGCAGGGCGTCCACTCCGGTGGATGTGCGGATCGTGGCGGCGACTAACCGCGATTTGCAACGGGCGGTTCGGGCGGGGACGTTCCGGGCGGATCTGTACTATCGCTTGGACGTGTTTTCGGTGGTGTTGCCGCGGTTGCGGGAGCGGCGGGAGGATATTCCGCTGTTGGCGACGCATTTTGTGCGTCAGTATGCCCGCAAGTTGCGTCGGTCGGTTCCGACGTTGAGCGATGAGGTGCTGGCGTATTTGCAGGGGTATGCTTGGCCGGGGAATGTGCGGGAGTTGGAACATTGGATTCATCGAGCGATGATCGTATGCGAGGGGGAGCGGCTTGGGGTGGCGGAGGGGCTGTTGGCAGAGCGCGGGGACCAGACCGGAGCTTTGGATCCCTCGGCGTCGGCTCCAGCCGTTCCGTCGGTTGCGGTAGAGGTTGGTAGGGATTGGGAGAGCCAGCAAGCCGAGGTCGCCCAGGCCGAAAAGCAGCAGATTGAGGCGGCGCTGCGGGCGACCGAGGGGCGGATTTATGGCGAGCATGGCGCGGCGCGCTTGTTGGGCATGGGGCCGGAGAAGCTGCGGTATTATATGCGCAAGTATGGGGTGCAGCGCCCGAAGAAATCGTCATAGAACGTTAGTGATCCGGCTTGAAAGTCGTGCAAAATGAACGGAAAAATTGTGCAAAATGAACGGAAAAGTCGTGCAAAATGAACGACATCGATGGAGAGCAACAAAGTGCAAATAAATAAGAAAAATAAATCGCATTTTTTATGTTTCATGTTTTTCAATCCTTTAGGGCCTTCCTGAAGGATTTTTTTGTGTGCGGTGTGCTCGTTGGCGCGGAATTTGCATGTAGTCCATTGAAGTCAAAGCCGATGCGGCATAGGAGGCCGCACTCAATGGCGTCGTGCGTTGCTCAAACTCAAGGAGCTCACCGTTTGTGTTTAGAGCCTATCGGCTCCGCGCCGAAGGATATCTGGGGCGTCGGCCCTTCGCCCGGCGGCGGGAGAGACCTGCTATACCAACTTGGTCTGGGCATACCTTGTGGACAAGGAGCATGAGATGAAACGCACGATCATAATCTTCCTAGCTCTCCTCTTTTCGCTCTCGCCTGCCGCCGCGCAGGACGAAGGCGTCTTTGAGCGGCGTCCAACGGATTTTCTCCCGTTGCAGGTCGGTAATCAGTGGACCTATAAGCAGAGATATTGGAACTTCGCTTACGGGTGGAGGAAGGAGCTGGCCCCGGAAACTCGAGCGCTATTTGAGCTACCCGGTTATCCATACGACAATCCTGGGAACCCTCCTGATTCCCTCCTCTGGGTCGAGAGAGAGCTGACCATTGAGATCACTCATACAGAAATGATTGATGGCTTGGAGTATTTCGTCTTTAGCCAGGCCGATTATGACTGGCCGCCGCTACCGACGCTCTTTTGGGCTGGCCAGAAGGTGCGCTTATCGGACGAGGGTGTCTTGCTGTTTCGCTGGAACGGGCAGGATGTCCCTTTATACGACTTCAACCCGCAGCATCCTAGTAGCTATTCAATTCCAGCCTATCCACTTCGAGAAGACCTAGTTACCAAGCTGGATGTTTGGCGTTGGCATATGATTGGACAGCGTCAGATCGAGTTTAGCGTCTATCCTGAACTAAACCTTCCGAATAATATGCAGAGCGTGTCGGGCATTAGCATTTGGGTTATACCAGGGTATGGGCTTGGTTGTAATGAATCTTACTATACGGGAGGCGACTTTGATATGGGGTTTAAAGAAATCCACCTTTTCTATCTCAATGACCTCGAGTCTATTTCAGCGATTATTTCAGGAGAAGTGGTGTCCTACAAACAAGCTGGCAGACGCGACGTTAACACCCATGTTCAATCGAGCTCCTGGGGTCAATTGAAAAGAGCGTTTCGGCCCCGGTAACCCGTTTGCTCATTAAAAGACAGGAGATGCGTCGTGCTTTTTATGGTGTTTTTTTTCTTAGGCGTCTATGCTTCCGCCGCTGGTAGCCAAGACTTCGGCTTCGTATGTGGGTTTGGACTTGATAGGGAGGAAGGGGCGACGGGACAGATTCATGATTTGTATTTACCCTTTTATCAGGGCGGCACGGTTCGACCGTTGATCCTGTTTGGGAAACTCAAGAGCGAGACTCCTGATGCTTCCGATCCCTTCTCCTTGACTCAACTCAAGGATCGAAATGGAAACGAGACTCAGTCTAGCGCGAACCTCTTGAATCCGGGCCATAAGGGCAGTCTGGCGCACTACTTCAACGAGATGTCGTATGGCGCGTTGACGCTGGAATCCAACAACGACGGTGTTGAGGGGATGTGGTTTGAGGCGAAGAAGATGAAAGCGACCGACTATGATGGTACGGATTGTCGTGCCAAGAGTCGACAGTTTGCCAAGGACGTGTTTGCTGATGCTGACGATACCATTGACTTTAGTAACTATGATAGGGATGGCGACGATATAGATGGCGACGGGGTGAGAGATCCCGACGGGGTGGTTGACTTGGTCATTTTATACCTTCCGAAAGAGTTTAGGGATGCAGGTTGTAATTTTCAAGGGACTGTATACACACAGTCTGGTTTTGAACACGAGACTGAAGATTCGGTAACCATAGATGGTAATACAGTTCCGGTAACCATAACTGATAATATAATCTATGTGATTCAGCGACCGAGTTTCCCTTACCTCGTGGGCGTGACGGCGCACGAGTATGGACATGTGATGAGACTTCCCGAACTCTATGACCGTCAAGGTGACCCCTCCGCCGGCATCGGCTTGTGGGGCGTGATGGGCTTGGGTCCTGTCGGATGGTCATGGAACCTTGACGACGATTGGTCACAGAACCTTGCCAACGACCTATACTCTGGCCCGACTCCCCTTTCCGTGTGGTCGCGTTATAAGGTTGGCTGGATCACGGAAGACAATGGTCGGTTGGTGACACTAGAGTCCGACACGGAGGAGGCCGCGACACTCCACGACATTAATTCTCAGTCTTCGACGGTCAAGGCGTACAAGATTCCGGTGCGGGGTTCGGACACGGAGTACTTCTTGATGGCTAATCGACAGAATACGTACACCGAGCATAGCCGAGGCAGCTACTACGATGACTCGGCACCGGCGAGTGGACTGGCGATCTGGCATATTGACGACGGACTTCCCATTCCCAGCAGTGGTCTCCGTTTTGACGAAAATAACAATAATGAAAAGCATAAGCGCGTTGATTTGGAGTGCGCCGATGGGCTTTTTTCCGATCAAGGCTATCCTAGCAATAACCGGGATCCGGTCGCAGGCGGCGACAATCTGGATTACGCGTCGGTTCCTGTGACCAACAACGGCAATCTAGGCGACGCGACTGACTTGTGGGACGGTTCGACCGGACCGCCCGCCCGAACCGCGTTCACGCCGTCGTCCAATCCCTCGACGTATGGCTACAACGACAACATGACGCCGGACGACTACACCGATGATCGGCAGGCTGAATTCAGCGGCATCGCGGTGCGGAACATTACGCAGAACACGACGAATGGGGTGCCGAATGGGGTGATGAGTTTCAATATCCGCTTCATCCCGGATGCGCCGACGGTGTCTGGGAATCCCATGCAGGGCACGGGCGATGACTGGAATCAGGTGACGCTGAGCTTTACCGCTCCTGATGTGAACACCGCGGTCATCAGCGGCTACCAGTATAGTATCGACAACGGGACTTCTTGGAATCCTAATCCTAATTCTAATTCTCCATGGTCTTCTGCTCCTGCCCCGGGCGCGGGCATGCGCACGGGCACGATCTCGTTACCGACCGACGATAACACGGTGGAGTACACCTTCCAAGTGCGGGCGGTAACCGCCAACAATGAGCAGGGGGAAGCGGCGGCGTGGTCCTCGTTCACGCTCGACCGGCCCGGCACGGTCACGTTGTCTGACTTGACCACGCCGAAGGTAGGCGACCAATTGACGGCGACTCTAACCGACGCCAACGGCGGCATCAGCGGGCAGCGTTGGCAGTGGGAGCGCACAGACGACGACGCGGACGAGGGCTGGACGTCTATCGGGACGGACATGAACAGCTACGAGCTAGCGGAAGAAGACGTGGGCGAGCAGGTGCGGGCAAGGGTCACCTACACGGACAGTCACGGCCCCAACAAGAGCGCAGCAAGCGACCCGACGGCTTCGGTAGTGGATGTGCCGCCGGCCCCGGATTTGGAGGCGGTGGCCGGTGACGAGCAGGTGGAGCTGACCTGGTCGGCTCCGTCCTCAGATGGAGGCTCGCCGATCCTGCGGTATCATGTGCGCTATTATAAGGCGGATTTATCCGATCAGGCGGCGGCGGAATGGGACGTGGTGCCCGGGGGTGCGGCAGCGCAGGACACGACGATTGAGAAGTTGACCAACAGGACGGCGTATGTCTTTCAGGTGGTGGCCGAAAACGCGGTTGGTCGCGGCGTGCCAGCGGAGGTGCCGGCCACGCCCAAGGCCCCGGTGTGCTTGATTGCGGGGCCGACCCAGCCGACGGTGGCTGAAAACACCCCCACGACCGAGGCGGTGGGCACCTACACGATCACGGGCGCCGGCTGCGGCGCGGCGGAGTGGTTGGCGTTGCAGAGCTCGGATGCGAGTGCATTTCAGTTGCAGGGCTCGGGCATGACGCGGACGTTGCACTTCCGTAATGCGCCCGATTATGAGGCCAAGCGTTCCTATTGGATTACGGTGCGGATTCGCTGGGGGACCGCAGGGTTTATCCTGCCGACGTCGGTGTCGGTGTCCAATGTGGAGGAAGAGGGCAAGGTGACGCTGATGGGGGGTCTGCCGCCGCAGGAGGATCGGGCGGTGGTGGCGCAGTTGACCGATCCAGATGGGCAGATCACCGGCGCGTCGTGGACGTGGCAGCGTCGGTCGAGTGCGACGGCGGAGTGGGAAGCTGTGTCGTCGGGTGCGTCGGGCACCTCGGACGCGTCGGGGTCTTCGGTGGCTGAGCTATCCAGGTACACGCCGCAGGCCGCGGATGTTGGCTGGCAGGTGCGGGCGACGGTCACCTACACCGATGGGCACGACTCCAACAAGAGCCAGCAGAGTGACCCCAGTGCGGCGGTCATCGACAAGCCGGAGGTGCCCCCAGATTTGGCAGCGGACCCAGGCGACAGACAGGTGGCCCTGACCTGGTCCGCAGCCGAAGCCAACGGCTCGCCAATCCAGCGGTATCATGTGCGGTATTATAAGGCGGATTTATCCGATCAGGCAGAGGCGGAATGGGACGTGGTGCCCGGGGGAGCGACGGCGCGGGATACGACGATTAAGGAGTTGACCAACGGGACAGCGTATGTCTTTCAGGTGTTGGCCGAAAACGAGGTCGGTCGCGGCGTGTGGGCAGAGAAAGAGGCCACGCCCAAGGTTCCGGTGTGCTCGATTGCAGGACCGACCCAGCCGACGGTGGCAGAAAACACCCCGACGACTACGGCGGTGGGCACCTACACGATCACGGGCGCCGGCTGCGGCGCGGCGGAGTGGTTG
>VXML01000082.1 GCA_009841115.1 Gemmatimonadota bacterium | reverse complement strand
CTACTTTACTTCTGCTGACATTGCCCTCTTTGTGCTGGCCTTTTTCGCGGTGGGGCACCATCTGCCTGGGCTAATGCGCGCCTATGGCGAGCGGGAGCTGTTTGGTCGCTACAAGGCCCGCTTCATCGTCGCTCCGCTGGTAATCGCCTCCTTTGTCAGTTGGAGCGTGTTTAACGGCCACCTCGGGTTTTTCATTTTCTTAGCCCTGTGGGACATGTGGCACTTCTTCATGCAGCACTACGGCTTCATGCGGATCTATGAGTTCAAGCGGCACCGGCCCTCGCAGTTGAGTGCACGGCTGGACTGGTGGCTGACGGCCGTTTGGTTCGGATACGTGATAGCCGCCAGCCCCCACTATTTGATCAATTTTTTGGAGCGCTGCCACCGCTATGGCTTTGGTCTGTATACTTGGATCAAGCCCGAATACGTCTTTTCGCTGCGGGACGCCATGTTGTACTTGGCGCTGGCCTTGTCGGTGGTCTACGTCGGCAACATGGTCGTCGAAAAGCGTCGCGGCGCGCCCATCGTTTGGCCCAAGCTGGCGATTTCAGCCACTACGTTCGCCACAGTCTATTACGCTTATATCATTCTCGAAGACGTCATCTTGGGCTACGCAATCACCGCGCTGGCACACGACATTCAGTACTTTGCCATCGTGTGGATTTACAATCACGGGGTACTTAAGCGCTCGCGTGACTTGGGGCGGTCCTTCTTTCGCTTCCTATTTGCCGATGGGCGCTTGCGGATCGTTTTGTTCTACCTGTTGCTGATATTGGCGTACGGCGGCATAGAGGCCCTCGCGCGCGCGACCCAGAATTTCCTGATTTACGATATAGTCAAGGTGCTCATCGCCACCTCGGCCTTTATGCACTATTACTACGATGGGTTCATGTGGAAGGTCGGCAAGAAAGAGATCCGACAGAATTTGATAGACGAGGCGTCCGCAGAGGGGCCGAGTGAGGAAGCTCTACCGCGCCGTGGCTGGAACGCGCTGGTGACGCGGTGGCAGAATGCGAGGGCGCAGTGGACGGCCCTCTCCTATGGGTTCGAGACCGGCAAGCAGGTACTGTATTTCGGGGTGCCCATCCTCTTCTTGGCTTGGACGGACGCTCAGTATTCGCTGTCGGACATAAACGCCAAGGAGTACTTGGCCCGACTGGCGCCGAGCGTGGCCAAAGCCCACGACGACTTGGGGGTGGCCTATAGTCGGCAGGGGAATCTTGATCGCGGCATCGCCGCCCACCAACAGGCCATTACCGCGGATTCTACCTATGCCCAAGCCTATACGCACTTGGGGATCGCCCATTCGCTGAAAGGCGATATGAAGGCTGCCATTGGATTGCACCAACAGGCCATTGCGTTGGATCCCGAGTTGGCGCAGGCCCATTTCAATTTGGGAGTGGAATACGCGAAAATGGAACGACTCGGGGAGGCTATAGGCGCGTTTGAGCGCGCTGTGGCCTTAGACAAAGACTACGGTCGCGCCCCCTTGGCCCTCGCCCAGACGCACAAAAAGATGGGCAATCAGTCCCTCTCAAAAAGGCACTGGAGTCGGGCACGCGACTTGCAGGCCGCCGAGCAGCGGAAGGATTTGAGCCTCAGTGCCATGCCTTGGGCCACTGGGACGCCGCTCAAAGGCGATTCCTGATATTAGAGAGAAAATGCTTGACAAAAGAGATAATTCACTATTCTTTAGGCGCTTTAACGTTATGCTCCTTAATTATGGGGCGTTTTTTCCTTCATTCAACCAACATAGGGGGTTGTAGCATGAGCAAAAAAATTGCGATGCTGGCTGCTATTATGGGTTTGGTGAGTTCGTCTGCCTTCGCTCATATTCCCGAAGGAAGGGTATTGGGTGCCTTCCAGTGGCCGACCGACAAACTGCCCGTTCTCGACGGCGATATCTCCGAGTGGGATATCCTGCCGGCCGAGGTGTGGATCGACAGTGACGATCCCGACATCATCGTGGGCGAAGGCGACGTCGGGCGCGAAAAGGACCGCTCCAATCTGTTCTTCCGTTTTGCCATGGGCTGGAACGACGAATTGGATCGCATCTACTATGTCTTCGACCGGTTCGATGACGTTTGGGATCGCGATGCCGGCGGCATTGGCTGCTGCGGCCAAGACGACTCGATTGAAATCGGTCTGGACTCCGACCACTCCGGTGGCTGGTTCCACGCCGGCGGCGCTGGCATTTCTGGAGACTTAACCGAAGAAGAGAATAAGCTCTTCACCGGTGGCCAGACCCAGACCTCGCATTACCGCTGGCCAGCCATCACGTCTGGCAGCGATCCTAATGGCTGGAGTTGGTTCTGGATGTCCAGCTCGACTTGGCACGGCGACGAGCCTTATCAGTGCTGCGCGGACTCCTTCAACCTCGACGGCGTCCATGGTGCTGAGGCCAATTTCCAAGCCGAGTGGTACACCATTGGTTGGGACGATTTCAACTGGCAGGGTCCCGAGTTGAGCACCCAGCACGACTTCGTCGAGCTGGAGATTGTCGGCGCTGGTTTACAGATCGTCGATAACGACAACGGTCCGGAAGATGCCGAAGATAGAAATCCGTGGACGGCCAAGTGGACGTTGGGCGGCCAGTCCGATATCTTTGGCAACGCCAGTTCGTTTTCCGACTTCGTGTTGCTGCCTCTCGACGAAGCAGCTCTTGCTAATCTCCCGACTTCGGTCGAGAACGATAGCTGGGGCCATATCAAGGCTTCCGTCGCTAGGTAACTCACCCGCCTAAAGCAGCAAATATCCGTAGGGGGACGGGTAGATCTTCATTGATCTACCCGTCCTTTTTTGTCATATTTTCCGCATTTCCTCAGTCAAGTCACAAGGTCGTTATGCCACAGCGCATTGGGATTCTCCTCGCATTTGGATGGTGTTTTTGGGGGGGGCCGGCTTCTGTTGCAGCCCTGACCGTAATCCGCCTCGGCGGTGAAGATCTACCCCCGCCCGATTTGGAGGTCCCCTACGAGTTCGTGCAATTGTCGTGGGCCGAGGTGGACCCAGCGCGGCATGGATTGGCCGAACTAGTAAAAATAGATACTGGCTTTGTCGAGCCATTACATTTGGATCCCACAGTCAACTTGGTGCCGATGCTCGAAGAGCGCGGCGGACAGGTGCTGTCCCTGAATTGGATCGGCTGGGGGCCGGCTAGCGGTAACGACTTGGCCATGTTCGATGGCGACCCCACGACGGCGTTTTTGGGCGATGGCGATTGGGGCGGGGATTACGGCGTCATTCGCCAGAAGTCGCTGATTTTCGACTTGGGGGGGCGCTTTTTCCTCGAGCGCGTTCGCTTCTTCCCCCGCGAGCGATTTTTGGCCGACCGGTTTGTGCAACGCTTCATCATCGGCATCAGCGACGGCGACCCACTCAAGAAAGGTACGCGGGAATTCACGCGGGGCATCCGGGGCAGCTTCTTTGACTTTGACCTTCCGTACGATGTCTTCGAGAACGTCGAGTCCGTCATTGATATGCCCTTGCCGACCGTGCCGGTGCAACAGTTGCTATTTGAAGCGCCCGAGAACACGGCCGGCATCTGGGAGATCGCCGAGTTAGAGATCTACGGCAATGGTTTTGCGCCGTTTGCCAGCTATGTGTCCAACGTGATTGACTTGGGCACACCCGCCAGTCTTGGTAGCCTGCGGTGGGCTGGCCAACAGGACGAAGGGGCCACGCTGGCGTTGAGTACGCGCAGCGGCCTTGACGACGATCCCAACACCTACTGGCGCTACACCTTTCGCGGTGGCGAGCGCACCCGCTTCGACGAAAAGGGTCGTCCGCTAACCTTGGCGTCGTACAACAAGCTGGCGCTTGGCGCGCAGGCAGGCTTTACCCACGATACAGCCGGGTGGACCTTCTGGAGCACCGCCCAAGACTTTGTCGCGGGTGCCGGGGCCATAGCCGGGGCGGGCCCGCGCCAGTTTGTGCAGGTGCGGGCTGACTTCACATCAGAGCAGGCGGCCAGTGGTCGGCTCGATTGGGTGGAGCTGGCCGTATCGATCCCACCGGTGGCACAACAAGCCATCGCCGAGATCATGCCCTCGATGGTACCACCGGGGGCTGCCGCCGCGTTTACCTACAAGATTAAGGCGTCGGTCACCAGCGGCGATCTCGGTTTCGATCGATTAGCCATCGACACCCCTGCGCGGGTACAGAGCGTGAATGAGGTGCGCCTGTCGGGTCAGCCGGTGGCCTTCGACGTCGTCCAGAGTGACGACGCGGGATTTGTGTTGGCCGTGCCTTTGGTGGATGCCCAGCGCACCCAAGAGGTGTTAGAGGTGGACTTTCACTCGTCGGTGTTCCAGTTTGGCACGGTGTTTACAGGTCGCATTTTCAACAGCCAGCATCCTGCGGAAGTGCCACAGGCATTGGCTTGGGGGGATGCGGATGGGGTGCCTTCGAGTGAGCGTTTGCGGGTAGATTTGACGAGATTGGGCACTGGCCCTTTGGGAGCGTTGTCGGTGGATCCTGGGGTATTCAGTCCCAATGGAGATGGGATCAACGACGTGGTGGAGATCGGCTGTGACGTGCTGAATTTATCAGGTCCCTCGTCGGTGGTGTGTTGGGTGTACGATCTATCGGGTCGTCGTTTGGGTTTGGTGGATGCATCGTGGTTGGGTAGTGGTCGGTATATAGGGGTATGGGATGGTAGGGATGAGGACGGTTCTTTATTGCCGCCGGGGTTGTATGTAGTGGGTTTGAGTGTGGAGACGGATCAGGGGACGACGCAGCGGCAGGCAGTCGTCTCCCTAGTATACTGAAGGAGCCGAGTATGGCTGGGCGTTTAACGGCGTGTGTATGGGCGATCCTGTGGATCGGCGCGGTCAGTCCGGCGAGCGGGCTAACGGTCTATCGGATCGGCGGCGAGAGCCTGCCGCCTCCGGAGTTGGACACTCCGTACGAATTCGTGCAAATCAGTTGGAGCGATATTGACGCGGCGCAGCACGGCAGCGAGGAGTTGCTGGAGTTCGATCCAGATTTCGTACGCCCCCAACGGTTCGATTCGTCGGTCAATCTCGTGCCGATCATCGAAGAGCAAGGCGGCCAGATTCTGAACTTGGTGTGGATCGGCTGGGGGCCTCCTCAGGCAGACGATCTTTTTATGTTCGACCAAGATCCGAACACCATTTACCTCGGAGATGGTCACTTTGCCTCGCACGGGCCACCGCACAAGTACCTGACCTTTGATTTTGGCGCGCCCCTGCTGCTAGAGAGGATTCGCTTTTTCCCGCGCACCAAACACCTGACGGACCGCTTTGTAGAAACCTTCAGAATTGGCATCAATGATGGCGATCCTCTCAAAGATGGTTCGCGCGAGTTCAACATTGGGCGCAGAGGGAGCGAGATAGATTTCGACATCATATACGATATAACTGAAAACACCGAAGCCGTCATCGACTTACCCCTGCCGGCGGAACCCGTGCGGCGGGTGCTCTTCTCGGCCGCGGAAAATACGCGCGGTATCTGGGAGATCGCGGAGTTAGAAATCTACGGCAATGGCTTTGCACCCTTTGCGGGCTATGTGTCCAATGTGATTGACTTAGGGGCCTTGGCGAGCTTGGGGGAACTGAGGTGGTCCGGGCGCGAAGATGAGGGAGCCGGTATAACCTTGAGTATGCGCAGCGGGCTGGACGCGGATCCGAATATCTATTGGCGGACCACTTTTCGCGGCGGCGAGCGCACCCGTTTCGACGCCAAGGGCCGCCTCCTGACGCTGGCGTCGTACAATAAGCTGGCGCTCGGCGAGCAGGCTGGCACTACCCACGACACGGAGAATTGGGCGTTCTGGGGAGGCTACGACTTCACGGCCGGGCAGGGGGTGATGGTCGGGGATGGCCCTCAACGCTACGTGCAGTTGCGCGCGGACTTCTCGTCGAGTCAAGAGACTAGCGGGCAGTTGGATTGGGTGCAGTTTGCCGTGTCGATCCCGCCGGTGGCACAGCAGGCCGTCGCCGAGATATCACCTGCGGTTGTGCCCCCAGGTGAGGTTGCGGCCTTCACCTACAAGTTGCGGGCAGTCTTGGCCAGCGACGATTTGGGCTTTGATCGGCTGGACATTGACACGCCGGTTCAAGCACAGAGCGTGGATGAGGTGCGAATTTCGGGTGTGCCGGTGGCCTTTGAAGTGGTGCGGCTAGATGAGGCCGGTTTTGCGGTACAGCTACCGAGGATTGACGCGCAGCGCACCGAAGAACTGATTGAAGTGGATTTCCAGACCGCGATCTTTAAGTTCGGCACGGTGTTTTCCGGGCGGATATCCAACAGCGAGCAGCCTCAAGAGGTGCCGCAAAGCCTAGAGTCTGGAGACGCGGACGCCCGCTCTGAAAGCAACAGGTTGAGTGTGGGGTTGACTCGCTTAGGGGATCAGACCATCGGTGCCTTGGCGCTGATGCCGTCGGTGTTTAGTCCCAATGGCGACGGCATTAACGACGCGGTACGGATCGAGTGCAACGTGCTGAATTTGGTGGGGCCAGTGCAGGTGGAGTCGTCGGTATATGATTTGTCGGGTCGTCGGTTGGGTGTGGGAGGTTCGGATTGGACGTCTAGCGGCCGGTACGTAGGGGCATGGGACGGGCGGGATGAGCGTGGTGAGCAGGTGCCGCCGGGGTTATATATTCTGCGCGTGAGCGTCGAAACTGACAAGGGCCCAGCCTTCCGGCAAGCTGTCGTCTCGCTCGCGTACTAAGCGCGAATTCCTTACCCTAAACGAGTTAAAACACCTTAGAACACAACGGGGAACGCTATGACTATCTTCGGACGCGTCCTTTTTATTGGACTAGCTCTCGCACTGGCCGGGACTGCCGTGTCCGCCCAGCAGGCTGGCCACCAGGTCCGCAGCAATCAGGTCGTGATCAATAGCCGCAACCATTGGCAGAATTGGGAATCTGCCTCAGGGACCCTGACGATTTCTCC
>VXML01000089.1 GCA_009841115.1 Gemmatimonadota bacterium | reverse complement strand
CGGTGACCGTCACGGCAGCCAACAACGACGTGCGCAACGACCCGGCCCTGACCGTTGTGCTCAAGGGGACCAGCAGCGACGCCACGATGATGCTGGACAGCCTCGTAGTCGCCGTCACGGACGACGAGCTGGTAGCTAGCGCGCCGAGGAACCTCATGGCGACGCCAGGCGACCAGACGGCCACTGTGACGTGGACCGGGCCAATGTCGATCGGAAGCATGCCAATCACGAGCTACGATTGGGAGCTGACGGCTGCCGGCACGGCTCCGGTAACGGGGTCGGTCACCGATCTCGCCAACCTGACGGTGGCCCTGACGAGCCTCGTCAACGGCGTTTCCTACAACTTCGAGGTGCACGCGGTCAGCGCCCTCGGCGACGGTGACGCGGCCTCGACGACAGTCAAGGCCCAGCCGGACGTCAACGCGCTCGGTGTGAGCCCGAGCACGATTACCGAAGCCGGAACGGACTCGGCCGAGGTCATCGTGACGCTGTCCAATACCACCAGGGAAGACGTGACCGTTACGTTGACCGTGGATAGCACGCACCTGGCATCGGTCATGGGTTCCCCACTGGTGATCGAGGCGGGTACGACCACGGACACCGCGTACGTCAAGGCGATCCAGAACGTGGTCGACGCAGACAACACGCTGTTCTTGCATGCAGCGGCCGACAACGCCAACGATCCTGACAGCGTCCAGATCACGATCACCGACGACGACACGGTGCCCGGTGCACCGAGGAACCTCACTGCCAACGTAGGCGACACGGAGTTGGCCGTGGAGTGGCAGTCTCCGGCAGACAACGGCACCTCGGACATCACTCACTACGAGATCCGGTGGTCCACCGACACGCTTGATGATGACGATGCCTGGACGGTCGTCACCGGAGGAGCTACGGGCAGGACGCACACCATCACCGGCCTGACGAACGACACCGCGGTGAACATCGAGGTGCGTGCGGTCAGTGCTGCGGGTAACGGTACGGCGGCGACCACGTCCGGAACGCCCACCGGCTAGCGAATAACACACCCTCAACCCCATCAGTCTGACTGATGGGTGCAGGAAACGGCCCCCGCCCGGTTCGCCGGGCGGGGGCCTTCTGCAATCGGTCCCACCAAGGGGCCATCCTGTGTGGTTACCAGGGTGAACGAAGGAGGATGGAAATGATGACGCTTGGAAGAATACAAGGGCAGCGCTTGGGCCGGTGGAATGTTCCTCGGCGGACTCGCGGGTGTCCTCGGGGCAAACGTTCTAGCAAGTTTGGCACCGTGCGATGACCGTCTACGCGGTGGCTTCATTACAGAATGCAGCGCCAATCGGCTTGGCCTGACGTTGCTGGGGGCCGTTGGCGGACTTCTAGGCTAGAGTTCTGGAGTGCGATCAAGTGTAAGTTCGACCGGCGGATCGCAGACGTCTCGGCGCTCCTCGCCGGTACCCTGGACCTCGCCGGGGTGCCGGATGTGGTGGCCGCGTTGATCAAGGTCGACAGGCCCAGCGGCCTGTGAACGTGAAGGGAGGCGCTGCCGGTGACGGCCCCTGCCGGGGACCTCCTACCGGGACACTGCTACAGGGACGCCCTGGGGGGATGGATTCGCGACCTTGTCGCCGGACACCGCGAGGATGCTCGACACGCTGCGCCGGATCATTCACGAGAGGTTCGGGGAGTGGATGACCCTGCGGCGTCCGTCATGCTGGACGAACGGATCGACGGGCCGAAGGCCGGCGTGCTGGCCACCGTGATGCTGGAGGTCAACGACCCCCTGGGCGTCCTCTACTGGACGGAGGAGGTCGCGTCCATGGGCCCCGAGGAGTTGCGGCAGGTCGCTTCACAGGCGCCGCCGTCGGGCGACGATCCGTCCCCTGGCCGTGACCGCCGAGGCGGCCTCCTGCGGCTGACAACTGAGCAGGCGACTTCTGTCAACAGGACATTACAGAATGTAAGGTCGGAATGACATGCGGTGCTTGGGCTTCTAGCGCGCGGAACTGCCCTCGAGATTCCAGACCTTCGACTCGCCCACCTTCAGCGAAACGGGGCCGGTCGTGACCGAGAAGGTGCCGGCGTCGTCCTCGAAGCCCGAGAACTCGACGGTGTATTCCCCCGCGCGGAGCTCCTCGAACGCGTATCGCCCGTTCTCGTCCGTCGTCGTCCGCGGCTCGTCGGGACCCGCGAGGGCTACCGCGATGCCCTCAAGGCCCTGGCCATCCATGGTCACCGTGCCCGTCAGCCTGGACGTGCGGATCCAGGAGCCGATGAAGTTCCGGGTGACGGTCTCGCCGTCCCGGGGGATGGTCACTGTCGCCGTGATGTCGTCGAAGATGGCGTCCCCGACATGGAGGTGGAGGTTAAGCGTGATGGTGTAGCGGCCCCGCTCGAGCCCCGTGAAGGAGAAGTAGCCCCCGCCGGACGTCGTGGTCCGGGCGCCGGTGCTGAGCGTGACGGCGATCCCGTCGATTCCCTCTCCCTCGATGACCACTTGGCCGTTGATCTGGCCGGTGGGTGGGGCGACGGGGTCGTCGCCGCATACGGCCAGAGGGAGGGTGAGGAGCGTCGCGGCTAGCAGAGTCCCGAGTTTCTTCATCGTCATGCCTCCTGCATTGGCGGGATCATGCCTCCAATATATGCAGGAGGCCCCCGCCCGGCGAACCGGGCGGGGGCCGTTTCCTGCGCCCATCAGTCAGACTGATGGGGTTGGGGTTGTGTTATTCGCTGCTGCTGGGTGTTCCGGTTTCGGACGCGGCAGCGCCGTTGCCTGCGGCAGTTACTGCCCGGACCTGAACGGTGTATTCACTGCTGTTGGTTAGGCCACTGAGCACCACACCGCTAGTGGCCGTTTCCCAGTCGGCATCGTCGATATTGGCGGTAAGCGCGTGGCGGATCTGGTAGCGGAGGATGGTTGTCGACGAACCAAGGGTCGCCGGACTGATCCACTCCACCATGAGCTCTGCGTTACCAGCCGTTACCGTGAGGTTCCTCGGTGCTCCGGCCACCGTGTCGTCGTCGGTGATGGTGATCGACGCCGGCTGCAGTCCTTCCGTACCGGTGTCCGCATCGGAATCGATCGCGTTGGTGGCAGTCGCCTGCACCAGTGCGTTCGCGTCGTCGTCGTCGACAACGTCATCGATCGCCGTGATGGTGGTGGCATCAGTACCAGCGGCCGCGGTCGTGCTACCGGCCGCGATCTCGATTGTGGGATTCGTGATATCGACCTGGCTGATCTGATCATCGTCGCCCTCGGCAAACATCTCTTCCACCGTAACCGTGATGTCCTCGATCGACGGATTGCTCAGCGTGATCGTAACCGTGGCCGTATCGCTGGCACTGGTTGGATCTTCGGCGAGGGTGGTGCTGGAGAGCGCCATCGTGATCACCGGCTGTGCCTTGGCCATCTCGGTCGCCGCCGGACCTCTGACGTCGACCTCGCTGCCCGTTTCGCCCTTTTGGTTCACGGCCCACACCGAGAAGGTGTAGGTGACACCGTTCACCAGGTTGGGAGACGCGAGTTCCTGCGTGAACACTCCGTCCACCGGAGTTGTCGTCGCCGGATCGAGCGTACCGGACCGTGTGAGCTGGCCAGGTGCGCTGGCTTCCCAATCGTATCCGGTAATCGCGCTGCTGCCGATCTGCAATGGCGCTTCCCAGGTCATAGTGGCGCTCTGGTCTCCAGGCGTCACTGCGAAGCTCCTCGGCGCAGACGGGGCCATATGGCCATCGCTGCGGGAGACCGTAACCGTGTACGCCATCTCGGTGGTACCGTCCTCGGCGGTCACGGTCACCGTGATTTCGGTGTCCGTGCCGGCAGCGTTCAGCTCGACCTGGTGGCCAGCTTCGTCTTCGTCCGCATCTGCCGGTGTGATTTCGACTTCAGCGGTGGCGTCATTCGCCGTCGCCGTAACCATGACCGTGTCGACGTCAACGCCGACATCGGCGGTGTACTCGTCAACGTCGCTGGCGAACGCCGGATCCAGGGTTCCTTCACTCAGGCTCAGCGCGCTCAGCGTCGCGTCTTCCGAAGGCGCGTCGGGATCCTTGGTCGACTCGACCTGGGCAAACGTTACGGTCTGGCCCAGTCCGACGGTGACGTCCCAACCGCCCGCTGGCTCTGTGAAGCTGTAGCCTTCCTTCGCGAACGCCAGGGTGTAGGTGCCCGCCGGTACGCTGAGCGAGTAGTTGCCCGTAGTGCCGGTGGTGTCGGTGTCGCTTCCGTTGTTGCCCATCACCGTGACTTCCACGCCACTCAAGGGTCCGTCGCCATCCGGATTCTGCACCCGGCCCCTGATCGTGGAATTGGCAACCGCCTGGAAGTTGATTCCGGCAATCTTCGCGTCCTTGGGCGCCGAGAGCTGAAGTGACGCAGGCGTGAACGTATACCCGTCCTTGTGCGCGGTGATTGTGACAGTCTCGCCCGCGGCCGTGGGCGTCACCTTGATCTCGTAGTCGCCGTCGGTGCCTCCGTCGACCTTGCCCGTCACGTAGATGTCGTTCTCCTCCGCGTCGGAACTCGACTTCGCGTTCGGGTTCAACGGGGCTCCGTCGTTCACCCGAATCTCCACACCCTCGACCTCGGTGTCGGAGCCGAAGACAGTCACCGTGCCGGTCACGGTGGCGAACTCGGCGGTGCCTTTGATGTCGAAGTCATTCCTGGTGACGCTGTTCGAAGCGAAGCCGAGCACCATCGTGCTTGCGTCGTCGAACCCTGGGCGCACGGCATCCACGAAGATCCTGCTACTGTACCAGGTGCCGCGAACCCGGCGCGAAGTGGGACGGATGCCATCTACGATGTAGCGGCCGTACTCGTCGGTCTCGACTTCCTGGCCGTTGATGGTCACTTTCACGCTGTCGAGCGGGAATCCGTCTGTGCCGTCGACGCGGCCGTAGACAGTTGCCGTAGCCGGAGTGACGTCGATGGCCAGGTCGCCCGCGAGCGGGTTGAGCGCATTGCCGAGCGAGCCGGTTGCACCCTTGGGGCTCTTCTCCCCGAGCTCGTCGCCGTCGGCCGGTATCCTGTACCGCCATCCGGGCGAAACGCTGAGCCCGTAGACGCCCGCAGCGATATTGCCGAAATCGAACTCGTGGGTCTCATCGAGGATTTCAGTGCCCTTAGAGGTCTCACCCGGCTGTCTGACCGGCTTCTCCGTGGTGGTCGCGGACTCCTTCTCGCCACCGAGGTTTTTTCCCTCGACCGGATCCAGGCTGACGTTGATCTCGGATACGAACACGGGATCCTTCACCTCGAAGTCGTCGCCATCCTTTTCGACGGCCCGCTTCCAAACCAGGCCGCTCACCGAGTAGGTGCTCACGAACGCGAACGAAGCGCACTCGCCATGGTCCTGCCCGGTGGGATCGGTGGCCTCCAGCGGGCAGAGCTCCACCGTGTGGTGGAAGCCGCCGTTGTCGCCGAAGGCGCCTCCCATGATGCCGTTGCCTTCCGGATCGGTGTAGGCTGCGAGTTCGTCCGGACTCACTAGCTTGGCGTCTGCGTCGGGCTTCACCTTCGCCTGCACGATGACCTGGGCGTCCGCCGGCACGCGCTTGAAGGTCACAACGCCGTGGGAATCGGTCATGTTGTCGCCGCCCGACGAGCCGGGAAGGCCAGGATCGGGATTCCACTGCTCCGTCGTGAACTCGCGGGAACGCCCGTCCGACCGGTCGATGTGCCGGATGGCCACGTCGACCGTTCCGCTCCTTCTTACGTCGCCGCCGAAGACGTTGCCAGTGTATCCTTCCACCTGGTCTCGCTCATGGTGGACGTAGATCTTGAGGGTCTGGGTGGTGTAGGTGACCACCATCTGGCCCGCGTTCATCTCGGCGGGCAGCGACAGGCCGTCGTGCGTGTATGTCAGCTCGGTACTCTCGTAGAGTTCGCCGCCGTCCCGCGCGTTGGCTTGGTCGTCATCGACAGCGACCGTGTAGGTGACCGGTAGGGAGTCGGGCATCACGTTCTCTGAGTAGGACTCGATGCCGTTCGAGTTCAGGACGGTGTCGATAGCCAGGCCCTTGTCAGACGTGACGCTGATCGTCCATCCGCCGAGTACCTTGCCACCACCGTAGTCTCCTCTGTCGACCGTAGCGCCGCTGAAGGAGAAGCTGGCCATGGTGTTGACGATGTCCGCGTCGTTGGTAACAGGCGGGGTCGCCGGATACTGCGGGTCCCACATCACCGGCTGCATCGCGCCGGACGTGTGGAAGGGGCCCGCAGGCGCTGCGACTGCCCCGTAGACTGTGTTTCCGGTCGTACCGGCCCGCGCGATGCGGATGGATGCCGCGCCGGTCGTGCCCGTCGTCTCATCGTCGATCTTTCGCGTACCGGCCGGGTCCGAGTAGAGCGTAACCGTCGCGCCAGGCAGCGGGTGACCCATTTCCGCGCCATGCTTCAGGAAGACCCCGAAGTTGATCGTCGTGTGCGTGATGTCGATCGGAATGTCCTGCGCCTCCGCCTGGCCGACAGCGAGTTCTATCTCATAGCCTTGGGCCTCGCCGCCGTAGGCGTAGTCCCGCAATTGCGGCAACGCGGCCAGCAACTCAGCCGGCATGTCGTTGACAACCAGTTGGTAATCGCCCGCCTTGAGCCCTGCGAACACGAAGCTTCCGTCCGGCATGACCTGACCGTCATTGGTATCAAGGACCCCAGGGCCCGCCAACGTCACCACACTCTTCAGACCTGCCAGCAGGACCGGTATGTTCTGCGGAGGTACCTCCGCCAGCATTTGCGCCGAGGGGAACGCGTGCTCGCCCTCGTCGCGCAGGTTGTTCTTCGAGAGTTCGTCGACGAACATCCGCACGGTGACGCTCGCCGTGCGGGCGTGCGTCCCCATGAAGTTGACGATCTGCGTGTCGTCGTCGCCGAGATCCACGTCCATCGAGGTGTTGTCGAAGACGTATGCGACATCGTCATAGTCCGAGATCGCGACCGTGTACTCGCCTTCGGCCAGACCCGCGATGGCGAACTGGCCGCTCGCGTCGGTCATGGTCGTCATGTCCT
>VXML01000044.1 GCA_009841115.1 Gemmatimonadota bacterium | reverse complement strand
GTGCGCAGACACCGAACCGCCTATATCTGTTTGCTGGCGTCGCTGCTTTTGCATCTGACCGCGCTTTATCTAGGCGATCATCTGTGGCGCGACGAGTTGGACGCGGAGGCCTTTCGCGTGCGCCTCGCTCGCATCCCGCCGCAGTTTAAGCCCCCCCGTCCGATTCCCCTGCCCCGCTTGGATGTAGAGGCGTTGAAAGTGGAGATGGAGTATCTACGGGCTGACCAGCCGGCTGTGACCGTCCGCGACCCCAATTTAGAAAGCGAGACGACCCCGCCCGAGATAGAGTCGCCGACAGCTCCCTTGGCGTTGCGCGAGATAGCCGTGGGTGCAAAGGAAGATGCGCCAATTTTGGAGCGCGTAGAGATGATTCCGCCTTCGTCGTTGGGGTTGGCTGATAGCATGGGCATGGCTTCCATGGATTTGTTGCGGATAGAGGACATGGCTCGGGCGAACAAGGATCACGCCGCGATCATTCCCAGTCGAGCGACTCGGCGCGACTTGTCCGGCTACGTGAACTTCACTCAGTTGCGCGTCTATGGGGCTGGTTCGGGCCGGGGTGCGCTCGATGCCTTGAGCCGCTACTTGCGCGACCACACTCACCTATTGGCGCAGGTGCGGGACAAGACCTACCAGTATTTCGTATCGGAGCAATTGCTCAAGGATCCCATCCACTTCCTTTTTGAAGACACCTTGTCTGCGTACGACCCGAACCTTCTGACCAAGTTCAGTGCGGAGGAGAAGGCGCTTTTGGGCCGTTATCTGCGCGAGGGAGGCTTCCTGTTTATCGATGGCACCAACCTCTATTTGCGCGAAATGAAGGACCACCTGCGCGAGATTTTGGGGTCTGGGGCGCGCTTGGCACCCATCCCGACCTCGCATCCGATATATCACTCCTTTTACGAATTCGGCGGCGGCTTCCCCGGAGAGGATCGGTCGCGCAGCAGATACATGGAGGGCAACCGCTCTTGGTATTATCCAATCAACAATCGAAATGATCTCTTGGCCTTGCAGGAAGAGCAAGCACCCGTTGTATCTGGAGCTGCAGCCGAGCAGGGAGCCGGGGCGTTGCATCCGTCAGAGGGGTTGTGGGGCGTCGAGATGGACGGAGAGTTGGTCGCCGTGTTAAGCGACTTGGGGTTCGAGGGGAAGTGGCGGGCCAGCTTCAACACTGAAGGCGAGGCCACGGGGATTTCGACCTACGCGCTGATGGCGGGGACCAATATCTTGGTGTATGCGTTGACGCGCAAAAGCGGTATCACGCCCCAACTGCCGCCGCCAGCTTGGATGCCGGAACAAAGGCCCGTGGCCTCAATACAAGAAGCACCGCTAGCTATTGCCACCGCCGCTGCCGACGAGTTGCTGTTCGACGCTCTCGACGCTTGGCTAGCCTTGGTGGTAGCCCCCATCGGCAGTGAGATCACAGAGGATATCGCAGTGCGCTTGGACGGTCGCTACTCGCTCGAATTGCTCAAGCACGGCTATCAAGGATTGCTTTTTCACAATCTGTCGGCTGGCAAGCACTGGGTCGAGTTGAGCTACGGAGGACAGACCCAACAGGTGGAGGTCGATCTGAGGGGAGGCAAGGTTACCACGCTGACGTTCGCGCTTGATCGCTTTGCCTTCGTGATGCGGCTGCGGGTGCAGGAGCAGGAGGAACGGGCGGATTGGCAGCGCTGGTCTGCGGCCTTTGCCGACTTGGAGGTCGAGGAAATTTACTTGGCCGCAGACCGCGAGTGGTTGGAAGGCGGAGACGCCCCCTGAACCCTACTTATAGCGCTTCATCTCGCCGCTTTTCAGCCGGCCCCAGTAATCTTGCAAGCACGCCTTGATCTGCGGGCTGAGGATGACGCCGCCGATGATGTTGGGGAAGGCCATGCTCAAGATGAGCATATCGGTAAAGTCGAGTACGTTTTTGAGCGTGACGACCGAGCCGAAGACGACGAAGACGACGAAAATGACCCGGAAAATTAGGTTGAAGCGACTGCCGAATAGATATTCCCACGCTCGCTCCCCGTAGTACGACCACGAAATCATAGTTGAGTAAGCAAAGAGCATGACGCCAATGGCGAGGACGTAGCGGGCGCCGGGCAGGAACGAATCAAAGGCCGCCGAAGTCATTTTGGCCCCGACGATAAAGCCTTCACTTGCTTGGAACTGAGGATCGGTGTACACCCCGGTAATCATGCAGACCAAAGCGGTCATCAAGCAGATGACGATCGTGTCTATGAAGGGGCCAATCATCGCGACCATGCCTTCGCGTGCTGGCTCGTTGGTCTTGGCCGCGGCATGGGCAAAAGCCGCAGAGCCGAGACCGGCCTCATTGGAAAAGGCTGCCCGCTTGATGCCGACGACTAGGACGCCTAAAAAGCCGCCGTACAGGGCCTGTGGAGAGAAGGCTTCGCGGAAAATGGTCGCGATCATGGCGGGCACATCGCCGATGTGTGACAGAATGATGACGAGAGAGGCGGCCACGTAGAGCAGGCACATAAAGGGCACGATCCGCGAGGTGACGCGGCCGATCCGCTTGATGCCGCCGATGATGACCAAGGAGATCAACGAGGCGAAGAGGATGCCTAAGACCCAGTTGTATTCCCCTATAGCCGGGGATACAGTGGTGAGGATCTCGACCGTCTGGTTGACTTGGAACATGTTGCCACCGCCGAGGGAGCCACCAATGGTGAAAATGGCGAACAAAATGGCGAAGACGCGGCCCAACGACTTGAGTCCTTTATCGGCAAGCCCGTGCTCTAGGTAGTACATCGGCCCGCCGGAGATGCGGCCGTCGGGGTGAATTTTGCGGTACATGACAGCTAGGGTACAGGAAGCCAGCTTGGAGGACATGCCGAATAAGGCGGTCAGGAGCATCCAGAAGACCGCACCCGGCCCGCCCAAGCTGACGGCAATGGCGACGCCGGCGATGTTACCGAGGCCGATGGTAGCCGACAGGGCGCTGGTGAGAGCTTGGAAATGGGAGATCTCGCCTGGGTCGTTGGGATCGTCGTAGCGACCGCGGATGACGTCGATGGAGTGGCGGAAGCCGCGCAGGGAGATCCAGCCGAAATAGAACGAATAGTAGATGCCACCTAGGACGAGCACCCAGATGATGAGGGGAATTTTCGTTCCTAGGTCGGCGAAGAGAACACCAGCCATCGCCGAGACGATGGAGCCAAACGCGGCGTCCAAGTTGGAGATGGCCGCCTGAATCCAGTTTTGGTCGGCTTCTTGGGCTAGAGCGGGAGCGGTGGTCCACAAAATCAGGGCAGCGGCGTAGAATAAGCGCATGGGCAATTTTCCTCTCGAAGAATTAGCGATTCTTACCGTTATCGTTGAGCAGTTGGTCTAGTTGAGCGCGTTTTTCAGGGGCCATGTGCGCTGTATTTTCAGCCGTGGGGAAGCGGCCTTCGGTGATTTCTCGACAGTACGTTTTGAACATTTCGAGCCAATCTTGGTGCGTTTGGCCGTAGGCTTTGGTCAGGATTAGGTCTTCTTCGTTGAGGCCGACGAGATCGTGGATGATCAGCACTTGGCCATCGCAATAGCGACCAGCGCCGATGCCGATGACCGGAATTTTGAGCCGCTCGGTGACGGCTCGGGCCGCTTCCTCGGTGACTAGTTCGAGGACTAAAGCAAACGCGCCGGCGTCCTCCAAGCGCAGGGCTTGCTCGACGAGGGCCTTGGCCCCCTTCGGCCCTTTGCCGTGAAACTTGGGCACAGTGCCGCGCCGGTCGCTGAACAGGTAGAATTCGCGGGCCTGGGACTGCGGGGTAAATCCGAGGTGGCCGACGACTGGAATGCCGGCGTCAACGATGGCTTTTAGCTGGGGTAGGACTGGCAGGCCGCCCTCTAACTTGACGCCTTCGGCCCCTCCCTCTTGTACCAAGCGCCCGGCGTTTTTGACTGCGGTTTCGACCGATGGCTGAAAGGACATGAAGGGCAGGTCGGCGAGGAGAAAGGCCCGGCGCACTGCCCGGCGCACTGCCCGCAGGTGGTGGAGGATGTCGTCCATGGTCACCTGCTGCGGCCCGCGATAACCCAAGACGTTGGTGCCTACCGAGTCGCCGACCAAGATTACGTCGAGGCCGGCTTCGTCTTGCAGCACAGCCGTGGGGTAGTCGTAGGCCGTCAACATGCAGATCTTTTGGCCGCGCTCCTTTTTGGACTGGAGCGAAGAAACGGTAATTTTATTGGTCGTCGTCGCCATGGCAGCGGAAGGGCAAGTTCACAGGCGATAGTATAGAGCGGCGCACCTTGTGCGGCAAGCCTATAGGCGGCTTGCTGGGACGAACCATTTGGCGCAGCTTCACCTTTATGCAGGCAAAATTAGATTTCATTCACGCCGAATTGGCGCGGCGGCAACAGGCTGGGCAGATGCGGTCGTTGCGGACTTGGGAGCCGTGCGGCCGTGCGCACGTTCGCGCCCAAGGCCGCGAGTTGGTCAATTTTAGTTCCAACGACTATCTCGGCTTGGCGTCGCATCCGCTTTTGCAGGCGCGGGCCATTGAATTCGTCGAGCGCCTCGGAGCCGGTGCCACGGCCTCGCGCTTGATTTGCGGTTCCCAGCCGGGCTTTGCCCAAGTGGAGCAGACCTTGGCTAAGCTCAAGCAGGCCGAGCGGGCGTTGGTGCTCAATTCCGGCTATCAGGCCAATGTTTCGCTGCTGCCGACGCTGGTCGATCGGCGTGCGCTCATCCTGCTCGATCGGCTCTGCCACAACAGTTTGGTCCAAGGGGCGGTTTTGGGGCGCTGTCGGATGCGGCGCTACCGCCACGGCGATTTGGATCACCTGCGCGCTCTGTTGGCGGAAAGCGCGGGAGAGGGACACTCGCGCCGGGTGATTGTCACCGAATCGGTGTTTAGCATGGACGGCGACGTCAGCGATATCGACGCGCTCGTCGAGTTGGCCGGGGAATTCGACGCGCTGCTGGTCATCGACGAAGCGCACGCCACGGGCGTTTTGGGCGAGCGGGGGATGGGGCTGACGTGCGGCAAGGCTGTGGACGTATGCATCGGCACGTTCGGCAAGGCGCTCGGGTCTTTTGGGGCGTACGTGGCCTGCGGCGAGAAGCTGTGGGAGTACTTGGTCAACTGCTGCCCGGGGTTCATCTATACGACGGCGCTGCCGCCAGCCGTCTTGGGCGCGGTGGATGCGGCGCTAGAGTTGGTGCCGCAGATGGATGTACAGCGCCGAACATTGCTCGGCCATGCCGAGTACTTGCGCAGCGCGCTCAGGGCACAAGGCTGGGACACGGGCGCGGCGACCGCGCAAATCGTGCCGCTGATGGTGGGCGCGGAGGACGAAGCGCTGGCCTTGAACGCCTATCTAGAAGAAAATGGCGTCCTAGCTGTGGCCATACGTCCTCCCACGGTCGAGCCGGGTCGGGCGCGGATTCGCTTGGCGCTCAGCGCTCTGCACCAGCAGAGTGACCTCGATATGCTAATTGAATTGCTCCAGAAGTGGCGCGATGGCCATCGTTGACGTGGTCGCCCAACACGGGTGGGGCTTTGGCGCTTGGTGCTGGGATCGCTGGCGGGATGTCTTGCCTGCTGGCTTTGCGCTGCACTGTCCAGACCGAGGGTACTTTGGCCCAGCCGTGGAGGTTGTGGCCCGGCCGCGCATCGTCTTGGCGCACTCCCTCGGCTTGCATCTGTTGCCATCGCAGTTGTGTGCGGCGGCGGAGTTGATCGTGGTCATTAGCGGCTTTCGCAGCTTTCACTCGCCGTGCGACCGCAAGGCCCGGCGCTCGCGCCGCACAATAGAGCAGATGCTCGCGCGCTTGGAGCGCGAACCAGCGGCCTTGTTGGCCGATTTTTACGCTCGTTGTGGGGTGCCGCCAGACAGCCGCTGGCCCGAGTCTATTGATGCCGACGGTTTGCACCGCGATTTGCAACTGTTGCAGGAGAGTGTGCTTGAACTAGCCGCGATACCGGCCGCAGCACAGGTGCTCATTTTGCACGGCAGTCGCGACCGCGTGGTGCCGGTGGAGCGGGCCGAGGAGTTGCGCGAGTTGTTGCCGAACAGCGCGTTTGCCATCGTCGCGGAGGCTGGCCATGCGCTGCCCCTGACGCATGCCCGCGCGTGTTGGGAACGAGTTGAACGGGCTTGGTGCGGGATGCATCCTGTATGATGGAAGCGAGTTTCAAAGCGCGCGTCGTGGAGAATTTCTCTCGCAGCGCCTCGACGTACGACTGCCATGCCGAGGAGCAGCGCACTGGGGCCGCTACTTTGGCTAAATGCGCTGCCGAATGCGCTGGCAATCTAGTAGAAGGCCCTGTGCTCGAAATCGGTTGTGGCACGGGCTTTTTGAGCGAGCCCCTGGCCGCGCTTTTCCCCGGGCGTCGCTTGGAGTTGACCGACCTTGCGCCGGCCATGGTCGCGCATTGTCGGCAAAAAATGGCCGCTGAGGCCGCCCATCCAGACATCTGCTACCGGGTCTTGGATGGGGAGCAGTTAGGAAGCGAGGGACGCTACGCCTTGATCTGCGCCAGCTTTGTGGTGCACTGGTTCGCCGATTTGCGCGTTGGGCTACAGCAGCTATTGACCGCGCTCAAACCCGGCGGGCGATTGCTTTGCTCCTATCCAGGGGCGGGTTCATACGCCGAATGGCACCGCCAGTGTGCACGCCAAGGCGTCCCCTGTAGTGCCAACGCCTTGCCCGACTTAGAGTCTGTTGCTCGTGTATTTACCGCCGAATCAGTCGCAGTGCGTCAATGGCAGCAAGTGATTGTACTGCGCTTTCCGACCGCGCGCGCTTTTTTGCGCCACTTCAAGGGCACGGGAGCACACACGTCGGCGCGGCTGAGCACCCTTGGACCTGCGCAATTGCGCCAGTTCTTGCTCGGCTGGGATCGCGACTGTCCCAACGGCGTGGAGGTCACGTGCGCTATTCATTATTTGTCCGTAGAGAAAGCGAGAAGTTGTGGCGACTAAGCTCCCCACGCGCTTGTTTGTCACCGGTACGGATACGGGCGTTGGCAAGTCCTATGTGGGGGCGCTGCTGACTGTGGGGCTGGAGGCCTCCTATTGGAAGCCCGTGCAAAGCGGGGCCGATGCGGACGCCGATTGGGTGCGGCGCGTCACTGGCTTGCCGGCCGAGCGCGTCCTACCGGAGACCTATCGCTTGCGCGCCCCCCTGTCGCCGCACGAGGCGGCCCGGCG
>VXML01000077.1 GCA_009841115.1 Gemmatimonadota bacterium | reverse complement strand
CCGCCGCGCCCAGCGCAGCCAACGCGCCGTCTTCCGCAATCCGGTACAGCCCGGCAAACCCCCGGTCGCTGACCCAGCACGAACCATTGGCCACGTCGAGCGCAATCGCCGCCAAGTCGAAAAAGCGCCCTTGGGCAAAATGCGCACTGCGCGCATCTGCGCTGATTTTCCACACCAGCCCGGCGTGGCGATCAGCCACCCAAGCGACTTCTGGGCCGGGCGTAGCAGATACGGGCCTGCCACTAGGGCGCTCGTCTTCGCCGGCGATGAGCAAGCTGAGCTGGTACTCGTAGCTCGTCCCGTTTTGCACTCCCCCGTCTGCATACGTGGTCGCGTCTGGTGCCAGCACCGGGGTGATCGGCCCCCACTCGCCCCCAGGCAGACGGCGGTAGAGTCGGTAGCCTTCGATATCGGAAAAGTGGGAAAAGTCCCACCGCAGCTCCACCTGACCGTCGAGTGCCAAGGCCGTCAAGGCGCTAAACGACTCGCTCTGCAGGTCCTCGGCTTGCGGGTCGAGTGGATTGCGCCGCGGGCGATCGCTGCAAGCTAAGACCAGCGCGCCGAGGCAGCACCCTATCCAGAGACAGCTTCTCACAATCGAGACCTAAAAAAGAGCAGGTACGAGCTGAGTACCAAGCCTACCTCCATGCCGATAAACGCCGCGCCAGTCACGCGGTCAAAGCGCTTGGCTGCGTCCAATTCTCGCTGCTGACGCGCCACGCTGGCCGAGTGCAAATAGCGGTCGTACGCGGCATTGGCCCGCTCCTTGCTCCAGTAGGCCACTGCACCGGCTCCCACGGCCAAGGCCGCGCTCAAGTAGAGCTTTTTGCGCGAGCGTTTCTCCTTGCTCGGAGCCGCAGACGCAGTTGGCATCGACTGCTGCCCGAGCTTCGGCTGCTCGGCCCATTGGTCCGCTAAAGCTGTTTCCAACGGAGCCAGCCGCCGAGGTAGCTCTAACGGCTCGGCCCATGTCGGCAGACCTGAAAGCAGCAGCAAGCACCAAGCAATCGTCTTTTTCATGCCGTTTCCCTCGCTCAGTGACGTCCAAACACGTAGAGAAGCCGCTTCTCAGTGGCGACGGCGACGACCTGTGCGCCCAAAGACACCGGTGCCAAGACGGGGCCGTCCAACCGGTATTTCCACAGCAGATGGCCGTCTTGCAGATCCAAGGCGTAGAGATGGCCGTCGCTGGAAGCGCCATACGCGGTGTGCTCCGTGGCGGCTGGGCTGCTCCGTACCACACCCTCGGTGGCAAACGCCCACCGCACGGCACCAGTAGCCGCGTCTAGTCCATAGAAGTGACTGTCGGCGCAGCCGACCACCAAGACACCGCCGGCCAATGCTAGCCCCGGAGTCGGCAGCGCACCCAGGGCCTGCTCCCACACCACCTGCCCGGAGTCGCGGTACGCGGCTAGTACCCGACCAGAGGCCGTCGCCGTAACTATCTGCTCTCCAGTAAGTACGGGCTGCGAGCGCACCGCTTCTTCTAGACTCGTACGCCAGCGCTCTTTGCCACTTTCCGCATTCAGGGCTACCAAGTCCCCAGACGCGGTACCAGCAAACGCGAGATCGCCGCTCAGCGTCAGTTCAGTCCGCGGCCGACCGCCCAATTCGGCGTGCCACAGCAAATGCCCGTCGTCCAGACGCAGCGCCTGCACCGCGCCCTCCTCGTCCACCGCGATCAGGGTATCGCCGCGCACGACCGGCACCTGACAAAACGTTCCCTCGTGCCGCCAAAGCTCCGCTGCCGTCCGCCGATCTAAAACCCGTAAGCTAGGCTTGCGACCCAGCACTCCCAGCGCGTACAGCGCCCCGGCCAACTGCCCAGGGGCACACGCCATCTTGTCGTATCCATGCTTGCCCAACTGGGTGCCATTGCGCCGGTTCAGCGCATAGAGAGTCGGCTCCGTTGTCAGTTGGAGGATCAGATCACCGGCAAAGAGCGCGCCACCCAGCGGCGAGCCGTCCATTTTGTGCGTCCACAAAAGTTGCAGCGGCGGCTCAACTCCCACTGCGCTGCGCCCCGGCTCGCCGAGGTAGAGCACCTTTTCGCCGCAGGCCGTCAACAGGCAAAATCCGAGCAAGGCGTAGCGCATTCAATAATCCCAGCCAAAGAAGAAATCCCAGCGCGTGTCGCTGTCTATGGACTTGAAGTCCGTGCGCCGCGCCGCATCCACGCGAAAGACAAAAACTCCGCCCAAGGCCAAGCGCACCCCCGTGCCAAACGCCGCGCGCCATTGCTCGAAGTCGGAGTTCCACGCATTACCCACGTCGAAAAAGAGCGCACCTCGGAAGGCGCTGAACTCCATGGCCCCAAACGGAAAGCGGAGCAAGAACCGATCGACCAAGGGGAAGCGCAGCTCTTGGTTGTACAGCACCATCTTGCTGCCCCACAGCGAGCGCCAGCGATAGCCCCGCAACGTCCAGCTGCCCCCCAAGGAGAAAAACTCGGGCACTACACCGGTGGAGCGCCGACCCATCAGGCGCACGGCCAACGCGCTGCGCTGCGAGAGGCGGAAGTAGTACCGGTAGTCGCCAAAGAGCGTGATATTGAACCGCCGCGAGGTCTTAAAGTCTATCGTCTGCGCCAGCCCAAGGCTGTAGCGCTGGCCCTCCAGCGGCCCGGTCGGAATCCACAGGCTACTGTCGTGGGTATAGCTGACGTAGTTGTTGGCCAGCCAGCCCGACAGCTTCCGCCCCTCGAATTGCCGGTCGATTTCAGCGTGGCGCAGCGAGAGCCGGGTGTCGATGCGGTCGTGCTGGGAAAAGGGATAGCTCAACCCAACGTGGGCACCCAAGCGCTCTTCGCGCACAAACCGGCCAAAGCGACTCGAAAAGCGGTCGTTGAGCCGAAACACGCCCCAATACGCGTTGAGCCGCTGCCCGAGGTGGAAGCGCGTCAACGCCACATTCAGGCCGTCGAAGAAACCGGATCGGCTGGCGGCAATGTGCGAGAGTACAAAGTGGTACTGATCGTTGCCCAGCACATCGCTTAGGGCCACTTGAATGCCGCCTGATGTGCCAAATTCCGGGTCCTGCGAAATCTGACCCTGGGCTATGTCGAAGCTCATCTTGCGCTCATAGGGCTGACTGGCGACCTCGCTCTGGCCGTGCAGACTCGCCAGCGACCACGGCTCGGCCTGCGCCTCCTCCACGCGCTGATAGCTGACCTCCGCGCTGTCGGCCCAATCCACGGCAAGCTCGTAGATTTGGAAACCGCCGCTCTCATATCCAGAAAAGAGCAGGTGCTGGTCATCGGCCAATAGCACCGGATCAAACGCACCCGTCAACACGTGGGTCAAGCGCCGGGTCGCAGTGCGCTCGCCCATTAGCTGCAAAGCATAGATATCGTACGCGCCCGCGCGGTCGGAGCTAAAGACGATGCGCTTGCCATCCGGCGACCAGCGTGGCTGCCTGTCGCTGTGCTCACCGTGGCTGAAGGCCGAGATCTGCTCGGTTGCCAAATCGTATAGGAACAAATTGTAGCGACCGCGCCGCCCCCCGGGCCAGCGGTCGGAGCTAAAGACGATGTGCCGGCCATCGGGCGACCAGTCGGGCTCGTGGTCGTGATAAATGTCGCGGCATAAGGCGCGGAGGCTATCGCCCGTTACATCGACCAGATAAATGTCGGTCCAGCCTCCTTCGTCGCTGCCGGCAAAGGCTAGCCGCTGCCCGTCGGGCGCAAACGACGGCGACGCAATCGCGACGATTCCGGCAAACGACAAATCCTCCACCACGCGCTTTTGTTCCACGTCCCAAATGTACAGGTGATCGCGGCCTCGGCTCTTGGCTGCAAACGCCAGCCACTTGCCATCCGGGGAAGCGGCCAGCCGCGTCGAGAGCGGGTGCAGGGACTCAAAGACCGGCAGGCGCTCGCCTTCGACTATGACCTCGGGTTCGCTGCCGTCGCGGCGCGTGCGGACGATCTGCGTATAGCCTTGATCGTTGCGGAAGTGGTAGAATGCGCTGCTGTCGCCGGGGACGATTTCGGGCTTGATGTTAAAGCCGCGCTGCGTGCGGGCAGTAGCCAGTTCGGATGGGGGATCGCTATCGGCAATCGCCGGTAGGTGGCGCTTGTGCAGGTGGTATTGCCAAGCTTGGTCGAATTTGTCCAAGCTCTCGCCGGTCGTGATCGCAAAAATTTCGCCAAAAGTCTCGCCGCGCCACCAATTGGCAAAGAGCTGTTCAAACACGTCGGCTCCGTGTCGCGCCGCCATAAAGTGGCAGATCGACTCGCCTTCCTTGTACATCTGATAAGTTCCGTAGATGCGATACATCTCGGCGATGGACACCAACCGCCGCGCAAAGAGCGCGTCGCGCACTATCATGTCGCCAAAGCTGTTAGGCTCGCTCGACCAGTACTCGGCCAGCCCTTCGGAAAACCACAGCGGCGCTGGGCGGAAGTCCAACACCCCGTGCTGCGCCAACACCCGCGCGATGCGGTCAAACATGAAGACGTGAACCAACTCGTGGTGCAGCACCCGCTCGAATTCGGGCAGGGAGCCGCTCAGCGGCAACGCCACTCGTCCCTTGAGGTATTCGGTAAAACCCGCTACCCCCTCGGGCAGGATATTGGGAATGATATTCGTCTGTTCAAAGTAGATGTGCGAGGAATAGACCACCAACGGCACCCGCCGCTGCACTGTGTGGGCGAACTTCTTTTCGAGGTCGGCAAACTGGCGCTCGGCCATTTGCGCGGCGTACGCGGCCAACTCCTCCTCTTCGGCGAAGAAGTACACGTCAAAGTGCTCAGTCTCCATTTTCCGCCACGCAAACTCCGCGTACTGCACCTTGTTGCGGCCAAAGCCCTGGCCGTCGGCTGCCGAGGCCATCAGCAGCCAACCGAGCGCGACCGAGGCTAAATAGCGCATTGCAGTCCCTGCTACCGCGCGCCGCTCAGCGCAATTCGCGCACAAACGACGGGCTGAACGCGCCGCGCGCTACTTCGGAGACCGGCCCCTTCATCGTCAGGTCGTAGCTTGCGCTCACGTCGATGTGCAAGGTTCCGCCCGGTGCCCTAACCGCAACCGGACTTTTGACCAAGCCCAGCCGCACCGCCGCACTCGCGGCCGCACACGCCGACGATCCCGACGCCTGCGTTTCACCGGCACCGCGTTCCCAGATCAGAATGTAGATCGCGTGAGGCCCCACGGGCACGGCGAGCTGCACGTTGATGCGCCGGGGGAAGAGCGGGTGATTTTCCAACTCCGGTCCCAAAGAGCACAGCTCGTCCTCAGTCCACCGAGCACCTTGTTCGCGGAAGACGATGCAGTGCGGATTGCCGACGCTGACGCCAGTAAAGGTCAAAGTCTGCCCGCCGACATCAATCGGCTGCGCGACCAGCTCTTCGGCTTCCAGCGTGCAGGGCAAGGCTTGCGGTGCAAACGTCGCTCGCCCCATCTGCACCGTGGCGGTGCTGGCGTCGCCATGCTGATCAATGTGCAAATCGACGCTCACTAGGCCGCCCTCCGTTTCGACGGAGAACTGCTGCTTTTGCACTTGGCCGGTGGCGTGCAGGTAGCGGGCGAATATCCGCAGACCATTGCCTGACTTTTCCGCTTCGCTGCCATCGGGGTTGTAGATCCGCAGGCCAAAGTCGGCCTTTTGCGTTGGTGCCAGCGCGAGAACGCCGTCGCTGCCCACACCCCAATGGCGGTCGCAAATCGTGCGAATATTATCTGGCGTCAGCTCGAAACTGAGCCCAGCCGGATCAACGGCAATGTAGTCATTGCCGAGGCCGTGGCCCTTGAAAAATTCGTTGTTCATACGTGTCCTTTCTCGTCTGTCTTACAGAACTTAGACCCCTGCTCAAGCAGGGTCAAACCAAGTTGCCGAGGGGAGGCTAGCCGGTATATTAGCCTTCATGTTGTGCTTAGTAGTAGCCCTCGCGGCTGAGGCGCGGCCGCTGTTGGCCCCCTACCGCCTCCAAGGCGTGAGCGGCCATCCCTATCGCATCTGCGCGGGCGAGCAGACGCACCTGATCGCCTCTGGCGTCGGCAAAGTGGCCGCCGCGGCCGCTACGGCGTACCTGCGTGCACTGATCGGAGATACACCGGCGGCTTGGCTCAATATCGGCATCGCTGGCCACGGCAACCAAGCAGTGGGCACGGCTCTGCTGGCGCACAAGGTCGTGGACGCTGCCAGCGGCAAGCCCTTTTACCCCACCTTCACCGCACCCCCACCCTGTCGCACCACGCTCCTACATACCGTCGATCGCGTACAGTCGCCTGTCGGTGACGCCGCGTACGACATGGAGGCCAGCGGCTTTTGCGAGGCTGCACAGCGCTTTGCCACCAGCGAGCGAATCCACTGCCTCAAGGTCGTCTCCGACAACCCGCAATCCTCCTATCAGACACTTAATGCGGAGAAAGTGGAGGCGTTAATAGAATCCCAACTCGATACGGTCGCCCAAGTTGGCGAACACCTGCGATCACTCAGCGAGCAACTACACGCACTACACGCCGACCCGCCCGGCCTCGCCGAGCTAACCGCCCGCTGGCAATTTACCGCTACGCAACAGCACCAGTTGCGCGGCTTGCTCGCACGCTGGCAGGCGCTCATGGGGGAACCGTTTAGAAGCGCCGACATCCTCTCCTTGCAACGCCGCGACGAAGTATTAGCCCATCTTAAACAGCGACTAGACGAAGTGGAGTTTTTTCTTATTCCAGAAAAGACAAAAGATGATCAGACCGAAGCCTAAAGACGGTTGGATAACTTGGAAATAACGTTGGCAAACGAATAGTACGGCTCGTTTGCGTTTCATCTGTACCTATCCTAAAGAAAGGAACTGTGATGCCTCAAAAATTCTTGCTGTGGACGGTCGCCCTGCTGGGCGTCTATAGCCACGCCCTAAGCCAAGACGGCCCGTACATTCGGATGGGCTTGGGGATCGCCGTTGCTCCGGCAATGGACGTGCGGGGCACCGACAACGACTGGAGCACCAAGTGCGACCGAATCATCAATCCAGACGGGTTGGAAGTGACCGATGAATGCGATTCAGCGCCAGCCCCAACGGAATGGGAAAATGCGTTTGGCGGCGGCTCTGGAATCGGATCGGGCCTCGCCCTTGGCTATCGCTGGGGAGCCTTCAGAATCGAGGGGGAGTACTTCCACCGCAGCGCGACCTACGACGAGCGCTCCGACATTGCCATCTTCGACGCAATAACCCTCGACAAGCAGGATCAGGAAATCGAATTGGCCATCGCCGGGGTCGATAATTTGCTAGCGCACAACCTGTTCGCCAACGCTTACTACGACTTTGCGTTGGGGCCGGCGCTCGTGTCGTACGCAGGGGCTGGAGCGGGGATGGCAAGCACGTCGCTCTATTATTTTACCAATTGGAAGCGCAACGACGACCCCAGCCGGATTAGGACGTTTGCAGACCCGGATTTGAACGCTAAAATCGCCGGTTCAACCACGGTCGGCCAAGCGCGGCTGACCGACCGCCGCATAGGCTATCAACTGCTCGCCGGCGCGGCCTATCAGATCGGCGATCGCGCCGCTTTGGACCTCAAGTTGCGCTGGATGTCTTCCGGCGAGTTCGAAAGCGAAAAAACCGAGTGGGATCAACTGCGCAGCCACGACTCCACAGTGGGGCGCGGCGAGCCAATTCTATACACTATCACCACGGACGACACCCATTTCTGGGACGCAAGCCTCAGCCTGCTATACCAGTTCTGAGGATCGCTTTAGCAAGGGAGAAACCATGATCAGCGCCGAACAATTAAGGACCTTTGAGAAACGGGGCGCTGTCACCATCGACACGCCTTTGACGACCAAGGAAATCGCCGCAGCCGCAGCCGCCATCGACGCACTGCTGCCTTTTCAAACAGCCGAACCAGGCCAAGCACCGCGTTTTCGCTATGGGGCGACCTGCAATTACTACGAGCCGACCCTACTGGACCTGATCCAGCATCCCTTCTTCGAAGAGGTCGCCAAACGAGTGCTGCGCGCGGATGCGATCCGCTTCTTCCAAACGGCGATTTTGGCCTCTTATCCCCATCCGGAAAGCGAGTTCAGCTATGACCAGCACACCGATATCCAGTACAGCTTGGAGGATTGGGCCGCGACGCCACGGCGGATCGT
>VXML01000104.1 GCA_009841115.1 Gemmatimonadota bacterium | reverse complement strand
GGCCGCACCTTGTTGAATTCCACCGGCTCGGGATCAATGCCCGTGCGCGTGCGCACCGCGACCCGCGAGAGCTGCGGGTCGCCGACCTGCTCCTGCACCGAGCGCACATGACCCAACAGTGCCAGATCGCCAAAGTCGAAGATGTTGGAGATATAGACGGCCTCGGGCACAAAGCCCGTGCCGAAGACCTGGAACTCGGCGATGTCAAAACCGAGTGCCGTCAGGGATTTGAGCCGCACAAAGCGCACGTATTGCGGTGGAATGCGGATATCGACGACCGCCTCTTCGTTTTGGCCCTCCAGCGCCACGCTCGTGCGGATGGGCACCCCCTCGCGCTGGGTGTCCGGCGTGCCGTCGTTGATGAAAATTTCAAAGCTGCGCATGAAATCGTTCTGGAAGGGAAAATTCGGCGCGGGGAATTCAGGCGCGGCATTGCGCGGGAAGAAGCGGAAGCGATCAACGCCAAAGCGCGCACCCAAGTCCAAGTCGATGATCAGCCCCAAAACTTGGGCGCTTTTGGCCCCGGCACTCAGGCGCAGATCGAGTCCACTCTGGCCGTCGTTGTCGATGAGCTTGGCCAGTTCGCCGCGGACGTTGAGGTTGTTAGGCGACGTGATCGAACCGCCGCGCGACTCGGTGTTGGCCCCGAGGGCGATGTTTAGCGTGGTATCGGCTCGCTGGGGAAAAATCCAGTCCGCAAAATTAGCGGCTGCAAAGTCGATAACGCCGCCGGGCGCGTTGGTGTTTTCAACGCTTTGGGCACTGCGAATGACCTTGGCTTGGATCTCGCCGCCCCCATCGCGCCAACTCAGCCCGCTCGCACCAACGACGATGGTGTCGGCAGCAGCAGGCAGGACGCTCAAGGCGGCAATGAAGACGGCGCAAAGAAGGGGATATTGCATGGCTGTTTGTTACGCTTTTCCGCCGGACTTGTCAAGAATTCGTCGCCAAACAATCTGCGAAACGCCTCGCCGGGCAACAGCTCTCTCGGTAGGGCTTCTTACTCCCACAGCCCCAAACGGCCAAGGAACCTAAGCAACCCATTGATGGATACCATTCGACACAGCTTGCGCCGACTACGAACCGCCCTATCAGACTGTCCACTCTGGCATGGATATTGCAGGACACGTACCGGAAGCCGCCTGTTGGTGGTTTTTAGTCCTTCTTTTATATTCCCCCACTGAGGAGTCCAGCCATGAGCGAAAGCACCGACCCCCAAACTCGTGCGGTCCCTACCCCTGAAGAAATGCCTTGGAGCATTAGCTATCTACGCGACGATATTAAAGATCTGCGCACCCAAGTAGGTGCCCTACATGAGCGCATCGACGAGACCAACAAGCGCATCGATGAGACCAACAGGCGTATCGACGAAACCAACCGCTCATTGGGCGAACGCATCGACGAAACCAACCGCTCATTGGGCGAACAAATTCGCGCGCTCCATAAGCGCATGGACACCTATTTCCTTTGGATGATGGGCACGTTGGTGGCCATCACCAGCGTCCTCATCGCCGTCATCAAGCTCTGACCCGCCACCCATCGGCCGGCCCCTCGAACGCGGTCGAGCTTACCAGCCATCAACCATGCGACCAGCCTCGTCGGGGAGAGCATGACCGGCAACAGTACTATCGCGACGATGGCCGCACCGTAGCGTCCCAGTTTGGCGCGGCCTATCCCTTCGATGCATCCCAATTATAGCCCGTATGCTACCAAAACTCTCATTTGCTACCTTGCTCTTCTTGAGCACCGCCTTGAGCGCCCAGACACCCGCGGCCGATACCACCATCGCCGGCCAAACCCTCCCCCTGCTCCCCATTGAGACGCTAATCGCCCAGCTACAACGCCCGGCCAACGGCCCAGTCGTCGTCCACCGGCAAGTTGCCTTCCGCGGACGCCTGTTTGCGCCCACTTCAGGACTCGACACCCTGCGCGTCCCCCTCGACTTGGAGGAAGTGTACTTTCTCGACGAAGTATCCTTCAGCCAAGTAGTGTTCCTCGCCCCAGTGCGCTTTGAACGCGCTCACTTCGCCGGTGGCCTCTCCTTTGCTGAAGCGCGTTTTACCGCCACGTTCTCCCTGCGCTCAAGCCATCTATCCAAACACGCAACCTTCCAAAAGACCCACTTCCTCGGCGATGCCGACCTAACGGCAAGCCGCTTCGCCGGAGTCGCCTCCTTCGTCGGCGCGCACTTTACGGGCCAGCGCACCCACTTCGCCCAGACCCAATTCGACAACGCCGCCTATTTCGAGCAGGCCGCCTTTGCCGCACCAGCCACCTTCACCGACGCCGCCTTCGCTGGAATCGCCTCCTTCAAGGAAACCACTTGGGCGCAGCCCATATCTTTCGCTGGAGTCCGCTTCGCCGACCGGGCGCTGTTTTGGGATGCGCGCTTCGCCGAGGAAGTGTCCTTCGACACCGGGCGCGCCGACGGAGAAGTCGCCTTCGACCGAGTGCGTTTCAGCGGCGAGGCATCCTTTGCCGACTTCACCTTCGCGCGGACAGCGAGCTTTCGCAGGGCGACCTTTGGCCAAGCCCGCTTCGATGGAGCTTATTTCCGCCAAGAAGCCGACTTCAGCGAGAGCGAGGGCCGCGTCATCCGCCTCAGTGCGTTCTTCAACCGCTCCCTCGACCTGAGCCGCGCTGCTTTCGCCCTAATCGACCTGCGGTCAGCCGAAGCGGATTCGACCTTCGCTGCGAACAGCCACCTCTACTTGCACCAGCCACGCTTCGGCCGCATCCAAGTGCGCTGGCCCCAGCTAGCAGGCCATCTCGCCACAGCCGACTCAACCCACACTGCCGCCCTCGACCCAACTTATGCCGCCCTGTACCACCAATTCCTAGCCCAAGGGTTGAACGGTGACGCCGCAGCCTGCCACGCCGAACGCATGGACCACCAGCGCCTTGTACGCGCCTGGAGCGAGCCAGCGCGCTGGGGCCTAGAACTGTGGCGGCTGAGTTCTAACTACGGCACAGCCCCCCAGCAAATAATCGCCTTCATGCTCGCCATTATCCTCCTCTGTGGCTTGGCGTACCGCACAGCTTCCGGCTCCATGCGCTCCGCCTCCGGCGCAGACCAGCCCACCCTCGCCGACTGCATCATCTTCAGCCTCTACACCTTCATCCACGTCAACTCCCGCGCCTATGACGCGACGGGCAAGCTCAAACTCCTCGCTGTCACAGAGGCCCTGCTAGGCTGGGTCTCCTTCGGCCTGCTCATCGCCGCAGCTTTGGCCCACGTGCTGTGATCTGGCCTCTGCCACCTTATTGCTGGCGGTCCGCCACCGACCTAGGATACGGTTAGTATTGCGCCATGAGTCGAATAGTTGTAGCTAGGAATATTCGTCTTTGTGCCGCTGAGGGCGAAAGGAGTATATTCTAGCCTACACTATTCACTAAGGAACTAAGCGAAGTAAATCGAAGCAGGTACTAAATGGACAAAACATTCTCTTATTTGGAGACTCTGTCGCGGGAAACCGAAAAATCCGAGTCCGAAGTAATGACACTGGCGTTTCAGAAGGGAGTTCAGCAGATGTGGCGGGAACGCATTCTGGGGCGCTACCTGCGACGAGAAATCGCCCGCGACGAAGCAATAGAAGGAATAGGCGTGGATTGGGTAGAACTAGCCGAACGCCAGCACCAAGCCATGATGGAGGATCTTGAGTGGGCCATGGGCAAGTAGAACAGGCCGTCGCGGATGCAGGTCCTCTCATTCACCTGCACGAAGTGGAACAAATTGATCTACTAAATTTATTCAAGATACTCTGCATACCCGGTGCCGTGTGGACAGAGAGCACCGATAAAATCAATAGTCTCCCACTGAACCTCAATAACATACGACATCACACCCTTACTGCTAGCGATGTCGATCACTTCGTCCAAACTCATTCACTGAGCAATTTGCATGTGGGCGAGCGGGAAAGCCTCTGCCTCTGCAACCAACTAGACATACCCCTCCTATTGACCGATGATCTGGCCGTTCGGGAAGCAGCTAGGCGGTTATGCGTACGGCCTGTAGGCTCATTAGGCATCGTCGTCAGAGGATATAAAGAAGGAATTTTAACTTATTCCGAAGCCGAGAAGAGCCTTATAGCACTTTATGAGGAAAGCAGCTTATTCGTGACACAGACCATAGTAGAAATCGCCATTGAGCAGTTGGCCTGAGCAATCTAATAAAGAAAGAACTCCCTCAAGCGATATTATGATAGTGGACGAGGAGGATCGCCGGGCCGTGCTTCTATGGCCACGGCGTCCTCCTAGCGAAAGGGATCGTTCGATCACCTTATTGCTGGCGGTCCGCCACCAGCACCCCGCCCCTTGCCCAGTTCTCGCGCTCGCATTCTTCGAGCACTACCGTCGTCCCCTCCCGGGGCGCATCGCAGGTATCCACTATGGCCTGGGTCAGCGCTTCGACTAAGGCCCGCTTCTGCTCGGTGGAACGCCCTGCGAGCATCTTCACATTGATAAACGGCATCGTCCGTTCTCCTGTTAGTGGTTAGTAGACATGTGTCCAGTCTCACAATCTGCACGCTCGCGCATCCGATTTCAAGTGCCAATATGGGGTCTCGCCCTCGCCAGCGCCCTCTGCGCCTGCGCCCCTAAAGACCCCCCAGCACCACCAGTGCATTTCGCTGACGCCGGTGCCGCCGCTGGTATCGACTTCGTCCACTACAACGGCTTTTCCGGCGAATACTACTACGTCGAAACCTTCGGTGCCGGAGCCGCCTTCCTCGACTACGACGGCGACGGCCGCCTCGACCTCTACCTCGCCAACGGCACCTACCTAACCGGCCATCCCCCGGATCAACCGCCGGTCAACCGACTCTACCGCAACGCAGGCGCGGGCACCTTCGCCGACGTCACCGCCCACAGCGGCAGTGCCGACCCCGGCTACGGCTTTGGCATCGCGGCAGCAGACTACGATGCCGACGGCGACACCGACCTCTTCGTCGCCAATTACGGCCCCAACGCCCTCTACCGCAACGACCAAGGAACCTTTGCCAAAACGCCGGCCGGCCTAGCAGACCCACGCTGGGGCTCCAGTGCCGGTTTCCTCGACTATGATCTCGATGGCGATCTCGACCTGTTCGTCACCAATTACGTGCGCTACGCCCTCGACGACGAGGCCGTTTGCCAGCAGGGCCAAGTGCGCTCATACTGCGAGCCTAGCGTGTACGACCCCACCGGCGACCTCCTCTACCGCAACGACGGCCACATCTTCGCCGACGTCACCGAGGCCACCGGCATCGCACTCAAGGGCAAGGGACTGGGCGTCGCGCTGGCCGACTACGACCGCGACGGCGACACCGACATCTACGTGGCCAACGACGGCACCATGAATTTCCTCTACGCCAACCAGCACAGCACCTTTGCCGAAGTGGGCTTGATTGCCGGCACCCGCTACAACGAACACGGGCACGCCGACGCGGGCATGGGCGTCGATTTTGGCGACTACGACCGCGATGGCGACGCCGACCTCTTCGTCACCAACTTCGCCTTTGAAACCAACGCCCTCTACCGCAACGATGGCCAAGGCCAATTCGCCGTCGCCACCCAGCGCCTAGGGCTGGCAGATCCCTCGTACCGACCCCTCGGCTTTGGCACCAAGTTTTTCGACTACGACAACGACGGCGACCTCGACCTATTCGCCGCCAACGGCCACGTCATCGACCGCATCGCAGAAGTGGATTCGAGCCAGACCTATTGGCAACCCAACCAGATGTTCCGCAACGACGCTGGCCGCCGCTTTGCCGACGTCTCGGCCACGATGGGACCCGATTTCCAAAGAGCCAACGCCGGTCGGGCCACGGCGGTGGCCGACTACGACGACGACGGCGACCTCGATCTCCTAGTCACCACAGTGGCGGCCCGGCCACGGCTGTTGCGCAACGATGGCGGCAATGCCCATCACTGGCTACAAATCATGTTAGTAGGAAAGAGTCACCCCGACGCCCTCGGCACGCGGGTGGAGGTGGTGGCCGACAGGGTGCGCCAAGTGCAGGAGCGCCAATCGGGCGGCAGCTATCTGTCCAGCCACGACCCGCGCCTACACTTCGGACTGGGCACGGCCACGAGCGCCCAAGTGGAAATCTCTTGGCCGGACGGGACGCAGCAGACCTTAGAAAAGGTCGCCACGAATCAAGTACTCAAGGTCGTCCAGCCCGACCACTAGCGGCCCAACGCCTGCCTTTGTATCTCTTCGTAAAACTGACGCAATCGCTCGCGCTCGGCAGGCAAGTGATTGACGGCTCGTTGAAGGACGTGCGCTGCTCGGGCTAGATCGCCCATCTGTCCATAGAGGCGAATCATCTCCACGTAGGCTGGTAGCAGCTTGGGATTAGCCTTGAGCGCAGCCTCGTAGTAGCCAAAGGCTCCCTCTAGGTCTCGCCGCATGATCCGCACGTGCGCCAAATTCATCCACGGCTCAACCTGCCGAGGGGCCTTTTGCGCCACCCGCGCAAAAATTTCCTCACCGCCCGCGAGATCACCCAGCGCCGCCTTGACCCCACCTAAGTTTAACCACGCCTGCCAGTACTCGGGATCCTCGGCCACCGCCCGCTCAAACGCCACCAGTGCCCGCTCTTTGTCACCAGCCTCGGCATACGCATTGCCCAGATTGTAGTGGATCGCCGCATCCCCTTCCATGTCCATCGGCGCTAGATGACTGTTGGCTGCCAACGCAAAAACCAAACAGACGGCCAACCCCAGCCCCAAATTGCGCCAACATCTCGCCCGTCCCCAGTCCCACAGCGCCCACAACCCGTAAGCGGCAAAGACCACGAGCACTGGCAGCACCGGCACCCGATAGCGCGCCGCCACAAAAAACGCGATCACCCCCAAGCAATAGCACAGCACGTACAACAGCGGCCACGTCGGTCCAATCCGCCGCAGACTCAGCAACATGCCCCACAGCGCCAAAGGAGCCACCAAGCCAAAGGGGAAGGCAATACCCGCTTTCCACAGAGTTGCCGATAACACCGTTGAGTACGTGCGCCAGAAGTAAATCGGCTGATTGCGCCCCCGCTCATCGCCGTGCCAAAACGCCCCTAGCTTACGACTCATTAACTCCAGCCACTCAATCGGATCGCCCCGGATGTAGTCCCAAGCTCTCGCGGCAAAATAAGCCGACTTAGCCGAAGGTCGCTCAATCCCCTCCCGCGCCGGTTGGGTAACTAAATCGTCCCATTCCCACCCCGGACGGATGGCCACGGTCTCTGCATAGTCGGAATTGTTGCCGATGTACAGGTTGATCCCCGCGTTGTAGGAAATCCCTACCCCATCGCCGCCAATGGCCCAGTTGCGCCAAGCCACCGGCGCGATAGCCAAGACCACGCCGAGTGAAAACGCACCGGCCCAGATCAAGCCCTGCCGACGCGGCGCGACCCACAAGAGGACGATAGGCACGGCGACCGCAAAACTCAGCACCGTCGGCACGGCCAACGCACCGACGCCAAAGGTCACCCCAGTACCCAAAAATCCCCAACGGCTCGGGCGACGCCAGACGTACAACAGCATCACTAGAGCCAGCAGATCGACGAAAGAGGCCAATGAAGCCGGCAACAATTCGCCGTCAAAAAAGATCAGCGGCCCACACAGCGCCGTGCCGACCCCAGCTAGCAACCCCACCGCCGGATTGAACAAGGTGCGTCCGACCCACCAACTCATCGCGCAGACCAACGCCCCTAGCAAAGCCTGCACAAAGCGCACGGCGTAAAAAAATGACTCTGGGAAAAGAACCTTTACTGCCCCGAGAAAGTACGGGTAGAGCGGCGGCTGCCAGAACGGCCCCTCGCCCACGCCCAACCAGTTGCCCGCAGCCAAGCGCTGGGCATGGTGGGTGTATGTCTTGGCATCGACCGCCGGATGTGCAAAAAGCGGACTCGCATCTGCTTCGAGGATATAGGCGACTCGCACCACCAGGGCAAAGGCGAAGACGAGCCAGCCCAAGCGCCCGGCCTGTAGCCCAGCAATCATTGCGAATATACCCGCTGAATGGTATCGTTAGTGGCCATCAACCAACAGACAACTATGCGCTCATCCTTCCTCGGCACCTGTTTCTCCTTCGTCCTCGTCCTAGTCTTTACCGTCTGCATGACCTTTACCAGTGTGCGGACCTACGTTC
>VXML01000021.1 GCA_009841115.1 Gemmatimonadota bacterium | reverse complement strand
ACGAGGTTGGTCTCGTTAAGCAACTCCCGTGGATTAGCCGAATCCGAGATGACTTCAAAATATCGGATTCCGTTGGGGAGATCGTGAGTCTCCGGCGTCGAGCCGACTTCACCGAAGAGACCAGCCGACTCTTCACAATGCCTGCGGTGGCGCGCGCTGTGGTACGAGGACTTGGACTCGCTGATGCAGCTGCAGATGCAGCTACCAATATGGGTTACGACAACCTGATGATTCTCGAGCTCACACACCGAGTTGAGGAGCGCATTCATACCCTCGCTGGAATGGACGCGGAAGCGGAGATGTATCTCGACACAGAAGTAGGACCGCATCCTGCATCATACGACGAAGGCTCTATCGATGACTGGAAACTCACAGAGCTTCTCGAAGACTCGATTAGTGGCATCATCGATGAGTTGATCGACCATCGAGGCGGATCCAATGCGATCGCCAAACTGACCTATTTTGCCGACCGTCGCCTAGAGGTCATCGCCCATGGGTTGGAGCGACCTCCTTCTCAGATCGAGGAGTTCCGGCGTGAGCGGGGGATTCTGCCTCATGGGGAACTAGATGCTGCTGCCGCGAGCGTGTTGAGCTACTTGGTTGGAGTCGCGTTTGGGCGATGGGACCTCCGTTGCGCCGGTGGTTTGGAACCCGCGTTAGGCGACCTGTTCGATCCGGTGCCCGTCCATCCTCCCGGGATGCTTCTTGACGACGGTCGGCCGGCTCGGACGACACCTGCAGGATATGAGTTAGACCTGCCACCGGAGCAACTCCTGCTGGATCAGCCCGGCCACCAATGGGACATCGTCGAACGAGTCACGGCTGCTGCCTCGCTGCTGGTCGAGGATGCCGACCGTCTGCTCGACGACCTGATGTCGCATCTCGACGGGCGCGACCTGCGCCACCAACTGCGCAGGCACTTCTTCAAGGAGCATCTCACCCGCTACTCGAAGTCGCGCCGCAAGGCCCCGATCTACTGGCCCCTCTACACGCCTTCGCGTGCCTGGGGTGTCTGGGTCTACGCCCCCTCGCTGAGGCGGGAGACGCTCTACGCGGTCGAAGCGGCCTCCACCGCACGACTCCAGTCAGCACAGAGCGAGATCAGTCGCCTTCTACGCATCGTGTCGGGGGACATCTCAGGCCCTTCGGCGCGTCAAGCCGCATCGGCCCTGGAGTCCGAGCAACAACTCTTCGAGGAGTTGACCTCGTTTCGGCGTGCGGCGGAGCGGGTGGCCGCGCTCGGATGGGAGCCCGACCTCGACGACGGCATCGTCCTCTGTGCCGCACCGCTGGCCGACCTCTTCGGTGCCTGGCCCGAAGCGGCCAAGCAGCGCAAGCACATAAGGGACGGCAAGTACTCGTGGGCCTCGGTATCGCAGTGGAGCGCTGATCTGTGAGCCGGATGCGTGACTACCTCGGAGATCAACTGGCCCGCAAGGTCAAGGCTCACGGCCTGGTCGTCTGGTCTGACCCGGAGCAGGAGTACGCCGCGGTCTGGCCCTCGCTGATCCCTGAAGGCGTGCGCGCCGAGGGGTTCGATGGCAGCTGGTACGAACTGAGGCGGCGAATCGAGGCTGCACTCGGCAGTGACGCTCCTCCCAAGCTGGTCGTGTACGTTCCGGTGCCCGAGCCCGACGACGACCCCCTTGCCGAGGTTCGTAGGGCGTCCGGTGCATTCAAGCTCAGGCTCGCGACCCTTGCGCGCCGGAGCCTCAAGGGCCGCCTGCCGGAGGCGCGGATCGCGGAGATCGCCGGCGGAGCTCGAACGATCGAGCAAGCCGAAGCGGCGGTCGAGGGTGCGAGCCAGGCCGACGTCAAGCTCGCCGGCTTGCTCGAAGCCACCGACCCGGTCGGAATGCTCGTGGAGGTCCTCACCGGTGTCGCCGACGATCGGCTCGACACTCGCCAGGCCTGGACTGCGGTCATGGACCTCGCGCGCCACCTAGCCGGCCTTAGCGCTCCAGCACCGACTGCCGAGCCCGCTCGCACGCTCTTCGAATCCGCTGGCAACCACCAGTCCGCCCAGCCCGACACCGAGTCCCCCGACCTCCACCGTCTCCACCTGTTTCAGCACCTGCTGCTTTGCGACTTGGCCCGCGTCACCGAGGATGCGTTGCCCGAGTCGTTGGCCGCGGCCTGGACGCGGCCCACGGCCAAACAGCGAGGCGAGGCATGCAAGGTTGTGAAGCGTCTCATCGAAGGGACGGGAAGCTCCGCGGTCTACGGGCGGCTCGCGTCCGACGTTGACGACCGGCTCGGGTTGGCCGGGACCCTGGAGTGGTGGCCCAACGTCCACGAAGCGGCCGGGACCCCCGCTATCGACGAGGCCATTCTCGCTCACTGCCTAGACCTCCTGGAGGCGGGCCGGTACACGCACGCGCTCGGCATCGCTGAACTCCGATTGGAGTTGAGCCCGTCGACACAGGACCCAGCCTCTGGCTGGGGGAGCAGGTGGCGCGCTCTGGCGGCGGTGGCCGGACTCCACGCCGAGGTCTCGCCGGGCGCTCCTCCCGACCTCAACGACTCGGGCAGCATGCTTGCCTGGTACGTCGAGCGCGGCTGGAAGGCCGACCGTGCGCACCGAAGGATGGAATTGGCCTGCACGGCGTTGCGGACGTTCGGTCAGATGGAGGGCGCGGTCGTATCGGCCCGGACCGCCTACGAGAACTGGCTGGAGAACCTGCTCGAACGGTTCGTGGCGGCCGTGACCGACGGCGTGCTCGACACGGGCCACCTGATGCGCCAAGGAGACGTCCATGATCGCTACGTCGGCCCGGAAGGAGGTCGAACCGCCTATGTGCTGGTCGACGCCCTCCGCTACGAGCTCGGTGCCGAGTTGGCCGACGCGCTGGGCGAGGTCACCGACCGGGTCGAACTGCATGCAGCGGTGGCCGCGGCACCCACCATCACGCAGGTGGGAATGGCGAACCTGCTTCCCGGCGCCTCGACGGGCCTGCGGCTGGCGCTCGACGGCGACCAGATAGCGGTGAGCGTTGGAGGCGGGGCCGTGCGGACCGTCGCCGACCGGCGCGATCTGTTGAAGGCGCGCCACGGCAACGTCATCGATCTCGACCTCAACGAAGCCTCCCAGATGGGCGAGAAGGCGCTCGGCGACACCGTGGGCGACGCCGACCTGGTGCTGATCCGATCCCAGGAGATGGACGCCGCCGGGGAGTCCGGTCTGCTGTCAGTGGCTTGGGCCGACTTTGAGAATGTGGTCAGCCTGCTGGCCCGGGTGATCGCACGCCTCGCCCAGTGCGGCGTCGAGCGCGTCGTAGTCAGCGCGGACCACGGGTTCATCGCGCTTAGCAGCGACCTCGGTCCCGACCGCACTGTGGACGCCCCCAATGGCGCGGTCGGCACCACGAAGCGACGGGTGTTCGTCGGCACGGGCGGCACACCGAACCCGGCCACGTCAAGGATCCCGCTGGCATCGTGCGGCATCCCCGGCGATCTCGACCTGGTGGTTCCGAAGGGTCTGGCCGTGTTCAAGGCGGGCGGCAGACGGCAGTTCTTCCACGGCGGCATCTCGCCGCAGGAACTGGTGGTCCCCGTCGTTGTCGCCGAATTGGAGCAGGCGTCACCGCCGCAGAAGGTGGAGGTGGCGGTGACGGTGGCCGGGGATCGCATAATGACGGGAGTCTTCGCCGCGAGCCTGTCGTTCGTCGGCGACCTCTTCGTGCAGGAGGTGACGGTCCGGGTTGTTGCCGGAAGGGGCGGCGGGCAGCCGGTCGCTCGAATCGTTTCCGGCGACGGCTACGATCCCCATTCTGGAGCCGTGATGGTCGCCGCCAACGAGTCCCAGGTGCTCACCTTCCAAGTAACCGAGAACCTCGACGCCGACTCGGAGGTCGAACTCCAAGTGTTCGAGGCCAAATCAGGCCGCAAGCTCGGATCGGCGGTAGCGCCGGTCGCGTCCCGGGTCGTTGTGGAGGAGAGCCTTGACTGAGACAGGAGTTCAGCTGGACGGGCTCGACCAGGCCGCGGTGGAGGCCTTCCCCGGGCGCGTCGTGCGCAAGGATCTGGTCCGCCAGGTCAAGGTCGGGGCCAACGTGCCCGTCTACGTCCTGGAGTTCCTCCTCGGGAAGTACTGCGCCACCGACGACCCCTTCTCGATCGAGGCCGGTCTGGTGGTGGTCAACCAGACGCTCAAGGACAACTTCATCCGGCCCGACGAGTCCGAGCTGGCCAAAGCGCGCGTCAAGCAGCGCGGCCAGCTGCGCCTAATCGACAAAGTCGATGTGCGGCTGCTGGCCAGCGAGGACAAGTTCTGGGCCCACCTCCAGAACTTCGGCGACAAGTTCGTCCACGTTCCCGAGCATCTCGTCTACAAGTACGACCGGCTGTTGCAGGGCGGCGCGTGGTGCCAGATTGACCTGCTCTACGACGCGGCCGCGGACGAGGCTCAGAAGCGCCCCTTCTACATCAGTGCGTTGAAGCCCATCCAGGTGGCCGCCTTCGACCTGGACGCGTTCACCGAGGGTCGCCGCCGCCTGGGCCGCGACGCATGGCTGGATCTCGTCGTCCGAAGCATCGGCTTGGAGCCCGGCGAGTTCGATCTGCGCGGCAAGCTGGTGGCAGTCTGCCGGCTCGTTCCCATGGCCGAGCGGAACTTCAATCTCATCGAGTTGGGGCCGTGGGGGACCGGCAAGAGCTTCGTGTACCGGGAATCGAACCCAAACGCCATTCTCATCTCCGGCGGCAAGGTCACGGTCGCCCAGATGTTCGTGAACATGTCGACGGGGCGGGTCGGGCTCCTCGGCACCTGGGACGTGGTGGCCTTCGACGAGGTCGCGGGCTTGCAGGTGTCGGACCCGACCGTGGTCAACATGCTCAAGGACTACATGGAGTCGGGATCCTTCGCCCGAGGCAAGGAGGAGGTCCCCGCAGAAGCGTCCGTGGTGCTGATCGGCAACACGAGCCGCCCCCACGCCGACCTGGTGCGCGAGGCCCACCTGTTCGCTGATCTCCCCAAGGCCATGATCGACCCGGCGTTCTTGGACCGGCTGCACTACTACCTGCCCGGCTGGGAGGCCCCAAAGCTCGATGCCCGCCTGTTCACCGATCACTTCGGCTTCGTCTCGGACTACTTCGCCGAGGCGATGCGCCAGATGCGCAAACAGAGCTTCGTGCGGGCCATCGACGAGGAGTTCGCACTGGGAAGCCACCTGTCGGCCCGCGACGAGAAGGCTGTCCGCAAGACCGTCTCGGGCCTGCTCAAGATCCTGCATCCACACGGCGAGTGGACCCGAGCCGAGCTACGGCAGTACCTCGAGTTCGCCCTCGAAGGTCGGCGACGGGTGAAGGAGCAACTCAAGAAACTCGCTGCGCACGACTACGCCAAGACCGCCTTCAGCTACACCGAGCGCGACACCCGCCAGGAGCACTGGGTCGATGTCGCCGAGCAGCCCGACGACCTGACCGCCGATCTCGAAGCCGAGACACAGCAGGCCTCGCCAGCGACCCCCGCAGACGCCGCACCCACTCGCGACACTGCGACGGAGCAACTCATCGCCGGGGGCGAGTCCAAGCTCGTCGAGTTCAAGCAGACCGCACGAGTCAATGTGCACACGAACAAGCGCGATCCCGTGCTCGAGCTGATGGTCGTCAAGACGGTCGCAGGATTCATGAACGCCGAGGGCGGGACGCTCCTGATCGGCGTGACCGACACGGGCGAGGTGTCCGGCATCGAAGCAGACCTCAAGACCCTCGGTAGGAAGCAGACCACCGACGGCTTCGCGTTGTGGCTCAACAACCTGTTGGACAACACACTGGGCCCCACCGCAGCATCGCTCGTACGCATCACCTTCGAGACTCATGCCGATAAGACACTGAGCCGCGTGGATGTGGCATCCGGCAAGGAGCCCACATTCGTGAAGGGAGCCAAGGTCGAAGCAGACTTCTACGTCCGCCTCAACAACGCCACCCGCCGCCTAAACACCTCAGAAGCCCTAAACTTCATCCGCACCAAGTGGAACTGATACGACCCAAGCTGTTCAATATGCCACTGGTAGTCTGACGTCAAGACTCAGCAGGGTCCATTAATTCGTTCGAGTTTCCCAGATCGACATGAAGAGCCGGTGACCCGGCAGGAAGAACGGATTCAACTATGTGTGAGCTCGGACGAGATATACGATGTCGATGAACAACACCAATCTGGTTTAGGGGAAACCGCGACGAGTCGACTCTGGTCGCCATGACCTTCCAGTCGGCTCCGACATCGTTGACAAGGTTGAGACGATGACTCGGAGTTCCAAGCAATCCTAGTACGCGCCTCAGTGCATCAGGGATCTCGCGTGGGGTACGACAGTTGGTCAATAGTATCGATACCTTGTGGTTCTTGGACTCTGTACTGAATAGAATCTTGTAGCGATGCTCATCATGTCTCAGATTGCTAAGTATTTCGGATGTCATGTACTTGTCCGGTACATAGTAGAACAGGCGACCAGTCTCATAATCTGAATCACTTGGTTCATGCGCGCCAGCATGAGAGCTGCAATCCAAGACTTGTTGATTATCTCGCAGCCGTACCCGAATGAATCCGACTTCTCGCCGGTGTGCGGTAATCCATCGCTCTTGGACGGGAGATCGAGGAGTGTTCACGCGCTCAATCTGGACGACTCTCCAGCAGACGCTAGCCAGTTCATTGGGATCGTCGAGCATCTGCTGATGTGGACTCATGGTGCTAGTCTCATAGCCTACCTCACTGTCAGGGGTTGACCAGTACATGGCGGGCGCAGAAGATGCAGAATGATCTGAAAACCTAGACAGAGACCGATTCTCAGCGGTCCATTGCAGCGAAGACAGGGTGGGCATGCGTATGCTGTCTTCCAAGAGCAGGTCCGAGACTTGCACCCTAACTCCGCCTTCCGAGTTCGGTAGATTGGGAACCATGGGAGAGGGCGTGGGAGACACTCGAAACATACCCTCAGTGTAGTCCCAAGTGAGGTAGCCTCCGGTCTCTTCTATACGGGTCATGAGTCTCCGCTCGTCAGTTCCTTCCGGTTCCGAAGCGAGGTCTCGCAGGAGGGTCTCGGCGTCCGCCACTAAAGACGGCAGCAGACGGTAAGGGGCATCAACCTCGTAGATCGCCTGTCGATGTGTCTTGCTTAGCAAATCAATCCATGCAGCGAGGGGGATACTGGCATGCCGTTGAAACCATTCATTTACATCGTCAGTATATTCCGAATATGGCGATGCTCGTCCAGTGTGTTGACACAATACGAGATCTGAGAGCCGGGTAGCGAGACAACTACACGAAACACTGTCCCGCTCGTTCTCCTCTTCATCATACCTCTGCATTTGACAACATGCAGCATCCCATATTTCAAGCATACCCCAAAGATGCAATCGAGGGATATGATCTACTCCCTCAAGCAGAAGATATCTCCAAGTCTCTGAACCTTCCTGATTCGTACCGCTGCTGCTAATGTGTTCTATGAATGTATTGGCGTTCGTGATCCCGGTGTCATTAGGCTGATAGTCTGCATGTAGGCTTAGGTGTTGACTGAAGTGAAATTCAATGTGGTGGCGATCTTCAGCAGAGATATCACGGAACGCGCTCTTCAAGTCGTGACTGTAGCTCTTAGGATTCACCGTCGGAGTCTGCAGTAGCAAGAGACATTTGAGAGCTTGTTCGATTCCGTGGTAGAGAGGCACTACGAAGGGCCACATCTGAAGCGCTACGTATTCTGGCATCAAGTCAGGCTTGATCGGAGATGAACGCAGCAACTCCCGAGTCAGCTCTAAGGCTGTCCGAATCCTGTGTCTGACCATGATGTCGGGTCTGCCTGAAGAGGATGTGTTTGCCATGTGGTTCCATTGATGGGTGAGCAAGTAACGGAGCGCCGCGCTTGAAGAGCGGCACGCACCACCGGGGATCACGGGTCCGGGTGCTTGTGCTCCCATCCTCGTGGTGGCGAGGCGACACTGTGCAGCGTACCCAGAGGTTGAGGCGGAGTGGACTGATGCTTGAGAGCGGCTGACCGGCTGGCTGGCGAATCGGACTCTGGAGACACCAAGAGGCTCAAGTCCTCACAGAACCGCGTCGGTAGGCTGAGTCGTGATGGCTGATCTGCTCGACGACCTGCGGGCCCGCGGGCTGGTCCACGACCACACCGACGAGGCTGCGCTCCGGGAACTGCTGGGAGCCGGCCCAGTCGTCCTCTATTGCGGCATGGATCCCAGCGCCGACAGCTTGCATGTCGGGCATCTCGTGGGGGTGTTGGTGCTGCGCCGCTTCCAGGACGCCGGGCACCGCCCGCTGGCGCTGGTGGGCGGGGCCACCGGCATGGTGGGCGACCCCAGCG
>VXML01000029.1 GCA_009841115.1 Gemmatimonadota bacterium | reverse complement strand
GATGTGCTGTTTGTGCTGCTGTATAGCGTGGATCCGTCCATTGTGCTGCCCAACAGCGGCGATATTTCGCGTGGCGATGTCAATGGCGATGGCTTAGTCGATGTAGCCGACTCGGTGCTCCTTCTCCGATACCTCAGCAACCCATTCGATCCCGAGTTGCCGCCGGGTATTGGCCAAGATTCCGACGGCACCCTTGATGGGGCGACTCCGGTCGATTTAGGGAGCTCGACTGATGGCTCGTTATCGGAGGGGGATGAGGATCTCTTCGTCATTGAGATGAGCGATTCGGGCACCTTGACAGTCTATACGACGGGCAGCACGGATACCTACGGCTTTATTTTCGATAGCTCTGGCAACGTCTTAGAGGAGAATGACGATGGTGGTGAGGGTTGGAATTTTCGGGTCTCCGCTTCTGTCAGTGCAGGCACCTACTATATACAAGTAGGAGGCTTCGAAACAGGCGACTACACGCTTCACGTGCAGGTGCAGGTGCAGGTGCAGGAGGCCGACGACACCCTTGAGGGGGCGACGGAGGTGTCTTTAGGGAGTTCGACTGATGGCTCGTTATCGGAGGAGGATACAGATTACTTTCGCGTTACGATGACCGGTTCGGGTATCTTGACGGTCTCTACGACGGGTAGCGTGGATACCGAAGGGGCTATTTTGGATAGCTCTGGCACCGTCTTGGCTCGTGATTCCGACAGCGGTGAGGGTTGGAATTTTCGGGTCTCTGTTCCCGTCAGTGCAGGTACCTACTACATCGCAGTAGAAGGTTGGGGTTCTGACACAGGCGACTATACGCTTGATGTGCAGAGCCTCACATGTACGATTGATTCAGAACTCGTCGGTACATGGACGGAAGAGAATGTCGATATATCTGGGCTTTTAAAAGCATACGTAGATTACTTCATTAGCATAGGACTATCCCAGACTACTGCTGAAGATCAAGTTAAGGAAATAGAGGAGGAGTTGCTCGAAAGCTACGGGGATATACGCTTCTATGCGGACTGTTCCGTTTTCAGCTCTTGGGAGAATCCTCCACCAACGGGCTGGAACACAGAGGATGATATACTCTTCCTGATCGCAGATGGGGTTCCAGTCCCGTTTAAATATTTCTTGGATGGAGATGAACTACATCTAACGCAGACAAAGGCACTATTTCTATCGTTTGTCCTTGAGCGAGGAGATCTCGACGCAGCGTCGAGGGAGATAGCGGAGGCAGTATTCGGACCACTCGACAAAGACTATGTCCTTATGAGAATAGTCCTCAAGAGGAAATCCTGAGTCGTTTCCAATGGTCCCGCTGGCGAGACGGTGAGGAGAGCCAGCATGATCGCCCTCGGCCCTTGAAGCACTAGCCCTTTCTACCGGCTCGCCTTCGCTGCCCACGCGCACGAAGGCGAGCCGCTTGCTAAGGCCGCCAGCGCCAGCCCCGCACCTGCCAATCCCCGCCATCCCCGCACAAAGCCGCGACGTATCCGTCCGCCGGTTCCAAAGCGATCAACTTCCACCGCTCCGCCTCGTCTCTCCCCTCGTCTGAATGCAAAAGTGCCGCCTCTGCTCATGGGGTGCCGTTCTTTCGCAGTCGTCACTTACCGCCGGCGTCAACAAGGACTCGATGTCACTATTTGCCCTCAGAAAAGACATTGCGCTGCAATAGTTTATGGCGGCATTGAAGAATAAGATCAATCCATTGACATTATTGATCTCCTCCTGTATTTTTCTGTTAGAATCAGTACGCTAACTCTATTCTTGGTGTCCCATGCGACAGATAGATTCCGAGCAGCTTCACGAACGGATTCGAGCCGAGAATCCGTGGTGGGCAGGGCAGGGTATCCGGGACGAGCTCGATTTACTTACCCCCCGTGCGTACTTCGACCTCCTCTTTCCGCTGATCACCGAGCTTAGCGTGCGACGGGCCATCGTCCTCATGGGACCACGCCGGGTTGGGAAGACGGTGCTCATTCACCATGCCATCAGGGCCTTGCTCGACCAAGGCGTCCCCCCGAGACAGATAGCGTATATCTCGGTTGACCATCCACTCTACAACGGTCTCGGACTCGAAGCGCTAATCGACCTCTACCGCAAAGCTGCCGACGCGGATCTAGACCAAATCGCATATGTCTTCTTCGACGAGGTGCAGTATCTCAAAGAGTGGGAGGTCCATCTCAAAGCACTGGTTGATCGCGAGCCGTCCTTCAGGCTCGTCGTCTCTGGCTCTGCCGCTGCGGCGCTGAGCCTGAAGAGTCAGGAATCTGGAGCGGGCAGGTTCACCGACTTTTTGCTTCCTCCATTGACCTTCTACGAGTACCTCGAACTTCTTGGGGAGCGCGGTCTTTTAACGGAAACCGAGGTGGCGGGACGGCCACTGTTTCAGGCTGAAGATCTCCCTCGCCTCAATGATCACTTCCTCCACTACCTCAACTACGGCGGATATCCCGAGGTTGTCTTCTCGGAGGCGATACAGGCCAACCCCTCGCGGTTCATAAAGGGGGATATCATCGACAAAGTCCTGCTGAGAGACCTGCCGAGTCTGTATGGAATCAGCGATGTCCAGGAACTCAACAAGCTCTTCACGACGCTCGCTTTCAACACCGCTGGCGAGTTGTCTCTTCAAGACCTTTCGACGAGCTCCGGCGTCGCGAAAAACACGATCAAGCGATACATCGAGTACCTAGGAGCAGCCTTCCTCATCAAGGTGGTCCATCGAATAGATGAGTCGGCACGCCGGTTCCGCCGAGCCCGCCAGTTTAAGATCTACCTGACCAACCCATCCATGCGAGCGGCCCTCTTCGCGCCGGTCAAACCTGACGCTCCGGAGCTAGGCCCATTGGCTGAAACGGCCGTCTTTTCGCAGTATTTCCACGACGAAGACGCGCAACTGTTCTACGGCCGTTGGAAGAAGGGTGAAGTCGACATGGTGCGGCTCAATGCGGCCCAAGTGCCAGTCTGGGCAGTAGAAGTTAAGTGGTCCGACCGGTATCCAAGCCGTCTGGAGGAACTCGGCTCTCTAGTTGCTTTCTGCCGTGCGAACGGCTTGACACAGGCGTGGGTCACTTCACGAACGATCCGATCAACTGTCATAGAGGGTGGAGTCTCGCTGAACTTCATCCCCATGAGCGAACTCTGCTTCATGGTTAGCCATAACATCATCCACGGCAAGCGCGTAGCCGGTGGTGAGTTGCTCTGATATTACTCGCACCGCCGCTCGACTGAACTGCATCGCTGGCGATGATCGGCAGCCTCATCGCCGTGATAAAACTCTAAACGCCGTTCCCAACTCGCCTTCGCAGCCCACGCGCATGAAGGCGAGCCGCTTCTAAGGCCGCCAGCGCCAGCTCCGCAGCCGCCAATCTACGCCAGCCCCGCACAAAGCCGCGACGTATCCAGCCGCCGGTTCCAAAGCGATCAACTTCCACCGCTCTACCTCGTCCCGCCCCTCGTCCGAGTGCAAAAGCGCTGCCTCCGATCCCAGCGACACCGCAAAGGTGCCGAGGCCAGCGGCGATGCCGTCGCCCCGCGCCTTGATATAGGCTTCCTTGCGCGTCCAGATGTTGTAAAAAGCCGCCTGCCGCTCCTCGTCCGGCACCTGCGCCAGCGCCTCCTGCTCCTCCAGCGAAAAGAAGCGCGCGGCGATTTGCTCATGCGCGACTTGGGGCCGCATCCACTCCACATCGACGCCGACCTCGTGGTCGCGCGCTATCGCGTACAGGGCTAGTTCGTGGGTGTGGGACACGTTGAAATGCAGTCCGCCCTCTGGCAGAAAAGGCTTGCCGTGCGCGCCGCGCGCAAAAGTCACCGCGCTGGGATCTTGGTCGAGGTAGAGCCCCAAGAGTCGGCGCAGCATTCCCCGCGCTACCACAAAGCGCCGCTGATGGGTGCCGGAGAGTAAGCCGCGCGCCCGCTCGCGCTCTTCCTCGTTCAGACAAGCCGCGAGCGCGGCCACTTCATCGGCCGCGTCCAACTCGACGCACCAGACGTGGATTTCATCGTCGCTGAGCCGTGGCCAACTCGACGGGGTTTCCCAAGCAATAGTCATAAAAGGTTCACTTGACGCCGCAGTTTATCGCATTCAGATTAAAACGGATTAGAAATTCTGAAAACACTTAATCCATCTAAATTAAGGAGTGCCTCATGGCTACCTTTTCCAGCAAAGATTATCCCGATTACACGTCCGACGGCAAGTACAAAGTCATCGGCACCCGCCCCATCCGCCACGACGGCGTCGATAAGGTCACCGGAGCTGCGGTGTACGGGGCCGACGTGCGCCTGCCGGGCCTGCTCTACGGCAAGGTCCTGCGCAGCCCGCACCCCCACGCCGAGATTATCTCGATCGACACCTCCAAAGCCCTCGCGCTCGACGGAGTGCGCGCCGTGGCCACGGCCAACGATTTGGTCGAGACCGTGGATAAGCTCTCTAACATCGGCGAAACCACCGTCAACGTCCGCGAGATCGCCAAGAACTCGCTGGCCTCGGACAAGGTGCTCTACGTCGGCCACGCGGTCGCTGCGGTCTGCGCGGTCAGCCCCCACATCGCCGAAGAAGCCCTCGACTTAATCGAGGTCGAATACAAGGTCTTGGAGCCGGTCGTGGATATCCGCGAGGCCATGCGCGACGACGCCCCACTGCTCGACGAAAACCGCACCACCCGCGCCCTCGGCGAGAACACGGGCAAGAAGAGCAATATCGCCACCCACAATCAGCACGCCATGGGCGACCTCGAAGCGGGCTTTGCCGAGGCTGACGTGATCGTCGAGCGCGAATTCCACACGGCCACCATTCACCAGGGCTACATTGAGCCGCACAACACGACCGTGTGGTGGAAAAACGACGGCAGCGTCACCGTGTGGGTGAGTACGCAAGGGCCATTTGAGATCCGCTCACAGGTGTCGGAAGTGCTCAACGTGCCGGTCTCCAAGGTCAAGGTTATCCCCTGCGAAATCGGCGGCGGTTTCGGCGGCAAGTTCCCCACCTATATGGAACCCGCCGCGGCCATTATGTCGCACAAGACCGGCCAGCCGGTCAAAATGATCATGAGCCGCACCGAGGTCTTTCAGGGGACTGGCCCAGCTCCCGGCTCTTATATGAAAATTAAGATGGGGGCCAAAAACGACGGCACCATCACCGCGGCCCACTGCTACATGGCGTACGAGGCCGGGGCCTATCCCGGCTCGGCCGTGGGGGCCGGAGCGCAGTGCATTCTCGCGCCTTATTACATCGCCAACGTCACCATCGACGCGTACGACGTGGTCGTCAACAAGCCCAAGTCCTCGGCCTACCGCGCCCCTGGGGCGCCCAACGCGGCCTTTGCCTCGGAGAGCGTCATTGACGAGCTGGCGGAAAAGATCGGCATGGACCCGCTGGAGATGAGGTTACAGAACTCCGCTAAAGAGGGGACGCGCCGCGCCGATGGCACGGTGTACGGGCAGATCGGCTGCGAGGAAACCGTGCAAGCCGCCAAGGACTCGGAGCACTACCACACCAAGCTCGAAGGCCCCTATCGGGGACGTGGCGTGGCCGGTGGCTTTTGGTTCAACGGCGGCGGCATGTCTTCGGCCGCCATTGCGGTCAATGACAACGGTACGATCAACCTGACCGAAGGTTCGGTTGACATTGGTGGCAGCCGCGCGGCCATGGCCATGATCGTCGCCGAGACCTTGGGGCTGAAGGCCGAGGATATCAATCCCTCGATCCCGGACACCAGCTCGATTGGCTTCACCGGCGGTACCGGCGGCAGCAGAGTGTGCTATGCCACGGGGCACGCCTGCTACAACGCGGCCGAGGACGTCAAGGCCGAGATGTGCCGGCGCGCTGCACGGCAGCTAGAGGTCGCCGAGGACGACGTCGAGTTCCAAGACGGCAGCTTTGTCTGCAAATCCGATCCCACGCAGCGGCTCACCTTTGCGGAGGTCGCCGCCAGCCAAGGCAGCACCGGCGGCCCGATTACCGGCAAGGGCACGATCAACGCCGGCGGCCCGGGCAATGCCTTTGCCGTACACATCGTCGATGTGGAGGTCGATCCAGACACCGGCAAGGTCGAGATTTTGCGCTACACTGCGGTGCAAGACGTGGGTAAGGCTATCCATCCCTCGTATGTCGAGGGTCAAATCCAGGGCGGGGCCGTGCAGGGCATTGGCTGGGCGCTCACCGAGGGCTACTTCTACACAGACGATGGCCAGATGGCCAACCCGACCTTCCTCGACTATCGGATGCCGACGACCTTTGACATTCCCTTGATCGAGACGATTTTGGTCGAAGTGCCCAACCCGGCTAGCCCGCACGGGATCCGCGGCGTTGGCGAAGTGCCCTTGGTGCCGCCGATGGCCGCCATTGCCAACGCCATGTACGACGCCATAGGTTGCCGCTTGGGCGAGTTGCCCATGAGTCCGGACCGGGTCGTCGCCGCCTTGCAGGAGCATCAGCTAGAGGAAGCGGCTGGCTGAGGAGCAGCGCTCTGAGCATTAGCGCCCGGTTTGTAGGGGCGAGTGACCGCTCGCCCCTACATGTCCGGGTTTTGTATTATGACCGAAAACATCGACCCCGACGACTTTATCGATGCGCTGCTGCCGGTCGTCGGCCAGTGCGCCCGCGCTTCGCTGATTTTCTACGGCCAAGTCGCCGACATTGGCAAGGCTGCGGACAAGAGCCTCACCGGCAGCAAGGCGCAGGACGCCTCCACGGCCTTCACGGTCCTCGACGCGGCTGTGCAGGACATCCTTCTCGCAGCCGTGCTGCAGCACTTCCCGTTTGTGCGCTGCATCGCCGAAGAGCGCACGCCGCTCAAAAAGCGCTTTGCTGGCAATGTCTCGTCCTACGCAGTCATCCTCGACCCCATCGACGGCACCTTGCACTTCAAGCGGGGCGACGCGCCTTATCACATTGTCATCGGTTTGGCTTGCGATGGCCAGATGTTGGCCGCGATTGTCGCGCGGCCCTCGGAGGACAAAGTTTTCACGGCCATCAAGGGCAAGGGTGCTTTCGTGCGCGTCGGTGATGGTGGCCCTCGGCGCTTGCAGCTACCCAAGGAGCCGCGCACGAACAAGGTCTTCATTTCCTCCAAGGCTCGTCCCTATCAAGCTCTCGTCCGCCCCGCGCTGGACCCGCGCGAAAGCCCCATTGGTGCAGCATTGGTTCTCACGGAGATCGCCGAGGGTGCGCTGTGTGCGTACCTGACGCGCCAAGTCGAGGTCTATGACGTGGGCCCGCCGTCGCTGATTGCCGAAGAAGCCGGGGCGCGCTGCTACATTGGGATCCGCCGCCGCCCGACTTATAATCAGCGCCGCAAATTCGGGCACTTTTTGGCCGCGGCCAACGACGAGATCGCCGAACAACTCTTTGCCATCCTGCGCCGCGCTCGCAGCGGTCAACGACTATGAGCCACGAAATCAAAGACGTCCTGCCGGTCGTCCACATGCCGTACACCGACGACCAAGCCATTGATTACGCCGTGTTGGAAAACGAAGTCGATTATCTTTTTGAGACGGGGGCGCACGGGTTTTGCCTCGCCTTGGTATCCGATCTATTGCGCCTGACGGCTGACGAGCGGCTGGCGCTTCCGGCCCGGCTCGTGGAGTTTGCCCGCGGGCGCGGTCCGGTTATCATCGGCGTTGGGGCTGAGAGCACGGCCCAGGCCCGGCGCTACGCCCGCGCGGCTGAAGACGGCGGTGCAGCGGCCGTCATGGCCATTCCGCCGATTTCCCGCGCCTTGGGGGAAAGTGAATTGCGCGCCTATTTTACCGCCCTGCTCGCCGAGATTTCCATCCCGGTCATGATCCAAGACGCCAGCTCGTATGTCGGCAACCCCATGAGCATTGAATTTCAAGCGTCGCTCTTTGGCGACTACGGCGACCGCGTCCTGTTCAAACCCGAGGCCACTCCTTTGGGGCCTTGCATCTCGGCCCTGCGCGATCACACCGAGGGCCGGGCTGGTATATTTGAAGGCAGCGGCGGCTTACTGTTGATCGACTCCTTCCGCCGAGGCATTCGCGGAACCATTCCCGGCGTCGAGTTGCTCGATGGCACGGTGGCCCTGTGGCGCGCTCTCGCAACTGGCGACGAAGCGCGCGCGTACCAGATCTATTTTCCGATTTGCGCGCTGTGTACGTTGCAGATCCAAGGGGGTTTGGACGGCTTCATCGTGGTCGAGCGCTACCTAATGCACAAGCGCGGCCTCTTTCCCAACCAAGTCCACCGCGGCCCTTTGAGCTTTGCGCTCGATGCGGAGACGTGCGCTGAAATTGATCGTCTGTTCGAGCGGTTGCAGGAAGTGCTATGATCGACTCAAAGCGCATGCAGGCGGTACAAAGCCCGGTGATCCCGCACGTGGCCGCCCTCATCCGCGACAACCCCGGCACCATTTCCCTCGGCCAGGGCGTGGTGCACTATCCGCCGCCGCCGCAGGCCATGCAGGCGATTGCCCGCTTCGGCGGCGCGATTGTCGAACACCACTATCAAGCCGCTCGCGGCCTGCCCAAACTCAGGGAAGAACTGCGCCAAAAACTCGCGTGCGAGAATCGAATCGGAGTGGGCGATGACCAACTCCTGATGGTCACGGCTGGCTCCAATATGGGCTTTTACCACGCCTTGCTCGCCGTTGCCGATCCGGGCGATGAGATCATCGTGATGTCGCCTTTTTACTTCAATCACGAAATGGCCGTCGGCATGGCCAATTGCCGGGTCGTGCTCGTGGCTACGGACGATGATTATCAGCTCGACCTCGACGCAATTGAGGCTGCGATCACAGCGCGCACCTGCGCCATTGTTACGATCTCGCCCAACAACCCAACGGGCGCGGTCTATCGGCCCGCGGACTTGGCAGCGGTCAATCGGCTCTGCCGCGAGCGGGGCCTCTACCACTTTGCCGACGAGGCGTATGAGTACTTCACTTACGGTGCAGCGCAGCACTTTTCGCCCGGATCACTACCCGAAAGCACCGAGCACACTATCTCGCTATTTTCCTTTTCCAAGGCATACGGTCTCGCCAGTTGGCGGGTCGGCTACCTCGTGGCCCCGCGGCACCTGCTGGGCGCGCTGGAAAAGATCCAAGACACCGTGCTCATCTGCCCGCCGGTCATCTCGCAACGCGCCGCGCTTGGTGCGCTTTCGGCTGGAGCCGCGTACTGTAAGGACTATCTGGCGGGTATGGATGCGGTGCGTCGGCTTTGCCTAGAGCGACTCGAAGCGCTCGGCGAGCGGGTGCAGGTGCCGGCTGCTGAAGGAGCCTTTTATTTATTAGCGCGTCTGCAAAGCGACCTCGACGCCATGGAGGTGGTCGCTCGCTTGGTGCGGGAACACAAGGTCGCCGTCATTCCCGGCAATGCCTTTGGATTGAGCGCGGACTGCTATTTGCGCGTTGCCTACGGTGCCCTGCGTCAAGAGGATGTGGCCGAGGGAATGGATCGGCTCGTCGGGGGCTTGGAGCAGATTATCTCCGCTTGACACGGTAGGTTATTTTAGCGTATGTTTCGGCTAACAGAGAGCGACCTGAATCGGCGTGAAGAATACCTCAGAGGAAGTTTTCCACTCCTCTACGACGTGGAACTTCGACAAACATTGTATTCGGTATTCTGGCGGGTTGGTCGCTCTTCTTTTTTAGTTCTGCTCGCCCTCCTACTCCTGCCAGCGGTTCTACGCGCTCAATCTCTCGCCATTGCCCCGAATGCGCTCGACCTAGGTGTAGTCGGCGTTGGCGTGGAGGCGCGAGCGTCTGTTTCCGTCGAAAATCTGCAAGATGACGCGCTTGAAGTGATCGTCGGTATTAGCGGCGACGGCTTTAGTGCGTTATCAGATACGCTGCGCTTGGACGGCAAGGGCGTCAGCAGCGTCGAAGTGCGCTTCAGTGCTACTGCGGCCGGAGAGTATGCGGGCGAACTGACGTTGCAGGTAGCTGCCTTGTTCAAAGACGAGCGCTTGGCCGTGCCGCTCCAAGCGGTGGCCGTTGTTCCGACCTTGGTACTTTTGCCGGCCGAAGGGCTGGATTTTGGCGCGGTGCCCGTCGGGCAAATGGCGACGGCAGCCGTTATTGTCAAAAATACCGGAACCGTGCCCGTGACGGCTGGGCGGATGGAAGTTGCCGATCTACAGGGTCCCTTTAGCGTTGAGGGCGACGTTGGCTCTTGGCCTGCTCCCGGCGGTGAAACGCGGATCGACATTGCGTTTACACCGACGCGCGTGGGGCCAATAGCGACTAAATTCGTCGTCACCTCGCCCGACTTTGGGAATTGGTCCATTCCTCTGCGAGGGAGTGGTTTGGTGCCACAAGCGGCTTTTTCACCCCTTCCGCAAGTGGGCCTCGATTTTGGCACCGTTGAAGTGGGCCAGCGCCTAACGCGCCGCGTGACCATCCTCAATCAGGGGCAGGCCGAACTGGACGTTGGAAATGTCGCCATTGAGGGCGCGGCTTTTGTCCTTGGAGTTGTGGACTCGTCGGCGACCATTGCTCCCGAGGGGCGACTCGACCTGAGTGCGGCGTTTGAGCCGCAGAGCGAAGGGGATCGAAGCGGCGTCCTGCGTCTGCACACTAGCGATCCACAAGCTGCCGAAGTGGCCATCCCCCTCGCAGGTCGCGGCCAAATCAGTCCGCCGCGTATCAAGATTATCAGTGGCGACATTGACTTCGGCAGCGTGCCCATCGGCGGGACCGCGCGCGGCCATTTGTTGTTGTGGAACAGGGGTGGCCAGCCAGGCGTGGTGGAGGTCGCCGTGGCCGCAGACGAGGGCGTTGAATTTGGTCTCGAACAGCACTCGGTCCTCGTCCAGCCTAAAGCCAGCGCTCAAGTGGCGCTGAGTTTCTCGCCCAAGGAAGCTGGTCCGCGCCAAGCCATCCTCCACGTCGAGGCCGAAGCCGAACGCCAGACCGTGCGCTTGCAGGGGGTAGGCCAGTTTTTCGCCCTCAGCCCGGCGACCGTGGACTTCGGCCGCGTCGCCGTCGGCGAAAGTAGCAGCCGAGTCATCGAAATAGCCAATGTGGGCAACGCCGACTTTGAGATTCACCAGCTTCGCTCGACGAGTAGCGAATTTACCGCCCACACCTCAATCGACGCCGACAGCAAGTTCCTGCTGCCGGCCCACAGCCAGCGCACCTTGCCGCTGCACGTGGCCTTTAGCCCGTCGGCTCGTGGAGCGATTTCGGGGACCTTGCGCTTGGACGGCTTGGGCGCGAATGAGATGATGACGCTCGACATCCTGCTCAAAGGCAACGGAGTGGCCGCGGAAATCGAGTTGAATCCGGCGGGCGTCGTCGATTTTGGCTACGAGGTTTTGGGTGAGCAGGCGGAAAGAACCTTTGTGGCCACTAACGTCGGCGATACCGTGCTGCAAGTCGAAGCGCATCCCCAAAGCAAGGAAGCCTACGTTGCACCAGCGCAATTCGCGCTGGCCCCAGGGGAGTCCGCACGCCTCACGCTCTTTTTTACGCCTGAGGCCTTGGGCGACCGCCGAGGGCGCGTTTTGTTGGTCAGCAATGACGTCAAAGACCGCGCTCGTCCGCTCGAATACAAGGGACACGGGGTGCTCGCAGACATCGACTTGGCGCAGATTGTCGAGGTTTTGGTTTCGCGCGGCGAGCAGACCCAGCCCTTGGCCGTCGGCTGGGACAATACGCCGGTGGTGCAAAAAGACGGTACCAAAGTGGATGTGGCCTTTGCAATTCCCGATTCGCTGCGGCAGGCGCTAATCGGTCGCGAGCTGGTCGTCGAGTGGACCCGGCTCGACGAAAACTATGACCCCAAAGGCAAAAACAGTACCCAAAAGCAGAAGGTTGCCATCTACGAGTCGAGCGGCGGGCGCGTCCTAGCCGAGGATCTCAATTTGCGATTGTCAGAAAAAGACAATCGCCGCGTGCGGCTCAAAATTACTACCCATAGTTACCCGGGTGCTCCGCCGCAGAGCGTGTCGCAGCTTTTGGAAGCCGGGGGCTGGAAGTGGGAATTTGAGGCCAAGCCACTGGTTTCCTTTTTGACAATCCGCCCCGGGCGCGATTATATCGACGCCGACGGCAACGCGATCCAAGGCCAAACCGAGCGCCTGATTGGCTTGCCCGGATTGGCCTTTGCCGGCTGGCACAACGTGGATAGCCCGTCGATTTCCGGCATTCATTTCACTGCCATCGGCAATGTCCTCGAAGCCCTCTCGACTGGAAACTCACTGGCCATTTCACTGGGCGTAGCCGTTTCCTTTTACAAGGATCAGTTTCTCTTTGGCTTCGGCTGGGACATTTACGACAGCCGACCCGAAGAAAAAAAGAAAGGCTCGCAGGACTACATTATGACCTTTAAGTACTCGGGGTTGTTCAAGTGAGCAGGCGGCGGTACACCATGGCCGCTGCGCACAAGTCCTGTGCCCCCATGCCCGTCAGATAGACCGCGCTCGGCGCTGAGATGCCAAGTCGCCCGCAGGCGGCATCGCCGATGTCCAGCACCTTGCCCTCGGCATTTCGTGCCAAGGCGATCTGTTCGGCTCGGCCCTGCTCGGTCGCAAAGCGGAACTCCCCGGACTTCTGGGCTTGGGCGAGTACATCGACGACCACTGTGCGCTCGTAGAGTATTTCCGACGCGAGCTGGCGCGTGCGACTATCCCCGGCGATGACGGCGAGATAAGGAACCTCGGCCAGTGCCGTCGCGGTCAAAATGGGTTGCGGCGTCGGCACTGCTGTCAGCACGGCGTCGGCACCGGCTATACACGTCTCTAGCGACGTCGCTAACCGCAGGCTCGCGCGCAGGTCTGGCTCGACCGCTTCGGCAAACGCCGCCCGGTTCTCAGGCCGGCGACTCGTGCAGGCAACCTCCACTAAATCAAAGAGCGCGTCGCAGGATAGGGCCAGGGTTCGCGCAATCCGGCCGGTCCCTAAAATGGCGACTCGCTCGATGGTCGCGCCCGCTAGGTATTGGAGACCCAGCGCGCCCGCCGTGCCGGTGCGCCAGTCGGTGATGTGCCCGGCCTCTAGCCGACACGATCGGCCCTGTTGTAGATCTTCGAATGCGATATACGCCTCCCGCTTGGCCAACCGCCCGCTCGCTACGTCTGAGAATTCTTCGATGATCTTGCGGGCGCGAAATTTTCCCGGCCATTCGGCTGGCATGTCCAAGCGGAAGTAGTCGAGTGTTCCGCGTTTTTCGATGGACTCGGTGCGCGGTGGATTGACGATGACCCCCGCGCCGTAGCGCTCAAACGCTTGGTGACAGGTGGCGAGAAAATCAGCCGTAGAGAAGCGATGGGCAAAGGTTTCTTCGCGTAGGAGTTCCATGTTTCTTCCTTTGTTTGCTTGACGTAACTTGCCGTTTTTTATTCATTAATGGCGTTGGAGCGATGGAGCGAGGAAACCCCAACCTGCAGGAGCTAATTTTGTGGGGGCTGGCCACGGTGGCCATAGCCCTTCTCCTCAAGACGGCCTTCTGGCCGCACTCTGCTACTGCCCCCGAGTCAGCGCTCCAGCAGGAAGTTGCCAAGTCGGAAACCGCTCCCCAGATTAGCCCCATTCGGGTCGAAATTCTCAACGGCGGAGGCGAACCTCAAATCGCCGCCCGCCTCCGCAAAAAGGCACGCGCCCTCGGGCTAGATGTGATTCACGAAGGCAATGCACCTAGCTTCAATTATCTGCACACGCTCGTCGTCGCTTTGGACGGCGATATCGAGCGAGCCAGACAAGTGGCGAATGTCTTGGGGATACCCCATTTTATTGGCCAGCAGAAGGAAGATCAGTTCAGCTTGGCGAGCGTCTCGATTATCATCGGGCACGACTATCGCCGCATCGGCCTGCTCGACCCAGTCAAGTAACCTTGCGAGAAAATGTCCATGAGACAAGAGCCGTGCATCGCCCGCGTCGTAGAAATTCTACAAGATAAAAAGGCCCTTGCAATAACCTTGCTGGACCTGCGCGACATCACCGACACCTGCGACTACTTCCTGCTCTGTACGGGCACTTCTGAGCAGCACATCCGCAGCCTCGCCGACGAAGTGCGGGACCAACTCGCCGAGATAGGGGAAAAGCCCTGGCACATCGAAGGTACGGATACGCGGCGCTGGGTGCTGATGGATTACGTCGATTTTGTCGTCCACATCTTTCGCGAGGAAGCGCGCGACTTTTACGCTCTAGAGAGGCTGTGGGGCGACGCCGAGCGCACGGATTTCCCAGATGGGGGTGCGCCCGAGGAAGCCGCAGAAAAACCTTTTGAATTTTCGACTTTCTAATGCCGATGCAAACGCTTAAATGGCAGGACGACGCGCTGATCCTGCTCGACCAGACTCGCTTACCCGAGGAACTGGTGTACACAACCTACCGCGATGTCGAGGCCATCGCCCGCGCCATTGAAGGGCTGGTGGTGCGCGGTGCCCCAGCCATTGGTTTGGCGGCTGCGTACGGTGTGGTGGTGGGCGCGCACGTCGCGGTTGATTGCACTCCCGAGACTTTTTGTCGGCGCGTGGAAGCGGCCATCGCTCGCCTCGCCTGCACCCGGCCTACTGCGGTCAACCTGTTCTGGGCCTTGGATCAGATGCAGGAGGTGTTGGCGGCGAATCGGGATCGCGACAACCACGCCATCTGCGACGCCTTGCTGGCGGCTGCTCACCGCCTCTTTGAGGAAGACCGCCAAATTTGCCGCCAGATCGGTGCCCACGGCGCAGCACTCCTGCGCGATGGTAGCCAAGTCATCACCCACTGCAACGCTGGCGGCTTGGCCACAGCCGACTACGGCACGGCCTTGGGCGTCGTCTATGCGGCCCAAGAAGCAGGTAAGAAAGTCGCCGTATTTGCCGACGAAACTCGCCCCTTGCTCCAGGGGTCGCGGCTGACCGCGTGGGAGTTGATGCAGAGCGGCATCGATGTCAAGGTCATCTGCGACAATGCGGCTGCGGTCGTGTTGCGCAATGAGGCGATTGACTGCTGTATCGTGGGTGCTGACCGCATCGCCAAAAATGGCGATGTGGCCAACAAAATCGGCACCTATGGGCTGGCTATCCTCGCCCGCGAACACGACGTGCCTTTCTACGTGGCCGCGCCGGTCTCGACCCTCGACATGGAATTGGCCTCGGGTGCGGAAATCCCCATTGAAAAGCGCGACGCAGCCGAGGTCCGCCAAGGCATGGGCAAGCCCACGGCCCCGGACGCGGTGCCGGTTTACAATCCGGCCTTTGACGTCACGCCCGGCGACTTGGTGTCGGCGATCATTTCGGAAAAGGGCGTCGCCCGCGCTCCGTACGAACCCGCCCTGCGCGCTTGGGTCGAGCCATGAGAATGTACTCTTTTCTCCTCTTACTGGTCCTGCTTGGTACGGCTCACTGCGCGAGCGCACCGCGCTGGCGCAGCGATTCGGGCGATGCCGCGCCCGTCAGCCGCGAAGAATTCGATCCGCGCACCCTCGACGAAGATTTGCTAATTGAGCCGGTTCAACGCGAGAACCGCGATCAGGCCCAAACCCCAGCGGAGCTGGCGGCTCCCGTACAAGGGAACGCCCCAGCAGCAAGCACTTCGGTCTATCGCCTCCAACTAGTGGCCCTGAGTAACGAAGCCATGGCCCGCCAGCGCCGCGCCGAACTAGAACGCGCACTCGGCGTGAAGGTTTATCTAGTGGCCCGCAACGCGCACTCGGTGCTGCAAGCTGGCCAATACGCTACCCGCGCCGAGGCTGCGGCCCTCAAGGAACAGGTCGCCGCACTTGGGCCGGACTATGCCGATGCCTATGTAGTCGAGGTTCCGGCGAGTGCGGTGCCCGACTCCGCTCCAGCGACGGCCGCGCCCGAGTTGGTGAGTATCACTGGCTGGCGAGTGCTGATTGACCAGTTCCTATCGCACGATCACGACAAGGCCATCCACCTCGCGGAAGAGGCAAAAAAGCGCCTGAAGCGAGAAGACATCAATGTGACCCTTAAGGGCCCTTATTACAAGATCGAAGTCGGCAACTATCGCACTGAGGCGCAAGCCCAGGCCGCGGCCGAACGAATCGGGAGGTATTACCCCAACGCCCTCAAGGTCCGCTCCCAGATCCTCGTCTCGCAAGAGGAGTAACGCGCCATGCGCTTGTGCTGCTGTATCATCGCATTGCTGCTCATGGCCTGTGCCCGTGGCAAAAGCACTGGACCGATGGTCTTCGACGATGGGGCTGTCCCTGTCGTGTCTATTGAGGATCCACCACCAGATACGGCCGACCTACGCGCTGTTCGCTGGCACTTGCTGTTCGCTATCGAAAGCCACGCTCTCGGTCAGATTCAACAGGCGCAAGAGTCGCTCGATGCGGCCATCGGCATTCTCGCCGACCTCGACGAGCACGACGCGCTCGTGGATACCACGCAGGCTATGCGCCTCGGTTTGGAGATTGAGCAGGCCTACCTCAGCTTGTTGCCGCACTTGGAGCACCTTCCCCCCGACAGCCATTTACCCCTTCTGCTCGAAGGGCTATCCAAGGAAAAAATCGAGACCCTGCCAGCCGACGCCGAACCGTTGGTCCTCATCCACCGGCTCAGTCGCCGCTGCGACATGCCCATCGACGCCAATGACCGCGTCGTTGCCAGTCTCCACTTTTTCCAGACGCGGGGTCGCAAGACCTTTGCCATTTGGTTGCAGCGCGCCGGGCGCTATCGCACGCTGATCACCGATATTCTCCAGCGCGAAGGGATGCCCAGTGACCTTTTCTATTTAGCGGTTATCGAAAGCGGCCTCAATCCAAGGGCCTATTCGCGGTCGCGAGCAGTGGGGTTGTGGCAGTTCATGGCGCACACCGGTCACATGATGGGCCTCAAGCGCACCCACTGGATTGACGAGCGGCGCGACCCGATCAAGGCGACCGAGGCCGCCGCCCGGTATCTAAAGGACCTTTTCGCCGAGTTCGGAGACTGGCGCTTAGCGTTGGCTGCGTACAACGCCGGGCCAGGGCGAGTCCGCCGGACCATCGCCCGCTCCGGCACCAACGATTATTGGCAGCTTGATCTGCCCCGCGAAACGAAAAACTACGTGCCGCTCTTTATGGCCGCGGCCATTATCGCCAAGGATCCACAACTTTTTGGTTTTAAGCTCCAAGCCGAAGAGCCGCCCTTTGCATACGAGGCAGTTGAACTGCCCAAAGATTGGCAGTATGTCGATCTGAAAGCGGCAGCCCAACTGCTGGGCATCGAACGTCAGATGTTACACGACCTCAATCCCGAGTTGCGCCAAGACATCACGCCGCCGGGGAGTCGCCCGCCTTATGTTCTGCGAGTGCCACCCGGCAAGGGCCAGATCTTGCTCAACCAGTACGCTAGCCTGCCGGTCTCGCCGGGGGCAGCGGTCCATCAATATCAGGTGCAACGCGGCGACACGATCTCTGGGATCGCCCAGACCTTTGGCGTTTCTACGCGGGTCATTGCCGCGGCCAATAGCCTGAGAAACCCCAATTTCATCCGGCCGCGGCAAATTCTCTATATCCCGATCTCGGCCGCTCCGAGGGCTAAGCAAGGGAGGGCCTCAAAAAGCGGCGAAATGTACACGGTGCAGTCGGGCGATACGCTGTGGGAGTTGGCCCGGCGCTTTGCGGTCAGCGTCGCCGACTTACAGGCGTGGAACGGTCTTGAAACCGCACGGATCAAACCCGGTCAACAGCTAACCGTGACCAACGAGCAAACGCAGATGTACACCGTGGTCTCGGGTGATACGCTACACAGCATCGCCCGCAAATTCGGCCTCGCTCCCAGCGCTATTGCCCGCCAGAACAACATCGGCCTCTCGGAGACGCTGCTGGCGGGTACGACCCTGCAAATCCCGAGGTGACATGAGTGCGGTCCGCCATATTCTCTTGTTAGCACTGGCCTTCATTCTGCAAACTACTTGGGTTGATTCTATCAAGGTAGGGTCGATCAAACCCGATCTATTGATTGTGGCGTTGAGTTTAGTCGCGCTGCGCAGCGGGCCAGTGGTTGGGGCCTATATGGGACTTGGGCTTGGTATCTTCCAAGACCTCTATATGCCCGCCTACCTCGGGGTCAATGCGCTCGCCAAGTCGCTCATCGGCGCAGGCTTTGGCTACAGTCATACTCACATGGTCTCCGATAGCATTCAAGTGCAGGCCGCGCTGATTTTCGGTGCTGTGATCCTCCATGATCTTATCTATTATGTGTGTACCGGCGCTGATGTGCCCTTTGAGGTGGTCAATATCTTGGGCCGCGCTGTGTACACGGGCCTGATAAGTGCGGTTTTCTTGACCGGCTTACTCATCAAACGCTATCTCTTTCCCGCTTGATTATGCAACATCCACTGCCACAAGATGAGCGCCTGTCCCTCAAATTCCTCCTCGCGCCCGTCATCTTGCTGTTCGCGATTTTGCTTCTGCGTCTGTTCTATTTGCAAGTCGTCACCTCGGCCGACTACGCTCGCGAGTCCGAGGAAAACCGCATTGCTCAGCGGCGCGTCAAAGCCCCCCGCGGGCTGATCTACGACCGCGATGGTCGCATATTGGCCCGCACCCGGCCATTTTACACTGTCGCGTTGGAACGCACCACCCGCAAGGACTTTGAGGCAGCCACCGCAGCGTTTACAAGAGCCATTGGAGATGTAGAACTAGACGGCGAATACAGTCGCAAATACCGCACCATCCGCCTCAAGCGCGATGTTGATTTTCGCACGGTATCGATCGTAGAAGAGCGGCTCAAGGCGGATTGGCCCCTGCTCGACATTGAAATCGAGACCCAGCGCTACTATCCCTATGGTACGGCCGCCGCTCATCTGCTCGGCTATATCGGCATCATCCGCGATCAGGATCTCCAAGGGAACAATGAAAACGCCTACGTGCTCGGCGATTTTATCGGCAAGACCGGGATCGAGAAGGTGTACGAAAACAGCCTGCGCGGCCGCGACGGCATGATGTACGTCGAGATTGATGCGACCGGACGCACGGGTCGGGAGTTTCCAGAGCGCGATCGGCTTCCCGTGCCCGGCGACCCTTTGCACCTGACCCTTGACTTGGAAGTGCAGCTAGCGGCCGAGCGCGCCCTGCCCGATAGTTTTGCTAGTGCGCTGGTCGCCCTTGACCCGCGCACTGGGGCCGTGCTAGCTTGGGTCAGCAAGCCGACCTTTGATCCCAACATTTTCGTGTCGTTCCAAGCCCAAAAGGAGCGGCGGCGGGTGTTGCAGAGCGAGACTGTGCTACTCAACCGCGCTTTGCAAGGGCATTATCCACCTGGCTCGACGTTCAAGATAGTCAGTGCCATAGCCGCACTCGAAACGGGCGTTACCGATACGCGGAGCCTGTTTGAGCCTTGCTATGGTGCACTGCGGGTGGGTAGGAGCACGTTTCGCTGCCACAAGCGAACAGGCCACGGTAGTCTGACCCTGCCAGGGGCTATTGAGGTCTCCTGTAATGTTTACTTCTACCATTTGGCTCGGTTGATGAGCATTGAAACGTGGCACAAGTACGGGGCCAAATTAGGCTTCGGCCAGCCGACTGGGATCACCTATCCCGGGGAAGCTGCTGGTCTCCTGCCCTCGCGCCAGTACCACGAGGAGCGCGGCGGCTGGTCCTTTGGCCACTTGCTCAACCTCTCCATTGGTCAAGGTTCTTTATTGGTCACGCCCATGCAGATGGCCCGCTATGTGGCCGCCATTGCCAACGGCGGTTATTTGGTCACGCCATACGTCAGCGGCGATCCCCCTCGCAGCCAACGCATTGACGGCATTTCGTCGCGGACCCTCAGCATTGTGAGAAAGGCTATGCGCCGGGTGGTGGCCAGCGATACTGGCACCGGCCGCCAAGCGCGGGTTGACGGCGTCGCGATTGCGGCCAAGACAGGTACTGCGCAAGTGCCTAGTCGAGACGATGATGCTTGGATGGTGGCCTTTGCTCCGTACGAGAAGCCCGCCATTGCCATCGCGGCCGTGGTCGAAGGGGGTGGCAGTGGCGGGGCGCGAGTCGGTCCGGTTGTGCGCGAGGTCGTCAAAGCCTTTTGCATTCAAGAAGGCATTATTGAGCCAGAAGTGACCGAGGTGGACACGCTTTTGGCTGACCAAGGAATGCTTTAACTCATGCGCTTGCTCCGCAGACTCGATGTTCCGCTCCTGATTGCGACTTTGGCGACCGTACTGATCGGTATCATCGCGATCTACAGTGCTACGTATCACAACGATTCTATCTCGGTGCAGAACGCTTGGATTAAGCAGCTCCAATTCGCGATTTTGGCCTTTGCCGTAGCTATAGCCGTCGTCTATATCCCGGAAAAGGTTATTTACAGCGTGGCGTATCTGCTATACCTGTTCAGCATTGTGAGCCTAGTTGCGGTGTTGATGTGGGGCACGGGCGACGCTACTCGTTGGTTGCGCTTGGGACCGGTAATGTTGCAGCCTTCAGAACTGGCCAAGATCGCGACCATCATAGCGCTAGCCCGCTACCTGAGTGATCGCAACACCGAACACATCAACTCCTTCAACAGCTTTCTCGGGGCCTTGTTTCTCGTATTGGTGCCGATCGCCTTGATTGTGCGCCAGCCCGACTTGGGAACCGCGATTTCTTTTGGCGCGCCGTTTTTCCCCATGCTTTATTGGGCGGGGATGCGCAAGTTTTTCATCTTCCTCGTCATCTCTCCGCTCATCAGCGTCTTCTGCTCCTTAGATCCACTGTGGCAACAGAATACTCCCTATGTCTTCGCTGTTTTTGTCGTCGGCAGCACCTTCTTGATTCACCATTTTATGCGCCAGCTCTGGTTGACCATTTCCATGGCCGTCGTCAATACCTCGGCGGGTTTGCTCACGGTGTACTTTTTGGAGAACTTTCTGCACCCATACCAGAAGGCCCGCATTATGACCTTCTTCAACCCGGAGAGCGATCCACTTGGATCTGGGTGGAACATCATCCAATCCAAGATCGCCATTGGCTCTGGAGGGCTGACGGGTAAGGGCCTGCTAGAAGGCACGCAGACTAAGAACCAGTTCCTGCCGGCGGCTCATACCGATTTTATTTTTTCGGTGATTGCGGAGGAGGGGGGGTTTGTCATGGCCCTGATAGTGCTGGGCCTGTTCTTTCTTCTTATCTATCGGGCGCTGCACATCGCCTCCATGGCCAATAATGCCTTTTACGGCCTAACAGCTCTCGGCTTGGCTGCGATGTTGACCTTTCACGTGTTTATCAACGTTGGCATGACCATCGGCGTCATGCCTATCACCGGTCTGCCGCTGCCCTTTCTCAGTTCGGGAGGCTCTTCGCTGCTGTCCAACCTCCTCGCCATCGGTTTACTCCTCCACATCGGCACCTACCGCCACGAGTTCTGAATGCGCCTTGCTAGACAGGCCATCTGCTGTGCCCTGCTCGGCGCGTTCGTCATCAGTAACCCGCAATGCGGGGCCTATCGAGCCGGGCACGCCCAGCTAGCGCACGCCTATTTGCGCGACGGCCTCTACGACCAAGCCTTGGCCGAAACCCGCCGGGCCATTCGCCAAGACGGGCCCAATGACCGCTTGCTGCTCATCGCCGCTCTCGCCCGGCTGGGCCTAGACGAAGTGGATGCCGCACTAGAGCTGATTGGCCAAGCCGTTGCCTTGGCACCGGACAACGACGACTTGTACAGAGCCTTGCGCGACATTTGCGAAAAAGAGGAGCGCTTCGCCCAAACCGAAAAACTCCTCGCGCAATTGCGTGCAGACCACGGGGAGAGTGCGTCGCTGTGGGCAACCGAGGGCTGGCTCCACGCCCGTCAAGAGCGGCCCGACGCAGCCGTAGAAGCGCTGCGCCAAGCCACCCGACTCGACGAGCACCACCTCTTCGCCCACATTGAACTCGGTCGCCTTTTGATTGCCGAGGGGCGATTCGTCGAGGCCGAAGGCGCGCTTGTCGAGGCCGTGCGCATTCAACCCGATGACCGACAACTCGTCCTCACCTTGGGAGATTGCCAACTCCGCCAAGGGCTTGCGGAACGGGCCGCTCGCACTTTTGATCAAGCGCTGACGGCCGGGGTCGTTAGTGCAGTTGACATCGCCCGCATCTACTACGAGCGCGAGCGGCCCGACCGCGCTATTGAATACTACGAGCGTGCCTTGATCGGTGCTCCAGACGATCCCCTAATCCTCAACAACTTGGCTTGGACCTATGCAGAAGAGGGCCTGCGCCTTAGCTATGCCCTAAATCTGTCGATGCGCGCGGTCAAGCTCGACGCGGAAAGCCCTGTCTATTTGGACACCTATGCGGAATTGCTGCACCTGTTGGGGCGGCATGCTCACGCAGTGGCCATTATGCGCCAAGCCCTCGCGCGCGAGCCGGCCGATGGCGAGCACCGGGCCTACCTCGAAGGCCAGATGGCGAAATTCCACCATGCGTTCGCTACACGCTTATGAGTTAGGTGCGGTAGTGTTGGTAGTCGATGTCGAGATGTTCTAGCTTTGCGTACAGGCTCTTGCGCGACAGGCCCACGTCTTCGGCTACTTGCGAAATTACCCCGCGGTGTCGGTGCAGAGCCTCGCAGAGGAAGTGCCGCTCAAACGAGTTCCGCGCTTCCTTAAAATCGCGCTGACTTAGATCGGGCTCTTCTTCGTCCTGCCAGTGGACGATCTCTTCGGGCACGTCTTCTTCCCGCAATAAGCTGTCGCTTGCGAGGATGACCATGCGCTCGAGCGCGTTTTCCAACTGCCGCACATTGCCCGGCCATGGATAGGCCAAGAAGTGGTTTAAGGCTGCGGCGTCAAGCCCGCGAATTTTGCACCTGTTTTGCGCCGCCAATCGGCGGATAAAGTGCTCAATTAGTAGGGGAATGTCTCCCTTGCGCTGGCGCAGCGGCGGCAGCTTGAGTGGGACGACGTTGAGCCGATAGAAGAGATCTTCGCGGAAGGTTCCTTTGCGGACCTCTTCCCGCAAATCGACGTTGGTGGCGGCGATGACCCGCACATCTACCCGCAAGGTCTCCGCGCCTCCGACTCGCTCGAACTCGCGTTCTTGTAGGACGCGCAACAGGCGCAGTTGCACGCGCATATCTGCTGCGCCAATCTCGTCGAGAAACAAGGTCCCGCGATTGGCTAGTTCAAAGCGGCCTAAGTGTTGGCGGACCGCACCAGTAAAGGCTCCTTTCTCGTGCCCGAACAGCTCACTCTCCAATACGCCTTCGGGCAGCGAGGCGCAGTTGAGCCGCACAAACGAGGCTCTGCGCCTTGGACTGCACCCGTGCAAACGTCTCGCCAACACTTCTTTGCCCGTGCCGCTTTCTCCGGTGAGGAGCACGGTCGCTGGGGACTCAGCGACTCGGTCGGCTTGGGCTAGCAGGCGGCGGACTTGGGCGTTTTGGGTGATAAATTCGGGATGGTCAGCACAGCGGGGGGAGGACGCACCCACTCGCGTAGCCGCGTCCGAGTTCGCAGACGTACAAGAATACACAGACAACCTTCCTTCCTTTTGGATATTTAATGCAGAAATGAATATAATATGCTGGAGCAAACGATTGTCAAGAAAAAACAATGTAGAAATGTAGATAGGGGATTAGGCCAAGACAGAGGGCCTATGGGCACAGATTTCGGAAACTAAGCTGTTGTAGTTGCTGGAGCCTCTCGATTCTGGGTCGTAGAGCGCGATGGGCTGGCTAAAACCTGGGGCCTCGGCCAAGCTAATGTTGCGGCTGATGATCGTCTGATAGACCTTGTCGCCGAAGTGGTTGCGTACTTCTTGGGCCACGTGGCGACAAAGCTGCAAGCGATTGTCGTATAGAGTAAGTAAGAAGCCCTCGATTTCGAGATTGGGATTGAGGTAGCGCCGCACCACGCGGATGGTATCGTTGAGTTTGCTGACGCCTTCTAAGGCATAGTATTCACACTGCACTGGAATGAGCACGGAATTGGCCGCGCTCAGCGCGTTGATGGTCAGCAAGCCTAGGGAAGGCGGACAATCAATAAGTATAAATTCGTACTGTCGTTTTATCGGATCCAGAGCTTCGGCCAGCCGCTTGTCGCGCCCGACCATAGCGGCCATCTCCACTTCGGCACCTGCGAGGCGGACGTGCCCGGGCACTACGAAGAGGTCCTTTATATAGGTGGGAAAGGTCGCCGAGGAGGCGCTGAGTTCGCCTATCAAGACCTCGTAGGTCGAGGCATAGTCGCTGCCGAACTCGGCATCGCAACTACTAGTGGCATTGGCCTGTGGGTCTAAGTCGATGAGTAGAGTTCGATAGCCGGCTTGGGCTAAGCAGGCGGCAAGATTGACAGCCGTAGTGGTTTTGCCCACCCCGCCTTTTTGATTGGCTATAGCGATGATTTTGCCCATACCGATATTTTGCCCCATCAAAGCCTACAAAAAGGCTCAATCAGCTAATCGGATCGCACCTAAGCGCGACTCCGTGCTATTTAGTGAGCAACAAATTAAGAGGGCCAACTGACTGCTCCCATAGCAAAGGGAGCGCATTTAGGGGAGTTGTACAGAAGACCCTAATCACCGCCTCTAATTCAATATAATACGGCGCGATGGCGCGTCAAGGGTTTGTTTCAATTTGGTTACATCTGGACATTAAATAATTCATAAGTATATATAAAATAATATGTTGTAAATTTATAGCAAATGGGTTACAGCCCGTTTGCTACGCGGTTTTTGGGCTGATGGTGAGCAGTTTCTTATTATTATTTTTTTCATAATTAAAATCGCGGAAGCGAAAGACGATGCAAAACGATTCCTCCTTCTCAGAATTAGTTGCCATCATGGCGCGTCTGCGCGCTCCCGATGGCTGCCCTTGGGACCGCCAGCAGACGCATGCCACGCTCAAACCCTACCTATTAGAGGAAGTGTACGAGGCCCTTGAAGCCATTGACGCAGCAGACGACGCCGAGCTATGCAAGGAGCTAGGCGATGTGTTGCTACAAGTGGTGTTCCACGCCCAGATCGCGGCCGAGGAGGGCCGCTTCGACATTGAGGCGGTCGGCCAAGCCATCGTCGATAAGCTGGTTCGTCGCCATCCTCACGTCTTTGATGATGCGAGTGCGGACGGGGCCGACGAGGTCTTGCTCCGCTGGGAGCAGATCAAAAAGCAGGAGCGCCGAGAGCAAGGGGAAGCTGCGCCGTCGTTGCTGGAGGGCATTCCCAAGCACCTACCCGCTCTGATGCGTGCCTATCGGATTCAAACGCGAGTCGCACAGCAGGGGTTTGATTGGGACGAGGTTGATGGCGCACTCGACAAGGTCGAAGAGGAATTTGCCGAATTGCGCAAGGCTTGGGAGACGGATGGGGCCGCGGCGGTCGAGGAGGAGTTTGGCGACTTGCTCTTTTCGTTAGTCAACGCCAGCCGATTCCTCAAAGTAGATCCCGAGCAGGCCCTCAGACGTGCAGTCATCAAGTTTGAGCGCCGCTTTCGCGCCCTAGAGGATATCGTGCAGGCGCGGGGCGAGGAAGTCGCCACGCTCTCGCTAGCGGCTCTAGACGAGATCTGGGACGAGGTGAAAGCGCGCGAAAGGGGCAAAGAATAAGCGAGTGATATGGAACTAACGCTCGACAAGGTTCCCCTCCGCATTGACGCGCTCTTTTTCGCCACGGTCTTAGGCGTTTTGGCTCTCGCCGTACTGGCCGTGCGCGTCGCGGTCCAGCGGGCGGGACAGGCCCAGGCCGCCGACCTGTGGACGATGCGGGCGGCTATGGGAGCGATGCTCTGGTTGGTGGCGACCGGACTGGTCGCTCTCTCAGACGCGTTGCGCGGCTTTTCGCTATCCCTCTTCACGGCCTTGATGATCCTAACGGGCGGTGCGGCCTTTTCGCGGGTGGGGACCGCGCTGGTGGCTGCAATCGGCCCGGTCGGGTTGATTGGCTTCCAGTTTTTCCGCGTGCCGGTCGCCGTGTTCTTACGAGGGATGTACCAGGCCGGGCAAGTGCCGGTGCAGATGACGTACGTGGGACTCAATTTTGACATCTTCGCTGGCTTGACCGCCCCGGCCATGGCTTGGCTGGTCTGGCGCGGCAAGGTGGGATCCTACGCGATATGGACTTGGAATGCGCTTGGGTTGATGCTATTGGCCGAGGCAATTGTCATCGCAGTCCTTTCCATGCCGACGGAGTTCCGCGTCTTTACCAACGAGCCGGCTAGCACGTTCGCGACTTATGCGCCTTACGTCTGGCTGCCGACAGTCTTAGCACCAGCTGCCCTATTGGGTCATTTGTTGGTATTCCGCTGGCTGTCGTCGAGTTGCCCTGGGTCGAGGTAATCCATGGCTGGGTCGAGCTTCCAGCGGCACTGGTCGAGGGGCTGTACGGTGCGGCCCCACGCGGCTAGGATAGATCGGTCGGCGCGGAGCGCGGCCATGCGCGCGGCGATCCAATCTGGGTCCCATCCGTCTAGGACTTCGGCTTTGAGCGCGGCCAGCGTCTCTTGGTAGGCCGGATCAGCTGCTAGGTCGCAGCACTCGCGCGGGTCGTCCTGGAGGTTAAAAAGCTGGCAGGGCTGGCCGTGGTAGTAGTTGAGCTTCCACGGTCCGCGCCGAATCATGCGCTGGAAAATGCCCAATTCTGAGAAAGGACCGCCGGCCCCGGCCGCGTCTTGGCAGAACTCGGAGAAGGCGACGTCGTCCCACGCGGCGCTTGGGGGGTCCGCGAGCAAGGGCAGTAAGCTGCGGCCCCGCGAGTGGGGTAGGGCTGGGCAGCCCAAGGCATTGAGCATGGTCGCGTTGAGGTCGAGTGAAGAAATTACCCGATCGCAACGGGTGCCTGCGGGCAAGCGCCCGGGCCAAGCGAGTATGGCTGGCACCTTAACCGAGTCCTCGTAAAAGGTCTGCTTCCACCACAGCCCGTGTTCGCCGACCTGTTCGCCGTGGTCCGACGTGTAGAGGATGAGGGTATTTTCCTCTAAGTCGTTTTCCCGCAGCGCGGCTACGATCTGGCCGATTAGTACGTCCATGCGGTGGACTAGCGCCCAATAGGCAGCGCGGGCACGGCGGATTTCTTCCTCGCTGACTTCCTCAATCTCGCAGGCTTGGCGCCAGCGCTTGATGTGGGGATGGAGGTGCTCGCCGAAGGGTTCGGGGGTTTGCGGCGGGGTGATGTTTTCATAGTAGTAGCGATAGTCTTGCAAGCGGGCGACAAAGGGCTGGTGCGGCAGCATGAAACCGACTGAGAGCGAGAAGGGCTCCGCGGCTTGGCCGGCGCGCTTGGCGACGCCGAGGCGGTTGAAGTAGTCAACGGTCGCGGCGGTGACGTCTTCGTCGTGGACTTGGTAGGCGCTCTGGCCGTGGCCGGACAGGCTCAGACTGACGCGGCCCGGCCCGGCCGTGCCCGAGAGTTGGCCGTGATCGACGCCCTTGCCTCCGGGTTGGTTGGGGCCGTGGTCGCCGACGAGCCGCTCTGCGTACCCGTGCAGTTGGTCTGGCCCAACCGAGTGCATGCGGCCGATGAGAACAGGGTGGTAGCCGCCGGCGCCCATAGCGTGGGCGAGGGTGGGGATGCCGGAGTCGAGGATGTGGCTGTTGGTCCAGACTTGGTTGTCGCAGGGGTAGCGGCCCGAGAGCATGGACATCCGCGAGGGTACGCAAATCGGCGAGGGGCAATAGGTGTTGTCGAACACCACGCCGCGCTTGGCGAGGGCATCGAGGTGGGGGGTCTCGACCAAGGGATCGCCGTAGCAGCCAGCGACGTAGGGGCTGTGCTGGTCGGAGTGGATGTAGAGCAGGTTGGAGCGGGGTGATTGGCTCATAAGGGTCCTTGTCGGTTATGTAGTATGCGCGACAAAGTACGCGGCTGGTCGGGGTCGGGCAAGATTGGGCGGGGCCGATTTTTCTCGCGCTGCGGTTTTGTGTACGTTTTTTTCAACGGCGAACCGCAAGCGATGGAGATTGGGCATGAAAACAAAAAAAAACGCCAAGCCGACGAAGATGAAGCGGAAGGACTACGAGCGGGAATTAGACAAGTTGCACCACGAGTTGGTCAAGTTGCAGCACTGGATCAAGGACCAGGGCTTGCGGGTCGTGATCGTCTTTGAGGGGCGCGACACCGCCGGCAAGGGCGGGATTGTCAAGCGCATTACCGCGCCACTCAATCCGCGTGGCGCGCGCGTGGTGGCCTTAGGCACGCCGTCGGACCGCGAGCGCACCCAGTGGTACTTCCAGCGCTACGTAGCCCACCTGCCGGCCGCGGGCGAGATTGTGATCTTCGACCGCAGTTGGTACAACCGCAGCGGCGTCGAGCGGGTGATGGGCTTTTGCACTGAGGAAGAGTATTGGGAGTTTCTCCACTCGTGCCCAGAGTTTGAGCGCATGCTAGTGCGCTCGGGGATCATTCTGCTCAAGTACTGGCTTTCGGTGAGCGAGGAAGAGCAAGAAAACCGCTTTCAAGAACGCGCCCGGAATCCGCTCAAGCACTGGAAGCTCAGCGATATAGATCTCAAGTCGCGGAACATGTGGATCGAGTATTCCAAGGCCAAAGACGAGGCGTTTTTCTACACGGATATTCCCGAAGCACCTTGGTACACAGTCGAGGCCGACGACAAGCGCCGGGCGCGTCTCAACTGCATCGCGCACATTCTCGGCCAACTGCCCTATAAAGACGTGATGCCAAAAAAGATCAAGCTGCCATCGCGTCCACCCCACGGCGAGTACCAGCGCCCGCCGCACAGCAAGTTGAACTTTGTCGATGAGAAGTACTGAAAAGCGGTTTTGCGACCTACCCGAGTGCAAGCGATGAGACGCGATGTCTGCAAACCAGTTCGAGTTTCTCGGCCTTTCCCATATCGCTGCAATGGGTGTGACGCTCGCATTGCCGATTCTCTTGACCATCGTCGTCAGGCGGCTCAATTCGGCCAAGGCGACTCAAGCCATCTGCGGCGCGTTCGCGGGCGTGCTCTTGCTCAACGAGATCCTGCCTTGGGGCCAGCGCTTGGCGATGGTCGGAGCGTACGATTTTGTGCGGTGGTACCTGCCGTTGCATGTCTGTAGCATTACCGTCTTCGCCGTCGCTGCCGCGCTCATCTTCCGCTGGCAGACGGCATACGAAATCGCCTACTTCTGGGGACTCGCCGGCGCGACCAATGCCGTTGTCACGCCGCCGCTCATAGATGACTATCCAGCGTATCGCTTCTTTCAATATTTCATCGCCCACGGCGGCATCGTCGCTGGTGCGCTGTTCGCAACTTGGGGTCTCGGCATGCGACCGACGGCCCGCTCCGTTCTTCGCGTCTTCGCACTGCTAAATCTCTTGGCGATTATCGCGTTTGGTGTCAATTGGGCGCTGGGGAGCAACTACATGTTTCTCAGTCGGCCGCCCGTTACCCAGTCGCCGTTTTTCTTTGCACCGTGGCCGTGGTATATCCCAATTCTAGACGGCGTGGCGCTCGTTTTATTTTACGTGCTATTCATACCTTTCAAGATCGGGCGCAGGGTAGATGGTTCGTGAGTATTTACCTATGAAAGCATCCTCCCGGAAAAAGAGAACTACGTCTAAAAAATCCGAGCAGCAGGATCGCAAAGCGGATATCGGTACGCGCATAGTCGGGTTATTGGAAACGCCTCGGGGTCCCTTTTTTATCGTTGCGGCGACATTCCTTTTGGGGGTCTGGACCTTCGACGCCAAACTATCCCTGAGCGGCGACAACGCCGAATTCATTACGCTGGCGCGCAGTCTAGCCCAAGGCGAGGGACTTTTGCACATCAACTCGCCCGACCCCAAGCCAGCGACTAAGTACCCTTTTGGCTTTCCTGTTCTGCTAGCCCCTTTGGCGTGGACTTTCCCCGGCGATTGGGTGCCGATGAAAGCTTGGGTGCTGGTGATTTTTGCACTTGGGATGGGGATGCTCTACCAGTTGGCCAAGGAGCGAGTGGGCGTTTTGCCCGGCCTAGCAGTGGTGGTGTTGAGTGTCGTGTTCGGCAAGAGCTATTTGACGCACGGGCCGACCGGCGCAGCCTACGGCCCGCTGTTGCTACACTACGCACACCAAGTCATGTCCGAAGTGCCCTATCTGGCTTTTTCGCTTTTGGCACTGTGGCTCGTCGAGCGGGGCGTTAGGCGCGAGGGTCTCAAGGGAAACTGGTATCTCATCGGCGGATTCGCCTGCACCATTTGGGCGTACTACATTCGCACAGTTGGAATTGCATTAGTGGCGGCTGTGGTGATTTATCTGTTGCTCCAACGCGATTTCCGGCGGTGTTTGTTCTTTGGCGGCGCGGCGTTTGTCTGCTGGCTGCCGTGGACCTTGCGCAATCAGGTGGTAGGTGGCGGCAGCGTCTATATCAAACAGCTCTTCATGGTCAATCCCTACCATCCAGAGCGGGGCTTGCTCGATATGAGCGGCTTTGTCGAGCGCTTTATCGGCCATGTATATCGCTATCTGACGGGGGAATTGCCCAGTACCTTGGTGCCTTTTTTTGACGGCACTGAGACGATTTTTCACCCCGCACCGTTGTTGCTGATCGCGCTCGCTGTTGCGGTGACGGTGTTTTGTATCAAGCGAGGCGAACACCTGCTGCTTTTGCTCTACGCGGCCTTCTTCATGGGGATCGTGTTGCTGTGGCCTTGGCCGGGAGACCGCTTTTTGGTGCCGATCGTGCCGGTGCTCGTCTTGTTGGGAGTCTGGGCCGTTTTGCAAATTCGCGACAGACTGGCCGGGGGCCATGTAGGGAGATTTGTGATATGGGGATGCTTTCTGGTATGCGTCATCGGCCAAGTTGGCGGCGTCAAAAGCCTAGCCGACTACGCCGCTGCCGACTATCCTCCGCCTTGGCTCCGCTACTACCAGGCCGGTCAATGGCTCAAAGCCAACGCCTCGGAAGACGCCATCGTACTGTGCCGCAAGGGCTACTGGATGTACATCGTCTCGGGCCGACGCTGCGTCGGCTTCCCCTTTGACGAGCCGGCAAAAGTGCTGGCCCACATGGAGCGCGAAAAGGTAGATTACGTGGTGTTGGAAAGCCTCGGTTTTCCTCAGACTGGGCAATACCTGTATCCAGCCATTAAGGAATACGAAAGCCGCTTCCAAGTGGTGTGGCACGACCCGGTGGTGCCGACGTATGTGCTGCGTTTTCTCCAGCTTTAGAAACCAACAATGCACAAACTCACGGCAGCGGGGCGTCGTCTCGGACTAGGCCTTCGTCGCGGAGTTCGGCCCAAAACGAGGCGGGAATCTCCTGCGTGAGCAAGTCGAAATTCTCCTGCACTCGCTCGGGTTGCCGCGTCCCGGGGATAATGCAGGTGATGGCCGGATGGGCGAAGACGAATTGCGAGGCCGCAGCTTTGAGATCGACTTGGTGGCGAGCGGCCACGGCTTCTAGCGACTTGGCCCTAGCCGCGATTTCGGGCGGAGCTTCCTGGTAGTTGTACGTCGCGCCTGGGCGCGCGCCTTTGGCCAAGATGCCGCTGTTATACGTGCCGCCGGCCATGATGCCGATGTTTTTTTCCACGCACAGTGGCAAGAGTTCGTCGAGCGCCCCTTGGTCGAGCAAGCTGTAGCGCCCGGCGAGGAGGAAGCAGTCGAAATCGCCCTCGCGGGCAAAGCGGGCCAGCATTTCCCATTGGTTCATGCCCGCACTGACGGCGTGGATAACGCCTTCGCCGCGCAGCTTGTCGAGTGCAGGATAAGCACCGTCGATGGCTTCCTGCCAATGGTTGTCCGGGTCGTGAATGTGGAGGATGTCGATGCGATCTACGCCTAGGCGTTTGAGGCTGTCTTCAAAGGAGCGCATGACGCCGTCGTAGCTGAAGTCGAATACCGGTTGATACGAGGCCGGGCCATCGAAAATGCCCTCCTGTTGGTCTTGCTCGGTTGGGATCAAGACGCGCCCCACTTTGGACGCGAGCACATAGCTGTCGCGCGGCACGCCCACGAGGGCCTTGCCGAGACGGAGTTCGCTTTTACCCGCTCCGTACAGCGGTGCGGTATCTAAGAGGTTCAGCCCCAATGACAGGGCGCGGTGGACGACGGCGACGGCTTGGTCGTCCGGTATGTCGCCGTATAGGCCGCCGATGGAGGCGCAGCCCAAGCCGAGGCGGGTGACGCGCAGGCCGCTGCTGCCGAGGGTGACTTTTTCGAGTGGATTCATGGTTTGCTCCTCAGTAATTAGTGGTTAGTGATCAGTGGTCAGTGGCCAGTCCCCGCACCCCAAGGGCCGGGAGCTGGGAGAACTAACCACTAACCACTAACCACTGGCCACTGGCCACTGGCCACTAACATAGGCCAAACTACCCGCGACAAAAAGCCCGCCTCTTGGGACCTGCTTGACGCTCACAGGGGCATGCCGTACATTAAGCGGCCTTTGTAAATTACCCCGAACTCATTGAATATAAAAGAGATGTGTCAATTTAAGGCCAAGCTGCTGGCGCTGCTAGTGCTGGCTGGGTGTGCCGCCACCGAAGAGCCGCCGCAAGAAGAAGCGGTTCGCAGCGAGCGGCCCGCTTTGGCCGAATGGCAGTGGGTCGATGGCGAGCTACCTTGGAGCACTTGGGACGAGTCTTTGTTCTCGCGCGCCCAAAGCGAAGACAAGCCCATATTGGTGTATTTGGCCGCTCCGGGATGCGAGGGCTTGTTTCCCGCGCCGACACCGGCGTTGCGCCAACTGGTCGCCGAGCGATTCGTCAGCGTGCAGGTCGATCCATTCAAGCGGCCGGACATTGCTCGGCGCTACGACAGCGGCGGTTGGCCGGCTCTAGTAGTGGCCTTGCCGGATGGGCGGGTTTTCGCGCGGGCTGTGGATATTCCGCCGGCCAACGTCGAGCCTTATTTGCGCCGGTTGCGCACGGCCTACGAGGAAAAGCGCGAGGTACTCGTCTCCAAGGTGCAGCGCGCCGCCGCCCGTCCCAAGGTTGAGAAACCTGTTACAATAGATGCTGTTTACCGTGCGTGCGCGGCCGCCTTTGACTCGACCCACGGCGGCTTCGGTGGCCCGACCAAGTTTCTCGAAATTTCGACGTTGCGCTTCCTGCTCGTCTATGCCGAGACGCGGGGTGCAGCACCGGCTCGGCAGATGGCCTTGGCTAGCTTGGATGCAGTACTCGCCTCGCCGCTCGGGGATAGCGGTGGTTTTCGCGCGTACTCATACACACCGGATTGGAGCGCGCCCGCCAGCGAACGGGACGCCCTCGATCAGGCAGCTATGCTGCATCTGTTGCTGGAGGTCGGCCAGCCTCGCTACGCCGAGTCGGCCAGAGCGTTGCTCGGCTTTGTCGAGGGTACACTCTTTGACAAAGCCGAGGGTGTGTTCCGCGGTCGCCAAGTCATGGCCGACACTTGGTGGACCGACCCCGCGCTCTACGCCGACCGCCAAGCGGCCTTGATACGGGCTTATTTGGCCGCAGCCACCACGCTAGGCGCCGACCGCGCCGCTCAGGTGGCTATGCAAGCTGGCGACGCGCTCATCAATCGCTGTATCGACGGCCGCGGCCGGGTGCAGCACGTCTGCGACTCAGAAGCCGAAGGCAGCGCGGGCCTGCTCGTCGATCAAGCCTTGGCGGCATTGGCTCTGTGGGAGTTGGGCCAGTGGAGTGGGGAGGCGCGGTTTGCCACGGCTGCTGAGCAGGTTACGCGCTTTATGGAGCAATCGTATGATCGTCCCGCTGCCCTCGATCCGCTATCGCACCGCGGCAAAGCTCTCGCTCTCCAGGTCTACGGACGACAGGGGCGCGCCGAGCGGGTGGTCGCCCTAGCCACCGAACCACCTTTGGTGCAGGCATCCGACCGAGCGCATAGCGCGTGGGCGCGAGCCTTGCTGCTGTACGGCCCGCCGCTATGAGAATTTTGGTGACAGGAGCCACTGGCTTTTTGGGCCGTACTTTGCTTTCCTTGGCAGGGGAAGCTGAGTGGATGGGCTGTGGCCGCCGGCCCACTGCCGAGGGCATTCCCTATCGCCAAGTCGATCTAGCCGACCGCAAAGCTGTGGCCGCACTCGTCGCCGAACTGGCTCCAGACTGGGTGATCAACGCCGCGGCTATGACCGATGTCGATGGCTGCGAAAAAGACGCGCAGGCTGCGCGGCAAGCTAACGTCGATATTCCCGAGAACTTGGCCGCAGCCTGCGATACAACCGGCGCTGGCTTGGTCCATATTTCTACGGATTACGTCTTCGACGGCAAGCGCGGCCCCTATGGCGAGGGGGATGCGGTCAATCCGCTGTCTTGCTACGGTCAACTCAAGCTCGAAAGCGAGGGTATATTAAAGAAAATGGAGCGGGTGCTAGTCGTGCGGACCTTGTGGCTGTACGGCTATGTTCCGCAGGTTGGGTCCAATTTCCTCACTTGGGTGCTGAATTCTCTATCTAGCGACCAGCCCCTGCGGGTCTTTGCCGATCAGTGGGGCAATCCAACTTATATCCGCGATTTGGCTCGCGCCTTGGTGGCCCTGTGTCGCCAAGAGGCGCGAGGCTTGTTCCACGCCGGTGGAGCGACCTTTATGACGCGCTGGGAGATGGCGCGGGAGATAGCCCATTTCTTTGGCATTGACGGCGCGTTGATCGAACCTGTGCCGACCTGTGCGGTCGCGCTGCCAGCCGAACGTCCGCTGCGCTCCGGTTTGCGCACCGACGCGCTGGAAGCCGCGCTCGGTCGTCAACCCCTGAGCTTTGTCGAGGGGCTGCAACATCTCGCCGCGGACCCGCATTTTCGCCGCGACTTTCCCCAATTTGCCCACTAGCCTATCCTCATGGATCCCGTGCAGATTTCACTGATAACGCCCACGTACAACGAGCGGGAAAATCTGCCGCTTCTGGCGGAAGAAATTTTCGCGATCGTCGGCCAAGAGCCAGATATCGACTTGGAGCTCATCGTGGTAGATGACAACTCGCCCGATGGTACCGGCGAGGTGGCCGAATCGCTGAAGGCCCACTATCCCATGCAGGTGATACATCGGCCGGGCAAGTTAGGTTTGGGATCGGCGGTGATGGCGGGTTTTGCGCAGTCGGCGCGACCACATCTCGGAGTGATAGACGCCGACTTAAGCCACGACCCGGCGATCCTGCCCGAACTCGTCCACAGCCTGCGCGAATGCGACATTGCCATGGGTAGTCGTTTTGGAGCGACCAGCCGAGTCGAACGATGGGCGTGGCACCGCAAGCTGATTTCGCGAATCGGCGTGGGTGCGGCCCGCCTACTGACCGGGGTCGAGGACCCGCTATCGGGTTATTTCTGTCTGCGCCGCCAAGTGATACAGGACCTAGCGCTCACGTCTTCGGGTTACAAAATTCTGCTCGAAATTTTGGTCAAGGGCCGCTATCAGCAGCATCGTTCCGTGCCTTTTGTCTTTCGCAACCGCCAATTCAGCGCTAGCAAGCTGGATCTGCGCGAGCATTTGCTCTTTGCCAAGCAGATCCTCTACTTCAGCGGCTACAAGCTCATGGGCCGCCACCGAGGTACTAAATCGTGCGACTGAGCATCGTCTTCCTCAACTACAATACCCGCGACCTGACCCGCCAGGCCCTGAATTCTGTGCTCGCAGCAGCCGAAGGGCTAACGGTGGAGATATTCGTCGTTGACAATGCCTCGGTAGATGGCAGTGCTGACATGGTAGCCGAGGAGTTCCCGCAAGTGAAGCTCATCTGTAATGAGGCCAATGTGGGTTTTGCGGCCGGCAACAATGTAGCCTTGCGGCAGGTGACCGGAGAATACGTGCTGCTGATCAATACCGATACCATTGTGCGCCGAGATGCGTTGCGCACGATGGTAGAGTTCTTGGACGCGCACCCGGAAGCCGGAGCCTGCGGGTGCAAAATCCTCGACCCAGACGGCACCTTGCAGCTTGATAGCCGTCGCGGCTTTCCGACGCCGTTGGCTGCCTTCTGTAAGATGTCGGGCCTGAGCCGCTTCTTTCCCAAGCACCCGCTCATCGCCCACTACCACATGACGTATCTCGACCCCGAGCAGACGGCCGAAGTCGAGGTGTTATCTGGATCCTGCATGATGGTGCGCAAGGCGGCCATGGACCAAGTCGGCCTGCTCGACGAGGACTACTTCATGTACGGCGAGGACATCGACTGGTGCTATCGCTTCCACCAAGCCGGCTGGAAAATTTACTACGTGCCGACGACTTCGATCATTCACTTTCGCGGCGAGAGTGGCCGGGGGGTGCCTCTGCGAATTCTCTATCGCAAGAGTCGTGCCATGTCGATTTTTGTCAACAAGCACATGGCGCGGCGCTTTCGCTTCTTCCCACTGTGGCTTTTGCAGGTGGGCATTGCCCTGTACGGAACGTTCCGCCTCCTAGCCCGGGCGGGTCGCGCCTTGGCCATGCCACTGATCGACGCTGGCTTAGTGCTCTGTGGCTTAAAGCTGGGATTAGCGGTGCGCTACCACCAAGAGTTGGTGCCTTTTATCTACCGCATCGAGCAAGTCAGCAATCTCTTCGGCCTCGACGTCCAGCCGACGCGCTGGCTGGTGCCGCCTCCGTATTCGGATTTGCAATGGGCTGCTGTGTACGGCGCTTCGACCTTGGTCTGGCTGTTGGCATTTTACGCGTCGGGTCTGTACGACCGCCGCCGCTACTCGGTGGCGTGGTCGGTAGTGGGGGTGACGCTGGGGTTTGCCTGCATTGTAATGCTGGTATTCTTCTTTAAGGCTTACAACTTCTCGCGGTTAGCTGTGGTCGCGGCTTGGTTTTGCAACTTGCTGTTAATCGCCGGTTGGCGCTTAGCCGCGCGTTGGTTCCTGTACCAGCGTGGCCGCGAGGGTCGGTTGCGCACCCTGTTGGTGGGAACTGATGTGGTTGCCGTGCATTTTGTCGAGCAGTTAGAGCGCACGGGTATGGTCCACTGCGATCTGATCGGCGTAGTGGGAGATGGCTCCCAACAGCGGGGCTGCCCGCTGGCTGGTCGCCCGGTGGTCGGCCACGTTGGCGAACTGGAGGCATTGGTGGACGACTTTGCCATTGATCACCTCGTGTTCACTCCGAGCGCCATGGCGTCGTTCTTGGAGCAGCCGGTGCAGTCGCGGAGGGCGCGGGATTTGCGCGTTAGCATGGTGCCGGTCGCTTTTGCCGAGATGGTTGCCGATCGCGGCGCACACGACTCCGCGCCTCTACCTCTCGTGGAAATTAGGACGGGCAGTTGAGTGGGGCAGTGTTGATTTTTTACCTTTATTTACGTATTGTGAACGCGAGCATACGCTGGGAGAATAACTATGTCTGAAAGGCGTTTGGCAGGCGGTCGGGAGATCGTGCTGCCGATGAGTAAAGCAGTAGAAATTAGTTTTCGCAGCCTGAAAATTCGCTTTGGCCGCTCGCTGATCACCACCAGCGGCGTGATTTTGGCCATCGCCTTTTTAATGTCGGTGTGGAGCAACAACGAAATCGTCAGCAGCCTGCGCAACGCGGACAAAAGCGAGATCAACTTGCTGTTGCAAAAAAACGGCATTGAGACCGGCGTCACCGAGGCCGGCGACGCTTCTGCAGAGGCCAAGGCCCGGATAGAGGAAGAGGAATCCAAGCAGACCTGGCTTATCAGTCTCTCGCTGTTGGTCTGCGTCGTTGGCATTGCCAACGCCATGTTGATGTCGGTGACCGAGCGCTTCCGCGAGATCGGTACCATGAAGTGTCTCGGGGCTTTGGACACCTTTATCGTCAAGCTCTTCCTGCTCGAATCGACCTTTCAGGGGTTGGCGGGCACTTCGGCCGGGATCGTCATTGGCTTTGCGCTGACGCTGGGGTTGGCTCTGCTCGATTACGGCGGTTACACGTTCACCTATTTCCCACTGAGTGGCATCGCCGAATCCGCCGGTTACGCCTTGGTGGTGGGAACCTTGCTTTCGCTAGTCGGTGCCATGTTGCCAGCGTACCGCGCGGCCAAGATGGAGCCGGTCGAGGCCATGCGCTCCGACACTTGATTCCTTAGAGGAGATCTGAAATGACCGAAACCGCCCCGGAAGAGGTCGCTGTCCAAGAAGCGGAAAAACGCACGGTAGTACGGACCCAGCAGGTAAAGAAAACTTACTTGATGGGGGAGATTGAGGTTCACGCCCTGCGCGGGGTGGACATGGAGATCTACACTGGCGAGTACCTGTCGATCATGGGGCCTTCAGGGTCGGGCAAGAGCACCTTCTTCAACATGGTCGGCGGCCTCGACAAGCCCTCGGAGGGCAAGGTGTACATCGACGAGGTGGACGTCGCCCAGCTCGATGCGTATGAGCTGGCTTGGCTGCGCTGCCGCAAGATCGGCTACATCTTCCAGTCGTTTAACTTGATCCCGGTGATGACTGCGCTCGAAAACGTCACCTTGCCGATGGTCTTTGCCGGCCTGACCAGCGACGAAGCCCGCGACAAGGGCATGGAACTGTTGGGCAAGGTGGGCCTTGGCGAGCGATATTCGCACAAGCCCTACGAGCTTTCGGGTGGCCAGCAGCAACGCGTGGCCGTCGCCCGCGCCCTAGCCAACGACCCGGCCGTCGTCCTCGCCGACGAGCCGACGGGGAACCTAGACCTGCGCACGGGCACTGAAATCATCGAATTGCTCAAAGAGATGAACGAGAATTCCGGTGTGACCGTCATTTCGGCGACCCACGATCACAAGATGCTCAGCGTCTCCGACCGCGTGGTGTGGGTCAAGGATGGCCAAGTCGATCACATCCGCAATCGCGAAGACTTAGATATCGAAGTAACCCACGTAGAAGGCGAGTAGTGCTGCCGCCCTACCCGACCGCGTTCTGGGTCTGCGCGGTCGGGGCCGTGTTGTTGATGGGGGTGGCCAAGGCCGGCTTTGGCGGTGGGATCGGCATTTTGGCCACCCCGCTTTTGGCACTGACGGTTTCGGTGGCGGATGCGGCGGCTCTGTTGCTGCCGCTGTTGATTGCCTGCGATGTGTTTGCCGTCCGGCATTATCGCCGCACCTTCGACAAAACGAGTGTCCAACGGCTTCTGCCCGGTTCCGTCTTGGGGATCGGCGCGGGGGCTTTTTTTTTCGGGTACTTCAGTCAGCACGAGCGCGTTCTAGAGGTGGGTTTGGGCTGCTTGGCCTTGCTGTTTGTCGCTTTCCAGTTCGGGAGGGCGGCGATTGTCGGGGCCGTGCGGAAGCAGCATCCAGGGAAGCTCGCTGGCGTGCTGATGGGCGCGATTTCGGGCTTTACCTCGACGATTGCCCACGCCGGGGCACCGCCGGTGGTCATCTACCTGCTGCCGCAGCAACTACCGCGCCACGTGTTTGTCGGCACAACGGTCATCTTCTTCGCTATGCTCAACTTGCTCAAACTGCCGCCCTATTGGGGCTTAGGGCTTTTTCACGCCGACATTTTTAAGACGACTTTGCTGTTAGCTCCACTGGCGTACGCCGGGGTGAAGTTGGGCGTGTTTTTGCTCCAGCGATTTAGCGATTTGTGGTTTAATAGGGTAGTGTATGGGATGTTGCTGGCCACGGCGTTGCAGTTGATTACTGGAGGTAATTTACTGGAGACTATGTTCAATGGACGATAGACCCTACTCCCGCCGCACTTTCCTCAAGCTCTCGACCGCGGCCGCCGCCGGCCTTTCCATAAGTGCCGCGCCGAATCACCGCGATATGCCTCAGCGGATCTTGGGCCGCACAGGCGAAGCTGTTTCTCTGCTCGGCTTGGGCGGCGCGCACATGGCCAGCCACGGCAATATGGAGGAGAAAGCGGCCATCGCTTTGATGCATGCGGCCATCGACGAGGGGATCAATTTTTTTGACAATGCTTGGGGCTATTCCAACGGCGCGAGCGAGATACGCATGGGCAAGGCACTGCGCGGTGGCTATCGCGACCGCGTATTTCTAATGACCAAGGACGCGAGCCGTCATCCCAAGCGAGCGATGGCCCACCTCGAAGAGAGCTTGCGCCGGCTGCAAACCGACGTGATCGACCTGTGGCAGTTTCACAGTATCAGACAGCCCAACGATATAGAGTGGATTTACGAGCGGGGCCTGTTAGAGGCCGCGCTCAAAGCCAAAGAGGAGGGCAAGATCCGCTACATTGGCTTTACCGGCCATACTTTGCCTTCTCTGCACGTGGAGATGATCGAGCGCGGTTTTGCTTGGGATGCCACGCAAATGCCGATCAACGTGTTCGACCCGCACTATCTCAGCTTTGTCGAGCAGGTGCTGCCGCTCGCCGTGGAAAGAAACATCGGGGTCATTGCCATGAAGACCTTGGGGGGGACGCCCGAAGCGATCCTTGCAACAGGTGTGGCGACGGCGGCAGAGTGCTTGCGCTACGCCATGAGCCTGCCGGTGGCTACTGTATGTTCTGGAATGGATTCGCTGGAAAAACTGCGGCAGAATGCGGACCTTGCCCGGCAGTTCGCGCCCTTGGCCGACGACGAGCGGCTCGCGCTGTTGTCGCGCACCAAAGCGCTGGGGATGCAGGGCACACACGAGTCGTACAAAGCTCGCCATCCCTGATCGCCGTGCGCTATACCTTTCTTTTTCTCCTTCTTGCAGTGCCTCTGTGGGGGCAAGACCTCGACGTTGCGCCGGCTAAACCCGTCGGCCCTCCCAATATAGAAAGTGCGCTGTGGGAGCTGGCTGCACCCTCGGCGGCCAAGCTGACTCGCGCGGCGGACGGTTCAGACGTGGTCGTCATTTTGGTGCCCGCGGCGGGTGTGGCGGCCACTATTGACACTACGGCGTTAGCCGCCCTTGGCGTCAAAATTTTGGCCCAGTCTAGGAGCCTGATGCGCGTGTCGGTACCGGCCGCATCGCTGCGGGTGGTGTCTGAGTTGCCGAGCGTGGCCTTCGTCCGCAGGCCGCACCGTCCGCACGCGCAACAGACCATTAGCGAAGGCGTAGCGCTCATCCGCGCGCTCGAAAATCACGCCACTGGCGCGAAGGGCCAAGGGGTCAAGGTGGCGATTATTGATGGTGGATTTAAGGGGGCCGATAACTTGCCCGAAGACATGCCAGTGCGTCGGTGGTTCCGCGACTATACGTACACGGGGATATACGCTGGTACGGACGCCCATGGCACGGCGTGTGCCGAGATCGTCCACGACGTGGCCCCGGAAGCCGAACTCTATCTGTACAAGGTCGCGGATATAGTGGATTTGGAGAATGCCAAAGATCGCTGCATACAAAACGGAGTCGCCGTCGTAAACTACTCGGCGACTTGGGTGAACGAGGGCTTTGGGGACGGACGCGGACTCATCTGCGACATTGTAAATGACGCGGCTGACAACGGCATTCTCTGGGTCAACGCCGTCGGCAATTACGCCCAAAAGCACTACATGGGTTTTTGGCACGATAGCGATGATGATAATCGGCACAATTTTGCCGCTGGCGATGATGCAGTGAATTTTGTCGCTGAAATCGGCGACGCCATCAGGGTGACTCTGACTTGGGACGATTGGCCCATCACCACGACGGACTACGACCTGTATCTCTACTATCAAGACGCGTTCGGCAACATCGAAGAAGTTAGCAGAAGCACTGATGTTCAGGGGAAAGGCGGAGCGCCGGTGGAGTTTATCGAATACTTTGCTGGGCGAGCGGGCACGTATGGCATTTCCGTGGTCCGCGTCGGCGAGGCCGAGCCTAAGGATCTGCGAGTGTGGTCTTGGCACCACGACATCGAATATCCGGTCCCGACTAGCAGCTTGGGGATTCCGTCGGACGCGCACGGTGCGCTGAGCGTTGGGGCGATTCACCGCGACCAGTGGGACTTGGGAACAGTGGCAAGCTATAGCTCGCGCGGTCCCACTGCCGATGGCCGGATCAAGCCCGACCTCGTCGCTCCTTCGGGCGTGACAACGGCTTCTTACGGTATGGATAGGTTGTTTGGGGGGACGTCGGCTGCGACTCCCCACGTGGCTGGTGCCGCCGCTCTGCTCAAATCGGCCAACCCGTCGCTCTCGCGCGACGATCTGTGGCAGGCCCTCGTCGAGGCGACCGTCGATTTAGGGGCACCGGGCAAGGACGACAGCACGGGATACGGCAAACTCGTGCTGTCGGTGCCCGCGCCGCAAATTGCGGATGTCTCTCCGCGCCGCGTTCAATACGGCCAAATAACTACCATCGTCGGCCAAGGTTTCGGCGACACCAAAGGGACGGGCAAAGTGGTCTTTTTCGCAGACAAGGAGCCGAGCGATTCCGACTATCTCGCTTGGAGCGATGTGCAGATTCAAGTGCGCGTGCCAACTGGTGTCCGCACCGGCACGGTGCAGGTGATAACCGGCGGCGGCAGTGACAGTGCGCAGGTGGTTGTCACGTCGCCTTACATTGAGGCGATTACCAATCACACGCGCACGAATGCGAGGGCTAGGACCGACGATCTCATCCAAATTGACGGAGACAATTTCGGCCTCTCGCGGAACACTAGTTCCGTGTGGATTGATTCAGTCGCGGTGTCTTCTTTCGAGACTTGGTCGGATGAGACGATACGGTTCCGCGCTCCGCTCAATGCGCCTTCGGGCGATGTAACTGTTGTGACGGCTGAAGGCACTAGCAATGCCGTCCGCTTGGAAATCGCCAGCCCGTACTTGGCGCAACTTTTGCCATCGCAAGTGCAGGCTGGCGAGCACTTGACGTTGATCGGCGGCAACTTTGGTTCCGAGCGCGGCGCGGGGTACGTGTTGTTTAATCCCAATGTGCAAGCCGAGGCCGACGATTATGCGGTTTGGTCTAACGGCGTCATCGTCGTCCGCGTTCCGTCCGAGGCTCGCAGTGGTGGGGTGCGGGTTTTTACCGCTGATGGGGTTACTGGGGCTGCGCAAGTGGAGATTGGCAGCGAATGGATAGAGCCGCTGCCGAGCAGTGGAATTTTCGGCTACAGTCCGCCCGATCTTACAAGGCACCCGAAAAGCGTCAAGTTTGGCTTCGAGGGGAGCAATCGCGCTGTCCTGTTGCTGTATTCGACGAAAGAAACAAGCGATGGCGAAGTCGTCATTTTCTTCAACGAACAGCAGTACGCCACGGTGCCGGAGAGTGAGGATTGGACGATTCGGTATCTCGTTCTCGACGCAACGCAGCTACGCTCCGGTCAAAACGTCATCGAGTTCCGCAATATCATCAACCAAGGCCGCTCCGCATCTTTTGTTAATTGGCAGTTGAAGGATGTGGTGTTGTGGAAGCCGTTTAGTGCTAAGCTCGCTACGGGGACGCGGCTTTTGTCCAAGTTGCCGGACGGCTTAGGCGATCCCTTTCCCACGCCGTTTAACGCGGAAGTTACTATTCCCTTTGCTCTGGCCGAGGCCGGTTCCGTGCGGATTTCCGTCTATAATCTGATGGGCCAGCAGGTTCGCGTGTTGGCTGATGGGTGGTTGGCTGCTGGCGCGCATCGCGTGCGTTGGGATGGTCGCACGGCTGCGGGTGTAGAGGCGGCTTCGGGGGTCTATTGGGCCGTGCTGCAAGCGGGAGATGCCGTTCAAACGGCTAAGTTGGCGTTGATTCGCTGAGCCGAATCGTTGTCGCTGCCAAGCAGACTTGGGTTGACAACGTGAAAAGGACTCTTGAATCTCCTATTATAGTCCTAAAGAGGAGATAATCATGTTCAACGAAGAAAAGGCCACTGAACTGGCCGCCTGCATGTTGTCGTGGGGCGGCTCGATGAAGTTTATCAAGCTGCTCAAACTCATCTACCTAGCTGATCGCGAGGCGTTGGACCGGGAAGGACATAGCATCTCCACTGATCGCTGGGTGTCGATGAAACACGGTCCGGTGCCCATTCAGACGTACAATCTGATACACCAAGAAGACGATCCAGATCGCCATCCTGTGTGGAACCAGTATATCGAAAATCAAGCAGATTACTGCATTGGCCTAAAGAAAGAGATGGGAATAAACCACCTGTCTCAAGCGGAACGGGCGGTCGCCGAGGATGTCTGGAAGCAATACGGCCATCTGCCCTCTTGGGGTTCCAATGGTCTTGTCGAGCTTACTCACCGTCTCCCCGAGTGGGAAAATCCCGAAGAAAATCCGCACGGTCCCCAAGCGACACCCATCCCTGTCCAACGCATCCTGCTCGCCCTGAAGAAGAGCGACGAAGAAATCCAAGCCATCTTGGACTTGGAACAGACGGACGCTTGGCTGGATAGGATCTTGGCGTGATACAGGCTGGCACCGTCGTCCAGTCAAAAGTCGAACCCTACCACCACTTCATTGTTCTGACTAATCCCAACGCTGCTGGCGAAGTCCTCTTTGTCACCTGTTCAGATGCAAGGCACTTTCCGTTTGAGCCTGTACGCTTATATGAGGGAGACCATCCCTTTGTAAGCAAAGAAACGGCCTTAGTTCTCAAAAGAACGCGCCGAGTCGCTGCCCTAAAAATCGCCGGCAATGTTCCACTCCATTTTGAACAGCGCTCTCCTCTAGACGCTGCTGTGCTCCGACGCCTGCAATCTGAGGCCAAAGCGTCGGGTCGCCTGCCGCCTGCTTGGATAGACGATTTGCCGTAGCGGCGTTGATTCGCTGAGTGTTGATCGGCCCTTGACGTTTCGTTTTGAGGGCGTATTATAAGCCGCCGCCGCCTCGTGTTGGTCGGCATCCCGCTTATCCCCAAAACATGGAGCGACGGTGGAGCTAATTAATCGTTATAGAATTACGATTGCCTTTTTCTTGGGCATCCTTGGCTATGTACCCCTCTGGGGACAGAACATAGATTTCACACCTGACAAACCCGATGGCCCGGCCAAGATACAGAGTGCGTTGTGGGAGTTGGCGATACCGGGGGCGGCAAAGCCGACACGCGATTTACAGGATACTGTCGTCGTCATCTTGGTTCCACATGTTGGCCAAGCGTCGGCTTCGATTGATACGTCGTCGCTGGCTGCACTTGGAGGGAGAGTTCTGGCGCAGTCTAAAAGTCTGATGCGGATTTCGGTTCCGGCGTCGTCTCTGCTGGCGGTTTCGGAACTACCGGGGGTTCGCTTTGTCCGCAAGCCGCATCGGCCGCATTCTCAAGCGACGATCAGCGAAGGGGTGTCCCGCATCGGCGCGTTGGCTAATCACTCGGCGGGTGTGAAAGGACAAGGGGTCAAGGTGGCCATTATCGATGGTGGATTTAAGGGGGCAAACAAACTGTCTGGAGACATGCCAGCGCGTTGGAACTACTACGACTATACGGGCGAGGGGATATACGCCGGCGACAGCGTCCACGGCACGGCGTGTGCCGAGATTATCCACGACGTGGCCCCGGAAGCTGAACTCTATCTTTATAAGACTGGGGATATGGTTGACTTTGAAAACGCCAAAGATCGCTGCATACGGAACGGTATCGACGTAATCAATTATTCCAGCGGCTGGTTTGGTACAGGCATTGGCGATGGGCGCGGGTTGGCCTGCGACATTGTAGATGACGCTGCCGATAATGGCATTCTTTGGGTGACTTCAGCGGGCAATAACGCAAAGAGCCATTACGACGGTTTCTGGTCTGATAGCGATGATGACGGTTGGCACAACTTTGAAGGCGGAGACGAGGTGATAGCTTTTGAAGCGGAAAGAGGGGATGAGATAAGTATTTTCTTGACGTGGAATGATTGGCCCAATTCCCGTGAGAACTACGACTTGTACCTCGATTTTGTAAATTCCTCCGGCGATTTAGAAACCGTTGCCGAAAGTACTGATCGTCAAAATATCTCCGGTGGCGAACCTGTAGAATCAATCGAATACAAGGTAGAAAGATCGGGAGAGTATGGAATTTCTGTTCGCAGCGAGGACGCTCGGCCCAGAAGGCTAAAAATATGGTCACTTAATCACGATTTTGAAGAGTATGCGGTCGCGGAGAACAGTATCGGGAGTCCAGCGGACGCTAGAGGATCTATGAGCGTCGGGGCAATATATCATAGAAATTGGAACGTTGGCCGGATCGAAGACTATAGTTCCCGTGGTCCTACCACCGATGGTCGCATCAAGCCAGACCTCGTCGCTCCTACTGGAGTATCGACAGTTTCTCATGCGCCGTACACCTTTGGCGGGACCTCCTTCGCGGCACCCCACGTCGCTGGCGCGGCAGCCCTGATCAAGTCGGCGAATCCATCGTACTCACGCACTCAATTGTGGAACGCACTTGTTGCGGCAACTGTTGATATAGGAACCCGAGGAAGGGACAACGACAGCGGATATGGCAAACTCGTGTTGCCGATTATGCGAGTTTCCGCAAATACCTCTCCTCGGATCAGCCGCATCTCTCCACAGACCGGAAGGACGAATACGGTTGTTACCGTAAGCGGGAGTAATTTCGGTTCTTCGCGAGGGAGCAGTACCGTACGGATTGGTTCGGTCGTGATCCCTTCCTCTTCGTTGGCTAGTTGGTCGAACACCCAAATCAGGTTTCGCATTCCCCTCAATACTCCTCCCGGCAACCTGACCGTTAGAACGTCCCAAGGTACCAGCAATTCCGTTCGCCTACAAATAACGAGTCCGTATCTGACAGGAATCTCGCCCACGCGAGCGAAAACAGGGGATCGCCTGACGCTAACGGGCGGCAATTTTGGTACTAGACGAGGCACTGGATACGTTTTTTTTAGTTCTAGCGTACGGCCTTCTGCCGCGGACTATGTGAGTTGGTCCAACAGCAGAATTGTCGTCAAGGTTCCGGCTAGAGCGCAGAGTGGCAATGTACAGGTTACTACTTCGAATGGGACGTCGGGGACGAAGCTGCTTCAAATCGAAAGCAGGTCTCCTCAAATCACTTCCATCTCGCCCAGTCGAGTGCAGTACAATCAAGTCATAACCATCCGTGGAACGGCTTTCGGTGCGAATCGGGGCACGAGCAGGGTGATTTTTCAAGGGGGTAAGGAACCTAGTTCTTCTCAATATGTTAGTTGGAGCAATACCCAGATTCGCGTGAGAGTGCCGGCTGGAGCGCGGACGGGCAATGTGCAGGTTGTAACTACGAGGGGAAGGGCTTCTTCGACTCGGCTGACGATTACCTCTCCTTGGGTCAGCAGCATCTCTCCACAGACCGGAAGGACGAATACCATTGTTACTGTAAATGGGGGTAATTTCGGTTCCTCGCGGGGAAGTAGTTACGTGCGGATCGGTTCGGTCACGATCTCTTCGTTTACCTCTTGGTCGAATAGCAGGATACGGTTCCGCATTCCCCTCAATACTCCTCCCGGCAACCTGACCGTTAGAACGTCCCAAGGCATCAGTAATGCCATTCGTCTACAAATAACGAGCCCGTATCTGACGAGAATCTCGCCAACGCAAGTGAAAACAGGGGATCGCCTGACACTAACAGGCGGCAATTTTGGCACTAGACGCAGTACGGGATACGTTTTATTTCCTTCTAACGTACGGCCTTCTGCTGCGGACTATGTGAGTTGGTCCAACAGTAGAATTGTCGTCAAAGTTCCGGATAGAGCGCAAAGTGGCAATGTGCAGGTTACTACTTCGAATGGGACGTCGGGGACGAAACGCATTGTGGTTGAAGCATCCCCTTACATCACTTCTGTCTCTCCCCGCACAGTGCTGTACAATCAGGACGTAACGGTCACTGGAATCAATTTCGGCTCGTCGCGGGGGAGCAGTACGATTCGGATTGGTTCGGTCGTGATCCCTGCCTCTTGGTTAGATAGTTGGTCGAATACCCGCATCAGGTTTCGCGTTCCCACGAATATGCGCTCGGGCAATGTCACTGTCCGCACCTCGAAAGGAACGAGCAACGCCATCTCCTTGGAGATAATAAGCCCCTACTTGGGTAGTGTTTCGCCGAGCAGAGTCAAGATAGGGGATCGTCTGACGTTGACTGGGGCCAACTTCAGGAGCAGCCGGGGGGGCAGTTACGTCCGCTTTGCGCCCAATGTCCGGCCATCGTCCAGCGATTACGTAGTTTGGAGCGACAGCCGAATCGTGGTTAAGGTTCCGGTTGAGGCGCAAAGTGGAGACGTGAAGGTCGTCGTTATAGGGGCTCTGTCTTCCGGGACTAAGCGTATTGTGGTGGAGTCTGCCTCCTCTCCTCAAATCACTTCTGTTTCTCCCCGTCGAGTGCAGTACAATCAGGTCGTGACCATCATCGGAAGCAACTTCGGTTCCTCGCGGGGCAGCAGTACGATTCGGATAGGTTCGGTCGCGATCCCCTCCTCTTCGTTGGCTAGTTGGTCGAATACCCGCATCAGGTTTCGCGTTCCCACGAATGTGCGCTCGGGCAATCTCGTTGTCCGCACTTCGGCAGGAACGAGCAACGCCATCCGCTTGGAGATAACGAGTCCTTATTTGAGCAGTGTTTCTCCGAGCAGAGTCATACCCGGAGACCGCCTGACGTTGACTGGGGCCAATTTCGGAAGCAGCCGAGGGAGTGGTTATGTGTTGTTCACACCCAATGTCCGACCAGCGTCCAGCGATTACGTGAGTTGGAGCGACAGCCGAATCGTGGTCAAGGTTCCGGTTGGGGCGCAAAGTGGAGACGTGAAGGTCGTCGTTACCGGGTCTCAGTCTTCCGGGACTAAGCGCATTATTGTTGAAGGCGAAGTGGTGGAGTCGCTGCCGAGCAGAGGACTGTTCGGCTACAGTCCGCCTGCGGTCACCAAAAATCCCAAAAGCGTCAAGTTTGGCTTTGGGGGAGCTAGTCGCGATCTCGCGTGTTATTTTTCGGTAAAGGAAATAAGCGACGGCGAAATCGATATTTTTCTTAACGAACAGTCTTACGCCTATATTCCAGCGAGTGAGGATTGGACGGGTTGGTATCTCATCTTGGACAGAGCAGACCTGCGCACCGGCACAAACACTATTGAGTTCCGCAATATGTTCAACCAAAACCGCACTTCATCTTTCGCTCGCTGGCAGTTGAAGGACGTGTGGGTAGGGGAACCGCCTAGTGCTAAGCCGGTCGCCGGGACGGGAATTCTAGCCAAGGTGACAGATGGCTTAGTTTCCGGCCTCGGAGATCCCTTTCCCACGCCGTTCAACGCGGAAGTGACCATTCCCTTTGCCTTGGCCGACGCCGGTCCTGTGCGGCTCGTCATCTATAACTTGATGGGCCAGCCTATTCGCGTGTTAGCCGATAGCTGGTTGGCGGCTAGTGCACATCGCGTCAGTTGGAATGGTCGCACGGCTGCGGGTGTAGAGGCGGCTTCGGGGGTCTATTGGGCCGTGCTGCAAGTGGGAGGTGCCGTCCAAACGGCTAAGTTGGTGTTGATTCGCTGAGCGGTTTCCGGCCCTTGACAGTGCAAAGACTCGCCTTTACTTTCTGCCCGTTATGAAATTTTCGCCTCACATTCGTCGTTGGTGGCGCGCTTGGTATTCCCCGAGCAGGGAGAGAGGTGCGTCCATCTGCTAGACTGCGACGAGATGAATTTTCAATCCAACGCGGACGCCCTTGGGTGTCCGCGTTTTTTTTGTACTTGGAGAACAACATGACCATTCACACGGAAACTTTTCGCACGGCTGGCGGCGTCGAAGTCAAGCGCCAGACCGAGGAATTGCCCATAGCAAGGCCGCTAGTGTCCCTGCTCGAACGGCTCAATACCCACCGGGGTGCCGTCTTCGCCAGCGGCTACGAGTATCCAGGGCGCTATAGCCGCTGGGACATTGGCTTCGTCGATCCGCCGCTGGAGTTGGTGGCGCGTCAGCGCGCCTTTGCCTTCCGGGCGCTCAACGCTCGCGGCGAGATGCTGCTAGAGATCTTTCGCGGCAGCCTCGCCAAGCACGAGCATGTGACGGATCTGGAGCTAACCGATGGCCAGCTCAAAGGCGCAGTGGCTCCCATGCCCGAGTACTTCCCCGAAGAGGAGCGTTCCAAGCAGCCGACGATCTTCAGCGTCCTGCGCGCACTAATGGCTCAGATGCGAGCCGAGGGCGAAAATCACTTGGGCTTTTACGGGGCGCTGGGCTATGACTTGGTACTCCAGTTTGAGCCGCTCCAACTGCGCCACCCGCGTCGCGAGGACCGGCCCGATCTGCACCTCTTTTTGCCAGACGAGCTGGTCGTCGTCGATCACCGCAAGGAGCAGGCGCGGCGTTACCGCTATGAATTTGCCGCCGATGGGTTGTCAACCGAGGGCATGGAGCGAAGCACGGACGCCGTGCCCTATGTGCGCGGCGCAGCGTCCGAGATTACGTGCGACCACGCCCCCGGGGAATACGCCGACAAGGTGCGCGAGGTCATCGCTGGGACCGAACGCGGCGACTTCTTTGAGGTGACACCGAGCCAAGTGCTCAGCGCTGGCTATGCGGGCAGCCCGCACACCCTCTTTGAGAATATCCGCCGCACTAGCCCCAGCCCCTACGAGTTCTTCATCAACTTAGGCGACGAGTATCTGATCGGCGCTTCACCCGAGATGTTCGTGCGGGTCAATGAGTCATTGGTCGAGACTTGTCCAATTGCCGGGACCATCGGCCGAGGCAAAACTGTGATGGAGGACGCCGAGCAGATCCGCGACTTGCTCAACTCAAAAAAGGACGAGGCCGAGCTGAACATGTGCACGGATGTCGATCGCAACGACAAGGCGCGGATTTGTAAGGAAGGCTCGGTGCGGGTGATCGGACGGCGGATGATCGAAAGGTACTCGAAGGTTTTTCACACTGTGGACCAAGTAGTGGGCGAGCTGAAGGACGACTGTGATGGATTTGACGCCCTGCTTTCGCATATGTGGGCAGTGACGCTTACCGGCGCGCCCAAACCGGCGGCCATGCAGAAGATCGAGGAACTGGAAAACTCGGCGCGGCGCTGGTACGGCGGCTGCGTTGGGATGTTGCTCTTCAGCGGCGAGATCAACACTGGGATCACCATCCGCACGGTACACTTGGAGGACGGCATCGCCAAAGTACGGGCTGGGGCGACGCTGCTCTGCGACTCGGACCCAGACGCTGAGGAGCGCGAGACGCGGGCCAAGGCCGAGACCTTTATCAATGCGGTGATCGACGCGGACGACGCGAAGGAGAAGAGCGCCCAAATCGCAACTACGGGGCAGGGCAAGCGGGTGCTCTTCGTCGATAACCGCGACTCTTTCGTCCATACGCTCGGCGATTACGTGCGGCAGACGGGAGCGGAGGTGGTGACGGTGCGCGCTGCGAGGTCGCGCGATGGCAGCGGTGCGCGGGGCCTGCGCGACCCCCAGCGCGTCTTCGCCGAGTTTGATCCCGATCTGGTCTTTATCTCGCCGGGGCCAGGCACGCCCAAGGAATTCGGCGTGCCGGAGTTGGTCAACGAGTGCGTGCGGCGTGCGCTGCCGGTTTTTGGCGTGTGTCTCGGATTGCAGGGTATCGTTGAAGCGCTCGGTGGCGAGTTGGGGGTGCTTTCCTACCCGATGCACGGCAAGGAATCGACGATCCGCTGCACGCCCGAAGGGATTTTCGACGGGTTTCCCACGGAGTTTGTCGCTGGGCGCTACCACTCGCTCTACGTCGTGCCGGAGAAGCTGCCCGAGTGCTTGCGGGTGTTAGCGCAGACCGATGACGGGGTCATCATGGCCGTGGAGCACCGCGAGTTGCCGGTGGCGGCGGTGCAGTTTCACCCGGAGTCGATCTTGACGCTCAAGGACGATTTGGGCTTGCGGCTGATCGCCCAAGTAATAGGGAAACTAGCGCGCTGAAGCCATGCTGCTGATACTTGATAATTACGACTCCTTTACCTACAATTTGGTGCATTATTTAGAGGAATTAGGGGCGGCAACCAAGGTCTTGCGCAACGACGAATTGACGGTTGCCGAAGCGGTGGCGCTCGCGCCCGAGCGCGTCGTTATTTCGCCTGGTCCTGGCGGCCCAGATCAAGCTGGCATTTCGTGTGCGCTCGTCGAGCGGTTGGCCGGTGTGATTCCCATTTTGGGCGTGTGCTTGGGGCACCAAGTCATCGCCCAAGTTTGCGGCGGGCGCGTGGTGCGGGCCGACGAGATCGTCCACGGCCGCGCAACGCCGGTGTGCCACGATGGCCGCACGCTGTTTGCCAGCCTGCAAAATCCCTTCGTCGCTACTCGCTATCACTCGCTAACTGTCGAGCGGGAGAGTTTGCCCGAATGCCTACAAGTATCGGCTACGAGCGAGGACGGGATGATTATGGGGATTCGGCACCGGCGCTGGCCCCTCGAAGGAGTGCAGTTCCACCCCGAGTCGATTTTGACCGTACAAGGCAAACAACTACTGGCTAATTTTCTTTCTTTATGAGGAGCGCAACATGATACAAGAAGCTATAAGAGACTTGATCGCCGGAGCAGACTTGGACCGCGCTAAGATGCGGGCAGTGATGGAGCAGATTATGAGCGGCCAAGCTACGGACGCTCAGATCGGCGCGTTTCTCGTCGCTCTGCGGATCAAGGGCGAGACTATCGACGAGATCGCTGGCGGTGCCGAAGTCATGCGCGAGAAAGCTACGCCGATAGTGACGGTGCGTCCCGAATTCATCGATACCTGCGGCACTGGCGGCGATGACTCGGGGACCTTCAATATCTCTACGACGGTAGCCTTTGTCGCTTGCGGTGCCGGTTTGGCAGTGGCCAAGCACGGCACTCGCTCAATATCGAGCCAGTGCGGCTCGTCGGACGTGCTGACCGCGTTAGGGGTCAATGTCGAAGCCTCGCCGGAAAAGGTCGGCGAGTGCATCGACGAAGTCGGCATTGGGTTCTTATTTGCGATAGCTTTGCACGGGGCGATGAAACACGCCATCGGCCCGCGCAAGGAGTTAGCTACCCGCACGGTTTTTAACATCTTGGGGCCGCTGACCAATCCGGCTGGGGCCAAGAGGCAATTGCTCGGCGTGTTCGACGGCGCGTTGACCGAGGCGCTCGCCGGAGTGCTGCGCGAGTTGGGTTCGGATCAGGCTCTGGTGGTACACGGCTCGGACGGGCTGGACGAGATCACGCTGACGGGGCCGACGCAGGTCAGCGAGCTTAGAGACGGGCAGGTCAGTACGCGCCAGATCCACCCGGGGGATTTTGGTTTGCAGACAGTCTCAGCCGAGGCGCTCAAAGGCGGGGATGCGGACCACAACGCGCGCATCCTGCGCGGGGTGCTCGATGGTGAGGAAGGGCCACAGCGCGATGTGGTGCTGCTCAACTCGGCGGCGGCGATAGTCGTTGGCGGGCGGGCCGAGGATATAACCGCTGGTCTCCAAGTGGCTCGGGAGTCCATCGACTCGGGCAAGGCGCGCCAAGCCCTAGATCGGCTGGTCGAGGTGAGCAACTCCTGACGATGGCGGATATCCTAAGCGAAATAGCTGCGTACAAGCGCGAGTTCGTCGCCGACCGCCAGCGCCAGCGGAGTTTGGCCGATGTGCGGTCGCAGGCTCGCGATACGGCGGTACCGGTCGATTTTCAAGGTGCACTAACTGAGGATGGAATCGCGTTGATCGCCGAAATAAAAAAAGCCTCGCCGTCCAAGGGCGTCATCCGCGCTGACTTCGACCCAGAGTGGATCGCCGATGCGTATGCCGCTCATGGCGCGCGCTGTCTTTCGGTATTGACGGACGAGGCGTATTTTCAAGGGTGCGACGCGCATTTACAGATGGCCAAAGCGGTCGCGGGCTTGCCGGTGTTGCGCAAGGATTTCACCATTGATGAATACCAACTCTACGAAGCCCGCGTCATCGGTGCCGACGCCATTTTGCTAATCGTGGCGCTGATGGACTCCAGCCAACTCGACGACTACCTCGGCTTAGCCAGCGAGTTGGAATTAGACGCGCTCGTCGAAGTCCACGATGGAGCGGAACTGACGCGTGCCAAAGCGGCCGGTGCCCGGCTCATCGGCGTCAATAACCGCGATCTGCGGACCTTTGAGACAACCTTGGATACTACTTTTGCGCTTGTGGATCAGATGCCGGAGGGATCTGTCGTCGTCAGCGAGAGCGGAATTGGAGATCGCAGCGATGTTGAGCGGCTCGCGGCAGTCGGCGTCGATGCGATCTTAGTCGGCGAATCCCTGATGCGTGAAGACGATATCGGGACTAAAGTGAGGGAGTTATTGGGCACGTGAAAAAACGAGTATTTTCGGGCATTCAGCCTTCGGGCCACATTCACATCGGCAACTACATCGGAGCCGTCCGCAATTGGCTGGTCAACCTAGAGGAGCGCGACAACATCTTCTGCGTGGTTGATCAGCACGCGATCACCGTGCCCTACGACCCGGAGGCTTTGCGCCAAGGTACGCGCGAGGCCGTGGCCCTGTACATTGCCTGCGGACTCGATCCGCAAAAGTGCCGCCTCTTTGTGCAGTCGCACATTCCCGAACACACTGAGTTGGCTTGGCTTTTGACTTGTATCACGCCAATGGGGTGGCTGGAGCGGATGACCCAGTTCAAGGATCGGGTGGGTGCGCGGCGCGAGCGCGTCGGCACGGGGTTGTTTGTCTATCCGACGTTGATGGCCGCCGATATCCTGCTCTACCAGGCGCACGAGGTGCCCGTCGGCGACGACCAAAAACAGCACGTGGAACTGACGCGCGACATTGCCGAGCGCTTTAATCGTCAGTTCGGCGAGGTATTCACCGTGCCCGAGCCGGTCATTCCGCAAGTGGGTGCGCGGATCATGGGGCTCGACGATCCGACTGCGAAAATGTCTAAGTCGGCCGAGGGCCAGTACCACAGCGTCGGTCTGCTCGATGATCCGAATAAGGTGCGCAAGACGATTATGCGGGCGGTGACCGATTCGCAGCAGGGCATTGTCTTCGATCCGAGCCGTCCCGGACTGTTCAACCTGCTGACGATCTATCAGGCGTTGACTGGTCAGGGACACGCCGAAATTGAGACTCATTTTGCTGGCAAAGGGTACGGCGACTTGAAAAAGGAACTAGTCGAAGTGGTCATCGCCGAGATCGAGCCGATCCAAGCTCGCTATCGGGAATTGACGGCGGATCCCACCTATATTGACAAAGTACTCGCCGAGAGTGTCGAAAAACTGCGTCCAGTCGTTGACGCAACCATGGACGCGGTCCGTCGGGCCATGGGACATCGGTAAGGGAGTAGCTATGGACCTGAGTGGCTGGCGCGAACGCATAGATGGTATCGACAGGCAAATGATTGATCTGCTCAACGAGCGCATGCAGTGCGCACACGAGATTGGGCAAATCAAAAAAGCGGCGGGAAAACCAATACGCGATCCCGAGCGCGAACGCGATGTGATCGCCAAGATCAAAACCTACAACCAAGGACTCCAAGGGCCGGTTAAAGACGAGGCCCTAGAGAAGCTCTACTGGCTGCTCATCGAACTAACCACCCACTTTGAACTCGAGGAGGATTAGCCTTCTTCCGGCGGGCAGTCATCGTCGGCGTGGGCCTGATTGGCGGCTCCATAGGCTTGGCGCTCAAGCGCACTGGCTTTCGCGGGCAGCTTGTGGGCGTCAGCCGTCCTGCGACCATCGCCCGGGCGCTGGAGTTGGGCGTGATTGACGAGGGTTGGGGCTACGACGAGTTGGGGCAGGCGCTCAAAGGGGCTGACTTAGTCTTTATCTGCACGCCGATCAAGCGGATTCTCACGCTGATTGCGGAGGTGGGTCGGCTCGCTGAGCCGGGGACGCTGGTTACTGATGTGGGGAGCACCAAGCGGCGCATCGTCGCAATGGCCCAGGCCCATTTCAGCGACGAGGTGTACTTTGTCGGCGGCCATCCGATGGCCGGTTCTGAAAAGGCGGGCGTGGCCGCGGCCGATCCGTTCCTTTTTCAGAATGCGATCTACATTTTGGTCCCCGACCAGAAGGTACCGGCTGATCGCTACCAAGCATTGACTGCTCTCTTGCGTCAGGTTGGGGCACGGGTGATGGAACTAGACGCTGGGGCACACGACCGGGCGGTCGCTGCGATCAGCCACTTGCCGCAGATGATGGCGACCTCGCTGGTGAGTATGGTCGGGCGGCTGAATGCCGAGCGGGATCACTTCCTGCCATTGGCCGCTGGTGGTTTTCGCGACTTGACGCGGATTGCTTCTAGCCCGTTCGCGCCGGTGTGGGAGGATATCTGCGCGACCAATGCCGACGAGATTCGCGGGATGATCGACCGCTACATCGCCGCGCTCGCGGATGTGAGAGAGCGGCTGGAGGTAGAAGAGCTAAAGGCGGATTTCGATTTTGCCAACGAGATTCGGGGGTCCATTCCGAGGGATTCAAAAGGGTTTATCCATGTGCTGCACGAGATCTTGGTGCTAGCCGAGGATCGGCCGGGCGTCATCGCCGAGATCGGGCAGGCGTTGGGGGCGCAAGGGGTAAACATCAACGATATTGAGGTGATGAAGGTGCGCGAGGGCGAGGGAGGGACGCTGCGGTTGGGATTTGACAGCGCGGAGAGCGCGGAAAATGCGCTGGGAATTTTGGCTAGGCTCGGGTATGTGGCGCGGAGACCCTAGGCGATGGCAGCAATCGTAAGCCCAGCTAAGAAAATTGTGGGGCAAGCGTCGGTACCCGGAGAGCGGGAGCCGGCCGAGCGTGCGCTCGTGTTGGCCGCATTGAGCGAGGGGAAAAGCACTGTCCGCCACGCGCCCGTTGCCGCTGACCGGGTAGTCGCTCTGTTGCGCGAGTTGGGCGTTGATATCGCCAAGCGCGTAGGCACTTATGCGGTGCGCGGTGTCGGGCTGCGGGGGTTTCAGAGCGCAGCGGGACCGCTCGACCTAGAGGGATTGGGCGATACTGCGCTGTTGTTGCTCCCCCTGCTTGCCGGGCAAACGTTTCGCTCGCAGGTGAAGTTAGGCGCGGAAGCCGAGCGGTGTCGGCTCTTGCTTGACCTGCTGGCCCAGCTTGGGTTCGCCGTGGAACAGGAGAGTGCGGACACCTTTGTAACTGGGGGTCAGCAGGCCAAAGGGTTTGTCCTCTCCGAGGCACCGCCGACCGACGCCCTAGCGCTGGGTGCGACGATGGCCGCGCTTTTTGCCGAGGGGACGACCGCGCTAAAAGTCGGCAGCCGCGTGGAGCGCTTGTTGCGCGAGCGCGGGATTGCCGTCGAGCGGCGCAAATTGTTGTCGGTGGAGGGTGGACAGGCGTTAAAGGCAACTGACGTAGAGGTGCCTGGGCAACTCGAATTGGCTTATCCGCCCATAGGGGCCGCGCTGTGCCGCAAGGGATCGGAGCTAACCATCAAGCGCGTGGCCATTCGTCCTAGGCAGCGGGCCTTTTTGGATTTGCTGCGGCAGATTGGGGCGGAGATTGTTGCGGAAGACCTTGGGGAGAGCGAGTTCGATTTGCACGTGAGCGCCAGCCAATTAAAGGCCACGCGCGTGGCTGGGTCGCGGGCGGCCAAGGTCGCCGACCAGATCGCGTTGCTAGCGGTCTTGGCGACTCAGACGAAGGGGACGACGGTCATCCGCGACATCGAAGACGTGCCGCACGTGGAGCATTTGTGCGCTGCGCTGCGCGCGCTCGATGCGCGGATCGGCCAGTTCCCCGAGGGACTCGTCATCAAAGGCGGCTTCCCGCTCCAAGGCGGTCAACTCGACGGCAAGGGCGATCCCGGTTTAACCATGGCTTTTGCCGTGGCCGGGCTGTTGGCCGAAGGGGAGTTGACCATCGAAGGCAGCGAGTGCTTGGCACCCATCTGGCCCGATTTTTTTAAGACCGTACAATCTATTGGAGGAGATTAAATATGAGAGGAATTTTTCGGCTCTTTGTGTGCGCGGCTGTGATGTTGTGTGGCGGCCTACTCGCCATTCGCTTGCTCTACAACGTATCGTGGCGCGAATCCTTTGAGATTGCCAACTGCTTCGTTGAGGATTTGTTGGGGTGATTTCCGGGACGACGCGGGTGCTCGGCGTCATCGGCGACCCGGTCGCACACACGGCGTCGCCGGCTATGCACAATGCCGCGCTCAGGGTGCTGAATCTCAACTATGTGTATGCGGCGTTTCGCGTCGCTCCCGCAGCTTTGCCTCAAGCGCTCGCTGGAATGCGCGCTTTTGGCATAGTTGGGCTGAATGTAACGGTGCCGCACAAGCAGGCCGTCATGGCGCATCTCGACGAGGTTTCCGCCGAGGCCCAGAGCATTGGTGCGGTCAATACCATTGCCAGCCGCGATGGTCGGCTCGTGGGGTACAACACCGACGCCTTTGGTATCGTGCAGAGCCTCAAGGCCGACGGCGGCTTGGACCCGCTGCCGCCCAAGGTCGCGCTCCTCGGTGCGGGCGGCGCGGCGCGGGCCGTGCTCTACGCGCTGCTGGCGCGGGACGAGGTGGAGGAAGTGCTGCTGCTCAACCGCACGGTGGAAAAGGCCGCAGCCCTCGCCGCCGACCTCGACAGCGCTGGCAAGGTGCGGGTCGGATCGCTGGCAGAGACCGGGCCGATTGGGGATGCTGGTTTGCTCATCAACGCCACGGCGCTGGGGATGCACCCCCGCGACGACGTTTCGCCGCTGGCGGATCCTTCGTGCCTACACGAGCACATGCTGGTTGCCGACATTGTGTACAACCCGTTGGAGACCGTGCTCATGCGGCAGGCCGCAGCCGCTGGTGCATCCGCGATCAACGGCTTGGGTATGCTCGCTTGGCAAGGCGCGCGCTCGTTTGAAATATGGACGGGTATCGAGCCTCCGATCGAGGCGATGATTGCGGCCGCACTGGAGCATTTTCCTGCTTAGGTCGCTACAAAGGCAATCAACATACATAACGCATGATAACCGAATCATTAGAAACGCGCATTAGCGCGGCACTGGCTCGAGCGGGCGCGCCCGCGGATTCCCCGGCCCTTGTCGGCCCGGCGACTCGCCCGGAGTTCGGCGACTATCAGGCCAACGGCGTGATGGCCGCGGCCAAGAAGCTGAAGACCAACCCCCGCGCGCTCGCCGCTCAGGTCGTGGAGGAACTGGACCTGGAGGACATGGCCGCGTCCGTAGATATCGCCGGTCCGGGCTTTATCAATATCCAGCTCAAAGGCGAGTGGCTGGCCGCGCAGTTAGGAAACGTGTTGGCCGATCCGCGACTCGGCGTGCCCAAGGACGCGCCGCAAAAGATTGTACTCGACTACTCGCATCCCAACTTGGCCAAGGAAATGCACATCGGCCATCTGCGCAGTACGGTCATCGGCGACGCCATCGCCCGCGTCCTCGAATTTTCGGGTCACGAGGTCGTGCGCCACAATCACGTAGGCGACTGGGGGACGCAGTTTGGGATGCTCATCGCCCACTTGGACGAGATTGCGGACCCGGCCACGGAATTGGCCGATCTGGAAGTATTCTACCAATCGGCGCGTCAGCGCTTTGACCAGGACGAGGCGTTCGCCGACCTGTCGCGGGAATACGTGGTCAAGCTGCAAAGCGGCGACCCGCACGTGCAGCGGATGTGGCAGCAGTTTATCGACGAATCGCTCAACCACGGCCAGCGCATATACGACGCGCTAGGGGTTGGTCTCAAGCCCGAAGATGTGCAGGGAGAGAGCGCGTACAACGACGACTTGCCCCGCGTGGTCGAGGATTTGCGGGCCAAGGGCTTGCTGGTGGAATCCAACGGCGCGCAGTGCGTCTTCTTGGAGTAATTCAAAAACACGGACGGCCAGATCACGCCGGTGATCGTGCAAAAGTCGGACGGCGGCTATCTCTATGCGACGAGCGACCTCGCGGCTGTGCGCTATCGGGCCGGCGCGCTCGCGGCCGATCGCATCCTCTACATCGTGGATGCGCGCCAGTCGTTTCACTTGCAGCAGGTCTTTGCGGTGGCGCGGGCGGCTGGGTACGCACCTGCGACGACCGCTTTGGAGCACCACGAGTTTGGCGCGATTCTCGGCGCGGACAACCGGCCGTTCAAGACGCGGGCTGGCGGCACGGTCAAGTTGATGGACGTATTGGAGGAAGGCGTGGCGCGAGCCTTTGCCCAAGTGAGCGAGAAAAACCCCGATATGGACGAGGCCGAGCGGCGGCAGATCGCCCGCGTGGTTGGCATTGGCAGCATCAAATACATGGAGCTGTCGTTCAACCGCACTTCGGACTACGTGTTCGACTGGGACAAGATGCTGGCCCTCGACGGCAACACTGCTCCGTACATGCTCTATTCGTATGCCCGCATCAAGAGTATGTTCCGCCGCGCTGGCGTGGATGAAGATTCGCTCGACGGCGCGATTGGCATTGGCGAAAGGGCTGAGAATGCGCTCGCCATCAAGCTGTTGCAATTTCCCGAAGTGGTTGCGGCCGTGGCGCGCCAGTGCTATCCGCACGTGCTGTGCAACCATCTCTACGAACTGGCCGACGCCTTTATGAAGTTCTACGAGCAGTGCCCGGTTCTTCGCGCGGACGAGCCGGTGCGCACGAGTCGGCTGCTGTTGGCGCTGTTGACCGCGCGCATCGTGCGCCAAGGTCTCGACCTGCTCGGCATCGAGACCCTCGAAAGAATGTGAGACGTGGGCTGTGACGGAAGGGCCGGTATTTTTAACTGGTTTTATGGGCGTGGGCAAGACCCGGGTCGGGCGCATTCTGGCGCAGCAGCTAGGACGTTGCTTTTTGGACACCGACCAGATGATTGAACAGCGCGCCGGCAAGACCATTGCGGAGATTTTCGCCGACGAAGGCGAGGCGCACTTTCGCCAGCTAGAGCGCGACTGCGTCCTCGAAATCTGCCAGCGCCCGGATGCCGTGGTGGCTTTGGGTGGCGGGGCAGTTACTCGCGCCGACAACGTCGAGGCTGTGCGCCGCGCGGGTGTGTTGGTGTGCCTCAAGGCCGACGTGGATACGATTTTTGCCCGTGTCAGGCGCCGCTCTAACCGGCCCCTGCTCGCCGGGTTGGACCCGCAGGCGCAGCGCGCCAAGATAGAGTCCCTACTCCGCGAGCGCGCTCCTTACTACGACCAAGCCCACATCGAGCTGTACACCACGCAGGCACAGACGCCTGAGGACACGGCCGGGCAACTTCTCACCTTGTTGGAGAGCTATGCAAAGAATTGACTTAGACATCCCAGGGGCTGCATACCCCATTTTCGTCGGCCACGATATCTTAGGGGAGCTGGGACCGCGTTGCCGCGACTTGGCTTTGGGTCGGCAGGTCGCACTGGTGAGCGACGAGGTTGTGGCTGCGCGCTACCTGCAACCTGCGGCCGCGAGCTTGCGCGCCGCTGGGTTCGAGGTGTTGGAGATTGTTTATACTGGGGGCGAGGAAGCCAAGAACTTGAGCGAGGCCGAGGGCATTTTTACGCAGATGATCGCGGCCGGGTTCGACCGCGGCGATTGGGTCGTGGCCCTCGGCGGGGGCGTAGTCGGCGACATGGCGGGCTTTGTGGCTTCCACTTATTTGCGCGGCGTGCCCTACGTGCAGGTGCCTACTACCATCGTCGCGCAGGTGGATTCGAGCATCGGCGGCAAGACGGGGGTCAATCACGCGCTGGGCAAAAATCTAATTGGCACCTTTCACCAGCCGCGCTTGGTTTTGGCCGACACCAACGCGCTGCACTCGTTGCCGCGGCGGGAGCGGATCGCGGGTATGGCCGAGGTGGTCAAACACGGGCTGATCCGCGACGCTGATCTCTTCGCCTTTTTGGAGGAGCACTTGGAGGAAGTCGTGGATATGGCGCTGGAGCCAGAGACCTTGGACTGGCTGATAGGCCGCAATGTCGAGATCAAGGCCGAGGTGGTGGCTGCCGACGAGAAGGAGCAGGGCTTGCGGGCCATCCTCAATTACGGGCACACTATTGGCCACGCGATTGAGGCCGCCACGGATTACGGCCGCTACCGGCACGGGGAGGCGATAATTTTGGGCTTGATCGCCGCGGGCGAAATCGCCTGCCGCGAGGGGTTTTGGCCCGAAGCGGAGAGGCAGAGACAGGATGCGTTGCTGGAGCGGTTAGGGGTGCCCGGAGGGTTGGCCGAAGTGGAGGCGGAGCGGATTTTGACCTGCGCCAAGGCCGACAAGAAGCGAGTGGATGGGCAGTTGCGGTTCGTGTTGGGTCGGCGGATTGGGGAAGTGGAGGTCGTGGAGGGAATAACCGATGACACGGTGCGTGCGGCCATTGCATACGCGCAGCGCGTTTCGGCTGAGCTCAACGTCGAAGCCTTTGGCGAGGCATGAGATGAGCGAAAACCAGCCCCACAAAGTGCACCTAGTCAGCCTAGGGTGCCCGAAAAACACGGTCGATTCCGAGCGGATGCTGGGGCTTTTGCAGGGCCATGCCTATCAGATGACGGACGCGCCGGAAGAAGCGGACGTGGTGGTGGTCAATACTTGCGGCTTTATCGAACCGGCCAAAGAGGAGTCCCTCGCCGCGATTATGGACGCGCATCGGCTCAAGCAAGAGGGGCAGTGCGAGGGGGTCATCGTCACGGGGTGTCTATCGACGCGCTACTACGAGGAGCTAGAACAGGAGTTGGTGGAAGCCGACAAGCTGTTGACGATCTCCGACGAGGCCGACATCGTCCACCACGTTGACGACATGTTGGGCATCCAGCGGCCTAGGTACTTGGCTAGCTTGCCGCGGACCTCGCTGACGCCCAAGCACTGGTCGTATCTGCGCATATCGGACGGCTGCGATCACCAATGCGCCTTTTGCGCCATTCCCGCCATTCGCGGGCGGCACGTGAGCGAGCCGGTCGAACAGCTCGTGGCCGAGGCCGAGCGGCTGGCCGCGGAGGGAGTGAGGGAGCTTGTTTTGGTCTCGCAGGATTCGGTGCGCTACGGGGCCGATCTCTACGGCCGGCCGCAGCTCGTGCGACTTTTGCAAGCGCTGGCCGAGGTGGAGGGCATTGAGTGGATGCGCTTGATGTACACCTATCCGGCGTTCTGGACCGAGGAACTGATAGACTTCTATGCCACGTGCGACAAGATGTGCCGGTACATCGACATGCCGCTGCAACACATCTCCGACCCGGTGCTCAAGCGCATGAAGCGGGCGACGACGCGCCAAAAGACGCTCGATTTGTTGGCGCGGCTGCAGGAGCGGTTGCCGGGGGCTGGACTGCGCTCGACGTTCATCGTCGGCTTTCCTGGGGAAACCGAGGACGATTTTGCTGCCTTGCTGGAGTTTGTGGCCGAGACGCGCTTTGACTATGCGACCGGCTTTCTCTACTCGCCGGAAGATGGGACTTCGGCGTATGGGCTTGGCGACCCGGTCAGCGAGGAGGTCAAGCAGGAGCGCTACAGCCGCCTGACGCAACTGCAAGAGCGCGTGGGCACGAAGAAAAACGACGAGCTCGTCGGCACGCGGCAGCAGGTCTTGGTCGATGCGCGCGTGGGGGATATGTGCTATGGGAGAATGGAGCGCGACGCTCCGGAAATCGACGGCCAAGTAGTAATCACCGAGGGCACGCCTCCGGTGGGGTCTTTCGTCGAAGTGGAGATCACCGCGGCCGCGCCTTACGAACTGAGCGCTAGGGTGGTGGGAGAGCCGCGTTGAATAAGCCCAAGCCGCGCGACATCGCCGTGGATGGCCGGGCCGGCGAGTTGGTCATCGGGTGGAGCGATGGCCGCGAGAGTCGCTACGATTTGGAGGGGTTGCGGCGCGATTGCCCCTGCGCCCATTGCCGGGAATTGCGCGACGCGAATGAGGGCGGGTTGGCGCTTTTGCAGCCCGAGGCAGTGTCGGCCACGGCCGAGGTGCGGGGGGTTAGCTACGTCGGGCGCTACGGCATTCGCATCGAATGGGCCGATGGGCACGACCACGGCATTTATACGTTTGAGTTTTTTCGCGCGCTAGACGCGGGCGGGTGAGGTAAAGGTCGTATGCTCTGTCAATACCGCAGCGAGTAAGAATCACCCGTATGTTCGCGTTCACAGGCAGGGCATATCTTACATAGGTGCCGATTTAGGAGATGTGCTGCTGCCAGTAGGATGCCTCCTGTTGCATGGAGGGCTACTTCAAAGATTCCTTCAGTAGCAATGTGGGCGGTGGCGATGAACGCTACTGCCACTACGAGGAAGAGAAATGCTCTCCAACTTCTGTGGTGCCTAATCCCCCAAACGACGCTACCTAATGCGAGCGCAATGGCTCCAATAATGATTAGTTCTGCGCGTTCACTTGCGAGGAACCCAAGCCCCAGTAACGGCAGAATTGTTACTAAAAGCGGCATTGCCACGCAGTGGATCGCACACGAAAAAGACAGAAATGCTCCTATGACATCTACTAGTTCTTGATCAAAATAGTTTTTCACTTTTTCCATAGGTCTCCTTGCAGAGAGCCCACGGCGAACTTCCTCGGCGTGGGGTCATAGAATTTCTCGTTGAATCGAATGGTTGTGGCTTGATTAATATACAACTCTTTATGCCGCTTGGCGCACCGGAACGTCGCGGGGCGCGCGGGCGATCCACTGTTCGGCGAGGAGGAGGCCGAGGGCCAAAATCAGGAATTCGCGCCACAACTCGCGACCGTGGCGATTGCCCAAGACTGCGAGGCGCAGGTCGTCGCCGGGGTTGAGGAAATGGACTTCTGCGTCCGTGAAAACGCTCCGTACGTACTCGGGCACTACAGGCGCGAGTGCGGATTCGCGAGCGTCGAAGTTGACGGCGAACGCATCGACTTCTGCGCCGGCAGCGCGTAGTCGCCAAATGCCAGCCTCGCTGACGTGGGGAATTTTCCACAAGTATTGGCCGCCGACGGGTTCCGGCTCTAAGCGCAGGCGCTCGCCCGACGGCGTCTCGGCCTCTACGACCGCTTCCATTGGCACATCGGCCAAGCGGCGATAGACCGTTTCTCCCACCAAATAAGCGGCATGGCGATCGGGCGGCAGGCTCAACTCGCGCACCAGACGGTGCAGGAGGGGGGCGAACAGTCCGCGTTGGTGCAGGTCGTTCCACTGCGGGTCGATGGGGAAGGCCGCGAGTGCGACGCGTCCCTGCCCCTTCCAAGCTAGCGCCATGGCGAGTTGCCCGTCGCTGAAGCGGACCAAAGGCAAAAGATCGGGTGCGGGGACCATGGCGAAATAGGAGTAGAAGCGCGGCTGATCGCCATCGCTGGCGAGGAGGTCGTTGAAAAGCGGGTGATGCGGCTCGTCCTCGTCTAAGACTTGATAGTTGGCTGTGTTGCCGGGTGCGCCGAGCCGGTTTTTGAAGCGTCCCGGAGTCAGGCCGGGCAGGAGATCGCGGTTGTAGTAGCCGAGATCGCTCTGCGGCGCGGGAAAGAGGGCTACGCCGCCGCCACTGGCGACGAACTCGTCCAGAGCCGCCTTTTGCGCTGCGCTCAGCCGCGCGAGGTTGCAGAGCACGAGTATATCTACTCCGGTGAGGGTGCTGGCGTCGAGATTGGCAAAAAGATCGGTGCGGATTTTTACGACCGGATCGGAAAGGGCCGCCGCCCCGAGTGCCCGGCGCACATAGTACGCGTCTTCGGGTTGTTCGATTAACAGTAGCACGATGATGGAGGTGGGCAAATCGAGCGTGAAGTAGCGGCGGTTGTCGAGCGCGAGCGCGTCGTCTGCGAGCGCGACGTGCCCACTTAACCGCCCGGGCCGTCGCGGCGAAAAGCTAAGTGCTACTTGGGTCGTGCCCGGTGCTCCGGGATCCACACTGTGGCGGCGCACGCGCTGGCCATCGGCAAACAGGTCGAGCGCCGTGCCTGCGCCGCTGTGCGCGATGGCGGTTTGCAAGGTGACTTTGGCGTCGGCAGCGAGCATCCAGCTCGGAGCCGCGAGCCGCTCGACGTAGGCATTGGGTCGGGTCTGGGTGCGAGGGCTAGCGACATAGACGCGTGCATCGGCAAAGGATGGGCCCGAGTCGTCGAGTTGATCCCAGTTGTATTGGGCCAAATCGGTAAAAAGAAAAAGCTCGTGCGCTGCTAGGGCGGACTCTTGGTCGAAGCGTTGGGCTGCTGCGTGCAAGGCTGAGCGCAAGTCGGTCGCCTCTTGTGTAGGCGCGAGTTCGGCAATGCGCTCGGCTAAGTAATCGCGGTCGCCCGCAAAAGGGGCGTGAGGCCGTTGGGCAAAAGGCTGCACTGCCACTTGATCGCGCGGGGGTAAAACGGCCAGCAGGTCGCCGAGTTGGCGCTGGAGTTGGTCGAAGAGGGAGCCAGAGGGCTGTTGGTAGCGGGTGCTGTACGACAAGTCCAAGAGCGCGTGAACGGCCACCGGACGATCTCCGCCTCCCCATCCGCCGCCAGCCTGATACGTCGGGCGAGCAAAAGCGCAGATGATGAGCACAATGATGAGCGTGCGCAGCAACAGGACCAGCCATTGGCGCAGTTGGAGCCGCCGCATGCGGTTTTGCTGGAGCTGGCGCAGAAAGGCAAAGTCGCTGAAAGGATGGGGTTGGGCGCGCCCTCGATGCAGCAGGTGGATGGCTAGGGGAAGGGCGGCCGCGACTAGTCCGAGCAGGACCGCGGGATTGAGAAACTGCAAGATGGGGAGGGGGCCGCGCTAGTTCGCGGCGGGAATATCGCGCTCGGCAGCTTCGATGGTGGCGATGATTTCCTCGGCTGAATTCGCGTCGATGAGCTTCTTTTTGAACTCTTCGTTTTTGAGTAAGCGCGAAATCCGCGCCAGTGCCTTGATGTGGGGGCCGGAAATGTTGGTCGGGGAAACCAGCAGGAAGAACACATAGGCTGGCTCGCCATCGAGGGCGTCGAAATCCATGCCCCGCCGCTGGGTGCCCATAGCTGCGACCAGTTCGGTCACCGCGGCCGACTTGCCGTGAGGGATAGCGATGCCATCGCCAATGCCCGTGCTCATGATTTTTTCGCGGTCGAGTACGGCTTGCAATGCTTGGTCGCGGTCGGTAATCGCGTCGCCGACTGGAAGAGAGTTGACCAGTTCGGTGATGATTTCCTCTTTGGATTCTCCTTTGAGGTCAACTATGATGGATTCGAGCGACAGAATGTCCAACAGGTTCATGCGCGTTATCTCCGGGTGAATTGTTGAAAAATAAGCTATCCCCGCGACATTCGTCAACTGCTCATTGTCGTTGAGTTATGGCTTTTACGAGTCTCGGCACCACGAAGTAGAGCAAGCGGCCGCGACTGATTTCTGCCCAAGCGTGGATGCCCAATGCGACTGCGGCTAAGCCCGCAGTTGGCAGGGCGACGTGCGCGCCTGTCAGCTCGCCGATCCATTCTTCCAGTCCTGGGTTGTGGGCGATGATGAGGCCGGTCTGCGCGCTGTCTGGCAAGCCGGCCGCCGCTTGGGTCAAGGTACTGGGAGACGAGAGGTAGAGCGCGTCGTCCAAGTGCAGGGCACTCGGCGGCAGGCCGAGAGATTCGACAAGGCCAGTGGCCGTCTGGTGCGCCCGGCGCGCGGCCGAGGCCAGCACGAGATCGGGGCGCGGGCCGTACGTTGCGAGCAGGCGGGCGATGCGCGGCAAATCCGCGCGACCGCGCTTGTTGAGCGGACGGTCGAAATCGTCGCTTATCCCGGGAGGATAAGCCGACTTGGCATGGCGCATGATTAGCAAGGTTTTCATGGGAATTAAGAATTGGGAACGTCTTTGGTTGCGTGGGCATTTACTAGAGGGTATTTTTAATCATCAGCAAGATAGTGCGTGTCGGCGCTCGATACAAATGCGACTTAGGATTTATATCTTATGGCTCCACAACCCGTAGAGCTCAACCTAACCATCCGCCCCCAGCGGCGCTTTGCAGTTATCGACATCTCCGAGCTAATCCGTCAGCAAGTCGGCGATGAGTTGCGTCCCTTTCGCAAAGCCGCGTACTGTTCGTTGCACACCACGGCCGGCTATATAGAGCAGGGCACGAGTAGGCGTTTGGGCCACAGCCGCAAGCAGATTGACCCATTTATCCGCGCCATCCAAAAGATATTTCCCTACAACGCTGGCTATTTCCACGACCGCATGCAGCTACGCGACGAGCTTAGCGAGAGCGAAAAGGAAAGGGAGCCGGTCAACGCCGACTCGCATCTGACCTTTATCGCTGCGGGTCTCAAAAACTGCGTGACCTATATCCACCGCCCCGAGGAGCCGGTGTACTTCATTGAGCTAGACGGCATCTACAAGCACTACGTGCGCAGCCGACACACTGCGGTCATGGCCTACAATCGCGCCGAAATCGTGCATCGTGGTCGGGTGGAGATTCCGGTGGACGGCAGCCATGCGATCGACGCCTTCAACCTCAAAGACCCGCGCTACGGCCTCTTTGCAACGCTCGCCGAGCGGTTGCGGCAATCCGGCATTGACAAAGGCTGCATCGACATCCGCCTCGCCCCAGAGGAAAAGCACGTCGGCATGACCGTCAATGAGTACGAGACTCTGTTGATGCGCAACGACTTGCCCCAGGCCCTCAGCGATCCGCTGCGCTACGTGCTCCAGCGCGGCAAGCGGCTCCTGCGGCACCCGGCCTCCATCCCCGGCAAGATGCACGCGTACGCGGCCTACGATTCCCTCCGCTTCTACAACGAATTGCTCGACCAAGTTCCGGTGGGGCGGTCGGTCATCGACCGCATCGTTTCGGTGCTATCGACGCCGGCCCAGCGCATCTTGCGCCT
>VXML01000112.1:65241-68460 GCA_009841115.1 Gemmatimonadota bacterium | reverse complement strand
TTTGAAGCGGTGTGGATCGAAAGCGAACACGGCCCGGTCGGCTTTGAGCGGGCCGAGACCTTGTGCTTGGCCGCGGAGGCTGGCGGCATTTTCCCGCTCATTCGCCTGCCCGATGGCGAGCGCCACCACGTGCTGCGGGCACTCGAAATCGGGGCGCGGATCATTCTCGTTCCCATGGTAGATGATGCGGCCTACGCACGCCGCATCGTCGAGGTGGGCAAGTACCCACCGTTGGGCCGACGCGGCTTCAACGTGCGCACGCGCGGCATGGGTTTTGGCATGGAAGACCTGCACGACGTCCTAGCCCGTGCCAATGCGCGCACCCACCTTTTTGTCCAGATCGAGACCGTGGAGGCCGTGGCGAATGTCGATGAGATACTCGCCGTGGAGGGCCTTTCCGGGATCTTCATGGGGCCGGGGGATCTAGCGGTCGATATGGGCTGCACCGGCCAGATGGGCGATCCAAAGTTGCGCGAGGCCGTGCTCTCGTGCTTGGCAAGGGCGCGGGCCGCCGGCAAGCTGAGTGGCATCTTTACCTTGCCGGGGCCACTGCTTACGGCCGCGATGGACGCGGGCTGCGATTTGGTAATCTGCGGCGGGGACGTGATGAATCTGGGGACGGCTTGGAGCGAATTGCTGTGCCAGATCCCGGCCGAGCGCGAGTGAGGGCGCGGTCAATCGGAACGGACCGGCACTCCCTCCAACAAGCCGCTCTGGTGCATGTCGATCCACTCGTCCATAAAGGTCTTGTTCCACTGCGCGGTCAGCGGGTGATCCATCATGTCGCGGTACACCGTCCACATGGTGACCAGTTCGTCGGCCCCGTCGCGGAAGGCGGCGTGAGCGGTCTCCACCGAGCGGATGAGGGCGGCCATAATGAAGGGACGCTGGCCCCAGCCGCTGAATACCTGCGCGCATTCGCGGATTAGCTTGGTCGGGTCGCCGCCCACTTCCTTGACCGGCTCGCAAAAAGGCAGGATGTGGTTAACCCCGGCTTGGGCGACGGCCACAGCTTGCGTCAGCGAGAACACCGTGGTGCAGAAGGTCTCGACGCCTTGATCCTTGAGGATGCTAAATGCCTTGAGTCCGTTGACGTTGCAGGGGATCTTGAGGATGATCTGCTCCGACATGTTGGTAAAAACTTGTCCGACTTCTAAGAGCTCTTCAACGGAATGGCCGTCGATTTCCATTACTATGGGCTTGTCGGTGAGCTTGAGATATTCCTCTATCAGGCTGATGACCGAGCCGTATTGTTTGGCGTACTGGTTGAGCACCACCGTATTGGTGACGATGCCGGCGATTCCGAGGGGCATCCACTCCTTGAGCTCGTCGGGCGAGCCAGCCAGCCAGATGGTTGGGCCGCGGCCTTGGGCGCGGGCGGTGGGAACGGGTCCATTTGCTGCCATAATAAGTCTCCTGTGGTTTTACAATGGGCGTTGACAGGTGGGCCAATATAGAAAAAACGCACGGCGAAAGCGAGTAGGTAGAAGAGAGGAGAATCCGTGAAAACCAACCAGACCAAGGCCGCCCTGCTTGGGGGGGCGACGGTGGAGATCGTCGAGATCAACCGGATCTTCGACCCGGTCGTAGTGGAGCTAGCGGCCCAAGCGGGCTTTGGCTGCGTCTGGATCGACATGGAGCATTCCCATCTCGGGCTAGACGGGCTATCGCAGCTAATTTTGGCGGCGCGAGCCACGGGGGTCGATACAGTGGTCCGCATCCCCAAGGGGCCGTACAATCAGGTGATTAAGCCGCTGGAGTTAGGGGCCGGAGGGTTGATTTGGCCCCATTGCAAGAGCGTGGACGAAGCGCGGGCCTTCGTGCAGATGGCCAAGTTCCGGCCGCTGGGCTTGCGCGGCTTGGGTTGTGGCCGGGATTCAGACTACGGCACGCTGGACCCCACTGAATACATGGGCAGAGCCGATGCCGAGACTATACTGGGCGTGATGATCGAAGACGCCGAGGGCGTGGAAGAGGTGGAAGCGATTGCCGCAATCGACGGGATCGATCTACTCTTCGTGGGGCCGAGCGACTTGGCGCACAGCTACGGCGTCGAGCGCGAGGGAATCCCCCACATAGACCACGAGCGCGTGCTGGCGGCCTTTGACCGCGTGGGGGTAGCCTGCGCTGCCAGCGGCAAGGCCATGGGTACGGCCGTCGGCCCGGGCGAGTCCATGCGCCGCGTGGTCGCCAAAGGTACGCGCTGGCTCAATTGCTGCCACGACATGTCAGCCCTCGCCAGCGGCTTGCGTAGCGCTCGGCAAGCGACCCTTGGTGCCAAGCAACGCACGCTGACCCAGCAGTTGTTGGCATTGTATCACAGGGGAGAGCTGGACCTTGACGACGTATCCGGCACCGCAAAGCGGCACGATTTTAGCCGGAGCATGGTCAATCACTTGGCCAACTTTGTCATTCAAAAGGCAAAATGCGTCGAAGCCTTGCCCGAGGTCGCTCCGTTAGTCGAGCGCATGGAGCAAGCCCTCGTGGATGGACGGCGGGGCTTGGCGTTGACCGATGCCTATTACGTCTGCTTGGCGGTGCAAAGTCTGCCCAAAGAGCGTTGGCTAGAAGTGCTGCAAGCGACGTTTGACCGTTGGGAGCACGCCGCTTCAGGATCCTTTAAGACGTTTTTTGACGAGGTTAAGAAACGCCTTTCGTGAGCCTCAATAAGCCGATTCACCGACTTAGGTCCTCGAACACATTCCACAGCTTCACCGTGTCCCCGGCTCCAGCCGCCAGCAGCCGACCATCCGGCGAAAACGCTACCGATGAATAGATAAACCCCCAATCCCCTTTTTTCAGCGTGTCGATTTCTTTTCTTTTTTCTACGTCCCACAGCTTCACCGTGCCATCCGCAGCTCCGGACGCCAGGGTGGTACCATCCGGCGAAAAGGCTACCGATTCGACCGAATTCGTATGTCCTCTCAGGGTGGCGATTTCTTCTTTTGTCGTCACGTCCCACAGCTTCACCGTTCCCCAAGCTCCGGACGCCAGGGTGGTGCCATCCGGCGAAAAGGCCACCGATAAGACCCAATCCGTATGTCCTCTCAGGGTGGCGATCGTTGCACCGGTCGCCACGTTCCACAGCTTCACCGTATTATCCAAAGCTCCAGACGCCAGGGTGGTGCCTTCCGGCGAAAAGGCCACCGATGAGATCCAACGCCTATGTCCTCTCAAGGTGGCGATATTTTGTCCCGTCGCCACGTCCCACAGCCTCAC
>VXML01000112.1:0-65231 GCA_009841115.1 Gemmatimonadota bacterium | reverse complement strand
GGTGGCGATATTTTGTCCCGTCGCCACGTCCCACAGCCTCACTGTTCCATTCCTATCCCCGGACGCTAGGGTGGTGCCATCCGGCGAAAAGGCCACTGATAAGACCCAACTTGCATATCCTTCAAACGCGCCATTTCGTCCCGTCGCCACGTCCCACAGCCTCACCGTGTATCTGCAGCCCCGGACGCCAGGGTGGTGCCATCCGGCGAAAAGGCCACCGATAAGACCCAATCCGTATGCTCTCTCAGGGTGTCCTCGGCGCGGCTGTCCTGCACCAACAGAACCACGACCAACAAGGGGACGAAATTGAATGATTGAGGCAGTTTCATCTAAAGACTCTCCTGCGGTTGAATGTTGTTTGATGCACAGACCGCCGTGCAGAGCCGCGATTATTTTTGCAACGACCATCCAAAACGGAACGGCTCCATATAATTCCGACGTGAGTTCGGTTTAAGCGACCTTTAAGCTGTATGGTGTCAAACCTAAGTTTAGCCAGAAAGGAGTCTCGCTCCTTATCCCAGACTCACGTTTTAAAATGAATATGAAGATATGAATATAAGGTTCATGTGTGATTTACATGTGATTTTTCAGCCTATTGTCGTGATCTTGTTATGATTTTTTGCTCAAGTACGGTATAATTGGCCCCGCCAAGGCCTACCGGGCCTCGAATCCCGGGGGATCATTAGGCGACGCCCGATGATCCCATAACCACGGATCGCCGAGTTCAGCCTGTAGGCCACTAGATCGCGCCGCCGCCGGCGAGAATGTCGAGGCCGGCCCCATTCGCTCGCGATGCGGTTGACGACCTCAGCGGCAGCGGCCTTTTGCGACACATCGGCTTCTATGCCGAGGGAGCGGCAGCCGAGGTTGCGGATTTCTTCTACTACCGTGTCCGCGCTTAGCTCTTCGTTGTATTGCTTGGCCGAAGCTAGGTTCACGTCATAGGTGCCGCATTCCCATACCCCTGCAGCCGACCAATGCCAGTCTTATTTTGTCCAAAAGCACCTCTCTTTTCTATGAGGGCTTCTCGCGAGTAGCGCGGACCTCGTCGATGGCCTTGCAGTGTCGCAGCCCCACGGACTTGGCTGGCGTTTGATAGCCCTTCCAAGCGTAGGGGTCGATGCCGGCCACGGGCACGATGGCGCGCCGGTCGGCGCGCGCGGGCGACTCGCCTTCTTCGATGCGCCAGGGCAACAGGCTCCAGGCGTTGCAGTAGTGGTTGACCAAGACGCGGCGATAGGTGTCGCCACGGTTTTTGTACGAGCGGTGCAGGAGATAGCCGTTGAAGAACACGAGGGCACCGGCCTCCACTTCGACTGGGATCTCGACGCTCTCGTCAAAGCCGTAGCTCTCGGGCGCGAAGTCGAACTCGTCTGGGTTTTCGTGGGGCCGCTGGGGGTAGAGGTACCCGGGCCGGTGCGATCCTGGGATTACGTACAGGCAGCCGTTCTCCACGGTAGCGTCATCTACGGAGATCCACGCGCCGATCAGCGAGCGATCCCGCGTGGGGATGTAGATCTCGTCTTGGTGCCAAGCCTGCCCTTGGAAGTTGGGCGGCTTGACGAAGTACATGGACTGCATGCACTTGACGCTGCCGTCCCAAAAAGGCAGGTGCGCGGCGGTGATCTGGCTTAGGGCACCGCAGATTTTGGGGTGGCGGACGTACTTTTCGATGACCGGACTGACGTAGTGGGGCTGGTGGATGCAGAGAATGCTTTCCAGCACCGCTTGGTCGCTCATGTCGGGATCGACCGGCTCGATGTTATCGCACTCGTAGCGGCCGCGCGCCACGTCCACGAGGTCGCGTTTGAGTTCGTCGAGCTCGGCTGCTTCCATCAGGCCCGGCACGACGAGATAGCCGTCGTCGATGAAGGACTGCACTTGGGCGGGGGTGAGTGGTTTGGGGACCTCAATCGAGGGACTGGGTTCCATTTTGATTGCTTCCATAACTCGACTTGCTCCGTTTAAGTCGTTGGCACGTAGCCGATATTTTGATACCCTTACCTCACTTTGTCAAACAAATATAGAGAAAGGAGCGCACATCGTGGATTTGACGTATATCGCATTTACCAAGCACTTAGAGGGCCTCAATGTCCCGCAACTCATCGACGCCTTGCAGGCCATGGGCGTGCAGGGAGCCGACCTGTGCGTGCGCGACGGCTATCCGGTCAATCCGGACAATGTAGCCACGGCTCTGCCGGAAGCTGCACGCCGCTTTGACGACGCCGGCCTCTGCATCCCTTTGGTCACAGCTCCAGGAGACTTCAACCGTCCAGATATCGACTACGCGGAAAGGTATTACGCGGCCTTGGGCGAGGCTGGAGTGGCCCACGTCAAGCTCGGCTACTGGCACTGGCAGCCGGATACGCCCTACTGGACGCAGTTAGATGAGGTGCGCGGCTTTATGGAGGGGTTTCAGGCGCTGTCGGAAAAGTACGGTGTCAAAACTGTCATTCACAATCATTCGGGCGCGTCTATGGGTCTCAATGCTTGCGCCGCGATGAATATCGTCCGCGACTGCGACCCGCAATACGTGGGCGTCTTTGCCGACCCTGGGCATTTGTCGTTGTGCGGCGAGCCGATTGCGATGGCCCTCGACATTGTGCGCTCGCACTTGTGTCTGCTCGCTTTGAAGGATCTGGTCCACCAGCGGCCCTTGAGCATCACGCAGCAGGGTAAATCCACTACCGGCGTCGTGCGCATGGGGCAAGGTTTTGTCGATTGGCCTTCGGTGGTTGCGACCTTGAAGCGGCTGGACTTTTCTGGCCCGGTCAGCTTTCACAGCGAGTATAGCGGCGAGCCGGTGGAGTCCGTCATCGACTTGGCGCGGATTGATGTGCGCTTTTTTACGGCTTTGTGCCAGAAAGGGGAAGATCATGCTTAAAGCGGGATTTATCGGCGCGGGAGGCCGCGGCCAGAGTGCCCACTATCCATCGGTCCATCGCCTCGCCGATCGCGTGGAGATGGCTGCGGTTTGCGAATTGGACGAGGAGCGCCTCAATCAAGTGGTGGCAAAGTACGGCTTTACGCGCACGTACCAGGACCACCGTGCTATGCTCGACGAGACCGACCCGGACATTGTCTATTGCGTGATGAATGAGAAGTGGCTCCTGCAACCGGCCCTCGACTGCATCGCCGCGGGCAAGCACCTGTTTATTGAAAAGCCGCCTGGGGCCAACAGCGACGAGACGCGGGCGATTTTGGAGGCTGCCGAGCGCCAGGGGGTCTGGGTGATGGTCGGCCTGCAACGCCGCTACACCGCGGTCACTCGCGAGGCCATGCGTCTAGTGGGGACCAAAGGTCCGGTGTCGCTGGCGACGACGACCTTCAACAAACAGCTTCCGCAGCGCGCCGACGAGTTCACCACCACCTTGTGGAACGATTTGGTCCACATCGTCGATCTGCTGCGCTACATGGCTGGCGGCGAGCCGGTGGAAGTTACGGCCTATCAGGACAAATTCGGCGGCGAGGGCTTCAACCACTACACGGCGCTGGTGCGCTTTGACAATCGCGCGACCGGCGTGATGCTCGGCAACCGCGCTTCTGGCGGGCGGGTGCTGCGCTCGGAGCTACACGGCGTGGGCATTGGCTGCTACATGAAAATTCCCAGTGAGATCGAAATCCACGAAGACAACCAAGTGCGCACCCTCGGTGGTTGGGAAATCGACGGCGTGCCTCAAGACGACGTGCCCCGCTACGAGGGGGTCTTGACCATGCACGAGCACTTCCTCGATTGCGTGGTTGCAAACCGGCAGCCGATCACCGACATCCGCGATGTGATTCACTCGATCGCGCTAGTGGATCAAATTGAGGCGGCTGAGATTATGGGGGCGAAGACGTAAGTCATGCTTTTTTGCGAGGGGAGTAAGAAAAAACCTTCTAGCCACAGAAATGGAGATTACCTAGGGGAAATTTGATCGCAGGTTCTACGCTCCCGCAATCCACCCAATTCTGAAAGCGTAGAAAAAACAAAAAGATGGGGGCTGCTCACGTAAGTGGCCCCCATCTTTTTGTTGTACATAAAATATAAACAATCGGCTGAATAACGTCAAGTGCAATAATCCATAACATCAATATAAATATATAGATACGCCATTTTTATCTTGACTAAAGTAACACCCTCCAGTACTCTTTGTCAACGCGAAAATCCACCATCCAAAGACCGCAGAATCGCAGCTACTTTTACCCACAATGGAGGGAATCCATGGAGAATGCCATCGCCTCTCTCGTCGATCTGCCCAAGCCCACCGGACGGATGCCCTTTCACCTGTCCCCGGATGGCCGGCTGCTCGCCCTTGGCGTACAGAGACGTACTGAGGGCGCACGGGGACCGAAGTTTGACGAATGGGGTGTCCCCCGAGAAATGGCCGGAAGTTCCGTGGTTGTCGTGGATACAGCTACAGGGGAGTCGATGCGGCCTTTTCCCGAAGACAGCGTAAGCTGGGGGGCCCAGTGGTCGCCAGCGGGGGACAGGCTGGTGGCCTGCGTGCAGCACGAAGGAGTGGCGTGTCTGGGTTTGTGGGAAGTGGATACGGGGGAGGTTGAGTTGCTGCGGAATGCGCCTGTTCTAGTCCGCTTTGGTTTTGAGTTGCCAGTGTGGACGCCCGATGGAAAGGGCATCGTAGTACCCCTCTGGCCTGCCGAGCGCGACTATCGGGAAGATGCGCACGGCCCCGTGCCCAAGATCGACGTCAGATCCAACGATCCCGACGCAGCCACGGAGGTCGAGCCGACTGTACCGAGTTGGTGGCAGTGTGACCTAGGCCATGTCAGCCTTTCGACGGGATCTGTCAAGAGGCTGCTGCAACAATGGGCCTCTGGCCACTGGCGCATCGCGCCCGATGGCCGGCATGTGGCCTGTACGCGCTACGTCGAATCTGTAGCGAGTTTGCAGCACTGCCTGTTCGAGCTTTTCACTGTGGATATCGAGACTGGAGAGGAAAGGGTGCTCGCCGCGGACATTGCCAACGCCTTTGGCATCAACTACGCGTGGTCGCCGGATTCGGCAAATGTTGCGTACACCTCCTCCGGTAGAGGGCAGCCCGACGAGCTATTCGTCGTTGTGGTCGATGGTTCTGAAAAGCCTGTAAATCTGACTCCAGGGACAGAATTCGACCTCTTGCTGAAATACGACACGCCGCGATGGAGTGCGGATAGTTCGGAGCTGCACTCACTTGGTAGCAAGGCTTGGTGGCAATTCGATCTGGAATCCGGCCATCACCGCTGCGCATCGATTCCAGAAGAGTGGTCTATGCGCCATTGGATCGCACGACCGACTGAACCCACCATTCAATTGACGCAGGCTGGAGACCTGACCGTCGTGCTGCAGAATCGGTCCGACCTGAGCGAGCAGATCGTCCATCTAAGCCAGGACGGAGGGCTGAAGTACGTAGCAGATATCCCGGGCACGTGTACGAGTCAAGTCTGGTACATGGAGGTGGACGATTCCTCTGGGTGCTACTACCTGATGGCGGAGGAGGCGAATCGTCCGCCATCCGTGCTACGCATAGAGGATGGAAGCCATGACTGGCTATTTTGCCTAGCGCCTGAAATCCAAATGTCCAAGCTCGGCCGCAGTGAATTGATCGACTTTGAAGCAGCCGATATGCAATGCCGGGGAATGATGTTGCTTCCATCCGAGGGACGGCCGCCGCATCCGATGGTCGTCAGTGTGTATGGGGGGTACCGAGGGGTGGGGACAATCAATCGCTTTAGTCTCCAAGGGCCACATGCTATCGAGCCACAGCTCCTGTGCAGCGCTGGCTACGCGGTGTTGTTCCCGGAGGTGCCGTTGAGAAAAAAGAACCCGATGACAAGTCTGGTGGAGCCGGTACTCGCTGGCGTAGATCGGGCGGTCGAACTCGGTCTAGTCGATGGCGAACGAGTGGGTCTAATGGGCACGAGTTATGGCGGATACAGCGTTGTGTCGTTGATCTCGCAGACCGACAGATTCCGAGCTGCGTTGGCCATTGCCCCTTGGGGTGTGAACATGATGAGCATCTATACCCACCATATAGGTTGGTGCGAAACGGGACAGGCCCGCCTCGGCGGCTCGCCGTGGGAGAATCGGGCTGCGTACATCGAGAACTCACCTTTCTTCTACCTGGACCAAGTGTCTACTCCACTACTGCTCGTGTGTGGTACAGGGGACCAGGAAGGTTCCAATCAAGCCGAAGAGACGTTCGTCGCCCTGCGCCGACTCGGCAAGCGCGTCGAGCTACGGCTGTACAAGGATGAGCACCACGGCACATCTGCTTGGTCCCGCGATGCTCTCGATGATCTGTGTCGGCGCGTTTTGGATTGGTTCAATTGTCATGTGGCCGAGGTGCAGTCCCATGAGCAGCTTGTCTAAGAACACTTCTCAAAACCCATAGGAGAGGATATGTGGCCGACGTTGCGAGACTTTCTGAGCGTGCCTGATGAACTCACGGGGAGAGGTGTTCGCATTGCCATTGTCGATGGAGATTTCCCAAGCCATCCCGATATTACCACCAACGAACAACGTACAACCTACAAAGTAATGGTGATGGAGCCTGAACCGCAGCCCAAGGTGTTCGAGGCCGAGTCTGGACCATGGAAAGGAGGCGCGCATGGGCTGTGGGCTGCGGCTGCGGCGGCTGGATCAGGTGCCGAATCCCAGGGTCTGTACCGGGGTATCGCGCCGGAAGCCGATCTCTTTCTCATTGCCGAATACTTCCCCGGCCAGAGCCAGGATCCTGAAGGACGATATGCGGCACATATTAAGGCACTGGAATGGGTTCGGGACAATTGGAGCAAGCACGAGATACGAGCTGTATTGTCGGCACGCCGATGTGGGGTCGACTCGAGCCTTCTACCCTGGCAAACAGAGCCGACACGTATCTTGTGTGAAGAAATAGCGGCCGCAGGCGTACTCGTAATGTCGGGGTCGGGGAATCACTCCGACCGGACTGCCGGGCTTACCGAACCCGCGGCCCCGTCGGTCTTTTCCGTTGGCGGGATAGTGATTTCCCCGGATGGAGACCTAGACCGGGCCGAAGCGTTTCCGGGGAGCCGGGGAACGACCTTTGAGGGAAAATGGATTCCGGAGATTCTGGCACCTGCGGAGAACGTCGTCCTCCCTCATGGAACCGATGAAGAGATCGAAAACCACTTTTATGACAAGATAGACGATCTCCCACGGCGCTATGCCCGCACACTTGGGACATCGTTCTCGGGGCCGATCGCTCTTGGAGCCGCAGCCTGTGTGTGGCAGGCGCATCCTAATTGGACAGCCTTGGACATGAAAACGGCCCTCATCGCTTCGTCGATAAAGCGTCCACAGTGGTCGAACCTACGCGCCGGGCTGGTTTCAGTCGAAGGTGCTTTAGCGATGAAAGCGACGGAGCATCCTCCCGAGCCGGTGACGAGCCCCTACCAAATCTGGTCGGAGTGGCGGAAACGTTCGGTCGAATACCGGATGGATCAACTTAGTGCCGGCGATTCTGACCAAGTAAGGGATATCATTCTCTCTTTTGTCGGTGATCTATTTCCGGACGCGGCTCTACAACCAATCAGTGAGTGTTTAAACCACCCGAAATCTGAGGTTCGTGCCGCTGCCCTGTGTGTCCTGGCAAGCAAAGCGTCCGAGGTGAATCCGGATTACATCAAGGAAGGGTGCAGGGACGTTTCGCCGATTGTCCGATCGGCGGCGGTGTACTTGCTACAGAATTGTCCAGCTTTGTGGTCTGAGTGCAGCGCATCTCTCAGCGTCCTCTTCAATGACCCGAGCCTGGATGTTCGTTATGTATCCTTTAACCTTGCCAGAAGAATGGCTCATCCGCGTTTTGCTGAAGAAATCGTCTCCGGTCTTGAAGAGGACGCCCGCATGGGTCGAATAGCCAACTTCGCGGCCCGAAGAGATGCATTAGAAGCAATAACAGGACATCGCCTGCCGGAAAGGCCCCCTTATTACGTGCACGGACAGCCGTATTACTCGGACGCGCGCCGCGATGCGCGAGTGGATATGGCACGTCGATGGGAGGATTGGCTCCGCCAGGACTGGCCAAGCAGGGCGTGAGGAAATCAACTGGTGAGGGCATCCAGATCAACTACGAGGGCCGCCCGATAAAAGTCCGTCCCTATACCTGTCCAAACAGGGGACAAGCACATAGGTCTTTCCCTACTTGAATAGCCTTGGCACTTTGCCTATCCTATCCCATTCGCGGCCTAGGGGCCGATAATTTTTTATCAATCCAAGGAGGTTAGAATGATCAAGCGTTCGCAGGGGAGTTTTCTCATAGTAGTGCTTTTCAGCCTGTTTCTTTTGGCCGGATGTTATCACGCGACCATCGATACTGGGCTTGCCCCGGGGCATAAGACGGTGGAGATGTGGAAGCATAGCTGGATATATGGCCTAGTACCACCGTCGGTGGTTGAAGCGCAAAGCGAGTGCGAAAATGGAGTAGCTAGGGTTGAGACGCAGCAGAGCTTTATCAACGGACTGGTAAATGTGCTTACCGGTGGGATATACACGCCTATGACGGTAATAGTGACGTGTGCTGCTGACGATATGTCCTCGGCGGCTGTGGATTCCGCGTCGGTTGTCATCGTGCCCTATGGCTCGGATTACGAAGAAATCATGGATGCCTTTGGCCAAGCCGCTGATAAGGCGGTGGCTGCTGAGCAACCCGCGTACGTGCAATTCAAGCGCGATTCACTGTAACAATAAACCGGCCTCCGCGTCATGTGTGACGACGCGGAGGCCGGTCGTTAGCTTTTTGTCGATTTTTTCTACGCTTTCACGAATCACCCATCCCAATCCTCCTAAAACACCCGCGCCTTAAAATTCCACATACGGTTCAGACTCAATCGGCGTAAACGATTTCGGCGGATGTTGTTCCATAGCATCCTCTCGTAAATCTACGCCCCAACCCGGCCCTTCAGGTGGTACACAGTGTCCATCGATTATTTCAATCGGTTGTGTAAGCACCTTGTTGTACCGATCAATGGATGACACAAAAATTTCCTGCATCAAACTGTTGTGAATACACAGATCTAAATGCAAGCTGGCGATTGTTGAAATCGGCCCATTGGAATTGTGTGGTGCGACTGTCACGTAATACGTCTCAGCCATTGCGGCAATTTTCTTCAATTCAGTAATGCCACCTGCATGACAAATGTCCGGCTGAATAAGCCCGACCGCATTCAGCTCCAACAACGCGCGAAAATCCCAGCGAGTGTACAATTGCTCGCCTGTCGCAATGGGTACATTTACTTCGCGAGCAAATTGCGCCAGCGCTTCTGGATTATCCCACAAAATCGGCTCTTCCATCCACGCAATGTTATAAGGCTCCAATTCCTGCGCCACGCGCCGTGCGCTCCATATATTCAGTCGTGCGCGAATGTCAATTCCTATTTCAATTTGCGACCCGGCAGCTTCGCGCGCCGCTTCCACGAGGGCGACGCCGTGCTGAATGCGGTCGATGGTGGCCACCTGTGCGCCTCTAAAAGGGTAAAACTTCAACGCCTCATAGCCTTGATCCACCACCCGTTTGACGCCCTCGGCAATTCCTTCAGGTGTGTTATCTTTTCTTGGCCAGCCATTGGCGTACATGCGAATTTTGTCGTGTGACTTTCCTCCCAACAACTCGTACACTGGGACGCCCAAGGCTTTGCCTTTAATGTCCCACAACGCCAGATCAATCGCACTGATCGCACTCGTCGTCACCGGGCCACCCGACCACGTCACGCGCCGATACAGCGAGGTCCAAAGCCGCTCAATCTCAAATGGATTTTTGCCTAGCAGAAAACGCTTGAACGCTGCAAATTCGCCGAGCAAGGCGTCGTCTTTGTATTGCAAACTCGCCTCGCCCCAGCCGTGGATACCGGCGTCAGTTTCGATTTTCACAAACATCCAATTATTGGTCCCTTCCGACCCTATCCGCATTACTTGCAAATCCGTAATTTTCATTTTTTTCTCCGTTGTATGTTAGATAGTAGCTTCAGACCACACGCCACCACGGTGCGGCGAGTACGCGATCAGTGAGCCAGAACGTTTCTTCGCCATCGTAGAGAATGATACCACACTGCGCCATATCGGAGTACTCATCTAGAAACGTATGCAGATGTCGCACGTCCCCAGGGTGGACGCTCGCGGCGGCCTTCACTTCTACAGGCAGCAGACGGCGGCCTGTTTCAATGACGAAATCGACCTCGGCACCCTTGGTAGTGCGCCAAAAGAGAATCTCTGTTCTTTCGATACGAGTAGTCGCCCAAGCGAGTAGGTCGCAGAGCACTATGTTCTCTAGGTGTGCGCCACGGGGATGTGCGTCGCCCGCTAAGTGCAAAGCCAACCCGGTATCGCCCCAGTAGAGTTTGGATGACTTGACCAGCCGTTTCGTCCTATTGACAGAATAGGATGGCAGTCGCACCAGTTGGAACGATACCTCTAGCAAATTGAGATACCGCTGCACTGTGGAAGGGGCAAGATGTACGTCCCGAGCCAGGTCTGCTTGGTTTAATAGCCCCCCAACGCGCAGACAGGCTGCCGTCATCAACCTCCGCAGGTCGGTGATGCCTTCGATGGCGGATAGACGTGGGATATCCCGCTCCAAGTAGGTGGCCGCGTAGCCTTCGAACCATAGCCGCCGATCGTCATCATCGCTCAACTCATGGGCTGGGACGGGATAACCTCCGCGTCGAGCAAGAGCCATCCACGGCTCTGCTTCGGCTGGTTCCGCGAGCAGCATATCCCGCCATGCAGTAGGAGGCGCATCTACGAGTTCTGTCCACATACCAGGCCTAGCCAACCCGCGTTGCTCTCGACGGGTCATGGGCCAGAGCGTCAAGTAGCTAGCGCGGCCAGCCAGCGTTTCGCCCACCTCCTTCATAAGCAGCAGATTCGCCGACCCAGTCAGGAGGAAACGACCAGCAACCCGATTTTCGTCAACGAGCCGCTTGATGGCGAGCAGCACATGCGGCACCCGCTGTACCTCATCGAGCGTGATCTGCACCGCCCGAGCAACAAGGGCATCCGGTTCGCGTTGGGCCTGCTCGAGGACGCCGTAATCGTCTAGGGTGAAGTAAGATCGATCTGTTCCGATGGGATGCATGCGGGCGAGGGTGCTCTTGCCGGTCTGTCGTGCACCAGTGAGAACAGTCACGGGCATGACCCTCAGTGCCCGCTCCACGCTCACGGAAGCAAATCGAGGTAATAGTCGATTCGTGTTCATATACCCACGATATGGGTGAAAATCACCCACGTCAAGGGTGATTTTCACCCATAAAGAGATCTACACACCCGCGGCCCAGCCATTGCCCCCAGCGCGCACTTTGCCCTCGCTTTTGAGCACTTCGGCACCGTGAGCACCGCCGGCCACTGCTTGAACTACCTGCACCCGGTGGCCCATTTCTCTTAGGGTTTGTACAATCGCCGGATCGATGCCGCGCTTTAGTTCGAGTGGCTCTTGGGCTTCGGCGTTGAGGCGGGGGGCGGTGGCCGCTCCCAAGGCGGTGGCGTTGAAGTCGATAATGCGCTGGCCGAGTTGGGCACCGACGCTGATGATGCGGCGACCGCCGGGTAGGCCGATGGCAACGTCGCGCTGGGGCAGGCGCAAAATCATGGGGACCACGTTGTTGAGCGGACGCTTGTGCGCGGCCACGGAATTGGCCCGACCGGGGCGGGGGTCTAAACGGCACATGCCGTGGCCTAGGATAATGCCCGTGCCCGGTACGGTGAGACAGGAGCCAAAAGCTCCGCCTTGGGTTATGGTGATGCCGACGAGATTGCCCTCGGCGTCTGCGGCTGATACGTGCAGGGTTTCGGAGACGGCTGGACCCGAGGCTTCGTACACTTGCTGATCGACTTGCTCGGGGAATTGCCGCAGGGCTTCGACGCGGCCGGCGGCGTAGTCCTTGCTCAGCAAGCGCTCCACCGGCACATCGACGAAATCGGGGTCGCCGACGTAGCGCAGACGGTCGCGCCAAGCCTGTTTGACGACCTCGGCTAGCTGGTGCCAGTACTGGACTTGGTCGTCGGGCACCACGGGCAGGCTTTCCAGCATGTGCAGAATCTGGAGGGCGGAGAGGCAGCCGTTGGGCAAAATCGGTCCGTACACCGGCACGTCGCGGTAGGTGATTTGGTACGGCTCGGTCAGGCGCGGCGCAAAAGCGGCCATATCCTCGCGGGTGAGAGCGCCGCCGCTGGCTTGGACGTAATCGCCGATGGTGCGGCCCAATTCGCCGTCGTAAAAGTCGCGCCAGCCAGCTTGGGCCAGACGCGCTAGCGTGCGCTCCATATCAGGGCGATGCCAAATGTCGTCGGGGGGGGGCAATTCGTCTTGCGGCGCGAGGTGGCTGAACGTTGCGGGGAAGCGGCGCAGGATGGCTTCTTGGCTGCGGATGGTATTGGCTAGGGCTGGGCCGTAGGGGAAGCCGTCGGCGAGCAGCCCTTGGGCCGGAGCGACAATCGCAGGCCAAGGCAACTGTCCCCAGCGTTCGTGTAAAAAGCCCATGCCGGCCATTTGGCCGGGGACGGCTACGGATTGAGGACCGTACACATTGGCATCGTCGCGCACGCTACAGGCGTATTCTTTTTCGTTGGTGCACATGTTGTCGCGGCGGGCTGGTAGAATGTCGTACATGTGCTCGTGGGATGCGGCTGGAGCCACGGCATTGGCGTCAAGCGACCAGACGCGGCCGGTGGAACCTTCCAAAACGACTGCGGCCGACATGTAGCCGCCGATGCCGTTGGATTGGGGGGCCAACATGCAGCAGGCCAAACTGGTGGCTGCGGCCGCATCCATGGCGTTGCCGCCTTGGGCCAATATGTGCGCGCCAATGCGCGCCGCGGCTGGCTGTTGGGCGGACACAGCGCCGCCGTCAGCTAGTACTTGGTGTCCTTCGATCATGTGGATCTCCTCCGCACCACTACGCCTGCCCAAAGCGCACGCCCGTCGGGATAATCCCCACGTCCTCTCCGCGCCGCATGGCCTCAGCCGCGTCGAGGATGCTCGCCAAGTCGTGCTTGGGTTCAAACCCCAACTTTTCCTTGATGTTGGTCAAATCTAGCTCAAAGTAATTCCAATCCGGTCGCCGCGCATCAGCGTAGCCCAGCCCGAAGCGTTCGGCTAGATAGGGCACGGCCTCGCTCCAATCGAACAGCGCAGCTCCACCCAGATTAAACACCTCGCCCACGGCCTCGTCCCGCTCCAGTGCCAACACCAGCCCTTGGACGATGTCGCGCACGTCGGCGTACACCTGCCGATAGGGCCGCCCGTCTGGATTGCGCGAGAGCAAGAACTGCTCCTCACCCGTCCACAGCGCCTTGATCTGCTCGGCAAAGTCCCCCTCTTGGTCTTTGAATCGCTCGTACACCGGCCCGAACAAAAACAGATGCGGCAAGCCGTTTGCGTCGAGGAATTCTCCCGGCTCGATAATCGTGGCAAAGCGCGTGGTCACTGACGGCAGCCCGAACTGCAAGTGATAGCTCATCACTAGTTCCTCGCCGATCCACTTGGTCAGGAAGTAGGGCATTGTCTGGTAGCGGGCGACTTGGTCTTCGCGGATCGGCTCTTCAAAGCAGCGGCCGTTGTAGGGATTCTCCCAGTAAATCGCCTCGGTGGAGGCATAGACTAGGCGGTGCAGATTGGGCGTCAGTTCGCGGATGGACTCCAGCACGTTGATGGTGCCCATGCCGTTGATTTCGAGGTATTCGCGGTTGTCGAAGGGGCCGCCAAAGGCTGCGGCAATGTGGTACACCGCATCGACTCCCTCGACGGCGCGGCGCACATCGGCGAGACTGCGCAAATCGCCTTCGATGGTCTCGACGCGGTCAAAGTCGTCGAGCTTGTGGGCGCGGCTTTGGTCGCCGGGATAGACAAACGAGCGGATGTCGTGCCCTTTGTCGAGCAGGGCTTTGGCCAAATTGGCTCCAACGCGGCCGGTGCCGCCGGTGATTAGGATTTTCACGTTGCACCTCTCTGGTTAGTGGTTAGTGGTTAGTGGCCAGTGGCTAGTTCCATCACCCCTCGGCCCTGTGGTGTGGGGGCTGATCACTGATCACTGGCCACTGGCCACTCTTTAGCTTCCAACGGGCAGGGCGCTAGCCAAGAGTTTTTCCGGCGTGGCCTCGGCCCGTGCGTACTCGGCGGCGATCCGTCCCTCGCGCATTACGTACACTCGGTCGCACAGCCCCAGAATTTCGGGCATTTCCGAGGAGAGGACCACGATTGCCAGTCCTTGGCGCGCCAGCCCGTCCAGCAATTGATAAATCTCGGCTTTGGCACCGACGTCGATTCCTCGGGTCGGCTCATCGACGAGCAGCACTCGCAAGTTTTCCTTGAGCAGCCAGCGGACCAGCAGCGCCTTTTGCTGATTGCCGCCGCTGAGCCGCGCGATGGTCTGCTCTTGGTCAGGGGGACGCAGGCGCAGGCGCGCGACGAGTGCGCCGACCTGCTGCCGCTCCATGCCTACTTGCACGTGGCCGGCACGGCAGAATTGCTCCAAGGCCGCAACGCTCGCGTTTGCGCGCACGCTCTGTTGTGCGAAGAGGCCGTCGGCCCGGCGATCTTCTGGTACTAGTCCCAACCCGAGGGTGCGTGCTTGTGGTGGTGCGTTTGCTGGTACGGCGACTCCGTCGATGGTAATGGTTCCGGCGCGGCGGCGGTCTGCGCCCATTACGGCTCGTGCTAGTTCGGTCCGTCCCGCGCCCATTAGTCCAGAGAAGCCGACGATTTCCCCGGCGCACACCCGGAAGGAAATATCCTGTACTCGGTCCGTGGTCAACCCCTCCACTTCTAGCGCACATGGCCCCGGCGTGCGATCTGCCGCGGGAAAACCTTGCCCCAACTCCCGTCCGACCATCAGCGCGATAAGCTGCTCTTCGTCGAGATCGGCGGCTGACTCGCAAGCGACGCGCTCGCCGTCTCGCAAGACCGTTACTCGGTCGGCCAGCGCCATGACCTCGGCGAGCTTGTGCGATACATAGACCACGCCGACGCCTCGGGCCTTGAGCCGGGCGATGAGCGCAAAGAGCTTGTCGATCTCGCGCGTACTCAGGGCCGAGGTCGGCTCGTCCATGATGATTACTTGGGCGTCGCACACCAGCGCCCGCGCGATCTCGACCAATTGCTGCGCGGCCACGCCGAGGTGGCCGACCTTGGTTTGCGGATCAACTGCCAGCCCGACCTCGGCCAATAGCTTTGCAGACGCAGCGTAGAGAGCATTCCACTGGACGCGCCCACCGCGCCCGTGCGGCAGGCGACCGAAGAACAGATTTTCGGCGACCGACAGCGAGGGGACTAGTTCTAATTCTTGGTAAACGACCGCAAGGCCGTGGTCTATGGCTTGGCGCGGATGGCGGATATCTACGGGGCGGCCCGCGATCTGGTAGCGGCCTTGGTCGCGGTGGTACACGCCAGCCGCAATTTTGATCAAGGTGCTTTTGCCCGCGCCGTTTTCGCCGACTAGCGCGTGGACTTCTCCCGGTTGCACTGCAAAGTCAACGCCCTTGAGCGCATAGACGCCGGGGAAGCGCTTGTGGATGTCCTCTAGGGAGAGTCGCGGCGTCATGTCGGAGGGGCGAGCAACCGCCGCAAGAGGCTTTGCTTGCGGCGGGTATCTAGATACACGGCGAGGATAATTACTGCGCCGCGCGCAATGTCGTGGTAGAAGGACGACACGTTCAAGAGCACCAAGCCGTTGGAGAGCACCGTCAGAATTAAGATGCCGATAAAAGCACCGCCGAGCGTACCCACGCCGCCCGTCAGGCTGATGCCGCCCAAGATCACCGCGGCGATCACCTGCAACTCAAACCCCAAGCCGGCATTCGGCTGTCCGGAGTTGAGGCGCGAGGCCAAGATAAAGGCGCTTAGCGCCGCCAGCACGCCGCCGAGTACAAAGACCAAGACGCGCGTGCGATCGACGGCCAAGCCCGCGAGCCGCGCCGCTTGGATGTTGCCGCCGATGGCGTAGATATAGCGACCGAGGATGGTGTGGTGGAGGACGTAGTAAAACAGTCCCAAGAGGACAAAGGTCACTAGCACTGGGATCGGGATCGGCCCCAAATGTCCGGTGCCCACTTCGATGAAGCCTTCTACTTTGCCTTGGATCGATACCGCTTGCGTACTGACCATGGCTGCGCCGCGCAAAATCGCCATCATGCCCAAGGTCGCGATTAGGGAGTTGATGCCAGCCTTGGTAACCAACAGTCCGTTGCACAGGCCGATGAGCGCCCCGGCGGCGAGTGCGGCGACCAGTGCCAGCGTTACGCTTTCAAACTGGTTGAGCACGGCCACGGCGATGATCCCAGCTACTGCTTGGGTTGAGCCGACGCTCAGGTCGATCTCGCCGAGTAGGATGATCATCACCATGCCGATTCCGGCGATAGCCACCAGCGAGGCGTCGCGCAGTACGTTCTTGATGTTGACGGCGGTAAAGAAGACCGGCGTCAGCAGGGAAATCCCCACGCAGAGCAAGATCAGCGCCAGCAACAGCCCAGCCTGCTCGCTGTGGAGCATCCGCGACAGTAAGCGGCTCATTGCGGCATCAAGGCCCGCACCGCATCCACCTTGAGCGCGAAGGGCGGTTCGGTGCTCGTGTCGTAGAAGCGGCTGAGATTGTCGCGGGTGACGACGATGGTCGGGGTTTCGTAGTGGGGAGGTAGCTGCTCACCACGCGATAGTTGTACCGCTGCATCGATGAGTGCGCTCCCGACGAAGTTGGGAAACATCGCTAGAGCTGCCGCGTAAGGCGTGTCGCCGGTGAGGGCCGTCTGTCCCACGGTGCCCTCGAAACCGAAGCCGATTGCGGTGAGGGCCGCCTCGTCTAACCCAGCCGCCTTGTAGGCGGCCATGCCGCCGGTAGTAGAGTCGTCGTTGATGCCGTAGATCGCGTTGATCTGCGGGTTGGCTGTCAGTGCGTCCTGTGCCACCTTGAACGCCTTTTCCTTGAGGCCCTGCCCATCGACTTCTTGGATGATCTCATGGGTCAGACCCGAAGCGGCGAGCGCGTCCTTGAAGCCATCAACCCGCTGCCGGCAGTCCTCAAAGTTGGGGAAGCCGACGATGAGGATCTTGGGGTCGAGGCCCTTTCCCGCCGCGTAGTTGGCAAACCACTCGCCGGCCTTGACCCCACTGGCGTAGTTGTCGATCCCCACGTAGCTGGTGGCTTCGGATATAGGGTTAGCCTCGGTAATCACGTGTACTCCCGCCGATTTGGCCTGCTGCACTATCGGCCCCATTGCCTTGGCATCTACTGGTGACAAGATCAGCACTTCTACTCCTTGGGCGAGCAGGTTTTCGGCCTTGGAGATTTGCGCGGCTACGTCGAGGTTGGCATCGGCGACGATCAGCTCGACGTCTAACTCGGCCGCTCGCGCTGTCGCCGATTTGCTGATGTTTTGATACCACTCGTGCGACATGAAGTTGATGACGTAGCCGATCTTGAGTTTATCGGGCGCGTCGTCCGGCTGCCCGCAGGCGACCAATAGGGCGCACAGCAGCCATGTTTTAGTCTTACTCATTCTTTCTCCTATCCCTTTACGGCACCAGCCGTCAATCCTTGGACAAAATACCGCTGCAATCCCACGAAGAGCGCGATTGGCGGCAGGCTAAAAATCAGCGATGCGGCGAATAGCTGATCGTATTTGTTGACGTATTGTCCCAAAAACGCGGCGCGCAACCCTACCGGAATGGTTAGGGCCTGCGATTTGGTAAATACAAAAGCGAACAGAAATTCATTCCACGAAAGCAAAAATGCAAAGGTCCCCACTGCCACGATCGCCGGTGCGGCCAGCGGCAAGACGATTCGGTAGAGTAGCTGGAGGCGGTTGCAGCCGTCGATGAGCGCGGCTTGCTCTAGATCGGTGGGGATGGCGCGGAAATAGCCGTTGAGCAGCCAGGTGCAAAACGGGATGGCGAAGCCCGTGTAGATCAGCACCATGCCCACGTGCGTGTCGAGCAAGCCGAACGAGCGAATCACCTGAAAGAGCGGGATGAGGATCGAAGAGCCGGGCAGCATTTGCGACATCACCACCACCATTAGCAACAAGGTGTTGCCGCGAAAGCGGAAGCGGGCAAAGGCGTACGCCGCGCAGACGCTAAACGCGAGGGCAATCAGGGCCGTGGAAAGGGAAATCACCATGCTGTTGGCAAAGTACTTCACAAACGGCCCGGTGTCCCACATCTCGACGTACGCGTGGAAGGTGAGGGAGCGGGGGAAGACCAGCGGCGGGGTGCGGGTCATCTCAGACAGGGGGCGCATGGACGTGGTCACTACCCATATCAGCGGCATCACCAGCGCGAGTACAAAGACGGAGCCCAAGCCGTAGGCGAGATAGGCGCGGACTTTTTCCTGGGTCTTAATTCGCATCCCCACTCCTCCTCTCCTCGCGGAAGAGCATTCGGATGAAGACGATGCTCAGCGCCAGCAAAAAGAGCAGCAGAATCAACGCCGCGGCTGCGCCCTTGCCGAGCCGCAGGTGTTCGAAGGCGATGCGATAGACCGTAATCGGCACTACTTGCGTGGCCTTGGCCGGGCCGCCCTCGGTCATTATGAAGATCAGCGCGAAGTCGTTGACCATCCAGATGGTGGCGAAGAGGAAGACCACCCCGATTACGTGTTTGAGTTGCGGCAGGGTCACGTGGAAGAAGCGCCCGAACACATTGGCGCCATCGACGTGCGCGGCTTCGTATAGCTCGGCGGACACGCCCTGCAAACCCGCCAGCAGCATGATGGTGATATAGGGCATGAAGCGCCAGACATTGGCTACCACCACCGCGCCCATAGCCGCGTCTGGCTGCGCCAGCCAAGGGACGTTGGCGTCGATGAAACCGAGGCTTAGGAGCGTGTGATTGACGAGGCCGAAGCTGTCGTGGAAGAGCCAGCGCCACATGTAGCCGGTTACGACCGGAGCGATGGCCCAAGGGATGAGCAGAAAGCCGGTAAAGACCGGTCGATACTTCTTGATCTCGTTGAAGATCAACGCCATGCCCAAGCCCAAGACAAAGGCTACCGGCAGGGAGTAGAGCGTAAAGCGCACTGAACTCCAGATGCTGTTGACAAAGGTGCGGCTGCCGAAGAGCTTGGCGTAGTGAGTCAGGCCGATGAACTCGTCGCCAGCCCCGCGAAAGAGCTTCACCTTGTACAAGCTCATGATCAGGTTGCTGAACACCGGGTAGAGAATGACGACCGCCAAGACCAGCAGGGCCGGCAGCAAAAAATAGTACGGCGTCAGATTTTTGCGCAGTACGCCTCTAGTAATCACTCAATACCTCGTTTACTTCTTCGGCGGCAAAATCCAGCGCCTCCTTGGGGCTTAGCGTGCCGGTCAGTGCCATATTGACCGCGTCGGCAATGTGCCGCTGGATCTGGGTGATCGCCGGATGTCCCGGCCAGCCCAGCCCATTGGCCCCGGCTGTGGCGAGCTGGTCCAAGTCGATGTAATCGGACTGTACGCCTTCGGCATAGGCGGCCTTTAGCGTGGGAATGCCGCCCATGGTCGGGTTGGGGTTGCGCCAGACCGGGTGGTCCAAATCCAGCGCCTTGACCACTTCCCAGGCTTCATTGGGGACCTTGGTATAGCCCGTTATGGCAATCATAATTACATCGAGCAACGTCCGCGATGGATGCGGTTCCAGCGGCTCGGCGGGGCCGGGCACTTGCGCCAGCGCCAAATTGTTCAGATCGAAGTCGTAGTTGCCGTGGACGATATCCTGCCACCACGGCCCCTCAATCGACAGCGCGGCCTTGCCGGTTGACCAGTGTGCGGCGTTCTCGTCGAAGCGATAGGCCGCGCTGCCGGCCGGCAAATAGCCCTTGTTTTTCATCTCTACTAGAAACTCCAGCGCCGCTTGCCCGGCTGGGCCGTTAAAGGCCGCGGCCGACCAATCCTCGTTAAAGACGCGGCCGCCCGCTTTGTACAGCAGTGGCAAAAAGCGGTAGGCCGTGTCCAGATTGACGCCCCCAGGCATGGTAAAAGGCTCGATCCCCGTGCCTGCGAATTTTGGGCCGAGCGCCAACATCTCGTCCCAAGTCTGAGGCACTTCGAGGCCCATCCGCCCCATAATGTCGGTGTTGACCGCCAGCACGAAGGGCAGCATGGTCACCGGCAGGCCGTAGTGCTTGCCATCGTATTCGACCAGTTCCCAGACGTTGTCGAGGATGCGCTCCTTGACCTGGGGGAAGTCGGGGAAATTTTCCAGCGCGTACAGTCCCCCCAACTCGCCAAACTCGACCGAGTACTTGTGATGCACCCGCACGATATCCGGCCCATCGCCGACGATGGTGGTGCTGATCAAGCTCTCGCGCTGCGTTGCCCAGTCGCGGAACTCCAGCTCGATTTGGATGTCGCTGTGCGCGGCGTTGAAATCGGCCACGGCCTGCTGCACCCATTCGCGCAGACCCGGTACTCCTCCGAACTCCCACAACACCACTGTGGTCGGCTCGCCGGGACGCGGACGGTCGTCGCCCCCGCAGGAGAGTAGACTTATGAACAATGGAATTATTATTTTTTTCAAGGATACAGCCGCATAGAATTCGCAAATTGCTCCAGTGCATTTCGCGCCGTCTATATTAGCCAAACCGCTCTTTACCGACAATCTGCTCTGTTGGACACCACGTCCACAATTCCGTACTTAATGGAACCTCATAACCGTTCGGATACGCCATGCAAAACGTCCTCATCACAGGTGCCACGGGTTTGATCGGCACGGCCGCTGTCGCCAGCCTACGCACTCGTTATAACTTGCGCGCTCTCAACCGCCGCCCGCTTCCGAACATTGACTGCCGTCAGGCCGACATCGCCGATCTCGATGCCATCCGGCCGGCTTTTGTCGAGATCGACGCAGTTGTCCATCTTGCCGCCCATATTGAAAACGATATAGCGGCGATCTTCCGCGCCAACTTGCAGGGGACGGGGAATGTTTTTGCCGCAGCTCACGAGGCCGGGGTGCGGCGCGTCCTTTTCGCTAGCAGCGGGTCGGTCATGGGTGGCTATGCTGCGCTCTCGCCATACAAGGAGCTTTTGGCCGGCGAGTACGACCAAGTGCCCGCCGAGTGGCCGATGCTGACCGCGCAGTCGCCCCTGCGACCAACGGGACTATACGCGGCTAGCAAGGTCTGGGGCGAAGAGCTGGGCCGCGAGTACGCCTCGGCCCACGGCATGTCCGTCCTCTGCCTGCGCTTTGGCCGCGTCAACCCAGAAAACCGCCCGACCCATTCCCGCGAGTTCTGCGTCTGGTGCAGCCAGCGCGACGCGGTGCAGATGATCGAAAAGTGCCTTGCCACTCCCCTCGACTTATCCTTCGACACCTTCTTCGTCAACTCGGACAACAAATGGGGCTACCGCGACTTAGAACACGCTCGCCAGACGGTGGGCTTTGTGCCCGCGGACCGAGCCGAAGACTACCGCTGAGGAGAAAACCATGCTGCCTTTTGCTATATGCGCGATTTTGCTCGCTGTCTCCATCACACGCGCAGACATGAACATCAACGCCCCCTTGTTAGAGGCGGCTCCGGTCATTGACGGCGATCTCGCCGAGTGGAAGGATTTCGCTCACAACGACGGCATCTGGGACATGCGCCGCATCAGCGAGGCTGGCTTCTACCGTCTCGATCGCGGTGCGCGCAACCGCCTCACCGACCACGGCGACGAGCCGCACCTCGAAGACGACTTGCGCGCCCGCTACTACATTGCTTGGGACGCGCAAAACTTCTACTTCGGGGCCGAGGTCTGGGACAATGTCAACGACCTCGACGACCCCGATCCGGCGGACAAGCGCTGGTATTTCAAGGATGCGATTTGCTGGTTTATGGAAGGCCCACGCGATCGGGCCAACGAGCGCTTCGGCCAGGGCGACAATGCCTTCTGCTTTGTGGCCGATCCGCAGCGCACCCCGCAGAACGCTTGGTGGCGGCACGGCGCGCCCGGCCAGAGCTACATTGAAGAGCCGATCCCCGAAGCCGCATGTGACTACGTCGTGCGCATGGATCCCTGGGGCCGGAGCGCGGCTGATTTCATCTTGGAGGCCCGCGTGGATATGCACGCGACGTTTGCCCAGAGCGACCCCCGCTGGCAGCCGCCGCAAGTGGGCGACGAATACAGCATGGAAATCGTCCACACCGACCCGGATGGCGGCGCGTACGGCGGACACTTCATGATCTACGGCAATGGCGACGACGACAACACGTGGGGCCGGATGATCTTGGTCGGCCCGCGGATGCCGATTGGGCGGCTCGCCGAGTAGGGAGGAGGCGGTTAGATTATTAGTAGTTGATTGATCGTCATTTAGGCGTCCGTAAACAGCACATCTAGCGACGAGAGGAGGGCGATATGCTCAGCCCCAACCCAGCCGTCAAGTTCACTTATGAGGACTACCAGCACACCCCGGAGGACAAGCGCTACGAGTTATTGGACGGAGAGTTGATTATGGTCCCCGCACCCAATCTAGAGCACCAGAGAATTGGTGCCAAGCTAGGAACACGGCTCTATACATTTGTGGGGGGGAGAGATTTAGGCGAGGTCTTTTTCGCCCCCTGTGACGTGGTGCTGTCGAACACAGACGTGGTACAGCCAGACCTCCTGTTCGTCTCTAACGAGCGGGCGCACCTGCTGCTCGGCGGTGATAATGTTCGTGGTGCACCGGACTTGATCGTCGAGATCCTCTCCCCCTCCACCGCCGGGCAGGACCGGACGCTCAAACGCGCTCTGTACGTCAAACACGGTGTGAAAGAGTACTGGCTGGTTGATCCAGACGCCCGGACGGTGACGGTGCTGCGGCTCGGCGAAGATGCCTTTGAGGTGGAGGCCATCTACGGCGAGGGGCAGACGATGAGCTCGCCCACGCTCACAGGTTTCTCTGTTGGCTTAAACGAGATTTTCTAGTGTTTCTGCCCTTGGCAATAGCGACTCTCATCGCCCTCGCCGGCTGCGATTCCAATCCCGTCTCCACGGGCGGTCGAGCGCCTGCGTTCACCTTACCGGCGGCGGATGGGACTTCTGTTTCCCTATCCGATTTACTCGACAACCGCGCGGCGGCGGTACTGCTGTTCTACAGAGGATTCTTCTGAGGTCTCTGTAGGAGCCAACTAGGTGAGTTGGTAGATTTGTATCCCGAGTTTCTAAAGCGAAACGTATCGCTTGCGGCGATCAGCACGGATGACACGGCCGACGCGTTGAAAATGGTGGAGCTCACCGGCGCTGAATTTGCCGTTTTGTCAGACGAGAACGCCGAGGTGGCCAAGGATTACGGAGTTTACAACCTGCTGAATGACGGTGTCGCGACTCCATCCGCTGTCATCGTCTCGCCTGGGGGCGACATCGAATGGAAATACGTAGGGAGAAGCATCTCCGACCGGCCGATGCCCGATGCAATTTTGGCTCAGCTCGACCGATTGATACAGTGAGTCGCCTTGATTCAGACGCTCCCGCAAGTCGGTCTTCTATCGTATAACTTCCAACGCCGCCCCATTGACAAGTCGATAAATATGGAAGTCGGCATCAACTGTAAATACGCGCCGCAAGGAATGGCTCTCAGCCACCGCTACCAGAGACGCATCGGCCAAGTCCATCGGCGTATCTCGGTATTGCTCCATCAATGCCGTCATTCTGTCGGTTTCCGCAGGCGTCGGAGTATGCAAGGCAAGTCGTCCTGTCTTTCTCAAATTCCAGAGGGCTTCCTGATAGCGATAACCACCAACCTCACCCAGTAGATACATGGCCTCGGTGAAGCACACCCACGTAGTGAGCAGCGGTTCCGCTGGCAAACGATTCAAAGCAGCAACGCACTGAGTATGATACGAGTCGCCTTCATCTAACAAGGCGACCAAGGGGCCTGTATCCGTCAGTATCATTGCGCTCTTTTCCGATGTTGTTTGAGCAACCCCGCAGCGAATTTCTTGCCGCTATCTTCCGACATGCGCGCACCGCCGGGGATGTATTCGCGGCTGTCTAAAACGCCGATATGCTCATGGAGAAAATCCGCTAGCGTTCCTTGTGACTCTGGCACGGCCGAGACCGCCGCGAGACGCTCCTTCAAGCTATCCACAACGAGCTGTTCAGGAGTAATTCCCAGCTTGCGGGCCTGCTCGGTCAACATGCGCTCTAGGTCAGACGTGAGCATTATTTTCATTGATTTTGTCCTTTCTTTGCGAAGCAAATCGCTCGGCAGCTCATGTACTAACAGAATCCCCGTTCCACGATTTAATGCGCTCGACGATCTGTTCCATCTGTACTTTCCAATCGAATCGCTCCTCCATTACTTCCTTTTTTGTATGGGGAGCACTCGAAATGGCTAAGGCTACCTTGTCTATACTCGTTCCCTCCATGTTCTCTTTTATATATGACGACCAACTTTCATATTGTCCAGGGTCTGGTAGCGATGACAAGGCTGTTGCTTTTTTGAAGACAGCGTCAGGGACTTTCTCAAGAACAGAACTAGGAAGATAATTTTCAATTTCCTTGGCGTCAGTAATCCAAATGTGCGCGCCGTCTATCTTTTCGACTTCCTCGCGAATCCTCTTTACTCTCGGCTTTAGATCAGAATCCTCGGCCTCTCGATCGCCGTCACACACGACGATGAGGTTGTGATTGATTTGGAACAGGTTGGCGAGTTCAGAGATCTCGTCTTCGGGCGACTTAAACTCTACTCGTGCTAGGAGCGCACCGCCGTAGAATACGCACTGATAATCGCGGCCTTCTCGAAGAGGACCTTGAGGACGGTCTTTGGTATAAAGCTCAATCCAGCGATTGAGGTAAATGCGATCCGAAGGGCCCTCTACCCAAATGAGTCCATTCGCTTGGAGCAAATCTGACGGCCTTGCTCCCAATTCGGAAACGATCTTGATAAGATTAGAATGAGTGTGGACGGTTTCCGTGTGGGCGGACTCGCCATCGTGGAGCACGCGGATAACCTGGGCATTATCAGATACGCCGAAAAAATCGAGGGCGGTGCTCGAATGAGTCGTCAGGAAGATCGTCGCGTTTTCGTTGACTGCGTAGTCCTCAAGATACTTGAATAACCGCCGTAAGAGGGCTGGATGGAGATTGTTTTCAAGCTCCTCGATGGCGAACGTGAACTGAGATTTATCCTTGCCCTCAATTTTGGGAACGGCCAGTAGATTAAGCAGAACTAGAATGACGGTCTTCAGGCCGCTTCCCGATTTGCTGAGGGGGATCAAACCCTTTGTATCCTCGCCGAGATAGACCTCCCAATGGTCCTTTATCGTCTCTGTCTGTGCTTCGTCGTGGACTTGTACTTCTATTTTTGAAAACTGGCCATCACTTCCAAATATCGAATTCAGCGCAGCCAGAAGTTTCTCTTGGATAACATCTCGCGGGAGATTCTCAGACGTGATGAATCGACGTATGATATTTGTAGCTCCTGTCCCGTCAGGACCAAGCGCCAATTTTGTAATTGGTAGTTCGGTCTTTATATCCCGGTCTGCAAAGAGCCTACGGAAAGCCGTCCCATTAAGCCGGTGAGTTGGATTGTGCAGCACTGCTTCGATTCTTGAACGTCTTGCTTCGACTGATTTATCTGGGATCAGGTGGCTGTAGTCTGGATCATGGCTTCTATTGAAACCGTCCGGAAAGTCCACGTTCAGCACCTCGTTTTTGATAACTTCCCACGTTATCTTCTTGTCGACGAAATACTGTCCGTGGTCGTCCCAGAGGTTTCCAGCAAGGTTGCCGCTGTCCCATTCACTTTCTGAAAAAACTCCCTTCAGCGACTCCCCATCTAATACACCACCGAACCGGTACTCCCACTCACGGTCGAACAGTTTGCCGTCGCATAGTGCTTCAACCAAGTCCAATAGATGGGACTTTCCAGAGTTATTACGTCCAATGATGACGTTGATCGGCTTGATTGTATCGAAGCCAGCCCAATCCTTTTTGAAACAGCTATGTCCTTTGAAGTATATAGAGTCGGCTTTCATAAAGCGGCTTTCTCTCTCACGTCAGTTTTGCCGATCACAGGCACGGCGATGCGGGGGGAACGGTACTCTTGCAGATGCTCGATAGCGGCCTCGGTTTTTGCCGCCTGCGTGTCGATTTTTCTCCTTCTCGCGGTCGAGAAAGGCAACGGACAGTACTGCGGCGTGGCACCGTAGCGAGCTTATAAATATAACGGGTATAACGGGATGTTGAGACATAATCGAATTTTCTCTTATTTGGAGCATGGATATTGTCCCGCTTCGCGTGGAAGAGGCAAGTTCCTCTGTCGCAGACTCGACAGATCGCCCCTGTAAGGCGATATTGAGCGCGGTACTCACTCGGAAGGAGTCAAATGAACCTGCAACACACGATCAAAGCGTTCATCAGGTCGGGCGAGACCCACTACGTTGCCGAGTGCGTCGAGTTGGCCGTTGTAACGCAAGGCGTCACTTTGGACGAAACCTTAGCCAACCTCCGCGAAGCGGTCGCACTGCATATAGAGGGCGAAGACCTCTCGACTTTCGGTCTAGTGTTGGACATCGGAACGCTGAATGCCATCATGCGTCAGGCGTCCCGGTTTATTCCTGAAGACGAATTGCGTCGAGAGTTCTACACAGACTGATTAAACGCGGCACATTTTTCTATAAGGAGCAACACATGAGTAGGGTAGATCAGATCGGCTGGCAGGCCCAGAGCAAAACCGGCGTCATTGCGGCTGGTGGTGCTGGAGCCGTAGCCGCTGGTATTGAAATTCTCGGCCAAGGCGGCAATGCAGCCGATGCTGCAGCCGGCGCGATTCTCGCGCTCAACGTCACCGATCACGGGGCCTGTTCCATCGGTGGGGAAGTGCCGGTGCTCGTCTGGGATGGGAACGCGATCAAGTCGCTGTCCGGCCAAGGGCGCGCTCCGCTGTCGCCAGAGGCTATTGCTTGGTACATGGAGCACGGCATCCCGGACCGCGACATTAAGATGGCTCCGGTGCCCTCGGTCGTGGATTTGTGCATTACCCTCTTGCAGCGCTACGGCACGCAGAGCTTTGCTGCGATTGTCGCGCCGACTTTGGCCCTGCTCGACGCAGGCGAGGAGGCGTGGCATCCCGACTTGGCGCGGACGCTGCGGCGCATGGTGGAGGAGGAACACCGCGCCACTGGCAATCGCCAAGAGAAGCTGCAGGCGGCTTGCGATCACTTCTATGGCCGCCGTGCCGAGCACGGCGATATAGCTGAGGACTTGGAGGCATTTTACATAGAGCAGGGCGGGTTCTTGCGCCGCGCGGACTTGGCCGCTCATAGGACTTTGATCGAAGAGCCGGTGGCAGTCGATTACCGGGGATATCAAGTGTACAAATGCGGCCCGTGGACTCAAGGCCCCTATCTGTGCCAAGCCCTGCGCCTGCTCGAAGGGTTTGATCTCAAAAGCAAGGGGCATTGCTCGGCCGACTACGTCCACGCGGTCACCGAAGCGATGAAGCTGGCCATGGCCGACCGCGACGCGCACTACGGCGACCCCCTGTTCGTGGATGTACCCATGAACGCCTTGCTGTCCGACGAATATACCCAACTCCGGCAGCCTTTGATTGACATGGAGCAAGCCACGCTGGACGCTCGCCCCGGTGACCCACTCGGCATGAAGGCGGTGCAGGAGGGCGGCGCGTTCCGGCCTGGCGTCGGCGGCACTACCACGTGCGTAGTGGCCGATCGCTGGGGCATGGTCGTATCGGCTACGCCGAGTGCGAATGTCTATCACGCTGGCGGCACTGGCAGCACGGGCGTCTCGTATGGCAACCGCCTGCGCAGCCTCAACACGACTCCCGGACACCCCAATTGTATCGCGCCGGGCAAGCGGCCCCGTATCACCTTGACGCCTACGATGGTGCTCAAGGATAGCGCACCCGTGTTAGCTATCAGCGTGGCTGGCGGCGACCTCCAGGATCAAGCGACCTTGAACCTGTTGCTCGACTTTGTGGAGTTTGGGATGCAGCCGGCCGAGGCGGTCGTTGCGCCGCGCTTTGCCACGGACCACCACGAGGACTCATTTGATCCCAACCCGGTGCGCGAGCAGACGTTTATCCAGGCCGGCTCATTGGCCATCAGCTCGACCGTCGATGCCGAAGTTCGAGATGAACTGGCGCGGCGCGGTCACCAAGTCGAGGTCCGCAACGGCCCTATCGCCACTCCGGTCATGCTGTGGGCCGACGCGGGCACGTACTACGCGGCTGGCGATCCGGCTGCGGGCCGCCACGCCGCTGGACTAGATGGGAACTAGCGCGGCGGAATTGCGAGTGCGGGGCATTGGAACCATATTGTCCGCGTTTACTCCCGATAAAATCGCCTCTGAAGCTGGCTTTTAATGACGTCGCCGACTGCGGCCCCGACATATCGAGAAGAGCATACTGGCCAAGGTGCTGCCAGCGGCCTCACGCTCCGCTCCCTGGTACTCGGCGTCATCCAAGTCCTCGTGGTGTGTTTGGGCGCGCCCTACGCTATCTGGGTCTTGGGGTCGTCCGAAATCACGTGGTCGTTCTTTCCGATTGCCGTCGGCTTCTCGTTCTGCTGCCTCATCCTGCTCAACATCCTGCTCAAGACGATCAATCCCGGCTGGGCCTTGCGACCGGCCGAGATGATCACGGTCGTAGTAATGGGCTTGGTGACGACTGGCATCCCCATCTTTATGATGGGCTACGTACTGTCGATCCCCACCACGCCCTATTACTTTGCCTCGGCTGAAAACCAGTGGGGCACGTACGTCTTGCCCTACTTGCCAACGTGGCTGTTGCCGAGCAACGACGGCTTGGCCATGACGTGGTTTTTCGAAGGGCTGCCCATTGGTGAGCCGATGCCTTGGGGTACTCTGCTCGATGCGTGGGCCATGCCGCTGTTTTGGTGGCTGAGTTTTATATGGACTTTGTACGCGGTTTGTTTTTGCCTCGTCGTCATCTTGCGCAAGCAGTGGGTTGAGCGCGAGCGGCTGGCCTATCCGCTGATGGAGGTGCCGCAAGCGCTCGTGGCGGACGCCGATGGCCCTGCGCGCGTGCCAGCCGTCCTGCGCAACAAGGTCTTTTGGATGGGGGCGGCGATTCCCCTGTGCATCGTCTTGTGGAACATTGTCGGATTTTTCTTCCACTTCTTTCCCAAGATCGAATGGAACCATCCCATCCAGATCGCGCACGGCTTTCCGACTATTAACATCCGCTTCTACTTCCCGGTCGTCGGCTTCATGTATTTCGCCAACCTCAATGTTACCTTCAGCATCTGGTTTTTCTTTTTGTTGCTGTTGGTCGAAGAGGGTTTGTTTAACCGCTTTGGCGTTGGCGTGACCGAAGCCGACAACTTCGTATGGGGCTTGCCATCGACATCTTGGCAGTGTTGGGGAGCGTTTGTGGTGTTGGTGCTGTGGGGGCTGTGGATGGCGCGCGATCACCTAAAAGACGTGGCGCGCAAGGCCTGGAATCCCGCCCATCCGGTTGACGACAGCCGTGAGTTGATGTCTTATCGCAGCGCAGTCGTCGGCCTGTTGGTCGGGGTCGTCTATATGCTGGCGTGGCTCAACAAGGCTGGCATGGAAATGTCGGTGGCGGCGTTTTTCTTAGGCGGCGTGCTGATTGCCTACTTGGGCATCACTCGCTTGGTGGTGCAGGCTGGCGTTTTTTACCTGACGACGCCCGTGGTCAGCCAAGCTATGACCATGATGACCTTTGGCACGAGTGCGATTTCGCCGACGGGCTTGGCGGCCTTGGGGATGAGCTATGGGTTCTTCAGCGATGTGCAGTCGATTTTTATGCCGTCGGCTGCCCATGCCACTCGGCTGCACGACGCCATGCGCATGAGCCGCCGCGGCCTGTGTTTAGCTATTGCGCTGGCCCTGTTGATCGGCTTTATCGCCGCCATTGTGTACGTCATTATCATGGCCTACGAGCAGGGGGCTTCCAACTTCAATTCTTGGTTTTTCCGCGTCTCTTCTGGCGCGGGGGTGCGCTCCTTTGAAGACGCGATGAGTAAGATAAAAACCCCGGCTGATTTCCACGCGCAAAAGTTAGGTTTCTTCGGCATTGGCGCGGCGGCGATGACGGTTTTGACGTTTATGCAGTATCGCTTTCCGTGGTGGCCCCTGCACCCGGTGGGCTTGGCCATTTCCGCGATCTGGATGGTGCGCAATCAAGCCCCGGCTATTTTTGTGGCGTGGGCGGCCAAGAGCCTGATCATGCGCTTTGGCGGCATTGAGCTATACCGCAAGGCCGCGCCGTTTTTCATCGGCTTGATTCTCGGGCACTTCTTTGGGGTGGGAATCTCGTTTATCGTCGATATGATTTTCTTCCCCGGCAACGGCCACCCTATCCTCCACGGCTGAGTCCGCGTTGTCAGTCCATCCCGCACAGCAAGAGGGCACAGGCGTCACCGTGCGCTCGTTGCTCGTGGGTTGCGCGGTGGTGGTGCTGATCAGCTTGGGGGCACCGCACTCGATCTGGACGTTTGGCTCGTCTGAGATGACGTGGTCGTTCTTTCCGATTGGGGTGGGGTTTCTCTTTGTCTGTCTCATCTTTGCCAACGCCCTGCTGAAGACCCTCAACTTTAACTGGGCACTGCGCCCTGCCGAGCTGATCACCGTCGTCGTCATGGGCTTGGTCTGTACAGGCATTCCGGTTTTCCTCATCGGCTACTTCCTAGCCATACCGACGACACCGTATTACTTTGCGTCCGCGGAGAATCAGTGGGGTACATACGTGTTGCCCTACTTGCCGGCGTGGTTGCTGCCGTCCAACGAGGGCTTGGCCATGACTTGGTTTTTCGAGGGCCTGCCCATCGGCGAACCGACCCCTTGGGGCACTTTGCTAGCCGCTTGGGCCATGCCGCTGTTTTGGTGGCTGAGTTTTATCTGGACTTTGTATTTGGTCTGCTTCTGCGTGGTGGTCATTCTGCGCAAGCAGTGGGTCGAGCGCGAGCGGTTGGCCTATCCGCTAATGGAGGTGCCGCAAGCCCTCGTCGCCAACGCCGATAGTTCCCGCCGACTGCCAGCGGTCATGTACAGCAAAGTCTTCTGGGCGGGGGCGGCCATTCCGCTGTGCATTGTCTTGTGGAACATCGTTGGCTTTTTCTTTCACTTCTTTCCCAAGATCGAATGGCATCACCCCATCCAGATCGCGCACGGCTTTCCGACTATTAATATCCGCTTCTACTTTCCGGTCATTGGCTTCATGTATTTCGCCAACCTCAATGTGACCTTTAGCATCTGGGTCTTCTTTTTTCTGACGCTGATCGAGGAGGGTTTGTTCAACCGCTTTGGCCTCGGCGTCACCGAGGCGGATAAGTTCGTTTGGGGGTTGCCTTCGACGTCGTGGCAGTGCTGGGGGGCGTTTGTGGTGTTGGTGCTGTGGGGCTTGTGGATGGCGCGCGACCACCTCAAGGATGTAGTCCGCAAGGCGTGGAATCCAGCTTACCCGATTGACGACCGGCGCGAGTTGATGTCCTACCGCGCCGCCGTGCTGGGCCTCTCGCTGGGTGTTTGCTACATGCTGATTTGGCTGCACGGGGCTGGCATGGAGTGGTCGGTGGCGATGCTCTTTCTGGCTGGCGTTCTCATCGCCTATTTGGGCATTACGCGCTTAGTGGTCCAGACGGGCGTGTTCTATCTGACCACGCCTGTCGTCAGTCAGGCGATGACGATGATGACGCTGGGCACCAGTGCTATTTCGCCGACGGGTTTGGCGGCCTTGGGGTTGACCTATTCCTTTTTCGGCGACGTGCAGTCCATCTTCATGCCCTCGGCCGCGCACGCCGCCAAGCTGCAAAGCAGCCTGCGCATTGCCCGCCGAGGTTTTGTCTTGGCCATCGCCTTGGCTGTGGTACTGTCCTTTGCGGTTTCGCTGACCAATCTCATCGTTATGGCCTACGAGCAGGGAGCTTCCAATTTCAACTCTTGGATCTTCCGCGTCTCCTCGGGAGCAGGCGTGATGGCCTTTGGCGACGTGATGGCCAAGATCAAGGCCCCGGCCGATTTCCACGCGCAAAAGTTGGGCTTCTTCGGCATTGGCGCGGCGGCGATGTCCGTTTTGACGTTTATGCAGTATCGCTTTCCGTGGTGGCCTCTGCACCCGGTGGGCTTGGCCATTTCCGCGATCTGGATGGTGCGCAACCAAGCCCCGGCTATTTTTGTGGCGTGGGCAGCCAAGAGCCTGATCATGCGCTTTGGCGGCATCGAGCTATACCGCAAGGCCGCGCCCTTTTTCATCGGCCTGATTGCGGGCTACTTTCTCGGCGTTGGCCTTTCCTTCCTCGTGGATGTGGCGTTCTTCCCCGGCAATGGCCATCCCATTCTGCATGGTTGAGGATTTTGATAGAAGTGGTCACAAAACCCCGGATTCAGTTCCTTGTGATAAGAAAAAGTGTCGGATCAAGAGTCTCCCTCCCTATGAAAAATGCTCCATGCGAAGGCACTTGAACGACCCTTGATGCGGTCTAACGGGTCTTCTGGTTTGCTTCGAGGCTTTTTTCTGGCGTCTATTGGGAAAGATTCAAAACAGTTGCACGAGACTACGATAGGGCTGCGGCGTTTGTGTCAGCGGTTGCCGCAGTGTTGTCGGCATTTGCCGCAATAGTAGCATTGATAGAGGCGTTTTTCTAGTCATGCCTTCAAATCTAAAAAGGAAGACAGGATGAAAAATTCAATAATCTTTGTGATACTATTAGCCGGTATTGGCAAGATTCTTTTTCCCAGTCATATACTTGCGGATATGTCAAGCCACTGGGTCTTTTTATTATTTATCCTGTGTTATTCACTACACTCTGGTAATTTCGATAAGTTGATGAATAGATTGACCCGCATAAAGATTCCTGGCATAGAAGCGCAGCTCGCCGAAATGAAGACTGTGAGGGATGAGACTGTGGCGTCAGCAAGCGAGATGAAAGAGCTAAAGAAAGACTTGAAAGAAGCAGCTTTTGCATCAGCCCATCAGCAAGCTCTGTTAATAATGCAAGGGAATCGACTTGTCGGCGACGATCATATTACTGAGCGTGTTAAATCGGTATGTAAACTGAAGACTATTCTTGATAGGCATGGCGTCTCTGGCGATACCCCCACCGTCGCGGCGATGGACTGCTGATCATGCCCGGCTTTCTTCAGCGCGTAAATTTGGTATCTTTGATATTCGGTCAACTGGTGATACGTTCCCATAAGCGCCTCCCTTGGGAGCTGCGTTTGAAATGGCTAGGGGAAATATACCAGTTGGCCGTTTCTATGCCACCTACTCAGGCAATTGCACTTACCAGTTGAATTCAAGAGAAAAAAAAGAACAGTCCAAATAATTATCTGTCCTTTAGAATAAAAAACACTTCACTCCTTGCTTGGCAAGAATTATGCCAGTAAGATGTTTCTATGTCAACTTGGGTGAAAAAAATTCAAACTAGCCCACTACCCGGTTTCTGTGGTGCGGCGAGCCATCGGTACATGGGGGAAACCGGGCCGCGCTGCGGCGATTGAAGCAAGCAGACGATGATAAGAAGAAAGAGGTGCCGTTTCCAAGGTAGACCTCAAGCAGAATTTTGGATTTAATAGGTTGATTCTTTAGATTCTACACTATGACCACAGAGCCAAATAAAAAGACTAACCAAACGCTCGAACTCGTCGTAGAGACCCTCGTCCGCGCACACCCTTTCGAGCGGATCGTTTTATTCGGCTCCCATGCTACGGGTCATAGCCAATGGGACAGTGATTTGGACTTACTCGTAGTCTGGCAGACGGATTTGCCTCCGTTAGAGCGCGCCCTTGAAACACGCCGCTTACTCGAAGGCATTGATTGCCCCTTGGATATTGTCGTGTACACCCCCGCCGAACTGGACTATTGGAAAGAAGCTCCGTCTTCATTCGCGTCCCAGATATTGGCCGAGGGTACTACTTTATATGAGCGAAACTCCGCAAAAAATTCTAGTGCGGCAGTGGATCAGCCGGGCTGAAAATGATCTGCTAAACGTCAGGAATAATCTGGCGGCCCAAGAAATCCCCTGGGATACGATCTGTTTCCACAGTCAACAGGCGGCTGAAAAGTACCTCAAAGCCGTTCTGGTGTTCTATGCCCAGCCGGTCCCTCGCACCCACGATCTAGAACATCTGCTGGGCATGGTTGGCCAGTGGATTCCCCAAATCCAAGCGCAACGGGAGGCGTTGCGCTGGCTGACGACGTTTGCGGTTGCCAGCCGTTATCCAGTCGAGACGGTTGAAGTTGCGGATGAGCCTCAAGGTCGGCGTTCACTGGATATTGCCCAAGCTATTCGCCGGGATTGCCGTGCCTACCTGATGGAGTTGGAGCCAACGCTTTTTGACCAATCGACCGCTCCTCCCGCATCGTGTCCTTCTTCATCGGCCTGATTGCTGACTACTTCCTCGTCGATGTGGCGTTTTTCCCGACAACGGCCATCCAATTCTGCACGGCTGATTTACAGTAAATCGTAGGGAATGACGAGCACCTCGTCGCGCAGTTGGAAAACCTCTTCTACGGGGGCGACTATAATTCCAGGGTCATTTCTGCTTGTAAGTTGATGATACCATCATCAGTTTACAAGCTAAACATCCTCATTCGGCTCCCCACTGCGCCTTGTTCATATCTAAAGGCGCGGTAAAGCCTGCCTGAAGGCAGGGCGCAATTGGCGCGACATCCATTGAGCATAGGACGCGATGCAAAATAAATAATGATACGCTCGGTTTCTCGTTTGATCTGTATTCTTTTCGGTGTCTCGACTCCTACTGGAGCCGAGCCGTCTGCCGCCGTGGCATTCACTTTCGATCAGTACGAGGTCGTCATTGGCTCGGCGGAACGCCAGACCGTTTTGACGGGATTTCTGCTCGGTGGTGCTGTCGCGGATCTGGCCGTGGTGAGCATCGACGAGAACGACGACCGCCGCTTGCGCCTCTACGCTTTCGGCGACAGCACTTGGGTGCCACGACTTGGCACAACGCTGCGTCCCGAAGTGTTGTTCGTCGATGTCGCCAACATCGGTGGACGCGACCGATTGATTGCGTACGAGCCCGGTCGCCTAAACTGGTTCGATCCCGAGACGGCAATGGAACGCGCACTGGTGGCGGTGACTTCCAACTTCAATCCACCTCGCAGCGGCGAAATCCCTCATGTAGATGTCACACGGGACGTGAACGGCGACGAGCGCGACGACCTAGTCGTGCCGGATGTCGATGGCTTCTGGGTGTTTGTCCAGAGGAGCGATGGCGCGTTCGCCGATCCAGTGAAGATCGGACCCTCCACCGATATGAGTAGGATCTACGGAGCCGACGGATATCGATACGATCCTTGGTCCCAGAGCCGTATTTACGAGATGGACTACAACCGAGATGGTCTTAGCGATTTGGTGTTTTGGAACGAGGACCATTTCGAGGCTCACCTGCAGGACGAGAATGGATTGTTTGCGTCGGTGGCCGAGCCCTTCACGACCGATGTGGCATTCGACTCTGACCGTTTTTCCTCGCTCGCTACCGGAGACATGACGGGGCGGGTGCTGCACTCGTTAGGCGACCTGAACGGCGATGGGGTCGCAGACTTGGTGGTTTTCCTGCTGGAAGGCCGGAGCATTTCCAGCAAGCATTCCGCCTTCGATGTGTATTTCGGCACGCCAACAGCCGATGGCGGCACCGCGTTTGCGCCGGAGGTCGGAGCCGCGTTTCAGTCTGATGGCAGCATCCAACTCGGGATGGAGCGGCACGACTTTGATCGCGACGGCCAAGTCGAATTGATGTTCACAACCATTGAGGTCGAATACCTTGAGAGCAGCCTGTGGAAGAGGTTCAAAGGGTTCATGGGCGATGACATTTGGTTGAGCCTTGAGTTCTACCAAATGGAAGGAGGGAGCTACCGCGACAAACCCAATGCCATCCGTAGAATTGCGTTAGATGGCGTACCTAGCCATAAGGAGCCGGGATGGGTGCCACTGGACATCGTGCTTCGGGGGGCAACGCACGAACGCCGAAGGACACAAAAGAGTTGGCCGCGCGCGTTCAACTCGACTTTACTCGTCGGGGATGTGACCGGCGACGGCTTCTCCGACCTGCTCATCGGGGATCACCCTCGGATCATGGACCTCCTCGTCGGCGTGCCGGGGCCGGACCTGTTCGCTCGGCAGCCTCAGGACATTGCGGTCGCCGTGCCCAACGACGAGGAATACACTTGGCTGGTGGACTTGAACAAGGACGGCAAGCAGGACGTCCTCATGCACCACCCGTTCACGCTACGAGATGCTCACGGAGCCCGGAGACTGCCGCCGGGAACCGAGCCGCATCGGGTGACGGTGCTGATTGCCCGTTAACTCCGGGCCTCGACGCTAAGGCCGCACCACGCTGCCGTCCGCCCGACGATCCTCGGCCGCGTAAAAGGCGCGCACCTGATCTCCGACCAACAGATTCTTCGCCTTCTCCTCGTCGATGTCGATCCCCAGCCCTGGCTGGTCGTTGGGATACATGTATCCCCCTTCCATGGTCGCGTGTCCGGGGAACGCTTCTAATTCTTCTGGCCGAAAACCGTTTTCCTCCTGAATCCCGAAGCTGTAGCTCGACATATCGAGGTGCATGGCCGCTGCTTGGTTGACCGGATCGTTGTCTCCACCCTCCTGCCAAGCTGTCTGCACGCCATAAAACTCGCAGAGCGCGGCGATTTTGCGGCAGGGGGTGATGCCGCCGCCTTTGGCCACTCGGATGCGGATGTAGTCGATGAGGCGCTCGCTGATCAGCGGCAGGTATTCGTGGACATTGGTGAATAACTCGCCCATAGCCTGCGGCGTGGTGCACTGCTGGCGCATGAGTCGGTACCAGCCGATCTGCTCGGGTGCCAGTGCGTCTTCGAGGAAAAACAGCCGGTAGGGCTCCAGCCGCTTGGCCAGCGCCACCGCGATTTGGGGTTTGAGGTGCTCGTGGACGTCGTGGGTGAGCTTGGGGCCAAACCCCAGCTTGTTGCGCAAGTACTCGAACATCGCGGGAATAGCCTCTAGATAGGCTTCGTCGTCAAAGGCCGGTGCCGCGGACCAAGCATTGCGCGGCTTGAGGGCGTTTTCCACGAAACCGCCGCCGCCATAGCCGCCGAGTTGGCAGCGGATTACCGGCCAGCCCTCGTCGATGTAGCGCTGGATGTCATCGGCGAGGGCCTCGTGGTCGCTGCCCCCAGCATGGGCGTAGCAGGGAACTGCGGCACGGCAGGCCCCGCCCAGCAGTTCGTACACGGGCATCCCGGCCTCCTTGCCCTTGATGTCCCACAGGGCCATGTCAATGCCTCCTAATGCGGCGTTGAGGATGGAGCCGCTGCGCCAGTAGCCGCTGTTGTACACGCACTGCCAGATGTCTTCGATGCGGCTGGCCTCGCGGCCAATCAGCAATGGTCCCAAGCTCTCTTCGAGGGCCGTGGCGACGGTGGCGGCGTGGTTGTGCTCGCTGGCCGAGCCAATGCCGTAGAGACCGGGCTGGTCGGTGATGATTTTGACGATGACCCAGGTGCCGTTCTGGCGAGTGCGGATGCAGCGGACTTCCTTGATCTTGGCCATTGGTTTCCTCCTTGTGCAAGTTTGAGATTAGAGCGTCAAAACGGCGTTCTGTGGGACGATTCCTCAGTGTCTAGAAGAGGCATCAGCCTCAACATCCTGAGGAATTAGCAGCGACCGGGGCAGGCAATATAGAGCATTGTGGAATATAAAATGCTATCAGTAGGCCACCGAGATCAGGCGATTCTCGCTGCGAGTGAGCGCATCGCCTTCCGCGGAGACGCGGAGGATGTAGATACCGGGTGCGACCGTGCGGCCTTGGCTGTCGCGTCCGTCCCATTGATAGGTCTGGCGTCCGGCCGTGGTGGCTGCGTCGCTGATGAGGGCGACGCGGTGACCGGTCAAGGTATAGACGCCGATAATGACCGGTCGGGGATCGAGCACCTTGAACAGGTCGAGGTCAATGCGCAACTGATCTGAGATGCCGTCGCCATTGGGAGTCAGGATCCGGTTCGATAGCGAGAGGTCTGCAAAGAGTCGCCCGTCGGTGGGCAAGGAGACAAAGGTGCGGTCGCTGGCGATGGCGGCCTCGGCATCGCCGGGATCGACCTGTTGGCGCGCAGTGGTTGACAGGGCGCTGTTGAACAGAAAGGCTTCAAAGCGGGTCTGGTTGAGATAGAGGGTGCTCTCGAAGTCGATTTCGAGTAGGGTCGAGCGTCGCACTGGCTCGGCGAGGAGGATCTTGAAGCCATTTTCAGTTTCTTCGATCGTGGGAGCGGTCGGCTCGCCAGCGAGGCGCAGCGCGCGGAAGGTGGCCCCAGCAGTCGAAGTGAGTTGGATCTGATCAAAGCCCCGGCTGGACGAGACGAAGTCGGAGCGAAGATAGTACGTAAACTGGCTTTTTTCGCCGGGGGAGACCTCGACGGGGAAGACTTCGGCGCGCGTTTCTTGAGCTAGCGGATTGTCAAATTCGAGGACGATATCGTCTAAGGTCGCGGCGGCGAAAGGGTTTTCGGACAGGAAGCGGATGTCCAATTGCACGTAGCGCCGAGGGCCGGGCGAGAGAAAGACTTGGCCGGAGGTCGCGTAAGCCCGGCTCCAGTTGCTCCAGTCGGCTCCGGCGGCGCGGACGGTGTCGATGGCTCCTCGGAAGCTGGGGATCAGCTTGTCGTATTTCCTCTCGGTGACTTGCTTGCCGTTTTTGTCGTAGAAGACGTACTGGTTGTCGAGGAGGTTGCCGGTGCGGCTGCGAATTTCGACGCGAGACCCCGACGGCGCGTCGATGTTCCAGCCGATTTCCGCAATGTGTTGTATGGAACCAAGGTCGTAAATCGGCGACCGCGCCCTGACTTCGGCGGGATAGCCCTCGCCGAAGACCTGCCACTCGGCGGTGGTGCCGATGCGTCCGTTAAAGGCTTCGAAGCCCTCGGACATGGGGAAGATCAGCCGCACGTGGCGGACTTTGCGCAAGGGGAAGAGTTCCTGAAAATGGCGGATTTTGGTTAGGTTGCGGCGATCCGAGGGCAATTCGCCCAACAGTTCCCAGCTCAGCGAGCCATCCGGTGCCCGGGAGCCGTCGGAAACAAAAAACTGATACCACAGATAATTGAAAACGCCGGCCCGGTGGCGACCCGAGCCTTTGCCCGGGGCTACGCCGCTGTCGTCGCCCAGCATCCGCACCCGATCTACCCAGTACAGCGCACCTAGATCTATTTCAAACTGACCGATCTGCTGTTCGGGCTGCGTACCCGAGCCGCCGCGATGCACCGTGCCCCAATAGGTGGTGATATCGCCATCGACGAGGGTGTTGCTGATCCCCTTCGACTCGATGAGGATGCGACCTAACTTAGAGGTGGCTTCAGAAATGATTTCGACGCTGCCCCCTCGGCCCCAGATCCCCAGTGAAAGGTTGTCGCCGATGCTCTCGACCACCACCTCGCTCAGGCGGATATTCTCCGTGGGCAAGTCGGCCTCAATGCGGATATTCTTCAGTGGCTTAAGCTCATAGTCAATCTCGATGATGTGTGCTTCGTTAAAGCTGTAGCGCCAGCGCTTGTTGTAGCGTAGCGTGCCGGGGAGTATGGAATTGGCATTGCTGAAGAAAGGTTCGCCGTCGGAGGTAAGAATCTTGAAAAACTCCAGCGGGGTGCTGTCGGCGGCGAAGTGGATTTCGATTTTGCGCGCCGATACCACGCGCCCTAGATCGACCTCGATCCACCAATCCTCGACGCGGGCGTTCGGATCGGGTGCCCAATAGGTCGCTGGGTCGCCGTCGATGAAATGGAGGGCATCGCCGGGGTTGGAGCCTACTTTGCGGATGCCACCGCTAGCAAAGTCCAAGGCGTTGGCCACGGCGTTGATGTTGCGGCGGACAAAGGCGGGTTTGAGCGTACCGCGTGCGACTTCGACGGCATCACCGGGCAGTTGCCATTGGTTCCAGTCGTTGGAGGAGGCAATGCGGAGTTGGTCGCCAGCGAGGGGCGTGGCCAGTAGCAGGGCACTGACGAGGATGGCGTTGCGCATGGGATTTATCCTATTGAGCCGAGCCAATAATCCAATATAGGACGCGCAAAAGGGGTCTAACAAGTAACGGCGCGTTTTCTTGGCAAATAGATGCGGCGGCACAATTTCCTCTTAGGCTGTCCGCTGGTTCGCATTCCTCGATCTTGGCCATGCGTGGCTCCTTGTGTAGGTTTCATAAAATAGATGACGAAAAATTCGCTTTTACTGTGAGGACACGTATGCACGCCTTTCAACCCTACGCTTCTTTGGAACGCTACATTGGCCGCCGCCTTTTGGCGCTGCTGGCCGCGCTGGCCCTAACCGACGTTGCCATTGTGCTAAGTGCGTCGCTGAGTACTGCCTTGATGGGCACGGCGTCCGGGGCCGATGTGGTCCGCGCCCGCGCCATTGAAATCCTCAACGACGAGGGCCAACCCGTGTTAGTAGCTACGGCTGACGAACGCCAGAACGGTGCTTTGTGGGTAGGGGCCGGTAATGGGCAGGGCGGGGTTAGCCTCAGTACCGACGCAGCCGGTCACGGCTTGTTGATGGTCAACACGGCTGCTGGCGCGCCGCTGGTTTCGATTGTAAGCAGCGACCAAGAGGGGGGCGCGTTGCAAGTGTACAATGCCGCGGGTGAGCAGTTGGCGTATCTAGGCGCGAGCGAGGTTGGCAGCGGCCACTTGGCTCTACGGAGTGCGGGCGGCGGTTTGCTAATTGCTGCGGGCGAAGACAAGGGCAGCGGCCTGCTGATGGCCAACAATGGCGAGGGAGTCAATATCTTCCTCGCTGGTGCTGATTCGTCGCAAAACGGCGGCCTGCTGATCAATAGCCGCACCGGCGAGAATCTGATCTACGCGGGTGCGGGTACTGGCGGCAACGGCGGTTTGCACGTCAACGCCGCCAATGGAACTCACCTCGTCTTCTTGGGGGCCGATGGGCAGCGCAACGGTGCGGTGGGGATTTGGGACCGCCATGGCGCGGGTAGCGTCTTGCAGAAGTAGCGTTTGGATCCACTCTATGCAGGAGCAGGGCAAATCATGGACTCCTTTGGACGATTCGTCTTATGCTTGTGTGGGGTTGTCTGCGCCTCTTTCAGCGTGCCCTCGGCAAGTGCCGACGAGATTCGCTTTGCCTCGCGCCGCGACTGGCAGGCTTGGCCGCTGCCCGGCACGGTTGAACTGACCCCACAGGGTGGGCTCAAGCCCATCGCTGCTCGCCGCAACATCAATGCGGCCCTCAATGCTGCGGATTTTGGCGGCGGCATCCGCCAAGCCGGTTCCAACCTAGGAGACGCGCCGCTGGTCATGGATGGCGATCTCGCCACCGGCTGGCATCCACATCTGGATGATCCTCCTGGAAGCTGGACCATTGAGGTCGATTTGGGCCGGGGCGTCTCCGCCCACCGCGTCAAGCTCATCTTCGATCCCCAAGGACCGGCTCCAGCGCTTTTTGACTTGCTGCTTTCCACCGGAGAACACGCCGTCGATGAGGTCGATAATCCGATCGCTGGGACCGTCATCTACCGACAGCGCGAGCGATTCAAGGAGAACACGCGCCACGAGATCACCTATGAACTCGACCAGTCCTTCCACACGCCGATCCAGTACGTGCGCTTGGACTTGCTCGCCCTCGAACCGAACACCCGCCTGCTCGAAGTCGAGGTCGAAGCGCTGGGCGACAATCTGGCCTTGGGGACGCTCGAACGCGGCGGCAACCTCGAAGTCGTCCTCGATGCGTTCGTTACCCAAGACCTCATTCCGCTGGGCAACGCCCGAGTGCTCATTGACGGCGATCTCTCTACCCGCTGGTTCGTGCGGCGCACTATTCAAGCCGAGCGCGATGTCTTTTCGCACATCATCCTCGACTTGGGTGCCACCTACTTTGTCGATAGGCTCAAAATCGTCGGCGGCGTGGTCGCTCGGCCCGGCGGTGGCATTACCGCGGGCAGCGGCCGGGTCATTGACTTCTTCATCACCCGGCGTTCCTTTGGGTTCAATTTCTACGAGGTGCTCGGTTCCGACGGGGCTGTGGCTCCCGATGGCACGCTGATCTGGCAGAAGTACTATTCCGGCACTGCTAACGATTACGTCAAACAAGTAACCGGTGCCGCCACCCACGAGTTCGGGCTGGTGCCCACTCGCTTTATCCGGGTGCTGTGGAAGAGCTGGGATGCGAGCAATCGCTGGGCCTTCCGGGGGTTTGCCGAGGAGCTTCAGGTGTTCGGTGAGGGCTTCCCGCAGAATCTGGAATTTCGCTCACACATCATGGACTTCCAGAGCCCCAAAAGCCTCAACGATCTATCCTGGGAGGCCGACATTCCGCCGGACACCCGACTGGAAATACGCAGCCGCTCCGGCAACGAAGTCGAAAACCTGCTCACCTACTACGACAAAAACGGCAAGGAAGTCACCGAGAGGCGCTACAACAAGCTGATCCCCAGCTTCAAAGGGCCTATCGACACCTCACGGGTCATCGGCGGCGACTGGAGCGCGTGGAGCAAGCTCTACGCCTTCTCTGGCCAGGAGTTCCAGTCGCCCTCGCCGCGGCGCTACGCTCAGCTACAGATGCGGATGGTCACTGAAGATCCGTCGGTGGCACTGCAACTCGACGCGCTCAGCATTGCCTTTAGCGACCCGCTATCTCAGCAGGCTGTCAGTGAAATTTTCCCGACCCAAGTCCTGCCGGGTGAAGAAACCGAGTTCCGCTTCTTCTTGCGCCCGCGCGAGACGAGGGCTTCTGGGTTCGACCGCCTCGTCGTGGAGACACCGACGTCGGCGCGCTTTATCCGCGCCTTAGTTAACGACGCGCCCTTGGAGGTTGAAGACCAGCCGGTCGAAGCTGGCTTTGCAGTGACTTTCCCCCAGCCACTGCGCGACAACGACCTCGTCGAATTGCGCTTTGCCGCCCAAGTATTTCAGCAGTCCACCCCTTTCGTCCTTTTCATCCAAGACGCGCGCACTGAGGACGCCAGCCGCCAGCGCGTCGATCCTGGGGATGCTACCGACCAAGTTGCCAGCAGCACCAACGTCGTTGGTCTGCCCGTCGCCCGCGACCTCTTGCTCAACGTCGTCTTCGATACTGAGGTACTGACGCCCAACGGCGATGGCATAAACGATGTGCTCGCGGTCCGCGCTGACGTGATCAACATTCTCGAACCGCGCCCTTGGCACCTGCGGCTCTACGACTTGACTGGCTATGCGCTCGTCGAGCGCTCGCAAGCTGTCACTGCGGGTGCTCAGGACTTCACTTGGGATGGCCGCGACCGAGCAGGGCAACTGGTGCCGCCTGGACTCTACCTGCTCGAACTCCACCTCGACGGAGACGCTCATCAGCAGCGCGTCCGGCGCGTGATTTCAGTGGTGTATTGAACTTTCCTTAAAAGAGCCTAGCTCGTCCGATAGCGCCGCCAGCCGCTGCGCTCCACCCGCCAGCCGAGCGCATCGAGATGGGTCGCGCGGATCTGTTCGATGTGGCGGGTATGGGCTGCGGCCTTTTCTTCGCTGAAGGCGTAGTAGCGCAGGCGTTCGAGATCGAGTTTGACGCCCAGCCCCGGTCCCTTGGGCACGGCGAGAAATCCTTGGTCGTAGGCCATCTTGCCGCCGCGGATCACGTCGTCGGCCCACTGGTTGTAATGCGAGTCAATCGCGTGCGCCGAGAAGGGCGGAAAGGCGCGGTCCCGCCCCCAGACGATGTGATAGGGCATCTCGTAGGGAAAAGTGAAGGCCGCGATGTGCAGACGAATCGCCGTCGCCGGTCCTAGCTCATAAGCGCTGTGCATGCCGATTCCCATACCCAGAAAGCGCGCCGCGTCGTAATAGCGCTTGAGCGCCAGCGGCCCTGCGTAGGCGTCGGGAGCGGAAATGTCGGCTGGCTGCCAGCGGCGCAGCGCGTCTAGATCCAGCGCCGCGTCTAGGGCATCATCGCCGTAGCGGCCCTTGGTGCTGGGATGCGGGACCAGCGGCGGCAGCCAAGCGTGCGACGAGATTGGTATGGTGCTCAACAGCCGCAGGCGATGGCCGGCGCGGAAGATGTGAGCAAAACGCCCGCCCACTGGTTCCTCAATCCACTCCGGATGGTAGTCCTCGACTTCGCGCATAAAGCGCAGCGCCTGCGCCTCGCCCCAAGAAGCGTGTGGATCGACGCGAATGTCCACGTCCGCTCCTACGGCTGTGCGGATGTTGCGCACCAATTCCACGTAGTGCTGCGGCTCAAAATCGCACATCGAGAGCTTGATGTTGTGGAAGCCGTGGGTGCGGATAATCTCCTGTACGTAGGATGGATAACTCTCAAAGGTGACGGCGTTTTTGCCGTTGAGGTCGGGGAAGCGATACCAAGTGTAGGCCGATATGGGCACGCGCTCTGCCAAGGGGGTCTCCAGCGCGAAGAGTTCGTGTAAGTACCGGCCCAACGGTCGGTCGGCGATTTTGCCGCTCAGGTCCCAATAGGCCAAGCCCATATCGGCGCGGATGCTTGGGTCAAAAGGATTTTTGCCCAAGACTTTGCCCTTTAATTCTTCGGCGTCCGCGTTGGCACCTTCGGCAATGCCGACCAAGCCTTTATCGGTCTCGAACTCGGCAAAGGTGAAACTCTCGGCCGAGCCGTCCCAGCGCTTGGTCCCAACCCAGGGCATTAGCACCCGGAAGACGCGCACGTCGCGGATGGTGTGCCCGGCTGCAAGGCCCTCGGCTTGGATGCGCTGTTCGACGGCTTTGGCTTGGGCGACGGTCTCGCGGTCGAATTCGGCTAGCTCTGCTATGGGGTCCACGTTGATTTCCTCCGGTCTAATGGTCGTCGGCTAGTACTAATCCTTCTTCTCTAGACGTCAAAGAAGGCGGACGATCTGAATCTACTCAAACGTGCTTTTTCCCTGCAACCGCTATAGGAGACGCTCTTGCTCTACTCGGATTCGACGGAGTATATTGACGCCCTTAATGTGAAGGAGAAACCAACGGCATGATCGATTCCATAGACCTCTTTGAGAGCGGCACCCAAGGCTATCACACCTTTCGCATCCCAGCCCTGATTACCACGCTCACCGGTACGGTACTCGCTTTTTGCGAGGGCCGCAAAAACGCGCGCGGCGACACCGGTGACATCGACATGCTGCTGCGGCGCAGCGACGATGGCGGCCAGACGTTTGCTCCCTTTGAGTTAGTGTGGGACGATGGCCCGAACACCTGTGGCAATCCCTGCCCGGTGATTGATGCCCGCACAGGGGCGATTGCTCTGCTGATGACGCACAACCTCGGCCATGACCACGAGTCCGAGATCATCGACCAAACGAGCGAGGGCACTCGCACGGTGTGGTTGACGCGCAGCGAAGATGACGGACGCACTTGGTCGCCGCCGGTGGAGATCACGTCCGTAGCTAAGCAACCTAACTGGACTTGGTACGCCACCGGTCCAGGCGCTGGCATTCAGCTAGCTACTGGCCGGCTCGTCATTCCCTGCGATCACATCGAAGCAGGCAGCAAGAAATACTATTCGCACGTCTTGCTCAGCGACGATGGCGGCCAAAGTTGGCGGCTCGGCGGCTCGACCCCACAAGATCAAGTCAACGAGTGCGAAGTAGTAGAGCTGCAGGACGGTCGTTTGCTGCTCAACATGCGCAACTACGACCCCAGTATCCGCGCCCGCGCCTTTTCGTTTAGCGACGACGGCGGTCAGAGTTGGTCGTCCATAGCGCGCGATCCCGTTCTCGTCGAGCCGATCTGCCAAGCGAGTATCCGCCGGGTTGGCACTAGCGTACTTTTTTCCAACCCCGCCAGCACCGAGGGCCGCCAGAACATGACCGTGCGGCTCAGCGACGACGATGGCCAAACGTGGGCCAGCGCCCGCGTTTTGCACCCCGGCCCGGCCGCGTACTCCTGTCTGGCCGTTCTGCCCGATGGCCGCGCCGCTTGTCTCTATGAATGCGGTGCCGAGCATCCCTACGAGCGCTTGACTTTGGCCCGCTTCTCGCTGGATTGGGTGCGCGACGCGCCCTGAGGAGTTTTTATGAAAATCACCGACATCCGCACCCTCTGCCTCTCTCGTCCCCACGAATCCGAGCGCCAGTGGTTCAGCGCCTCCTTCTACGTGGAAAAAGCCGACTGTCCCATCGTCATTATCGACACGGACGCTGGCTTGCAAGGCATTGCTGAGCCTTCTACCTATGGCGATCCACCGGTCATTCGTCAGCGGCTCGACGCGCTTAAGTCCAGTCTCATCGGCCGCGACCCGCTCGACCCGGATCTTGTGTCCAGACCCACTGGCGACCGCTCGATGTACATTGCCTACGCTGGTCTCGAACTGGCGCTGTGGGATCTGCGCGCCAAGGCGCAAAATAAAACAGTCGCCGAACTCATCGTCCCCCTCATCACGCCCGATACCCCCGAGCGCAAACCGCGCACCCTCTTCCGCATCTACGCTTCGGGCGGCGTCCAGTACGACTGGGACGACCGCCCAACATCCGTCGTCGATGAAGCGCGCGCCCTCGCCGACCGGGGCTTTACCGCCTATAAGATGCGGCTGGGCACCGAGTGGTCGTGGTCGGGCGTCGCGGTTGCGCAGATGATCGACCTGTTGCAGGAGGTGACCGACGCGGTGGGCGAGCGCATGGAGCTGATGCTAGAGGGCAATTGTCGCCTCGACGAGGCGCAGGCCCGCGAGATTGGCCACTTTCTCGACGAGGTGGGCTGGACGTGGTTTGAAGAACCGCTGCCCAAAGATCAGATCGACGGCTACGCCCGCCTCAACGCCGAACTGCATCTGCCCATTACCGGCGGCGAATCGAACTCGACCCTCGCCGAGTTTGAGCCGTTCTTCGCGCAGAAAGCGTACGCCAAGGGCCAGCTCGACGTCGGCGTCTGTAGCCTCGGCGAGGCCATCCGCATCTATCACTGCGCCAAAGAGTACGGCATCGAGCTTTTCACCCAGAACTGGCACAATGGCCTGTTGACCATATCTAACGCCCACTTCCTCGCCGCTCTTCCCGAAGAACACGTGCTGGAAATGTTCATCGGCCAAGGGCCATTGCAATGGGACATTCTCAAAGACCCGCCCGCGACCGAAGGCTACCTCGCGCTGCCCGACGCGCCCGGCTGGGGGGTGGAGCTAGCCGACGACCTTGAAACGCGCTTTCCCTATATTCCTGGGCCTTGGGGCCATGCGGTGGAGCGCTGAGAAGAGCATTCAAATTCACATCGGGCGTTTTGCGATGGTAGGGTAGTTCTAGTATTTGACAACTACCCTTGGCCTCCTATAAAATAGTCCGCCGTCATTCACCTTTGGAGCCAACATGATAAAAGACCCTCCGCTACTTACTGTTCGCCGCAACTTTCCGCGGCCTTCGGAAGCTGTCCTGCGCGCTCTTCGCAGTGTTCCCACTGGCTTTATCGTTGACTGTATGAACGGCCGCGGCGCGCTCGACTACCTTATCAAGCCGCTCGACCCGGACAACTGCAAGTTCGTCGCGCCCATCGTCACCTGTCATCCAGGGCCGGGCGACAACCTCGCGGTCTTTGCCGCGCTTGAGATCGCGCAGCGGGGAGACGCGATCTTCATCGCTACGGATACGTTCACCAAGACTGCGGTTGCCGGCGACAACATGATGGCCATGGGCCGCAACCGCGGCGTCACCGGCTTTGTCACCGACGGCCTGATGCGCGACATAGATGGGATATTGCCCGTTGGTTTGCCCGCCTTTTGCCGGGGCATTACGCCCAACTCCTGTACCCGCAATGGCCCAGGCACGGCCGGGATGCCGGTGGTTATGGGAGGGATCTGCGTGGATGCTGGTGAGATCGCGGTTGCCGACCAAGACGGGGTGGTGGTCATTCCCCACGACCAGTTCGATCACGTCTGCGCGACCCTACCCCAAGTGCGCGAGGCCGAGGAAAACCTCTCTCGTCAGATTCGCTTAGGTTTGGACAATATGGAGGGGATACGCGAGTTGCTCGACTCGGACCGCACGGAGCACGTCGACTAATTTTCGACGATCACCAAGCTGGGCTGGTCGAGCGCGATCTCTGGAAGCTGGTCGGCCTCTATCTCTTCTACGGTCCCGTCGGCTAGGCGATAAAGCCGCGCCAATCCCGCAATCTCCCAAGTGGATGGGACTGCTGCTCCCGCAGCCGCTGGTAATAGCAGGGCCAACGTGCGGGTCGGTCCCTGGATCAGTCGCGCTGTCGTGCCGTCGCCTTCCACGCTAGTGGCCTCGGCAAAGGGCACGCGGAAGCGCTCCAGCAGCGCATTGAGGCAGCGCAGGACGCCAAAGACGGGGCGGGGATTGCACAGGGGATCCAGAAGTCCCTGACCAATATCCATGGTGCGGTCCAGATCGATAAAAGGCTCGACAAAGAGCCGCGCCCTCGGCAGCAGCGCCGTTGCAAAAAGCGCCTCTGCGGCTTGGACTGCATCGTCTTGGTCGCTTTGCCCCGGCAACTCAAAGAGCAAATCCAGCCGTCCCATCGTGGTCAGGGCACTTACCTCGCGCCAAGCCAAGGCATCTTCCCAAGGGGCCGTTGCATCCAGTCGGCACAAGGCCGCTTCTATCCACGTATCCGCGTTTTGCAACTGACGGTCGAGTTGGCCCACCTCGTCGGGTCGGTAGCCAATCCGGGTGCGGGGGTGTTGCTTGCCGGCTATCTGCTGGCCGGGAATTACTGGAGCCAGAGACAGCCGCAGATTGCGGTGGTAGCTCTTGAACAGATACAGACACGACGACGAGGGCCAAGGCTCGCCCGGCGTCTGGATCTCCCAAGTGTCTACTTGATCGCGGTGACTCTCCAAGATGGACTCGTAAGGGGTATTCTCGTCGTCGAGAACGGTCGCTTGCACTTGGACGCCTTGGCTGCGCAAAAAGCGCAGGCGGTCGCCGGACTGGTCCAAATCGGTCCAGGGACAGCGCAGGGCCTGTGCGCCCAGTTCCAGACAGGCCAGCAGGGGATAGTCGTTGCGCACCGGCTGGCGCACCACCGAGGGAAAGGTTATGGGGACTTCTGTTTCCCAGCCCAGTGGATGGGTCGCGGTCAAGCCCAATGGGGCCCCGCCCAAGTCGGCGGTCGCTGGGGTGAGCAATCGCCGCGGACCCGACCCCCAATCTTGTGCCCCGGCGGTGCGGATCAGGTGGATGTCGAGTCGGTTGTGGCGCAGGCGACACAGGAAGAACCCCAACTTGGGTTGGTCGTTGCGGCCCTGTTCGGGCGGCGGTGCGCTGCTGAACAAGTGGCTAAGACCGGGCCGCGCAAAAGAAGTGGAAGGAACGGTGCGATAGTACAAGGCGCCCGCTAGCTCGCAAAAGGAAAAGTGCACGTGGGCGGCAAAGAGCCAATCCACTTGGTGGACGGCTAACAATTTTAGCAGCCACGTGCGGGCCGGTTCGCCGATGTTGTCGTAGTGGCCTAGATGTGGCTCGGCGGGGTTGTGCAAGTAGGGCGGCAGGTGCAGAAACACCGCGATGCGCATCTGGGCACGCGCGGCCAAGTCGGCTTCCAACCAGGTCTTTTGCTCTGCCTCTGCTGGCAGGCCGGTGTTCAGAATCTGGCTGTTGAGTATTACTAAGTGCAGGTCGTGATAGTCGAAGCTGTACCAAGATGGGCCAAAGCGCCGGTGGTATGCGTCCAATCCCTTGGCCGTGACCGGATGGGTGGGCATGGTGGGATCGGGTTTGTCGCCTAGGTCGTGGTTGCCGGCCACCCAGCGCGGCTGCACGCCGCAGGCGGCCATTTGCTCTAGGGCTTGGTCTAAAGCCGAGGCAAAGCCCGCGCTCTCGGGGTATTCTTGCACTACGTCGCCCATGTGGACGACAAAATCTGGCTCCAAGGCGGCCACCCAGCGCAAGGCCGCGGCCGCCCGCTGGCTCTGTTGGGCGCGGGAGGGGAATTCGTCCATGCCGACGCCTCCTGCCAGCGCATAGTGGGTATCGGAGATGAGGACGAACTCGCCTAGGGCCTCGGGTAATAGAGTGCGGTTGAATAGGGTGGGCATCGCGTTATCCAACTGGACGCAAATTGAGCAATACCAACAGCCAAGACCGCGCCCAGTACGAAGTGTTCATGTAGGGATTCTCCGCCGAAGGCCACCCCGTCCAGTACGTCTCGTTGACCGGGATCCGGTGGGGCCACTGCACGAGCGGAATCGCCGGTAATTCTGCAAGCCAGATTGCTATTGCCTGTCGGTAAATCGCCATCATCTCGGGTGCATCGTTGGGCGTCTGCGCCATGCGATCGACTAGTGCGTCGAAGTCGGCGTTCTGCCAGCGCCAGTAGTGTTCGGCGGTCTCACCCGTCGGCCTGGCGAAACGGCTGTGGTAGTGGCTCAGCACTTGGTAGGGATCGCGCATGGAGCTTAGGTTGCCAAACATAAAAGCGCGCGCTTCGCCTTGGGCCATCCGCGAAATGTAGTCCGAAGTCATGCGGAACGAGGCGTCGAAACCCGCCGCTTGGAACTGGGCGACCAAAACGGGTGTTAGATCTTGGAAGTGCGCGAAGATGTCGATGACGAGCGAAAATACCTCGCCGTCCTTCGTCCAGAAGCCATCTGGTCCTCGTGTCCAACCTTTGCTCGACATGATAGATGCGGTGCGCGCGGTGTCGTGAACGCCGATCTCGTATTGGGCGACTAGATCGGCTGCCGCGGCGAAATAGGGCTGCATTTGCGGCACGTCCGGTAGCGGCAACAGCGCGTAGTCGCCCGAGTTCTGCCAGCCGATTTCGACCAGTTGTTTGCGGTCGATGGCGAAGTTGATCGCCCGGCGGATTTCGGGATCGTCGAAAGGGGCCTCCATATTGTTAAAACCCAAGGTAATCGCCCACGGCGTCATGTAGCTATAGGGAGGCTCGCGCCCCGTCCAAGTGCTCATTTTGTCGTGTTGTTCGAGCAAGGTGATAATGTTGGACGGTCGGAGCTCTAAACACGTGTCGAGCTTGTTGGCGAGCAGGTTCTGCACCCGCTGGTGCTCTTCCATGTAGGGCAGAAAGATTAAGCGCTCGACTTGCGGCAGCGCGTGGAAGCCGGTCTTGGCCGCCCACCAGTCCGGGCGCAGATCCCAGATTCGCTGCACTGGCTCCGACAGTGCAATGCGATATGGCCCCGTGACCACTGGCCAACCACTGGCCAGATCGTAATTGGCAAAGCGCAAGGGATCTTGCCCCTCCCAGATGTGTTTGGGGACGATCGGCACGCCGTTGCCGTGGTTGTGGGTGAAATAACTGAACAGAAAGCGCGGGTTGGGCGATTTGAGGACGATTTTCGCCGTCAGGCTGTCGAGCGCAACAGCCTCTTGGACCCAGGTCTCCATGTCGGTCGAGAACACCAGATTCGGCGCGTGTTCTTTGAGCATATTGACCGTAAAGACAAAGTCGTGCGCCGTCCACGGCTGCCCGTCGCTCCATTCCACACCGGGGCGTATATCCACCGCGACTTCGGTGTAGTCCGCGTTGAATCGGTGCCCGGTGGCGATCCACGGCAGTGGTTCGGCGTCGATCTTGTAGCCGTTGAAGAAGTAGAGCGGCTCGTAGAGGAACTGATAGCCGATCCGCGAGATTCCGCCGGGCACGAAGGGGTTGAAGGTGTTGTAGTCTTGGATCTGGCCACCGCAGGTGTTGTTCTCGGCACAATCGACGATCAGCGTGCGGTTGCGCGGCACTTGCCGCAAATCGTCTGGCGCTTGTTCGCTGGTACAGGCTACCAAGGCTATACCGCAGAGAAGGGCCAAGCGCCAAGCACGCGTCGCCCAAATTGCCATAGACTGTTTTCCCATATTCGCCGTACTTTCCTCCGTGCGCGACTTATTACGCGCAACGGGAGGTAACATAAGGCGCGGAGTTCTCCGCTGTCCATATCCGATTTTGCGCTGTCCCTTGAGCGAGCGGGCCGCGTGCGCTAATATGGAAGATGTTCCTGCCCACCCTCACTCCCCGAGGTAACGCCATGAACCTCTTACTCCCCTTAGCCTTATTGGCGCTCGCCGCCTGCTCCGACCCCTGCGCCGAATCCATTGACCAAGCCTTTCTAGACCAGGAAGCCGCCAAGGAAGGAGCCGTGCGCACCGAATCCGGCCTCATCTATCAGCAGCTAAAGGGAGGCTACGGCCCCCAGCCAGGGCCTAAAGACCGCGTCACTGTCCACTACAAGGGCATGTTTGCCGACGGCGAGGTCTTCGACAGTTCGTACGAACGGGGCCGCCCCAGCACGCTGTCGCTCAAAAGGGTTATTCCCGGCTGGACCGAGGGCTTGCAGATGATGAAAGGTGGCGGTCAGGCGCGGCTGGTAATTCCGCCGGAACTGGCCTACGGCAAAAAGGGCAAGCCCGGCAGCATCCCCTCGTGCGCGACCTTAATTTTTGAAATCGAGTTATACGAGATAAAAGGGAGTTAAATCCATGAGTAACCTGCCGCGCCGCAACATGGGGCGCACTGGTATGCAGCCTCGGGTGCTCGGCATGGGTGCAGCCTTTGTCGGTGCATCCGGCGAGGCCGAGACCATCGCCACCATCGAACGCGCCCTCGATCTAGGCATCGACTATTTCGACAGCTATGCCGGTCGCAACGAGGAGCGCTGGGGCAAGGCGCTAGCCGGCGTCGAGCGGTCGAGCTATTACATGCAGGCCAAGGTCGGCCCGCACCCGGAGCGTCCCAAGGATTTTTCCGCAGAGGCTACGCGCTGGAGCGTCGAACAGAGTTTGCAATCGATTCGCGTCGATTACCTCGACGCCGTGTTAGTCCACGACCCACCCGATATTGCCGATCCGTTAGGCCCCGGTCGCGCTTTCGACGAGTTGCAGAAAATGAAGGAAGAGGGCTTGGTGCGGCACATTGGTTTGGGGGTCCGCGATCACGACTTCCACCGCGCTGCCATCGAAGCTGGCCACGCCGAGATCGTCCTTACGTTTCTCGACTACACGCTCCTTGACCAGTCCGTCGCTCGCACCACCATGCACTTGGCCAAAAAGCACGGCACGGGCCTGATCTTGGCCAGCGTCTTCGGCATGGGCCGCTTGACCGGCATTGAGCCGGATCGGCCCGCTGAGCCGCGTGCTCACGCCATGTGGGAGTGGTGCCAAGAGCAGGACGTGGACATCAAGCACTTGGCCATGCAGTTCTGCCTCGACGCGCCCATCGACGGCATCGTCATGAGCGGCCCAGCCGACCGCCACCAGCTTCAGGACGCGTACGACGCGGCGACTCAGGAGGTTCCCGCTGAAATTTGGGTGGCGTTTGAGGAGAAGTTTGGCATTGGGATCTAGGTGATAATCAGCGTTAATCCTGTCAGAAGGAGTAGAAATGGATTCATCTTTACCTGAATGGCGCAGTTACTTCGCAACGACCGCGGATTCGTACGATCGGCTCCAGCCCGTCTTAAGTCCACCCTACGGCAAGGGTTTGGACATGATTGTGGATCTGATCCCCTTTGATGCCGATGATGCATTCGAGTTTGTGGACCTCGGCTGTGGCACGGCGGAGCCGACCAAGCGCGTGTTGGAACACTTCCGACACGCCACTGGTACTTGCATAGACAGCGAGCCGGAGATGCTTGCGCTCGCTAGGCGGAAGCTGACGTCGTATTCGGATCGGATCGAGGTGCGGGAAGCAGACATCACTAGTTGTGAGATTCAGCCGTGTGACGTGATTTTCTCGGCCAAGACCTTTCACCATCTTCCTCCGGCCAGTCTGCCTGAACTTTTTGCCCGGATCGCAGGCGCACTGCGGCCGGGTGGTTGCTTAGTCCTGTACGATGCGATGTCGGTCGGGCCTCGGTGGGGAACAAATGCTCGACAGCGGTCGGCGCGTTTCCGCCAGCGCCATCTCCAAGACGCCGTTGGTTCAGGAGTAGCTACTCAGCAAGAGATTGATGCTAGGGTGGAGTACAAGCGAGCGATGAAAGCCGCTGGGCAGGATGTCGAGTACGAGCACAGCGCAGAGAACATGATCGACGCCATGAGCGAGGCTGGGTTTGATGAAGTGGCTGTCGTCTGGCGCATGTTTGCCGACACGATTTTGCTGGCGTTCGCACCTGCCGAGGATACATGAATGACAGGTATAGGGGGTTCCTCGATTATACAACTGGAGAGGCCGAATGAGTACGTGGCGTGAATTGACGTTCTTGAACAGTTCCTTAAAGGACGCGGTACTTGTTATCGAAGATGAGCGTGCGAACGTACTCGCCGATCCGCTTCGTTGGCGCATCCTCGAAATTCTTGGAGCAGGGAAGTCGGTCGCAGAGATTTCGCAGACGTTGGACGTTACCGATGCTCGGGTGCTGTACCACTTGCAACGGCTAGCGCAAACAGGTGTCGTGCATTTAGAGGAAGAGGGAGCAGACCCCCAGGAATGGCGTTGTTTGCCAGCGGCAGGTGCGATTCGCGTTCGAGAGACTCGTGCGACAGGTGAGCAAATTGCGGAGGCCATGCCAACGGATGTTGTTAGCCAGTTCAATCAAGCATCTCGCGAAGCTGCCGAAGGCTTATATGGTTCGACATTCCAGATGTCAGTCAATCACAATCGCGCGCGACTATCTGAAGAACAGGCTGCCGAATTTGGTCGCCGATTATTGGCGCTTATAGAAGAATACTTTCCGCCGGGGAAAGGGGATCGCTCAGGCATCAAATACGGTTTCTACGGGATTCTCACGCCGATTGATCTGCATCCGCTTGGGGACTCTGAGACTGAGGAATGAGAGTGAGGTTGGCGTGTAAATCACTCTCGAACACCGCAATGAGTCATGGCGCGTCATCGTCGCCTTGACATACTACGATAGTACCTTTCATTCACCCCCTTCATTCTTTTTATCTCTCAGGGGGTATCATGTCGCAGGCAATGAATGATTTGAGGGGCAGCTTGGTCGCCTTGGTGACGCCGATGACGGCATCGGGGGCCATCGACTGGGCGGCGCTGGACGGCTTGGTGGATTGGCACTTGGAGTCTGGAACGCACGGCATTGTGCCGGTGGGCACCACCGGTGAATCGGCCACGCTGACTCACGCTGAACAAAAACAAGTGATCGCAGCCGTGGTGCACCGGGTGAAAGGCCGCGTGCCAGTGGTTGCAGGTACCGGTGCCAACGCGACGGCCGAGGCCATTGAGCTGACTCGGGCGGCGCAGGGCGACGGTGCCGACTACTGCCTGTCGGTGACGCCGTACTACAATAAGCCGACTCAAGAGGGCCTTTACCGGCACTATTGCGCCATTGCCGAGGCCGTGGACTTGCCGATGGTTCTCTACAATGTGCCGCCGCGCACGGCGTGTGACATGCAGGCTGCGACCGTAGCTCGGTTGTCTGCTGTCGATTCGATCGTCGGGATCAAGGAGGCGTGTGGCGATCCCAGCCGCGTTGCCGAGATTAAGGCGCTGGTGCCTGACGATTTCGTCCTGCTGTCTGGCGATGATGCGTACACGCTTACTATGGTGGGTCACGGTGCCGTCGGGGCGATTTCAGTGACCGCCAATGTCTTGCCGGCGGCCATGGCCGAGTTCTGCCAAGCGTTTATCAACGGAGACGACAGAGCCTGCGAATTGGATGCCAAGTTACAGCCGATTCACGAGGCCCTGTTCATGGAGACGAGCCCCATTCCGACTAAGTGGGCTCTTAATGCTATGGGTAGGATTGACGTTGGTATTCGCCTGCCGCTGGTGGAACTGACGGAACCCGTGCAGGCCGAATTACGCAAACGACTGGAAATTTTGGGCGCGCTTTAACGCAGCCACGGCGACTGTTGGCCGCGAATCGGCGAATCCGCGTTTATGACGAGTTTTGGCGACGACTATCTAAACTCTGATCACAGAAGCATAGGTACTTAATGTTACAAGCAGTGCTCTTCGATCTTGACGGAACACTGTTGGATCGGCTTAGCTGCCTTAGAGTGTATCTGTACGGTCAGGTTGAACGATTAGCCAATGACCTTTACGCTCTTCCATTTGGCGAATACATGGAGAGAGTAATTGAGTTGGACGCACACGGCCACGCTGATAAGGATGAGCTGTTTAGGCGCATTGAACGCGACTTTGCTCTGTCGCTTGGTACTTGGCAGAGGTTGCTGGACGATTTCCTGACTTACTTTCCCCATGTATGCGTTCCGTTTCCCAAGACACATCAGACGCTTACCACACTCAGGCAACAAGGCTTAAAGATGGGGCTCGTCACGAACGGGGCCGTTGATTCACAGCAGCCGAAAATTGATGGTTTGGGGATTGCTCGCTATTTCGACACCATGTTGATCTCGGAAGCAGAAGGAGTCGCCAAACCGGATGCGGAAATCTTCCGTCGGGCGACCGACAACTTGGGCGTCTCGCCAGATCAGGCTGTCATGATTGGCGACAATCCAGAGGCCGACATTCGGGGTGCCAAGTCCTGTGGGATGAAAGCGATTTGGAAGCGTGATGAGTACTGGGAGGCACCAGAGATTGTGGATGCGGTGATTGACGATCTCGACGAGTTGCCGAGTATAATTCGCAACCTCGCGTGAGTCCATCAAGAAGGTTATGAGAATCAGACTAGAAAAAGCATCTATTAGAGACGCCGAAACTATTCACCGACTTCAGGTTAAGTCGTTCTTGCCACTGCTTCGCAAGTACCAAGATCATGGAACGAATCCAGCTAATGAAGCTGTCAAACAAATTGTCGACAGATTAAAGCAAGCCAACACCGATTACTACTTCATCATACTTGATGGTGTTCGAATTGGGGCGATCAGAATTGTCTACAATGACGAAACCAAGCGAGCAAGGATCAGTCCAATGTTTATCGTCCCAGAGCATCAAGGGAAGGGGTATGGTCAGGAGGTTATTATACTTGTTGAGGACGTTGTTAATGCGGAGTACTGGGAACTTAAGACGATTCTACAAGAGGAGAGAAACTGTCATTTCTATGAGAAAATGGGCTATAGAAAGACTGGGCTCACTCAAGAGGTCGACGACAGAATGACCATTGTTTCTTATGAGAAAAAAATAGGAGTGCTCCATGTCAGATACGGCAATTCTAGATTTGCTGCACAGATTCTAACGAAATGACACAGGACATAAGAATCTGTTTTATCGGCGATTCATTGGTTAATGGTACCGGTGACGAAGCAGCTCTCGGGTGGGCCGGGCGTCTGTGTGCTATGGCCAATGCGAGCGATATACCTGTTACCTATTACAACCTTGGTATTCGGCGAAACACGAGCAAAGATATTCTGTTGCGCTGGGAAAGCGAATGCACTCTTCGGCTGCCCGATTCCTGTGATGGTCGCATAGCCCTCTCATGTGGCGTCAATGATACGGCCATCGAGAACGGGAGAGTTCGAGTCGATTCTGCGGAATCTTGCGCGAATGTCCGAGCGATTCTACGCGGAGCCAAGCAATACACAGTGCTTATGGTTGGTCCACCGCCGGTTCTTGATGATGAACAGAATGAGAGAATCGAAGACCTTTCGGTTGCTTTTGCCCGCGAGACACAAACGCTTGGAGTCCCATACATTGATCTCTTTTCTGCGCTTTGCTCGGATGACGCCTATAAACGAGAAATAGCAAGGAATGACGGCGCTCATCCGAGAAGTGAGGGCTATTCCAAGATGGCGCGTATTATAGGCTCGTCGCCCAGTTGGTGGTTTCATACTTTGGGGGAGTCGTAGCCGTCTTTAAGAAAAATTCGCGGCCTAATCAATCCCCAGCGCCTGATCAATCTCGGCCTGATAGCCCTCCAAGTCGCCGCGCTCGATCTCGGCCAAGCTCACTGGCCGGTTAAACCACTCCGACTCAAAAATCGCCATGCAGATCGCCTGCGAGCGGTAGCCGTCTAGGCCATCCACTTCGGGCGTACCCTGTCCCCGCACGGCATCGGCGAAGTCCTTTAGCTCGGTTGAGATGGGATTTTCCACTCCACCGGGGAAGAGCCGCTCGCGTTCGTCTTCTGTGAGGCTGTTCTGATACGCCTCGATCAATGCCTCGTTAGATGTGTTTGCGCCGGTGCGCGTCCACAGCCCGCTCTCCCAGTCGATGCAACCCTCGCTGCCGTAGAGGACGCGCCTGCCGAAATCCTGTCCCGGTGCGGAACCTTGCCAAGTCCACTGCACCACTGCGCCGCCGTCGAAGTCGATCAGCGCCATGGCGCAGTCCTCCACATCCACCGGCCAAGCCCCTTCGCGCTCGACCGGCTCGTCGTAGCGATACGGCTCAAAGCTGTGCGCCCGCGCCACTACCTGGCGCGCCTCAGTCCCCAAGTGATAGCGGAACAGATCGGCAAAATGCACGCCCCCGTCGAGGATCCAGCCGGCCCCGGCGTCGCGCTTGAAGTTGCGCCAGCCCCACTTGCCCAGCCGCAAGCCCGCTTCCAGCCAGTAGAAGGTGCGCGGCTGGCCGATCTGTCCGCTGGCCACGGCCCAAGATCTGGCCCGCTCCTGTGGTGAGCGGCGATAGTTTTCCGCTACGGCGAGTTGACGGCGGTTATCTACGGCCGCGTTGAGTATTTTGCGGCCGGCGCGCAAGGTGATCGCCAGCGGCTTTTCGATGATCACGTGCTTGCCTGCCTCTAGGCAGGCCACGGCGAGGATGTGGTGTTGCGAGTGCAGGGCGCAGATGTCCACTGCGTCTAGGTCCTCCACGTGCGTGAGCATCCTTTCCACGTCGGTATAGATTTCCGGCTTGTGCTCTTGGAACTCGGCGATCTCGTCGGCCCGCTGTTGCGCCTGTGCCTCCACCAAGTCGCAACAGGCCACTACTTGTATATCGTCAATCCCGGCCTGTGCTAGTTCCTCCAAGCCGCGCACGTGTGCCCCGGCCATGCCTCCACAGCCCACGAGGGCCAACTGCAACTGTTCCATTGTGTATTTCTCCTATGTTGGAATAATCGGCAACACCACGTGCGACGCCTGCGCCGCGTTGTGGTGAATTCTATTGTCCGCTCCCTGGCGTCGTCGCTCTTGGCCGATGGGGTCGCCGGTGTTGGGATTGACGTCAAAGCGGGGGAAGTTCGAGCTGGAAATGTCGAGGCGGATTTGATGCCCAGCGGCAAACACATTGCTCGTCGGATAGAGGGTAATCGTCAGTTCGGCGACCTCGCCTGGCGTTAGCAGCTCGCCCTTTTCGCGTCCGTTGCGGTAGCGCAGGCGTGCGATGCTATCGGTCAGGTTGAGCGCGTAGCCATGCGGATACCAGCGACTCGGTGGATACCAGTCGATCAGCTTGGCGGTAAAATCCGTATCTGGTGCTGACGACGAGACCCACAATTTCACCTCAATCGGCCCGGTCACCTCCACGTCCTCGGCCAGCGGCTCAGTGGCAAAGACCAACACATCTGGTCGCGAGCCGAGCGGTAGATAGGGCGGCGCACAGCCGTAAAACGCCGGTCCCTCCACCTGATCGAACCCGCCCGGCTCCATCAATTGCTCCGTCCGCGCCCGCCACGGCGCATTGGCGGAAGTGCTCACGCCCGGCGGCAGCGGGCCGATCTCGGAAAGCGAGGAGACATTGCCGCCAATAGAGGGCACCGGATTGGCTGGATCGAAGCGATAGACTGTATCGCCGCCTTCTGTGGCTGGCTCTTCTGGCGACAAGGTCCCGTCGCCGTGCAGATAGTACTTGGTGTAGTTCGTCCGGGCTAGTGGCCACTCGGCTTCGTCGCGCCAATGTCCGCCGTGGAAAAGTCGGCCGCTGCTGGTGCGATAGCCCCCGCCGCCACCCATAGTAAAGATTCGCACGGGTGGCGCGTTCGCCTCGCCGTTATCAACATCTTTGAGCGCCCGGTCGAAGTAACGCAGATGCAGGTCGCGGAAGTCGTCCAGGGCCGAGTCCTCGCCGAATTCTACGTCGCCGGCAAAGCTCTTCTCTAGAGTTTGCGTCCCGTGCGTCCACGGCCCCATGAGCATCCGCACGGGCCCCTGTTTGCGCGCCGCCAATCCCTCGTAGTTTTTGCACGTCGAGCGCGTGTACGAATCGTACCAGCCCCCGATGATCAGAATCGGCACGTCTGGGAAGTCATCCCAAAAGAGCGCCGGTGCGTAACTGGGGTGCTGCCAGTACTCGTCGTAGTCGGTCTTGGTCAGTAGGTCCAGCGCCCACTGCTGGTAGGGCGGCACTAATTTGAGTTGGGTCTGGCCTTTGCGGAGCGGCATTCGCGTGAGCCAGTCGGCAAAGGCTGGTGCACCCAAGTTTAGAGCTGCGTCAACGGATGGGTCGGCTTTTAGCGCGCGCTGCGTGTTGGCCGCTGAATGCCAAAACGCCCACGCCAAAAACCGCAGTTCTAGCGCGCCGCTGTGCCGCACGGAAGACTCGTGCGCGTCGGCTCCGCTCATGTTGACCACCATGGCCTTGAGGTTGGTTGGCCCCAACGCCGCCATGGCCGTCTGCGTCCAGCCCGACCACGAGGTGCCCCAAGACCCCACCTTGCCGTTACTCCACCGCTGCTGGTCGATCCACTGCAAGGCATCGTACCCGTCCTCGGCCTCGGGCACGAGAAAGTTCACGTCCCCTTCGGACTGGAACGTCCCCCGACAGTCCTGATACACTGCCACGTACCCCCGCTGGGCGAAAAACCGGCCGTAGTTGCCGTTACGCTCGACATCGCTTTTGTCGTAGGGCGTGCGGTGGAAGACGGCGGGGAACTTGCCGGGCACTGGCTGGCCATCGCGGGCGGGAAAGTACAGGTCGGTCGCCAGCCGCACTCCATCGCGCATCTCCACCATTACATCGCGTTCTATCACTAGGTCGTAAAGGCCGTCGGCCATAGCATTATCCCTTGTTTTGCGCTGCGGGGCAGTCCCAAAGGACCGAGCGATTCCTTTGTAATCCCCCGACAATTTGGGTATCATAGTAGGCCGTAAAAAAATGACGCGCAACTAACGCTGGATGTCTTTGTGCCCTGCGCAACTTGCCACGGCGAGCGTTGCACCGAGGAAGCACGTCTCCGAGCAAGGGAATTGAGAACAAAGTGAAAAACACCGTTGACGAGCTGCAGCATCAGATCCAACTCATGCTGGCCATTTTTGACAGCATCAGCGACGGCGTGATCGTCGCCGATGAGAAGGGCAATCTCACTTTTAATCAGAGTGCGGAACGCATTATCGGGGGGAAGGTGGATACGGTCCTTGAACAACGGACGGAGGAGTACAGCATTTTCTATCACGATAAAGTCACGCCCATTCCAACGGAGGAACTACCGCTCGTGCGCGCCCTGCGCGGGGAGGCGACCGATGAGATGGAGATGTTCATCCGCACGGCGGCCAAGCCGGAGGGGGTCTATATCAGCGCCAATGGCAGACCCATTGCGTCGCCCGGCACTACGGCTCACGGCGGGGTCATCGTTTTTCGCGATGTGACGGAGAGAGTGCGGGCCGAAGAAGCCTTGGTTCGGGCCTTTGCACAAGGCCGCTTGGAGGTCATGGATACGATCCTGCACAACATCGGCAATGCCATTACCAGCGTGGCCATCGGCGTCGGAACCCTGCAAGAACAGTTGGTGAACGATCCGCTGATCGAACGCTTGTCGGCCTTGTCAAAGACTGTCGAGGCGCATGAGGAGGATTGGGGCGACTATGTCCGGCACGATCCGCAAGGCCAACAGGTGAGGCCGTTTTTGCTGGCGCTCGCCGCCGATTTCGTCGAGCAGAATCGGGAATTGATCCGCACAGTTGAACGCGTCAACAGCCAGACGAGCCACATCGTCGATATTGTCCGCGCGCAACGGGGCTTTGATAGCAAAGCCATGACCAGCAAAGACGTCAACTTGCGTCAGGCTATCTCCGGTGCCTTGAAAATCGTGCAAGACTCGTTTGCCAGCAGGGGCATCCAGACGCAGGTGAACTGCGATGACGCGCCCACAGAGATTCGCATTCAGGAGAGCCAGTTTAATCAAATGCTGGTCAATCTGCTCAAGAATGCGATGGAAGCTATCGATGAGTTGAAGCGATCGGGCGGGCTCAAGGAACAGCCGCGCATTGAGATTAGAGCGTATGTCCAACGAGATTTTCTCGTCCTTGAGGTGCAAGACAACGGCGTTGGCATTGAGCAGAAAAACCTCAAGGCGATCTTTGGCGCGGGTTATACGACTAAGCGAGAAGGGAGCGGGTTAGGGCTTCATTCGGCGGCCAATTTTGTCACCAGCTCTGGGGGAAAAATTCAACCTTTGAGCGACGGCTATGGCACCGGTGCCACCATGCGCGTCGAACTGCGGCTCAATGCCGCCAGCGCGGAAACCTCTGCGTGACGCTTCTATTCTGCGAATCTCCAACCATCCATTTCGCACATCCCTCGTGATTGAGTAACTATAAAGGCGGCTCCATGCAAGCAAACAACTCTTGGAACTACCGCGTGCTGGTCGTTGATGACCAAGAGGAAATTCACAACGACTTTGCCGAGATGCTGGCCTCTGGCTTGACCAAGAGGGCAACGGATGAGCTGGCGGCGACGTTTGTTGCGCAGAGCGATAAACCCATTCTGCCGCAGTTTGAACTCTCCCATGCGACAAGTGGGGAAGAAGCCTGTGCCATGGTCAAAGCAGCCGAGGAAGCGAATCGCCCCTTTGCGCTGGCCTACGTTGACGTCAGAATGCCTCCGGGCGCGGATGGCATTGAAACCGTGCGTCAGATTCGGCAATTCGAGCGGGACCTCGAAATCGTCATTATGACAGCGTACTCGGATAAGACGCTGACTGACATTGTCAACAACATGGAATTGCTGCACAAATTGCTCTACATTCGCAAGCCGTTTTCGCGCGAGGAGATTCAGCAGATCACGCTGTCGCTTGTGGGGAAGTGGAACATTGAGCAGGAGTTGGCAAAGCACCAGCGAGAGCTTGAAGATAGCAATCGGCAATTTGACGCCAGCAATCAACGACTCCAAGCCGTGCTCGACGCGACCGGCGATGCCATCGGCATGTTCGATGCGGAGGGACGCTTGCAGGTGGCGAATCAGGGGTATGAGAAGCTGCTTGACGCTGCGGAAAGCGAGTTGCAGCAGATGCCGCCAAGTGATCTCGCAGCACGCATTAAGGTGCGTCTGCGGCCGCCCGTTGGGCCGGAATTGGGGCGCGGGCTATTGTTGGACCGTGCGGGTGACTTAGAGGAAGAAGTCGCCGCTGCCGGGGATGCAAAACCTCGGCTGTTTTACCGCTCGACAGCGCCCGTGTACGACAGTCAACAAAATCTCATGGGCCGCATTGTCATTTACCGGGACGTGTCCAGAGAGGTTGAGAGCGAGCAGATGAAAGCCGAGGTTTCGCGCTTGCGCGCCGAGCTTGGGACGACGTACGCCTTTGATGGCATGGTGGGCAAAAGCAAAAACATGCAGGACTTGTACGCTCTGATGCAGCGGGCGGCTGAAAGCGATATTACGGTACTAGTTCAAGGCGAAAGCGGCACCGGTAAAGAACTCGTCGCCAAGTTGATTCACTACAACGGCCCGCGCAAAACCGGCCCCTTTGTCGCCGTCAATTGTGCGGCCATTCCCGAGACGCTGATCGAAAGCGAGCTTTTCGGCCACGAACGCGGGGCTTTTACCGGGGCGGCCACGCGGCGCATCGGGCAGTTTGAGCACGCCCAAGGTGGCACCGTTTTGCTCGACGAAATTGGCGACATGCCTCTCGCGCTACAAGCCAAGTTGTTGCGCGTTCTAGAAGAGCGAGAAATCCAGCGGGTGGGTGGAACGGCTGCGATTCCCATTGACATCCGCGTGATTGCGGCGACTAATAGAGACCTGGAAAGCGCGGTAAAAGATGGCGGATTTCGCGCGGATCTGTTCTATCGCCTAGCTGCTTTTCCTCTCGTCATTCCACCCCTCAGAGAACACCGCGAGGATATTCCCCTGTTGGTAGCTCATTTTCTGCAAGAGTATGCCGAGCGAGCCGATCAACCCCTGCGCGGGATTTCCCCGGCGGCGCTGCAAGTATTGCTCGCCTATGACTGGCCAGGCAACGTGCGCGAGCTGAGAAATGCCATTGAACGCGCCCTGTTGCTGGAGACCACAGACCGACTGCAAGTCAGCAACCTCCCTCCCCAACTTTCCGCCTTGGTTACAACTCCAACGGACTCTGAAGATCCTCCCCATCCCCTTTCGCTGCAGGAAGCTGAGCGGCGAGCCGTTGCCCACGCCCTTGAAGCCTCGGATTGGAATATCACCAAGGCCGCGAAAGTGCTGAATATCAATCGCGTGACTTTGTACCGGAAATTGCGAAAATACAATCTGTTGGAAGAGAAGTGAACAATCGGCTAGGCAGCAATTAAGCCGACCTCTTCCTCTCCGTTCCAAATCGACTGTTGCAACTGTTTCGATTTTAAACGGTTGTCGCCGTATGCCTCGCAAACCACGCCATAAATAACGCAATTTCAGATAGTTAGACGCTTCTCTTTTTATTTCGCGTCTTGCAAATTGTTTAATTCTGCATCGTTTCGGTACCCTTCCATCTTTCCGCATCAACCTTCTTAACATCCTTTATATAAAGGACTTAGTCCATCCGTTACGGGCTTGGCACGATTTGTGCATAAGCATTGGATGAGAGGGCGTTTTTCATCCTAGCTGGCGTAAAGAGAGGGAGGCCAATCATGATAACTATGTTGATTGACGACCTTGACAAGCGGGTGATGGCAGATACTGGGGGAAGGACCTCACAACGGTGGGCGACGAGTCGTCGCGGCCTCAGGGGGTTGGATATTGGTCGCCGGGTTCGAGTGTGGCAACGGCAAGACCATGCGTCGGCTAAACCCCAGGGCATCTGGCGCCGGACTGGAGCGATGTTTCTGGCCGTGGCTGCCATGCTTGTCGTCGCCGTGATTGCACGCGCGGAATACGATCCGCCGATTGCCACACTGGTGACGAATATGCTGCAATCTGCAGGATCAGACAGAAGCGTAATTCTGTGTGAGAATCAGGATGGACTGTATCAGGGGTTTAGAACCGGCCCGAAGCAGGGCGGGTATGAATTGACGGATATTTCGCTAGATATGCGGGATGCGAATGAGAGCCGGGACAGGACGATAAACGCTGGCCTCTACCACCGCGAGGGATACCTTATCACCAAGGTCACTGATCTCACCAGAAGGCGCTTGGACGACTTTGCGCTCAATGCGTGGCAGGCACCTGAGAACACCTATTTAGAGCCGGACGCGGATTACTACTTTCTGCTCAATTGCGGTGCAGGTTATGCAGACGACAACGTCGCCCAATTCGCTACGACCTACAGCTTCGGGGAAGATTTAGAGGGCAGAGAGGGATGGTCCCTCCACAATTATCTCGGCTTGCGGAGCGCTGGCGGTACCACGTGGGCAAGAGATCCCAACAAGACGCTCAGAATACGGGTCAAGGGCCGTCCCAGTCCGCACCGCGCCTACAAGACCGAGATCATATCGACACCGGCCAATGGGCGCGCTTACCGCTATGGCGAGAACATTGACATCGCCCTGACGTTCAACACGGACGTGTACG
>VXML01000065.1 GCA_009841115.1 Gemmatimonadota bacterium | reverse complement strand
GTACAAATCGAGCAAGAGGTTTTTGGCGAAAAAGGCCAACTCGGCTTGGAGCGCGGGATCGTCGGCTAGCTGAATGGCCTCGGCCTCGGCGAGCAAGAGCCGCTTGTCGATCAAGCTGTTGAGGACGTGGCGATTCTTATCGAGCAGGGTATCACCCTTTTTCATACCCTCTGGTATGAGCGCACTGAACTCGGTGAAAGCTGAGAGGGTAATGGGGGCACCGGCTATGGTCGCTAGGACGATATCCTGCTCCTTAGGCTGTTCGGGTTGGCCACTGCAGGACGCGAAAAAAAGGGCCAAGAGACTTAGGAGCGGGAGGATGCGCTTGCACTGAAAGGGCGGAGTCGAGGTCATGGGAATTTTCTTGCTATAGGGGGTAATATTCGCTTATTTAGCAGGCAGTTAATTTAGGATGTGATGCATTTTTGGCAACATACAGAGGGCATTCGGTTGTAGAATGCCCTCCTAACCCGTCTTACTCGCTAAGTTAGAGTCCGATTTATGAGAACAGCTTTTCGATCTGCCCGCCTTGTCGGTGGTCTCTTGCTCGCCGCTTTCGCGGCGGAAAAATCAGCGGTTGCGGAAGTTGTGATCATCGGCGGTGCAGAAGGCCTGAGTTGGGAGAGTGGCGGGGGCGATCTCCAAGCCGTAGTCATCCGCAGCGCGACTGCGATCGAAAAAACGAACGCTCCTGGGGGCGTCATCGACTTCGAACCCGAGGGCCGTCTCCACTTCATTGCGCCCCAGCTCGCCGATACCACCCGCAACATAGCGGTCGGCATTAACTCGCCATTGCGCGGCGGCAGCATTGAGTCGCCGAACAATCGCTCCATTAGCGGGGCCTTGGCCAATTTGATCGACAACGACGGCGACACGGCCTTGGATATGCGCGCTTCTGGGGGCACTCAAAGTGCCCGGGTCCTGGGGCTAATCATCGACTTGGATCTCGGTGCTCGCTTTGGCCTCAACCGCTTCAAGTTTTTTCCGCGCAACGGCGATCCGGATTTTCCCTCAGTGGAATTCCCCTTTCAAAACGAATTCTTGCGGGGGTATGAGATTTTTATCAATGATGGCACGCCGGAAAACTCCTTTGAAGGCGTGCCCATCTTGCAAACCGTTGCGGTCGAGACCCAAAACGACCAATCCGTGGTGGATGTGCGGATCCCCCCGCAATACGTGCGCTTTGTGCGGCTGAAGGTGCTGACCGCGGCTGGCTTCGATATGGCCGAGTTCCAGATTTTTGGCACGGGCTTTGTACCCGAAGCGAGTTATGTGTCCAACATTTTTGACTTTGGCGACTTGGCCCTGTTCGGCAACTTGAGATGGATCCAAGATGCGGAAGGCGACGCAAACCTTTCTAGCTTGCAGGTTCGCACGCGTACGGGCGTGGATCCAGACCCGGTCGAATTCAACAAAGTTCGCCCGGGCGAGCGCATCTTCCGCGTGGGCGGCGGCGCTCAAGCTGGCAATCGTTCGGGCACTTCGACGGCCAATGTGGAGGTGCCGTGGAAGAGGGCTGAAGACGTCGCCGATGCCGAATTAAAAGCCTTGGTCGGAGACGTGTTGGACAACGACGAGGTGGATGTGCGCGAGGCGCTTGGGATATTCAAGGATCTGCCGCTGGACCAGCAGGCCCTCGTCACCCTCAACGAGGCCGATTACAGCGCACTGCGGGGCGAGGATAAGGGGGCCATTCGCGACGATGTCAACAACTGGAGTGGCTGGTCTCCCCCCTATTCGGCGTCCGGCATCGTCAGCCAAGATCAGCTACCAATAGACGGTGCTGGCGTCCCAATTACCTCGCCTGGCCCACGGCGTTACTTCCAGTTTTCCATTGACTTTTTTAGCGATGACTTTGAGTCTGCGGCCGTAGTTGGCGGCTTGGCCTTTGACGTGATTTCGCCGCCCTTTGCGCAAGAGCTAATCGCCGAGATTTCGCCGCGTTCAGCGGCCGTGGGGAAGAATACCCGATTCTTGTACGCGGTACTCAACAAGGCATCCGGTCAGCAGCGCGGTTTTGACGCCTTTGAGATCGAGACTCCCTTGCGCGTCGAGACCATCGGGCGCGTGCAAATCCAGCGGCCCGGCGGCGAGGTGCAAGAGGCGGATTTTTCTGGCGCGTCACTGGCGAACTTGCCCCAGACCAGCAATAGCATCTCTATCGACGAAGTGCACGATGACCGCTTTGCGATCTCTTTCCCGCTCATAGAAGAAGACGGGACAGTTTTGGCAGTAGAATTTGACAACGGAGTGCTGCGCTTTGGCACGACTTTTGTTGGCCGCGCCTTCAACCGCTCGGTCGAAACGACTATCGGGCAGGGCGTCGTGGCCGGCAATGCCGCCGATTTGAGCCAGTCTGGGTTTGCCGATTCCGATCTCCAGCCAGTGGGTACGCCGATAGCGGACAATCTCTCGGTGGCTGTACCCATCAGCAAAGAACTCTTAGCCAATGTGGCCGTGAATTCATCGGTGTTTACACCCAACGGTGACGGGGTCAACGATCAGGCTCTCATCCAGTACGACATCACTAATATCGCGCGGCCCTCGTCGGTAAAAGTCTCGATTTTCGATCTGTCTGGCCGCTTGGTCCGGGCCTTAGTTGATAGCGAGGCCATTAGCGGTCGCTTTGCCCAGCCTTGGGATGGCCGGGACGACGACGGGGTGTACGCGCCGCCGGGGCACTATGCGTTTAGCGTCTCGTTGCAAGCCGGCACGGGCCAAGTGAGGAAAATCGGGGTTGTCGGAGTGGCTTACTAGATTGCTCAATAAATTTAGGGAGAGATGATTTGCAAGCGTTTAGAATGTGGAGGCTGATTGGTTGGGCCGCGCTGGTGCTGGCGGTCGGAACGGCTGAAGCCCAAGAGTACGGCAACCGCTTGGGCCGCCAGAGCGGCGGGGCGGTTAGCTTTGAGCCGCGCGGCCCCGGGGTCCTATTTGGCGCGCTCGATCCAGCAATCAAGAAATGGTACATTCCCCAGGAGCTTTTCAACGAATACGGCTGGCGACAGTGGGAGTACTCCAACTACGCTAGGGATGAGTTTCGCCGCTACGTCAACATCCACCGCGAAGGCGATTACTTCTACGACTTCTACGGCAACTTCATCGGCCGCGGTTGGCTGATCTACGACTGGAGCCAAAACCAGCCGGGGCAGCTCGGCAGTAGCATCTTCCAGAACGCCCGCTTCGACTCTTGGTTCAACGGGGTCACTATTGGCGGTGACTCACAGAGCCAATACTACTATTCCATTACAGTCGGTAATCTGCTGCGCACGACCCTTACGCCAATGACCTTTTCTAGGCCTCGTTACAATGGCGTCCAGATCGACTTCATGGCCGACAAATACGCCGGCACGATCCTCGCCTCGCGCATCAGTGACCCGATCTTGGGCGAGACCAGAGAGCCGGAAACCCGCACCAATACCACTACCATGTTCGGCGGTCGCGGTACAGTCCAGGTCGGCGACTTCATCGAGGTGGGCGCGACTATAGTCGATGCTCGCAATACGAATACCACGCTCGACCTGTTCAGCGGCGATTTGATCGCCGGTAGCCTCACTTCCGGCCAGAGCAGCACTCCACTGACGGCTATTGCCATCATTCTCAGCGACGACACGCCCGAGGATGGCGAGGGAGGCGCGGCTTTGTTTCGCGACAAAGTGCGCATCATCAGCCGCGACTTCGAGACGAACAAAGAGCAGGTCTTCGAAGCGGAAGAGGTCGTCCGCGCTGGTGCGGAGTGGCCGATTAAATTCGGCGGTTTTGAGCGCCAGGGGTACACGGCCGCCGACGGCCATGAGCGCATCGTGCTCAACTACGACTTCAACGACCCGGCTTACATCGGTCCAGACCCGACCTCAATCGTGGCCGTGGAATTTGAATATGTATTGGGAAATGACTTCAAGGTGGAGATGTGGTCCGACCGGCAAACGGGCCGACGCGCCATGCCTTCTGCGCCCCTGAGTGCGGAAACCATAGACGCCACCGAGCCAGCGCTGATTACCTTGCGGCGAGCCGAAGGCAACGTAAAGGACATTTCCAATCTCCAGCTCGTCAAATTTGATTACGGTCTGCCGACGGGTAACCTAGTCGGCGGATTTACAGTGGAGGGCAAGGGGCTGTGGGGATTTGACTTCTACGGAGAGTGGGATCGCAACAAGCGCTACTATCAGTATCCCAACGCAGCGCTGTTTACGGCTGGCAAGAACCACAAAATTTCCACCGAGCAGTCCGACGCTTGGTTTTTCAACCTCTCTCGTCAGTTCCATCCGTGGTTCTTCTTCGGCGAGGTCTATATGATGGATGATGCGTATTCGACCACAGCTTTTTTGGTAGATACCAATGGCGACATTCAATACGATAATTCCCAGCGCAACTTCTACGAATTTGTCGAGGACAACGACGACCAAGACCAATATCCCGACTGGATCCGCGCGGGTTCGGCCAATGATCGGCTCATCTTTCCCGGGTGGGACGAGAACAACGATTTCATCTCGGATTTCAACCAAAACGACAATGGCACGGTCAACAACCTCATTCCCGATTACGAAGAGCCTTTTTTGCGCTATGCGGTTGATCGGCCCGAATACCTCTTTGGCATCGACCTGAACAACAACGATTGGATCGACCGCTTTGAAGACGACGACTTGCCGGATTACCCCTATAAGACCGACCGGCAGGGCTATAATGTGTTCGCTGGTGCCGAACTCGTGCCAGGGGCACGGCTGACTTTGGGACAGGCAGACGAGCAGATGATTTCAACTGATCGGTCGAGCCGCGTCCAGTACGCGCTCTTTACCTTTGACCGCGATGTGCCGGGCGTGGGTCGCTTACGGGTTTTTGACGCGCTGAAAAAGGTCGCCGACACCATTCCAGACGACCGGCGCGCCCCTACGCCTTATGTCGATGCCCCGCCGATCCAGCCCCTCGTCCCCGACATTCTGCCGGCCCAAGACACTTGGGTCAATTCGCTGTGGCTCGGGTTCGACTACGCGGGAATTGATCGGCTCAACATCATCAACAAGTTCAAGTACGACTTCTATCGCCAAAACCAAGACGATCCACGCGATATAGATGGACGTCGCTTGCGGACCAACACGAGCTTCTTCGGCTTGATCAACAAATTCGACTACACCTACGACGTAGGCCGCTTCAGCCTCCAGCCCAAATTCAAGAGCGAATACTTGCGGCGTACGCCGTTTTTGGTGCAAGAGGATGAGCGCAAGGAGTGGACCGGCAGCTTTATGCTGCTGGCCCGACTGCCGGTGCTGAAGCACACCGTGTTGATGGGAGGGGTAGAGCAACTGCTGCTGAGGGATTTGATGCGCGACGAGGACGCTATGGTCGCCAGCGGCGTCACTACGGAAACGGGCGACTTGAGCAGCGTAAACGTGGCGGTGCAGCTATCCAATTCCTCGGACTACATGGGATATCGCCTGACGACCCAGCTCGGCCTGCGCTACGGGCGCACCCAGACCGAGCTAGTGCTAGAAAACGACAGCGGCTTTGCCAAGGGCAGCGAGAGCAGCAATTCGACGACTAGCTTCATCACCGTGTACGCCGGAATTCAGTAATGGGCGTACTGCGAGCTAAATTCGCGTTGCTCTTGGGCGCAGTGGCCCTATGCACCCTTGAGGTCGGCGCTCAGATAGACTACGGCAATCGCCTCGGCCGCCGGGTTGACGAGCGTCGCGTGTTCTCGGCCGCGGGCCGGTCGATGCTGATCGACGCGCTGGACCCTACTATTCAGCGTTGGTACTTGCCGCAGGAGCTGTTTACCGAGTACGGCCGCCGCCAGTGGCAGTACACTAACTATGCGCGGGACCCTTTTCTCCGCTATGTGTCGCGCAGCCAAGAGGGGTTCTATTTTTACGATCCTTACGGCGATTTAATCACCCGAGGCTGGCTCATCTACGATTGGCGGCAGACCCAGCCGCTGACCAGTGCCAGCAATCAAGTCACCAAGCGCGGCGAGTACCGAAGCTGGTTCAATCGCCTCATCATTTCCTCGGATACCAGTGGCGATTACAGCTATTCGATTGTAGTCGGGGACGAGCTTTTCACGACGCTGACGCCCCTGACTTTCCGCAAGACTGGCTTCAATGGTGTAGTGACTAGTTTGGCTACCCAGCGCTTGCGGGCGACCGGGCTATTTTCGCGAATCTCATCGCCGATCATCGACATCAGCGCCGATTTTCCAACTCGGCAGCTAGAAAACGCGACGAACCTATCCGCTCTCCGCTTTGAAGCCGATGTTAGTGATCACCTGACTGTGGGTGCGACCTTCATCAATGCCCACAGCAACAACGGGGCCTTGGAGAGCTTTCAGGAAAGTCCCTTTACGGGTTTGCTAACCTCGGGTCAGTTAGACCGGCGGCTCGAATTGCTGGTGGTGAGGTTGTCCGACGATTCGCCCGAAGACGGCGAAGGGGGGGCAGTGCTCTTCAGCGACGATGTGGAGATTACGACGACCTTAATGCGTGAGGTGGCCGCGGGTGACAGCGTGACTTTAGTCCCTCGGGATACGGTCATCACCGGCAGCAGCATTGGCTACCGACCATTGCGCGAAGGGGGCAAGGTTCGCGACGGCTTCCTGACGGCTGACGGCTCCGAGCGCATCATGCTCAAATATCCGCTGGCGGTCGAAGACGGGGAAAACGAAGCTGGGACCTTGCGCCTGCTATTGCAGCAGAGCTTGGGGTTGAGTTTGGCCGAGGCCGAGGATGCGGTGACCGCGATCAAGAAGGTGCGTTTTCGGCTCATTCTGGCTAACGACTACCGGGTGGAGGTCGCGTCTGACCGGCAGACCAATCCAGTGGATCAGCCGCAATTTCTCCAGGTCGCGCGAGCAGCGGGCAACATCAAAAACCGTCTCAACCAGCAAGAAGTGGCCTTTGACTACGGGCTGCCCACTGCGAGCCAGATATACGGCCTTACTGCCGAGATGCGCGATTGGTACGGGTTCGACTTCTACGGAGAGCTCAACGTCAACACCCGCTATCGCAAGTACCCGACGACGACCCTGAAGAAGCACAAAGCTATTGCTGGCATTGTCGGAGACCAGCACGACGTGGCCTACATGGTTAACTTGGCGCGGAACATCGGCCCTTGGCGCTTTTTTCTCGAAGGCTTCGGCATGGACGACGGATACAGCACCAATGTGCGGCCAGTGGATGGTCGCGGCTTGGTTGACTACTCGCCCGAAGCCATCATCCAGTCTTATGACTTTGTCGATGACAACGACGACAATGACCGGCATCCAGATCAACTACGCCGCTATCAGGGCAGTTTGATTCCCATTCCGGGGCAGTATTTCCTAGTCCGGCCTAACGGCGTGGCCGATCCAGCGGTTTTTCCCGGCTACGACGAAAACGGAGACTTTCTTTCCGACTTTAACCAAAACAGCAACGGTGAGCGGCAAAACTTTTTCCCGGACTACGATGAGCCTTTTCTGCGCTACGAGGTTGATCGGCCTGAATTTCTCTTTGGCATTGATTTGAACAACAACGGCTGGGTTGATCGCTTTGAAAACGACGACGAGCCGGACTACCCCTACAAGAAAGACCACTGGGGCTACAATTTTTACACCAGCGTCCAGGTCAATCCCGAAATCCGACTCACGGCCGGCCGCCTGCGCCAAGCCATGCACCAAGCCGCGCGCGACAACGATACCTTCTACGGGATCTTTACCTTTACCAAGAGCTTCCCCACGCTGGGTCGCTGGCGGCTCTTCGACATGGTGCGGAGGGCCGAAGACAATATCGAAGATCACCTCGTGCAGTGGATCGTGCCCAGAGCGGAGTTTGGCCAATTCAGCGAGACAACTGGCAGCAACGTGCCTGTGCCCGACCTGCTGGCCGCCGAGAATACGTGGATCAACACGCTTTATTCGGACTGGGAGTACGACAGCCCTAGAGGGTGGAGTACCCGCCACCGATTCAAAATGGACGTGTGGAAGCAGCGAGAGGCCGAGGTGATATTGGCCCGGGATGAGGAGGGCCGTGTGCTCTTGGACGACGAGGGTGCGCCGGTGGTGGCCTTCGATCCCTTGGGACCCGAGGGCCGCAATGGCCGCGAGTCGTCTAGTTTTGTCGGGTTGATAAACAAAGCAGCCTATGCGTTCTCGTGGAAATCGATTGGCATTTCCCCGCGCATCAAAAGCGAATTTATGCGCCGAGTGCCGTTTAGCCGTAGCGCACCGCAGGAACGCAGTTACGATGTGCTCTACATGGTCCTGGCAAATTTCCCGATTCTCCACCGCTCTTATGTACAGCTAGGGGTTGAAGGGCGCTTTTTCTACGATCTCAAAGGTGACGAGGGGCAACTAGCGGCTGGAGAGCAGACCGGCGTCTTTCGCGGCACGGTCTTGGCCTGTCAACTGACGAGTACTCGGGCCTATTCCGGATACGAGTTGACCACTCAGATGGGAGTGCGCTTTGATCGTCGTTCGTTGGAGATCAAAGATGGGGATGGGGAACGGAAGACCTCGGGCCTAGTGTTCCTTTCGGTATTTGCTGGATTGTAAGGGCGGGTAGCGATGACGACTGCCGCCCCACAGGGCTGGATCATCAGCCGCCAATGGGATTTCTTGTTTTTCATTGGTACCCCGCTGCTTTCTCTCGCAGTGTTGCTGTTTGCCGCCAACTACTTTAC
>VXML01000057.1 GCA_009841115.1 Gemmatimonadota bacterium | reverse complement strand
AAAATGAGATAGTTTTAGCGGAGCAGAAATAGAGGTACCTTGCCCCAGTTTCCAGTCCAGATGCACGCAGATCTGGCTGCCTGCCAGACCGTCGAATGTCGTACTCGGACAGGTCAGAATCTGCCCGGGTTGCACCTTATCTCCGATGTCTTGCCATACCGCGCTATGTGTATCTTAGTGTGCGGGATAAAAGAAGGGATTCAAGACAGACTGGTCCCCCACTCAATTGAAATTTGTAGGCCGCATGGCCAATCTAGATTATGGAGTAAATGGTTGAGGTATTACGGGCAGTACCCGGGACGGGGGTTAAGTTTGAATAATATCATACTGCAATCATACATCAGAGTGTAATAACTTGGAACCTGTATATGTCGTAGCAGAGACCAACGAATTGGCATATAATTCCAGAATTATGGAGAAGTGGAAAAGATACTATGTTGACTGGGATGGTGAGTGTACGCGCTGATCAGGGAAGATGATTGTGTGAATATACATAGATACGAGGATTGAATCGAGAATCTGAGGTTGGCATCCTATCGCTAGAGTGTGTATCGCTGATCTGTCTCCTTCTAGCGGGAGGTCCGCCCCACGGGGAGTGATGACGGTGCCAGGTTTGGCTACGGCACGACACCCTTCCACTGCGTCCTAAATGTTACCGGAAGAACCCTACACACCAACTTGGCTCATACCCAAACGGTTTGGATTATTTGCTATCTAGTATGACTCTACCACGATCCGAAACTGTTACGTAGGTCATTAATGTATGTGTTTACGATGACTGGAGTCTCTAGTCCGCTATCAACTGGTGGCGCCGGAACCGTATTTGAGCAGCACGTGGGGGCCATGTTTTTGGCGCTGCTCCTCACCCGTGGAATTCCGGTAATTTTTCGAGACTACCAAGTAGACAAGGTAGACTTTCAGACGAGTCGGCTGGGTTGGGAAACCGACGATCTTTTAGTCACCTGCTCGTCGGAGAACATAACGCGCAAGATGGCAATACAGATCAGGCGCAGTTTTGCAGTCAGAAAGTCCGACGGCTGCAAAGAGACAATCCAGCGGTTTTGGAACGATTTTAACGCGGACAGATTCAATCCCAACAGGGATGCTCTGATACTTGCCACGTTGAGCCGCACTGATAATTTGGGCGGTTTTAACAGCCTACTGGCCTGCGCCAGGAGCTCGCCAGGTGCGGCTGATTTCAAAGACAGGTTGGAGACTCCAAAATTCGTCTCTGATACGACAAGAAGATGTTATCAGCAGATCCGTTCCATTGTAGACAGCGTGGACTCGTCTGACAGTGTCAGCGAAGACAGGTTCTGGTGCTTTCTTAAGACGATGTATGTACTATTCTTTGATTTCACCACAGATACCGCCCAGCATGAGGCCATGGTTACACAGTTACTGGCACAGTCGTCAGGGGACTCTGATGCGGTGGGCGCTGCAAGAGATACATGGCACAAACTGGTGGCGGTTGCATCAGATACTGCTTCACGAGCCAAACAATTCTGCCGCTCCGACCTGCCGGCCAGCCTGCTAGAGCGATACAGTGCTATATCTGCTCCCAAACTACAGAAACTGATGGATCATTCCACAACCATACTGAACGGAATATACTCAACCATCGGAAAGGCAGCGACCCTGTCGCGTACGGAAGTAACCACACAAACATCCACAGCTCTGGGCAACAGAGTGGTGGCACTGACGGGTCCGCCGGGTTCCGGCAAGTCCGCACTGGCCAAGGCGGTAATCGAACAGCACTCGGGCAGCCATCTGTGCCTGTCTTTCCGGGCGACAGAGTTTGCAAAGAGTCACATTGATGATGTCCTGCTAGACACTATTTCGGGCGAACAGTTCAAACTCCTTGTGGGGGCCCAAGAAAGAGTCTTGATATATGTAGATGGCTTCGAACGCTTGCTAGAGTGTTCCGTGCGCGACGCGTTAGATGACTTGGTAGAAATAGTAGAGAGTTGCCCGAACGTCTCGTTGATGCTGACCTGTAGAGACAGTGAAATAGAGAATGCTGTGGCGGCGTTCTTCAACCAGAGATTGCTGACATGCCATAAGGTCATGGTGCCTCCGCTCAGCGCAGATGAGATGGAGCAGGTCTGCAAAGACAATCCCAGTCTTAGGATCCCCATATCCCATCCTGAACTGAAACAGGTCATGGGTACACCATACGTTTTGGACATGGCGGCGCGCATGGACTGGTCGAATCGGCAGGACATTCCAGCCGACATTATGGCATTCCAAAAAAAGTGGTGGAGTGAGATAGTCCGGAACGACGGCGAGACTGCGGATGGGTTGCCCGACAGGCGTGAGCAGGCGCTAGTCAATCTCGCAGTGTATCGTGCCCGTGAATTGCGTCCATTCGTTCCGACCGAAGGGGCGGACAAAGGAGCGCTGGACAGACTGTGCAAGGATGGTATTGTGCTGATGGGAGATGGCGGGCTCGCCGCTTTGGCTCATGATGTAATTGAGGACTGGGCAGTTATCCACTGGGTCGGATCTTGTGCGTTAAAGCACGAATGGTCGACCCGTCCCATGGCAAAAGATGTCGGGACTCATCCGGCCATTCGCCGAGGGTTCCGCGAGTGGCTAAAGGAAGAACTGGACACAAACGCCGCAAAGACTGACCGGTTCGTGTTATCAGCGTATGGTGACGACTCGCTCCCTTCACACTTCCGGGATGACGTACTGATCTCTCTATTGATATCCAACTTCGTTCAGGAATTTATTGCGCGACAAAAAGACCGGATATTGAATGATGATGCACGCCTCCTTGTTAGGATGATGCATCTGACGCGGATGGCGTGTACCAAGTCGCCAGAGTCGGACGATGGCCGGACAATTCCAAAATCATTGTTGATGGAACCAGATGGTGAGGCATGGCCAGTACTACTAGAGGTCATTGCGGACAACCTTGAGAACCTTCTACCCGCGCACACCATGCAGATAGTGGGATTTCTTGAAGACTGGTTGCTGGGAGTACGTTCGCTGGAGCCGGCCGGTATAAACCCGGCTGGCCGCATTGCGTATAGACTACTTGAGCAACCAGATTATGAATATGAGTATGACCTTCGAAAGAGGGTCCTCAAGATCATTGTACAAATACCCGGCGCCGATGAGGACAGTTTCCTAGATCTGATTGAGCGGGCATCACCCGACTCACAGCGGAATGGCGCACTGTCGGACGAGTTCGGCAGTCTTCTAACCAACGGCGTGAATGGATTTCTTGCGTGCCTGAAATTTCCCGAAAAGATGTCCCAATTTACCAGATCTTTGTTCCTTACCTCGAAGGATAATTCCGGCGGCATCTCATTCTCCCCTCATAATGAGTATGAGTTTGGGATACGCACCAACACCAGTTTTGACTTTTTCCCCGACAGCGCGTTTCACGGTCCGTTCTGGGCACTGCTTAAATGTAGCCCAAATGTCGGAATCAATCTCATATTGGATATCCTAAACCACGCGGGAGACTGGTATGGGAAGAGAAAGGGGGGCGGCTACTTGTCGGAGTCCAGAACCGGACATACCTCCCCCATAGCAATCGCTGTTCCAGGCAGCAGTGTCGTGCAATGGGCCGACGACACCCTATGGCAGGCATATCGGGGAACACCAAACGTGCCCAACGTCATCAAGTGTGCGCTGATGGCCCTTGAGTATTGGCTGCTGGAGGTATGCGAAAACCAAGATCTCGTAGAACCCCTACTGTTGAGGATATTGCGAGGCAGTAACAACGTGATGACGACTGCGGTGGTGGCCAGTGTATGTTGCGCTTACCCAACATTTGGCGGCTCGGTCACATTGGCACTACTGAAATCGTTGGAGTGTATCAGACTGGACAGGAGTAGGCTTGCAAAGGAACACCAAACCACAGATGCTGTAACCTCAGGATCTGATCCGTTGGACAGGTGGTATGCAGACGAACGTAGGAAGTCAAATGCGCTGCCACACCGCCGGGAGGACATCAGTGCACTTGCAGTCAAGATACAGTCTACAGAACAGAGGGATCTGGTCTGGGAGGTTATTGATGGCCACCGGGTAGACATACCCGACATAGGCAGGACGGACAAGGATCGGAAGCGGCTGCTGATGCTATACGAGATGGATATTAGGCGGCTTAAGCGCATTGATACCGCACCGCCCCCCGACGGCGGCAATGCAGAGGATGAAAGCGGGAAAGCGATCTTGGTTCTTGACGCCGATGAAATGGATGCGGACCTACTGCGCTTTTACAATACTGCCGTAGAGGAAAGCCAACAGTATTCTGCCGCTCCTTCGTTGCTGAACTGGGGGCTGAGGCAATGGAAGCAGAACTCTGGGGGCGAGAATGCGGAGTTTTGGCGACAGGCTCTCACCTCGGCAAGAGATGATTATCACTATGATGCAGAACATGTCCTTAGGCACATACTGGAACGGGGTCCGTCGGTGGTGGCCGCTGTGTGTGTCAGAGATCACTGGGACGAGATGGACGGGGGCGACCGTCAATGGTGCATAGATGTGTTAGTGTCCGCGATAGAGCGCGACAGTGACGACCACTATCTTGTAGCCCACATGTTGGCAGACACAACGGGTACGGGACATGCAGCTTTTATCCTTCCAAGCATATTGATGCGCGACCACAGAAACGAGAGAATCCTGAAGGCAGTGGTCCGGGCAGTCACCCATGGGTCCGTCGAAGTGTCAATCATGGCAGCCGAGGGGGTGGCCAAGTACCTTGGCCCACAACATCACAGCTTGGTGCTACGCTGTGTGGGTGCGGCGGCCATGCTCTCCAACCGCCTAGCGCAGTACGAACGGCAGCATACCCGAGTGAACAGGCAGGTTGAATCTAACACAAACTACGACATACAACAATTACTGAAATACGTTAGGGGTGCAGTCGTGGACGGCTCCGTCAACGTTAGAGAGGAGCTGACCGAACTTGACATTGAGCCGCAACATGGCAGAAATGCCGCCCTATACGTTATGCGCATGCTGGACAGAAAACCAAACTTGTCCCTCACAAAAGACTTCTTTGCCAGAACCGGCAAGACGATCATGGATGTCTGGATCGACGAACGCGAGAACCGCGGTGGACTCGTTGACTCTCAGTTATGGGATAGCGTGACGAATGGTTTGGTGGACATCCTTTTGGTTCTACCGCCAGACGAGATACCGTTCTATTGTAGGCCATTTCTAGACGCGGTAGATAAGCACCCCGGGAAGCTGGAATGGTTTGTTGTAACACTGATTCGGCGTGGAATCGCGGCGCCTGTGGAATCTTCATTTTGGGATATATGGCGAGCGTTTTCAAGGTGCATAGTTGACGCTTCGTGGTCTTTTGGCATTCGTACCCGCGATTCCACAGGCTCAATACTGGTGGACAAGATGCTGTTCAACATAGGTTGGAGAAATGATCGAGTAAATTTACCGCTCCTCATAAACCATGAAGATGATGTCAATAGCTTCGTTACCAACTTGCCTGCCACGCCGCCGGTCTTGACGAGCTTTGCGCACTATCTGTACAGCGTGGGCGAGAGCGCCCTTCCGGGGGCATTAACGGTGGTGGCCGAACGCCTACAGACGGAAGACACGCTGGACGGAAGCGCCGTCTCTTGCTTGGCGGCCATACTGCAGAGGTACGTGTACGGGCGGCCACAGTCACTGAAGGCAGATCCTGTACTCAGAAAGTCTACGCTTACGATACTGGACCGTCTGGTGGATGCGGGATCATCTGCCGCATACAGGATGCGCGACGACTTTACAACACCGAATGCAAGTTAGTTTGTAGTTTGAAGTCCAGAGACGAACTGATCCAGTACTCAATATGGTGGCACGCAATTGGTCATGCCGTTGAGGCTGTGCTTGCCGAGATTAGACAGCCTTGGCCACATATCAAAGTACATCCTGAGTGTCTTCCGAGACATCCGGCTTAGTTGCCTCAGTGAGCATCAGGGGTTAAGTCGTCCTATCATTTTTCAAAGAAACCTTTCTTTTTGTCGCTAAGATCTTATCCATATACACATCTATGGTGAGTAGGGCGCGGATGTAGGGTCCATCCTGCAAAGACGAGGATGGATCTAAACGTACCAGATCCTGGCTGCAATGCAGCTCAAACCTGAGATAAGGGGGCAGCCGAAATGTGTTTTGGGCCAGTTTTTAAAGTTCCGCCATAATTGGGCGGGTGCAGGGGCAAAAACCCATACAGTTTGATGATATTAGGCATTCGCGATGCGTCACGCGGCAGATACGGTGTTCTATATGAGTGTCAGCCACCTGTCGGAGCTTTGTATGTCTATACCTACGGCCTCGGCGGGCATCCGTTCACCTATCCGCTGTGGGGCTTGATGTAGTTGTGAAATATAGCCATCCGGAATACCAACGATTCTTCCTTGTTTATACTACGGACGTACCTGAAGCGGCTCGCCAGCCTATCATTAAGCTGGGATTCATATATCTCATATTCTTGCGGTATTTTCTTAGCCACGCCTAAGCGGTATGATTTTGGTACAATAGAGTAAGTTAGCTTACTGGTCCCTGCATGTAGTCATCCAACCTTCCAGTATGGACGCCTGGCGCCTCTGACCGTCTCCCAGAAAGAAACGCCTCCAAATCGCGTTTTTCAGCTGTCTCCAAGTGTACTCCCGGTTGTGCAGCACCTGCTTCTATTATGGCCTGTATTATTCGTTCGAATTTTGGGTTGCCCTGATTGCCTGTAGACACAAGTAGTTCGCGCATCGCACCAGTCTCCTGATCGCGCCACAACTGCATCGCCTTGTGCAGTATGTCGATGGTGTTCTTTGTGCGTATGTCCCTTTCACGTCGCGTATAGTCCAGCACAATCATGGTCTGGCCGGTCTTTTTGAGTATGGTACCAACATAATCATCAATATTTAAGCCCACTCCAGTAAACAGTTTACGCGCGACATCATATGGCACGGCGCGGTCGCCGTACGCCCACCTCCATGATATGTATAATTTAGACATCGCGTCTATCTCTCCGGCGGCACCGCTAGTGAGAAATTTGACTATATGATCAGAGCATATGCCACGTATGTCTGATAACATATCGGCCACGGTGACCTGTCGGCCATCATCGTCACGCACCACGCTCTCATACTTACCATACACCTCACACGACACCCCTATGGCTGCAATGTAAAAGTCAGCGCCGCTTATACCTTGTTTCATGAACTGGTCAAGTTTGCCACATACATGCGCGCGTAATTCCTCTAATACATCCCGGTAGTATGCTTTGGGTTGTTTTTTCCACTTGCGGCCAACCATGTATATGGATGATGCCAGCGCGGCTGCATCTTGAGCTTTCATTCTACTCTGATGTTCAGTGTCAATCGGCCATGCAGCTGTTACCACGAACCCCGCGTCCAGTATAGCTTGTATGAGTGTCTCCCATCCAGCGGTTGATTTATGCGCATATACCAATGTTAATACACCATCATACTTCAGCACGCGATGCATCTCTTGTAACGATTTAGTCATTAAATACTGGTAGCCGTCCTTATCACGTACAAGATGACGAGTGTCGTCAGTAATACCAGATGCCCTACTAGCAGTCTCTACGACCTCATCATCCTTAGGCGACAATACGCCACGGAAGAGATCCTTGTATGGTGATAGGTGTCCGACAGTACGTTTCAACCACACGTAGAAAAAATCCGCAGTCTTTGAATACTGCATGGAGTCGTAGTACGGTGGGTCTGTACACACAGCATCAAAGTACTCATCATCATAATACTTGAGGTCTGTGGCCGAACCTTTCCGGACCACATACGTACTACCATCTGACGCCGATAGAGCTGCCCGCAACCCCTCTAATACGGACTTGGTACTCTGCTGCCATGCGTAATGGGGCGTAGCCTCAGCATAGTCTGCAGTAGGTTTGAGCGACTGCGAGGTGAAGCAGTGGCTGATCATCTCATTTCCGCTCCACCAAGGCGACAATCTACAGTACTTCTCTACAGTTTTGTTTAATATGAGCGCCATGTATGACATAATTGCACATCCATATTCCTCACCATATCTTGCTATAAGTTGCGCTTCAGTGAGCCGAAATATGTCCAGCATACTTACCAAACACAACAGCTGTCTAGTGTTAAACAAGTGTTCCCAACGGGTGTAGCCGTGCATAACAACAAGTAAGACACCCCAGTATGGGGAGCCCTCTCTATACTCTCTGCCGTCCGGTGTCGGCATAATATCGGAAGGTACTGGATCTATCCCATATTTGGTTCGGAATAGCGTACGTTGCTTCTCCAACTCGGCTTTGGATTTCTTGTATATTGTTGTATGATCATTATCAATCTCAACATAGAGTCGCCCCCGCTTTTTTGGATGGACATATATGGCAACCATCATCTGCTCTCCACCTTTTCCCTTACTGAACATGGCGCGCATCTCTGTATTAGTGTACGTTTGACCACACGCTACACACTTGATCACATTGCCACCGATCGAGCCCTTTGTAGGATCAAAATCTTTTGGAACTATGCCATACGACTCACCTACCACACTAAACCGTACCACATTTCCTTCGACATTTGGATAAAGGTATATCTTACGTTTTTTTGATAGCACATATGAGTTTACGAGTGGTATGGTCACCCCACACATGCACGGGATTGTGCGGCACCACCTATATCCATACAGTATACCATCATCCATTTTACTATCAGGATAGAATTTACTGACTGTCTTGTAAATTTCCTGTTGTATGGCCTTTGCAGTATCTTGTACATCATCGATAAGATCCCTACCATATTTGGCAGGGTACTCCAGTGCGCATTTTTGTATAAATACGGCGACCGGGTTGTAGTCCATGCTATGTGACTCACACCCAAGCCATGCGGCGGCGAATGGTAGTGCACCCGAACCACCGAACGGATCCAACACTTTAGGAGTATGATCTCCCCAAGCCTTTCGTATTCGGCCCCTAGTACGCTCTCGGATTT
>VXML01000023.1 GCA_009841115.1 Gemmatimonadota bacterium | reverse complement strand
ACGGGATTGAGCGTCAGTTGGATCCGGGCGAGCCGTTGGACAAGAATCTGTATGATCTGTCGGCGGAGGAGCGGGCAGGCGTGCCGCAGACGGCGGGTTCGTTGGAGGCGTCGTTGGATCACTTGGAGCAGGATCGAGACTTTCTGTTGCAGGGGGATGTGTTTTCGGATGACCTGATTGATGCGTGGCTTGACTACAAGCGCACCGAGGAGGTCGATGCTCTCCGCTTGCGGCCCCATCCCTATGAGTTCGCGCTCTACTACGACGTGTAAATAACTACAAACTACGGGTGGTATTTGGGGCAAGGGAAGATTTCCACTGAGGGAATCTTCCCTTGCCTATATACACCCTACGACCACACCTCGTGAAACTCGTCATCGGCAGCCGCGGCAGCCAACTTGCCCTCGTTCAAGCCCACGAGGTCCGCGACCGCTTACTAGCGCTGCGTGACGAGTTAGACATTGAGATCTCGATCATCCGCACCACTGGCGACGCGACGACAGGTTCGCTGCGCAGCTTGGGAGGCACAGGCGTTTTTACTAAAGCCCTCGAAGACGCCCTGCTAGCCGGACGTATCGACTTAGCAGTCCACAGCCTGAAAGACCTGCCGACCCAGATGCACCCCGATCTCGCCCTCGTCGCCACGCCCAAGCGCGAAGATGTGCGCGATGCCCTCATCGGTCCCAGCATATCCTCACTGGCCGACTTGCCGGACGACGCGCGGGTGGGAACGGGCAGCCTGCGCCGCCGCGCCCAACTCAAGGCCCTGCGGCCCGACCTGAACATTGTAGATATCCGCGGCAACCTAGACACCCGCATCGACAAAGCCATGCGCGGCGAGTGCGATGCCGTGGTCTTGGCCGTTGCCGGACTCAACCGCCTCGGCTGGCAAGAGCGCATCGGCTGCTATCTGTCCCTGAATCAGGTCCTGCCCGCGCCCGGCCAAGGCGCTTTAGGACTGCAAATGCGCGCCGATCACCCTGCGCGTACCACCGTCGCAGCCCTCAACCACGCCCCAACCCTAGCCTCAGTGCAAGCCGAGCGCCATTTGCTGCACACTCTGCGCGCCGGGTGTCACGCACCCGTCGGCGCTTGGGGCCGCATGGAGGGCGACCTCCTCGCGCTCGACGGCTTGGTCGGCCATCCCGAAGGCACGCAATTGCTGCGCGCCGAACTGCGTGCCCCCCGCGCTCGTGCTGAATCCCTAGCCGAATCCCTCGCAGACGCCCTGCGCGCCCAAGGTGCCGATGCCCTTTTGCAGGAACCCTAATGTCCGCTGAATACGCCACCCCAGGCACTGTGTACATTGTCGGAGCCGGCCCCGGCGACCCGGGCCTGCTGACCCTCAAGGGCCTGCGCTATTTGCGCGAGGCCGACGTCGTCCTCTACGACGACCTCCTCGACAGCCGCTTGCTCGACCTAGTGCCCAGCACGTGTGAGCAAATCGCGGTTGGCAAACGCGGCGGCCGCAAAAACCCCTCCCAAGACGCGATCCACGCGCTCCTCGTCGATCACGCCCGTCAAGGCCATGTCGTCGTCCGCCTCAAAGGCGGCGATCCCTTCATCTTCGGCCGCGGCGGCGAAGAAGCCCTGTACCTGCGCCAGGCTGGCATTCCCTTTGAAATCGTCTCCGGCGTTTCTGCAGCCTCTGGCGTCTTGGCCTACGCGGGCATTCCCTTAACCCATCGCGGCATCGCCTCGGCCGCCCTGCTAGTCACCGGCAACGAGGATCCGGCCAAGCCCGACGCGACCATCGACTGGGATCAGCTAGCGGCTTTTGACGGCACCCTCGTCATCTTCATGGCCGTTCGCAAGCTCGCCAGTATATGCCAGCATCTCGTCGCTCGGGGCCGGTCAGCCTCGACGCCGGCCGCAGCTATTGAATGGGGCACTTGGCCCGACCAGCGCACAGTCGTCGCCGATCTCCAACACCTACCGGATCGCGCCGTTGCCCAGCAAATACGCTCGCCGGCACTCATCGCAATCGGCCCAGTCGTCGCGCTGCGCCAAGAACTCAATTGGTTTGAGAGCAAGCCGCTCTTTGGCCGTCGCCTGCTCGTCACCCGCAGCCGAGAACAGGCTGGCCTCCTCCAGCAACGCCTCGAAGCCGAAGGAGCAGCCGTATCGACGCTGCCCCTCTTGGACATCGGCCCGCCCGACGACTGGACGGCTGTGGATGCAGCCCAAGACCGGCTTGGGGAAGCGGCTTGGGTCGTCTTCACCAGCCCCAACAGCGTGGCTTTTTTCTGCGACCGGCTCTATCAGCGCGGCCTCGACGCCCGGGTCTTTTCCCACACGCGCATCGCGGCCGTCGGCTTGGCTACGGCTGCGACGCTGCGCCAACAGGGCTTAGTCCCCGACCTCGTGCCCCCGCGCCAATCGCAGGCCGCACTAGCGAGTGCCTTTGCTGCATTCGATGTGACCGACCAAGAGATTCTCTTGCCGGCCTCTTCCATTGGCCGCACCGAACTCGCCGATACGCTCGCCGCACGCGGTGCTCAAGTTCACCACCTAACGACGTACGTAAATCGCCTGCCGGACCAAATCGAACTCCCCGCCGCACTAGCCGAGAACAAACTCGATCTCATCGTCTTCGCCAGCCCCTCCAGCGTCCACAATTTTCATCAGGTTTTAGGATCAGAACGCGCGGAGACCGTATTCGCCCGCACCCACATCGCCTGCATCGGCCCAACTACGGCTGAAGCCGTGCGTCAGCTCGGATTTGCCGTTCACGTGCAGCCCAGCGAAAGCAGTATCCCCGCTCTCGTCCAAGCCATCATCGCCTTCTACGCCCCGTGAAGACTTACCCAGCCGGCAAACTGCCTCCCGCTGAATTAAGCCGTCTGCTCTCGGCCTATACCCACCGCCACGAACGCCTGCTCGTGCCACCGACTGTGGGCGAAGACGCGGCGGTCATCGACTGCGGCGACCGCTTGCTAGTGGCCAAGACCGATCCCATCACTTTCGCCAGCGACGAGATTGGCTGGTACGCAGTCCACGTCAATGCCAACGACATTGCCGCCATGGGAGCGACGCCCCGCTTCTTCCTCAGCACCATCCTCCTCCCCGAAGAAGGCACCACGCCCGAATTGGCGGAATCTATTTTCCGCTCCATCCACCAAGCAGCCGAAGGCTTGGACATCGCCGTCTGCGGCGGCCACACAGAGGTGACCTACGGACTCGACCGTCCCTTGGTCATCGGCCAGATGCTCGGGGAAACCACGCGCGACCGCTTGGTGCGCTCCTCGGGCTTGCGTCCCGGCCATGCCCTGCTTCTGACCAAGGGCTTGGGCATTGAAGCCACCGCTATCATCGCCCGCGAAAAACATGCACAACTGCGCGATCACGGCTGTTCGCCCGCCTTTTTGGAGACCTGCGCCAACTTCCTCCACACACCCGGCATCAGCGTCGTACGCGACGCCCAAATCGCCGCCCAAGCCGGACGAGTCACCGCCATGCACGATCCGACCGAAGGCGGGATCGCCACGGGCCTGTGGGAATTGGCCACCGCATCTGCTGTGGGCGCAGAAATCGACTACCACGCGCTGCCCATCAATCCAGCCACAGTGCGCCTCTGCACGGCCTTTGAGCTCGATCCCCTCGGCGTGATTTCCTCGGGTGCGCTGCTAATCGGCTGCACAGCCGATTCCGCCGACTCCATCCTCGCGGCTCTGCACGACGCCAACATCGCCGCAGCCCGCATCGGCACGGTGCGTCCCTCTTCCTTCGGGCTTCAGCTACGCCGCGACGACCACCTGACGCCATTGCCCACTTTCCCGGTGGACGAGATCGCACGCCTCTTTACCTAATCGCGGTCTTGTCGGTTATTGTGGACTCGGTGGTGTCCGAACTACGATTGAATAGCTGGGCGGTGAGTGTCCCGCCGGCCCAGACGACATACATGCGGTAGCTCCGGCGGGTGCGCGGAGCTACATGGCCTATGATGGAGAAGTGCAGTGAAGCTACCTGTTCATAATGAGGTTATGGATGCGTGCAAACATGCGGCAACCATATCCAGGTTCAAATTCTATGGAATGGATCGGATGTTCGTTCCACGCCCAGCGGTCAAGACGGCCACCGTTACCTTTATAGAAATCAACTGTAAGACCTATGCCGTCACTGCCCGCCATGTAATCGAGCATTTTCAAGAACGTGCCCGCGAGGAAGGGCGGGAGCACGAGGGTTTTTATTGTCCCGAATCTCCCGGAGTGGCCATTGAGGGCCCTTTCTTGACGCCCCCGGCCGATTATCCTAAGGCTCCTCCCGACATCGCGCTTTGCCCAATAGACAGACGACTTCCTAGCCACATCGGGAAGGAGACATTCGTAGTGCGACCGGAGGGAGACCCAGAATGGCCCGTCTCCCATGCCGTTGGAATCGGATTTCCGACCGAAGAAAAACACAACGTAAAGGGCGAGCATGAGAATACTAGGATCGCTATGCCGTGCATTCACGTGTTGGCACAGGGAGTAGGATCCGATGGACTAGGCGATCAAGTACCCTTTTACAGTTCTCTGCCGAAGCCACCAGTCGTTCAAAACCTTAGCGGGATGAGCGGCGGTCCAGCCTTCTGGACAGATGAATCAAACTATGGCCTCATTGGCTTTATGACGGAAGGGAAGGTCGAGGGGCCGGATGAAGGCGAAGGCACACCGAACGGGGATTCAAGACTGCACTTTTTTCTTCAACGGGTCGACTACTCCATCTTGAAGAGCTGGACGGAGTACATAGACGAGAACTGGGAGAGCAAATGTGACGAAATCAACGCGACGATCAATAGGGTCCGTGGACGCCAAGCTACGAATAAAGATGCTGAGGGCCTCTATGAGGCGTACTCTGACGCGATGGCCGACATAGCGGGTGTCGCGAACAACCCAATATTGGAGTTGTTGGGGCCACCGGTAAGGGACATCGATGAAGTCGTCGATGATGAGTTCGTGGATCGAAAACGGGCGCAAATGTTGCGGCTCCTCCGTGAGCAAAACGTGGCGCTTGATGGAGAGAAATCCGAAGATCTTGTTAAACTTTTGGGCGAGACGCATTTCTATGTGCTATGCAAGAAAGAGGGGATTGAGCTCTCCCAAGCCGTCGATACAGGGCACCCGGAATTCCGGTGGTGTAGTCGGGACGAACGCCCATTCCGTCTTGAAGTCATCACTCCTTCTTTCGTTGGAGAGGGCTCAGCTATCGAGGCGATGATGGAGGAGTCCTTCGATAAGAAGGTCGCCATGCAGGAGCGCTTGGCTGAAGGACATTCTGTCGCAGTATCCCAACAAGTAATAGCGCCCTATGGAGATCTCCCTCATGAGCAACGGGTTACTCACCTTATACAACGGTTGCAGGAGAAAGTACGCGCAAATGTGAGGGCCGGACGGTTCGATGCCGAACAACGGTTCTTGGTCTGCAATCTGATAGCCTTGCCCCCTTACGCCAATACTGACTCGATCCTAAGGCCGGTCTACTGTCGTCATGTCGTGGATGAAGGGATTTACACAGTGACGGGGGAACTGTGGATGGTTGCGTTTGCCCGTCCGGGGATGCTCATCCATTCCGAACCGGAGTTTTCGTGGAGTCGTGGTGTTGAAGGGACGATCCAGACGACCGGTATCCTCGTGGATGAGACATTCGATCGTTTCTCGGGGATCATATTTGTCGTATACGATCTACAGAAAACGGCAAGGATTCTCGCGGTGTTTCGTGACGAAGACTGCATGGGGAAGACCATGGTGACGCTGGTAAGTGATCGTTGGAATGATGAGGGCGATAGTAATGGCTGGTGTCTAAAATAGCCGACCGAGGCAAACGCTTTGAGGGATTCGTTCGCCGAGGAGAAGTAAGCCTAGGGAGCGAGCTCCGCCTATCGAAGGACCTGCAAATGACCATCAGAGAGCTTACCCCTTGGGTGTGTTTATCGCCTTGACAGAGGGGCCCAAAGGGCACCTCTTTTTACCTATACGTTCTCTCAAAGGATGGACCGAACGGTCCAAGGAGCAGCGGAAGCCTCATAATAGAGAGAGTGGAGCAAGGTTTGGATCAATTCCAAGAAAGCCTTTTGGCATGGGAGCCTCTCCTCACTACTTATGGCAACCTTGCCAGTATTGTAGGATTGATTCTGACACTCATGGGGTTTGCCTTTACGGCTTGGAAGATCATACAAACGCGTAGATCGGCCGAAGAGGCAACCCGAATAGCGAAAGGAGCTATCGCTCAAATCAGTACTCGGCTTTTTTCAAACCAGATTGCGGATGGGGTTCGTCTCGCTTCCGGGCTCAGGGACACCTGTCGAATGGAACAATGGGAAAGGGCAATTGATCGGTGTGAACGGCTCAGGCTCCTTCTTGCATCAGTTGTTGAAGATCCCAATATTAAACCAGACGAGGGAGACTATATTTCAGAGTCGATTGATGACCTCGGACTCATATTGCGGCGGCTGGAAGAAATAACAAGGGGCGGACGTGCTACTTCTCTCTCCCCAAATATGCGAGAGGTTCTGGATAATCTCACTATTACTTTAGGACGCTTGGATAGCCGCTTAAAGAACGCAGCATTGGAGATTGATAATGGTTAGCGATAAATTCAGCATACTACTTAGAAAATTGTTGTCAAAGACACGTGAAAAAGGCATCAGTTGGCATGAAACCGCAGATGAGTCTGCCTTTCGCATTGCATTAGGAGACGGATTAATTCGCATCGAATATAGTGGGGTCTATGAGAGTGGCGAGTACTATGCTGCTTATCTGCAAAACAGAAAAGGACGTACTCTTGACCAGATAGGACCACTCTATCAAGAAGAAGATCTCATGCGCCAACTACTCTCTGAACTCTTTGAGGCAGCTAGATCCTCAGCTTTGGGAGTAGATGACATCCTTGAGAGGATGGTAAAGGATGCAGAGTTAGGCATAACCCAGGACCCACCACCAGAAGAGAAAGAAGATCTCCCTTTTTAGGAGATTGACAGATTTTAAGTTAGTCCTCGCCATCATCGCCCGCGAAAAACGCGCGCAATTGCGCGATCGCGGCTGTACGCCCGTCTTTTTGGACACCTGCGCCGACTTCCTCCACACACCCGGCATCAGCGTCGTGCGCGACGCCCAAATCGCAGTCCAAGCCGGACGAGTTCCCGCCATGCACGATCCAACCGAAGGCGGGGTCGCCACGGGGCTATGGGAATTGGCCACCGCATCTGCTGTGGGCGCAGAAATCGACTCCCATGCGCTGCTCATCGATCCGGCCACAGTTCGCCTCTGCACGGCCTTTGAACTCGATCCCCTCGGCGTGATCTCCTCGGGTGCGCTGCTAATCGGCTGCACAGCCGATTCCGCCGACGCCATCCTCGCGGCCCTGCACGACGCCAACATAGCCGCAGCCCGCATCGGCACGGTGCGTCCCCCCTCCTTCGGGTTTCAGCTACGTCGCGACGGCCATCTTACGCCATTGCCAACTTTCCCGGTGGACGAAATCACGCGCCTCTTTGCCTAAGCCGGTTATCTTGACATGACACAAATAATCTCCACTGTCGACTTTGACCGCGATGGCAAGCAAATCGGCTGGCTGCATGTGCCGCATTCAGTCACTCGCAGCGCCTACGGGGTACTGCCCGTCCCCGTCGCCGTCATTCGCAATGGCTCCGGGCCGCAGGTCCTGCTGACCGCCGGCAATCACGGCGACGAGTACGAGGGCCAGGTGGTCCTGACGCGCTTGATCCAAGAGGTGCAGCCCGAGCAAATCCGCGGCAGCCTCATCATCATACCGGCGCTGAATCAACCAGCCGTGCTAGCGGCAGCGCGGGTCAGCCCGCTAGACGCAGGGAATCTGAACAGGGTCTTCCCGGGCGACCCCGGAGGCGGACCGACGTGGAAAATTGCGGACTATGTCGAACAGCATCTGCTACCTCGGGTTGAAGTGGTAGCTGACTTCCACGGCGGCGGGGCCTCCCTAGACTACCGACCGCACGCCAGCACCCACTTCGGCCCCAACACTTCCTCTGAGCACAAGCGCCTAAGCCTGGATTTGGTTTCCAAGCTGGGCGTGCCGCATGTAATGGTTTTCGAGAACCGCACTGATAAGGGAGGATTACCCGATGCCGCCATCCGGCAGGACGTGATCTCTCTGGGAGGAGAATACGGCGGCACGGGTAGCGTATCGCGGTCCGGGGTAAAGCTGGTGCAACAGGCGGTTGACCGATTGCTGGCAGCCTTGGGGGTTAAAGGCGCGCTGCCGGACGACCTTGAGACGCCTCAGGTCCTCCACATATTCGGCCCCGACGCGTACGCTTATGCACCGGAACCAGGCCTATTCGATCCGGCTACCGATCTGGGCGATGAGGTGAATGTCGGCGATCTGTGCGGTCAGGTCCTGTTTCCGGAGAATCCTTCGCGGCCCCCCGTGCCCGTCACTTTCCGAGGCGAGGGTACGGTAGTCTGCAAACGGCACCTAGGCAGGGTGGAAGCCGGAGACTGCGTCGCCCATCTAGCAGCCCCTGTAAGCGATTGACTACCTTTCTTCAATCCATCATTCTATGTTTAGCGAACATTTGTGTCGGGCAGTCCTAACACATTTAACGAAGGAAAAGTTATGACTCAGATCAGTTACTTTCCGAGGTACTCCCAGAGAGAGAACATCGTCACTAACAATACCCTGCTGATGATGAGTAGGCTTTATGACTACAACCGTCTGAAGTTCGGCAAGTTCCTCGCCGAGCTTGGTGACGAGACTAGCGGCATCGCGGAAAACTTGGACCTTCAGTTCACTCAGCAGAAGGGAACGGGTGCCAGTGTCGTCGACGGGTTCATCGCACAAGAGAGTATGAAGATCGTCATCGAGACAAAACTTGAAGACAGTAACTTTTCTCTTGATCAGCTTAGGCGTCACTCATTGGCGTTTGGTGGAGAAAATCACAGACTGTTGGTTCTCTTGAGTCCTGGACCGACTGGCCCGTTTCGGGATGTTCTGGAAGGTATCCGCCAAGAGATCCCTACGTTACACACGACGTTCGAGCGCGTTCTCGTGGCGGCAGAGAAATGTCTGTCTGCTCATGACGAAGAAATGCTCGCAGTACTTGCGGACTTTGAGGCATTTTGCAGTAGTGAGAATCTGCTGCCCCGAGACAAATTCACGATGTTCACGCCACCCTGCGGGCAATCGTTCGACGACAACGTCGAGTACGACCTCTACTACTGTCCCCAGTCTTGGAACCGAAGAGCTAGCCGATTTCTCGGCATCTATGCCAACAAATCGGTCCGCAGAATCGGGCGGATCACGAAGATCGTTGCCTGCAACATCGACATAGAACAGGGTACAGTAGTCCCTGATGAGGGCGAGATTGTAGAAGAAGAGTGCCGACGTATCTTAGGTGCGGCCCTATCTGCCCGTGACCGAGGATGGGACATCAGTGACAACTGCAAATTCTACCTTTGTGACGAGATGGTCGAGACGGACTTTCGAAAGATTTCCTCGGGAGGGATTCAAGGCCACCGCTACTTCGATCTCGGAGAAGTGCTTAAGCGAAAGGAGTTGCCCAATATTGCAGAAATTGGGGAGCTTTTGAAATGCCGAACATGGGAGTAGCCTCTACCGCATCAAAGAAATTCGACGAACTCGGTAGAGTTATCGACAGTATTCAGATGCTGATTTCTGAGTACTGTGTCCGAATTCTTAGACAAGCGCGATCCTGAAAGAATGAAGTGTCTTATTGTTGCAGAGAAGACCGAAACCGGCTTCTCTGCATACTCTCCATATGTGCCGAGATAATTGCCTCACTCAATTTCATACACCACAGTGACAGTTACGGTGACAGTGAGTTCACCTGGGGCAATGGGAGTGGAAGCACGCGCGGCATCATCGAAGGCTACTTCTGCAGTCGCAAACGGGATTGGCGGACCTTCGAAATAGGTGCTTTCAGTGATAGTAAGAGGTTCCCCTAGCCTTACACCACTTGCTTTCGCTAAGGTTTGTGCTTTCGCTTCGGCATCCTTTACCGCCAAACTACGCGCCTCGGTTTGCAATGGCGTAGTATCATCAATCATAAATTGGATAGAGCTAATAACAATGCTATCCCCTCCCGCTCCGGCGGCATCATCTATGACATCACTGAGGGTTGCCAAGTCTCGGACCTTCGCCCGAACGGTGTTGTTTACTCTGTAACCGCGAAGTACTCGTCCGTCGTCTGTATAGTCGTACTGAGGATAGATACTGAAATTCTCAGTTTTAATGTCTTTTTCAGCTACATTGTTCCCTTGCAGAGAATTTATTAACGCTGTCATCGCACTTGCCGCTTCTTCACGTGCCTCTGCAACGGTTTCTCTCTCAACAGACACACCTATATCGAGCGTTGCAATATCTGGTTCACCAGTAACTGAACCACTCCCGGTTACATGGATAGTTCTGTCCGTTGCTGAAGACGATAATACCTCCGAGGCAATATTCACATCACAGGCAGTGAGTGTTAAAATCAGCAATGTGCCGACCGTTAAAGACCAATAATTACACCTTTTCATTTTTCCTCCTATAGATATCGACGGAAACAAACCCTGGCCGTCTATGTGTCCGGAGAAATTGACTCCAGCCCGAACTCCTCGCGGATGGCGTTGACTATGGGCCAATAGTCGTTTTTGTAGAATTCCCCTACTGCTTGCTGGATGCTTGCCTTAGCCTGATCTGAGACTAGATCATACGAGGAACCACTCGGGATTAAACGCTTGCTGTATACCGTGTGAAAAGACCCATTGAGCCTCGACTTTTCTTTCATGTCCACTCCGGGGACACCCCCCCTTTGGACAAAGTCGTACAGCCTCCTCCGGGTGTCTGACGGACCCGGCCCTATCAATAACACGAGCGACTTATCGCGGTACCTGACTTCGAACAGAAGGATACGCCCCGATGGAGTCCATCCGATTCCCCCCTTTAACTCGGGTATCTCTTCGAGGGTTGGAACATAAAATCTGTGATACCATTTATCGTGATGATCACTACAAAGGTCGGGGGCATGCTCCTCAATGGCCGCATCTATATTAGGCCAGCCCGCGACCTCTCGTGTGGATTTAGCTTTGATGATTAGGTCAATGGCCTCTCGGTGCTTGTCGTAGATCTGTCGTGCTAATTGCTCGATATTGCTTGGAGTTTCCAATACATGCCTCCCTAGACTGCGTTCATACTGCTCCAAGAAGCTAGCTACGCTTGCGCTAATGGTCGACCGACGCATACACAACACACGCTTTATGATATTCGCGACCCTGCTATAGTCAAAAGCTACCCAGCGTTCGGCATCTGTCTCCAAGGATGGCTTTATCCCGTCCGGCGTTAGGAATATCGGAAAAGCGGGGAGCCCTTCATACTCGCTGTCGACGATGTCAAGATACCGGCTGAGTTGCTCATCATGCTCATAAAAGCCGACTTTGTTCTCTATCAGGCAGACGAACTCGTTGTTCCTATCTACTATCAGGATATCTATATTGTGTCGCTCCGTCGCTATGTCTATGTCATCAAGCTTCCAGCGATCCACATCGATCGGAGTGAAACTTTCGATTCCGCTATCTAGGCCCGTGGCAGCCGCCTGCGAAAGGAAATGACGTAAGAAATAGTCGCGCAATCCGTGAGAGCCGCGAGGGTTAAGCAACCAAGCAAGAAATGCTGAATGCTGAAGCTCCCGTTTTTGTATGCCGAGCACGTCAAAGAGATTGAACTCAGCCAGCAGGTCCTCCAAGCGCTCGAAGTCGGAGTCCATGATGAGCTTTTGCAGGGCAAGCTCCTCCTTAGACTGTTTACCTCCAATCGGCTCACTCGTCATCACTTACTCCCTTGGCATAGAGTTCTCGGCGTCGGGCTAGCGACCCAATCTCCGTCGATTACGCCACCCCGACCTCCTCCCCAAGAGGGCCAATACCCCAATTAAGAGCGCCGCCAAGCCGCTCCAAAGACGCCGACACCGCCTGACCTGTTCCCTGAAAGGCCCTTTATAACTCCTATACAATTCCGGGAGTTGCTGCAAGCTTTCTCGAATTAGAAACTACTTTTTAGAAACCGTTTAGACGGCAATGTTCCGCGCCCAGCCAGCGCACGAGGTGACCTCTGGTACGCAAAGATAGAAAATCATGGCCAAGTACATATTGGCAAAGTATGAAGAGTTCGCTAGGTTCTTACTATAAAGTTGGATTCTTCAAAAAAGTAGGAATCAACGAAAGGATCGCGCGATGGCCGTCGCCAAACTAACCTCCAAAGGACAACTAGTCATTCCCCAAGCCATACGCCAGCACCTGCACCTACAGCAGGGCGACAGCGTGGATTTTATCATCCAAGACGATGGCGAAGTGGTCGTCAGACCGGCCACCCGGGATGTGCGAGACCTAAAGAATATCCTGCCAAAACCCAAGAAGGCCGTATCGCTAGAGGAAATGGATCGCGCGGTGCGCGAGGGCGCGGAAAAAGCGCTGTGAGGGGGCTGGATACCAATGTGCTGGTGCGCTATCTAGTGCAGGACGATGCGGCACAGGCGCGGCGCGCGGCAAAAGAGATCGAAGCGGGATCGGATGCGGGCGAGATATATTTTATCGCCGATGTCGTCGTCTGCGAACTAGTATGGGTGCTCGATCGGGCCTATGGATACAGCCGGGCGCAGATTGGCGACGCTCTGGAGGGCATTTTGCAGACGCGCTCATTTCATTTTGTGGACAAAGACCTGCTCTGGCAGGGGCTGGGCGATTACAAAAAGGGCAGGGGCGACTTTGCCGACTATGTGATTGGGCGCGTGGGCGAAAAGTCTGGGTGCGAAAAAACGCTCAGTTTTGATCGCGCCTTAAAAGGTGATGTACGATTTGAAGTGCTTTAGGGAAGTCCGCATGGTATGGTATGCGAGTGATTAATCGGTAAGTAATCCAAATGAAAGTCTCTGAATTGGAAGCGACGCCTGACGAGCTTCGTGCTCATTGGTTGACAAACCGGCTTCGAGATAATGGACATCTGCCCCGGGGAAAGGTCGTTACAGTCAACATCAAGGTAGCTGAGAAGCATCATTTTGCATTGGAGGTTTCATACTCCGCAGACGCATCGGACTCGTCACCGCGGAATTTCATTCTGAAATGGTATCGCAGTGAGTATCCATTTGGTTTAGGTGAGGGGCTCTTCTTTGATCAGATTGCGCCGGCGATGTCTGACCCTCCTGTGCCTCTGTTCTATGATGTCCGTGTAGGTTGGAATGCTGGTGAGACGCATATTCTGCTGGAAGATCTGTCGGCCAGTCATTTTGTCGCATCACCTCCCTACGATTGCCTGAGCAGGGAGACTTTTGAGCAGGTTGTGGATGCTTACTTGGAGGTTCATGTACGCTGGTGGGACCACCCGCGGATCGGTCAGTCGGATATTCTAAGAGATACTGGGGCGGGGGTCGCGCATGAGGCCATCTCAGCGCAAGTAATTCGCAGAAATGAGCAGCACTTCTCTAACGAGGTTTTGCCGGCACGGATTGATCAGTTGAGGGGAACGTTTGGGGGTGGTTGGAAAGAGTTCTGCAAAAGGGTGATCGCATCGTGGGCAGACATGTTTGTGGAACGTATCAGGAGGGGTACGGGACTGACCCTGGTCCACGGCGATGCGCAACTGGGGAACGTGCTGCTGCCGCGTAACCCGCAATTAGATCGGCCCGTGATCATAGACTGGGAAGGATGCATACGAGGCATTGGAGTATGGGATTTGGCCCGAACTATGATCCAGACCGAGTTACCCTCGAATAAGAGGCTAGAAATTGAGGAAGTGCTTCTGGCCCGTTATCAGGCTGCGTTGGTAGAACGCGGAATAAAGGATTACAGTCGTGAAGCTTGTATTGCCGATTACCGCTTGAGTGTGTTGGCCAATATTCCGCATGCTTTAGTCTGGGAGAGCAATTCCTATATTGAGTCCGCGATGCGAGCCTACCGAGACTGGGAATGCGATGAACTACTGCGTTGAGAACGCGAACTAGCTATAGCGAGGAATATCCCATGTCACTGCACAAACCCTTTACAGAAGAAGAACTAGCGCCGATTCTCGAAGACTTTTACAAAAAAGGCGCGACCATCATCCGCAACGTCTTATCCCGAGAAGAATGCGAGCAAATATGCAGACGCGTCGACCAGATCTTCGCCGAACCCTATTTCACCGAAATGCGGAATGTAAAAATAAGGCCAGAGCTCGATGGCAAAGCGCCCATCGTTGTCCATCGACTATTTGAATGCGACCGAATGTTCCGCGATCTGCTCGTGCGCGAGCCTATCATATCCATTGCCGAAACAGTCCTCGGCCCACAGTGCCACTGCATGGCACAGGGCTGCATCTTGAATCGCCGGGATATGGGCATTAACCGCTTTCACGTAGATGACAGCTTGGAATTTCCAATTGCGGACGACAATATCAGCAGTCACGACCGGCGTCTGCAGATGCCCGTTTTTCGCATGTCGTTCCAGATCGCCCTGACCGACCAGGACGAAGACCAGTATGGCCCCAGCCAATTCGTGCCGGGCAGCCACTATGCAGGCAGACAACCCAACGATCCAGAAAATCCAACCTTCGACGGCCAAGGCCCCACATCCATGCTCATGCAAGCGGGAGACCTCTACCTCCTCAGCAGCCAAACCTGGCATCGCGGTGCCCCCAATACATCGGATCGCGTCCGCTACCTCTTTCACCAAGTCTATGGTCAGCGCTTCGTCGCCCAGCGCTTCTGGCCCTATCTCAACTATCATATGCCCGATTACGTCCTCGAAGGTGCCGACGAACGCCTCCTGCGCGTTCTCGGCAAACACCCCGAAATGGCCTATGGATAAGCCGCGACGACAGACATAGCGCGCGCCTGACTCGCCGATACTATGACAATAAATCAAGCCAAGAGAGGAGATCACTAGTGGCGTACCAATTTCAGCCGGGCGTGATGTACCTCATGCCCACTCACTTCGGACCGATGACGGGACCGCGGCGCGGCCCCGACGGCAAGGGGTATGACTGCATCGATACCCCCAAGAACACCAGCTACTCGGTCAGCTTCCTGACCAACGCCGAACAACTCAAAGAGCTACTCCCGGAGGGATTCGCGCTGCACGGCGAGCCGGTGGTGACGGTGTACCAGATCCACATGAAGGAGATCGAGTGGTTGGCCGGACGCGGCTACAACATGATGGGCGTGACCTTTCCGGCGATCTACACCGGCGAGCGCGACCGCGCAATGGGACCGTTTCTGACCGTCCTGTGGGAGAACATGACCGAGCCGATCCTCACCGGCCGAGAACAACTCGGATTCTCGAAGATTTACTGTGAGATGCCGGACCCGGCCGTGTGTCGAGGCGAGACTCACGTCACAGCGCACTGGCAGGGATTTCGCTTTCTGGACATGAAGCTGACCAACATGCGCGAAGTGATGCCCGCCGACTATCCGGCACCAGCAGCGCCGCGCACCGACGGCGTGCTGACCGGGCTGCTCCATTACAAGTACATCCCCCGCACTGGCCACTGGGGCGAAGCGGACGCGGCCTACGCCTGCCTGACCCCTGAGGAGAGTAACAGCCGCCTGACCGGGTTGTGGAAGGGCGACGGGACGGTCGAGTTTCACTCGGCGCGCTGGGAGGACATGCCGACCCAGTACATGATTGTCAACGCGTTCCACAACCTAGAAATCAAGGAATTCCGCAGCGGCACCATCAGCAAGACCATAGGCAGCAAGGATCTCAGCGACCAGCGCATGCTGGTGTAGGGATCGAGCCAATAGTCACGGCACCTGAACCGATTCTTCGGTGGGCACGTACCGGTTGAGTGCGTCGAGAGGTTGCTTGACATCGCTCCACGCAACCTGATGAGGAAGTACACCGGTCAGAGCTGCTCGGGCCGCACAGACGCCCGCCGCTTGGCCCATGGCCACGGCATTGCCAGTGACCCGATAGCTCGAATGGGCGATGAAATCCCCGCTGATGCAGCGCCCAGCCATGAGGAGCCCGTCCACGTCCCGGGCGATCAGTGACCGCAGGGGAATGTCGTAGGGTTGTGACCGATGCGGCTTAGCCTCGACCACCTTGGTCTTTGCCGGATCGGTCGAATGCACATCGATTCCCATGGTCACGCGGCAGACAGCGTCGTCGAAACGCGCCCCCTCAAGCAGATCCTTTCCCGTCACTTCATAGCGACCATGTATGCGACGCCCTTCCCGCACGCCGATCTGCGCCGCAGTGGATACAATGCGGATACCAGACCAGACTCCGCCTAGCTGCCGCAGCGCGGCCACCTGCTGGTGGACCTCGCGTCGGCCGCTGATGGTCGCCTGCGTAATCCGGTCTGGCTCGTCGCAGGTCACACCGTATTGATGATTCGACATCAACGCGAATAGGTCGTCGCGGATGCGGAACAGCGTCGGGTGGCCGTACGACGCTGCCACGCCGATTTCGCTCATCAGCGCCCCCAAGCGCTCTTTGGGCTCGCGCAGGGATCCGCCCACATAGGACTCCACCGCGTCGAACTGAATGCCCCCAATCAGGGCCATCAGACTCATGGGCTGAACTGCACCTGTTTCCGGATGGCCCATGTCGAACCCACAGCCGGCTTGCGCGCCCAGATCGCCGTCGCCGGTCGCATCAATAAAGGCCCTGGCGTGCCAGGCTTCGCGCCCAGCCTTCGACTCCGTGATGACAACGGAAAGCCGATTGTCCGAATCGCGTCCCGCTGCCACAACCCGCGTCAGCAGCCTAACATCGACGCCGGCCTCCAGACACATATCGTCGAGCAGCCGCTTCATCTCCTCCACATCATAGGCGTAGTTCTTGCCGCCGTCGTGCCGCAGCCGCCTAGCATCGCGCTGATCTAGCCGCGCCGTAATCTCGGCCATGATCCCCGGCTTGTTCGCCGAGTCGATAATCCAGCTAAGCGCTCCCGTGGTCCAAACGCCGCCCAAGCAGCCGTGCAACTCAATCAGCCGCGTCTTCACCCCTTGGCGAGCAGCGGCAATCGCCGCGGCCACACCCGCAGGCCCCCCACCACAGACGACCACGTCTGTTTCCTCAACGATGGGAACGTCCCGGGCCGGTTCCTGATGCGATCTCAAACTCTGTCCTCCTACTTCTGTCCCTGAATATACAGTGCATGGTGCGGCGGAAACAGAACGAACGACCGATGACCTTGACCCTCTGTATCGTTTGCAGTATAACCAATAAAAATGTTGCAATTTCCTTAGGGAGATAGGTCCATGATTAAATTAGGTATGATCGGCTGTGGCGGCATGGGAGGTGCTCACATGCGGCGGTTTCACACCCTGAGCGATCGGGTCGCATTGACCGCGGCGGTCGATGTTGTTCCAGAACGCGCAGAAGCCGTCGCGCAACAATTTCCAAGAGCCTGTGTAGCGACGGATTACCGCGAGATTTTAGACTCGGTAGATGCCGTATTGCTCGCACTACCCCACCATTTGCACGCTTCTGTAGGATGCGAGTGTCTCAATGCGGGCGTTCACGTCTTGCTCGAAAAACCTATGGCCAATGACGAAGCCTCCTGCAAAAAACTGATGGAAGCATCGGCAGCCTCGGGCAAAGTGCTGATGATTGCGTATTGCATGCGCTTTCATCCCATTGTCCAGCGTTTGCAAGCATTGTTAAATGCAGGCGCGTACGGCGATGTATTTCAAGTGTCGATCTGGACCGAGCAACTCACTCGCTATCCCCCCGATCACTGGGCTTCGAGCCAAGAGCGCTTGGGCGGCGGGCAGCTATTTAGTCACGGCTGTCATTACATCGATTTGCTGCTCTGGTTTTTGGGGCGACCTGTGCGGGGCATGCACATGGGCACCAATTTTGGCACGCCGTGGATGGAGCGCGAAGGCACCAGCAATGTGACAATGGAATTTGCCGATGGCCGCCTCGGCTATCACTTCGGCACTTGGGGCGCGCGGGGCACCCGGTTGCGCTACTCAATCCACGCGCATTGTACCGAAGGTATGCTCGACGCCGATATCTCAGGCGGCAAACTCGTGCATATCCTGCGCGGTCAAGAGGAAGTTTTGTTCGAAGCAGAGCCGGGCAAACACACGGAAAACGAGATGGCCCATTTCCTCGATTGCATTGAAACCGGGCAAACGCCGCTGACCGATGGCAAAAGCAGCTTGCAGGGGTTGCGCGTGATCTGGCGACTATACGAAGCCGAGCAAGCGGGGCAGATTGCAGATTTGACGGGCTTGGGCTTGGACGAAGTCGAATGAATTAGACGATTACGAACTGTATTGCTCAATTTTCGCTTCATCTACTTCAACGCCTAGTCCTGGCCCCAACGGCACGCGGATGCGCCCATTTTCAAACTGCAGCGGTTCAGTCAGCACATCATCCGTCAGGCCGTGGTAGCAGGTATCATTCGGCCCGGAAAAATTGGGGGTTGAGGCCGCGATATGCGTAATAGCGGCGGTCTTGAGGCCGAGGTCGTGCGCACAGTGCATCAGGCACGGCACGGCATACGCCCCTGCGACAGTAGCGACTTTCTTCACAGGAAGCACTCCGCCCGCCGCTGGAGTGTCTGGCATCAGCATATCAGCAACCTCATTGGCGAGCAGGTTCACAACGGTGTCCGCCGTGCCAACGCCCGTGTTCACCAAGATACCCATGCCGATTTCCGTCCGGCACCGGATCAGCGCGTCGGAGTACTCGGGCGAGCACGGGTCTTCAAAATAGCGAATCCCGAGGTCTTTCATTTTTCGCATTATAACTTCTGCCTCTTCGGGCGAATACCCGCTATTTGCATCTGGGCGGAGTATGGCTTCGTCGCCAACAGCGGCCTGTATCGCCTCGGCAATCTCCAAGTCCTGTTGTGAATCGTCACCCGCTTTTGTTTTTAAGAAGCGAAATCCCCACCGATCTATGTACTCGCGAGCAGTTGCAGCGGACTCCGATGGTGCTTTGAGTCCCATGCAGGCGCAAAAGTCCACTTCCTCCCGCACCACGCCGCCGAGCAATTTACATACCGGCAAATCCGCTCCCTTGCCCATAGCGTCCCACAGTGCCATCTCAATGCCAGACATCGGGCCTTTGCTGATGCCCTCTGATTCCAGCGCTGCAATGGCCCCTTCGATGTTGGCCACATCTTTGCCGGCCAGAATTGCGTTTGGATCCGTTTCAAACCGTCCCGTTCCTTCGCCCCAACCCACTACATCCGCGTCTGTTTCTACTTTTACGATAAGTCCCGCTGCGCCCAAAGTGCCACTACCGCCACCGCGTCCAACGTAAGGGCCAACAGGCGAAGCGTATGGGATGGCGACGCTGGTTTCTGTAATCCGCTTGATTTTCATTTTCGCACCTCTACATGAGATTTGTGGTTTCCGCTTGGCGTAGCCTAACACCCTTCGCGCCTTGTTGTCAATGTTTGATTGGTTCCCGTTGACGAGTGTGCGGGGGACGTTACCTTACGGCGTGATTTCACGGGTGCATCGAACGTAGCGCAAAACTAACCTCTCACGGAGGTCAATCCGCCGGTAATGATGATCTCGGAAAAAGACAAAGAGACGTACGCCGAGCAAGGGTTTCTCATTCTGCGCCAAGCCTTTACTCAAACCCGCATCGCGGCGCTACTTGAAGGGATCGAACGCCTGATCGACAAGGGGCTTACGGGAGAGTGCGAGATAGGCTGGATTGACCGCGAGCGCCGTCTGCCGTCCCGCACCGGCCACCTGCTCAACCCCGACAAGTACCACCCCGCTTTTGCCGATTGGATCGACGCGGATCTCGCACCCCATCTTGAATCCCTAATCTGCAGCCCAGGAGTGCGCCACAGCCTGTTCGGCATGCTCGCCTCAGGCGGCGGGAAGCCGTACACCCAGAAGTGGCACCGAGACCTCGGCAAACCAGGAGACGAGGAGGAAACCGCGTACCTGCGCCGACACGAGGGCAGCTTCGTGCAGTTCAACGCCCCGCTCGTTGCCGGAGACCGTTTTCTCCATATCGTCCCCGGGAGTCACCTGCGGGCATCGACGACGGCGGAGATCGAAGCGTCCCGCAGCGAATCGGGGGAAATGCCCAACGCTCACGTCGTCAAATTGGAACCGGGAGACATCGCCTACTACAATGCCAACCTCTGGCACCGGGGCTGGAACCCGGAGGGGCACAAGCGCTGGACCATGCACTGCGCCTTCTGGAACGCTGGGGCGACGGTGATGACTCACGAGTACGGACAGCGCGAGCCGCTGACCCAGCAGGGACATCTAGAGCAAATGCCCCCCATTACGCGGCAGTACATCCAGAGTTACCTCGACAACTATCCCGAGGGAGACCCTCCCTCCCTGTTCGACCTGTAGCCATGCACAGCTTGAAGTCTTCGCGAGCATCGATTTCGAGATCGTCGACCGCAAGCAGGCGACGACACACGTCCGCTACTGCGCCTTTCTGGGGAAGATCGGAATGAGAAATTTCTATTCTCACTCCCCGCCGAAGCCTCTTTATCGGACTGGTTCGTAGACGAGGCGGACGACTCCGTTGTCATAGGTTTCCGACGAGACGAGCTTGAGGCAAGTCTGTCTCGTCGAGGCTTGAAAGAGGGGGATACCGTCGCCCAGCAGAACAGGCATGACGAAGACGTCGTAGACGTCAACCGCACCAAGCTCAGCAAAAGACTCAATACTCCTTGGGCCTCCTATCAGCCAAACGTCCTTACCCTGCGGCCGCTCTCTCAGATGGGTGACCAACTCTGCTGTCGTGCCTTCCCAGAGCTCGGTGTCCGGAGGAAGGTCATCCAACAGTCGGGAGCTATGAACGATGACCCTGTTTCCTTTATAGGGCCATTCGCCGAACGCCAATGACTGTTCGTAAGTAACTCTGCCGATGACAATGGTATCGATCGAGGCGATGAACTTCTCGTAGCCGTAGTCGCAGCCGTTGAAGGGTTCGAGCCACTGAACATCGCCGTTGGGGGTGGCGACGTACCCGTCGAGACTCATGGCTATGTAGACATGGAAGCGCATGGCTTGTTTCATATGATTGGGGATAAGCGAAGGCCCAACAAGCTAGGGCAATCTCCGCACCCGTCAAACGGGTAGCTGGCCGAACAGATCCGCACCCTCGTCCAACCTTTCGCTGGTGCCGATCCAACACAATTAGCAAATTTGAAAATCAGTCAGACATATCAGCTTGATTACAGGAGTTAGGAAACAGATAGCAATGAGCGCAAAATACGAATGGCACTGCGTCACGGAGAACGCGGCCTTCGCGGCTCGCGATGGCGCTGGCGCATTGGTGTTCCAGAATAAAATGTGGCTGCTCGGCGGCTGGAATCCCGGCGATAAAGTCCATTTCCCGCTGATCTGCAACAGTGAGGTCTGGTCGTCGACCGATGGTGCCGCCTGGACGCTTGAGAATCCCCAAGCGCCCTGGGAAGGAAGGCATACGGCCGGATATGTGGTGCACAACGACCGGATGTGGATCGTGGGCGGCGATTGCAACCAAGGCCATTATCAAAACGATGTCTGGAGCAGTGCGGACGGCATTCATTGGGATCTAGCCAATGCTCACGTGCCATGGGCACCCCGAGTACTCCATTATACCTTGGCCTTCGACGGTCGGATCTGGGTTATGGGCGGACAGACCATTCCCAATTTTGCCGACGCCGACGAGGTCTTCCACAACGACGTGTGGAGTTCGGACGATGGAGTAAACTGGACCCAAGTTACCGAGAACGCTCCGTGGGTGCCCAGAGGGATGATCGGCGGAGCCGCTGTGCACGACAACAGGATGTGGATTCTGGGTGGAGGCACCTACGATACGCCTGCAACTCCCATGCGCAATTTCTACAACGACGTATGGAGTTCGGACGATGGGATTAACTGGAAACAGCACACAGCGCACGCCTCGTGGACGCCCAGACAATACCACGAGGTGGCCGCGTTCGATGACCATCTATGGGTGTTAGAAGGCTACGCGGCAGAGAGCGGCAATCGCCGCGATGTGTGGTATTCACCCGATGGCGTGGACTGGACCGAATTGCCCGACACCCCTTGGGCACCCCGCCATGCCGGGAGCGTGTTTGTGTACGATGGGTCGCTGTGGATGGTGGCCGGGAATAATATGGAGCCGGATGCTTGGAGGCTTTCGCGCAGGGAATAGGTGTCTTATGGACCACAGAATGGAAGAATACCGCGCTCAGGGTTATACCGTATTCGAGGGGCTGTACGACGAAACCACTATGCAGGCTTGGCGCGACGAGCAGGATCGCCTACAAGCCCTCTCCACAGAAGGGCCCCATGTGCAAGAACGGACCCATTGGTTCGGCAATATGCTCGAACGAGCGCCGCAACTGATGTGGCCAGCAGTGGCTCATCCAATCATTCTCGACTTTGCCGAGCAGGTGGTGGGGCCTTTCGTGCAGCTCGACAACCTCACCTTAGCCGCCTTTCCCTCCATGGATCCGGAAGAAGCCGCCGGCAAGGTCAGTGCTTGGCACCGAGACCGCTGGGGTCGCATGCCCAACGGCGCGTACGAACGCCCTCTGGCCTTCAATGCCATCTGCTATCTACAGGATCTGGACGACAAGTACGGACCGCTCAGGGTGCTGCCCGGTTCTCACGTCGAACCCATCGCCCTAGCCGAGGACGAGATCCGCAAGCCGCACCAAGACGAGCTATTGATCTACATGAAAGCTGGCGACGTGGTTTTGACCCACAATGGCCTGCTGCACTCGGGGACGCCCAATACCTCGGGACGCAAGCGCTACTTCTTCAGTGTGTACTACAACATCTCCTGGCTCAAACACACGGATACGTTCACCGGCCCCAACTGCCAACAGCTCATCAATTGGGCCCGAAGCCAGCAGGACCATCGGGCCCTGCGCCTGTTGGGTCAGGACGAACACTTGCAGAGCCGCGCCAACAGCGGTTTCCAACAGCCCGACGAAGCGCGCTGGCATCAGTGGGCTCAGGACGACCAGCGCGTTATGGAAGAGGCCGCCAGACGGGAATAGTGCCCGCGTGGACAGCTCGGCGGTTGTTGCCGAGATCGGAAACGCGGTGAGGGAGAGGCGCTTTAGGATGACATCTCGAGAGACCCCAATTAACATTGAACGCCTTGCGGCCGACGAGGAGCTGCGTCTGCGCACGATCCGGTTGCGGGCCCTGGCCGATGCGCCTGACGCCTTTGGTACCACCTATGACGAGGCCGCTGGACAACCGCTGGACAGTTGGACGGCACAACTCCAAGAAATCGCCACCTTCGTAGCGGTCGTGGATGGAGAGGACGTAGGCCTAGTGCGGGGCGCGCGCGATGACTTGCAACCTGACGCCGCTTGGCTGATTTCGATGTGGGCGTCCCCGAAGGTCAGAGGACAAGGCGTGGGGGAAGCACTCATTGACGCCGTCGTTGAGTGGGCGCGGATCAGTGGCGCTCGGCGGGTGTTCTTGGATGTCGGCGACCATAACCAGCCGGCCATCGCCCTATATGCCCGCAAGGGCTTCAAGCCCAACGGGATAATTGGTTCTCTGCCGCCGCCACGAAGCCATATTCGCGAGCATCAACGAGAATTGCAACTCTAACCCCGGCAGACGATGACCATGGGAGCTGTGGTATAATGGTGCCGGTCGAAGCCGTCATCTATCAATCAGCGAGGCATTTCACCCCTTGGTCCGCTATTCGAATCGACGTTTGCGTCAACCGAGCACCGATTGTCAATGTTTCGAACTCGCAACCTCGCCACCATGGGCCCTTTTGCAGGGTCGAAGTCGTAGATCATCAATTCCGGATGATGGCTGTCAAATGCCTGTCCAAAGAAAACGCAAGCCGCGTTTGATGCGCACGGGAGTAGGTGAATGCGCTCAACCCCGTGATTATCCCCGAGCTTGTGTAGAAGCTCCTGCATCCGTTGTCGGAAGAGATTGCCATCATCAGGGTGCCCTAATGCCTCATTACCTATCACATCCTTATTTGCGACTACTGACACAACTCTATAACCGAGTGCTTCGGCAGTGGCATCCATTATCTCCGGAGATGCGGTCAGGGCCAACTTCAAACAAACCTCATGTTCGCTGTTCGAGAGATCCTCTAGACCTTCTATACCAAAGAATTCACCTCGAGGTTGGTTCGCTGGCCAGTACCAAAGACCATGCTTTCGGGACCGTAGAATAGGTGTAATCTCGCACTTGTTTCCAAGCTTCGCCCCCAAGGCGATCAACGAAGGCATTAGCCCCATTGCGAACAAGGCAGCTCGATACGCCTTAACGTGGCTTTGCCTCAGAATCTGTTCGGCCACATGTTCAACGGTTGACCTCATCAACTCCCAGAAGTTATCCGTGTCCGCTTCCGCCGATCTCAATACAGTTTCGTTATCACTCAGCACATTCGGCTGTCCATCTAGTCGTACACCAATGGGAGTCAACGCCTGGGCGATCTGTAGCTCCGACGGTACGGAGATCGTCTGCTGATGAACGGGCCAAGCTACGCAGAAGGCCGGGACCGGGGGCCTTGACAAACCGTCCAACAACCTTTCAACATCGCGACAGAAGCGCTGTCGCATTGCCGACAGCCTCTCGGCTGGGTAGTCCGCCTTAGCCACCGTGTCAATGATTCGATGATGGGTGTCACAGAGCAACAAAATGTTGTCGGGACGATTAGATAGCCGGTCGGAAAGATAAGGGACACCTCGTGCGCCCCCTTCAGACGACGCTACATTATGCGCCAAGTATGCGAAATTACCGCGCTGGCCTGTCAATGGATCTACGGTGAGGGCGGTGCCGCACCCTTCGAACATGCAGCGACCATGTGCATCGAACAAAACCTGGTTACGTGTTTCCACGGTCATATCCGCACCACGCCCTCTCTTCCGAGTCCCCGTTTCGATCTGGTTAAAGAAATCCTCCACCTCTTGCGTGTCTAGGGAAGACGCTTGGTCGGACGACTCCTGCCAAATAGCCGTAAGCTTATCTAGGTCCACGAGCTGCTCGTCAGACATCGTATGCCCCTGCCAACAGCGCATCTCCGTTAAATCCGAGTCTCGGCCATAAGCTTGGATAGCCTTCACGCTCTCTGCACTTGAGAGGCAAAAACGCAACGCCCCAACCACCCTTGTATCCTCCAACAGCACTACTACAATTGCCCCAGGCCCTTCATCTAACAGGACTCCGATGGCTTCCCACTTCACAAGGCGTCGAACAGCCTCCGCGTGGTCCCTAACTTCATCCAACGAAACCATCGGTACCAACCTCGTTTGCAGGACGGTATCTCTCTCGCGATCAGACGACATCACTAAATTCCACCTCCAAGAATCTGAAACTGTTTCCCCAGCGTACGAAAACCCGTACTACTTCAATACCGACAATCACAAACACTAGCGGCCGGTTTCTGTTGCGCCGCAAACACTGCTGCCAATCACTTTCGTCAACAGACGATGGCATAGGCCTCGGCTGCGGGTGAGTGTGCCATGTGCCAAGATAAATCTGCGATCCACAGGATCGGGCAAATGCTTGATCCACAAACTGCTGATGTCCCGGGTCTCGAAGTTCGAAATGGAGTCGAGACCGCCGATCCAGCGCCATCGGCGTTGTCACGGCTTCAATCCATAGTTCACGCCTATCAACAGACGTGGTTCCAACCAAAACACCAAACGACTCAGCGGCCCTTCTTTCTACCTGACGATGGGCCTGCCAAATGTCGGTGACCCTATCACAGACACACACCCGCCGTCGATACTCGGCAAAGTATAGGACGCGATCACTCAGAACAGAAGTCACAGTATTGGTTGTACAGCGGACGTACGGTCAACGGTTCCACGAAATGTCGATACCGGTAGGTAAGCTTGAATCCTCTTTCTTCTGCCTCAACCGAACTTCCCTTCCAACTAACAGTCGACGATGTCCTTATGTCGTCCTTCAAAAAACGAACGCATAAATCGCTGGTCATCGTCGCTGTGAGACCCGCCGCGATACCGCTATATGGAAGGAATTGAATGCCACAGCCCCCGTGGGTCAGCGTCAGATCCTGGTTGGGCTTTAGGAAATTGAGGTTGGAAGCCAATCCCCGCCCTAATGTATCTGGGTCCACGTACGCACAATGCCAGCATCCTTTCATGCCCGGAACGTCCAAGATCGCATGTCCACCGACGCCGTATGCTTCGACCCAGCAATTGATTACAGGAACCTCAATACGATGCTCCCTGCAATATTCAGCGAATACGCGTTCAACGGTGGGCGAACCAATGGCAACCACGATGAGGTCGAACGGCTCCAGCGCCTCAGGATCTCTTAGATCTTCCAAGCGATCCTTGCGCCATACCACATTCGCCCACGGGTGCTTCGACTGCAGGTCCAAAGCGACCGCCACGCTTTTCGAGAAGCCTATATCTTTTACACAAAGAGTATGGCGGTATAGGTTGTCCTCCGAAAACACATCGGAATCGGTAATCGTCAAATTTCCAATCCCAGCCGAGGTCAATCGATAAGCCACTTCGCTACCAACCGATCCACAACCCACCAGCAGTACCGATTTTTTAGCCAGTTCGATTGACCCTCCTCCTCGTGGGACCAACGCATCTCGTGAAAGGGACCGTACATTGTATGGAACCATTGTCCAGTCCCGTGCCTCTTCCTCGGACACCGGCATTCGGCCTTTCTTCTGCGAGCGAAAATGGATCGCAAATGAAGTAACACTGCCTGGGATCTCCGCAACGAACACTACCCAATACATCTTCCCCGGCTGTTTGCGCAACCGATTTAACGCGCGACAGCCAGACTCATCGATCCGATTCATTGCTGATACATACCATGGCAGAAGTTCTCCGCCGGTATTCGGTGCCGGTTCGAGCTTGGTCAGATGGACCAAAATTCCCTTTCCGACTGAGGTACGTGACGACCAATCCGCACTTCGGCGAACCGCTTCCAAATGCTTACCGTTGATCAAGTCATCAGCCAACGCGAAGTATTTTTTCCCAACGCTTACAGGAGAATTACTTTTTGGTGCCCGTACCTGAAGGGAATCAACACAATCCTTATCCCAAGCAACGTAGATATCACCTGCTTTTCCCCCAAATTGCTTGCACAGGAACCGCCAATTAGTCTGAAACTCACGCAGCAACTCTTGGCGGTTCCAGTCCGGTTCCTCAAATAGCCGACTTAGCTGCCTGATGTGCCGGTCGAGCCAATCCTCATAAACCAATTCGGGAACATCGACGTTTACCGAGATGGAGTCTTCTTCGGCTACGCAAACAAGACCGAGATCTTTATTTTGACCAACAATTATGTGGGCCAATTTGCCAAATTTTGCCGCATCGACAAGACAGAATTTCGGCGGACCAAGCAATTCATCGGGAAATTGATGAACAAGGGTTACCGATTGACCACCAGCGCTAGACTCAACCATCAGCAGGGTTTGGTCCGCTGTAAGGCTAGCCTTATAGCCAGCGTTTATCAGATGGTTGCAGATCTCTTCTCGATTCATCCGCCCTGAGACGTTCCTACCACTCCCGCCGTCGAATAAACAGCTTTGCTTGTCTGCGACTCACTCTTCGGTGGATCGGGAACGACAAAATCATCGCCAAATAGTTTGTTCAGGATCTCACATTGCTTGCGTTCGTCGGTCAAGTCCTCCACCTGGATAAGCTTATCCTTTAGGTGCTGCAGCTTGTTGCGGAACTGAGTTCCCGTATCCAGACTCGACCCATCGAAGATATCACGCCAAGGTTCCTTTGGCAGAAAAACGCTGACCCGATACTGGTCATTTTCTTCGTTGCGGAAATACGTTGCATCCAGCATCCTAGAGACCGTGCACCTTAAGGCGATCAGATCCTGCCTAAATCCCTCGGTATTGAACGACCATTGAAGCTGCTCCTTAGCCATCACGGTGAGTCCAATCGAGTACACCTTCGCAACTACGGCCTCACTGAACTGGCTATCACGCCATCGCTTGAGGTACCTCACCAACCGTCGGAATTGTGCACGTATCTCGTCGGCGTCCTCTCCGTAACCGCTTGTATCGTTAATCCAGTCAATCAACCCGCGAGGGTCCGCTTTCGCCCATTCTCGATTGTTCTCATCGGAGTTCTTCTTGCCGACTGCCAAGTAGTGTTGCTCGCCCGACTTCTTGTAAATAATGAAGTCGATGTGGACGCTATCGCTCGTATAGTCCGCTGTCACACAGGGCTTCTTGATCTTCGCATTTTTGAAGCCTCGGCTTTCCATTACCTCCAGCGTCTCGATCTTTGGGTCCACCGGGTTGTCAGGTGCCGAGTCAGCATCGATCACCAAAGCTCGATCAATGTCATAGTCCCCATCGATTGGCACGACGGCTGTGCTGGTCGCTAGCGAACCTTGAATAAACTCAGTAACGACTGGATAGCCCGCTTCCTTGAAGGCATCCTTGACATCACCGGAAATGCTGTCGTCGCGTTCGCGAGCCTTTTTGTAGGCATCGTCTTTTTGCCCAAGCTTGATCTTGTCATGGAATTTGTCGAAGTGGGTCTGGATTCCCATTTTTCCTCCTTTAGACCTAAGTTGCGTGTTGAGATGTTGTATCACTTCTAGGACACGCTTGACCGCTTTGGGATCAAGCGCGATCACGCGCAGGAGCGTACGAGCCGCCTGATCCGGCCGGTAGCGCCCCTGTTCCCAGTCTCGTACTGTCGCCAAAGAGAGCTGAAACGTAATGGCGAATTCGTGCTGAGTTAAACGCAAGGCTTTGCGGATCGCCTTAGTGTCAGGAACGCGCCTGAATGCTGCGAGCTCCTCATCCGTCAAAGGCGGATTGTCCGGATCGGACAACGCGGCCTGCTCGATCTCCTCGTCACGCATGGAATCGAGACGTTGCGATTGGGACTTGCTCAGACGCGGTAGGTTCTTTTCGTCCAACCTAAATTTCGTGGTATTTTCTTCGCTCATGACGCGTTGCTCTCCGGGCAGAGATGATTCGAGTTCGTGGAAAACGTTCTGTGTAAACTACGAGCAATACGTGATCATCAACCATGCCAATAACGCGACGGCGCACTTCCTCTTCGTATTCTATCAACTCCTCTTCTTCTAATCGGTAGGGATCGAGGAACACTCGCGCGGCGTATTCAAACGGAATCCCATGTTTGTCCAGATTGATCGCCGCTTTGTCCTCATCCCATTCGAATTCCATAAGATAAGACGAATATACGGGATTCCCGTAGTTACGTCAATGAAGGCTCGGGCTACCAATCCAGCCTTCGCCGATTACCTTGACGTCGGCGACGAGCGCTAACTACTTTCCCTCCTGCACTCAGGATTGTCCATGCCCTTCCAAACATAGGACGCGATGTTAGCTTTCAAGCCACCTAAACCGAGTGTGACAGCGATTCAAACTATACAAGCCCTGATACCGCTTGTGAATCGCTTGTATTTGAAAGGGCTAACGCTGGATGTCGATGCAGAATCCATTGCTCGGCTGGAGGCCATACGTGGGCATTCTGCGGTCTTAGCCCCTAACCATCCGGCGCACGAAGACCCCATGGTTATGTTCCTCTTGTCAAAGCGGTTATCGCAACCGTTCTACTACATGGCGGCTCGGGAAGCCTTCGACAGGGGTAGATTCGGAGCTATCCGATGCTATCTGATGCAGCGGTGCGGCGTGTACTCGGTGGTGCGCGGCACTGTAGATAGAGATGCCTTCCGCACGACGCGGGCGCTTTTGTTTAAGGGCGACTGGCCGATTGTCATCTTTGGCGAAGGGGAAATTTCGCGCCAGAATGACACCGTCATGCGCTTTGAGAGAGGCATTGTCCAGATGTGCTTCTGGGCGTTGGACGATATGGAAAAAGCGAACGTCAGCAAACCGCTCTACGCCGTACCCGTCGGCATCAAATATCACTATCCGCGCGACATGTGGAATTCTATTGATGCTGCTCTCACGAGATTAGAACGGTATATCCTCCCGCCTGCCGAACAGACGCCGGTAGAACGCTACGACCGATTGCGTCGCATCGGTGTCGCGATATTCAGGACACTCGCCGCGGAATATCAGTATGAGATAGACGAAACCGTGTCCTTTGATGTACATATCGAAAGGCTGAAAGATGCGATCCTATCCCATGCCGAAGGGATTATGGGTATCCACACTGAAGCCGACATACTCACAAGGACGCGTGCGTTGAAAAACATAGTCGATGCCGAGATCTATAAGGACGTTGAGCAGATGACGGAGTACGAGCAGAAAATACACGGAGAGCAGCTCCAGAAATTTCAGCAATTCTATCCCGACCTGGAGCGATTGATCAATTTTATATCAATTTCCGATGGGTATGTTGCTGAAGACCCGTCGCCAGAGCGGTTTCTCGATGTGATCCTCCGTCTTGAAAGAGAAGTTTTTGGCAGGTCAGAAATGCGTGGACCGCGAGTGGCGTCCGTCCGCGTCGGCGAACCGAAAGATCTCCGGGAATATTACGATACCTACAGAACTCAGAAAAGAGAAACAGTAGAACAGATAACCCATGAACTTGAAACATCGGTTCAGAGTTTGGTCGGCGGGTCATCCTAACCTTATACAGGTAGCGCCCCGCCAGTTACCTTGACATCAACGACGAGCGCTAGCTACTTTCCCTCTTGTACATAGAGGATCGTCCATGCCCTTCCAAACCCACTTCGACTTCCGTCATCCCACCCGCATCGTCCATGGTCCTGGGTCTATCGCCTGCTTGGCGGATTGCTTCTCGCCGGCCGATAAAGTTCTGATCGTCTCCGATCAGGTCTTAGGAGAAATCGGCACCGTGGAAGCTGTCACCGCTGCCCTCGGCGACATCCCCCATGCCGTCTATCTCAAAGACGGTTCGAGTGAGCCGACCCAAGAATCCGTCGAAGATGGAATCCAGGCTTACCGCCAAGAACACTGCACCGCCATCATCGGCCTCGGCGGTGGCTCGCCCATGGACGTGGCCAAGATGATCGGCGTCCTCGCGTCCAATGCCGGACGCATTACCCAGTATCTGGGCAGTGACAAAGTCGCAAACGACCTGCCCTATCTCGCCTGCGTCCCCACGACCTATGGCACTGCCAGCGAAGTCACGCCCTTCGCCGTGCTGGACAACCCCGCCAGCGGCAACAAAGACCCGGTCATTAGCTGGAAAATCGCCCCCCAACTCGGCGTCCTCGATCCCGACCTGTCGGTCGCCCTGCCCGCTCTCGTCGGCGCAGCCACTGGCATGGACGCCCTGACCCACGCGCTCGAATCCTATATCAACTTAGCAGCCACGCCCATCACCGAAGGCATCGCGCTGCACGCTATCCGCCTCATCGGCGATAACCTGCGCCTAGCCTGCGCCAACGACCACGCGCTAGCCGCCACCGAAAATATGCTCATCGCCAGTATGCTGGCCGGCGTCGCCTTTTCGCAAACGCGCCTCGGCAATGTCCACGCCATGTCTCACCCGGTCGGCGCGCACTACCACGTGCATCACGGGCTGCTCAACGCCATCTTGCTACCCTATGTCATGGAGTTCAATTGGTTTGCTTGCCCGGACAAATTCGCCGCCATCGCCGAAGCACTCGGCGCGCATATCTCCGGCTTAGACCAACGCCAAGCCGCGCAAGCCGCCATCGCCGCAGTGCGGCACATCAACGCCGACTTAGGCATCCCCGCTAAGCTAGGAGACGTCGGCGTCGATACAGCCCGCATCTCCACCATGGCGCGCACTGCCATGCAGAGCGGCAACATCGCCGTCAACCCGCGCAAGACTACCCAACGCGATCTCGAAATTATATTCCAACAAGCCATTTAGGAGGTACACTTATGTCCCTGCCCCGCATGCTCCGCGTCCGCCAACTTTTTTCCGCGCCCACCGTCGAGGACATTCCCGCGGCCGTGCGCACCGAAGTCCAGCGCCTCGACCTAGGCCCGAAAATCAATCCCGGCGAGACCATCGCCATCTCCGTCGGCAGCCGTGGCATTGCCAACATCGCGCTCATAATCAAAAGCCTCGTAGCCGAGTTCAAGGCCCTCGGCCTCCAGCCCTTTCTCGTCCCCGCCATGGGCAGCCACGGCGGCGGCATTGCCGAGGCGCAACAGGAAATCATCGAAGGCTACGGCGTCACCGAAGAGTACACCGGCGCACCTATCAAGTCGTCTATGGAAACCGTACAGGTGGGCGCGACCGAAGACGGCGTCCCGGTCTTTTTCGACAAGTACGCCTTTGAAGCCGACCACGTAGCCGTCGTCGGTCGCGTCAAGCCGCACACTAACTTTGTCGGCGAAATCGAGAGCGGCCTGCACAAGATGATGCTCATCGGCTTGGGCAAGCACAAAGGCGCGGCCCTGTACCACCAAGCCATTGTCCACTACAGCTTCGATCGCATCATCCGCTCGGTCGGCCAAGCCGTCATCGACCAGTGCGGCGTGCTCATGGGACTGGGCTTAGTCGAAAACCAGTACGACCAAACCGCGCTTATCAAGGGCGTAGGAGCCGACGAGTTCGTGGAGCGCGAAAAGGAATTGCTAGTCCTCGCCAAGGAATGGATGCCGCGCCTGCCCTTCGACGAAGTCGATTTACTCATCGTCGATGCAATCGGCAAAAACATCTCCGGCGCTGGCATGGACACCAACGTCATTGGCCGCAAATTCCACGACAACCACGCCGCCGACAAGGAGTACCCCAAGGTCACTCGCATCCTAGTCCGCAGCCTGACCGAGGAAACCCACGGCAACGCCTCGGGCATCGGCATCGCTGAATACGCCCACAAGCGCGCCATCGAGCAGATGGATCGCGAGATCACCTACATCAACTGCATGACCGGCAACCATCCCTCGGGCGCGCACATCCCGCTCTACTTTGACACGGACCGCATCTGCGTCGAAAAGGCCCTAGAAACCGTCGGCCTAGTCGCGCCTGAAAACGCCAAGGTCCTGCGCATCCACAACACCCTAGAGCTAGGTGAACTCCTCGTCTCGGAAGCCTATCGCTCCGAAGTCGAACAGCGCGAGGACTTGGAAATCATCGCCGAGGCCGAGGCAATGCCCTTCGACGACAACGGCGACTTGCCGCTTGCGTTTTAGCACATGACCAAAAAATCGCGAGGCGTGTCCCCTATTTTCTTGGACGAAAAGCCGCAACATCCATCAACCGTAGGCTATACGCGCCGCCGCATTGTGTTCGGCTGGTACGGTGGTAAGTTCTCTCACCTCGACTGGCTGCTACCCCTGCTGCCGGAGTGTCACCATTACTGCGAGCCGTTTGCCGGTTCCGGGGCCGTACTCATCAACCGAGCACCGGCTCCTGTCGAGACCTATAACGATCTCGACGGTGAAGTAGTGAACTTCTTTCGGGTGCTGCGCGACCAGCACCAAGCACTGATCCGCGCTATCGCCCTGACGCCATTCTCACGTGAAGAATACTACTACGCCATCTACGGCAGCGCGGAAGACATCACTGACTTAGAACGAGCTCGACGTTTCTACATCAGAGCGCGGCAGACCCGCACCGGGCTGGCGCAGACGGCCTCCCTCGGCCGTTGGGCCAATTGCAAGAATACGAGCCGCGCTGGTATGTCTGGTGTAGTTTCTCGCTGGTTAGGGGGAGTAAATGCGCTCGACGAGATTGCCCAGCGTCTGATCCGCGTTCAGATTGAAAACCGACCCGCTGTCGATGTGATTCAACTCTACGACAGCCACAAAACCTTGTTCTACTGCGACCCTCCCTACTTACATGCCACTCGTGGCGATGCCAAAGCATACGGCTTTGAAATGGACGAGGCCGAGCATCGCACGTTGGCGGAAGTCGTCAACGAGTGCGAGGGTAAGGTGGCCATGTCCGGCTACCATCATCCCCTAATGGACGAGTTGTTCCCACCCAATCGCTGGTTCAAGACGGAGGGCCCGGACAAGACCATCCATTCTACCAAAGACAGCCGGCGCGAAGTGCTGTGGACTAACTATAAGCCGGAAGTACAAAAAGAGTTGTTTGAATGACATCAGAAAACATCCTGCGTGGTATTTACGAGCGTGCTGAGGCGGCTTCAGATAAATCCGTTATCCCCGACCTATACATCAGAGAGCGTGCTACCTATGTCTGCCGATGCACCAGCAACCGCGCCGGAGTGCGCCTACTTATGTCGTGCCTACTAGGAAAGCTAGACAAGCCCAACGTCGATCCACGCAAACCCTATACTGAAATTGGCGACTCAGACAGTTTTTCTGGCCGCACCTATGATGAACAACACCTAGCTCCATTCATCAGTGAATACCGCTTGCCCGTTAATCAGACGACGGCCTTCCTTACGCCAACGCTGAGGAACATCGATCATCCGCTGACCACGGACCGCGAGCTTGTCGGCAGGCCACGCGACCTGTATAGAAAGACCCTTGAACTACTCGAAGATGTGGCCGAACAGCGAGTAGCCGCTGATGTGCTATTTGTCGAAATCGTCCGCCTCTTGCTTCAGATGCGAGATGAGAAACTGGCTCGCATAAATTCACTGCTCAAGGGATTGGAACAAACCGAAGGAGCCTTACCCCTATCCTCAGAGGCTATCGTCACCCTGCTCAAACAGCACTTGGCCTGCAAACATGCAAGCCGTTTGCCGGTCCTCGTCGTGGCGGCGGCCTATCAGGCAGCCGGAAAGCGGCTTGCCGAACGTATATTGCCGCTAAACCCACACAATGCCGCCGATCTGCAAACCGGCTCATTGGGAGATGTGGAAATTTGTCTCGTTGGAGAAGATTCTGTTGTAACGGCTTACGAAATGAAGGCCAAGCGAGTCGATTATAATGACATCGACACAGCACTAGCCAAGATCATCGGAGCGCCACATAGGATTGACAATTATCTATTCGTCACCACGGATGCAATCGATCCGAGAGTAGCCGAATACGCAGCCGGATTTTACGAACAGATCGATGGAGTCGAGATTGCTATCTTGGACTGCATCGGATTTCTTCGGCACTTCTTGCATCTGTTCCACCGCATCCGCGCTGACTATTTGAACGCCTACCAAGAACTGGTTTTAAACGAGCCGGATTCAGCCGTAAGTCAAACACTCAAGGAGGCTTTCCTAGCCCTGCGACAAGCGGCTGAAAGCGATGAATAATGGATAACAACGTCCAAGACTATCTCTTCGACCTCCAAGGTTATCTGGTCTTAAAAAATGCAATCTCGTCAGCAGATTTGCGCGAGATGAACCAGTGGATAGACGACCACGCATCGTATGTACAAGAGCCGTGGTCAACCGATGGTGATCGAAAGAAAAAAGGCCGCTGGATTGGTCACATAGAAACGCACACCTACAATGAAGAAAATGGCGTCAACTTCCAAAGCATCATCGAAGGTGGCCCCGTTTTCGAGAGGCTGATAGATCATCCCGCCTGGATCGACTTGGTCAAAAAGTACATTCACTCTTCAGCAAACGGCCTCTCCATTCACGAGAACTTTCTCAACGTCCGCGGCCCAGGTGGTTACCTCCACATCCACTGCGGTGGCCATGTTCCACTCAGTTACTTGACGTTTCGCCAGAACAACACTGGAGAATGGCTGGTCGGACAGATCAACGTATTGATGGCTCTCAACGACATCGGCGAGGGCGATGGCCCACCTGTCCTAATTCCGGGCAGCCACAAGTGTACGGAAATTCACCCTCGGTTAGAGATGGATGGTCGGGGTCTAATTTACGATAGCGTGAGCGGCAAACCCGCCGGAACAGCCATCGCCATGCAAGAAATGTATCTGAAGGCAGGAGACGTTTTGTTATTCACCGATGCGATAACACACGGCTCGGCAGAACGCACCAATCCCGGTTATCGGCGAACGATTGTCTATCGCTATTCTCCAAAATACGTGCGCGAGCGATTCAACTATCAAATTTCAGAAGAACTGTTACAACGTTTGACCCCAGAAAGACGGGCAATTATTGTGCCCAACGTGCCGCGGCGGCCACCATCCGCATAGCGCGTAAACTGCCATCAGTAAACCACCGCTACACACGCCATCCGCTCCTCGCGCTGCCGATCCGTCTCCACCTCCACCCGGACCAAATACAACCCCGGCCCGACCAACCGGCCCGATTGATCGCGGCCATCCCATAGCACCGCATGGCGACCGGCCTCCCTCTCGCTTGGACCGGCCCGCCATAAACAACGACCGCGCAGATCGAACACCTCCACTGACACTTCGGACGCATCCAGTACCTTCAGCAGCGTATAGCCGATCCGCACCTCGTCGTTCACCGCGTCCCCCTGCGGCGTAAAAGCAACCGGCTCTACCTCCATTGCGGCCAACACCGACCCCTGTGCTGTGGCCACGATCCGCAACTGATTAGTGCCCATTTCCTCGCTCACATCCCCGGCCACTACTAACTGGGGAAAACCCGCTTGGCCGCGCGCAAAGACCTCGGCGGCAATCTCCCCGGCCGCGTTGTAGAGTGCCGTCTCCAGCCGCAACCGCAGCCGCTTGACACCATCCCGCTGGATCGGCTGCGGCAGGTACACCACAAAACCTCCGGCCTCGTCCACGACGCTATCGGGCGTGACGGCTTCCCAAGGCGCACCCATCTCCAATCCGCGCAACATCCCCTCGGCCGGCGTAAGAACCCGCACGGCATCAAAGCCGGTCTGCGCATCCTCGGTAAAACGCGCCCCAATGTCGCAGATCAGCTCAACGCGGTCTCCGGCGTGTACCTCGGCTACAGCTCCCTCGGGGTGCAGATCGCCGACCGCGGCCACTTCGCCTAGCACACGGTCGGCCAACAGCGGCGCAAACTCCAACGCCAGCGAGTCGAGGCGGGCAAACTCCCACAGATGCTCGGTCGCAAAACGCACTTGTATTTGGACGTAGCGCCCCGGCGGTACCCATGGACGATCCCCACCCTCGCGCAACGGAGCCGTCCAAAAACTCCAGTTGTCCGTATCGTCCGTGACCGGCCCCTGCCAGCCGAGGGCCAACGGGTCGTTAGTAAATCGGCGCACCTTCAGAAACTCGTACTCAGAGAGCGGCACTTCTATCGCCTGCCCCAAATCGTCGAAGGTATAATAGATCGTGGGTGTGTCGTCCCGACCGCTCTTGATCGAGACCTTGACCACAGCCGGTGCCTGCGGGGCTGGCACTAGTGCGCCCGCTTCGCGCCGCCAAGTACTCGTCTTAAACGACACCCGTCCCACATTGGCCACCTGCCCCAAATCTATGACCCGCGATTCCCAGCGCGCCTGCGGGACGAAACCACGACCGTAAACCTCCATTTCCGCGATGGCAAAGCGAGAGTAGAAACCAGAGCCGAGCGGCGGCCCGGCCTGTGGAGACGAACCGAGGGCCATGTCGGCCTCGCCATCGGGAAAGGGCCGGAAGCGAAAAAAGCGCAGATAGCTCAGCGGAAATTCCACCTCAATAATCGAATCGAAATTCTGTTCCTCATCGGCCAAGACGATATCCAACGGCGCGACCGATTTGGCAAACCCGGCGATGGGGAACACCTGACCGAGATAAGTGTACGAAGAGAGGAATTTCGGCTCTTGCGTATTGACTAGCTGCTCGTCGTTGCTGGCCGTCAGCGCATAGCCCTCAAAGACCCAGAAGGGACGATAGGGTATCTGAGTTCCCGGATCCACCCCCTCCGGCGGTACAACCACAAAGCGCTCCGCCGGTATCTGAGATCCCATATCTAGCGTAAAAAAGACCTCGCCGGCCGGCATGATAACATCGACAAAAGCGGTATTGACGTCGCCGTCTATGAACTTCAGGAAGTTTTGGAACTGCAATCCCCGCGAAGACGTGCCCGTGCCCTGCCATATCCGGGGCATACCGGAGCGCCAGAGTGGATCGACGGGTCGCCGGTAGAGCGAGCGCTCCCAGTAGGACAATTGGGTGATTACATTCTCGTCGGGCCTTAATTCCAGCGGCTGCAGCCCTGGGGTCGCATCCTCCACCATCAGATCCAACAGCGTCCATTCCGACCATGGCGCGCCGCCGATGCCGCCAAAGTGCAATGTGGACACTTCGGCCGCGACTTCAACGGATGCTCCCAGCAATCCTATTAGGGCCAAGCGACGCCGCAAGCCCATGCACTTGCCTCCAGCAAATCGACGCTGCGCTAGGTCGATAATAACGATTTTGCCACGCAGTCGTCCACGCGAAGCTCAAGCACTGGACAAGAAACGATAGCCCGGTTTCTTTATTCGCAAACAATATCCACCCAACCCACAAAGCCCCGACTATGACCATCGAACACATCGGCATGACCCGCGACGCCATCGACACCCCCGTCCTCTTGGTCGATCTCGATGCGCTCGAATACAACATTGACCTACTCGCCGAGCACTTCCGCACGGCGGGCAAAAATCTCCGGCCGCACACCAAGTCGCACAAAACCCCGGCCATCGCCCACCTCCAGCTCACAGCCGGCGCGCAGGGGATCACCTGCGCCAAAGTCGGAGAGGCCGAGGTCATGGCCGACGCCGGCATCCAAGACATTCTCATTGCCAACGAAGTAGTAGGCCGCCGCAAGATCGAGCGCCTCATGGCGCTGGCCGCTCGTTGCGACATCATGGTCGCAGTCGATGACCCGCAAAATCTCGCCGATCTCAACGAGGCCGCCCAAGCCTACAAGGTCAGCCCCCGCGTCCTCGTGGAGGTCAACATCGGCCACAACCGCTGCGGCGTCGCGCCCGCCACCGTCGTCGATCTCGCACGCGCAGCCTCCCAAGCACCGCACCTGCGCTTCTGCGGCCTAATGGGCTACGAAGGCCACATCATCGACCTCGAAGACAAAGCAGCCCGCGACGATGGTGCCCGCACCTGCCTCCAGCGCCTCGTCGATGCCCGCGACGACGTGGAACGCGCTGGTCTCGACTGCCTAATTTGCAGCGCCTCGGGCACGGGCGATTACTACATCAGCACTTCCTTCGACGGCATTACCGAGGTCCAAGCAGGCTCGTACGCGCTGATGGACGCGGCGTATGCCAAGCTAAACTTGGGCTTCAAAAACGCCCTCAGCGTGCTGACCACCGTTACCAGCCGCCCCGCGCCCGAACAGGTTATCACAGACGCCGGACTCAAGAGTCTGACGCCCGAGCACGGCTTCCCCTTCGTCAAGGATCGCCCCGATTTGGAATGCCACGCCCTGTCCGAAGAACACGGTCGCCTCAAGACCGTAGCCGGCCCCTGCACCGACCTCCACCCCGGCGACCTGCTCGAATTTATCCCGGGCCACGGCTGCACCACCGTCAATCTCCACGACCACCTCTACGCACTGCGCGCCAATCGGCTGGAAGCGATTTGGGAAATCGCCGGTCGCGGCAAAGTCCGCTGATTACTCATCATCTATCCACGCCTGCAAGCCCCAACTTTCCAATGATCGCTGGATAGAAGGAGCCAGTTGCTGGAAGCGCAAAGTCAGGCCCAATTGCCCCAAGCCGATTACGTCTCGTTCGAGCAATGGACTGATGCTCCGCACTTCGTTAGCCACTATACAGACCTCCCTTACCCCCTCCTCGACATACGATTCCATGCAGTCATGCAGGATATCGAACTCCGTCTTATTGATATACCCCATGAGTTCGATGGTTAAGGTCCGACCGCAGCGATTCAATGTGTTGATACGCACCATGCTGATTATAGACCATCCTTAGAGGACTGGGCTCCTCCCTCACAAGCTCTTCTTGATTTTTGCCACAACCTCCTCAACGTCAAATAACCGCAAACGATCCTCTACAATCACCCCCTGCGGATCCACCAGATAATACCGAGGGATGCCGCTCACATTATAGGCTTGCGCTACTTGCTCCGAGCGCACGTGGACGCCTTTGATTTCGTGTTTGGCAATGGCCTGCTTCCAGGCTGCTTCATTCGCGTCCAACGAGACGTTGAGGAAGACGACCGGCTGAGCGGCTACTTGTTCCTTGATCTTGCGGAGATTGGGCAAATCGCCGATGCACGGTCCGCACCAACTCGCCCAAAAATCTATCAAGACGACCTTGCCCTGAAACTGGCTCAGCGATACGGCTTGGCCGTCGAGGTCTTTCACGGCGAAATCGGGCGCGGGTTGCCCCGGTTGCAGCATCGAGAGCTTGTTCAGTTCCGCTTGGATAGCCTCGGTGTATTCGGGGAAGGGGTTGCTCTCTACAAAGGATTGCCAGCGGGCATCCACAAAGGCTTCGTTGTCGAAGCTAATTCCAAGCATCAAATCCCTAGCCAGAGACCAATAGAGCACTCGCCCTTGCAGTCTTTGTTGGGCTAGGTCGTATCGTTCTGGAGTCCTGCGAAAAACTGGAAAACTCGGTCCGGCAAAGATGGAGTCGAGTTGAGCTTGGGTCTCCTCCGATAGACCCAAAGCCGCTAAGTCTATCCTCTCAGACAGCTTGGGCGGTGGACTATTTTGGTACGCGAAGTACATGGAGTCGAGTTGGGTTTGGACGGCCTCCGATAACTCCAAACCCGACAAGTCAATCCTTGCCGATAGCGGGCGATTGTTTAGGTATTCATACCACTCTCTGATTTTTGCTATGGGCATATAGAAGGTCAAACGCCCGCCCGTCGTATCGATCTTCGTGGTATCTTCCCTACTGGGGGCCGCAGCATACTCCTCACCATACGAGTCGAGTTCGGCTTGGGCAGCCGGCGATAACTCCAACCCCAACCAAGCGGCCTTTTCGGACGCACTGATCTTTTTGTGGTGTTCGTATTCGTATATAGAGTCGAGTTGGGAGTGGGTACTCTCCGCTAGCCCTATCCCCGCCAGATCAATCATCTGCGATAGTTTAGGGTGGGCGTGGGTTTGGATGTCCGCGCTGTACATGGAGTCGAGCCGGGCGTGGACAGCGGGCGACAAACCCAACCCCGACAGCTTGTACCTATCGGCAAGCCTATATGGCCTGTCCTCCTCCGCGTTATCCACCTCCAAGTCTAGCGCGTTCACCACAAACCAGCGATACTCCTGCACGCCAATCGCCTTTTCATCTATCAAGGGGATTTCTTGCAGGAAATCGTAGTAATCCGGGGGAACTTCTCTTCGGTCGGAGGGTTTGACGTGGAATCGGCGCATCCAATGGCCGTCTCTAAACGCAAACATCGGATAGGAAATCATCAGATCGGCCCATTTGTAGTTGAAAAAGGCCGTCATATAGTCGATAAATCCCGCAGAAAGCGCGTGGTTTTCGCGCCCCTCGGCTAGCAAGGCAAATTCATCCTGACGCCGCTGTTTGATTTGGCGTACAAACTCTTCGGGCTTCAGCCCATTGTCTGGGTCGAAGGCATTGTGTTGAGGCCAGAACTCGGCCAAAAAGCGATTGTTGTCCGCGCCCCGGCCGCTAAAAGTCAGGGAATAGGCGGGCGGGGCCTCCTCTTCGGCAGGGTCCAAACTGTCAGATTCCACTGCCTCCGTCATCTCGGCGAAGGTTACGACCGCGTGCAGGCTGTCGCCGGGTTCGACGAAGAAGGGGATGAGGAAGTATCGCTCACCTCTGTAATACCCGGTAACTAAAGTTCCTTTGGAAATGTTCAAGAGCAGGGCAAAGCGGTTTTGCTCGTCCAAGACGATGTGGTGCTCGGACGGCCCGGGAGCGAGTAGGGGCTCGTGGTGGAACGCGACATCCCGCGACGGAGCGTTGTGGACTTCGCCGGTGACGATTGCGGCGCGAGGCTGGTTTTGAGCACCTACTGCGGTTAGACAAAGGCTCAGGGTCATTAGGGCGGCGGAATATACGTTCATCAGATTTCCTCTTCTGCTGGGGTTTGAGGAGCGCGGCTGAGGAAACATAAGCATATTCCGTGCCATGTACCACGCCTTGAATAAAAAATTCTTTAGGATCGACCTAAAGGATTGAAAAATAGAACACTTAAAGTAATGCGGTGAGGCTTTCTCAATGCGAGACCTCAGCCGTCAACACAAGGCTTTCCACGATTTTTCGTGCAATCTCCACGACTTTCCGTGGGCTTTCCACGACTTTCCGTGTTGACCGATTCGGGTAGCGATTACTTTTGGATTTTGCGCTTGTGAAACGATGGGGCGGGGTTGGAACGGAAAGGCGCGTAGAGGTGGCATGCACGCCACCCCTACGCACGAGGCGCAATTAACGAGTATCTGTTGAAAGCAGTGCTTTGATCCGTCCCCACGACTGAGCCTCAACGCTCGTCGTAGTAGCCGAAGGAGAAACGGGTTGCCAAGCGGGATAATCTCCGCCCAAACCGTCGGTCAGATTGACCAAGTTGCTCCCGTCTATATCAATAACCCAAACCTCCTGGTCCCCTTGCTCGTTATCGGCAGAGAAGGCGATTCTCGTGCTGTCGGGCGACCAAGCAGGTTCAGGGGTGGCTGGTCTAAACGAGCCGGGTTCAAGTTCAGCTTGTTGATGGGGTAGATCAGGAAGAGGAATCACCCGGAAATCTATCCGGTTCAGGAGATCTTCTATCTCTTCGGTCGGCGCAACCCGTATTTCCTCATGCGATAGCGCAGCTTCTCCGGGTTCATACCCAACAAGCGCGCCGCACCCCGCTCGCCATAGATCATCCAGTTAGTCGCCTGCAGCGCCTCCACAAGCTGCTGCTTTTCATCCAAACCTTCGCCGGCCGCTGGCGCAGATGGCACCGCATCGCCAGCCTGCCGACCAACCGACGGCAGCAGCAAATCGCCCACGCGGATCACCCCGTCCTCGCACAGCAAAACCGCCCTGTTGATCAGGTGCTCCAACTCCCGCACATTCCCCGGCCAAGCATACCCCTGCAAGTGAGCGACCACCCCCTCGTCTAGCGTCGGCACCGGACGCCGCAGATGCTGAGCATACCGCTCGGCAAAATGCGCCGCCAAAGCCGGGATATCCTCTTGCCGCTGCCGCAGCGGTGGAAGCTCTAAGGTAAAGACGCTCAGGCGATAGAATAGGTCTTCGCGGAACGCGCCCTCTTGGATGGCTCGCCGCAGGTCCCGGTTGGTCGCCGCGATGACCCGCACGTCCACCTTTACAGGCTGCTTACCACCAACGCGGGTTAGGGCATTCTCCTCTAAGATGTGCAGCAGCACCCGCTGAGACTCCAACGGCAAATCGCCGATCTCGTCGAGAAAGAGCGTACCGCCATCGGCCAGTTCAAATCGACCGAGTTGACGGCTCGCCGCGCCGGTAAAGGCTCCTTTCTCGTGGCCGAACAACTCGCTTTCGATCAACCCGGCCGGCAGCGCCCCGCAATTGACTTGGATAAAGGGCCGCTTGCGCCGAGTGCTTGTCTCGTGAATGGTCTGCGCCAGTAAGCCTTTGCCGGTACCGGTCTTGCCTAACACCAACACAGTCATCGCGGTCTCGGCGACGCGTACGGTCTGTTCCATCACTTGGCGCATCGCCCAACTCTGACTGTGCACGACGTGGTCGGTCGCGCGCAGGACGCTTTCAAGGGCATGAATGCGTTCGGTTTTGGCGTCGGGGAGGATCTGAATTTCTAGACTAGTGACCTCGGACAGCAGACCATCGCGGTCCATCGTCCGCACCTCAAAGCAATACTCGCCCACCGGCAGAGAGCTATACGCAACCGTATCGGCGACCGTAAATGCACTCCACGATTCCGTCGGATCATGGCCTAACAGGCGGTGGCTGTAGCGCATCTGCCCCGCGCCGGTGCGGAAGCTGATACCTTGGAAGCGAATGCGGATCTCAGGCGTGCTCTCTGGGCAGGATACGGCTTCGGGCGCGGCCAAGAGCGTGCCAGCCATCACCTCGCGGATCACTAACAGCGGCGGCGTGTGGCCTGGCTGGTAGGAAACCAGCCCCGCCCGCGTGCCAAACCACAGCCGACCGCGATGGTCGCACAGGACGGCTTCAACCTTGTTTTCGAGGGCGGATGGCCCCAAGCGGATGCTCTGGAAGGTTTGGCCATCGTAGCGGAGAGCTCCGCCGCCGCTGGTACCCATCCAGATATTGCCCTGCGAGTCAGCGGTCAGTGCCAAGATGCCATTGGCCGACAATCCAAACTGTTCGGCCGTAAAGTGACGCACCTTCCGCGACGAAAGATCAAGGGCGAACAGTCCCTTGCCCGTACCCACCCACAGGGTGTTCTGGTGTTCCCACAAGACATTGACATAGGCGATGGACTCCGCTTCGGCTATATCCGCCGGACGCAAGTGCCCATCCTCGTAACAGTAGAGTGCCGGTACTACTCCGTATGAACCGATCCAGAGTACTCCATCTTGGTCTTGCAGCAGCGCTTCAACCCAGAATACCCCGTCTTGTTCTTGTAGTACGGTGCTGCATTCATCAAGATGGATAAAGCGATTTTCCTCTATCCAGCCGAAGCGGCCCTCTGACGTACCGACCCAGATACGCCCTTGCTCATCTTCGCATAGCCCAGCGATTTCTTCTGGATGAGTTCCTTCGGCTACTGGGATCGCTTGTGGCGTTTGGCCCTCCCACTTGTACACCTTGCCTGCACCCCCACCGCTCCAGACCTGCCCTTGGCCATCCACTACCATCGCCCAGACGGTTTCCCCTGTCTCGACCGGGTGGACTCGTCCCTCTTCCATGCAGGCCATGCCCCCCATCGTACCGATCCACATCTGTCCCTCATGGTCTTCTCCCAAGTGGCGAATCTCTCGGTCCGGTAGGCCGTCGGCTTCCGTGTAGCGACGGATGCTAGTTGGGTCACAAAAAATCAGTCCGCCACCCCAAAGTCCGATCCAGATATTGCCCTCGCGGTCTTCGTACGTCAGACGCGTAGCCGAAAAGTCAATATCTGGCAAGGAAGCAGAAAAGGGATGCCACTCCTGCCCGTCGTAGCAGATCACGCCTCGGTGGGTCAGCCAGAGCCAGCCCCTCTCGTCAGTCCGCACGTGCCGCGTTCCGCTCTGCACCACCCCCTCATCGCCCTTGCCCACATTAATGCACGCAAAATGTTGGTCTTGTGGATCGTAGCGGCCGATCAAGACTTCGCTACCTGAGTAACCGAAGGCGATCCATAGATGGCCGGAGGAGTCTTGGGCGAATTTCCAAGGCCATTGGATATCTATGCGCTGCCCGTCCAAGCTGAGGACGCCTCGCAACGTCGCCAGCCAGGTAGTACCACTCGCGTCAGTGACCATATCGTACACTCGCCCCAACAGTTGGCCGCCAACTTCGGTTATACTCCTTATGCAACGGCCCTCGGCAAACCAAGCCACGCCCGCGCCGGTCAACGCCAGCACCGACCCATCCGGCTGAGCTTGCAGGCCCACGATCTCGTTGGAAGGCAGGCCGTGCTCAGTGGTGTACACCTGAAAGCCGCGCCCGTCGTACGCGGCAATCCCCCCACCGAACGTGCCGAACAAAAGCCGCCCATCCGCGTCCTCGGCAATGGCCATGACCGTCAGATTGGGTAGGCCGTCCTTGAGGCCAAACGTATCAAACCGGGCGCTGTCGAATCGGCTGACGCCACCGTCGGCCGTGGCGATCCAGAGAAAGCCTTGGCGATCTTGGTAGATGTCTTCCACGTGCATCCCAGCCAGCCCATCAAAGACCATGTACTGGCTACTCAACACGTGCTCAAAGGATAGGTCGCTCATATTCATGCATACTATGGCAGCTTGGTCGCCTTCTTGGCTTCTATCTGTCCGTCCACCTCGACCTTATAGAAATACACCCCAGCGGCCACCGCCTTACCCGTCGCGTCGCGACCATCCCACACAAACCGATGGCTACCCGCCCCAAGCGGCCCCTGCCACAACTGCCGCACCCGACGACCCAACACGTCGTAGAGTATCAAGGAGACTTGCTGTAAGACCAGCCCCTTGTCACCTTCTACTGGATTGCGTGTGAACTCCGAGAGGAAATCCATCTGCCGTCGAACTCCCAAGTGATCGCCGCGACAGGGCCGCTCCATAGCATCACGCATACAACAACGGAGAACCTCGACATGACGTCGCCTCCATAGGAAACATTTCGGGAAGACTGCGTAGTTGGTGCTATCCCCTCAAGGCAGCTTCGTCGCCTGTATGCTTCTACCTATCCATCCGCCTCCCGGCTGTCCCCTTGCCGATCTCCTCGCAGCCATTAACGAATACCTGTTGAAAGCAGCGCTTTGATCCGTCCCCACGACTGAGCCTCGACGCTCGTCGCAGTAGCCGAAGGGGAAACGGGTTGCCAAGCGGGATAATCTCCGCCCAAACCGTCGGTCAGATTGACCAAGTTGCTCCCGTCTATATCAACAACCCAAACCTCCTTATCCCTTTGCTCGTTTCTGGCAGAAAAGGCGATTCTCATGCTGTCGGGCGACCAAGTAGGCTCAGAGTTGGACGAAATAAACGAGCCGGGTTCAAGTTCTAGTCCTGTTTGTTGGGGCAGATCAAGAGGAATCTTCCGGGAATCTTCTACCAAGTTCATGCGCTCTTCCCGTTCATAAGGCCATTCACCGGAAGAGAAGATAAGTAGGCGTAGGTAGGCATCGCCCTCAGAGTCCTGCAACACGACGGATGCTAGTTTGGTTCCGTCTGGAGAACGACCGAGATTCTCGACGGGGCCTCTGACTATCCAAGCCGCCTCCCGCCAATCCATAAGTGCGGAGCCACTGCCGTCCAGCGGCACAACGAACACTTCATGCCGCCCTGTGAGGTACTTTACGGAGTAAATGAGACTTCCGTCTTCAGCCCAAATAAGGGGATACGCATGTCCGGGATTTGTTAGCGATCCCATTTGTTGCGAGTTGCCGCCGTCGGGGTCCATCACCCAGACGTCACCAATGGAATAATCGACCTGGCCGGAAGCGGGATCGGCCCTAAAGGCGAGATAGGCGATCTTCGTGCCATCTGGAGACCAAGCGGGGCTAACGCACTGCCCATGCCGGCCTTGGGTTAAGTTGACCGGGGCGCTCCCATCCGCATTCATAATCCACACGTCACTGGCCCCCTCGCGCCCCGAAATAAATGCGATTTTACCGTCGGCTTGCCCCCAGCTAGCGACGGCCAGCCCCAGCGTTGCCAAGCAGACGATTAGTAGGGATCGATAGGTCATAACATGCCTCCTTTCATAAGGTTATGAATAAGACGGTTAGAAGTATGTCATGGTACTGAAAGCCGCGCTTTGATCCGTCCCCACGATTGAGCTTCGACGCTCGTCGCAGTAGCCGAAGGGAAAACGGGTTGCCAAGCGGGATAATCTCCGCCCAAACCGTCGGTCAGATTGACCAAGTTGCTCCCGTCTATATCAATAACCCAAACCTCCCTGTACCCTTGCTCGCTATCGGCATAGAAGGCGATTCTCGTGCTGTCGGGCGACCAAGTAAATTGGGACACTAGATACCGGCCGGGTTCAAGTTCAGCTTGTTGATAGGGTAGATCAGGAAGGAGAATCTCCTTGAAATCTTCTATCTGGTCAGAAGACTGAGGCCCCTCAGGGGAAGCGTAGATAACTAGGCGTAGATAGGCATTGCCCTCGTCGTCCCGCAACACGACATCTGCTCGTTTGGTCCCGTCTGGAGAACGATCGCGATTATCGAGGAAACCGCGGACTATCCCAGCCGCCTCCCTCCAGTCCATAAGTGAGGAGCCACTGCCGTCCAGGGGCACAACGAACAGTTCAGAGCGGGACTGCACGTAATAGTAAATGCTATTTCCGTCTTCAGCCCAAAAAAGCTCCTGAAATCTGATGTCTGTTAGATGTGCCAATTGTTGCGAATTGCCGCCATCGGCGTCCATCACCCAGATATCGGCAACGGAATAATCGACCCAGGCGGAATCGGAATCATCACTATAGGCGAGATAGGCGATCTTCGTACCATCCAGAGACCAAGCCAAGTCAACGCAATGCCCATGCCGGCCTTGGGTTAAGTTGACGGGGTCGCTCCCATCCACATTCATAATCCACACGTCCCCGAACCCCTCGCGCCACGAGGTAAATGCTATTTTACCGTCGGCTTGCCCCCAACCAGCAACAGCTATCCCCAGCGTTGCCAAGCAGGCGATTAGTAAGGATCGATAGGCCATAACGTGCCTCCTTAACATGAGGTATGAGAATAGAATGCACTGCTAACAGTAAATATATATGATGCACATTCCGTACCAGAAATCCGGCCACCGACAAAAAATCCTTTTACGACGTCTTCGGTCGGCGCAACCCGTATTTCCTCATGCGATAGCGCAGTTTCTCCGGGTTCATACCCAACAAATGCGCCGCACCCCGCTCGCCATAGATCATCCAGTTGGTCGCTTGCAGAGCCTCTACAAGCTGCTGCTTTTCATCCAAACCTTCGCCAGCCGCTGGCACTGGAGGCACCGCATCGCCAGCCTGCCGACCAACCGACGGCAGCAGCAAATCACCAACGCGGATCACCCCGTCCTCGCACAGCAAAACCGCCCTGTTGATCAGGTGCTCCAACTCCCGCACATTCCCCGGCCAAGCATACCCCTGCAAGTGAGCGACCACCCCCTCGTCTAGCGTCGGCACCGGACGCCGCAGATGCTGAGCATACCGCTCGGCAAAATGCGCCGCCAAAGCCGGGATATCCTCTTGCCGCTGCCGCAGCGGTGGAAGCTCTAAGGTAAAGACGCTCAGGCGATAGAATAGGTCTTCGCGGAACGCGCCCTCTTGGATGGCTCGCCGCAGGTCCCGGTTGGTCGCCGCGATGACCCGCACGTCCACCTTTACAGGCTGCTTACCACCAACGCGGGTTAGGGCATTCTCCTCTAAGATGTGCAGCAGCACCCGCTGAGACTCCAACGGCAAATCGCCGATCTCGTCCAAAAAGAGAGTGCCGCCATCGGCCAGTTCAAAGCGGCCGAGTTGACGGCTCGCCGCGCCGGTAAAGGCCCCTTTCTCGTGGCCGAACAACTCGCTTTCGACCAACCCGGTCGGCAGCGCCCCGCAGTTGACTTGGATAAAGGGCCGCTTGCGGCGGGTGCTTGTTTCGTGGATGGTCTGCGCCAGTAAGCCCTTGCCGGTGCCGGTCTCGCCTAACACCAACACAGTCATCGCCGTCTCGGCGACGCGCACAGTCTGTTCCATCACTTGGCGCATCGCCCAACTCTGACTGTGCACCACGTGGTCGCTCGCTCGCAAGACGCTTTCAAGGGCGTGAATGCGTTCGGTTTTGGCGTCGGGGAGGATTTGAATCTCTAAACTGACTACTTCGGATAGCAGACCATCGCGGTCCATCGTCCGCACTTCAAAGCAATACTCGCCCACCGGCAAGGCATTATATGCAACCGTATTGGCAGCCGTAAACGCACTCCACGATTCCGCCGGATCGTGGCCTAACAGTCGATGGCTGTAGCGCATCTGCCCCGCGCCGGTGCGGAAGCTGATACCTTGGAAGCGAATGCGGATCTCAGGCGTGCTCTCTGGGCAGGATACGGCTTCGGGCGCGGCCAAGAGCGTGCCAGCCATCACCTCGCGGATCACTAACAGCGGCGGCGTGTGGCCTGGCTGGTAGGCGACCAGTCCTGCCCGCGTGCCAAACCACAGACGACCGCGACAATCGCATAGTACCGCTTCGACCTTGTTTTCGAGGGCAGATGGCCCCAAGCGGATGCTTTGGAAGGTCTGGCCGTCGTAGCGAAGGACGCCGCCGCCGCTGGTACCCATCCAGATATTGCCCTGCAGATCGGCTGTCAGCGCCAAGATGCCATTGGCCGACAGCCCAAACTGTTCGGCAGTGAAGTGGCGCACCTTTCGCGACGCGAGATCAAGGGCAAAAAGCCCCTTGGCCGTGCCTATCCACAGAGTGTTTGCGTGTTCCCACAAGACGTTGACATAGGCGATGGTTTCCGTCTCGGCCACTTCCGCTGGGCGGAACTGACCGTCCTCGTAATAGTAGAGCGCCGGTATCATTCCGTATGAACTAACCCAGAATACTCCATTTTGGTCTTGCAGTAGGGCGCGGCATTCTTCAAACATCCAACCGGTGAGAGGGGTGAAGCGATTTTCCTCTATCCAGCCGAGGCGGCCCATAAGCTCAGTGGCCCATATACGCCCTTGCCCATCTTCGCACAACCCCGAGATTTCTCCGGAGTGGGGATCTTCGGCCACTGCGATCATTTGCGGTGTTTGCCCCTCCCATCTGAACACTTTGCCCGCGTCCCCACCGCTCCAGACCTGCCCTTGGCCATCCACTACCATCGCCGAGACGATTTCACGGGGCCCCACCGGGAGGATCTGGCCATCTTCCATGTAGGCCATACCCCCCATCGTACCGATCCACATCCGACCCTCATGGTCTTCGCCCAAGAGACGAATCTCGCGGTCAGGCAAGCCATCGACTTCCGCGTAGCGCCGGATACTAGTCGGGTCACAAAAAATCAGTCCACCGCCCCAAAGCCCGATCCAGATATTGCCCTCGCGATCCTCGTACGTAAGACGCGTATCCGAAAAGTCAATATCCGGTAAGGAAGCAGAAAAGGGATACCACTCTTGCCCGTCGTGTACCATTACGCCACGGTGGGTTAACCAGAGCCAACCCCTCTTGTCGGCCCTCACGTGTCGCGTCCCGTTCTGCGCGGCTCTATCGGCTCCATGGCCCACGCTAATGAACGCAAACTGCTCATCGCTCGGATTGTAGCAACCGATCAAGGCTTCAGTACCCGTGTAACGGAAGGCGATCCATAGATGGCCAGAGGAGTCTTGGGCGAGCTTCCAAGGCCATTGGATTATTTGGTCCCCAATACCTATGCGCTGCCCATCTAAGCTGATGACACCTTGACCCAATGTAGCCAGCCAAGTAGTACCAGCCGCATCGGTAGCCATATCGTACACCCGCTCCAACGGTTGGCCGCCAACGTCGGTTATGCTCCTTACGCAGCGGCCCTCGACAAACCACGCCACACCCGTGCTAGTCAACACCACAATCGAACCATCCGGCTGAGCTTGCAAACCCAAAATCTCGTTGGAAGGCAGGCCGTGCTCAGTGGTGTACACCTGAAAGCCGCGCCCGTCGTACGCGGCAATCCCCCCACCGAACGTGCCGAACAAAAGCCGCCCATCCGCGTCCTCGGCAATGGCCATGACCGTCAGATTGGGTAGGCCGTCCTTGAGGCCAAACGTATCAAACCGGGCGCTGTCGAATCGGCTGACGCCACCGTCGGCCGTGGCGATCCAGAGAAAGCCTTGGCGATCTTGGTAGATGTCTTCCACGTGCATCCCCGCCAACCCGTCGAAGACCGTGTACTGGCTGCTCAGCACGTGCTCAAAGGATAGGTCGCTCATATTCATGCTTTCGACGATGGGAATGTCCCGGCCTTTAATACAGGACCCACTACTGAAGACATCCTAAATCTGATCCTAAGCTAGGATTGCCTCAAGTTGAATTTCACCAGCAGCGCACGAGAGGCGGAACAATGTGCAGCTTCAGCCGTCAGCGCAAGGCTTTCCACGACTGGGCTGCGTTGGCCCCCTACGACTTTTTTGGGGTAGTGCTTTTGGATTCTGAGCTTGTGGAGCGATAAGGCAGGATGGGTGCGGAAGGGCGCGTAGGGGCGGCTTGAACTCCGCACCGCCCCTACGGCGAGGCGAGATTAATGAGTACCCGTTGAAAGCAGCGATTTGACCTGTCCCCACGACTGGGCTTTGACGCTCGTCGCAGTAGTAGAAGGGGAAACCGGTTGCCAAACGGGAGAATCTCCGCCCAAACCGTTGGTCAGATTGACCAAGTTGCTCCCGTCTATATCGACAGCCCAAATCTCTCCAGTGTCGGGGTAATAGGACAAAGAAGTGCCAAAACTATTGAAAATAGTGTATGAAGTGAAGGCTACCCTCGTGCTGTTGGGTGCCCAAGTAATGGGAAAAGGAGCAGAGGCCCAAGAACCGCCGACATCCATAAAATCGAGATCAACGGGCTGGCCGGACGGAAGCATGACCGTGACCTCGTCTGAACCGACCATAAAGGGCTCCTCGCTGATCATAATGAAGATATCTCGGCTCTCTTCGTCATCAGCTTGGCCCTCTTCGTCACCATGCAGCACGCCGACGATTGCCCGTTTGGTTTCGTCTGGAGAAAGATAGCGGCGATCCCAGAAGCGGCGGATTATCGAAGCCGCCTCCCTCCATTCCACACCTCTCCATTCCACAAGTGAAGATCCGCTGCCGTCCGGTGCCACGGCGAACAACTCAGAGCGGTCCCACACAAAGTAGTAAATGCTTTGACCGTCTTCAGACCAAAACAGGTCTTCTGCGTTATTAGGACCTATTTTTTCAATATCGTCTGTTAGCTGCTTTCGATTGCCGCCGTCGGCGTCCATCACCCAGATGTCCCTACCGGAATAATCGGCACCAACGTCGAGATAGGCGATCTTCGTGCCATCTGGAGACCAAATCGGACTAGCGCAATACTGTCCTTGGGTTAGGTTCACGGGATCGCTCCCATCCGCATTCATAATCCACACGTCATTGTACCCCTCGCGGTGGGAGAGAAATGCGATTTTGCCATTGGCTTGCGCCCAGCCAGCGACGGCCAGCCCCAGCGTTGCCAAGCAGACGACTAGTAGAGATCGATAGGTCATAACGTGGCTCCTTTCATAAGGCTACGAATAGGATTGGGAGGCCAAACATCTATTCAATTGGCGGCACCGGGGCAATCTCATGCGCCACCGCAAACGCAAACGAGGCACTCGTCACCTCCTTGGGACGGTCAAAAGCATCGACCCGCAAGACCATATCCTCCACCTCGACGGTAATCGCACGCACCTCGGCGTGCAGCGGCGCAAAGACCACCTTGCCGGTATAGTCGTCTCCTTTAAATACAAAGGTGTGCCGCCTAAACAACGCCTCCCGCACCAAGCCCATGCGTTCCTGATAGTAGTAATCTTCATTGCCGCCTTTGCCGCGCCGCTCCATGTAGTAGCGCTCAAAACTATTATCCGCGTCGCGCTTGAGCACGCCCCAGTATCTGTACTCGCCGCCTCGGTCTGTGCGCAACACCATCTTCGCCGGATCGACCATCACCTTGGGATAGGTCTGATTGACCACCGTCATCTCGAAGACGGTAAAACGCGGCGGAGCATAGCCCCGGTCCAAGTCGCGATCCTGTCCGTATGTGAAGGGATTCAGATTCGGCTCGCGGAAGGTAAAACGGGCGTACTCCCGATTCAGGGCCTGATCGCTTAGGTAGCGCAGCTTGAGACGGAACCCCTCCTGCTCAAAGACCGCGGTACTATCCTCCGCGTCGAAGTAATAGCGCCTATCCTCTAGCAGTGCCTCCTGCGGCACAATGCGCAGTGCATAGCGCAAATCCGGCGGAAATCGAATGCAACTCGCCAGCACAAGCAGCACAAGCAGCACAAGCAGCACAAGCATACTCCATCCCCACCTCATTCCGCCGCCACCTCGCCCAGATACGTGCGGCTGATCAGTTCCCGATTGCTGCGGGCAAATTCCAAAGCGCGCCATTCTTCCTCTCTTCCCTCTAAAGCCGCAATCGCCTCCTCGTATGCTAGGGCGGCCAAGCGCCAGTTGTCCATCTGGTAATAGGACACCCCGATATTGCACCGCGCTGCTGCCTCACTGGGCGTGTTAGGGTAGCGCGCAATCACCTCCTCTAACACCGCAATGGCCTGGACAAACTCGCCTTGGTCATACAGCACCATGCCCTTGCTGTAGAGCGAGTCGGCTTCCGCGTCCGCCAGATAGGCCAATAACTGACGCGCTTGCACGGCCTCCGCTGTCTCTGGGAAGCGTTCCACTACCTGCTCGTAGAGCCGCGACGCCTTGAGGAATTGGTGGCCGTTGTAGTAGTAATCACCGAGGTGCATAAGCCCCTGATGGGCGCGTTCGTGCTGGGGATACTGGCGCACTAAGCGCAAAAATAGGTCGCGCATCGGCTCGATGCGTTCCAGTTCCAACTGACACCAAGCGGCCCCGTACAGGGCCTCGGGTGCGTCCTTGCTGTCTGGATAGGTGCCGAAGACCCGCTCGTACCACACCAGCGCCCGTTCGTACTCAGCCGTCTCGTAGTACAGTTCCCCGATCAGCAACTCGGCCTCCGGTGCCTGCGGCTGCTCGGGATAGGCCGCGACCAGCTCCTCAAAGGCCGTCTGCGCGGCCGCCCGTTCGCCCCGCGCTTGGAGGCTGTGTCCCTTGTAAAACAGGGCCGCGGCCCGCAGTGCCCGGCGCGAGGCCATATCCAAGACCGCACCAAATGCCTGCTCCGCGGCCTCGTAGTCGCGCTCGCCCAAGGCCACGCTACCTAGCTCAAAATGGAATTCCGCGGCCTGAGCCGGCCCGGAGGTGCGCACCAGCCCTTCTTCCAAGACCGTCCGCGCCGCGGCCAAGCTATCCTGGGCCGCCAACGCCCGCCCCAGCAGCAGCCCCGCCCGCTCTTCCTGCGCCAGCAAAGGCCGCACTTGGGCTGCTGCCTGCGCCGCCGCCCCTTGATCCAAATACCACTGCCCCAACCCCAACAAGCCCTCGACGCGGGTGGCCTCGTTTGCAACCATCGCCCGATAGACTGCTTCCATGCGTTGGCTGTCCTCCAAGGTCTGGGCGCACGCGCTCATAGCCTGTAACAAGGTGCGCTGCTGGTCACCGACCAACGCACCCGCCTGCCACGCCGCCTGCCACGCCGTCCACGCGGCCTCGTACTGCCCGGTCTTGTACAAGCTCCAGCCCAACCCCACCTGCACCGTAGCCGCCGTAGCCGCCTCCAACAGGGGCAGGGCCTCGCGCAACAGGGGCAGGGCCTGCGCGTGCTCGCCACGCCGCTGGTGCAACAGCCCCAACTGCGCGGTCAACTCGGCACTCGGGGCCTGCGCGATCTGCCGCCCAATCAGCTCTATGGCCTCATCGGCCTTTCCTGCCTCGACGTGCAGTTGCGCCAGTTCCAACTGGGCGTACGCGTACTGGGGCTGGGTCGGGGCGATGGACTCCAGCACCCGGCGCGCGTGCTCGCCACGCCCGGCCTGCCGATAGCGTCGGCCCAACATCAGCGCGGCCAACCCGCGTACCCCCTCGTCGGTACATTGAGTCAAAATCTGTTCGTAGAGCGCGTCGCTTTGATCGTGGCGCAGGCGGGCGATCTGCAACAGGGCGCGGCAAGCCAGCTCTGGCGCGGCCTCCCCGGCCACAACCTGCTCAAACTGCGCCAAGGCCGCAGCCGAGTCGCGGAGAGCCTGATGGATCGTCCCCTGCCAAAACCGGGCCTCAGCCGCCAAATACGACCCCACCTCCCCGTACAGGCCCAGCGCCTCGGCGAACCACGCGGCAGCACTGTCGGCGACTGCACTCGCCTCGCCCATCAACCGCAGACATTCGGCCTGGCGGAACACGGCCTCGTCAACCGATACCCCGGCCTCATCCGCAAACGCCCGGTACGCCGTCAGGTAGAACCGATGCGCCGCCAGCGCCTCCTCGTAGCGGCCCTCGTCAAACAACAAGCTCATCAACCCGGCCTGCATCCGCGCCCGGAACGCTGGCCGCTCGGCCTGCTCGGCCGCATAGCGATACACCTCCAAGCTGGCATCCACCCCGTGTGCGGTCTGAGCCAACAGCGCCTGCCGTACCCACGCCTGCTCGGCAAGCTGCGGCTCCTGCGGAAAGTCCCGGCTGACCTTCTTGTACGCCGCCAGCGCGTCCTCGTAGCGTTCCAGCGCCTTGAGCATATCCCCGCGCTTGATCCACGCCTTGGCTGCCAGCAAGCGCCGCGACTGCCCTTCGCGCAATCCGGCCAAAGCCACCGCCCGCTTTTCCGCGTCGTCCATACCCGCCGGATCGTACGCGTTGGCCAACGTCCCAAACGCCGCTAGCGCGTCCTCATACCGCGCCAACGCCTCCAACGCCAACCCCATCTGCAACCGCGCCCGATCCGCCCGAATCCCCGCTGGCGCGTCCTGCACATACGCCCCAAAGGCCGCCACCGCCTCGGCGTACTCTTCTTGGTAAAACCACGCCCACCCCAAGGTATAGCGCGTCCGCTCGGCGTAACGCCCCTTGGGAAACAAGCGCAACAACACCTCCCCAGCCTTGGCCGCGGCCGCGTACTCCTCGGCCTCAAAAAAGCACTCCACCACCAGATACGCCGCGGTCTCGCGCAATTCAAAGCCTTCCTCATCGCGCAGTACGGCAAAGCGGTCTGCGGCCGCCTGCAAGGACGCCGTGGACAGCCTAGCCAACGAATCGGCTTCCACGGAATCAGCCAGCACGGCCTCTTCCCGCCACAACTGCGCCTGCTTGCGGCCCATGTTGGCCAATTGGTAGCGCGCCGCCGCTTGCACACCCACCGCGTGCTCATCCACCACCACGCGCACGGCCGAGGCACGTATCAGCGCCCCATCCGGCACGGCCAACACCCCCTCGTATATCTGCTGAGCTCCGGCAAAGTCGCCGGTCGCCAATAGTTTTTGCGCCCGCGCGAAGCGCTTGCCCAAGTCCTCTGGATTGGTCACGAATTGGCTGCCGGTCACCAAGCCAGCCAACACTAAGGGAAGCCAAATAGCCATTAGCGATCGTATCCGGCGATAACCGAGATGAAAAACCGCGACACCCCGCCGTCGCGCGTCCGCGCCACGGCTGGATCGGCGAATTCTTCGTGGCGCAACTCAATCCCGGTGTTGGAAACAATAGTATAGCCGATGTACGTGCCGCGCACTGTAAACATCAGCACCGAACTCGCCGAGCGCAGTTCGCGCTCCCGATCCACTCGGTCGATAAAGCGGAAGGCCAGCACCGGCAACAACGTGCGCGTAAACGGCACCCCCATCCCCTGCTGGCCAAATTGCACTAAGGTGTTTTCCGTCAGCGTCCAATCCACGCGCAGGATGGGCGCGATCTGGTTCCACGACTCCACGGCCCGCCGCCGATCGCTGACGGTGACGTGCTTGTACAGATGCTTGATCATGGCTTGGACGCGCAGGCGGGCCCACTCGTACGTGTAGTCGGCCTTGTTGACCATCGTGAAGGTCTGCACGCGAGCATCCGCCGCCAACTGCCGGTTCAAGATCCACTGCGCGTTGTTTTCAATGTGGAGCTGGTCCAGCCGTTTAAACCGGGTGCCGACAAACGAGGTGTGTACCCACGAGTCAGCCATCAGCAAGGCATCGGGCGTGGGGGGCTGATCCGGGTTGTTATTCTCGCCAGCGCGAAAGACATACACCGAGTCCGGCACCGTGTCCTCGACCCGCTTGCTGTCGTGATCGAACTGGACTTGCCCCCACCGCGGCACATCAAAGCCATAGGACACCCGCCCGTAGCGCGACACCGCCCGGCCCGGCCCGGCAATCTCGTCCTGGCGATAGTAGCCCACCCCAGCCGATAGGCCGCGCCAATCCGGCAGGGCGACAAACCCATGCAGGCCCCGCCGGTCGCGGTCGTAGGGATAGTCGGGCTTGTTATCGTTTTCGCGCTCGTCAATCACACCGTTGTTGTTTAGGTCAATGCCATAGACAAATTCCTGTGGATCGGAGTAGTACAGCAAAAACGGCTCCTCAAAATCGGGGATGCCATTGGCGTTTTTGTCGTCGTCGGGGATGTTGTCGTTGTCCTCGTCTAGCCCGGGGAACACGCCCGACTCGGTCTCCGAGCCGTTGGGATAATCGCGCAAGTTGTCGTCGGCGTAGCGGTCGTTGTCGTCGTTGTCATCGACGAGAGGAAACTCCGACAGCATCTGTTGGTCTTGGCTTTCCCCGCCCAAGTCCGTGTACAGCCGCACCCCACCGCGCCGACTGTCGTACCCTCCACCGTAGCGCGGCTCCAAGCGGAACACTTCCCCGCCCACCTCCCAGCGACCCACATCCTTGATCGCGTGGACGTACCACGCAGCCGCCCGCTGCTGGTCGCGCTGGCCTCGCAACACCGGGAAGCTGCGGTAGAGCAGGTTGCGCTGGTATTCGCCGCGCACCTTCAAGCCGACAAACGTGGCCGCCGCATCAAAGCCAAAAATCGTCTGCCCGGTAGCAAAGCCGTGTTCAAATTCCACGGCCCGCCGATTGGAAAAATCCCGCACCTCTCCAGCCGCCCGCGCCCGCGTCTCAAAAGACGTGTTGCGCGGAGTAAACTGATTGCGCAGCGCGTCGAAAAAGGGGTGCTGTTGTGCCACCTCAATGCGGTAATCATTGGCCACTAGTGCCCGCACCCGCGCCCGGCGCGGCGCGAAATCCTCCGGCACGACAAACAGATATTCCACTGCCTCCTCGCCACGCACCTCCCGAAAGCCATCGCCGCGCCGCCCACCCAGCACTTGGGCTTGCAACACCGGCGCAAAGCGGTCGTCAGCCGGGTCGCTGCTGATCGTGGCCCCACCCTCCGGCCCTTCCCCTTCTAGCTCAAGCACGATGTCGTACACGATGGCCCCGGCCTCGCCGCTTTGCGGCGAGTCGTCTCGCACGCGCACGGTAATCTCGCTCGGCGGCTGCATGGCCGGATAGGGGATACCGCCGCTCAAAAGGCCGCCGGTACTGCCTCGGGCCGTATTGGCTTGATGCTGGTTGACAAAGGTCGCACCAAAGCGCAGCACGTCGCCCACGCGGGTCTGCCAGTGGCCAGCGATATTGTACACCGGGTCTTCTTCGGTTCGCTCCAAGAAGTCAATGAGGGACCCCCGCCCTTGGGCCACCGGATCGGAAAAGCTGTTGAGCGTGGGAAACAGCGACGAGTCAAAGCCGCGCGTGGTCAGCAAGGTGATCTTATTGGCTGGAAAGACCACGTCCCAGCGCAAGCCATTAAAGCCGGCCTGCCGCAACGTCAACGGCGTAAACTCCGTTCGCACCTCGTCGCCCACGGTCAAAGACCAGTGCCACGGGCCGTAGCTGTCGTGGGCGATGATTAGGTTGTTGAGCGAGCGGTAGAGTCGGTCTTTGCGGATGCGGCTACCACCGGGCCGCTGCTCGTCTAACTCATAGACTAAGAAGCCCTCGGCGAGGAAGCGGCCGAGGAAGTCGTAGCGCGGGGCCAAGCGAATCTCGCGGCGATAGGGCCGGTAGAGGTCCTCGCCGTAATTGGTGTAGGCGCTCAGGGGCGGACGACGCAAAAAGTGGCGCGGAGGTTCGGCATCGGGCAGATCGGCTGCTAGCGGATGCCCAGACAGCAGCAAGGCGATCCAGAGGACGACTCGGAAGAATGCACACCTAGGCATTGCGACGCCTTTTAGTATACCACCCCTACTAGACCCGTCCACACATCAGCGCGGTCAGCGTCAATTTCAACGCGCAGCAGATAATGCCCGGGGGCGACCAGCCGCCCGCTGTCGTCGCGGCCATCCCATTCCAAGCGCTTGCGACCAGCCGCCGCCGGTTGCCCATCCCACAGCACCCGCCGCTTTCGGCCCGCTAAGTCATACAGAGTCACCGTCAACGCCTGCGGGTGCTGCACCTTGGCCAAGTCGATTTGAATTTGGGCTGGACCCGAGGCCGCATTGAAGGGATTGGACCGCACCGACACGCCCGTGCGCGGCAGAGCACGGGAGACCACCCCCTCTCCTACCAACGTCCAGGCATCTTCCGCCTCGGGCCGCACATGCTGCCAATCCGCGCTATCGCCCAAGGCCACCGCCGCCTGCACCACCAGTGTTGGCCGCAACAGCACCGACGCAAATTCCACTTCGAGTCGTCCCGATCGGCTCACGTGGTGCTCCTCCCCCAACACCAACCAAAGGCCTTCATCGTCCCACCAGACCTCATATCCATCCTCCGGCAGCGCCAACCCGGCAAACCGCACTTGCCGCACCATGCCCGGCAAACCGATATGCACTCGGTCAAAGCCGAGATCTTCCGAGCCGATTTCCACGTCGAGGGTATAAGTGAACGCGGTCTCCTCACCCAACACCGGCCGCAACGGCGCAATAGCCCCTGACACCGCACGGGCAAAAAGTTGTTCCCCAAAGGCGACCTTCACCTGCATGAGCCTCGGCGCACTAAGCGGAGCGCGCGTTTCCATAACCGCCCGATACTGCAAAAATCGCGCTGGCTCCGGCGCGGTCAGAGCCACGCCATCGCCGACTTCCGCTAAGTCCCAAGCTGGCACCCGGTGCCACTCAGGCCACGCCTCTCCATCGGCGGACGTGCGGAACTGCACCTGCAAAACCGTACCCGGCGGCGTCTGTCCTGCAAACCACGCCTTGCCAAAGTTGACCGGCTGCCCCGCATCAAACACCTCCGACTCAAACGTCCCCTCTGCGCGGAAACCCTCTCCGAACACTTCCACCTCGCCGATGGAGACCCAGTTGGGCGGATCTTCCCGCGTCAGCCGCAGACGCACAAAGCGGCCCAACACCGGCAGCGGCCCCCCATCCGCTCTGGTCTCAATCCACGTCGAATCCACCGATGTATCAACCGTCGGGCGAGTGTTTTCCGCCTGTTGCGCCACCAATATCCAATCGTCGGGCGTGGCCTCCCGCGCCACTTCGAGACGATAGCCTTTGACGAAAAACAGCGGCCGTTGGGTAACTGTCTTGCCCGGCAGGAGGCGCACTTGGCTGACGCCGCGATCGCCGCCCAAGTCGAGCCGAATCCACTTGCCCAATACTTCGACCTCGTTGTCAAAGCGCCACTCCGTGCCGGTATCGCCGTCGGTAACGCTGCGGCGACCGCTCAAGGTGTTCGGCCCGGAGGAAGCCGGAGCATCCAAGGCGAGATTGACCCCGCGAAAGGAGGCCAACGACACCCGTCCCAAGCTGTCTATCTCCGTGCCGGCAAAAAGGCCGTTTGAAAAACTGTCGGCTCCCTCTTGCACCCACTCTCCAGCCATCGCCGGGACGCAGCTCAGGGAGATCATGCCGAGCCAACAACGCATTCTACTCATCATCTATCCACTCCTCCAAACCCCAAATCTCCAGCGATCTCTGTATGGAGGAAGGGAGTTGTTGAAAGCGCAACGTCAGACCCAGTTGTCCCAAACGGATCGCGTCTCGCTCAAGCAATGGACTAATACTCCGCACTTCGTTAGCTACGATGCAGACCTCCTTTACCCCCTCCTCTACATGCGATTGCAGACAATCATACAAGATGTCGAACTCCGTCTTATTGATATATCCCATGAGTTCGAGGGTTACGGTCCGGCCGCAGCGATTCAATGTGTTAATGCGCACCATGCTGATGCCCTCTGATCTCAGTCTACAGCGATTAATTGCCGTGCCAATGATCCCTCGCGCGTCAATGCGTACACCACAAGATTCACTCCCAAATTATAGACTAACGGCTCCTCGGCACTGACGAGAGACGAGTGATTGCTTACGTTATTCGTCAAAGACCAATCCACCAACTCTCTACCGATTCCCGCCCAGAAATCGGCGTAGCCGCGCATCGAATACACTCCCACCAACTGTTCCCCCACCATTATGCCCTCCAAGTAGTCTGGAGTTCGTGGCGGATATTCTCCAACTATAAAGTGCATATCGCGCATTCCCCGCGGCAGACTGTTTATATCGTAAAAGCAATGATAAATCGGATGGGTTATTTCCAGCCGGTGGAACTGCCAGTCCTTCCATTCTTGATAGCCCACCGCTTGGAAGCTGGCGCGAATGAGGGAGCGCGCCGCCGGAATGTCTAACTCGGCGTCGCTATAATTGGGCAGCAAAAAACGGACAATATCCGCAAGTAGGAAGCCTCCGCCGGTCAAATACGCTCCGAGATTGGCCGCTTCGCTATCCGTAAAATCAAAGGGAGTATTGACGGTCAGGAGGACGAAAGGGACTTGTAAAATCTGCGGATCGTCGAGCCGGACCGCGTCGCGCACTTTGACGTGGACCTGCGTACTGGCGATCATCTTATCGGCCAACCCCTGCAGCATCCGCCGTTCTACCAGCCGGCGCGTCAGCTGGTGATAGAAGCGCACTAGGCTTTCTTCAGCCCGTTCACTTTCTTCAGCCCGTTCGATGGAAGGGCTATAAATGCCGGACAAATAGAGAAAACCTTTGAGCTGACGCCGGTCTTTTGGATCAACGACCACCATTGCCCGATGCCTCCCCGTGTCCAGCGCCTCTACATCCATTAACTCTAAGGACAAGTCAATCTCATCCGCCCCCTGTCGCGTCCCTTCTAACGCTCCAGCCCGCATCTGCGGCCCAATGTGCCGAGCGGGGAAATCCGGCACGGGCAACATCAGCCGATCCGGTAGCGACGCCAACGGCAGCCGAAGAGCCGAGGTTTTGAACACCGACAACGGACGCGACGCCGAGGAAGTGGGACGGACCGCGGCGACCGCAGCCGCTTGGAGTGCCGGACGACGCACCAACGGGCGCTGCATGGGCCGTTGGCGGCGAGTGAGAGTGCGCTGTGGCGGCAGGCGTTTCATAAACTTCACCACGGGTGAGAGTTGGACGGGAAATTGAGTAATCCCCACGCGGTGCGGTACTACAAAAATCAGCAGATGTAATGCCAGTGATAAAGCTAGGCACCTTTGGAGTTTTCTATTTTTGTGGAATGGTACTTTCCATGGTCGTTTCACGGTACGCCCCTCTCAAAGGATGAAGATCAAGCATTAATGTGCGTTCTTTCAATTCGTCACCCGAAATGGCCTGATACGTTTCGTGAAACTCTATTAGGCTATTGAGGCGTATCTCCTCTGGAATTAGGTGATCCGCCCATAGAGAGGCAAGCCAAAATTCGATTAGATACAGTCGAGGCTCCTCGTTCTTCTCCATCATGTGGGCTATAGCCCTACGCCGCTTTTGCGATTCTGCAAACGCATTTTGTGGGCTAAAAAAATCGTGGTAGTGATACAGGTGATAACTCTGAGCATTGGCTCCAAAGCACATCTTATACCCATTCCGCATTAGGCGATAGGCCAAATCCCATCCTTCAGAGTGGAGCATCTCTTCGTCGAAACCACCAACCTCCTCAAGAGCGACGCGCGGAGCCGAAGCATTGTGTGGATAAAAACAGATCCAACCTATTGGCGAATCGGGTACTTTGTCAAAGAGTACTTGGACCTGATCTTGCATTAATTTTAACTCTGGAAAGGGATACCCACCTTCTCGGGCCAATAGGGTAATCGCATCGAAATCAGACTGTATCATCTCTTCGGTCATCCCAAATTTCTCTGAGTACGTACGTATAATATGAGCGACTGATGCTGGAATATCTTCCCAAGGAAGGCCGCTGTGTGGGTTTTGAACGTATTCCAAACGAGGTAAGCAATATTGGAATCCGCTCGTTACGCCATTGTAGCGCTGAAATAGATGCCAATGTTGAGCCAACCAATCGGGATCGGGTAGCGCGTCTCCATCTAAGAAGGCGACTAGATCTCCTCTCGCTTCAGATATACCAATATTCCGTGCTCGACAGCGTCCTACATTGGTATTCAAGGGAACGACTTTTATGGAAATTTGCTTATACGCACTCAGAAAGTCATACGTTCCGTCCGTGCTGCCATCGTCAACTACTATAACCTCAAATTGGCCCTCAGAGAATGTTTGAATGGCCAAGCCCCTTAAAACAAGCCGTAACCTATCGCGCTGATTGTGTGTGGCAATGACGACAGAAATATCCATCTAGCTAGCTCCCTTACATACATTCAAAGACCAAACGGCATTCCTCTCTCAGAGAGTCCGGCTTATACATACGAGGAACGCCGTCATCTGTCTCTTCATACACAACGGCTTGTGGTACTTCCTTGGCAGCAGAGTTTGAGCATACAATGTGGAAACAGTCCAAATGGCCAAAGAAAAAATCAAAATAAGGCTCGCTATTCTCTAAGACTTTATGACGCAACGTCTCACTTTGTACATTGGCCTCCGTTAGTGCTGGAGTGCCAATACTAATACCGTGAAATTCTACGGGGATCCATCCGAGATCCGAGATGAATACCTCAGCCCACGTATGACCAAACACAACTTCTTCATACGTTCTGTTTTCGTATATACTCGGCCCTAGAGGATTGACCGCTATGGCTCCGGCTTGCTCGCGAGCTGGTATTTTTAGTAGACGACAAAGGGTAATAAAGGCACGGGATAGCGTAATACAATGTCCTCCATCGTCTATCAGTGATTTTAGGGTGCTACACGAATAACATTGGCAGCTATCTTTGGTCTTCTTGAAATGCTTGTTCCTAGCCAAATAGTAGTATAACGAACGAGCTTTTTCTAAGTCGCTCAACGTTCCGTCTATACCTATATCCTCCCAACAACTGCGAACGAGCGGATGTTCTACCAAGGATTCGTCAACGGTAGTATAGAGCTCGAATACTTCGGGTTTGAGTATCTCTGTCGTTCGCGTAGCACCCATCCCTCTCGAATAAACCGTCAATTCACATACGTAAGAAAACGTATATACCTCACCAGAGCTAAAATCACAAACGGCAGGATAGCCATAAAAAAAACCCGAGTGTGGCAAAAAGTGGTTCTGCATTTCCGTTGGATGACAGGATAGTAGCTTTATATCCTTCTGAAAGTCGGTGGATATTGGATAGGGCAAAAATATCCGCGTATCGTGTGTTGTATCCTCGACAGCAGACAAGGTGAAGGTGTACGTCAGACGCAAGCGCTGACTGTCCATAGCGGGACGAAGCACATCATTTTTTTTGTTGATAAAGTAAGATCGCATCTCTTCACGCGCCTCGTAATCACACTCAAAAAAGCGGGAGTCATTGTCGTAGAGCCAGTTCCATGAATCGAGGCGATCGTACCAGATGCCATCTTGTTTTACTTCATGCGGCATCTGGCGATTTCGCCCGTTCCTAAGCATCTCTTCAACATGCTCGTCACTGAGCACTGTACTCAACGACAACTGCCGAGCAAAATCGCGTTGGGCCATCTGGTAATGCGAATCGAGCCGGCCTTCTTCAGTGCGACTCATCCAGTACCTATCGACGATATCCGCGACGCGATTCGCGTCCTGCCATTCCTGTATATCGGCGGCAAAAGCACGGCATCGTCTAGCGAATATCGCATATTGATTTAACAACCCCTCGGCACTTTGGCCGAGAGCCGTCGGTCGGGTGAAGTCTCGGTGGCTCAATTTGATACCCAGCCCTAGTGCTTGCAGGCGGTCGATGAAATACTCTTGAGTAAAATTCGTGGGAAGCCCAATGACTGGTATGCCGTTAAACAAAGCTTGGTAGAAGAAACCGTGATCTCCGCCGCCAGCAAAGATCGCCACTTGGGAGGCGGCCTGCCGCAAAAAGCTCGGATCGACGATCTCACAACTCTCTATTGGGTCAAAACGCTCTCCAATAGGTGGAACCACCCACTGCCGAATCCCCTTCATCCCCAACTTTTGCACAGCCTCTTGAATTGAGGACCAATCGGCCCCCAGTGTTCTGAGATCCCAGTACACTCCTTCCCTCTCCACATCGCCTTGCTTCCCTGCATCGATTCCCTCAAGCAGAGGCCCCACAAAGAAGTAGTTGACAGGCGTCTCTTGTCCCAGTGGATGAACCTCTGGAGTATCGCAGAGCAGATACATTTCCCTAAATGTCGCCCCGCTATAAGACCATTCTCGATGTGCGGTACGTTCGATTATGTCATCCCAAGTACGCACAAATTCAGGCGAGTGAATAGGGCAAGAGTATTCGGGCATATTATATGCCGCCTTTATCCAAACTAGGTCAACTCCCTCTAGGGCAGCGGCCAATCTCAGTGTGGGACGGGAATCCACTATTACGAGGTCAGGTTTCAAACGGCTAATCAGTGCCTGCTCGGCTTCCACACTTTGATCGATGAATAAATCGTAATCTGCTTCATTTTCATTCAAGTCAAAATCCAGTATTGCTCCCAAGTCTTGTATCGGCGTGGCGAGGTCGTGCAGCGGAAAGCCCTCTTGCCGAACTTGGTCAGTGACTGGGCCAGTACCCGCAAAATCAATCCTGTATCCTTTTCGGCGAAGTACCTTACCTACCACCAAAGAACGATGTGTCGAAGCACTATCAAAGCCGTGAAAAAAGATCAGTATTGAATATCTGTCTCGATCAAGACGCTGGGAGACCTCCTTCTTCTGAAGGCTTCTAATTGCTTTGAGGAGTCCATCTAACATCCAGTGCTGTACCGTTTTGAGCATCCCTTTAAAATCCTCTCTTTACCCTCTTATGCCATTCCTTAGCAGCTCTTCTACTAACTCAACCTTGTCGTCTTGCTGAAGTTCACGGTATAGCTCCAGTGCTTGCTGCCACGGGAGTAGAGCATCATAGGGTGCCCGATTAGACACGCAGGCTCTCCCTAAGCTGACTTTAACGGCGGCTACGGCCTCTAAATCCGATACTTTCGTGAACAATTGCACGGCCTGCCGGTATGCGTCCTCAGCCGCATTAAAATTTTCAACATCCATATAAGTATCACCTAAAAAGGCCGCTTGTACGGCCCTGCCCCTATTATCCCCGATCACGTCAAATAGCTCTCTAGCCTGCTGGAACAACACCCCGGCTTCTCTCGTGTCGCCTTTCTCCCGTAGCACTAGCCCAAGGCCGCTCATGGTGCGGGCTTCAAACTGTTTATTACCTAATTTTCGTTGGGTAGCCAGCGTCCGACGGTACATTTCTTCCGCCTCATCAAATCGACCCATCTGTCTATATACTCCCCCCAGTACACTGTACTGATGAGCCAACCCCTCGTCGCGCTGGAGCCGCTCCTCAATCTCAATGCCTTTTTTGAGGATGTCTTCGGCCTCGGCCAAACGTTTCTGTCCGAGATAGACCAGACCTAAGCCCTGATAGTGGCCGGAAATACCCTGCATATCGCCGAGCTCTCGGCAAACGTTTAGTCCCTGCTGGAAGTAAGCCGCGGCCTCCTCCCGTTTGTTCTGCAGAAGCGCCAACTGCCCCAAGTTGCCGCATTCTTCTGCCCAGTAGGCCCTATTTCCCAACGCCTCGTGGAGTTGCTGAGCGCGTGTGTGTAGTTCTTGCGCTTCTCCGACTTTTCCTTGGAGATGGGCGACAAAGCCCCTATTGCTATAGTTGACGGCCAGACGCTCTTCATCCCGGCGTTCACTATTGATCTCAAAGGCCGTATTGAGATGGTGAACTGCCTCGTCCATCCGCCCCTTGACCTGGTACATAAGTCCCAAGCCGCTACACGCGTCTGCTTCCAACTCATGTGCCTGTAACTGCCGTGCCTTCGCAAGGGCTCTTTGATACAATGCTTCAGCCTTGTCGAGTTCACCTTGTTCCTTGTGATAACGGCCCAAAAGGAGACAAGCCTTCGCTTGGGTGTGTAGATCGCGATTTTGTACGACATGTGCACGCTGTACCTCTACGTCGCGTTCGGAAATTAACGGAATGATTTCCATACCTTGCAGTGGCTTCCTCGGTTATAGCTTTTGCAATGCTTCCCATACCGGAGGCATCCCTCTTGCAAAAGAGGAAATGATCCCCTCCTCACTCACCACGTAAAACTGCGGTACACTCCCCACTTGGTAAGCCTGGGCGACCACGCCTGCCGAATCGACCAAAACAGGTATCGTTAGATCATGTTTCTCGGCGATTTGCTGCACCAGCTATCCTCCAATGCTTTTGATCGGCCATCATTCTGTCTTCTCTTTTTCAATTACCCTTTGTGCGGACTGCACAATTTTCTCAATCGGGAAGCCTCCACCCCTAACGGCCTCGACGATCCTTTGTTCCCTATCCACCAAGAGCACAGTCGGAAAATTCGTGATGCTGAGATGCTCCATTGTCAGCAGCAGCGTATCTACGGCAATAGGAAAGGTCAAGGCGTGTTCGGAGACCTTTTCCATCAATCCTTCTCGTGTATTGGCAACCATCAAGATGGGAATATCTGTAGCCGTTTTCCCTAAAATGGGGTACATAGTATCACAGGCATCACAGCCCGGCAGAGTAAAGACCAGTAGATGGGATTTTTCCTTGTACAGATGGGTAGAGATCGGAGCACCGTCCAGTTGTTCAAGTTCGTATTCTGGGACGCTTTTCCCCAACAGATCTTCTAAGCCCATAGCCATTGGGACGATTGGAGGATTGTTGATTTTTGTAGCCAACAATATGCTGGTCCCCAAGAGGATACCTAGCACGGTCGAAAGCAACAGAATCGTCGCTTGTGGTCGCGAGCGTATCTCTCCCATTATGTATCTTTCCTCTTTCCTAAAACGCATTGAACAATGGCTGAATCCACCTATTGGCTGGCCCGACGATAGTTCCTGCCCATATCAGGGTCAGGCCGACGCCGACCATTAAGGCTGGAGCGAAAGGGAGCGACAGTTCAACCTCTAACTGATCGTTCCATTCGCTAAACAATCCCTTTTTTTGTAAGTCTTTTAATTGGCGTACTTTCCTAATGGTCAACGGCTTTCCCATTCGGCTTATTAGCTCCCGCGTATTTGTACCCTGATCGCCAAATGAAACCACTTCGACTCGATCTTTCGCAGGAGCTTCATAAATTGACTGGTGTAGCACCATGCCCGGCTGTAAGGCATCGATAGAGACCTGCTGTACAAACTTCTGGTAATCGAGAGAATGGATATACACATAGACGTTCCGTATGCCCCACAGCACGGCCCAAAGCACTAGATAGATCAGGTAGTCCCCTGTGCCAATTGCGCTAAAGACACCTATTACAATTCCGGGAACGACCCAAATGATTCTATTGGGTGTCTTCGTCAGATCTTCATGGATCAAATAGAGCACAGCCCCCACTACTATAGACTCGGCGAGGGTCAAGGTCCCGCCGACCAAAGTCGTTCCACCTAACACCAGTCCGCTCAGTCCTGCCGCCTCAAGCCCAGAACGCAACCATCCCGAACCCATGCCTTTTCTATTCTCGCTTGTAGAGGTCTCGATAGGTTTTGTGGGTTTATGGATGACCAGAAGGACCAAAAGAAAAACGGTATTGGTCAAGATGGTATTGACCAACAAGGCCCAAATGGGGGTATCTAGTGAAAAGAAGGCTAAGGAGACCGTCGGCCACTTCTGACCAAACAACGTACTAGGCATCGCCGCGACCATAGCCCAATATAGCTTGGCATCTCCTGCCCCCCAGAAGCCATACATAAACAACAGGTAGCCTACGGCAAAGCCCAGCAGAAAGGATAGGCCGATCTGTACGAGTGCAACCTCGCCCAATACCCACAACCCCATCTGCCCCATCAGCCCAAGACCGAGCAAGGTCCAAGTAGCCGAGTTGGAAATCTCTCTATGGCTGATGTCCGTATAGGTTGTGTATGAGGCGATAACCATGATTGAGCATAACAGAACCCATTCTAACAAGAAGACGGGATCAATCTCATTCAGCAACATATCCATAACCAAATATTCCTTAAAAAGCGGTTCCCTTGGACTCCGCTAGCCAACTTCCCGCTTGGCTCCATTGAGTCACCAAGGCATTCACGGATAGGGTAGCCTCTGTTATTCCATCGATATCCCGGCCTACAACCAAAGGCTCAAGGAGTGCCCTCCCACTCAGTTGGGCAAAGAAGTCGGTAGGATCGAAGCGGCCGTCGGCAAGCTCCCAAGATTCCAGGGGAAAAACGGCCGCGACGCGATCTCCTTTCGGCTCTATGAGTATGCCAACCAATAGATCGAGGCAGCTAGCACAGGCAATATCGTGGCGGGCGACGACCAGCCGGTAGGCCAACACCTCGTCATCTGTAAGGACGCGATAGGCTGACAATACCCCAGAACGCGGCGCGGGTGTGGCCTGATACACTTCTTTTAAGTGGAGAGCACTCGCCGTGGAATCGAACTCAGCAAGACGAAGAAGCATGATTTCTTTAGGCGGAATGGACGGCAGGGGCGATTCAAGGCTGAGGCCCTTTTCATACAGGCCAATAAGCATGATGATCGCAGGTATTAATAGCAGGATTAAACCAGAGTAAATCCAGTATAATGGATGCTTAGGCTGTCCCATGCCGTCTTATTCTCGTTCGAGTTAAATCTTAGTCGTCTTCTTGGCTTCTACTTGTCCGTCCACGAACTTTTCCGCATCAGCCTCGACTCCAAGATATGAGCACATTTCATGCCACACTGCAGGCCATGCACAAAAAATCCTTCAGGAAAATCCTAAAGGATTGAAAAACATACGACTTAAATATATGATGGGACTTTCTATTCTTCGTGGCTTATCCGTGGTTACAAGGAATTATACGATTTGTCGTATGATTTAATACGATTTGTCGTATGATTTAATACGATTTGTCGTATTAATAGCGCAACCCGTCCGTGCCTCACACCTGCCCGGAAGCCCTCACGGCAGCTTGGTCGTCTTCTTGGCTTCTGTCTGTCCATCCACCTCGACCTGATAGATATACACCCCAGCAGCCACCGCCTGACCCGCCTCATCGCGGCCATCCCACACCAACCGATGGCTGCCCGCCCCCAACGGCCCCTGCCACACCTGCCGCACCCGACGACCCAACACATCATACACCCTCAGCGACACCCCCGCCGCGTCCGTTGCCAAATCAAGAGGGAGCACCACGGCCGGATTGAACGGATTGGGATAGCTATCGCCCAGCCGATGCTGAGCGGGGCGTGCTACCTCTGGCGTCATCACGGCGGTCATCTGCTCACTCACCGAACTCTTCAACACTTGCACCCCGCCCAAGATGGGATTTAACACCACCAAATCGAGATCGCCGTCACCATCCACATCCCCCGGCAACACCCGTACTCCCTCGCCGGCCAAACGATGTCGCTCCACTTCCTTAGCCGGATTCACGCCCCCTCCCCATTCGACAAACACCCCCAAACCCGAGGCGCGGTCTCCACCGACAAACACCCAATCATCCACCCCATCCCCATTCAGGTCGCGCACCACTACCGGCGAGCGTACAAACAGCCGATCATCATACAGCACCGTCTCCTCCACACCACCCGTTGGTTGACCTCTCCATAGGAGCAGGCCCTTGTTCTGTTCGAAGAGGTTGTGTTCGATCGCCCTGAGCAGGTCCACCTGCCCATCGCCATCAAAATCGCCCACTTGGAAAAGACGAGAAAAAGGAATACTCCTCATATCGGCTTCTAAGAGAGGGTCGCCCTCCCCAGGCGCGGCTTCTAAGTCCATCACTATCCACGTCTCGCCCAATAACGGAGCCCATAGCACCTCCAACCCCCCATCGCCCACAAAGTTGCCTATCCGATAGGGTGCATGGTTTTCGGCCATCGCCAACTGGGTGGCCGTCCACTCCCCATGCTCGACCTCCCAGACCTCTAACGCTCTTCCCGCGACCACTGTACGGTCTGATACAAACAACTCGATCGCGCCGTCCCCATCCCAATCCATCAAGCCTACGAGTCGGCGGTCAGGTAGCTGCGTGAGTACCTCAATCTGAAGATCCGGCTCGATGGACCAAACCGCTATGCCTGAGGTAGCGAACACGATCTCGTCGGTCCCATCGCCGGTCAGATCGCCACTCCGCACACTCAAGTAAGTCACCGATTCGAGCGCCTCAGTGCGCACCATTTCAAAGGTCCCTCGGCCGTCATTGAGCGCCATAACCCAGCCGTTTATAAAGGGATTATCCGAGCCGGACCCTCTACCACTCCAAATGGAGAACAGGTCGAGATCGCCGTCGCCATCCAAGTCCGTCAAGACGCCAGAGCCCCCTAACCCCGGCTCAATCGGCGAGAAGACCGGCGGGGCGAAGAGCCCAGCCCCCTCAAAACGGAAATACTCGACCGACGGCGGAGCTAATTCCCCCAATAACAGCTCTTCCACGCCGG
>VXML01000106.1:54665-71808 GCA_009841115.1 Gemmatimonadota bacterium | reverse complement strand
GACGACGAGGGTGATGAGGACGACGAGGGCGACGAGGGCGACGAGGGTGATGAGGATGACGAGGGTGATGAGGGCGACGAGAATGACGAGGGCGATGAGGGTGACGAGGGGGATGAGGACGACGGCGACGACGGCGACGAGGGCGACGAGGGTGATGAGGACGACGAGGGTGATGAGGACGACGAGGGCGACGAGGGCGACGAGGGTGATGAGGGTGATGAGGGTGATGAGGGCGATCAGGAGCGAGCTCTGGGTAGCACCACAGCGTCGGAGTCGGACAGCAAGTTCGATTTCAATGGCGATGGTGAAGTCAATTTAGACGACTTTTTCCAGTTATTCCTTGCCTACTACCACGGTAGCAGCGATCCTCGCTTTGACCTCGATGGCAGTGGTGTGGTTGATTCAGCCGATCTAGACCTCTTCCTCGATGCTTTCGACTCGACGGCACAGGCCAAGCTAGTGGCGATGGCGCAGGATCAGATTGGGTTGCCCGATAGCCCCCAGTTGCAGCAAAACGCGCCCAATCCGTTCAACAGCCAAACGGTTCTTCCCTATTTCCTGCCAGAACCGGGTCCGGTACGCATGGAGATTCTCACGTTGACCGGGCAGCGAGTGGCGGTCTTGAGCCAAGGGCAGCAGAGGGCGGGCTATCACCGGCTCTCTTGGGATGGTCAGGACGACGCGGGCCGCCCCTTAGCCAGCGGCGTCTATCTGTACAGGCTGGTGACGACCGAAGGCGTTTTGACGCGCAAACTCGTCCTGCTGCGTTAATCGGACAAACACCTAAATGGCTTCGACTCAAAGAAGCCGCACTATGATCCTCAAGGCGGCATTGACCCAACCGGTCGATGCCGCCCCGATCGGCCTCTTCAGGATCTTCTTCGGCCTGCTCATGGTCGTCGAGGGCCTGCGATACTGGGCGTACGGCCGCATAGCACGCTACTACATCGAGCCGACCTTCTTCTTCTCTTTTATAGAAGGAATTAGGCCAGTTGGCAGCGCGATGTATCTGGTTTTTGTGCTGATGGGTGCCGTAGCGCTTTTGCTGGCGGTCGGATATTACTACCGGGCCGCGTCCGCCCTGTTCTTCGTTCTCTACACCTATACGTTCCTGCTAGACAAGGCGCAGTACAACAATCACTATTACCTCATTTGCCTGTTGGCTTTTCTGTTTGTGATGACGGATGCCAATCGTGCGTTTTCAATCGACGCGGTGCGGCGGAGGCTGCCGTCCCGCGTTCCCGCGTGGCAGATTTACGTATTTCGCCTGCAAATCTGCATCGTCTTCTTCTATGCTGGCGTGGCCAAGATCAACTCGGACTGGCTGGCCGGCGAGCCGGTGAGAGCGTGGTTGGCGGCTAGATCGGATTACTTCTTGATTGGGCCGCTTCTTATTCAGGAGTGGTTCGTGTATGCGTACGCCTACGGGGGGTTGTTATTCGATCTGTTCATAGGATTTGCGCTGTTGTGGGCCCCGACGCGCGGCGTCGGCTTCGTGTTACTCATCGGGTTCAATGTGCTGAACAAGTGGTTCTACAACATTGGCATTTTTCCGTACCTGACGATGGCGACCTTCGTCCTCTTTGTGAATGCTTCCACCATCCGACGGTGGTTTGATCGATGGCCTCGAACGCGTGCTGTTGGTCGCGCTGTGATGATCGACCTGTTGGGGTCGCGGTTGGACGCTAGGGGCTCCGATAGCAGCGAAGTGGGACCAATCGGCAAGTGGTGGGGCCGCGTCCGAATCCGCGCCACGGCGTTTCTGATGGCTGCGTTCGTTTTGGTACAGCTCGTTGCGCCGCTGCGCCATTTCGCGATTCGAGGCCACGTAGGCTGGACGGACGAAGGGCACAATTTTTCGTGGCGGATGAAGCTACGGGATAAGAAAGCAAGTAAGATTGAGTTCTATACCAGAGATCCGTTTACAGGAGACACTCGAGATCTATCAACGGCGGAACTGAATAGCAGGCAGAAAAGAAAAATGTCGACGCGGCCGCATATGATTCTGCAATACGCCAAACACCTCGCTGAGAATCTTCAGAAAGAGGGCGTTGAGAACCCAGCCGTGTACGTGCGAGCGTCGGTGTCGCTCAACAGCCGCGATCCGAAACCACTCATTGACGACCAGGTCAACCTTGCGGCCGTGCAATACCGCCGCTTTGTGCATAACGACTGGATTACTTTGTTCGATTAGAAACTCGGATTACATTGACGCTGAGTTCTCGACCTAGAAGCGGTTTCGTTCCGATTATTAGCTGCGGGAACGACGAGTGGGCACGGGCTGTGGGGGTGGGGAATGACCGTTATGGGGATTTCGTAAACAGCTTCTATTATTTCGGCTTGTAGCACTTGCTCTGGAGGGCCTGTGGCTACTTCACGGCCCGCTTTCAGCAGCAGGACGCGATCGGCGTATTGGGCTGCTAAATTGAGGTCGTGCAGCACCACAAGTACGCCCACTTGCCGCTCGGCAAATGCCCGCGCCACGGTCAAGGTGTGGTGTTGGTGGGCTAGGTCTAAGCTGGACGTGGGTTCGTCTAGCAACAGATAGCGCGGCTTCTGGTCCGCCGCTTCCCAGATTTGCGCCAGCACCCTTCCTAAGTGTACGCGTTGGCCTTCTCCCCCCGACAGCGTTGGGTAGAGGCGATCCTCTAGGTGATTGACGCCGGCCTCCTGCAGGGCTGCTCTCGCAATGGCGTAATCCCGCTGCGTTTCAGGGCCGCACAGATGGGGGCTTCGGCCCATGAGTGCCACTTCGAGCACGCGGAAGGGAAAACTCAGGCTGGATTGTTGCGGCAAGACGGCGCGGATCTGGGCGCTGGCTTTTTTGTCCCAAGACGTTAGCACTCGCCCTTCCATCGACACCGTTCCCTTGGTGGGAGACAAATCCCCGCACAATACTTTCAACAGGGTGGATTTGCCAGCGCCATTAGGTCCCAAGACGGCCACCACTTCGCCGGGGTGCACGTGGATGGACATATCTTCCAGTAGGACGTTCCCATCCAAGACTACGTGTATATTGCGGCCTTCGAGCATCAGAATCTCCCCAAGCGCCGCCCGCGTTGCAGCAAGTACATGAAGAAGGGGCCGCCGATGATCGCCGTCACAATGCCGATGGGCAGTTCAGCCGGGGCGACCAGTGTGCGGGCGATGAGGTCAGCTCCGAGGAGTAGGCTGGCGCCCAAAAGAGCGGCACCGGGGAGTAGAAAGCGATGGTCTGGCCCGAGGGTTAGCCGCAGCAGGTGGGGCACGACCAGACCGACAAAGCCGATGATGCCGGCTACGGCGACCGCTGCTCCCACGGACAAAGCGACCAAGAGGACGACTGAACGCTTGAGGCGCTCGACATTGCAGCCGAGATGGCCGGCTTCGGCCTCGCCCAGCAGCAGGGCGTTGAGAGGGCGGGCGTAGCGCAGCACCGCTAGGGTCGCAAGGCCGGTGAACGGTGCTGCCGCAGCCACCGCCGGCCAGGTAGCTCCGCCGAGACTGCCCATGCTCCAAAATGTCAGGCTGCGGAGCTGAGCATCGTCCGCCACGAAAGTGAATATCCCGGTGATGGCTCCGGCCACGGCGTTGATGGCAATGCCGGCGAGCAGCATGGTGGATACGGAGACAGTGCCGTGGACTAGCGACAGGCGATAGACCAGCAAGGTCGTGGCAGCACCGCCGCCAAAAGCGGCGATAGACAGGGCAAAAGGCCCCAGCGCCTGAGTGGCGAAATCCAGCACAGTCGCTCCCAGAACAATGGTCGCCACTGCGGCGACTGCCGCGCCACTGGAAACGCCGATGAGGCCGGGGTCGGCTAGGGGATTGCGGAAAAGGCCCTGCATGGCAGCGCCCGCAACGGCCAAGCCACCGCCGATCAACATCCCCAGTAGAATGCGCGGCAGGCGAATGCTCAGGACGATGGCCTCGTGGTGAGGCTCAAAAGCATAGGGCAGGGTCAGGTCCAGCCCTTTGCCGAGTATGGCTAGCACCTGCCGAGGTCCTATGGAAACAGCACCCGTTCCTAGGCACACTACGCTCAGTAGTCCTAACAGGACTGTTAGGACCATCAGCCCTAGGGTGCCCTTTTCCCTGACTGAAACCTTGGGCAATAAGCGGCGACTGGCTTGGCGCAAGGAAGAGTCGGCTGCTTCAATCGACGTCATTGCTTTCCGTTTTACGTGGGACTTCGTACAAAGCTTCATTCAACGCTAGGGCCGCTTGGCCTAAACGGGGGCCAAACCCCAACAAGAAGAGCCCATCCATCGACAGAACGCGGCCTTGTTGTCCCGCTGGCGTCAGGGCAAGCCCCGGTAATTGCCAAAGCCCTTGGGTACCGCCGATGCTCTCTAGGCCACTGTCCATGAGCAGGATAAGATCGGGTGCTGCGGCTACAGCGGCTTCAGAGGTGAGCGGCTTGTATCCGCTATAGCCCTGAACGGCGTTGGTGCCGCCGGCTAGGTCGATCATGGTATCGGCTGAGGTGTCTTGACCGGCGACCATCAGCGTGCCTTGGCCGCGGGCGTAGAGAAAGAGAATTTTGGCTTGGGCTGCTGTTTGTGGAATGGAGGATTGTACCTGACTCAGCTCCTCTTTGAGAGCTTGGACCAGTGCCGTGCCACGCGCTTGGACGTTCAACGCGGCGGCGATGCGTTCGATCTTGGCGATGGCGTTCTCTACCGTGGGGTCGTGGGGTAGGATAAGCACCGTTACCCCAGCGCTCTCGAGCTGTTGAAGAGCTTCGGGGGGTCCCGCTTCGGTAGTAGCGATGATTAGCGTCGGCCTCAGCGAGAGGACGCCCTCGGCCGAGAGGCGGCGGTGATAGGCGACCTTGGGCAATTGGTTCACGGCCTCGGGGAAGGAACTGGAGGCGTCCACGCCCACTACGCGCTCGCCGGCCCCCAGAGCGAAGACGATCTCGGTGATGGTCCCGCCGAGGGTGACGATGCGGGAGGAGTCGTTTGGCATCTCCTCTGCGTCGCTTGTTGTGCCCAACAGGGCGGTCATTAGTAAGCATAGTATCCATTTCATGGTGATTATACTCGCGTGAGTGTGGCCAGCGCGGCATTCCAAGCGTCCACTGTCGCTTGGCCTTGCTTGCGCCGGGCAAAGAGCAGGGCAATGGTTTCACCCTTGCTGTCGAACAATTCCAGACTGAGGACTGCTCCATCGCGGGTTGGTTTTTGTACGACCCAAGCCGAGTCCAAGTGGTCCTCCCTGACGTGCAGGTTGAAATCGTCATCTAGGACGTTGAGCCAAGGGCCGGTCGATTTGACGTTGTGGATTGGGCCGGAGTGGATCTGGATGACTCCGGGACTGGCGACGAAAATCATGATGGCGATCTGATCCTGGGCCGCGATATGCAGCACCTCGTTCAGACTAGATGAATCCACGCGACAGGCGAGTGAGTCGTTGACCAAGCGCAGGGCTTGAACGCGCCCGACTTGGAACTCGGCGAGGAGCCGGTGAAAGTCGTGCGTGTCTTCGAGGGCGTTCCAGGCGGCTTCTAGCCCCTCTACGTCAATGGCGTCGTCTGCCTTGTCCGGCACGGCGGGAATGGTCGGACAGACGCACTGCACGGGCGACTGATCGTCGCTGGTGAATTCGTCGATTAGCTGCTGGTAGGCCGCGTGGTCGCTCTCGGCGGTCAGGTACACTTTGTGGACTGCGGTGCCGTGCTGGTCGAAAAACTGAAAGCCGTGCAGGGTGGTTTTGCGGCCTTCCTGCTCGACGGCAAAGCCGAGGTGCCAGTGATTCATGAACAGGCGCAGATCAATGCCTTCGTCGAGGACCAATCCCATCTGGCCGTGTATATGGACATTGCGAAATACGCCGTGTTTTTCGTGTACTGCGTGGGCGTTGCGCGTGAGGGCCATGACGGGGCCGAGGCTTTCGAAGCGCTGGATGAACTGCGGCCACTCGGCTTGCAGGCGAATTGCGTTTTCGCCGCAGGAAGTGGCCACTAGTTCGGCTTCGCTCACGCCTAGCTGTTCGGCTGCGTCGCGGATGCGCACCTTGGGGTTGTCGCGCCGAAAGGTATTCCAGAGTTGCTTGAAATCGCCTCTGACGTCGGGCGCTGTGGTAGTCATGTTATCTCCCTTTAGTTGAGTGTTTTAGTTTGAGCCCCAGACGTGTGCCTTGATCTGGCCCCAACTCGAAGATTGGACTGCGGTTCCCGGCTCGTCTGTGAGCGGACGCCAGCGGAAGGTGATGAACCCCGAGACGGGCGAGCCTTCGACCTCTCGGTAGTAGCTGATGAGCTGCATCTTGTAGAACCCCTCGCCGGTGTCGATGACGTACACGTGATTCCGCGTCGAGAGGACGTGGGTGGTGCTGTCGTAGCTGTACCACTCGCCGGTGTCGCTGCTAAAGGCCGAGCCTGATTTGTCGGCGAAGTATCCGAATCCCATGGCCTCGGCGATGTCTTCGAAGGTTTGATCGGTCTGGTAGGCGGGGAATGCGCCGCCCTGACCGGAGCCGCTGATGCCGCCGTTGAGGCGGATGATGTAGCCGGAGAAGTGGAGATCCCAGTCAGTGGAGGTGCTTGGATCGGCCGGTGTGACCGATTCTCCCGAACTCAGGCTGAAGTACACTTCCTCGCCTCCACTCACGTCCACGGTGGCGCTACGCGCTGCGCCCGTCAGATTCGTGCCGTCGGCGACGACCCAGCGGAAGGTGATGCGGCCGGCGTCCGAGCGGCCGGCTCCTTCTATCGAATCGACTACGAACTTGGCGAACTGGCCGTCGGCGGTGCGCAACTCGTAGGCGTTGCCGGTAACCTCGATGCGGTGCGATGACGAATTGTACGAGTACCACTCGCTAATGGCGTAGGCTGGCCCGTCGGTGATGAAGGCGTCGGCAGCGGGGATGTCCGTTGAGGTTATCGCGTCAAAGGATTCTTCCGAAACGATGTCGTCGGCACCCATGAGATCAAAACCCCTGACGTTGCCGGGGCCGCTGATGCCGCCGTTGAGCAGGATATTGCTGCGCTTGAAGGCGATGTGCCACTCGGCTGACTCTGCCGCTTCGGCATCGGTGAGCGCGACCACGTCTTGGTCCTTAAAACTGAAGTAGGTGAAGTCGTGGGGCTCCGTGGAAAAAGCTCCGCCTGCCGTGGCGTCGATCACCGTGAGGAAATCGCCGTTGTCGAGCTGGGTGGTCGATTTGCCAAAAGCCGGTGCGCTCAGCGCCGACAGCAAAGTGATAAAGATGGTAAAGCGAATGCGTTGCATGATATGTCCTCCTTGGACAGTGAAGTGAATGGTGAAGTCGAATTACTGTTGAAACGCGCCTTCGCTAACCCACGTCCGCACTAGCTGGATCTCCTCTTTCGGCATGGGGAGTGCGAACATGGGCATGCGATATCCCTCTATGCGAGGGTCGTTCTCCATTTTCCACAGCAGGTAGCTGGCATCCGGCGCAAAGGGTTCGACGATGAGCAGGTCCGGTCGCTGTACGCTCCTGCGGGAAATGAGTTGGTAGTACGAGCTATCCGGCTTGAGATTCAGAAAGCCGTGTTCCGGCGCGGAACTGCGATGGCAGCGCACGCAGCGCTTGTCGAACAGCGCCTGAATGTCGTCGGCATAGCTCACGGTTTGAGTCGGCATTTGGGTGACTGGATTTCCTCCGTCGCAGCCGCTGATACTGGTCCACAAGGCCAACATGGCGATCCCTTTCGCGCTCTCCCTCACAACTGCACTCGCAGGCCGCCGCGCACGGCTCGGCCTCTCAGTGAGCGCAGGTCTCCAGGGTTATCTAGGTCTCTGCGGCTGTCGAGTAGATTTTCAATGCCCACTCGTAGGCCGACGGGACCCCACAAAGGCTGCTCCGCGTTCAAATCCCACTCTTCTCCAGCCGGCGACCGCAGGGTCCCCTCGGTATCAGCCCACACCGCGCTGTCGCGGCGCAGCTTGATCTCTAGACGGCCTTCCCTAAGCGTCGTCCACTTCGCGCGAACGCGCAGGGCGTGGCGCGGTCGTCCCGGCAGGTCGCGCTGGGCATCTTGATCGCGCGCCCGCAGATAGGTGTAGCCGCCGTTGACCGCGAGCCAGTCGCCGAACTGGGTACTCAAGCTGAACTCGATTCCGCGAGTCACGGCGCGCCCCACGTTGTCGTACGCATAGATCGCCACCGAGCCGGAACTCTGCGTGGGATCGAGCACGGTTTGGATGAGGTTGCGCAGGCGGTTGTGGAAGTAATTGATGCGCAGGTCCAGGGCCTCCACCGGCTCGAACTCCGCGCCCACGTTCAGGCCCCAGGTCCGTTCCGGTTTCAGCGAGGGGGAGCCCAACACCTTGTACCCCAGATTGCTGTGGTCAAAGACGAAGTGGAGTTCCTTTAGGGAAGGAGCGCGGTATCCTGCGCCGTACGAGGCTCGCACCCTCAAGCCCTCGGAAAGTCGCTGGGCAAAGGAGACTTTTGGCGTCAGATGGAACCCGTAGCGCGAGTGCCACTGATAGCGAGCACCCCACACGACGCCGGTGTTTTCCGCCACCTGCCAATCGTCTTGGATGTAGGCCTCCGCAACATCTACGCGCGATGGCGGCACTTCTACGGTGTGCTGTTGCTCGCCCAAGGGCAGGGTGCGTTCGAGCGAGACTTCTAGTTCTTCGCGCGTGTGTTTCAACCCGGCCGTGAGGATGTGCGTGCGCCGCAACAGGTGGGTGGTGCGCAGTTGGTACTTCGTTAGCACGTTGTCGGTGGACCGGTCTCGCACTTGGCGACTGCCGATTAGTTCCTCTCTACTCAGCTTGTCGAAATAGGTGCGGAAGACGTCGGCATTGGCCGTGCTTCCTTCAGCCCACTGCCACTCGGCCTCGGCCCCGAGGTCCACCCGCTGGACCTGATCGGGATAGCGCCATACATAGGTTTTATTGAGCGGGGCGAAGTACTGGCTGGAAACCCCCTCCTCGTTTTGCGAGACCCAGCGCGCCGAGCTTTGTAGCAACAGGTTGGGCCGTGCTTCCCAGCGCAGTTTCCCTTGCGTGAAGCGCTGGGTGTAGGCGTCGATGTCGGTGTCGGGATCGTCTGGAGAGCGATCGAGGGCTTCGAGAGCCGTTCTGGAAGCGGTGAGAGAGGCGGAAAGGCTGGAGCGCGTCAGGGCCGCTTGGCCTTCGAGCGTGGTCAAGCCCCCAGACCCCAAGCTGAACCGGACGTCGCCGCTTCGCTCCTGCGGGGAGCGGGTGAGGATGTGGACCACTCCGCCCATGGCCTCGCTGCCGTACAGAGCGGAATGCGGCCCCTTCACTACTTCGATTCGTTCGACATTGCTGACGGGCAGCTTGTCCAGATCGATCACTCCGCCCGGACCGCCGATTACTCGCTCGCCATCGACTAGGATCAGGATGCGCTTGGGATCAATGCCTTGGATCATAACGCCGGAAGGAGATCCGAGGTATCCGTACAGCGAGGAATGCACGTTGAGTCCGGCTACGTCTTCGAGCAGGCCCGCGACATTCTCCGCGTTGGACAATTCGATGGCTTCCCGAGGAACGATTGCCACCGGCACGGTTAGAGCCGCTGCGGACTTGAGTCTGCCGGTCGCCGTGATCAGCGTGGCCGCTTGGGGCAGGGCTTGTGCATTCAGCGCAAAATCGAGTTGCAGGTTTTGATCTGCGAGCAGTTCTATCTGCTGACTCTGAATGGCGTAACCGATTATGCTGACCTCGACTCGGTAGCGGCCCGGCGGCAGTTCCAGCTCGTAGCGCCCTAGCGAGTCGGTGATGGTGCCCGTCTTGCCGGTGGTGACTGCGATGTTGGCATGGGCGAGGGGCCGCTCGGAGTCTGCGTCCGTGATGGTGCCCGCGATCTGAGCGGCGCTTAGACTGAGCGGTGTTAGGCAGGTGCCGCTCAGCAGTAATTTCCAGATCCAATTTTTCTTCGTTGCGGGCTTTTTGACCGCATGGGCGTCAGTCATTATGTTCCTCACAGAGGACAAAAAAGGCTCGGATATGCCCGGGCCGGTGCACACCGGTTCGGATGCATATTGGTGCTGAGTTCTCGACGGGCTATTGGCGAAGTGCTGGCAGGCGCAGCCAATAGCCTCTTTTTATTTATACGTTATAGCGTCGTACTAACTCGTTACATCGTTCCTCTTGTAAACCGCAATCACAGCGACTGTAAAAAGGTCACGAGCGCGTCCCGGTCGCTCTGGTCTAGTTGACGCACAAACTCCCGCGCTGTTTCTGCCTCGCCGCCGTGGAACATGATGGCTTCCATCAGCGTGCGCGCCCGTCCATCGTGCAGATACGCTGGAATGCCATTGACCGTGGCCGTCAAGCCAATGCCCCACAGCGGCGGCGTGCGCCATTCGCGGCCATCGGCCTCAAAGTCGGGACGGTCGTCGGCCAACTCTTCCCCCATATCGTGCAACAGCAGATCCGTGTAGGGATGAATGGTCTGGTTGGCTAGGGCCGCAATCTCGTGGTGGCCCGTCTGCAGAGTGGGAATGTGGCACCCCGAGCACTGGGCCGCGGCAAAGACCTCTTCGCCGCGCAAAGCCTGCGGATCGTCAATGTTGCGGCGGGCGGGCACCGCTAGGGTTTGTATGTAAAAGGTGTTGATATCCAGCGTCTCTTGGCCGATTTCAGGGTCGTCTTGGTGGTCGTCCCTTTGCGGTTGGCCGGCGGTGGATTCCTCGGGGAAATAGGGGCTAGTGATGCCCATGTCTTGCTGGTAGGCTCCGGCCACTTGCTGCAATAGGTCGGGATTGTTGGCCTTGAGGCCAAAGCGGCCCAATTCAGTCTGTTGCGTGCGGAAGTTGTACACCCGATTGGGGCGGCCGGATATGCCGTCGCCATCGCTGTCGCCGGGGTCGGCCAGCGCCAGAATAGTCTCTTCGGGAATGGCTTCGAGCAGGCCGCGGCCAAAAACCGGCGGGGCCATGCGCGGCGAGAACAGGACGTCCGCTGGCAATGGCTGATAGGTCTCCACTACGTCGTAAACCGGAAAGCGCAGGGAGTACGCGGTGCCGTCGACAAAATGGCGGGTCTCCTCAAAGTAGGTGACGTCGATCCGCGCTTCGGGTGCAACCCCGAAAACGGCGCGATCGCCGATCTGTTCGCCAAAGCCCGGCACGGGCTGCGGAGCACCCGGTACTTCGGGATTGGTGCCGGGCAGGCTGACTCGCATGAGCATGGAGCCGATAAAAGGAGAGACCTCGCCAAACCCCTCGCGCCCCCGGCCATCGCGGGCGTGACAGCCCACGCACGAAGTTTGATTGAAAACGGGCCCTAGGCCGTGACCCACTTCGGCCGGCGAGGTGACAAAGACCTGTTCAAAGGCCGCGTCTCCGGCCAAGAAGCGGTCTAGGTCCATCCCATCCAAAGAGGGGATGGGATTTTCAAACGCTAAACTACTGGCGTCAAAAACCGTCGCCGCCCCGCCGGACAGGGCGCGGTCGTCCTCCTTCACAGGAGTCGGGTCTAACCCCCGGTCGTCGCCACAGTGGGTGAGTGTAGCTAGAAGGCCCATACAGAGTATGGACTTACGGATAATGATCATTGTGAGAGACCAGTTTAATTAGGAATTAAGAATTAAGAATTACCCCCCCAATTCCTAATTCCTAATTCCTAATTCCCTAACACCAGCGGCAGGATATCTTCCTCTAGGGTTTGCTGGACTTTGGCCACTGCGGCCTGCGCCGTTTCGATTTGGTCCCGATCCGAGGCGATGGCGTCGCGGAAGGGGTACTGGATGCGGCCGATTTCGTTGATGGCCGTTTGGATTTCCTCTTTGAGCCGTTGATCGAGGTCGGCGTCGGCCTGGCGGATGAATTCGTCCAAGCCCGGGCCGGTGCCTGCGTAGTCGCCCGTATAGACGTGCAGGACGCTGCGGAGGTTGTTCTGGAAGTCGGCAATAGAATTGAAGCTAAACTGGGATTCGACGAGGCGGGTATCTTGCTCGACGAAGGGATCGGCGATTTTGCCGTTGGCCACCTCGTCGCAGATGCCGATCATGCCGCCGACCATTTCTTGGACTGCCGACTGGGCGGACGGATACGCGTCGCTGCCACTGCCGGCGTTGCGGACCTTTTGGCCAAAGTTGCCGCCGGAGGAGATCCAACTTGTGTGCAGGTCGCTGGTAGTAGCCTTTAGATCTTGGGTCGTGGCAATCAGATAGGCGAACTCGCGCTCGGTGAAATCGGCCGCGGTCTTGCTGCCTCCTTCGTCAAAGAGCAGGTACTCAATGGTGTGGAAGCCCTTGAGGGTTCCGTCCAGACTGTTCACGTACGCGGTCGTCAAGTCGTTGTCGCTGGCCAATACTCCGTCCAAGTCCGTGCGGTTGACCGGCCAACTGTCAAGCGCTGGATCGTAGCCGTTGAAATCTACTGGCCCAAAGAGAAATCCCTCGCTGGCTTCCCAGGGGATGCGCGTGGCCACCCAAGCGTTGCGGGCAGCACTGAGGTTTTCAGGCGTGGTATCGCTACGCAGAGCCTCGATTGCGGCGAGCAGTTCGCCGGCCCGCTCGTCCAAGTCCGCGTACGTGGCAATGACGACGTTGTCGGTGAAGTTGCTCAAGATGGGCCCAAAGTCGAACTCAGCCTCGGCTGGCCCGGTGGGTGCGTCGCTGTCGTCGCCGCAGCCGGCGACCAGCAGCAAGCTAAAGACACAGAGGATCGCTTTCATGCGAACTCCTTTCTGGAAAAGGCGATGGATTGAAGTGAGCGTTTCCATGATGCCTCCTTGCGTTAAAATTGAAATCCCAGTCCTAAGCTCAGGGTATTTTCCGGGTTAAAGTGGGCGGCACCGAGTCGCCGCATGGCGTAATCGGCTTTGAGTACCACGGTTTCTTCCATGTTGTAGTTTGCGCCCAAGGTATAGACCCGGCGCGCAAAGCGCGGATTATCAAAGGTCTCGTCTGGGACCGCGGCCATGCTGTCGTACGCGTCCAAGCGGATGAACAGGTCCAAGCGGTCGGGCGAGAGAGCGGTCAGCCAAGGCAGGACGTCGTAGCCGACTTCGATGAAGGCCGCATACGCCTCCCGGGCTACCGGCGAGCGCAAGACGTCGAGATTGTTCGATAGGGTGCGATTGCGGGCGCTGACGAGGGCGGCATTTTGCAGATGTCCATAGAGGTATAGCGCGCGTGCGCGGACCCGCCCCCAGTCGAAGCTGCCGTGCACATCGACGATGGAGACGTGCGCGTCAATGCCTTCCATGTCGGGCTTGGGGCGGTTGTCAGCGCTGTCGCCGCGATAGCCGGAAATACCCAGCACACAGTGCGGCGCGAACTGATAATCGAGGCGGGCGACCCAAGCCATATTGGTCGCCTGAATCGTCTCAAAGCGCTTTTGGTGGCCGCCGACGATCCAGTTTTGCGAGCTGAACCCGGTCGCGTCCAAGCCGTTGATTAGCTGTAGTTGGTAACGCCAGTTCTGGTAAGCCCCGGAGACTTCCACGCCGGTCTCGTGCCAGAGGGCCGGGATGATGGAAGTCTCGGCTTCCGAGCGTCGGGAGCCGAAGAAATCAGCGGGATGGAAGCGATGGCTCAAGTGGCCCACGGCGACGTAGAAATGCCCCAAGCGGACGCGGAAGGCATCGCTGAAGGTACGCTCGACGGCTAGTTCCTCGACTACTACTTCGCCGCCTTTTTCGATTTCCTGCTCGAACTCGCCGAATTCCTCAAACTCCAATTCCAGCGCGGCACCAGCCCCGCCGTGCTCAAATTCTACCTCGGCTTCCAACTCGGTATTTTTGAGCAACTCGACTTCTAGTTCGAGCGCGAGGCGGGTGATGTCGATGATGGCGCGGCTGTCTGGGGGGGAGCCGTTGGGACCGCTTTTTTGATCGGGGCCGTAATCAAAGTGGGAATAGAGCAGTTCGCCGTAGCCTTCTAGATGAAAGGACGGCTTTGCGGAGGCGTTTGCGTCCTGCACGAATAGGAAAGCGAGAAGAGTAAGTAGCTGAAGAATATGGAGATAAGGTTTATTGAGAGAGTGTCGCATGGATTGGGCGAAGAGTCGTAATATCGCTATTACAAGTATTCTGTTAATAGAACTAAAGTTTTCTTTAATAATCGTTTGTTTCATATATCAAACAAAAGTATAGGTAGTATTCCTGTCTGTCAAGGACATTATTTGACTGACGTTACGCAGTAGGGGGGGGTTTGAAACCGCCCCCTACAACGCCGTATATTTAATAGATTTGGATTGGGAGCACGTATGGGATTTGTAGAAACATTTGCCGAATCGCTGAAAGAGATGCCCCGCGCGCCGATGGGGGAGGCCCTGCGGCCGCTGTGGAGCGAGGCTCTTGCGCGCATTGAAGCCGAGCACCAAGCCGGGGCCGATGGGCAGACCGTAGCCCGGCGGATCGCCGAGGCTATGGACGCGGTGGTGCTGTCTATCTACCAGAGCGCCATGCCCCAGACGGCCGGCCCGCACGCGCTGGTGGCGCTGGGTGGATACGGTCGCTGCGAAATGGCGCCGCACTCTGACGTTGACTTGCTGTTCCTGTTCGCCAAGAGCCAAGACAAAGTGCCCGCAGTCGTCGCTGGTGTGTTCAACCCGCTTTGGGACTTGGGGTTTGAGGTGGGACACAGCAGTCGCACGTTGGACGACGTGGTCAGGGCGGTGCGCGAAGATCTGGAATCGCGCACGGCGATGATGGATGGCCGCCTGCTGGCCGGCGACGCCGCGCTTTTCGCCCAGTTCCAAAAGCGGCTCTACAAGCGCGTGCCCAAGCGCACGGTCGCCGAGTTGAATCGGCTGCGCCAGCAGCAGCGCGAGGCGCGGCAATCCGTCCAGCTTTTAGAGCCGAATGTCAAGGAGAGCCCTGGGGGCTTGCGCGAGATACAGATGTTCGAGTGGGCGCTCAAGGCCAAGGTCAAAGCGCCCGAGTACGGCGATTTGTACGCGCAGTATCTCGATGGCAGCAGCAAGAGTCTCGCCCACAGCCGCGCCTTTCTCTGGCGGGTGCGGCACGCGCTCCACTTTGCCGTGGGCCGCAAGCGCGATGTGCTAGAGCACGATCTCAAGCCGCAGATCGCGGCTGCCTTGGGCTATGAGGACCAAGACCAAGAGTTGGCGGTCGAGTGCTTTATGCGCGAGTACTACCTACATGCGCGCACTGTGCATCATCTAGTAGAACGCGCCTTCCAGCAATTGACGCGCAAACCGCGCAACACCAGCCGCAGCATGTATCTAGAGCGCGGGGTGGCCGCGATAGAAGGAGAGATCGTCCTCGCCGATGACGAGGCGTACTTTGCCGCCGATCCCCTGCGCCTGCTAAAAATTTTCCTCACGGCCCAGACCAAGAACTTGGAGTTGAGCGATCAGGCGCAGAGCGCGGTGCGCACCAGTCTGCCGCTGATCAACGACGATTTCAGACGCCTGCCTGAAGCCCGCGACTTATTCCTCAGGATACTCAAACGCAAATACCACACGGCGCGCACCCTCCGGCGCATGCACGATTTGGGCGTTTTGGGCGCGTACCTGCCCGAGTTTGAGCGGCTGACCTGCTTGGTCCAATACGACATTTACCACATCTACACGGTCGATGAGCACACGCTGGTCGCGCTGGAAAATTTGGAAGCTCTTGGTCAGCAGGAGGGAGCCATGTCGGCGATCCTCGCCCAATGCACGCGCCGCGATCTGCTGTTCTTCGCGGTGCTCTTGCACGACGTGGGCAAGTGGAAGCGCGACGACCACATCGCGCGCGGCATTGAGATGACCGAGGAGCTGAGCGAGCGGATGGGGCTGTCTCCAGAAGAGCGGTCCATGCTGCGCTTCCTCGTGGAGCACCACCAAGACATGGTGCTGATCTCTAGGCGGCGCAATCTCGACGACTACGAGATGATCGCCGAGTTTGCCGGGCTGTTCGCCAACGCAGAATGGCTGCGCGCGCTCTACTTGGTTTCGTACGCCGATCTGTCGGCGGTTGCGCCCGACGCGTGGACCGATTGGCAAGGGGCCTTGCTGTGGGAATTGTACTACAAGACGGCCGAGCAACTGCACTCGGACCGGGAGGCGCTAGAGGCGAAACAGCGCGCGCGTCAGAGACTCGACGAGCACCTCGATCACATCGAGGGCCACTGGCCGGCCCAGCGCGTCGTCCAGTTCCAAGAGCACATTGATCAGCTACCCCCCAGCTATTTGGTGGCCTACAACCGCGCGCAGATCAGGGTACATCTAGAAATGATTGCCCGCCTGAGCCGGGAGCAGCCTTTTGTCTTGGAATTCATCGAGCACGAGGGGCACACTGAGGTCGTCGTCTGCACCCGCGACCAGCGTCAGCTCATAGCCAAAATCTGCGGTGCCTTGGCCGTCAACGACATCAACATCCTCCGCGCGGATGTCAATACCCGCGCCGACGATGTGGTGCTCGACATTTTCCAGGTGACCAACATCGACGGTAGCCCGGTGCTGCCCGACTGGAAGAAGGAGCGCATGCGCGAGCGGGTAGCCGAGGTCATTTCGCTGCGGCTGAAGGCCCGCGACTTGATAGCGAAGTACAGCAGCAGTTGGGACCGTCGCCGCCGGCAGCGGCAGTACGACCAGCCGCCGCGCATTGCGTTCGACAATCACATTTCAGCCCGCTACACGGTCGTCGATATCGAAGCCCAAGACACCGTGGGCCTGCTGTACAGAATCGCGTACCTGCTGGACGAGTTGGATCTCGACATCCACCGTGCCATTATCAACACGGTGGCGGCGCGGGCGCAAGATTCCTTCTACATCGTCGATGCCGAGGGGCAGAAGATCACCAGCCAAGAGGCTCTCGACCGGATACAGCAGTACTTGCTCGACGGGCTGGCGTCTTAGATCAGGCAAGCAGGGGTGTTCGCTCCCGGCGCTGCCGATCAATCCGGCTCATTGGATCTCATGGCCCGTTGAAGGGCTTGGTAGTTCTCGTTCGCCTGTTGGAAGTACGGGTGCTCGTGCCCGGTCTGGCGACGAAAGGTGTCGAGGATTTCCAGAGATCGCCGCATCAGCGGTTCGGCTTCCTCAATGCGGTTGGTGTCTTGAAGCACCTGCGCCAGATTGTTCAAATCTATCGCCACGTTTGGGTGCTGTTCGCCGAAGGCGGCCAGGTTGATCTCCAGCGCCTGTCGCATCAGTGGCTCGGCTTCCTCAATGCGGTTGGTGGCCTGCAGCAGAATCGCCAAATTGTTCAAGTGAATCGCCACGTTCGGGTGGTGCTCGCCGAGTGTGGCTTCGTCA
>VXML01000106.1:271-54655 GCA_009841115.1 Gemmatimonadota bacterium | reverse complement strand
ATTGTTCAAGTGAATCGCCACGTTCGGGTGGTGCTCGCCGAGTGTGGCTTCGTCAATTTCCAGCGCCCGTCGCATCAGCGGCTCGGCTTCCTCAATACGGTTGGTGGCCTGAAGCAGAGTCGCCAGATTGTTCAAGTGAATCGCCACGTTCGGGTGGTGCTCGCCGAGTGTGGCTTCGTCAATTTCCAGCGCCCGTCGCATCAGTGATTCGGCTTCCTCAATACGGTTGGTGGCCTGCAGCACCCGCGCTAGACTGTTCAAGCAGACCGCCACGTTCGGGTGCTGTTCGCCCAAGGCGGCTTCGGCGATCAATAGGGCCCGTCGCATCAGCGGCTCGGCTTCCTCGATGCGGTTGGTGGCCTGAAGCAGCATTGCTAGGTTGTTCAAGCAGACCGCCACGTTCGGGTGTTGATCGCCCAAGGCGGCTTCGGCGATCAATAGGGCCCGTCGCATCAGCGGCTCGGCCTCTCCAAGTCGGTTGGTGTACCGTAGCAGTTGCGCCAGCTCATTCGACGCCCTTGAGACAAGCGTCGCATTGGCGAGGGCCGTCGCCTCGGCAAGCGCATGGCGCTGCTGCTCCTCGGATTCCTTCCAGCGGGCAAGATCCATCAGCACCGCCGCGATTCTCAGGCGCTGTGCGATGCGCACCTCGGAATCGCCCACGCTTTCCAGCGTATCCCGCAGAAAGGCCAGTCTGGTCTCGGAGAACGTGCGCAACGTCAGCCCCTTACCCATCTCCGCGAGGAGGTGAGCAAACTCCTCGAGCTCGCCGCTTCGGTGCATCTCCCAAGCCGCGATCATTTCCTCGATTTCGGAGAGATAGTCAGGAGCGGACGGAGCGCTTGAGACAATGCGGGCAATCGACCGGCTCACGCCGTCTCCGGCCAGGGGCGCGGCTTCGAGCACGTAGCTCGCCGCCTGCTCGGCAACCCCACGGGAGGCGAAGATTCTGGCCATGTCGAACTTCGCGGTCGCTCGCTCCCCTTCGTCGCCGACTTCACTCAGGTAGTCGAGAGCCCTTTCCGCGTCGACGCTGTCCTCTTCAAGAAGCTTCGCACGCAACTGGCGTCGCTTTTCCTCGCGGGCCTCGATGCTCGGGTAGAAGAGACTGAAGAAGTCGAGCAGGAACGGCATGCGCTTGCGTGCGTCTCGGGAAAGATTCATCGCCAGCCAGATGTCGAAGAATCCCTCGCGAATCGTGTAGAGGCGCGAACGCCGGTCTTGCGGGTGCTGGTCGGCGCGGAGGTAGTGGGCATCGGCGAGACGCTTGAGAAGCGACGAAGTCTCCTGCTGGCTCATGCGCATTCGCGCGGCAATGGCGGCCGGCGTCTTCTCTTGGTCGCGCATGCTCGCCAGACATTCCAGCAACGCGCGCTGACCGGGTGGCAGGTCGTTCAGTCGGCCCTGATAGAACGGCGAGATCCGGTCGAGCAGCAGGTGGAATTGATCCTGTACGCTGGTGACCGACTCGTGGGCGATCAGCTCGTAGAGCATCATCGTCAGCCGCGGGTTTCCCCCCGTCATGCGATAGAGCGCTTGCAATCGCGGGCGCATGTCGTCCAGGGTTTCGAGAATGTCCGTGCGTTCTTCCCATTCGAGATTCAGGCGGATGACTTCAACCGTTTCCTCGAAGCTCAGGTTCTCCAGGATCTGAACGTCGAAGAAGTCATAGAACGGCTGTCCGATGTCGGTGATTCCGTCGAAATGCAGCGGTGCGGTGGCCAGCAGCAGGCAGCCGTTGTCGGCCATGAGAAATTTGCGCAGGGCGGCAACATCGCTCTGGTCGCGGATTTGCCGGGTAAGGACCTCGCCCAGATTTTCGAGCATAACGAGCAGGGTTCGGTCACGCCTGCGATTCTCTTTGCGGATTGCGGGCACCAGCGTGTCGGCAACCTTGGCGTCGTCTTCTTCGGTTTCTACCTCGGCGAACAGCTCCGCCCACATCGGCTCGTCTTCGAGAACCTCTTTCAATATCCCGCACATGCCGATCAGGAAGTCGGCGAAGGACAGCGTCCGGTTCGATTCTTCCGGGAACCGGACGATTACGACACTTGCGCTCAGCGTTTCGTCGGACTGAACGGCGTCTTCAATGCACGAGAGCAGGTGGGTCTTGCCGATTCCGCGCGGGCCGATGAACAGCAGGTGGCTTTTCGACTTCCTGTCCACCGAACCACGCAGGGATTCGATGGCGTTGTCGAGCAGGTGCTCACGCGCAACGCTGGTGTGGCGCAGACGCTCCGAGCTGGTCACGCCTGATCGGTACAGGCCGATATTCGAAGGGGAGATAGGTTCAGGCATGGTATTTCCTCCACCACGATTTCAGGACGCCGCTGGCGAAGTCGTAGAACCCCTCCTCGCCCTCGACGATGTAGAAGTCGTTCTCTAGGTCGAGCAATAGCTGGTTAAACATCTGACTGCGTTCATGCGCTGGGAGTGTGACGCCGAGATCTGCCAGCAGGCGTTCCGTCTCCTGCAACAGGGTTACGCGCCGTAGCCCCGAATCGCTCACGCTGATTTGTCCCAGCAAGGCGTAGGCAATCGAACGTTTCGGATCCGCGTAGTATTGCCTGATCCTCGAATGGAAGTGCTGCAGTCGGGTGCGGGCGGCGGAACCGACGACCATCGCGTCGAAGACGGTATCGACATCCGCCGCGACGATCTTGCGTTGCTCTCGCTTCCACAACCGGTAGAGATCCTGGGTCGCCATCTGCATGAAGAAGGGGATGGGACGGCCCAGTCGAGCGATGAGTCGTTGCGGAACATCGTCGTCAAAGGGGACATCCCGCCCGCCCAGCATCTCCGTCACGAAGGTCTCGATGTCACTATCGGTGAGCAGAGGCAGGGAAACGTCTTCGAGGTCGTTGATGCGATCCACCAGTCCGAGGGCGTCGAGCGTGCCCGCCAGATTGACCGAGCCGCCGACCAGCCAGCGGATCGAATCTCTTGCCGGCGCTGGATTCTGTCGCTGGGTGCGAAACCAAGCGAGGAACTCGCGCAGCAACCTTTCATCTTCCCGGGACAGGTTGAGCAGCATGTCGGGAAACTCGTCGATGATAAACAGAATCCGGGCACCGGTTTTGCGAGTTTGGGCGAGAAACGTGTCTCCGTGCTCACGCCAGTTCATGCGCCAGTTGGGATCGCTCTCGCGCAGCCCAAGCTTGAAGCCGCCGACACCGATTTCGTCGATCTTTCCGAGCACGCCGCTGACGAGTTTCCAACCTGCGGCGAGTTGGTCGCGCACAAAATCCGGATACGCATCGTGGAATCCATCGAGCAGTACCTGGAAGAAGTCGGCCGGATGGGTCAGGTCCTGAACGTTGATCGACACCACCGAGAATCCGTTCTCGGGATGGTCGCGCAAGTAGTCCATGACGCTGGTCTTGCCGGTGCGCCGAGGCGCCGTGAGGACCACATGCCCGGTGCGCAGCGTTTGCCACAACTCCGCCAGAAACGCTTCGCGGAATCGCAGGTCCACCGGGTCGACGGGAGCGCCGATGTAGAATTCGGGGGTGCTTCTCATTTTAATATCACTCCAGTTGTAAATCAGAATTGTTTTATAAAAAATATAAAACAATATTGATGTATGTCAAATTGGTTTTATAAATATGCAGAGGCAATCCTGCATACGGCGGACGCGATACGAGTCTGCGCGCCTGACCCTGATGTAGTCCGGACGTTTGCCTCACCGCATCAAATAATTATCATTTTAAACAACAGGAGCCTCGCTTGACGCTCGATGCGCAAACAATGCCTTTTACCCCAAGCTTATAGAGGAGAATGATGTCAGAGCACTCTAAGCCAACCTGCAAAGTGATTCGCGGCCGAGGAACCTACGAAGGCAAACAGGCACTCACCTATGTCTCAGGGATCGCCGCTGAGACCACCGGCTCGCAGGGGATTTGCATGCACCTGCTGAACCTACCTCCTAAAGAACGAGCCAAGGCCCACCTGCACGAAAACCACGAGACCGCTATTTATGTCATCAGTGGCCAATCTATAATGTGGTATGGCGAGCGGCTGGAGGAGCGTGAAGACATCAACAGCGGCGACTTTATTTACATCCCCGCCGGCGTCCCGCACCTTCCCTACAATCCCAGCGAGACCGAAACCTGCACTGCTGTGATCGCTCGGACGGATCCCAACGAGCAAGAGAGCGTTAAGCTCTTACCCGAACTGGACGGGATACACGGCTAGACAGAGGAGTTGGTGTACCCATCACGAGGGAAGTGAGCGGTAAACATCGAACTCAACCTCTTTCTCTGCTTCGCCATGCTCAAAGAAGGTCAACTCGTCAAAGCCATTCCCCTAGAAGGGGGAAAGGTGCTGTGCCGCTATCCGCGCTGGCAGGACATACCCTCGTACGTCGAAATGTGCCAGATTCTGCACCGCGAGCGGGTGCGGGCCTATCACGCTGATACGGATTTCGCTCTGGGCTGCCAACGCCTGGCCCAGATCATGGTCGAAGTCGAGACAGGGCAGGCCTCCCACCTTTTGCTGGAGGTGGATGGACGCATTATCGGCGAGGGCCGCATGGCTCCCCGCAGCCGGGTCATGGGGGTTTTGGGAATCAAAATCATCGGCGAGTACCAGGGTCGGCGTTTGGGCACGGCGCTGATGGGAGTTTTAGAGGAAGAGGCGCGCAAAATGGAGCTGCAGCAGATTTACCTGACTGTATTCGCCAATAACACCCCTGCCCGCCGTTTGTACGAAAAGGTCGGTTACCGGCAAGTGGGGCGCATTGCCGAATGGTTCAGTGAAGAGGACGAAGACGGCCATATTGCACTGGTGGACAAAATAGATATGATGAAACGCCTAGAGCCGGATACGCGAGAATGAAGACGCCTGCGATCATTTCGACGACGCGGATAGAGGAGCATGTAGGCATCATTTTTCTCTACTCGTCGGACAATTCCAATGACACCTAATGAGCAAAAAGTTTCTACTGCCAAGGGAATGGTACCTGTCACTGACGCGCTCCTCGATCAGATGGTTCAGGCCATCGTCGCCGAGGTCGATCCCGAGCAGGTGATCCTCTTCGGCTCTCGCGCTCGGGGCGACGCGCGGGAAGATTCGGATGTGGATCTAGTGGTGGTGGAGGCCGAGCCGTTTGGGAAGACTCGGAGCCGGCACCAAGAGGCGGTCCGACTGTACAAGGTCCTCGCCGGATCGGGTGTTCCAAAGGACATTCTCGTTTATAGCCTCGACGACGTCGAGTACTGGCGCGACTCCCTCAACCACGTCTTGGCGCGGGCGTTGCGGGAAGGGAAGGTGCTCTATGAGCGACCTTAAATTGGACTAGGAACGCCGGGGTATAAGATGGTGAATCAGGAAATCAAGCCCTCGCGAGTGCCTCTATTGATCGCTGCACGCTTTCTTTGGGATGCGCGACATCGAACGGCAGGCAAAGCAGTGTTAAATCGCCGAGGATTTGATAGCGCAGTTTGGTCCTAAAGTTCTGCGTTTGCGGGTAGATCAGCGCCACGGTCGCACAACCGTAGCCCTTGCCGTAAGCGTAAAGCTGGTACAGGTCGCCTTGGTCGATACCATGCTTCGGATGGTCGGCGGCGATGATGCGTTTCCACTTGGCGTCGAGAATGAACGCGACATCCTTGCGGTTTTTCTTCCAGAGCGAAATGTCCGGTTTCATCGTGAACGCGGCTTGACCGTCGATATTGGCGAAGGGCTTTTGCGGGCGTTGTGCAGCCACACAATAGGTCGTCTGGTGGCGTCGAAAACTGTGTGTGACGAAGTCCTCGAATACCTGCTCCATGGGAAATAGTAAGGACAGGTTCCGATGGCGTCCGGCGAAGGTCGTCAACCCATGCCCGAATAGGAACAGGCCCACCCACTGCATCACCGGCCCGTAATGCGGCATGGAACGATCTACTTGGTGCCGCTGCCAGTCCGCGTGTGGATTGGCAGTTTGCGGTACGTCGGCGAATGTCGCCATCAATAGGTGCAACAGTCGGCGGTTTTCTGTGTCTTGCACCTGCGGGGTCAGCTTGGCCATCGCGCTGTGAATGAGCCGGTTGGCGGGTCTGTTGACGCTCAACTCGTCGTGCGCGACGTAGAATCGCGCCTGATTGGTCAGGTTTTCGCGGATTTGCTCGCGGAAGAGGAGGCGTCCTCCGAGGTACGGCAGGTTTTCCTCTACCGAGATGTAGCGTCTAGCGAGACCGCCACGGGCGAGCGCATTCAGGTTGACGAGGAACTGGCGAACGAAGACTTCGAGCATGGGGAATCGCCGCAGGGCGCGGATGTCGCTCTCCGGTAGGGTCTCCTTGTCAAAGCCTCTCCAGCATCGAAGCATGGACAAGAACAGGCGCTTGGTTTTTTCGTGGTGGGGAGCTGGATCGCCCCCGAGATCGATTTTCGGAAGGATCTCGACCACGGTGCCGCGTTTTGTCGTGATGACGCCGACGTAGTTACTCGCCGTCAAGGTGCCGTTGGAATTTTGCTTGAACACACCTTGGAACGACTTTAGCTCTTCTCGCTCCTGTGCAGTTACAAAATCGAGCGGCTCGTACTCCCTGACAGTGTGGTGCCGGGCATTAGGGGTTACTTGTATCCTCTGCGTTGCCAGCATTGTATATCTTTTTGTACTCCTCTAGGTCTGTCCATCGGTCGTCGTCGCCGGGTAGCCGCTCGTAAATCGTTCGATCTTCGTCCACTTGTTCGTTTTCCCGCAACACGCCTGCGGCACTCTGTTCCACAACAAAGCTGTTCCCGCCTAGAACGGCTCGTATTTTGGCCCAATCGTCAAAGAAGTATTCCTGCAACAGAGGGAATATCTTGTTTTGGAAGACGTACGACAGTTTCTTCATAGTGTCGATGTCTAGCAGGTAGGTGTGGCCGATCTGATGTTCCCGGTCGAGTAACGCCGTGATGCGCTTGTTCATGGCCTTGAGCATCCGTTTACAGTTGACCCCTTCCACATTATCAGAGATGAACTCTGGTTTCGGCATCATCTCAATGAAGTCGAAGCGGCGGCGCAGTGCCGTGTCGAGCAATTGAATCGACCGATCCGCCGTGTTCATTGTGCCGATCAGGTAGAGGTTGTTTGGGACGCCGAACGACTCGTTCGAGTAAGGCAGTAAGACCTTCGTTTCATCGTCCGCGCCAAGCCGCCGGGAGTCCTCGATTAGCGTGATGAGCTCGCCGAATATCTTGGCGATGTTGCCGCGATTGATTTCGTCGATAATCAGTACGAAACGTTTACCTTTTTCCTCTTTCGCAGCCTCAGCAATCTGCTTGAAAATACCGTCACGCAGTTCGTATCTGATTTGGCCGTCAGCCTCATCGCCCAATGTCGGCCTGATGCCCTCGATGAAGTCCTCATAAGCGAAGTTCTGGTGGAAGGTCACCATGGCGATCTGACCGGAGTCTCGAAGTTCGCGGAATCTATCGATGTTACGTTCAATCTCTTCCACGCTTTCACCGTTGATGACCGCCAAGGCGCGGGCGACCGTGTGATAAGTCTTGCCGGTTCCCGGTGGGCCGTAGAGAATCTGGTTTAGGGGGTGTTTTACCGAATTAGGTGGAGTCCCCTTCTGACTGAGACGATAGGCGGAAAAGTTGATCTCGTACGGCTCAAGACCTCGGAAAGTGTCAGTGTCGCGGACTTGCTGTAGCCATTCTCGATAGGATTTCCAATTGAATTCGTCATCCGGTGGTAGATCGACAAAGGTTTTCAGCTTGTCGTCGCAGGGAAGGAACTGGGACGAGTTGATAAGGAAGAGCGTCTGCGTCAGTTTCGCTTTACCAACGCCGTGGATATTGAATACACCATCGAAATGTTTGGAATCCACCGAGTCGAGCCCTCGCACGGCACTGCGGAACAAGTTCCAAAGCAACTGAGGGTCGCCTTGGAATAGAATTTTGAACGAAGGCGTTGGGAATACGAACGCGTCGTTCGAATCGTACTGCTCTTCCGAGTACTGGTGCTTCACGTTGAAAACGTTCTCGACGCTCCGATATATCAGCTTCCTATTCGCCGAGCTTCGGCGTTGCGCGAGGGTATAGAAAAATGAGAACGGATCGATGTTCTCGTCGCGTAGCAAAGGCGGTTTTTTACCCGCGGCTTCCCAATCTATCTGCTTTGCACGGTCAATCAGAAATTCCTCGCCACCCTCAGCGATCTTGCCTGCAAGTTCCGAGAACCACTCAGTCCATTGGTAGATTTCGCGCATATCCTTACTCTTTCAAGATAGGAGTGTCTTTAACTTCTGACGGTTTCAGGCGGAGTCAATCCATCTGCTGTGCTAGTACGCCCGCGTCGTCCGCCCCAATTCCTCGGTCTCAATCCACTTCCGCAACACGGCACCAGAGCGCGCCAGCAACTCTCGATAAGGCCGCTCCAACGTCTTATTTTTTGGATTTTTTCCCGACTGCCGTGGCACGGCGTTGAAGCGTCCGCGCACCTCGACGATGTTGCGGCTCGGATTGTGCACGGCGATCGTCACCACGCGGGCACTGTGGCCCTCTGCATCGACCTGCATTGACCATACCGACTTGCTGCCCCGCCGACAGTTGGGCACGTAGGAGGCGACGCAGTGGTTCATTGCCCGTCCTTCGAGCGTGAGATCTCTTTTAGAAGTCAGCTCGCTGATGGTCCAACGCAGCCCTTCTTCTTTGTCGTCCATCCACTCAAAGCCCGCTATGCCCGACGATTCCCAACTCCCGCCGGGCTGGCGGTTGTCGCGGGCTAAGCGCTCGTGCCATTCCTCGACTTGGCTCAGGAGCTTGACTGCGCTGCGTCCCTTCATGGTGTAGTTGGGTTGCGGCGGCTCGCCTTCCTCTGTGGGGACGAATTTCTGGTGGTTGATATAATCGACGATTGGCCCCACCATGTCCGGGTCGAGCATGGGGTTTTCGACGAGGAAGAGTACGACTGTGCTCCAGAAGGATTCGTCGGCGAAATTGCGACCCAATTCCGTGGCTATTACGGCCTGCGCCAGCATCTCGCTGCCTCCTTGACCCACCACTTGCGCCCAGCGCAGGGCCTCAGTCGCCGTCAGTTCGCTTGGGGCCTCGGCAAAGACGTGTGCCATGCGCTTGGAGAGCACGAGCGGCAGGTCGGCTGTGCGGATGTTCTGCCCGCTGCCCACGTGGATGAACCATCCCTGCTGGCGTTGGGCTTCTTGGTCCCAGCCACCGAACCACACCGAATCCAAGCAAGTCGGCACGTCGTAGCGGGCCAATAGGAAGCGGACCAGCGCGGCGAATTGTCGCCGGGGGTTGCGGCTGTCTGGCTTCCACTCGGACGGCGACTGCTGCCAAGCGCCGCTGTGCCGCGCCAACGCGCCGAGGGCCTCGACGAAGGTATTGCCCTCTACTCGTCCCAAGCGATGGAGGGCTGGCCGCGCGTCGAGCAGATTGGGTGCTCGCTTCTCGACGTGTAAGAGCAAATCCCGTAGCTGCTCCCGCTGGTCGCCGGCCAAGCCGACAAAGGCCCGATGGATCAGGCGCAAGACCTCGGTGCGCAGCTCTTCCTCGGCGATGGCTCCGGCCCAGAGTTGGTGAATGATGTCTTTGGTGCGTCGGCTGTGCTTGCGGCCCTTGTGCAGGGCTTGGGTGCTTTGGATCTGCTGGTGGAGCTTGAATTCCTTGCTGCGCTGGGCGTCGCTTTTGTGGATGGCGTCGCCGAGTCCCTGCTGCCGACACCACGTCTGATAGGCGGCCACCCCGTCTAGCCCCAACCGCTCGACGTGTTTCCGCAGGGATTCTTCGGCTTGGGCGGCCTGTTGGTCGCGCTGGTGTGCGGCGCGCTCTTGCCGTCGCTCTTGCCAAGTCTTGCTCAGGGCCGCGCTAAATCCGTGCTGACGGCACCAGACCTTATAGGCTTCAATGGCCTCTAGGCCCAGCGATGCCATGTGTGCGCCCAACTCGGCATTGGCGCGCGCGGTGGCACCCCGGCGTCGGCTCTTTTTGCGCTTGGGTTGTTTAGCCATTTTGCAAAATCTTCGCTAAGTGGTCGGCGGGTGCGTTCCCGCCGCTGAGGATGCCGACGACTTTTTTGCCGGCCAAGGACTCGCGGATTTTTAGGGCCGCGGCTAGTGATGCGGCTCCGGCTCCTTCGGCTACCAGCTTGGCCTCCCGCGCCAACAGGCCGATGGCCGCGTCGATCTCCTCGTCGGTGACGAGCTCGAAGCGATCGACAAGTTCCCACATCATGTGCGAGGTCATCGCAAAAGGTACGCGCGTGGCTAGCCCCTCGTGCCGCGTGGCCATGGGAGCTGATACGTCGAGCCGCCGCTGTTGATAGGCCCGGTAGCAGACGGGAGCGCTCTCGCTTTGTACGCCGATGATCTCGACAGATGGATTTAGGTGGCGGGCGACGAGCGAGATGCCGCAGATGCCGCTGCCGCCGCCTACGGGCACGATCAGCGCTTCCACATCGGGTAAGGCGGCAAAAATCTCCAAGCCGATGGTGCCCACGCCGGAGATTAACAACGGCTCGTTGGCCGAGTGCACGTAGCGGCAGCCCGTGCGGCGCGCTTCGCGCTCGACTTCTTCGCGCGCCTCGTCGAAATCCCGGCCAACGAGGCGGACTTCTGCGCCGAGGGCGCGCATGGCCGCGACTTTGGCCGGATTGCTGGCGCGCTCCGGTCCGTAGATGATCACTGGTGTGTCAAAGAGCTGGCCGGCGTACGCCAGCGACTGGCCGTGGTTGCCGGTGCTGGCGCTGATGACGCCCCGCTGCCGCTCGGCAGGGGACAAGCGCCCGATGAGGTTGACGCCGCCGCGCACCTTAAAGGCCCCCACGGGCTGCAAGCTCTCGCACTTGGCGTGGTAGGAGCAGCCCAGCATCTGCGAGAGCTGATAGCAGTGGACGAGCGGCGTTGGTGCGAGATGTGGGCTGATAAATGCTGCGGCCTCTTCTACTGCCGCGAAAGTCGGTGTGTCTGTCATTGATTGCATCCTTAGAATATTGATCATTTGACGCGAGGGTTCAATCTCGCTATGGTCAACCGGCCCAATTCACCCGAATTGACTTTATTTAAAAAATGAACGCCGATGTCTGGGGGCTTGTGTTGGCGGCGGCCATCGGCCACGCCTTGTGGAATTTCGCTGCTTACAAGGTCGCTGGCAATGTGGCCGTGCTCTGGCTCTCCTTTGCCTCTGGTATCCTGTTCATAATGCCGCTGTGCGCTTATATGTGGTGGCAGGGTACGCCGTTGATTCTGTCGTGGCCGGCCGGCTTCTGCTTGCTGGCTACGGGCATTTTTCACGGGCTGTACTTCGCCCTGCTGGCGCGGGCGTACGAGCACGGCGAGATTTCGACGGTGTACCCCATTGCACGCGGCTCGGGTGTGGGGCTGACGGCTTTTGTGGCCTATCTCAGCTTGGGCGAGGACATTTCGCTGTTGGGCGCGGGTGGGATTGCCCTAGTTTTCGCGGGGATTCTTTGCGTTGGTGCCCCGGCCCTCAAGCTCCAAGCGCGGGGCTTGCAACTGGCCTTGGGCGTGGGGCTGACGATTGTCTGTTACTCGCTGATCGACAAAATAGGCGTAGGATACGTGCAACCGATTTACTACATCTGCGGCATGTGGATCATCGCCACCCTGATGCGTATGCCCTTTGTGGTGCGCCAATACGGTATGGAACTGCTGACGACGGTTCGCGACTTCTACGGGTATATCGCCTTGATTGGCGCTGGCTCGCTGGCGACCTATTTGCTGATACTGTACGCCTATACCCAAGGGCCGGTCAGCTATATCATTGCCGCGCGCGAGTCGTCAGTGGTAATCGGCGCGCTGCTGGGCTGGATCTTTCTCAAAGAACGGCTCACGGCTGTTAAGACCATTGGCATCCTCGCCATTGCCGGAGGCTTGATGTTGCTGAGAGCGAGTTGACATGGAACCGCGCATTTTCCCCATCCACCCGCCGTCTGCCGCTTTGTTCGGCAAAGTGCTGGCCGCGTCTTTTGCTGTGACTACCGTCTTTTTCGGCGTGTTGACCCTCGCGCTCTACGCGGCTATTGACCCGCACGGCCCGGTCGCCCGCGTCGCCGCGCCCGTGGCCTTGGGCTCGTCCTATGTACTGATGCTGATCATATTTTTTTCGGTTTTTATTTGGTTTTATTTGAGCGCGCGCCGCACGGATTTTGTCTTGCTAGAGGGCCACTTGCTCATCCGCAACAGCGCCCACGGCAAGCACTTCACCTATGACGAGCTAAAGGTAGAAGAGGCCCGCGTTGTTGATTTGCCGGCCGAGCCCCAATACCGGCCTGGGGGCAAAATTTTTGCCATTAGCGCGTTCTTTTTTCGCGGGGGGGCGTTTTACCTGCGCAGCGGGGAGAAGGCGCACGTTTTCTACACGGGTACACCGCGCGCTGTGTATATTCCAACTCACGGTTCCCATGCCCTCTTGCTCGGTCCGGCCGATCCAGCCGTTTTTTTACACGCCTTGCGAGAAGTGACACACTAACACCTTTTGGAGGAGATTTTCATGGCGTATCACGTATATATTTCAAATTCGGGCAGCAGCTTTTTTTCGCATTTTCTGATGGACGAAGACAGCGGCGCGTTAGAGCCGCAGCCCAATATCGAGTTGGGGGATTCTCCAGGTGCGGTGACTGTGCGCCCGGATGGGACTCAGATGTTTGTGGCGCTGCGCTCGGCCCAAAAGTTGGCTAGCTATGCGGTCGATGGGGAGAAGGGGACGCTGGTTAAGCTCGCGGAGACGAGCCTAGAAGAAGGCCCGCCCTATCTGTATTTGGACGACACCGGTGCCTTTTTGCTGTCGTCGTACTATGGGTCGGGTCAGGTCGGCGTGCATGGCGTGGCTGCGGACGGTGCGATTTCGGCCGAGCCGCTGCAGATGATCCCCACCGCAATACGCGCCCACAGCATCCAGACCGACCGCTCGAACCGCTTTGCCTTTGTGCCGCACACCAACCCGTCCAACGCCATATTTCAGTTTCGCTTTGACGAGCAAACTGGACGGCTGACGCCCAACGATCCGCCGAAGATAGAGCCGGCTACGCCCGAAGGGCCGCGCCACTTTGCCTTCCACCCGACTCGTGATCTCCTCTATTCGGTCAATGAAAACGGCAGCACAGTGTCGGCTCACCACTTCGACTCGGAGGCCGGGACGCTGTCGTCGTTTCAGGTTATCTCGACTTTGCCGGAGGGATTTAATCGCGAGGACAACACCACAGCCGAAATAAAGATCACGCCGGACGGACAGTTTCTCTACGGGTCCAATCGCGGCCACGATTCCTTGGCCCTTTTCGCGATTGGCGACGATGGGCGGCTGACGGCCAAAGGACGCTATCCCACTGAGGCTACGCCTCGCTTTTTTGAGTTGGACCCGAGCGGTCGTTTCGTCTATTCGGTTGGGCAGGGATCGGGACGGCTCCGTTCGTATAGCATTGACGCGGCTACGGGTGAGCTGACGCCCTTGGAGCAACACGACGTAGGGACCAGCCCGCTGTGGATCACCTTTATCAAACAGGGATAGATGCGCTTATTCGTCCTCTGGAGGGCCGAGCAATTCGTCTAGTTTCGCCTTGAGCTTCAGTTCGTCTCCGGGCCGATACCCCTGATGCTTGTACCACACCGTCCCGTCGGCCGCAATAATCAGGGTCGCCGGGACGCCCGCTAGGTGGAACTGCTTGAGCACCTCGTTGGTCTTGTCGAGCAAAACCGGCAACTTGAGCTTGTGGCGCTGCATAAAGGGCCGCACCTTGGGCAGGTTTCTGGGGCCATCGATATTGATCGTTAGCACTTGGACGTCGCGCTCGGCGTATTTTTCGGCTAGGGCTTGGAGCTTGGGCAGGCTCTTGATACAGGGCTTGCACCAAGTCGCCCAGAAGTCGAATACTACCGGCCCCTTTTTGAGCGCCTCCACCAGCGAAAAGGTCGATCCGTCGAGGTTTTCCAACACGAGTTGCGGTGCCTTTTCGGCGCGAGCCGCGCCGCTGAGCAGCAAGCAGGTTGCCAATGCAAAAATTGGTTTCATTTTGGACCTCCGTTTTTCTCTATAAGGACCAAGCCATGCGCTTCGTTCCCGCAATTGTACTGCTGCTAGCCGTTCCCCTCCAAGCCGAATTGCGTCTTTCGACTCTGACCGAAGGCCAAGTCGGCAATTTGCCCGGGGCGCAGCCTAGCGATTTGCGGACGCTTTATCACCAGTTCAGTCTCGACTATGCAATCGCCGATTTCCAGGTCGGGGTCCGCGGCGAGACTTTTGGCGCTAGCGCAACTAATCGCAACTACGGCCAACTCCTCCAGCGCTCTGCTTCCTACCGCCGGAGTGGCTTTGAAGCCACGGTTGGCAATTTCTACACCATCGTCGGCAGCGGCTTGCTACTCCACGCCTTTGAGTTGCCCGGCGTCATCACCGAGTCGCGGGGCAGCCGCCGTCGCTACCAGATCGTGCGCGATCTCGACGGCGTTCAGGTGCGCTACCGCGCCAAGCGGGCCGAGGTGCTGCTGTTGCGCGGTGCGCCGATCAATAGCAATCTGCCGCCCGGCTTGGAGGGGGTTGAGCGGCGACCGGACGTGCTCCACGCTGGCTCGCTCCAACTCAAGCCGCACCCACATTTCGACGTTGGCGTTAGCGCCACCCGCTACCCAGCCGGTCGGCGGCAAGAAACGGCCGCAGCCTTCAATGCCCGCTGGCGGTTCGCGCCTTTGCTGGCCCGCCTCGGTCTCACTGGAGTGTATGCCGACCTCCAGGGCGAGTACGCTCAGCGCGATGTGGTGTTCGATCGCTTCTTTTCGCTCGACCGCGATTTGGGCCGTGCCTTGTACTTGGCGGCTACCTTGGCGTCCGGGCCGTGGGGCTTGAGCTTGGAATACAAAGACTACGAGGACTTTGCCCTCGAACACATCAACAATCCTCCGCCCCTGATCCGCGAGCACTCGGCCTATCTCCTCAACCGCATCACGCACGACCTGCTCGCTGACGATGAACAGGGCTACCAAGCCGAACTGAGTTATGTCCTACCCAGCGGCCAAACTCTCACCGCCAATGCGACTCGCGCCACGCGCCGCGGCGACTCGGGCGCAGCCGACGACAATGTCCTGCGCGAATTCTTTTTACAGATGGATTCACCCTTGGGCCAAAGCACCGATGTGCAGCTTTTTGCCGACTTTAGCCACAATCGGATTCTCCTCGACGACAAAAGCCGCCTTTTGGGCACGCACTGGGAGTGGTTTCCAGACGGGTCCTACACCTTTGAGTTCGACGCTCAGTTTCAAGACGTCGATCGACGGTTTGGCGACCTAGCACTTCCCTACACCAATCACTACTATGCCCTAGCGGTCCACCGTGCGCCCGGCCTCTCGGCCGCCGTGCAGATTCAGCGCACCTCGGACGAGTTGGAAACCGGGGCTGATCCCTCTGGCATCACGTGGTGGCGGGGCCTCAACATCGGTGCCGACATTGGCGAGGGCCACATCCTCAATGTCTTCGCTGGCCAGCGCCGCTCGGGGCTAGCCTGCACGGCTGGCATCTGCTACGAGGTGCTAGGGTTTAAGGGCGTCGAAGTCCGGCTGCTCAACCGCTTTTTCTGATCCGCAGATGAACGCAGATGAGCGCAGATGTTGCTTGGATGTGCCCCTACCTAATCAGCAGCAGCTTGCGGACTTCGGTGTAGTCTCCGGCTCGCAACTGGTAGAGGTACACTCCGCTAGTTACCGCTCGTCCCGTTTGGTCGCGGCCATCCCAGCGCACCGAGAATGTCCCGGCCGCGCTAGGTCCTTGGACGAGCACGGCTACTGGCTGGCCGAGCAGATTGTAGATTGTCAGCTCGACTTGACTCGACTGCGGCAGGGCGAAGCGGATCAGTGTCTCGCCGTTGAACGGATTGGGCGCGTTCTGGGCTAGCGAAAAGGCTTGGGGCACGGAGGCTTGATCAAACGTCACCACCGCCGTCACCACCGTTTCCTCCGTTTCCTCCATTTCCTCCGTTTCTTCCGTTTCGACCATTTCCTCCGCTTCCGTATCGAAGAGGTCGAACATGTTCTGGATGTCGGCCGGTTCGACTATTTCGACTGTTTCGACTGTTTCCTCTGTTTCGACTGTTTCGACTGTTTCTTCCGCTTCGACTGTTTCGATTGTTTCGACTGTTTCCTCTGTTTCGACTGGTTCCTCCACTTCCTCCTCGATAGGAGGTATGTCGGCCAGTGCCAGCAGTACCTCGTCGCGGAGTTCGTCCATGGGAATCAAATAACTGGTCTTGAAGCGGATGAGGCCCTCGTGGTCGATGATGGTAAAGGTCTGATAGGATTGTCCGTAATCGCTCGCCATTCGGCTGGCGTTCAGCAAGAGGGGCATGGTCACGCCCTTGCCCAAGCGCCAGCGGGTGCGCACCTGTTCCGCGGTGCCATCCCACACATCTGCCCCTAGGGCGACAAAGCGCTCGTCGGCCTCGTCGGCAAATTCCTGCCACAGTTCTTCAAAGCTCTCGGCACGCGAGAGACAGGCCGGTCAGCTATAGCCCAAAAAGAAAATCAGTACGACTTGGCCCTCGAAGTCGCTCAGAGCGGCTTGGCCGCCATCAACCCTGTTTAAGAGAAAATCGGGGGCCGGATCGCCTATTCGTGGCACTTGGGCGTCTAGGGTTGAGACCCCTAACACCGCTAAAGCTGCTAAACTGACTAAAGATTTTCTCATAGTAAACCTCCTTAGGTTTGCCGCACGAACTTCTGGATGCGGTGGTCGGTTTGCACTTCCCCCACGTACAAGTCGCCGCGGGAATCCATCCAGATGCCGTGGGGACAACCGAGGAATTCTCCCGGTGCGTCAATGCGCTCGCCCGATCCCCACTGCGCGAGCCATTCGCCATCGAGGTTGAGAATGCTCACCCGCTGGTCGAGTTCCGCGACATAGACCGTGTCGCCGTCGAGAAAAATCGTATCGGGATGGTGAAAGCCGCCCCACTCCTCTAGGTAATTGCCGTTGGTGTCGAAAAACTGGATGCGGTTGTTGGCGCGATCGGCCACCATCAGCCGTCCGCGCTGGTCGAAGCGCACGCAGTGGGGCAGATCGAACTCTCCTGGGCCAGTGCCCGGACGGCCCCACGTCTTGATGAATTCGCCGTCGGGTGAATACTTGTGGATGCAGGCGTTGCCGTAGCCGTCGGACACGTAGATACAGCCGTCGGCGTCGAGCGCCAAGTCGGTCGGCAGCCGGAAGGGCTGGCCTTCTGCACCTTCTTGGTCTGGTGTTCCCAAGGTCATCAGCAGTTCGCCGTCGCGGGTGAACTGGCGCACGCAATGGGTTTCGCGCTCGACGCACCAGATTTGGTCGCGGTCGTCGATAAAGATGCCGTGGGCGTCCTTCAGCACCTCTTCGCCCCACGAGGCGACGAAGCGCCCCTCGCGGTCGAAGACGACCATGGGACGCTCGCTGCGGCTGTACACATAGACCCGATCCTCGGAATCGCAAGCGACCGCTGGAATCCAGCCAAAGCGCCAGCCTTCCGGCAACTCGAACCAGTCCTGCTGCACTGCATAGGTGAATGCGCCGCTGCCTACTAAGGTCATGGGATGCTCCTCTTTAGAATAGTATACGTACTTTTGCGTCGATAATTCATATTCCCCGCAACCTTTCTATTTCGTCGGCAGATAAGAGTTGCGCTCCGGCTGCGGCGTTGGCGCGGGCTTGGGCCGCTGATTTGGCACCGGGAATGGCCACTGGCGCGGCTGGATGGGAAATGACGTACTGGAGGGCTTTTTCCACCATGACTTCTCCGGGCGCGACGATTTCGGCGAGGCGCTCGATGTGGGCTAGCTGGGCCTCGAATTTGGCGCGCTGTGACTCGCCGGCGTTGAGGGGCTGCCGCACTTCGTCGGTAAAAACCGACTCCTTGGTGTAGCGGCCTGACAAGAGACCCTTGGCCAGCGGGCCCCTCACCAGTACGGCAATGCCGTGCTCTTGGCAATAGGGCAAAAGCTCGGCTTCGGGCTGGAGGTTGACCAGCGAATAGTCTATCTCCACCACCGAGCAGTCGCCTCGGGCGTTGAAGCGCTGGAGCACTTCTAGACTATCGGTCGAAATGCCAAAGGTGCGCAGCCGTCCTTCCTCGACGAGCGCGGCAAAGGCATCGAGGTAGATCGACGGATCCTCGATGTTGCCGTCGTGGCACAGCAGCACGTCGTGCCAGTCTGTGCGCAGCCGGTGCAGGGAGGCGTGGGCGCACAGGCGGATCATATCGACCGTGGTTTTGGGCACGCCTTGGCCGGTGCGTGCTCCCCAATTGCCGATTTTGCTGACGACGAAAACTTGGTGCCGGATGCCGGCCAAGGCGCGTCCCAACCGCTCCTCAGACAGCCCGTTGGGGGTGCCGTAGGATTCGGCCGCGTCAAAGAGGTTGACGCCGCAGTCAAAAGCCGTGCGCACAGTGTCCCAAGCGGTGGTCTCGTCGATAGGCCCCCATTGGTTGCCGATGTTCCAAGTTCCCAAACCGATGGCCGAGACCTGCCAGCCCGTTCGGCCAAATGCTCTGTACAACATGTATTGTCTCCTTTCTACGTTTCAAGGTAAGAGGCTGTCTGCGTCGGTCAAGCGGTGCGCGTTGCCGGGGAGCGCGGAGGTGCCTACTTTTCAGTGGCCAGTAGTCAGTGGTCAGTGTTCAGTCCCAACCCGTCCCTAGGGGTGGCGGTGGGGAGACTAACCACTGACCACTGGCCACTAACCACTTGGGAGGATGCTATGGAATTCTTTGGCAAAGGGCTGTACCTGATTTTCTTTGCGCTAGTTTTCTGGTTCGTCCACCGGGCCCACGGTCGCGGCCTCGGCCGCCTCGTCGAGGACAACCACCGGTCACATGAGCGGGTCCACCGCACCCTAGAGGAGCACCCGGAGGGCGGCACGTGGCGGCAATACAAGCAGTGGATGGAGGACGCAAAATGAGTTTGGAAACTACCACCTTGGGCGCGGGTTGCTTCTGGTGCGTCGAAGCTGTGTACCAAGATCTGCGAGGCGTTGCCAGCGCGGTCTCTGGTTATATGGGCGGCTCGTTGGAGCATCCCACGTACGAGGCCGTTTGCAGCGGTCGGACTGACCACGCCGAGGTCGTCCAACTACAGTTCGATCCCGAGATCATTAGCTTCGATGATTTGCTCTACATCTTTTGGCGCACGCACGATCCCACCACGCTCAATCGCCAGGGTGCGGACCGCGGCACCCAGTACCGCTCGGTGGTTTTTTACCACAGCCCTGAGCAGTACGAGAGGGCTATTGTTTCTAAGGTCAACACGGACAAGACCAATCTCTGGCCCGATCCGATTGTGACCGAGATTGCGCCCGCCAGCGCCTTTTGGCCGGCCGAGGATTACCACCAAAACTACTATCGGCTCAATCCCAACCAGCCCTACTGCGCGATAGTCATCGATCCCAAGATGCAGGCGTTCCGCCAGAAGTTTGCCGAGCGCCTCCAGCCGACGGCCTAGGCGTCGTGTCCACTGCCATTAGCCGGCTGCACGCTGCGGATTTTGAAGAGGCCCTCGACGTCCTCAACCTCGCCTTTGGCAAAGCGCCGCCCCGAGATTTTGAGGCCATTTTGCCGGTCTTGTATCGGCGTGGGGAAGAGGAGATGAGTTGGAACTTTGGCTTGCGCGAAAACGGTCGCATTCGCGCCATCGTTGGGATGTTTCCTCTTGCTTACCGATGGGGAGGTGAGATCCTGCGCGTGGCGGGTATCGGCGGCGTTTCCTGCCATCCGCACGCCCGCGGTCGGGGCTATATGCAGCAGCTCATGGCTCACTGCGTCGAAGTCGCGCCCGTCGAGGGTTTTCACTTGTCTTGGTTGGGAGGGCAGCGACAGCGCTACGGCTATTTTGGCTACGAGAAGTGCGGCGTGTACTACCGACTGACGCTGAGCCAAACCAATGTGCGCCACGTCTTGGGGGACGCTGATTTCGGGATTGACTTTCTCCCGCTTGAGCGCGAAGATCGCACGCACCTGCAAGGCGTGATTGGCCTGCACGACGCCCAGCCGTTTCGCGGGGTGCGCGCTCCGCACCGCTTCTACAACCTGCTCCTGAGCTGGGGGCACCGGCCCTATGTGGCTCGCTCGCGCGATGGCCGCATGATCGGCTACCTTGTGGCCCAAGCTGACCGAACGTGTGTCACCGAATTGTTAGCTGTCAATGAGGGGGAGCCGGAGTTGGACATAGCTGCTGCTTGGGTGCAGCGCTACGGGAATACCAGTTTCGAGTTACCGCCTTGGAGCCGCCTCCTGCCCAAACTGACCCAGCTTTGCGAAGGTGTGAGCGCATCGAGTTCGGGCAATTGGCAGATTTTTGATTGGGCGGCGACACTCGACGCCTTGCTCAAGACGCGCGCCGCGCTGGTGCCTCTGATGGACGGCGCGGTCGTCTTGGAGATTGCGGGATATGGTCGGGTTGCGCTGGAGGTGCGGGGCGACGACTCGCAGTGCGTTCGCACCGAGGCTGCTCCCGCCCTACAAATGGACACTTTTACGGCCATGCGCCTGCTCTGCGGCCCTCTGTCGCCTTCGCTTGTGTTGCCCCTGCCTGTGGCGGCTGCCCCACTCGAACAGTGGTGTCCGCTGCCGCTTTTTTGGGGTCGCCAAGACGGAGTCTAAGAAGCCAATACCCGTTCGGTGAACAGCGCTAGGAAGTGCGTCTGATCCACTTCTACTGCACAAGTTACGGGCCGCCCCAGCCGCTCTTGGTCGCTCGCCAAGGCGCGTTGATCCACTACCACCTGACCGGCGGTCAGCTCGCCGGAGGTTTCCACATCCACCCACAGTTGCTGCATGCGAAAGAGTTGCGGCCACAGGGCCGCGCCCAAGGCCACGGGATCGTGCACGTGCATTCCAGCAAATCCGTAATGCGCGGACTCAAAGGCGATTACTGGCTCACACGCTGCACGGCAAAACGCCGCGTACGCACCTGTGCAAGCTTGTAGGTCAACCTGCTTCAGCCAGATCTGATCGGTGACGTCTAGCCCCACCAAAACCAACTTGGCTTCGGACGCGAGGACTTGGCGCGCTGCGTGCGGATCGGCGTAGAAATTGAACTCAGCCGTTGGCGTGATATTGCCCGGCACGCGCACGGCCCCGCCCATGATCACCACTTGACGCGCCTGTCGCAGTACGCCCGGCACCTGCGCTTCGGCCCGCGCCAAATTGGTCAACGGCCCGGTGGCGACGAGGGTCACTTCTCCGGGCCGCGTCTGCAAGGTGTTCAGCAGAAACTCTACTCCGTCGCCCGCTGGCGAGTTGCGCGCCTCGGGCAACTGGGCCGCGCCTAGACCGGTCGCGCCGTGTACGTCGTCCGCGGCGACTGCATCCCGCACCAAGGGACGCTCTGCGCCGGCGTACACCGGAACGTCGCCCCGCCCCGCCCACTGCAACAGGCGCAGTGTGTTGTCAGTCGTTCGATGCAGCGGCACATTGCCGGCTACGGTAGAGACGCCCACCAACTCGACCTCGGGCGAGGCCAAGGCCAAAAGCAGGGCGAGGGCATCATCAACGCCCGTATCGACGTCCATAATCAGGGGAGTTGCAGGCAATGTCTACCCTGCGACTTGGGCACTGATGATCAAGTGCTCGACCCAATCGTCCCCAGGGTTGGAAAGCTGGTGCTTGACCTTCGGCGGAATGTGCACTGCGTCGCCTTCGCGCACTTCGTAGATTTCCCCGTCGATCTTCATCTGCCCCTGGCCGCTGAGGAAGTAGTACACTTGCTCGGTGGCCTCGTGCTCGTGGTAATCGCCGTCCAGCCCCCCTTGCAGGCGATGCAGCGTTAGGCCGGAAAATCCCAAGAGTACTGCTTCGTTCTCGTCTAGTCCTTCGGCGTTCTGCGCGCGAAAGATCGACCAGATTAGTTTGGATTCATGCCCGACGACGGGCGTGACGTTGCGCCAATTGCGAATGACCAAAATGTCCTCCTTTGATTCGAGCTAGTGAAATTCGTCGGCTTAACATATCAAACGGCGGACGGCGGGCAAAGCGCGCCCTGTTGCCGACGCGCCGTTTGGTTAGATTTGTCCCCAAGTTACCAGTCCCCCCAACCGAGGGAGTAGATATTTATGACTACCGCTGCCATCGACATAGCCCCCCTGCCGCAAGCCACCTTCGGCAAGACCGGCGAACGCGTTCCCTTGCTCGGCTTGGGCACGGCCCCCGGAGGATTTGGTCTAGCAGACGCGGACGCCATCGCGCTGTTTGAACGGGCCATTGACCTCGGTGTCACCTACATCGACACGGCCCCCGGCTACGACCGCGCCCAGAGCCAGCTCGCCCAGATTGTCCCTCATTGTCGGGGCGAGCTGTTCTTGGTCAGTAAGGCTCACACGGCTCACTACCAAGAGGCGCTCGACATCGTCGAAAAGAACTTGGACGCCTTGGGTACCGACCACTTGGACCTGATGTACGTCCATTCGCTGGGGCACTTAGACGTAGAACAAGTATTGGCCAAAGACGGAGCTCTCGCCGGCTTGCGCGAAGCGCAACGGCGCGGTTGGATTCGTTATATCGGCATCACTGCTCATCACGCACCTTGGAAATCCGCCAAGGTCCTGCGCGAGGCCGAAATCGACGCCTGCATGTTTGCCCTCAGCTTCGCCGACTGTCACATCTACAACTTTGAGGAGGTGGTCCTGCCCTTGGCTCGTGCCCAGAACGCCGCCGTCGCTGCGATGAAGGTGTACGGCGGGGCCATCGACATGGAGTACGAAACGCCGCGACCCTCGGAACTGACCAACAGCGGCTTTGGCGATCACGAGCGGGCGCTGCGCTACGCTTTGGGATTGCCAGGGGTGAGTCTGGCGGTCATAGGAGTTTATAACGAGGAAGAGCTAGTGCAGAATATCGAGTGGGTTCGGCGCTACGCGCCGTTGGATTCTGGCGAACAGCAGGCACTGCTAGCGCAGGGACGGGAGATCGCCCGTCAATGGGGGCCTCACTACGGATCGGTGGAGTGAGCACTACAAAACATTAATGGGGAGTTTATGAAAATTACCAAGATCAAACCCTTTGTTGGATCGAGCGGCTATTTTTTCGTGAAGGTAGAAACCGATGCGGGCATCTACGGTCTCGGAGAAGGGGGATTGAGGCGGCGTGCGCTCGCCTTAGCCGAAGTCATTCGCTCTTTTGAACCGTTTCTCATCGGTGCAGACCCATTCCAAATTGAACATCTGTGGCAAGTGATGTTTCGCGGTGGCTTCTTTCCCGGCGGTGTCGTCCAATCCGCCGCAGTGAGTGCCGTGGATATCGCGCTCTGGGACATCAAAGGGAAGGCGCTCAATGTGCCTGTGTACGAACTTTTGGGCGGACGCACGCGAGACAAGGTCGTCTGCTATCCACACAACGGCGGCGGTACGATTGATGCCCTCGTTGAGAGTTGTCGCCAAACCCATGCAGCCGGTTGGAAATTCGTCCGCTGGGGCTTGGCCGATGGTGCAGACAAAGGGACGTTTGAACCCAGACGCGCTATCCAGCACGGCGTTGAACAGGTGGAGGCCGTGCGCAAGGCATTGGGCGATCAGGTCAACATATTAGTTGACGTGCATACCCGGCTCGACCCGGCGGATAGCCTCGATTTCTGCAACCGGGTTGCCCCCTACAATCCGTTTTTCATTGAAGATCCGCTGCGGAGTGAAAACCCAGCTAGTCTGCGGCGGCTGCGCCAACAGACCTCCGTCCCGCTTGCTGTCGGTGAGCAATTTGATAGCAAGTGGACCTTCAGAGAAGTCATTGAGGAGGATCTGATGGATTACTGCCGCGTTGATCTGTGCATTGCCGGTGGATTGACTGAGGCTCGTAAAATTGCCGGGTGGTGCGAAACGCATTACATCCATCTGGCACCGCACAACCCGCTCGGGCCGGTTTCTACCGCAGCCTGCTTACATCTTTGTTTAGCATCCTCGCTGGTCGGTGTCCAGGAACTTCCTCGTGCGCCGATGTCTTCACTCACCGATGAGTTCCCGGTGCAGGTGCCGTTTGAATCTGGGTACCTCTTGCCGCCCGAAGGCCCCGGACTTGGCATTGAATTCAACGAGGCCGCGCTCGATGCCGTGTCAACACAGAACTACGGAGCACCCACCGGCTATCTGCGCGACGATGGGTCCTATACGAATTGGTAGGAATGTAAAGAGTGGAGGCTACGGGCTGGTGGAGTGGGACTTTTATCCTTGAGGAGACGATATAATGACAAGCCAAGATATAGATATACCTATAGAGTCAATCAATGTATTATGCCAACGCTATCAGGTGCGGGAGCTTGCGCTTTTCGGCTCGGCTCTCGGAGATAGTTTCGGGCCAGACAGTGACCTCGATTTTCTGGTGGAATTTCAACCAGAAGCACAAGTAGGCTTTATGAAGCTAGCCAAAATGCAGAGAGAATTTTCGGCTGTACTTAATCGCAAGGTAGATTTAGTACCCAAGGGAGGACTCAAGCCAAAAATACGCCAAGCGATAGTTTCTAGCGCAGAAGTGCTTTATGCGTCGTGAAGAACTATATCTTACCGACATGGTAGAAGCTGCAGATGCCATCAGTCAATTTGTCCTTGGTGTCGAGCAGGATGCCTTTTCCCAAAATGATCTCTTACGTAGCGCTGTCCTACAAAAGTTAATAATCATTGGCGAAGGAGCCGCACGATTACCCAAGGAGTTTCAAGAACGCCATACTGAAATCGAATGGAAAGATATTATAGCATTTCGCAATATCGCCGTTCACGCCTACTTTGCAGTAGATTGGTCTATTGTTTGGGTAACAGCAACGAAAGATGTTCCAGAACTGAGGAGTAAAATTGCCCTTATTCTTGCTGAAGATTACCCCGATGAAGAAAAATCAGTTTGAACCGCAGATGTCCTCAGGCTGGGATGAGCACTCTAGCGCAGGGGAGGGACTCACTCGTCAATGGGGCTGTATTACCCTTGTCCAACCTGTTAAAGCTCTACATTTCGGCGAAATCCAATCTGAACCGAAACCCCAAGGCCGATACAATCGCCATCAGATTGTCTATCTTCGGCTTGCTGCGACTTGAAAGCACGCGGTAGAGATGTTCGCGGTTGAGGCCAGAGCGCTCTGCTAATGCACCAACGCCTCCTTGTGCTTGGGCGACATCGCGCAGGGCCAATAGCAGCCCATCGATCTCGCCGCTTGCTTCACACTCATCCAGCGCGACTTCCAAGTAGGCCCGAGCTTCTTCGGGGTCTTTGAGCGCTTTTAGCAGCCCTTCGTCGTAGCTGACTGTGCGTTGCAAAAGTTCCTTACCTGCTCGCGTAGCGCTTCCGCCGCATAGTGCAGCGCTTCGCGGATCCCCACTAAAGCATGGCATGAGAGTAAAAGCCTAAATCAATTGGCCCTTGTATCACTTCTTGGATGGAAAAGCAATGATCCGGCTTAAACAGGGCCTGCCCAGCCACAAAGGCATCTCGGGCCGTGTCGAAGAACTCGACAATTTTGCCGTCGTGCATCAGGGCGAATTTGCCTCCGTGCGTCGGCATCAACTCGGGCAGTTGCTTCATAAAGGCTTCGTAGTTGTGATTCACCTCGGATTGCTGGTTAGATATTCTGGACATAAGGGCCTCCTTGTCCTTAGCTGGACTTTGGCCATTTTGAGCGCATAAAATAGGCGGCGCTCTAGTCCGAGATATACAGTTGGAGTCAACACCACTTCAAGTCTCTTCTCAGAAATGGCGAGAAGTTTAAGATGTGCCAAAATGATCGGATCCGGGCATGAGATGTTCGTTCGCTATTTTTGCATTTATTTCAACACCCAATCCCGGCTGATCCGGCACCACAAACGCATTATCTTGCATGAGAGGTTCGTTTGAAATTGCGAGATCCCACCGCCATTCAACCTGGTCGGCATGATACGGGAGTTCCATGACGATGAAATTCCGCACGGCGGCACAGACGTGTGCCGTTGCCGTCATACCAATTGGTGATGTGATGTTGTGTGCAGCAAACGGCAGATAATACAGATCCGCCAGATCCGCAATCTTCTTTGCTTCAAGCATTCCTCCTGTTCCAGATACATCAACATGGAGCATATCGCAGGCTTGTGTCTGGATCAGTTCTCTGAAACCATCTCTACGAAATAAGAACTCACCGGTACAAATCGGAATAGAAGTCGCAGTGCTGACCTTTGCCATCGCTTCGACATTATCGTTCGGCACTGGATCCTCCAAAAACATTAAATCGAATGGTTCTAAAAGTTCCGAAAGCTTCATCGCTGAATGAACGCTAAGTAAACTATGGCAATCAAGGCTGATATCAATCTCACCACCGGCAGCTTCTCGTGCAGCAGCAACCAACGATGTCATTTTCTGTAACTCTGCCGTACTTAATTCTCGGTTGACTGCATCCTGCTTGAGTTCGTTTGCGGAGTTGTCAATATCGAATTTGATCGCTTGGTAGCCGTCTGCAACGCCTTCCCTTGCTCGCTGTGCCCAACCCTCTGGGGTATTTCCTTTTCCATGCCCTACATCGGCATAGAGTCGGATGCGATCTCGATACTTCCCACCTAATAACTGATAGACCGGCACCCCAAGGCTTTTTCCGAGCAGATCCCACAGCGCAGTTTCTATTCCGCCAATCGCCGATAAACCTATTGCGTATCGATTACTCGCTGCGCCAATCATGTGGTTGTAGAGCGGTTCTATATTTCTCGGATCCGCGCCAACGAGTATCTGCTTGAATTGCAGGATAATTTCGGCGATGCCCGCGCCAGGGTGTGCCTCACCTATCCCTGTCAATCCCTCGTCAGTTTCAATCTGAACGTAGTTCCACTGTTTGTAACCTTTTAAGGTCATCGCTTTCACATCGGCGATTTTCATGTCTGTTTCCTTTCGCAGATGAAATCGGTTAAAAAATCAATTGGTGTTGCGTCTGCTGAGCGTTTCCTGAGAATCATCGCCGCCCTGACCATTGGCAATGAGATTATGCGCGGAGCGGTGGCACCTGTCAAGACAGCCTATTTAGTATTTTGAAAAACAATAAGTTAAGGGAATACGGGAGGCGATCTGAGAAGCCATGAAATGGTGATTCCCCCGCCCCAATATGCTTTGGCATGTAGCGTGCGCGCTACAAAAAGCAAACCAAGGGTGCGGCATTTGGCGCATCAATGGGCCACACTACGGGTTGTCGAGTGAGCCCTTGCGCCCCTTTGCTGGTAGAGCAGGCCGGTGACGATGAGCACAAGTCCCGCTAGGGTCGCCCAGCGAATTGCCTCTCCCAGCACGAAGTGAATCAGCACTAGGGAACAGAATGGGGAAATGAAGATCAGGTTGCCGACCTTGGAGGTGTTTTCCGCGTAGCGCAGCGCCCACTGCCAGAGGACATACGTGATTCCCATCTCGAAGAGGCCGATATAAGCCGCTCCCAACAAACCCGGCCAAGCAGGTGCCCGCCACTGTCCCATCAGCAGGACACAGCCGAGCGTCAACGGCAGTGACAGAGCGAAATTGAGGAAGAGCCGGACCACGGGATCGCGCCTGTCGCGGGTGTTGTAGATCCAATAGAAGGCCCATACTACTGTGCTGCCCAGCGCCAAGGCCACGCCGAGCGGATCGGAAAAGCGCAAGGTCCAGATTTCGCCGCGCGTGGAGATGACTAGCACGCCTGCGTAACAGATCAGGCCCGCGGCCAGATCGCGCCGGCCGATTCGCTGTCCCAAAAGCGGGATGGAGAGCCAAGTCAGGGTGAGTGCCCAAGTATAATTGAGAGCCTGCGCCTCTTGGGCAGGCAGCAACTGGTAGGCTTTGAAGAGGATCAGATAGTAGAGTAGGGGATTTAACGCTCCTAACACCAGCGAGCGGGCGTAGTCAGTTGGTCGGCTCCTGAGTACTTGTCCCACTTTTCCCTGCGCGACGACTAGCACCCCCATGGCCAATGTCGAAGTGCCGCTAGCCCAGAACAGCAACTCGGCAAAATCCATATAGCGCAGGGTAATTTTGAAGGCCGACGCCACGGTTGACCACAGCAACACCGAGGCCAATCCGCAGAGATAGGCCCTTTTCTGGTCGGCAACCACCACTGCACACCTCGCTAAAACTGCGTAACCTGCTTGGGGCCAATATCTACAGCTTGGGCCAGCGCGTCGAAGTTTTGTTTCAGCAGCGCGAAGCGCACCTCTGCGTAGGCGGGGTCGTCCCAGCGGTTGTCGAACTCACCGGGATCTTCCTCCAAGTCGAACAGCTCGCCTTGGGCGCGGTCGTGGTAGCAGACTAGTTTGTAGTGCTGGTCGCGGATCATCGTGCCGTAGGTGCCTTGGAGATGCTCCCGACCCGGTGTGTCCGGGTTTAGGGCGCGGTAGTACTCGCTGCGGACGTAGGCCCGGTGCGTTTGGGTTTGGCCGGTTAGCAGCGGCCACAGCGAGCGCCCCTGCATTTTTTCGGGAGCGGCGACCTCCGCTAGTTCTAGCAAGGTCGGGGCAATGTCCATTAGTTCGACTAGCGCATCGCAGACGCGGCCTTCCTGTACGCGTCCCGGCCAGGAGTAGATCAACGGCACCCGCACCAAGCACTCGTAAAATCGGCATCCCTTGCCCACGAGTTGGTGATCGCCCAACAGTTCGCCGTGATCCGACATGAAAATTACGAGAGTATTCTCGCGCTGGCCGCTTTCTTCTAGGGCTTGGATAATGCGTCCCACATTGTCGTCGATCAATTCGATCATGGCGTAATAGGCCGCCATGACTTCCTTGGCTTGGTCCAAGCTAATGGACGCGGCTCCATCTACCGGGCCGAGTTGTGCATGGGCCTGGAGATCCTTTTCGCTCCACAGCGGATCGGGCAGGGCCGCTGGGTCGTAGCGGTCTAAGTACGCTTGTGGCGGGTCGAAGGGTGCGTGCGGGTCGAACATGTTGACGCTCATCAGCCAAGGCGTAGTGCGCTCCTCGCGCATGAACTCGATGGCCTTGTCTGCACACCAAGTGGTCTGGTGCAGCGCGGGTGGCATCTGGGCTGGATCTTCGCGCAGGTCGGCTAAGGTGCGGCCTTGGGCTCGCACCCAATCGGCGTACGCGTGGCCTTCGGGCCACTGGTCGCGCGAGTCGTGGCTCCAGTGGAAGACGCGATAGCCGTCGTCGCCGCGCGGCTCGATCCGGCCGTGGGCACCGGCTAGGTGCAGCTTGCCGGCCAGTCCGCAGTCGTAGGAGGCGGCATCGGCCAACAGCTTGGTGACCAGCGGGGCTGCATCGGCCCAGTAGGCATTGCCATTGGTGCAGCCGTGGACGCTGCTCGGATACATGCCGGTGAGGAAGCTGGCGCGACTCGGGGTGCAGATCGGGCTTTGGCAGAAGGCGTGGGTGAATGCGGTGCCCTCGCCGACTAGGCGGTCGATGTTCGGCGTGTGGATGTGCTCGTTGCCCAGCGCGCCAATCGTATCGTAGCGCTGCTGGTCGGTGCAGATCCAGAGAATGTTCGGACGCATGGTTTTGTCTCCCATCCGGTCTAGGCGTGGTTCCGTATATTTACCCTAATATGTCCAATGCTATCAATGCCCTCGTTCTCGTCTTCGCTCTCGCCGGATTGACTGTGGCCGACGATACGGAGGTCCGCGGCATCACCATCTCCACGCACGGCATTGGCCGCGATTGGGGCAGTGACGCCATCGTGCCGACCTTAGAGGACATTCGCGCTGTGGGTGCCAACTGGGTGGCGATCCACCCCTATGCCAGCATCCGCGCCGATGGCTCACTCCGGTGGTCGGATATCAATCCGGACGACCCGCCGGCCCATATCGTACGTCCCATCCGCGAGGCCCACCGCTTGGGATTGCGCATCTACATCAAGCCCCATATCGCCTATTGGCGCTCGCCTTTCTCTTGGCGGGGCGAAATTACCTTTGCCCAAGCCGAGGATTGGCAGCGGTTTTGGCGGGACTATCGGGAGTGGATCGCGTTGTTGGCGACTGTTTGTCGGGAGGCCGATGGCTTCGTCGTCGGAACGGAACTGGACCGTATGCTGACCTTTGAGGAGGAATGGCGCGCGCTCATTGTCGAAGTGCGCCAGCGCACCGACGCGCCGCTGACCTATGCGGCCAATTGGACTGACTACCGCCAAGTGCCTTTCTGGGACGCTCTAGATGTCATCGGCATTCAGGCTTATTTCCCTCTCACTGAGGATCCCGATTACGACGAGGAGGATATCCGCGCTGGCTGGGCGGAGCGCATGGGAGAACTGCGGGCCTTTGGCGAGCTACACAACCGCGACATTCTCTTCACCGAGTTGGGCTATAACCAGTCGCACCAAGCGCCGATTGCGCCGTGGGCGTATCCGGTGGATGGCGAGGGTGCGCTCCCCGTTCAGGTGGCCTGCATGCGCGCCGCGCTTGACGCCATCGCCGCTGAGCCGCGCGTGGTTGGTGCCTTGCTGTGGAAGTGGTTTCCGCATCCGCGCCCGGTCGGTCGCAATTTCCAGCTAGCGATCCCGCCGATCAAGCGCGTGCTTGCCGAGGCATGGCTCAACCCGCAATAAGCCCGGTCCCGCGTAGCAAGGTTTCCTGCACGAGGAGTTCGTGGTCGAGTGAGCGGTCCGGCCCGTGTTCGCCTTTGAGCACTCTTATAAGGGACGCCAGTTCGAGTTCGTAAAGTCCCTGCCGCGAAATCCCTTCGAAAGGCACCATCTGCTCGCCCTGTGCATAGCCGTCGGCGGCTTCGGTCAGGCAGAGCCGGATGGCGTGGCCCGGCTCAAAAGGTTCGAGCAGAATCGCGCTGCCGCGATCGCCATAGACCTCAAAGCGCCGCGCCATCGGCTGCGGCTCCATCGCCGCAATATCGACCCAAGCCATGGCCCGCTCGTATTCAAAAACGCCGAGCGTGTTGTCCTGAAACGTGGGCACGATGCCGGTGTCGTTGCGCAGAAAGGCCGTCACTTTCTCCGGCCGCCCCAGAATCCACACCACTTGGTCGAGCATGTGCCCGGCTAGATCGTAGAAGATGCCGCCGTGGTGTCCGGCGGCAATTACTTCGCGCCCAGCCTCGGTGATGTTGGTGGACATGTGGGCGCGCACTGAATAGACATTGCCCAAAAACCCCGATCGCGCCCACTCTGCGATCTGGCTGAAGCCGGGATGGTAGCGCAGCATAAAGCCCATCTGCACTTGCAGATCGGCGGCCCGCGCCTCTGCGACGACTCGCTGCCACTGCGCCCAATCGTCTCCGGCTGGCTTGTCGTACCACACGTGCTTGCCAGCTTGGACAATGCGCTCGGTCTGGTCCAAGCTCTCGTCGTTGCGGCCCTCGGAGGCGATGGCGACAATGGAGCTATCGCCGAGCAGCTCTTCTTCGCTGTCCAAGAAGCGGACCTGCCGATAGGGTTCGTCGTCTGCAACTTGCTGGCGTCGCTCGGCGTCGGGTTCGTACAGGCCGACGACTTCGACTTCGGGGTTGTCGAGCATTGCCTTGAGTTTGCCAGCGGCGTGACCGTGCTTGGTGCCGTACTGCGCCATGCGGATCATGGGGTCTCCTCGCGGAAGAATGTGTTGTGATTGGGGTAGGACGGGACTCGATTGAAAGGGTTGTACGTCTTGGTTAGTGCGGCGATTTTATCCACGCTCCTGGGATACCTTGGCTTTCAAGGGAAATCTTTCTGGATGCTCGATGGATTCTATGCTCAGATCTACGTCCAAATCCGGCCAATAGAAGTGTCCGGGCGTCGGCTGCTCAACTCGGAGAATGTTTCCAATCGGAACCTCTTTGAACCAAGGGAAATCCTCATAAGAAAGAAAAAATTCCCGCTCATCGACGAGTAGCCATATCCCATGAGTCGATATATTGGTTACTTCAACGTCCGAAGCGATCTTGCCAAGCCGTTCTGAGTTCATAATCAGCGGCCCATCCACCCGCCATCGACGATTACGACGGCCCCGTGCACGTAGTCGGCGGCTCGCGACGTCAACCATACCACCGCGCCTTTTAAGTCGTCCGGAGTACCCCACCGGCCGGCTGGAATTCTCACGAGTAGCTGCTCGTTGCGCACGAGGTCATCGCGCAGGGCTTGATTGTTGTCGGTGGCGATGTATCCGGGGGCAATGGCATTGACGTTGACTCCGCGACCGGCCCACTCGTTGGCCAGCGCCATGGTCAACTGCCCGATCCCGCCCTTGGCCGCGGCATAGCCCGGCACTGTGATGCCGCCTTGGAAGGTCAGCACTGAAGCGGTGAAGACGATTTTGCCCCGGCCGCGGGACAGCATCTGCTTGCCGAATTCCCGCGCCAGCACGAACTGCGCGTTTAAGTTGACCTCGATGACGTGGTCCCAGTCTTCGTCTCCATGTTCCTCAGCCGGGGCGCGCCGAATTGTACCGGCGTTGTTGATGAGGATGTCGATTGGGCCGACTTCGGCGTTGACCTGCTCGACGAAGGCGCGGACCGCCTCCCGGTCGCTGAAATCGCAGGCGTATCCTGTGAAGCGCTTGCCGCGCTCGGCAATGTCTTGGCTGACTGCGGAATCTGCTTCCAGCGAGGCGCTGACGCCGACGATATCCGCGCCCGCCTCGGCCAATGCTTGCGCGAACCCGCGCCCGATGCCTCGGCGGCACCCGGTGACCAGTGCCGTCTGGCCGTCGAGCTTAAAAAGGTCCAAGATACTCATTCTATACTATTCCCCTTGGGTATCGATTAAAATTTTGACCGCGTCCGTGCCCGCTGTCAGCCGGGCAAAGGCGTCGGGTAGCGCGTCTAAGGGAAGGCGCTCGGTAATCAGCTCATTGAGCGGCAGTGCGCCGCTGGCTGCCAGTTCGATGGCGCGGTCGTAGTCTTCGGGTTCGTACACGCGCACGCCGCACATTTTTAACTCGCGCCAGAAGAATTGAAAGAGATCGATTTTGGGCGCGTCAGCGAAAATTGCCACCACCACGATCCGCCCCCGGACCTTAGCGAGCTTAGTCATTACCTCGGCCCCAGCCGACGAGCCGGAGACCTCGAAGACTGCGTCGGCCCCTGCGCCGTCGGTCCAGGCTTCGACGTAGGCGACCAAGTCCTCCTCTAGCGGATGGACAGTTTCCAGCCCCAGCGCGTGCGCCGCCTGCAGCCGAAAGGCATTGACCTCGGCCACTCGCACCTCGGCCCCCGCGTGTTGCGCTACCAGCGCGTTGAGCAGACCAATAGGACCGCCGCCGATCACTACCACTTTTTCGCCCGGCACCACCTCGCCCAAGCGCACGTCGTGACAGGCAACTGCCAGCGGCTCGACTAGGGCACCCAGCGTCATCGGCATGTCGTCCGGCAGGCGGTGCAGTGTGTGGGCCGGCACGGTCCACGACCCCTGAAAGGCCCCCGGACTGTCGATGCCGATGAAGTTTAGGTTTTGGCAAATATGGCCATTGCCGGCGTTGCAGGCCGCGCACGCACCACAAGCCTCTAAGGGGCGCACTACGACCGGATCGCCCACGGCCCATCCTTCGACGGCGGCTCCGACTTCTGCGATCCGCCCCGACATCTCGTGCCCAATGACTTGGGGCATGTCGATTCGGCGATCCTGATGGCCTAGGTAAATGTGAATATCCGTGCCGCACACTCCGCAATAGGCTACTTCGATCCGTACCTGATCTGCGCTGGGGGATTGTACTTGGCACTCGCCGATTTCGACCGTGCGGTCGCCGCAGTAATAGGCTGCCTTCATCGCAGATGCCAGTCCGCGTCTTCGAGTGCCTCGTAGATCACGCCGCCCTCCACCTGCGCGGGCATGGGGATGCCGAGTAAGTAGCACAGCGTCGGCGCGACATCTACCGCCCGCACCTGTCGCTCGAGCGCCAGCCCTTGCTTGACTCCGGCACCAGCTAGCACGAACGTGCAGTGCTGCCCGCCGATGCCGAGGGTGGCCGAGGGTAGCTGCTTGCCGTGCGCTCCGTCGTATTCGGCTCGCAGGGCATAGACCACGTCGCCGACGAGTTCGCCCTCCAGATTGACCATTTCCGCGTCTTCTCGCGTCAGCGCGAGGGCAAAAGGACAGCGCCCGGTCTGCGGATGGCGATAGGCGTGGAGGGCTTCGATGAGGTCGAATCGAGTTTGCTCGTAGTCGCTGGGATCGACGATCCCCGTAGGCTCGCGTCCCTTGAGATTGACGAAGATGTGGACCAGCCCCACATTGGCCGCCCGCGTCCGCTGCCAGTCGATCTGCTTTTTTTCGGCGTCTGCATAGACCAAAAAGCCCGCCTGTTCCAGCACCTCGGCGATATCGACCGGCCGGTGCTGGTTGGGGGTGCCGCCGTGGTCGGCGACGACCGCGACGACGGTGTCGTCATCGGCCAGCTCGACGACTCGGCCGATCATGCGGTCTATGGAGGCATAGGTTTGGGCCACGCCCGCTTGGCAGCGCGCCAGTGTGTGCGGGTCGGCTCCGCTGCACTCGTCGGCTTGCGAGAGGAAGAAGTGGCTGGTGTAATCCGAGGCGTGGGTCTCGATGAACAGCACGTCCCAGTCGTTGCTCTCCGTCAGGTATTGAGCGACATCGGCCAACCGCTGGTGGTGGAAGTCCAACAGCTCGAAATAGGTCGCGTCATCGACTACGCCCAAAGCGTCTCGTGCTGGATTCTGTAGGAAGTTGCCGACGTTTTCGTCGATTTGCCGCGCCACTTCTTTCGGCTGAGTGTAGCCGGTCGCTGGCCAGACTTGAGGTACAAAGAGCTCGAACACATCGCCCGCTGCGCTCAGGCTGACGAGCTTCATGCGCACGTAGCCGTCAAGTGCTTGGCCGTCGATTTCAAAGTCGTCCTTCCACCAATCGGTCCACTGGCCCACTGCTAGCTCGGCGACCTGATCACCCGCATCGCGGCTGCGGCATATTAGCAATCGGTCGTAGCCCTTGTCGGCTGAGGCGTAGATCAGGCCGTAGAAATGCTTAGGTGTTCCCTCTAGGCCTTGTCGGCGCATATCCGCTCGACCGCGCTTGAGCGGTTCGATGACCAGCGCCACTTCTTTGGGCGGCAGCGCGGATGTGGGCGCATCTTGCCATCCTTCCGCTGGGACGATTTCCACTGGATCGATGTTGCGTACCTTTTGCAGGGCACTCGGGTCCAAAGTCTCCGGGTCGCGCGGTCCGCCGATCGGCCGAGGCGTCCAGCCGCCGCCGACAAAGAGATGATAGCCGGTGATCTGATGCACATTAGACACGCCCGGGCCGGTGCCCTCGACTTGGATGCCGGTTTGCACGGTCGGCGGCCACGACATCTCCCACTTGACCAAGATCGGCTTTTTGCCCGCCCGCTCGACCGTGTTCCACAAGTACTCGGCTTGGGAGAGTTGGGTGTTGATGCCCCACACTGTCTCGTCGAGACGCCCGCCTAACTTGCGGATATTGAAGTCCATGACTTGATGGGTCCCTGCCCAAGCCCCGGTCGAAGTCGCCGTCCAGCCGGGTGGGGTCAGGGTTGGGAAGACGCCGATCATGGGCCGTTTGACGCCCTGCGCCATGAGCTGACCTAAGTGGGGCATGTGACCTTGGTCCACCATGTGTTGCACCAACTCCATGGCGGCTCCGTCCATGCCGATGACGATGGCTTTTTGCGCCGGACTCTGCATGTAATTCTCCTGTAGTTTAGTTAGTGATATTACGCACCCGGGTAGGGGGCGGTTTGAAACCGCCCCCTACCGTTAGGACGATGCGTACCATCAGTTAGTTAGATTCCCAAGCGTTCGTACTGCTCTGGCGGAGCTTCGCACGCTTCCATTTGCGTGCGTAACAGTCCCTGCATTCGCTGCTCCAGTGCCGCGTCGGCGAGCGGGTTTTCTTGGCGCGGGTCTTGCTCCAAGTCGAAGAGCAGCGTCCCGTATTCATGCTGCTTGCTCCGCGTGTGTCCTTGCGTCCGCAGCAGCCGGCAGCCCTTGCTAAAACCAAACGGCTCGGCTAGCTCCACGTTGGCGAATTCATCGACTGAGAAGGGGTCGCGCATGTGCGTGGGCATGAGCGTGTAGTTGTACAGGGGCTGGTTGTCGGGCCGGGTGGGCGCGCGCATGTACACGTAGCGGCCGTCGGTGACGTTTACCTGCCCGCCGTGGTTGCCGAAAATTGCGGCTTCACGCACGGGGGCGTCGCTGGCGCAGACTTCGCGCAGGCTCTGGCCTAGCATGTCTGCGGTCGGCTCCATTCCGAAGAGGTCCAGCAAGGTCGGCCCCAAGTCGATCGATGGCTGCACTAGGCTCTGCCGCCGCTGGCTCGCTTGGCCGCAGCGCGGATCCCAGACGAAGAACGGCGTGTTGGACAGCTCGCGGTACCAAGGCATCTGCAGCTTGGCCCACAGGTCGTGCTCGCTGAGCAGGAAGCCGTGGTCGGTCCACACGATGAGCATGGTGTCGTCCCAGAGTTCGAGGCGATCCATCTCGTCGAGGATGTCGCCGAGGCGGGCGTCGCACATGCTCAGCAGCGATGCGTAGTGGCCCCGGCATTGATCGACGAGGGCTTGCTCTTCGGTTACGGGGCCGTAGGTCGGCCAGTCGAATAGCACGGATGAGCGGTTCTTAAAAAGTTCGGGGTAGAGGTCTTGGTATTGGCGTTGGGTGAAAAATGGCTCGTGTGGGTCAAAGGTCTCGATCTGCAAAAACCAGTTGTCTTCTGAGTGGTTGCGGCGGATGAACTCGACGCCGGACTTGAAGGTCTGCGCTTGGGGCTGGTCTTCTTCGCGGCGCATGTATTGCCGGTTGACGCGGTCTTGGCGATGCCACATGCTGCGGCCCGCATTGCTCGCGTGCGCCTCTACGGGCGGGGGATCGGCCACCTGCCCTATCCACGGGTCGCCCTCTTGGCCGCGGAAGAACTGCCAAGTGTTGTACTGGGTGTGGTAAGTCGCTCCGCCGGCCTCCCAGTAGTGGTAGTGGTCGCTGATGAGGTGCGACGAGATTCCGGCTTCGCGCAACATCCGTGGCACGGAGTCGTCGAACGGCTCCAGCGGCCCCCAAGAGCGGTGGAGAAAGTTGGGCCGCCCGGTGTGCAGATCGCGGCGGGCTGGCATGCACGGCATGGAGCAGACATAGCTGGTGTCGAAGGTAAGAGACCGCTCGGCGAGCCGCTGGAAATTGGGCGCGTGCGTCCAGTCGCAGCCGTAGGGCGGCAACATGTGCCGGTTGAGCGAGTCGAACATGACCATAATTGCTTTCATACATTTACCTCGTGTAGGAGTTGGAGAGCTTGCTGTCCGCGCTCGGACTCGGGATCGCGCCGCGCAATGCGCCGCAATTGGTATAAGGCCCGCTCGTCGCCGTCGCGCGCTAGGGACAGGGCCTCGGTAAAGCCTTGATCGCCCCAGCGGGACGACTGCGGTACCACGTCTAGGTCTAAATCCTGCCAATAGTACTGCAATGATTCGCTTTGCCAGCCCGCGTAGCAGGCCTCCCAGTTAAAGCCGGTGACGCCGATCAGGTGCGGATCCAGCATGTGTTGCGCAATCGGCTCGCCCTGTGCCTGATAGCGGTTGTCGAGTGAAATGCGCAGGCGATCTTCCGTGTAGTTGGGCAGGGCTTGATGGACGGTCAGGCTCGGAAAGATCAGCGCGTCCCCGGCCTCGTAATTCGCGCTGAGCCAGCGTCCGGTCAGTTCGGATTCGTCTACGGCTAGGCCGCCGGCACCCAATGAGAAGTGGTGCTCGCGCACCTTGCCGATTTTGTGCGATCCGGGCAGCACCGCTAATCCTCCCAGTTCCAGCGGACAATCGCCCACGGGTGCCCAGAAGGTATAGGTGTTGAAATTGCCTTGGAAGTGGACGAAGTCTTGGTGCATGGGCGTGGTGTGTTCGGTGTATTGGGGAAACCACAGCCGGGCGATTTTCTGGGGATGCGGCAACACCGGGCCACCGACGACTTGTTCCATCACGGCTAGGACTTCCGGCCAATGTCCGGCTTGGTGGAAGGCCTCCAAGCTGTACACCCGGTGATACACGTCGGCGTATTCGGGATCGCCTTCGGTACACTGCGCGTCGATTCGCGCAATGCCGTCCATGGGATCTGTACCGGCGACTAACCACCCGGCCTCCATCAACACCTCCGTCATCTCCTGCCGCAGGGATAGCAGCTTGTCTTTGGCCATGATCTGCCGCAAGAAGATGTACCCCTGTTCGTCCAGTCGTCGCCGCAGTTCGGCGCTGTCGCCGAGGGCATCGTTGGCCTCTTGCATCAGGCCGACTTCGCTTGCGTCTTTTGCTGTCATCAGGCTCTTCCTTAGCTAGCCGCTGGCTCCAAGTCGTTGTCCCGAAATCCGGCCACGACGATGTTGTTGTTGCGATCCAGCACGTTGTCTTGGTCGATGCGATGCGGGTTGTCCTCAGCTCGTCCCACTGGTCGCAACGCTGTGCTGTGATAGCCAAAGCGCACGGATTTGCGCCAAGAATCCGTGCGGTTGCAATCCGACCAGTGGATCGTCTGGTAGCTGAAGAAGATCATGTCGCCGCGCTCGGCTGGCACGGCAACGCTGTCGAGGCGATCGGGATGGTACTGGGCGGGCGGCAGGTGCGGGGCTGTTTCCGGCCCTAGCACGTGCTCCAGCGGCCCTTGCTTGTGGCTGCCCGGCACGACCATCAGCGCACCGCTCTCCAGCGGCGTGTCGTCTAAGTGCAACAAGCAGTCTACGAAATCCGGCCCGTCGTGTGGGTAGAACGGATAGTCTTGGTGCATGGGGAAGGGCGTGCCTTTCTCCGGCGGCTTGGCGTGTAGGACCGTGTGGTGCCACTGAATTGGGCCGTCTATGAGCTGCCGCACGCAGGAGATCATTCCCTCGTGGAAAAGGACGCGGCCCCAAGCGGCCGAGTAAAAGTGCGGGTTGTGCATGAAGACTGCCCGCGTGTTGAGCCGGTCTTCTTCGTCGAGGTAGCGATCGCGCCAGGGGCCGACCCAGCCGATCGACTCTTGTCCCCATTGTTCGATTACTCGCACCATCTCCGAGGCTAGCTCTTCGGTTTCTTCGGGCGTGAAGAGTTGGGGGATCTTGAGATAGCCCTGTTCGCGGTATTGCGCTACTTGTTCCTTGCTCAGCATGTCTAGCTCCTTTCTTCTTCGGCCCTTTTTTGCAGGGCGCGCATGTAAGCCAGTGTGTAAGCCGTGCCCAGCCGTCCATCGTCGCCCATCTGCGGGATGTGATCTGGGATCAAGGTGCCGTCGTAGCCGACCTCGGCCAGCGCGCGCATGGCTTGGTACATGTCGAAGTATCCGTCATCGACAAAGGTCTCGACAAAGTGCGGCAGTGGCTGGTCAACGTTGCGGTAGTGGACCTTGAATATCTTGCCCTGCCCGCCGAAGTAGCGGATCGTCTCCACCACGTCGCGGCCCATAGCCTCGCCTCCTTCCAGCCAGCAGCCGATGCACAAGCACATCCCCACGTTGGGGCTGTCGGCGATTTCGAGGGCGCGTTTGTACCCGTCAAAGCTGCTAAAAATGGGTCGGGGCACGCCGCCCAACGGCACTCCGGGTGGGTCGTCCGGGTGAATGCCTATGCGGACGCCGGCTTCCTCGGCGACGGGCGCGATTTCCACGGCAAAGGAGGCGAAGTTGTCCCACAGTTCTTCCTCGGTGTACTCGCGATCGTGCGTCAGCCCCTCACCGGTAAAGCCGCCACCAGAAGCCTCGGCGAGCCGCGCCATGTCAAAGGCCCGCGCCCTAGAGCCGCCCCGGGTCTGCTCCGGCGGCGTGCTCCACACGCTATTGGCCATGTGGGCATACGTCGTATAGGGAATGTCGGCTTGGCCCAAGTTGCGGATGTGCGCCTTATACTCTTCTACTTTCTCGTCGCGGTTGGGCAAGTTGAGAGTGATCGCATCCACGTTGTGGACGCTGCCATTGCCCAAGCCGTAGAGCTGGATGCCGCCGCGGGCAAAGTGCTCCCGACGGCTGCGATAGTACTCGGGGCTGGCCTTGGCCGAGTCGATCCAAGTCACGGCGTATTCTACGCCCATCTGCCGCACAAAGGCCATTTCCTCGTCGCTCGGCTCAGGGGACATTTGGGCCGCGACCTTGAGGCCGGGCGCTATTTCAATGTGGCTTTTGACGGCCATGGCGATCCTCCTTGCGCTGCAAAGGACAGGGGTGGGATTTGAGCGGCAAATCTAAGGCCCGAGCCGTGTGCTATCAACCGAGGGACGCAAGCGGCGAATAGGATATGTCGCTATACTTGGAAAGCGGGAGGTATGTGTGCAAAATGCAGAATAAATTCATGCGGCGTGCGGCCCCAATCGTCACGCTGACGACAGATTTCGGCGAGGGCGATTACTACGTCGGCGCGATGAAGGGGGTCATTCTGGGCATCGCACCGGAAGCCCAGTTCGTGGATATTTCCCATCAGATTCCGCCGCAAGATGTGCTGGCTGCTGCTTTTGTTCTGCGCCACGCCGCGCGCGAATTCCCACCCGGCACCGTTCATCTAGCCGTTGTCGATCCCGGCGTAGGTACGCGACGGCGTCCCCTCGCTCTCCAGAGCAGCGGCCACTTGTGGGTGGGGCCGGACAACGGCCTCTTCAGCTTCGTTCTCGATTGCGCCGATAGCCGGGTACACGAAATTGCCCGGCCCGACCTCGGTCGGCCCAATCCGAGTAGCACCTTTCACGGCCGCGATCTCTTCGCTCCGCTGGCTGCTCACCTCTGCCGCGGCTTGGACCTTGCTGACGTCGGTCCGCCGGTGGCCGATCCGGTGCGCTTGGCCGAATCCGCGCCTTGTAAATCGGCTGACTGCATCGCCGGCCACATCATCTACATCGACAGATTCGGCAACTTGGTAAGCAACATTGCGGCTGCCGATATTGCGCCGTGGGGCTCTGCTCTGCGCATCCGCCTTGGGGACCATGTGCTTGCGGAACTTGGCCGAACGTATGAGGATGTCGAGCCGGACGCGCCGCTTGCTTTGATCGGCAGCGCTGGTCTGTTGGAAATTGCGATCAACTGCGGTAATGCTGCCCGCCAACTGGGCGTGCAACGCCGCGCTACTCTTGTCGTCGAAAAGCTCTGAGAAAAAAGTTATGTCTAATGCTCCGCTCATCGTCAGCATTTCTGGAATTCGCGGTCTCGTCGGCCAGTCGCTCACCGATGAGGTCGTCGCGCGCTTTGCTGCGGCTTTTGGCACTACCTTGACGCCGGGTGATACCGTTGTCCTCGGCCGCGACACGCGCCCGTCTGGAGGGGATTTTGCCCAAGCTGCGGCTGCCGCCTTGCGCCAGACGGGCTGCCGCGTCGTTGATTTGGGTATGTGTTCCACGCCTGGAGCCAAGCTGATGATCGCTGCGCTCGATGCCAAGGGCGCGATCATCATCACTGCTAGCCACAACCCGGCCCCTTGGAACGGGCTCAAACTGGTGCGCGCTGACGGCGTCTTCCTCAATGCGGAAGAGGGCGCGCGCGTCGAGGCCCTCTTCCATGCGGGCGAGTTTCGCTGCGCCGCGTCCGGCGAATTGGAAACGATCGACCCAGACGTCGTGGTGGCGCGTCACGTCCAGCAGATTGTGGACTACGTCGATGCCGACGCCATTCGCCGGGCCGGGTTCAAGGTGGCCGTCGATCCCTGTAATGGCACGGGGGGCTTGGTGGTTCCGAGCCTACTGGACGTCTTGGGTGTCGAAGCCGCGCTCATCAATGCGCGGCCCGACGGCGATTTTGCCCACGACCCGGAGCCGGTGTCCGCCAATCTCGTCCAGCTCGGCCAAGCCGTGTGCGACGGTGGTTGCGCCATTGGCTTTGCCATCGACCCGGACGCCGACCGCGTCGCGTTGGTCGATTCGAGCGGCGCGCCCGTGGGCGAAGACTACACGCTGGCACTGGCGGTGCAAGCGGCGGCGGCGCGACAGCACGGCCCGGTCGTCACTACGCTTTCCACCTCGCAGGCCGTTACAGACGCGGCCACTGCCCACAATTGTCCGGTCTTTCTCACGGCAGTCGGCGAGGTCCATGTAGTGGAGAAGATGATGGCTGAGGGAGCTGTCATCGGCGGCGAGGGCAACGGCGGCGTCATCGTCACGCAAATTGGCCCCAGCCGCGACGCGGCCGTCGGCTTGGCCCTAGTGTTGGAGGCTATGGCGCGCACCGGTCGATCTCTTGAGGAACTGGTCGCGGCGCTGCCCAGCTACGCCATCGACAAGCGCAAAATTACTTGTACTCCAGAGCAGTTAGACGCCGCCATTGCCGCGCTGCGCGAACGCTATCCCCAAGCGTATGTCCATCCGGTGCGCGATGGATCCAAGCTCTACTTGAGCGGACAACTCGAATGTCCTTGGGTTCACCTTCGCGCCTCTAATACCGAACCCATCGTCCGCGTCATCGCCGAGAGCGAGACCGCTGCCGAGGCCGCTTTGCTCTGCGACGAGGTAGAAGGGTTGTTTGAGTAAGGGAAGGGGCGACCTCGCGTTTTTCGAGATCGCAAAAGCTGCGATTTCGCCTATGCGGCTAAAGACGCTTACAGCTCGGCTAGGATGGTGCGGTGGCGACCGACGCAGTAGAGAAGGATCAACTAGCGGCGACGATGTCCCCGTAGGAGCCTTTGACTAGCTGGTCACTGGTGATTTCCAGTGCTCGCATTAGGGCCTCGACACGTCGGTGCGACTCTTCGACGCCCTTTTCTTCGGTTACAGCCTCTAGCTCGACGAACTGGCCGAGGCCCTTTACGTCGTCGAGGTGGATGCGCACGTTTTCCCACAGCCAGACTTGGCGCGTCTTTTCCACTTCGACCCAGACGCCGTGGATGCTGCTGAGGATGTTGCGCAGGCCCTCGGGGTCTTCGGTTTTGGCAATCTCGTAGTCGCTGCGTTTGGGGCCGGTTAGGTCCTCGCGGTGGTAGAAAATCAGATGGCCTTCGTCCGTTCCAAGCTCGCGCAGCTTGAGCCGCCCCTGAGCGACGTTGAAATAGGTGTCCTTTTGGTGGAAGGTTCCCGCCAGCCCCGCGCCGAGGGCGTTGAGGTTTTCTTCGGCGCGCTCGACGTCGGGGTAGTGTGCCTTGATCTCGATGTTGGTCATGTTGGATGCGTTTCGTTAAATGCGGCTTGCAAATTTACGCCTGTCCTGCGGTTCGTCAAGCTTGCGCTTCATTGCCCGATACGTCAACGTATAGGCCATGAAAGCCATAATTGTAGCTAACGACGCAGGCCACTCGCTCTGCTGGCAAGAAGTTCCAGACCCCACCTGCGGCCCAGGCGAGGTCCTCGTAGATATCCATGCCACAGCCGTCAATCGCGCCGATCTTCTCCAGCGCGCCGGTAACTACCCACCACCTCCGGGCGCATCTCCTTATATGGGCTTGGAAATGGCGGGTGTGATCGCCGCCACGGGAGAGACTGTAACGCAATGGCAGCCCGGCGACCGCGTCCTCGGTCTGCTCTCCGGCGGCGGGTATGCCGAGCGCGTGGCCGTTCCCGCCACCCATTTGCTGCCTTTGCCCGCCGAGCGCGACTTCACTTGGGGAGCCGCTATCTGCGAGGTCTTTCTCACCGCTTTTGTCAACTTGTTCCGTGAAGCTGGCTTACGCGCTGGCGAGACCGCTCTCATCCACGGCGGGGGCAGCGGCGTCGGCACGGCCGCAGTGCAGCTCTGTCACCAAGCCGATGCCAAGGTGATTGTCACGGCTGGCACGGACGACAAGGTGGCGTGCTGCCTAGCGCTGGGCGCGGAGTTGGGGGTCAATTACAAGGAGCGGGACTTTGCCGAGGCCATCCTCGCCCACACCGATGGGGTCGATGTGATCCTCGATATCGCGGGGGCCGATTATTTAGCGCGCAATCTACGGTTACTCAAGTCCGGAGGTCGCCTCGTGATTATCGCCGTCCTGACTGGTGCCGAGGCTCAGATCGACCTCTTGGAATTGCAGAAAAAGCGGCTGCGCCTGATCGGCTCGGTTTTGCGGAGCCGCTCGGACGAGGAGAAAACCGCGATCATCGCGGCCTTCAAAGAGCGCTTCTGGCCGCTGCTAATCGACGGGCGCATGCGCGCTGTGATTGAGGACGTGTTGCCCATTGAGCGCGCGGCCGAAGCCCAAGACATCCTGCGGCAAAATCGCAACATCGGCAAGGTAGTTCTGCAAGTGCGACCCTGAGCTAAAGGAGCGAACATGAATACCCGTTACCGCCACATCGAAGTCAGCGGCCGGCCGCGCGAGTTGGGGCGACAGATTGGGGAGGCCGCCCGCGACGAAATTCGCGGCTTTGCCGCCATTGCCTTAGAGCGCGTCAACAAGACCGTGCGCGTCTCGCGCGAGCGCGCCATGGACATAAGCCGCCAGAGCATGGATTGCGCGGCTGCGTACGCGCCCGACATGCTCGATGAGTTGCGGGGCATGAGCGAGGGCGCTGGTGTCGCGCTCGATGAGATGATGCTCTTGCAGGTGCGCAACCAGCTTTGTCCGGAGGAGGACGCGGGCTGTACGGCCTTTGCCGTTGCTCCCAAGCGCAGCGTTGAGGGCCGGGCGATTGCCGCGCAAAACTGGGACAACGACCCCGCGTTGGATCCCTTCACGATCGTGCTGACGCGCCGCCCGGCTGGCAAGCCCGCGCTGATGAACGTCACCCAAGCGGGCCTGATCGCGTACATCGGCTGCAACGACGCTGGCATGGGCGTCTGCATGAACACCCTGCCGGCCCCTAGCCGCCCGGTCGGCGTCCCGCACTACTTTGCCGTGCGCGCCATCTACGAACAGACCTCGCTCAGCGCCGCGGTCGCCGCAGTGCGCCGGGCCGACCGCGCCATTCCCGGCAATGTCCTCCTCGCCACCCCGCAAGGGCCGGCCGATCTCGAACTCACCTTGGGCCACGTCCACGTCTTGCGCGACGACGAGTTCGTCGTTCACACCAACCACTGCTTGCACCCGGAGCTGGTGCCGATCAACCGCGAATTTCCCGAGCTGATTGAATCCGTCCCGCGCCACCAGCGCATCGAACAGTTGCTCGGCCCCGAGCGGCTCGTGAGCATGGCGCAGGTGCAAGCGGCCCTGCGCGACCACGACCGGCACCCGTACTCCATCTGTCGCCACACCAACAACCATCCGCAGACCGGCTTTTGGGCGAGTGTATTTTCAGTGGTGATTGAGGCCGATCAAGGCCGCATGCACATCAGCCGCGGCAACCCCTGTGCGGCCCCGTACGAAACGTATTCGCTCAACTGACAGGAGGTCTTATGGGCACCCTGCACGGCACGATTATCGACTCAGTCTCCGGTGAATCGCTCGACGCCAAAGTCCACGTACTCAATGCCTCGGGCAACTTTTCCCACCCGCCGAACTCCATGCTGAAGCGCGGCCCGGGCACGCCGTTTTTCTTTTCCGATGGCTCGTTTGCCGTCGAGGGCAGCCGGGGGCGCACGGATGTGCTGGTCGAGCGCGGCACGGAGTACGAACCCTATCGCACGACCGTTGAGTTGCCCGCAAAGGGCCGCGTCGAGGTGGAGATTCCGCTGCGCCGCTGGTATAGCCCCCAAGAGGATGCTTGGTATCCGGGCAACACGCACATTCACTACGACGAAAAGGAGACCCGGCCCGACGAGCGGCTCGGGATTGATTGCAGCGTCGAGGGGTACAACGTCACCTGCGTCAGCGTGCTCGACCGCCGCCAACTGCCCTATGCATCCAACAAGTATCCCATTGGCGTAATGAACGAGTTTACGACCGCCCATCACGTCCTCGACATCGGCGAGGAAAACCGCCACTACGGAGACAATTCGCCGTGGGGTTTTGGCTACGGCCACGTGATGTTGCTCAACATCCGCAACCTCGTGCAGCCCGTCAGTCGTGGCCATACCCTCGCCGGGCAATTCGACCCGGACTATCCGCCCTTGTGCTTTTGCTGCGACGACGCTCGCGAGCAGGGCGGCTTGGTCATCTGGTGCCACAATGGCCGTGGCATGGAGGCCCCGGTGGCCGCGGCGTTGGGCAAGCTCGACGCCTTCAATCTGTTCGATCCCTTTTGGATGGACCCGGAATACGATCTCTGGTACAAGCTCCTCAACTGCGGCTTGCGGCTGCCGGCCTCGACTGGCACGGATTGGTTCGTGTGCTCGAATAACCGCGTGTACGTCCAAGTGGACGGGGAATTTTCGTATGCGAGCTGGATCGAGGGCATGAAGCAGGGGCGGACCTTTATAACCAACGGCCCGGCGCTCCAACTCGCGCTCAACGGGCGTCCCATGGGTGACACCGTGGAATGCGGGAGTGGCACGGAGTTAGAGGCCGAAGTGACCTTTAGCTCGTTTTATCCAATTGAGCGCGCCGAGTTGGTGGTCAACGGCGCAGTAGTCCAGCGCTGGGAATGGCCCGAAGGGCGACGCGAGGGCGCGTTGCGCCACGGCTTCAGGGCCGAGCGCGACGGCTGGGTTGCTGCCCGGTTGTGGGGCGATTCGCGCGACAGCTTCGACCAGTCCATTTACGCGCATTCGAGCCCGAGCTATTTCCGCGGCGGCGCGCCGCCAGCCGAGCGCGAGGGAGACGCCAATTTCTTTCTCCGATCGATCGACGAGTCGCTCAAGTGGATCGATTCGTATGGCCGCTACAACAACGACCAGCAGCGCGAGGACGTGCGGGAACTATTTAGGAGGGGGCGCGAGGTGTTCGCGGGGTTGGCTGGCTGAGCGGCCACCAGGCGCGGGTGATTTCGCCGAACTCGCGCGGAGTGACAGTGTACACGGGTTTGTTCTTGATCTTCTTGCTCAGGCTGGCGAGGGCGGCTGCGGGGACGATTTGCTGGACGCGCGCTTGGCGGCGGGCAAAGAGGCTTTCCAAGACTTGGCGGAAGAAATCATCGGATGGCACGGCAAACTTGGGCTTGGTGCGCTTGATGAGCACGAGTGCGCTCTCGACCTCGGGGCGGGGGAAGAAGGCGTCTTTGCCCACCTGTTCGATCCACTCCACTTGGGCCAGCCGTCCGACGGTGATTCCGATTCGACTATAGCCCGGTTGGCCGACGGTGGCGCACAGCCGCTGAGCCAGCCGCTTGGGCAACATGAGCACGGCCCGCTCGAAGCGCTGGTTTAGCAGCTTGAATACAATCGGCAGGGCCACTTGATACGGCAGGTTGGCCACCGCCTTGTCAAAGCGCGGAAAATCCACGGCCAACGCATCGCCCCATATTACCCTGAGATGTTTGTGCTGTCGCTGTAAGTCCTTGAGACACGGGCCGAACTGGCGGTCTTGCTCCACGGCCACGACTTGCTCGGCTCGCTCCAGCAGCAACTGCGTCAGATTGCCGATTCCAGCTCCGATCTCCAGCACCGTATCCCCGGCCGCAATGTCGGCGCAAGCTACTTCGCGGTGCAGGACGGCGTCGTCGGTGAGGAAGTTTTGGCCGAGCTTTTTCTTCGGGCGGATAGGGTAGGGGATTGAGAGGGGTTGCATTTCCTAATGCGCTAAAAACCGCTCGGCCTCAATTGCCGCCATACATCCGGTGCCGGCTGCGGTGACGGCTTGGCGATATACGGAGTCCTGCACGTCGCCGCAGGCAAAAACCCCGGGGATACCCGTGGCGGTCGAATCCGGTTCGGTGAGGATGTAGCCTTGTTCGTTCATGGCCAGCGCGCCTTCGAAAAGCTGGGAGTTGGGGATGTGGCCGATGGCCATAAAGACTCCCTCGCAGTCAAACTCCCGCGTCTGATCCGTTTGGGTGTCTTTGAGCAGGACCCCGCGCACGGCCAACTCGTCGTCCACCTGTAAAATTTCCTCGACCGTGGCGTTGACCACGAAGTCGATTTTGTCGTTGTCCTGCGCGCGCTTGAGCATGATTTTGGACGCGCGAAATTCGTCGCGGCGGTGGACGATGGTGACCTTGGAGGCGAATTTCGTCAGGTAGGTTCCTTCCTCCATGGCCGAGTCGCCGCCGCCGACCACGACTAGCTCCTTGTCGCGGAAGAAAAAGCCGTCGCAGGTGGCGCAGGCCGAGACTCCGTGTCCCATAAGCCGCGTTTCGGACTCTATGTTGAGGAGGCGCGCCGAGGCACCAGTGGCAATAATCAGTGAGTCGCAAGTGTACTGGCCGCTGTCGCTTGTGACGGCAAAGGGTCGCTTGGACAAATCGACCTTGGTGACCGTCTCAAACTTGCACTCGGCACCAAAGCGCTGCGACTGCTGGCGCATCAGATCGACGAGTTCTGGCCCCATGATACCGTCGGGGAAGCCTGGGTAGTTTTCTACGTCCGTGGTAATGGTTAGCTGGCCGCCTGGCTGCAAGCCCTCTAAGACGAGTGGGGCTAGGTCGGCTCTAGCTGCGTACAGGGCGGCGGTCAGTCCGGCTGGCCCCGAGCCGACGATGACGACTTTGTGGTGGTGATTCGCGCTCATTGTTCTCCTTCTTATTTAGACGATACGGCTCAAAAGTTTTTTGCCCTCCAACCCGGCCAGCAGGTTGCCCACCGACCGCTCGGCCATGATTTGGCGCGTCTGGTGCGTTGCGCTGCCTAGGTGGGGTATTATGACGAGGTTGTCCAGCGCTAGGAGGGGGTGATCGCGGGGCAGGGGTTCGGGTTCGGTTACGTCGAGGGCGGCTGCGTAGATCCCGCCGTTTTGCAGGGTTTCCAACAGTGCGTCGTGATCGACGACGCCTCCGCGCGCGGCGTTGACCAGCACGGCCGACTTTTTCATCAGGCCCAGTTCGCGCCGGCCGATCATGCCCCGCGTCTGATCAGTCAGCGGCATGTTCAGGGTCACGAAGTCCGCCTGCTGGAGCAGCTCGTCCAGGCCGACGTAGCGCGCGCCGAGGTCGGTTTCGGCCTTGGGGTTGGGGTTGCGGTTGTGGTACAAGACGGTCATGTCGAAGGCCAGCGCGCGGCGCGCTACTTGGTAGCCGATGCTGCCCAGCCCGATGATGCCGAGGACTTGGTGGTGGACTTCCTGCCCCAGCATGAAGCTCGGATCGTAGGCGACAAAATCTGGGCCGCGGGCGAAGTGGTCGCCTTGGATGAGGTTGCGCGCCGCGGCCAAGAGCAGGGCGAAGGTTATATCGGCCGTTGCGCCGTCGAGGATCTTGGGCGTGTTGCCTACGGGGATGCCGCGCTCTTGGGCGGCTTGGAGGTCGATGTGATCGACGCCGACTCCGTAGTTGCTGATGACGCGGAGCTCGGGCATGAGATCCATGTATTCGGCGGTGAAGGCGTAGTGGCCGTAGTTGTACACGCCTTCGATGGTGCGGAGGAGTTCGGCTGGGGGCTGCGGCTCCAGCGGATTCCAGCGCACGATCTCGGCGCGTTCCTCGATCATGGGGATGATGGTGTAATACGGTTCGATTTCCGAACGGATTAGGACTTTGTAGGGCATTTGAGCATTAGGGGTTTGGGATTGAGTTGCAAGCGGAGGGGAATATAAAGAAGGCGTCTGTTTCAGCAAGAGACCTTGACGCCTAGGAGGGCGTGGGCGACCTTGAGGCGTCATGCTGATTGCACATCCCAAAGGACACTATCGCTTTCTCCAGGGCATTGACCCCTATTCCTGTGGCGTTGTTGCCGAGCCGGGCTGGGAGATCGTTCGCGTTGTGCTGGCCGAGCCGCTGCCTTGGCGCGAGGGCTTTGAGCGCGTGGATGCATATCTGGCGGCGGAAGGCTGCGACCGCGTCTCGCTTTGCGCGATGGAACTGCGCTCGCCTGTGCCCTTTACCATGCAGGGGTTCATTGACTTCAACCGCGAGTACTGCGCCGTCTTGCGGGCGTGGGGTTTGTACGTGGACGAGCTCAATCCGGTGGCGCGCACGAATGTTGCGCCGGCGTGCGATCCGCCGGATGTGCCTTCGCTGTACGCCTTTTCCTACGCGATTCCCAACGACCGGATCGACCGCAAAACTTTGATCGTGGCTGGTGCTGGCGAATTGCGGGAGGGGCACCTCGTGACCGAGGGGATTATCCGCCCGGGTGACACATCGTCCGCTGCTATGCGCGAGAAGGCCGCTTATGTGGCGCAGGTTATGGGCGAGCGGCTCGCGGGCCTCGGCGGGACGTGGGATTTGATCGACGCGGTTGACGTGTACACCATCTATCCCTTAGCGGAAATACTCGAAGAAATTCTCCTGCCGACGATGGGTGCGGCGCGGCGTGGCGGCGTGTGTTGGCACTACGCCCGGCCGCCGGTTGTGGACATCGACTTTGAGATGGATCTGCACGGCGTGGTGACGCAGCGGATCGTCTGATTTTGGCAATTTATTGCTTCTTGTAGCCGGAACCAATCCTGATTTTCCCGCATGAAATGCTCTTCATGTGGGAACTCATTCTACGGTAGTGGCTGCATTTGAAATTTAGGGTATGTAAAAGCGCTCCGACTCTCACAGTGAGTTGGGGCGCTTTTTGTTGTTCTGTTCGTCTTCGGAAAAAATCACAAAGAAATCATAATAACGACTTCTATAATCACAGAAATATCATATTAAAACCTTATACTATAAAGTTCTAGGCTAGCTTTAATTTCAAACGCAACCACTACTCGATTTTACTAAAGGAGCAGACCTTATGAAGTCGTTGATCGGCAGTTTCATCGGGCTGGTGCTGAGCGTTAACGTCGGTGCAGAACCGCTGCTTGAAGGTCAGGTAATACTTTCTTCGGGCCAACCAGCCGCCGGGATGCAGGTGATGCTATTCGATTTGAGCGATCTACAACGCGGAGCCATCGCCCGCACCACTACCGACGCAACCGGGTCTTTCGCGGTGGCCGTCAGCCGAGCTAGGAGCCGTGCTCTGCCAGATGGCTTTGCGCTAGGACAGAACTATCCCAATCCATTCAATCCCTCGACGATCATTCCCTATCACCTGTCGGCATCGTCCCATGTGAGGCTGGAGGTGTTCAACCTGCTGGGGCAGCGGCTGGTGACATTGGTGGATGCGGAACAGGCGGCGGGGGCGCATACCGCGCTGTGGGACGCAACCAATGCGGCGGGACAGGCAGTGAGTGCGGGGGTGTACATCTATCGACTGACGGTAGGCGCGAAACATCAGACGGGGCGCATGGTGCTCATCGACGGGCAGGCGGGGGTGCCGGTGCCGGGGAGGCCGCCACAACTGGTGCCGCTGGCAGAGGTTGCCCAAGATCGGGATTACGGCTTGGTCGTTTCGGGCCGAGGTATTGCTCCCTATATAGTCCCAGCCTTCCGAGTCGAGGCAGGCATGGCCCCAGTGGATTTGGTGGTCGAAGCTTCCGGTAGTATGCCGCGGCCGAAGGTGGCGGAGGGAGGGATTCTCGGGGATGTGGACGGCAACGGGGTCGTCGATATCGTCGATGCGTTGATTGTGGCGATGTACAGCGTCTATCCCTCCATCGACCTACCGAGCAATGCTAATATTTCTCTCGGCGATGTAAACTACGATGGCCAGATCGACTTTATAGACGCCTATCTGATCGGGACGTATAGCGTTGATCCCTCGGATCCTCTGTTACCCGAGGGCATTGGCCAAGCGGTCACTGACGCAGATAGCCCGAACCCGGACCTTGGTCCTCCACCCCCGCCTGCAAATGTAAGGTTCCAGTATGGGCAAGATATAAGGTTTAGAGTCTCCTGGGATCCTTCTCCAAGAGCAACTTTCTATGAAGTATATTGGGATGGAGCATCCGTTTTTTCCGTAAGTTGCCCCGGAGACTGTGAGAAGATAGCCACAGTGAAAAACACAAGCGTCGAGCACCACTCTGACTCTTTTTACAATGGATACTGGGTAAAGGCCTGCAATAGCTCAGGCTGTTCACAATGGGTTAGTGCTGATTGGAGGCTGTTGCTGGTCGCGGAGACGGTGTCTGAGAGTGCGGTCACGTTGCGGCTGGTTGAGCACACTTATCCCACCACCAACATCCAAGATGCAGTACAGTTGTCGGGATTGGGCGCTGCAGGGGTCAACATTTCCAGTGTGAGCCGCGTCAGCGATACCGAAGTGACGGTTGAGTTGACTTTCGACGACACCGCCACTCCCACAGAGTCGCCTTTGAAGTTCACCGTGGATGCAGGTGCGGTAGCCAATTACGACGGACCTGATCTGGTGGTCTTGAAGCGGATATATCTTGGCGTGGACCTAGCCGTGGAACTCTCAGTGGATGATAGCAGGCCGGATGCCGGCGAATACATTTATCTGAGTGCGACAGTGCAAAATCTAGGTTCTGTGCCTACTCCTTTACGGCCACATATGACCTTGGGCTATTATCTCTCAACAGATGCGACAATCTCGACAAGCGATATACAAGTATCTACTGACGAAGTGTTTTCTCTCGACCCTCTTGAAAGTAGCGATGAATGGACGCGTGTGAATGCACCTTCGACTTCGGGCACGTACTACTATGGGGCCTGTATTATGGTTTTGCTAGGAGAGTCTGATAGCACAAACAACTGCTCCCGTGCTGTGCCAGTCATGATTAGCGGCGACGGTTAATGACCACAGCAATACCCAAGCTAACGCAACCCTGCTTCCGTTGGACAACCCGCATTCAGGGCAAGAGGTCGTATTAGGAGGGCTACCACCGGCTCCCTTGGGAAGCCGAAGACTGCGAAGGTCGAGCGGCATCTACTTTTACCGACTGGAAACAACCAACGGCATCTTGACTCGCAAATTCACCCTGCTACGCTGAGCGTAGCGTGCGCCAAGATTTTATAAAGGAGTGGAGGCTATGAAGCCATTGATCGGCAGTTTCATCGGGCTGGTACTGAGCGTCAGCGTTGGCGCAGAACCGCTGCTTGAAGGTCGGGTGAGTCTGTCGTCCGGGCAGCCAGCGGCCGGTGTGCAGGTGCGGCTGTTTGATTGGACCGATCTGCGCCGGTTCGTCGGCACGACCACGGACGAAGCCGGGCATTTCGCGCTGCCGCTGCAAACGTTCTCTACGGCAAGGGGCACGGCTCTGCCGACCGATTTTGCCCTGGGGCAGAATTACCCCAATCCTTCCACTATGGAAGCCGATGATTCGGTCTATGGGTTGACTGTTTCGGGCGAGGGGTTGGTCGCGTATGTGAACCCTACCTTTCGGGTGGGAGTTGATGAGGTGGACATTGTGGTTGAGGAGTACGGCGGTGCGCGGATGAAGCGGGCTGCCGGCGGAGTTCTAGGCGATGTGGACGGCAATGGTCAAGTCGATATGGCCGATGCTCTGTTCGTGGTCATGTATAGCTTGGATTCGTCCATTGTGCTGCCCAACAACGGCGATATTTCCCGTGGCGATGTCAACGGCGATGGCTTGGTCGATGTAGCCGACGCGGTGCTGCTTCTCCGCTACCTCAGCAATCCATCCGATCCCGCGTTGCCGCCGGGTATCGGCCAGGATCCCGATAATACCCTTGAGGGGGCGACTCCGGTCGATTTAGGAAGCTCGACTGATGGCTCGTTATCAGAGAGAGATGTGGATTACTTTCGCGTTGAGATGAGCAATGCGGGCACCTTGACGGCCTATACGACGGGCCGTGTGGATACCGAAGGTGCTATTTTGGATAGCTCTGGCAACGTCTTGGATCGCGATGACGATGGTGGTGAGGGTTCCAATTTTCGGGTCTCTGTTCCCGTAAGGGCCGGCACTTACTACATACGAGTAGAGGGTTGGGGGTCTGCGACAGGCGACTACACGCTTCACGTGGTTGGCCCCTTGGACTTAGTGGTGTCGGCTTCGGTAAGTGATAGCACCTTGGCGTTTGGGCAGCCGTTCTGGCTGTGGGCGACGGTGCGCAACCAAGGGAGTGGTGAACCCGAACCCACCGTGCTGTTCTACTATAGCTCGAATGACGCAACGATCACTTCGGACGACACCCAAATCAGCGCCGATGTCGTCAGTCTAGAGACGTCCAACGTCGCTACGAAGTCGCTTTCGCTGACGGCGGCGGCGGAAGCGGGCACCTACTACTACGGGGCCTGTGTCCAGAGCGTCTCTGGCGAGCACAACGCCGATAACAACTGCTCGGATGCGGTGCGTGTGAGCGTGTCGAGTGAGTTCGTTAATAGCGACATCGACATCGCAGCCGTCATGGAGGGTGATTATCGGACGTGGCATCTACCTGACGGCGCGATGGGCCGTCTGGGGGAAGGAAGGATTGATGACATAGCCTTCTCACCGGGGGGGCAATACCTCGCGGTAGCCAGTGGCATCGGCGTGTGGATATACGAAGTAGCTACGTCTCGTGCTCTAATGCTGATACCGACTGCGAGTTCGGTCAATTCGGTGTCGTTTTCGCCGGATGGGGCTACCTTGGCCTCTGGGTCAGGGGATGGCACGGTGAAGCTTTGGGATGTGGCGATGGGAGAGCCTATCGCCACGCTCCAAGGACATGCGGATGGGGTCACGTCGGTATCGTTTTCACCGGATGGAGTCACTCTGGTTTCTGGCTCATGGGATGGCACGGTGAAGCTGTGGGATGTGGCGACGCACGCCACTATCGCCACGCTACAAGGGTATGTGGGGACGTTTTCACCGGATGGGGCGACCCTAGCCTCTGGCTTAAGGGATGGCACGATTCTGCTGTGGGATGTGGCGACTGGCGAACCTATCGCCACGCTCGAAGGGCATACGGATTGGGTCTATTCGGTATCGTTTTCACCGGATGGGGCGACCCTAGCCTCTGGCTTAAGGGATGGCACGATTCT
>VXML01000106.1:0-261 GCA_009841115.1 Gemmatimonadota bacterium | reverse complement strand
CGTTTTCACCGGATGGGGCGACCCTAGCCTCTGGCTTAAGGGATGGCACGATTCTGCTGTGGGATGTGGCGACGCACACGACTATTGCCACGCTCCAAGGACATGCGCTTACGGTCTATTCGGTATCGTTTTCGCCGGATGGGGCGACCTTGGCTTCTGGCTCATGGGATGGCACGGTGAAGCTGTGGGATGTGGCGACGCACACCACTATCGCCACGCTCGAAGGGCATGCGGATTGGGTCTATTCGGTGTCGTTTTCGC
>VXML01000047.1 GCA_009841115.1 Gemmatimonadota bacterium | reverse complement strand
CCCCCACCCCCTACGGAGACGGCACCGCCTCGGTCCGCTCGGTCACCCTAATCGAAAAGCTGGTTGGAGGGTAAGGCCCCCTATTTACAAGGCCGGGGGGCTGGACGCCCCGGAAAACGTTTTTCAACGGGACGGGCTTGGCTCCATTGCGGTTGGACCGAACACGGAAACCCTCGACTCCACTTGTGCGGCCTGTGACAGCCCCCAAGTGTCACAAGCTATGCGTAAGATTCACGCTATATGAATGGAGTCGGTAGAAATTTCACGCCACAGACAGGTTTCTACTGCTTTCGCTGACCAGGGAGTCTGTCATGACCTATGTCGAGTTCTTTCGAAAGGCAACCGGCCACGACCCGTATCCCTATCAACAACGGCTCGCCGCCGAAGGACTTCCGGAGGTCCTACGTATCGACACGGGGTGTGGCAAAACAGAGGCAGCCGGATTGGCCTGGCTTTGGCGCCGTCGCCACTTTGCTCCGAAGGCCACCCCGAGGTGGCTGGTGTACACCCTTCCAATGCGAACCCTGGTCGATCAGACTGTCAGTCGGTTCGAGCGTTGGCGGGACCGCCTGAGCCTTTCATCGGAGGAACTGGGTATTCACCAGGTGATGGGAGGCATCCAATGGAAAGATAGAGAATGGAGACTCTACCCCGAGCGGGACGCGGTGTTCATAGGGACAACCGATATGCTGCTGTCCCGGGCGTTGAACCGTGGCTTCGCTGACTCTCAGTGGAACTGGCCTATCTCATTCGGCGCCTTCAACTCAGGATGCCAGTGGGTCTTTGACGAACCTCAACTTATGGACTCGGCCGTAGTGACCGGACGCCAACTGCAAGCGTTTCGTGAACTCTTTGGCACTGTTCAACCAACCCACACCATGTGGATGTCTGCCACGGTCGATTCCGATCGATTGCGGACTGTCAACGCTCCCTGCATCGGCAGAGTTGTGGAGATTTCGCCCGAAGACAGGCAAGGTGGACCGCTTATGACTCGTTTAGGAGCGCGGCGAACCGTTCAAAGCCTGGGACAGGCGGATGACAGACAGGTGGCTCGCCACGCAGTCGAATACCACCGACCGGGAACATTGACATTGGTCGTCTTGAACACCGTGAAGAGAGCACAGGGCACATTCAGAGTCCTTCAAAAGTTGAATCCGCATGCCGAAACAGCGTTGATTCATTCTCGATTCCGTCGAGGGGACCGCGAAACAACCATGGATCGGCTTCTCTCACCCGTAAGCCCAGAGGGGCGTATAGTCGTGTCCACGCAAGTGGTTGAGGCGGGCTTAGACCTGTCGGCAACAACACTCCTAACTGACCTGGCGCCTTGGTCTTCGATCGTTCAAAGATCGGGACGATGCAATCGGGACGGCATGGCCGCAAACGCTCGGATGTTTTGGATGCGGCCCCATACACCTGCCCCTTACAGCGAGGACGATCTCCAATCTGCTGAAGAGGCCCTCATGAGTCTGCCTGAAGTGTCCACTCCGGAAAGGTTGTCATCGAAAGAGATCCCGGAAAGGCATGATCCCTTACCAACGCTTCGCAGACGAGATCTCGTCGAACTCTTTGACACAATGCCCGACCTGACGGGCGGCCACATTGACGTAGGACGCTTCATCAGAAACACTGAAAACCGGGATGTCATGGTCGCCTGGCGGTCTATCGAAGACGGTGCTCCTTCGCCGGACACATTTCCCGCCGCCGACGAACTGTGTCGGGTACCTATCGCTCAGTTACGAAAGTTTGTAAACGCCCGTAAAGCCTTGGTCTTAACTCCTGATCCACAGGGTGGGCAGGATAGGAGGTGGTCGCGAGTGTGGTCGGCTGATCTCCGACCGAACTTGACTGTCATAGTAGACGCATCCGCTGGGGGCTACTCATCGGAGTTCGGTTGGGATAGCACATCCAAAAGGGAGGTCACCGCCGTTGTTAACGGAGATCGCGTGGCCAGTGACCTGCAGGACGTGGGTCTGGAGGACGATCCTCATAGCACCGTGACGCCGATTCCGTGGGTAAGCCTTGGCCAGCATCTGGCCGACGCGGAAATGGCCGCGGCGGAATTGACAGACGCGTTCGGTGACCTTGCCCTTTCCACCGACGCTATTCAGGCCGCCCGGTTGGCCGCCAGATACCACGACCTTGGAAAAGCACACCCCGTCTTCCAAGAGGCCATAAGGAAGACGGGAACCAAAACCGATCCTCCGCCGCCAGAAGAGGGCACACTGCTTGCCAAAGGCGGTAGCAACAGAAACGGACTCCGATACTCCCAGCGATACTTCCGTCACGGACTGGTTTCAGCATTGATGCTTCTCGGACCCGAGAAACACTTGCTGGACGGTGTCGCAGAACCTGACCTTGTGGTCTACCTCGCCGCCGCGCACCACGGTCGCGTCCGGCTGGGGGTTCGACGCCTCGCACAAGAGCATCCACCTCGCGGCAAAGAAGGCCTTGATGTAGCTCTAGGTGTTGTTGACGGTGACCAGGTCCCTCGCGTTGAGTTGAATGGCAACGCCACAAATGGCGGTTCGTTAAACCTGGCTTATGTGGGTTTTGGCTCAAATCAGATCCCTCCACCAAGCTACACCGCCCGGATGCTCACTCTCCTTGACCGGCTGGGACCGTTTCGACTGGCCTGGCTAGAGATGTTGGTACGGCTGGCCGACTGGCGAGCCAGCGCCCACCCTGGCTGCGCGAACAAAACTCGATGAAGTCTCCCACGAAAGTCCTCACCCTGGAAGGTTGTCGCTCTTCTCCTTTGCTGTCCTACTTGCAGAGCTTCGGTGTCATACGAGCTTTACACGAACAGCATTTGCCGGAAGTCCTTTGCTACTGGAAAGGATCCACCCTCCAAATAGAGGGAAGTATTGACCGCCAACACCTCATGGAGTTCTTCCTCCACCGCTACAAGCCAGCACCGATTGTCTCTCCTTGGAACGGTCGAGGCGGCTTCAGAATTAGAAAGCCGCAAAAGGGCGAGAGGGCAGTCCAAGCCATCACAGAGCGCAGTGATTCTCGGCTGGAACCCCTTCAAGAGACGATTCGAATAGCCAAAGAAGTAATGGAACTGGCAAAAGGGTCAGGTTGGGTGGACAGGACTGGCAAGGTCAAAAACAAGGCCAAGCCGTTACTGTTGGCCGCATGTCGATCAGCCTTTCCGGACGGAGCCCTTGATTGGCTAGACGCAGTGTTCGTCTTATCGGATGACAAAAGCCCGCACTATCCGCTGATGCTCGGCGGTACCGGTGGCGCTTTGGGCAGTGGTGACATTGCCACCAACTATTTAGAGGCCGTACACCTGCTCTTGGACCAAAGGAAAACCGACCAGAGTAGCGAGTGGCTGTCCCACGCCCTGTTCAGTTCAGGTCGACCCAAGCTAAGCAGTGTGCCAATAGGGCACTTTCTACCTGGCACCGCGAAGACTGTCAATTCCTCCGCTTTCGGTACCGCCGCCAGTGCAGTCAACCCATGGAGTTTCGTCCTGGGGATGGAAGGCAGCTTACTTTTCGCGTCTGGGGTAGCTCGACGATTTCAAGGTTCAATGGGAATGGCTACCACACCCTTTACGGTGTCCAAGAGCCCAGCGGAATACTTGGCCGCCGAGAACGAAACCATAAAGGGGGAACTCTGGTTGCCAACTTGGGAGCGACCCATGACAGTGCCAGAGGTACGGCGCATCCTTGCCGAAGGCAGGCTTTCCTGGGGCGGAAAGCATGCATCCCACGGGATCGACGCTGCCAAGGCCATAAGCACTCTCGGAGTAGATCGCGGTCTGAACCGATTTGAACGATATGTGGTTGCAGTTCGGTTCGGAGACCTGACCATGGCGGTACCTACAGGATCCTTCTCCGTAGTTAACCGGCCAGCAGAGCGGGTCAAAATGCTAGGCGAATTGGATGTTTGGGTGGATCGGTTTCGTAAGGCCGAACTTCCTGCTTCGGCTCGGTCGGCTCTGCGACGTGTCGACGCCGCCCAGATAAGAGTCGTTCGGGATCCAGATAGCCCAGAGGCGCTCCAGGATTGTCTTGCGGAGGTAGCCCTGCTCGAATGGATCGTTAGCCGCAACGAATCGCTGACGACCAGGGCAAGACATCCCATACCCCTTCTATCCACTGATCGATGGTGCTCCCTACTTGACGATGGAACCGGCGAGTGGAAGCTGGCTGTCGCAATCGCCACCCAAAGGGATCACTTCAATGTGGGACAGAGTCTGACGCAACGTGAACAGCGGCGAGGTGCGGCTCTCTCCTTTCTCCGCCCGGCCGCACTCCCCGCTAGACCCAACCGACGAGGCCTTCTCGACTGGGCAGACAGGGTTCCTGGTTCTGGAAACCCAGTCTCGTGGTCGACTTTGGACAGACTGGCCGTGATGCTTACCAATCGAGCAATTCTCTGTGGTGACCGCCAAGCATCGGAACGTGTTCAGCCCCTTGGCTCTGGCGCTCCATTGGCGTTCGATCGGTTCTCACCTGTGACCATGTCCCTGGTAGCCACCTTCCTGAATGGACAGATCGACGACCGACGGTTGGGACGTTTGCTTACGGTCACCGCGCTATTGGATCGGCCGCCTTCATGGAAGAAGTCCGATCCGCATAGAGATGGGTCTGCAGAATGGCAACCGATCACCCCGGCGCGCGCCGTGCTAGGCCCTTTCTTTCACCCCCAGCCGATGACAGAACCTACGGACCTCGAAGAAGAAACGGAGACGCTATTGCTGCCTTCTCTTTCCTGGCCGCAACAACTACAAGCAGGACAAACCGACATGGTGATAAGAGAAGCACTGATACGACTACGGGCTGCTGGCTTCCGGCCGGCGGTGCGGCATGAAGCGTTTCGAGGCACATCGACAGAACGACTGATCGGATCTCTGCTGATACCTACCTACTCCTCAACTATCCGAAAGGCCTTGGAAATGGTCTGCCCACCTGTTCCCGACCCAACCCTCGAAGGAGAATCATGACCCTGCAGGAGATATACCACTTTACGCTCAGGCCCGAACCTAGCGGACGCTTCCAGCCGACGGGCTTCGCAGATTTAGGAGCAGCTTTGTACGACCAGCCTCGGTCCGGCCGGGAACCGGTCAAGATGCTCCTAGTGGAATCAGTCCAGTCCATGGCGAACCACCTTGAGGGAGAAGGATGGAATCCCCTAGAGAACAAACCGGCAGACGAACTTTCCGGCTTGCCGTGGGTCAAGGTCCTGAGCGAAGACAATGAATACCTCACATCAAGTCGAACAGAAGCGCATCGGCTGGCTTCCGCGTTCGTCAGGAACTCAAGAGTAGGTTCGGAGTGGTTCCTCGACATCCTGGAAAGGAACTTCGGGCTTGTTCAGGATCGCCCGGTAGACCAGCGTCATTTGGCAAGGGCGCTCTTCCGGTACGATCCGCTCAACCTGATTCACGGTGTGTTCTTTGCCGTGAAGCAGTGGCCTCATCAGCCAAAACTCACACGGGCGATAACTGCCTTCATCGAGGCAGAGGATGTGCGAGAAGTGCACTCGGGCGGTGTAAAAACCGATGATGTCAGACGTAGAACGACCGGGACATCAGGCGGCTCCGCCGAGGGATACGGTATGGTGCCTTTCCACCGCATCGAGTACACGGCGGCTAAGACCCAACTACATGTAGCCATCGATGTCGGTCTGCTGAACTCCTACGGTCTCAGTGACGAGGGGACCCAACTGTTAGTCACAATCGCGAAGTGGGAAGTTGCCAGTTTGCTGTCCGGCCATTTACGCCTGAGAACCGCCTGTTCCTTCCGAGCGGAGGACGATCTGCCGGATTCCTTCTCAAACCTCGCGTCCTTGGCGGAGCAAATCTGTGATTTGGCAAAGAAGTGCCCCGAATTACAGAACATCGACCCGGTATTCGAAGTCGTATGGGACCCGGAGGGTAAGAAGTGAAAACAGCTGTGGCCGTGCGGTTCCCGCTCGGTCGCTATCACGCCACACCGTGGGATGCCAGCGTCAATGAAGGCCGTGTGGAGTGGCCGCCGTCGCCATGGCGCATACTCAGAGCCTTGGTTTCCACATGGAAGACCCGACTTCCCGACCTAGGCGAAGACCAGGTCATGGCTTTGCTAAACGCTCTAGTGACCGACCCACCTGCCTATTGGTCACCTCAGACCGCACTAGGCCACACACGACACTACATGCCCAGCGCTGGCCACGTCATGAACAAACCAGGCAAGAACCGAGATCTCGCTTTTGACGCCTTCCTCGCAATCAACCCCACCCAAGAACTGATCGTGGAGTTTGCTCCACAGATCAAGAGTTCACAGCAGGAACTGCTGTCTACTCTCGTTGGCGCACTCCCCTACCTGGGACGGGCCGATTCAGTTTGTCACGCGCGGGTAGTGAATTCCCCTGCCGAGAAAGCCAATGGTCTGACGCTGTACGAACCGGACTGGGGTGGGGACACCCGGCTTTTGGCTCCGACGCCGCCCTTTACTCTCAGAGATCTAAGCGAGAGTCCGACTGCCCTGCGCCAGTCCAAACGCCTTGATCCTCCCAAGACACGTTGGGTCCAGTACAAGCGGGTTGCGCAGGAGTGGTCACCAAGAGCACCAGCACCCACCAGATCCCGATCTCCAGTTACAGCCGTCCGCTGGTACCTGCCTGATTCCGGAAGGCCATCGATAGTGGAAACGGTGGCCTTAGGCCACCTATTGCGCAGGGCTGTCATGAGACAGACCCGAGACCCTTCATACGCTTTGTCGGGTCGCACCGACTCGGGCCCCCGAAGTGATCAGCATCAGCACGCCCACTACCTGGCTTTCTCAAGCCAGGGTGACGGCCGTGTCGACACTCTGGCCATTTGGGCGCCCGGTGGGTTGAGCCAGCGTGACATCGCCGGAGTCGCCAGACTCCGACGCCTCTCAGCGCCTGAGTACCTACGTAGGCTTGGTACATACCGACTTGGGTTGGAGGTTCTTTCCTCGACTCGGCTAGCTCTTCCTGAACTCGTTGGGCCATCTCGAGAGTGGACTTCACTTACACCGTACATTCCTGGGAGGTCGTGGGGAGACTGGACCACTGCTGGGAAGCGCATTCCTCACGTGACCGATGACCTCAACCGGGAACTTGGTTATCGGGGTCTTCCCCAACTTGTCCATATCGAGGAAGTCAACAAACCGGAATGGCGTCGATTCCGACGTGCTCGCCCTCATCACAGTGGTCGAAAACCTCCGGCAATCTCGCTGCGGTTGGTGTTCGAGAGAGCTGTCCCTGGGCCGTTAGCGCTGGGGTACTTGTCTCACTTCGGTCTCGGTTTGTTTAGACCCTCCGGTTAACCATCATGTCGGATGTCCCCGCCCTGGTGCCAGTCCGGATGGTGAATGAATTCGAGTACTGTCCGAGGCTTTTCTACTTGGAGTGGGTTCAATCCAGATTCGTGGACAACCCTGACACTGTGGAGGGTCGCTACGTTCACCGAAATGTGGATCTTGGCCATGGACGAATGGGAGGCCCGGACCAGGACGACCCGGTACGCCAAGCCCGCTCAATCATGCTGGGTTCAGAAAGACTTGGACTCATCGCCAAAGCCGACATCATTGAGGGATCCGATGGCAAAGTGCTTCCAGTAGAGGTGAAAAGGGGTCGACCTCCACGCCACGGACCCGCGTGGTCTCCGGAGTTGGTTCAGCTGTGTGCGATTGGTCTCCTGCTCAATGACAACGGATATTCCTGCTCCGAAGGCCAGATCTATTTCGCGGAGACACGTCAGCGAGAGACCATACCATTTGACGACGAACTCGTTGCCAAAACCCTCCAGCTAGTAGAGGATTTGCGTCATGTCGCTTCGGAACCAGGTCCTCCCCCACCACTGGTGGACAGCCCCAAATGCCCCCGATGCTCCCTGGTAGGTATCTGCCTTCCGGATGAGACCAACCTCCACACAGGGCGATCTCCCGTGCGGCCCCGCCGTCTGGTTCCTCGTGACCCCTCCGCCCGTCCCCTTTATGTGACTGAGCAGGGAGCGAGGGTTGGTATCAGGGGTGGCCGCGCCGTGGTCTCAAAGCACAACGAAGATATCGAGGCCGTTCGTATGATCGACGTCTCCCAGGTCTCGGTCTATGGGAATGTCCAGATCAGCTCCCAGTTCATGAGAGCGGCCTTTATGCGTGAAACGCCGGTGTGCTGGTTCTCCTACGGAGGGTGGTTCCAGGGAATTGCCCACGGCCTCCCTTCTAAACACGTCGAACTCCGCCGCCGACAGGTTGCTATAGCCTCACAGGCCGGGCTGCCCGTTGCACGAAGGATGGTCGAAGGGAAGATCCGGAACTCCCGCACTCTATTGCGGCGTAACTCCAGAGAAGACGTGGACCGCGTCCTGACTCAACTGAATAACCTCGCCGGACAGGTCGCATCCGCTCCTTCAATCCAGTCGCTTCTCGGTATTGAAGGCACTGCCGCCCGCATTTACTTTTCTCGGTTTGGCACCATGCTCAAGATCAGGAACGACCCCTTGGGTGCCTTCGACTTCCAGAGCAGAAACCGCCGGCCACCACGGGATGCCGTCAACTGCCTGCTGTCCTTCGGATACAGCATGTTGGTCAAGGACTTCACGGCCACTGCCCTAGCTGTGGGTTTTGATCCATATCTTGGCATCTACCACAGACCACGTTTCGGCCGCCCTGCTCTGGCGCTTGACCTGGCAGAGGAATTCAGGCCTCTCGTAGCGGAGTCGGTTGTGTTGAGCCTGATCAACAATGAAGAAGTTCGATCCAGTGGTTTCGTGATCCGGGCCCAGGGGGTTGCATTAACCAGCCAGGCACGGAAAACCTTTATCAGGGCTTATGAGCGCAGGATGGACCAGGAGGTGACGCATCCCACTTACAAATACCGGATTTCCTATCGGAGGGTGTTCGAAGTGCAGGCCCGCATGCTTGGCGCCTATCTGCTGGGGGAAATACCCGAATACATTCCCTTCATGACGAGGTGATCGGTGGCACGAGGACGAAAGCGATATCTGGTAGCGTATGACATCCGAAACGACAAACGTCTGCGGCGCGTCTACAAAACCATGCGGGCGTACGGATGGGCCATGCAATACAGCGTTTTTATTTGCGATCTTGACTTTGTGGAACTGATCGGGTTGCGAACCGATCTAGGGGCCATCATCAACCATGGTGCCGATTCCATCGCCATCGTTGACCTCGGCCAGCCCGAGGACCGCGGCAGCAAATGCTTTTCCTTTATGGGCCAATCCAATCCCTTGCCAACCAGCGGACCTGTGATTATCTGATGCGAGAGGTGAGGTGCGATCACCAATCCTGGGGACCCCTTGACACCCTGATAGATTTAGCTTTTAAGCACCTTGACAACCGAAAAAGAGCCGCCTTAACAAAGCCGCCTAACCAACCGCTCGCAGAGGTAGCGCGAACCCCCAGGTCAGCGCCCCTATAAGATGCGAGCCCTCCGAGGGCCGATCTCGGCCCTCCTCCATTGCGGC
>VXML01000001.1 GCA_009841115.1 Gemmatimonadota bacterium | reverse complement strand
GTCAACTCGAACAGGTTCGGCTCCGTCTCGTAGTCCTCGCCGGGACCGATGTACGCCACCACGCCGTCCCGCGCTCCGACCGCGAAACGGTCGCGGTCCCCCGCCGCGAGTTCGTAGGTCAGCGCATCCCCGTCCGGGTCCTCGGCCGCGACCCGGCCGACGGCGAAGGGGCGCTCCCGGCCGTCCTCGTTCTCAGGCAACTCGAAACCGTAGACCGGCCGCCCGAACTCGGGCGCGAGGTTGAACACCTCGACCTCGACCACGGCCGACGCCGTGCCGCCGCGTCCGTCGAAGACCTCGACGCGGATCGCCGTCGTCCCGAGTTCGTCCGGGGCCGTCCAGCGCGCCACGGGCTCGCCGGCGTCCGAAAGGCTTCCCCTCGGCGCGCTCCACGCATAGGTCAGCGGGTCGCCGTCCGGGTCCGAGGCCGTCGCTTCGAGCCGGACCACGCCGCCGCGCGGCACCGCGCACGGCTCGCAGGCGGCCGTCACCCAGGGACGCTCGTTCTCGTCGGTCACCTCGACGAACACCTTCGCCGCGTCGTCCGCCCCGAAATCGTCCCGCACGCGCACCGTAAGCTCGAACAGGTTCGGCTCCGTCTCGTAGTCCTCGCCCGGACCGACGTAGCGCACCACGCCGTCCCTCAGCCCCACCGTGAAGCGCTCCGAGTCGCCGAACACGATCCCGTACCGCAGATCGTCGCCGTCGGCATCCTCGGCCGCCACCGCGCCGAGCTCGAACGGAATCGACCGGCCGTCCACGTTCTCGGGCAACCGGAACCGGTAGGTCCGCTGCCCGAACTCGGGCGCGAGGTTGAACACCTCGACCTCGACCACGGCCGACGCCGTGCCGCCGCGTCCGTCGAAGACCTCGACGCGGATCGCCGTCGTCCCGAGTTCGTCCGGGGCCGTCCAGCGCGCCACGGGCTCGCCGGCGTCCGAAAGGCTTCCCCTCGGCGCGCTCCACGCATAGGTCAGCGGGTCGCCGTCCGGGTCCGAGGCCGTCGCTTCGAGCCGGACCACGCCGCCGCGCGGCACCGCGCACGGCTCGCAGGTGGCCGTCACCCCGGGACGCTCGTTCTCGTCGGTCACCTCGATGAACACCTTCGCCGCGTCGTCCGCTCCGAAATCGTCCCTAACGCGCACCGTGAGCTCGAAGAAGTTCAGCTCCGTCTCGTAGTCCTCGCCCGTACCGACGTAGCGCACCACCCCGTCCCGCAGTCCCACCGCGAAGCGCTCCGAGTCGCCGAACACGATCCCGTACTTCAGGTCGTCGCCGTCGGCATCCTCCGCCGTCACCGTGCCGAGTTCGACCGGCCGCCGCCGGCCGTCCAGGTTCTCGGGCAACTGGAACCGGTAGGTCCGCTGCCCGAACACCGGCCCTGCGTTGACCACGTCGACCACGACCGAGGCCGACGCGGTGCCGCCCCGCCCGTCGGAGACCTCGACGCGGATCGTCGCCCGCCCAATGCTCTCCGGGGCCGTCCAGGTCGCCGCCGGCGCGTCCACCGGCCCGCTGAAGCCGCCCCACGTCGCGCTCCAGCCGTAGGTCAGCGGATCGCCGTCCGGGTCCGACGCCGTCGCGGTCAGGCCCGCCGAGCCGCCCGGCGAGACCACGCAGGGCGCGCACGAAACCGTGACCGTCGGCGGCCGGTTGGGGGCCGGCGTCCGGTCGCGGATCGTCACCACGACCGACGAAGGACTGCCCGGCGTCACCCCGGACGGCAGCGCGCCCAGCGCCACCGTGAACGTCTCGTAGTCGCGGTCGGCGTCTTTGACCGTCGCGACCGTTCCCGTACCCGCCGTGCTCCCGGCAGCGATGGCGATGCCGGCCAACGCGCCGAAGTCGCCCGGCTCCGCGGTGCCCGCCGTCAGCGTCAGCGGGATCGTCACGCCGTTCGGCAACGTGCCGGACAGCCGGGCCGTCACCGTCGCCGATCCCCCTTCGTCCACCGGATTGGGCGCGACCGACAGGCTCACCGTCCGGGAAGGCGACGTGTCGTCGTCGGTCGTCGTGACCGACAGACTCGCCGTCTCGCCGGCGTAGCCGCCGCCGGAGGCGGTATGAACTAGGGTCGCCGTGTCGTTCGACGTGTCGTCGTCCTCGCCCGCGCTCACCGTCACCGTACGGGCCGTGCTCCAGAGGTTCGCACCCGTCGGGTTGAACGTCAGGCTCGTCTCGTCCAGCGTCAGGTCCGTCCCCGACGTGCCCGTGATCGCGACCGTCACCGCCGCCGACGGCTGCGAGGACAGCTTCACCGTGTAGGTCTTGCTCCCGCCCTCGGAGACCGTCAGCGAAGTCGACGGCGTCAGCACGATCCCCACCGACTCGTCGTCGGTCGTCGTGACCGCCAAGCTCGCCGTCTCGCCCGCGTAGCCGCCGCCCGAGGCCGTGTGCACCAGCGTCGCCGCGTCGTTCGAGGCGTCGTCGTCCTCGCCCGCCGAGACCGTCACCGTTTGTGCCGCGCTCCACAGGTTCGACCCCGTCGGGTTGAACGTCAGCGTCGCCGAGGAGGGAGCCAGCGTCAGGTCCGTTCCCGACGTGCCGGTGATCGCCACCGTCACCGCCGCCGACGGCTGCGAAGCCAGCCGCACCGTGTAGGTGTTGGTCCCGCCCTCGGAGACCGTCAGCGAAGTCGCAGGCGTCAGCACGATCCCGACCGCCTCGTCGTCCGTGGTCGTCACCGCGAGGCTCGCGGTTTCGCCCGCGTAGTCGCCGCCCGAGGCCGTGTGCAGCAGCGTCGCCGCGTCGTTCGAGGCGTCGTCGTCCTCGCCCGCCGAGACCGTCACCGTCTGCGCCGCGCTCCAGAGGTTCGACCCGGTCGGGTTGAACGTCAGCGTCGCCGAGGAGGGAGCCAGCGTCAGGTCCGTCCCCGACGTGCCCGTGATCGCCACCGTCACCGCGGCCGACGGCTTGGACGCCAGCTTCACCGTGTAGGTGTTGCTCCCGCCCTCCGCCACCGTCAGCGCATCAGAGGGCGTCAGCACGATCCCCGCCGTCTCGTCGTCCGTCGTCGTCACCGACAGGCTCGCGGTCTCGCCCGCGTAGTCGCCGCCGGAGGCCGTGTGCAGCAGCGTCGCCGTGTCGTTCGAGGCGTCGTCGTCCTCGCCCGCCGAGACCGTCACCGTCTGCGCCGCGCTCCAGAGGTTCGACCCGGTCGGGTTGAACGTCAGCGTCGCCGAGGAGGGAGCCAGCGTCAGGTCCGTCCCCGACGTGCCCGTGATCGCCACCGTCACCGCCGCCGACGGCCTGGACGCCAGCTTCACCGTGTAGGTGTTGCTCCCGCCCTCGGAGACCGTCAGCGAAGTCGACGGCGTCAGCACGATCCCCACCGTCTCGTCGTCGGTCGTCGTGACCGCCAGGCTCGCCGTCTCGCCCGCGTAGTCGCCACCCGAGGCCGTGTGAAGCAGCGTCGCCGTGTCGTTCGAGGCGTCGTCGTCCTGGCCCGCGCTCACCGTCACCGTCTGCGCCGCGCTCCAGAGGTTCGCGCCCGTCGGGTTGAACGTGAGCGTCGTCTCGTCCAGCGAAAGGTCCGTGTCGGCCGTGCCCGTGATCGCGACCGTCACCGCCGCCGACGGCCTGGACGCCAGCTTCACCGTGTAGGTGTTGCTCCCGCCCTCCGCCACCGTCAGCGACGAGAGCGTCAGCACGATCCCGGCCGTCTCGTCGTCGTGCGTCGTCACCGACAGGCTCGCCGTCTCGCCCGCGTAGTCGCCGCCGCTCGCGGTGTGCACCAGCGTCGCCGCGTCGTTCGAGGCGTCGTCGTCCTCGCCCGCGCTCACCGTCACCGTTTGCGCCGCGCTCCAGAGGTTTGCGCCCGTCGGGTTGAACGTCAGCGTCGTCTCGTCCAGCGAAAGGTCCGTGTCGGCCGTGCCGGTGATCGCCACCGTCACCGCCGCCGAAGGCTTGGACGCCAGCTTCACCGTGTAGGTGTTGCTCCCGCCCTCCGCCACCGTCAGCGACGACGTGGGCGTCAGCACGATTCCGACCGTCTCGTCGTCGGTCGTCGTCACCTCCAGGCTCGCCGTCTCGTCCGCGTAGTCCCCGCCGCTCGCCGTGTGCAGCAGCGTCGCCGCGTCGTTCGAGGCGTCGTCGTCCTGGCCCGCGCTCACCGTCACCGTTTGCGCCGCGCTCCAGAGGTTCGCGCCCGTCGGGTTGAACGTCAGGCTCGCCGAGGAGGGAGCCAGCGTCAGATCGGTCCCCGACGTGCCGGTGATCGTGACCGTCACCGCCGCCGAGGGCTGCGAGGACAGCCGCACCGTGTAGGTGTTGGACCCGCCCTCCGCCACCGTCAGCGACGACGCGGGCGTCAGCACGATCCCCGCCGTCTCGTCGTCGGTCGTCCTGACCGACAGGCTCGCCGTCTCGCCCGCGTAGTCGCCGCCCGTCGCCGTGTGCGACAGCGTCGCCGTGTCGTTCGCCCCGTCGTCGTCCTCGTCGGCCGAGACCGTGACCGTCCGGGCCTTGCTCCAGAGGTTCGCACCCGTCGGGTTGAACGTCAGGCTCGTCTCGTCCAGCGTCAGGTCCGTCCCCGTGGTGCCGGTGATAGCCACCGTCACCGAAGCCGAAGGCTGCGAGGACAGCTTCACCGTGTAGGTGTTGCTCCCGCCCTCCGCCACCGTCAGCGATGAGGGCGTCAGCACGATCTCCGGCTCCTCCCAGGCCGCCGTCGCGCTCACCGCCGACGCCGGGCCGGTGTTGCCGCCGCCGACGGTTGCGGAGTTGGCCGCCACCTCGACCACCACGTCCACCGAACCGTCCGGCGTCACCTCCAGCGTGTAGCTCGCCCCGCTCCCCGAGAACGTCCCCTTCACTCCGCCGCTCACCGTCACGTCCCCGGCGGCGAACCCCGTCACCGCCTCCGAGAACGTGAACGTCACGCTGAGCGCGGCCCGCGAGTTGATCGTTCCGGGCACCCCGCCGATCGCGACGGTCGGGTGGTCGTCGTCGGTGGTCGTGACCGACAGGCTCGCCGTCTCGCCCGCGTAGTCGCCGCCCGTCGCCGTGTGCACCAGCGTCGCCGCGTCGTTCGAGGCGTCGTCGTCCTCGCCAGCGCTGACCGTGACCGTCCGGTCCGTGCTCCAGAGATCCGACCCGGTCGGGTTGAACGTCAGCGTCGTCGCGTCCGGCGTCAGGTCCGTCCCCGACGTGCCCGTGATCGCCACCGTCACCGAAGCCGAGGGCTGCGACGCCAGCTTCACCGTGTAGGTGTTGCTCCCGCCCTCCGCCACCGTCAGCGACGAGGGCGTCAGCACGATCTCCGGCTCCTCCCACGCCGCCGTGGCCGACACCGCCGAGGACGGGCCGGTGTTCAGGCCGTCCGTCGCGGAGTTGGCCGTCACCGTGACGACCACGTCCGCCGAACCGTTCGGCGTTACCTCCAGCGTGTAACTCGCCCCGCTCCCCGAGAACGTCCCCTTCGTCCCGCCGCTCACGTTCACGTCCCCGGCGACGAACTCCGTCACCGCCTCCGACCACGTGAACGTCGCCGTGAGCGCCGCCGTCGTGTTGATCGTCCCGGACACCCCGGTGATCGCCACCGTCGGCGCATCCGCGTCCCAGACCGCCGTCGCGCTCACCGCCGACGCCGGGCCGGTGTTGCCGCCGCCGACGGTTGCGGAGTTGGCCGCCACCTCGACCACCACGTCCACCGAACCGTCCGGCGTCACCTCCAGCGTGTAGCTCGCCCCGCTCCCCGAGAACGTCCCCTTCACTCCGCCGCTCACCGTCACGTCCCCGGCGGCGAACTCCGTCACCGCCTCCGAGAAACTGAACGTCACGCTGAGCGCGGCCCGCGAGTTGATCTTCCCAGGCACCCCGCCGATCGCGACCGTCGGGTAGTCGTCGTCTGTCGTCGTGACCGCCAGGCTCGCCGTCTCGCCCGCGTATTCGCCGCCCGAGGCCGTATGCACCAGCTTGGCCGCGTCGCTCGACGCGTCGGAGTCCTCGCCCGCGCTCACCGTGACCGTCCGCGCCGTGCTCCAGAGGTTCGCGCCGGTCGGATTGAACTTCAGCGTCGTCTCGTCCAGCGTCAGGTCCGTGTCCGCCGTGCCCGTGATCGCCACCGTCACCGCAGCCGAGGGCTGCGAGGACAGCCGCACCGTGTATGTGTTGCTGCCGCCCTCCGCCACCGTCAGAGACGAAGCGGGCGTCAGGACGATCCCGACCGTATCGTCATCCGTGGTCGTAACCGACAGGCTCGCCGTCTCGCCCGCGTAGTCGCCCCCACTCGCCGTGTGCACAAGCGTCGCCGCGTCGTTCGAGGCGTCGTCGTCCTGGCCCGCCGACACCGTCACCGTCTGCGCCGCGCTCCAGAGTTTCGACCCCGTCGGGTTGAAAGTCAGGGTCGTCTCGTCCAGCGTCAGGTCGGTCCCCGACGTGCCCGTGATCGCCACCGTCACCGCCGCCGACGGCCGAGACGCCAGTTTCACCGTGTAGGTGTTGCTGCCGCCCTCCGCCACCGTCAGCGACATGGGCGTCAGCACGATCTCCGGCTCCTGCCACGCCGCCGTCGCGATCACCTCCGACGCCGGACCGGTGTTCAGGCCGTCGCTCGCGGCGTCCGCCGCCACGGTGACCACCACGTCCACCGAACCGTCCGGCGTCACCTCCAGCGTGTAGCTCGCCCCGCTCCCCGAGAACGTCCCCTTCGTCCCGCCGCTAACCGTAACGTCCTCGGCGACGAACCCCGTCACCGCCTCCGAGAACGTGAACGTCGCCGTGAGCAACGCCGTCGTGCTGATCGTCCCCGGCACCCCGGTGATCGCCACCGTCGGCGCGTCCGCGTCCCAGACCGCCGTCGCCGACACCTCCGACGCCGGGCCGGTGTTGCCGCCGGCGAGCGTCGCGGAGTTGGCTGTCACCGTGACGACCACGTTCGCCGGACTGGTCGGTGTCACCACCAGCGTGTACGCGTTCCCGCTGCCGGAGAAGTCGCCTTTCGTCCCCCCGCTCACGTTCACGTCGTCGGCGACGAACCCCGTCACCGCCTCCGAGAACGTGAACGTCGCGGTCAACCCGGCGGTCGTGTTTATCTTCCCGGGCACCCCGCTGATCGCCACCGTCAGCTGCTCGTCGTCGGTCGTCGTTACCGGCAGGCTCGCCGTCTTGCCCGCGTAGTCGCCCCCGCTCGCCGTGTGCACGAGCTTCGCCGCGTCGTTCGAGGCATCCTCGTCCCCGCCCGCGCTCACCGTGACCGTCTGCGCCGTGCTCCAGAGGTTCGCGCCCGTCGGGTTGAACGTCAGGCTCGCCTCGTCCAGCGAAAGGTCCGTTCCCGTCGTGCCCGTGATCTCCACCGTCACCGAAGCCGACGGCTGCGTCGCCAGCCGCACCGTGTAGGTGTTGCTCGCGCCCTCGGCCACCGTCAGCGAGACCGGATCGAGCACGATCCTCGCCGTGCCTGCCGTGTCGTTGTCGATCACCTTGACCGCGAGGTCGGCCGTCACCGTGCCATAGTCCGCGCCCGAGGCCGCGTGGGTCAGCGTCTCGTCGTCGTTTACCGCGTCGGCGTCCTCGCCGGCCGAGACCGTCACCGTCTGCGGAATGTTCCAGTCCGATGGCGTGAACGTCAGGCTCGTCTGGTCCAGCGTCAGGTCCGTGCCCACATGCCCCGCAATGGTCACCGTCACCGTCCCCGAGGGCTGCGTGGCCAGACAAATCGTGTAGGTCACGTCGCCGCCTTCGGCCACCTCAAGCGACGATGTCGAGATCAACGAAGCGACCACCAGCCCCACGGTCTCGTCATCGGTAACCGTGACCAGGATGCTGGCCGAGACCGATCCGTAGCCGCCGCCCGAAGCGGTATGCACGAGCGTCGCCGCGTCGTTCTCGGCGTCGGGGTCCTGGCTCGCGCTCACCGTCACCTTCTGCCACGCGTTCCAGTTCGACGGCGTGAACGTCAGGGTCGTCTTGTCGAGCGTCAGGTCCGTCCCCGCTTGTCCGCTGATCGAAACCGTCACCGTGTCCGACGGTTGCGTCGCGAGCCTCAAGTGGTAGCCGCTGTCGCCGCCTTCGGCCACCGTCACATACGACACCCCCGTCCTGGGCCACAATACCCGCAGCCCCTCCGGACCCGCCGTGTCGTCGTCGGTCACGTCTGTCGACCCTTGGGAGTTCTGGCGATCTACCCGGTAGTCCGCGCCCGACCCCAACGTCACGTGTACGAAGCCGTTCTCCTCGTCGACGTTGTCGTTCAACGTCGCCACCGCGTAGGTCCCGCTGCCCCCGGTCCCCACCGTCATCGTCTGCGCGCCCAAGTCGCTCGTCGCGAAGAAGTCGCCTCTGCCTACGACAAAAAGATTCACCGTAAGGTCCGAAGCCGGAGGCGGACTCGCCGTCACCGTTAACTTCGCGGTATCGCCCTCGACAACCGCCGGACCGTTAGAGATCGAGAGCGTCGGCACCGTCGGCACGCCACCGTCGTCGTCCTTGACCACCACCGTGGCCGAAGCGGGCGACACCGCCTTGTATCCAGTGCTAACTGACCAGTTGATGCGCGCCGTGACCGAGCCGTCCGGTTCCTGAACGTTGTCGTTCACGGTTGCGAGAAGACCCTGCGCCTGCGATCTGCCCGCCTGTATTTTGACGGTATGCCGACCGGGGTTTTCGAAGAAATCGCCGGTCACATCGAAGTTTAGATTCACTTGGAGATCCGATATGGGCGGAGGGGACGCGGTTACGACGAACCTCGCATCTTCGCCCTCTAACACCTCGGAACTCAACGGAGCGATCGTGAGAACCCCGCCGCCACCCGGTAAATCGTCGTCCCGCATCAGCAGCGTCAGTTCAGCCGTCACCGAGTCATACCCGCCCCCCGACGCCTTGTGCTCCACGCTCGCTGTATGATTGGATACATCATCGTCGTGGGCCAAGCTCACCTTCACCGTCTGCGGCTCGTTCCAGGTCGACGGCGCGAACGTGAGGGTCGTCTTGTCGAAAGACAGCAAGCTGCCAATAGGCGTTACGTGGCTTCCGCTCCACCTACGAACCTTTATTGTCACCGTCACCGTGTCCGACGGTTGCGTCGCCAACGCCACCGTGTAGATGGCGCTGGTTCCCTCGTCGAACACCACCGTCGACGGCGACAGCACCAAACCGGGCGTTTGGGCTTGGGCGGAGTCAGCCAAGGCCACCAGCGGCAGGAGACAGAGCAGCATCCGCCCCGCGTGCCACCTCTGCCAACACGTCGCGCGCGTCGTGGAGGCAATCCGGGCAGACCGCCGGATGCCGCAGAGACGCTGGACCGGCTCGGAGAACCCGTCAGATGCCGGAGAAAAACACGGGGAGCGACCGGAACTCGGGACCGTCTCCGCGATGCCCGGATGCCGCCTTGATCCTGCCGGGCGTCCGGGATTCACCAGCATTCCCGAGGGACAGCCGGAAACCGGCGGGCCGGCGAAGGTGGCTCGCGGCACCGGCCTTCGGGCCTTCGGGCCTTCGGGCCTTCGGGCCTTCGGGCCTTCGGGCCTTC
>VXML01000069.1 GCA_009841115.1 Gemmatimonadota bacterium | reverse complement strand
CCGACTTGGGTTTGCTTTTGGCTTTCGTTTTGGTTTTGGCTTTCGCCTTGGCTTTGGCCATGAGAGTGCGTTCCTTTCTCGCGTCGAACAACTTTAAGGTGGTTAGAAAAAACAAAGCTCCAATAGTACGATTCTGTAAATCGGTTGTCAAGCAAGCTGGGCAGCGAGCCTTGACAAGCAATCGGCGGCTTTTATTATATCTCAGACCCTCTGTTTATCTGGCGTTTATGCCGCTAGAGATGCTTTCCGGCCATGGCCACTAGCCCACTATCCAAACGCGAAATCCAAGTTCTGCTTGCCTTGGTCAAAGCCCACGTTGCCCTTGGCGTTCCGGTTGGCTCACAGACGTTGAACCAGCGCGAGGACCTGGGCGTCAGTTCGGCTACCATACGCAATGCCTTAGCCTCTTTAGAGGAAAAGGGCTACGTGTCCCAGCCCCATGTATCGGCGGGCCGCGTTCCCTCTGAAAAGGGCTACCGATTCTACGTGCAGCGCTGCATGGCAACGGCCGACGCTGGCTCGGACGAAGCTGAGATCACCTTGCGACAGCAGCTAGAGGCCGCACAACAGGAGGGCGATTACGAGGAGATCCTACATCAACTGGCGAGGACCATCGGCGACCTGTCGGACCAACTCGGGTTGGTTTTGGCTCCGCGCTTTAATCAGGGCATCTTTCACAAGCTGGAGCTTTGGCACTTGGGGCAGCGCCGTCTATTGCTCGTTGTCACGATTCGTGGAGGCCTGACAAAGAGCTTGATGATCGAGGTAGATTGCGCGGTGTCGCAGCGCGATTTAGAGGCCTTGAGCCGGCTTTTTAACGAGCGCTTGCACGGGTTGACGATGGCTGAAATTCAAAACGCGGTCGAGGCGCGAATGGTCGAGTTTGGGCCAGTCCCGCGGTTGGTGGTGGAGGCCGTCGTAGGTCAGATCGAAGGTTTGGCTATCACGCGCGGTGCCGATCTCCACATCTCGGGAACCCGCAATCTCTGCCTAAAGCCCGAATTTGACGATCCGAGCCACGTGGCTGGTTTGGTCGATTTAGTGGAGAAAAAGGATATCCTCGCTCAGCTTATGAGCGAGCGGCATGGCGTGGTCATCACCATTGGTTCCGAACACCGGCCGCGGGCGATGGGGCGATGCAGTATGGTGACGGCCAGTTACGAGGTTACCGGAGCCAAAGGTGTAATGGGCGTAATCGGCGTAATCGGTCCGACGCGCATGCCCTATAGATCCTTGGTGAGCTTGGTCAATTGCGCGGCCTCCCGAGCGGCAAATCTGATCTGCTAACGAATTTTTGTCCCAATCTATTCACAGTTAAGAGTAAGGAGTGTCGATGAGCGAGTGCGAAACTCAGGACCACGTCGCAGTGGACGAGGCGAGCGCGGAGGGTTCCGTCGAGTCGCAGGACGAAGCGGCGGAGCCATGCGAACAAGCAGCGACCGAGTCGCAAAAAGAAGCAGCGGCGGAGTCGCAGGAAACAGCAGCAGAATCACAGGACGAAGCGGCCGATGAGGCCGATGGGCTGGCCGAACTTGAGGCGGCTCGCGCTGAGGCGGCGGCTAATTACGACCGCTATGTGCGGGCGGTCGCCGAGTTGGATAATTACCGCAAGCGCACGGTGCGGATGCGCGCGGAAACGCGGGATGAAATTTTGCGTGATATCTTGTTGCAAGTCGCGCCCATCTTGGACAACTTGCGCCGCGCCCTTCGTCAGGAGACCCAAGAAGCTGAGTTGCTCAAGCAGGGCGTCGAATTGATCTGTGGCCAGTTCAACGACGTTCTCAAAGGCTACGGACTAGCCGAGATCGAGGCGTTAGGCCAGCCTTTTGACCCCGAAGTCCACGAGGCCCTAGCGGAGGTCCCAGACGACGAGCACGCTCCTGGTACGATCATTGAGGAGATGGAGAAGGGCTACAAACTCAACGACAAGGTAGTCCGTTACGCGCGCGTCGTCGTCAGTAAGGCGAGCGCGGAGAGCTGAGGAACTGAATGTCCAAAAGGGACTATTACGAAGTACTGGGCCTCGAGCGGGACGCCAGCGACAGCGCGATCAAAGGGGCCTACCGCAAGAAGGCGCTGAAGTACCATCCTGATCGCAATCCCGGAGACGAGGCGGCCGAGGAGCAATTCAAAGAGGCATCTGAAGCATACGAAGTGCTTTCGGACCCTGAGAAGAAGGCCGCGTACGATCGCTATGGGCACGCCGGCGTTGAGAGCAATTTCGGACGCGGTGGCTTTCAGTGGTCGGATTTTACGCACGCGGGCGATTTTCAAGACATTTTCGGCGATATTTTCGAGAGCTTCTTTGGCGGCGGTCGGCGGTCGCGAGGGGCGGTGAAGCCAAAGGGCCGTGACTTGAAGATTAAGGTGACCTTGACGCTGGAAGAGATCGCCACGGGTGTGGAAAAGAACATCGCCTTGACGCGCTTGCAGCGCTGCAAAAGCTGCGATGGAACCGGCGCGGCTAGTGGAGCGGGCCGCAAGGCCTGTGGCACTTGCGGTGGGCAGGGTCAAGTGCAACAGATGGCGCGTACCCTTTTTGGCCCGTCAATGACCGTGGTGACGTGTCCGGCCTGCGAAGGGGAAGGGCATATTGTGTCCAATCCCTGTCCAGAGTGCCGGGGCGAGGGCCGCGAACGCGGCCAAACGACTCTGACGGTGCGCATTCCCGCTGGCGTCCAAGAAGGCAACTACATTCCATTGCGCGGCCAAGGCGAGGTCGGGCCGCGCGGGGGGCCGACCGGAGATTGCTTGGTTTTTATCGAAGAAAAAGAGCACGACTATTTTATCCGCGATGGCAACCACGTGATCTACCGATTGCCCTTGGGGTTTGCCCAAGCTGCACTCGGCGTAGAAGTAGAAGTCCCGACCTTGTCCGGTAAGGCCCTGTTGAAGATTCCCGCTGGCACCCAATCAGGGCGCGTCTTCCGCATGGGTGGCCGGGGCATTCCAGATGTCAACGGCCGCGGTGTCGGCGACCAGCTAGTCGAGGTCGTCTTGTGGACTCCCGAGGGCCTCAGCCGACGAGAGCGCGAGCTTTTCACGGAGCTAGCTGAACTCGAACAAGAGCGCGTGGCCCAAGAGGGCGAGAGTTTCTTCGCCAAAGTGCGCAAGGCCTTCGGCTCCTAAGAGTAGGTACCCTTGTCCGTTCCCCGAACCGGCCCCTTAGCCCAAGTGCGCCATACCGTCGCCATTGCCAGTGCCAAGGGCGGCGTGGGCAAATCGACTGTAAGTATCAACTTGGCCGTGAGTCTGGCGGCCCAAGGGGCTCGCGTCGGTTTGCTCGACGCCGACATCTACGGCCCGAGTATTCCTTTGATGATGGGTATTAGGGAGCAGCCCGCAACCGGAATGCAGGGTACTATGCGTCCGGTGTACAAGGCTGGAGTCGCCCTAATGTCGATTGGTTTTATCGCCGGTGAGGACGCGCCCGTGGTCTGGCGGGGACCGCTGTTGGCCCGGGCGTTGCAGCAGTTTTTGCATCAAGTAGAATGGGGAGAGCTCGACTATTTATTGATTGATCTGCCGCCTGGCACTGGGGATGTGCCGCTTACCTTGAGCCAAGCCGTGGCTCTTTCTGGTGCCTTGATCGTGACCACGCCGCAGAGCGTGGCGCTGGAGGATGTGGAGCGGGGCATTGCCATGTTTTCTAAGGTCGAGGTGGATATCCTCGGGATCGTCGAAAACATGAGCTACTATATGTGCAGCCAATGTGGCCAACGCCACGAGATCTTCGGGTGTGGTGGAGGGCGCGAGGCCGCGGAACGGTTGGGGTTGCCCTTCTTGGGTGAATTGCCTCTCTCGGCTGCAATTCGCCAGAGTGGGGATGAAGGACGGGCTGAGCCCGATCCTCTTTTCGCCGCAATCGGCGAAGGGTTGGTCGCTGAACTGCGCCGCTTGGAGGCTAGTGAATAAACGGGCTTGGCACTGCTTGCGGCTAGAGGTGCCTGCGGCTTGTGCCGAGGATGTGAGCGCGTGGGCGTATGAGCTAGGTAGCTGTGGCCTTCAGGCCGAGGAAGCAGGGGAACGGACTCAGTTAAGCGCGTATTTTGCGGCCGAGCCGATGTGCGATTTGGCTGGGGTGCGGCGCGAGTTGACGCATAGGCTCGCCGCGCTCGGCTTGGCATCGCCGATAGGCACCGAATGCGTGGAGGAACAGGATTGGGAGGCCGAGTGGCGGCGATTTTTTGCGCCGGTGTGGGCCACCGAGCGGATCGTCGTCCACCCTTCGTGGATTCCGGTCGAGCTAGCCGAGGGCCAAATCGCCGTGCTCATAGACCCCAAAATGGCCTTTGGCACTGGAGGGCACGAATCAACCCAGCTTTGCTTGCAGGCGTTGGAGATTTGTCTGTGCCCCGGAATGCGCTGTCTGGACTTGGGGACGGGCAGCGGCATTCTCAGCATTGCCGCCGCGCTGCTGGGGGCCGGACCGGTGCTCGCCGTGGATATTGACGATCAGGCCGTGGCCAATGCGCGGGAAAACTTGGCGCATAACTGCATTGGCTCTGAGCAGGTCGAGGTGCGGCTGGGGGGAGTGGAGGTCGTTGCGGAAGGGCCCTTTGATTTGGTCTTGGCCAACATTCAAAGCCATGTGCTGCGGCCCCTTTTGGCCCCTTTGCGTGGCTTATTGGCAGCGGATGGACGAGTCGCGTTTTCAGGGTTGCTGGCGCGGGAAGAAGCAGCGTTTTGTCGCTGGGTCACAGAAGCTAAATTAGAGGTCGATACAATTTTGGTAAAAGGGGCGTGGATCTGCGTGGTAGCGCGAAACAGTGGAGGTCAATTTGACTAGTATCTTAGTCCTACACGGACCTAATCTCAACTTGCTGGGAACGCGCGAGCCCGAGGTTTATGGTCGGGAGACCTTGGCGGCAATCGACGCGTTGATTGCCGACCACGCGCAGCGGCTCGGAGTGCAGGTGCGCTGCTGCCAATCCAATAGCGAGGGCGCGCTAATCGACGCTTTGCACCAAGCTCAAGAGCAGGGCCTGCTGTTCAATCCAGGGGCCTTCACCCATTATAGCCTTGCTCTGCGCGACGCCGTGGCGGCCAAGGGGTTGCCGACCGTCGAGGTGCATCTGTCCAATGTCCACGCCCGGGAAGCGTTTCGCCAGCACTCGGTTATCGCGCCCGTCTGTCTGGGGCAAATCGCCGGGTTTGGCAGTTTTAGCTACGTGCTCGGCCTAGAGGCTTTGGTGCATCATCTGAGGGATGCGGAAGGCCCTCAGAACGAATAGACGTAGGATACGCCGACGCGCGGCTCGCCGTGGTGGAAACTGAGCTCGGGAAAGATGCGGCGGGTAGTTTTGCGTGGGATCAGAGCCACCCCGAAGCTGCCGACGGCGAGCGCGGCGGTGGACCACCCATAGAGGCGGGCGCGATCGGCTTTGTCGTCCAGCTTTTGGGCGCGGGATTCCTGGCCGTGTTCGCGGTTGAGGGCCGCTTCGGCTTCGTTGTCGGAAGCCCGGTCGAATTGCAGCCAAGAGAGTAGGCCGAAGGCAAGAGCGCCCCCGAGAAAACTGATGTAGGGAAACTCGGTCACCGAGATCGTTTGGGCACCCCCACCCAGCGATTCGAGAGTGATGATCTTGTTGATTTCGGTCTTATCGAAAGTGAAGATCTTGTCGTTGACACGCATGATGACCAGATCTTGGTCTTTTTCGATTAGATTGCCTTCCACTAAGCTGCCATCGGCCAGATAGAGGCGGGTATCTGCCCCGGTGATGGGTGCCGGTTCTGTCTCGGCGAGGGCCATGACGGGTTGCAGAACGAGGCACAAGCAGGCAACTAACGCCGTGTAGCGCTTCATGTTAAGGCTCCTCTTGGTAACTTTTCGCAAATATACTAGGTCGATACCTAATGTCAATAGATGAGACGCCTGCCGACATGAGCCGTTCCTGCGAACGGGATGCCGCAGCCGAACTTGCCGGAATGACGATTGTCCAGATACGCGCACAGGTGGCGGAGTGGGAAAGCGGCGATCCGGGCTGGGCCTTGCTCGAAAAAGACCGCCGCGTTGGCGTCCGGCGCTTGGTAGTCGAGCGGCGGCGACGCGATGCACGGGAGCAGGCGGAGTCTCAGCGGCGCGAGCGGCTTCTGCACTTTGAACGGCACCTATGGGCACAAGGGGTGAGCCGAGTGGCTGGCGTTGATGAGGCTGGGCGCGGTTGCTTGGCGGGACCTGTGGTGGCCGCCGCTGTCGTCTTATCACCGGACTGTGTCATTGCCAAGATCGACGATTCCAAGAAGCTGTCGCGGACCCAGCGCGAATCTCTGTACGAGGAGATCGCGGACAAGGCCCTGTCTGTGGGAATAGGGCAGGTTGAGGCTGCGGAGATCGACAAGTTGAACATCCTGCAGGCCTCGCTCAAGGCCATGCGCTTGGCGCTGGAGAATTTGCCCACTCCGCCCGATAGGGTGCTGATCGACGGACACCTGCCGGCGCGCAGCCCCTATCCCGAACAAGCCATCATTGACGGAGATGCCCGCTCGCTGTCGATTGCCGCCGCCTCAATCGTGGCCAAAGTACACCGCGACCGCCTGATGTGCGAATGCGATGCCCGCTATCCCGAATACGGGTTTGCCGCGCACAAGGGTTACGGCAGTGCCGCGCACTTAGCCGCGCTTGACGCCCATGGCCCTTGCCCGCTGCATCGCCGCACTTTCGGCCCGGTGGCTGCGCGGATTGCCGAGCCGCGCTCGGAGCTTTTTCTCTCTTTTGAAGAGGGCATATACGACTGCGCCAACTTTGCCGAGCTAGAGAGGTTGGGACAATTGGTCAAAGATGCTGCGGCCGATTTAACGGCTGACGAGCTAGCGACCTTGAGAGAGACTTATCGGGAGCAGCGCGACAAGCTGGGGGACATCGGGCGGCGGGGTGAAGCGGCGGCCGAGGCTTATCTGGAAGAACGGGGCTATCGGATCCAGGAGCGTCGCTATCGCGCCGCTGGGGGCGAAATCGACTTGGTGGCTGAAGAGGGGGGCGAGTTGGTCTTTGTCGAGGTAAAGGCCAGCCAGCGCGCGTCTCGTCCCGAACAAAGGATAGATCGCACCAAGCGACAGCGTCTGACGCGGGCTGCCCGGCACTATATCCAGTACTGCACCGCAGCCGATTCGGTCTGCCGCTTCGACGTGATTGCCGTGTGGCTGCGCGCGGCCGATGCGGAAATTGAGCATTGGCCGGACGCGTTCAAGCCTCTCGATTAAGCGGCCAACTCGCTATAGACGATCTGGCCGCCGACTATGGTGGCCACGGCTTTGCCTTTTAGGCGGTAACCGGCAAAGGGAGTGTTCTGCGATTTGGAGCGGAAGTGCGCGGGGACTACCTCCCATTCGCGCGTTAGGTCGAGGAGGGTTAGATCCCCAGGCATCCCCGAGGTGAGCGCGCCCCCGGGCAGGCGCAAGATGCGCGCTGGGTGGCAGGTCCAGCGAGCGATGGCCTCGTGCAGGGGCAAAATGCGGTCCACCAAATAGGTCAGGGTGAGGCCGACGGCCGTCTCTAGGCCGACAATGCCCATAGGAGCTTGGGTTAGGGGTTGGGCTTTTTCCGCGGCCGTATGTGGCGCGTGGTCGGTCGCAATGACCTCTATGGTGCCATCGGCGAGCCCCGCGAGCATGGCCTCGACATCGGCGGCCTCGCGCAGTGGAGGGCTCATCTTGGCAGCCGTTCCTTGACGCTCGACCTCGCGGTCGGTGAGTACGAAGTGGTGGGGAAGTACTTCGCAGGTCACGGGCAGGCCCTCGGCTTTGGCGCGTCGGACCAATAGCGCGGTGCCGGCCGTACTGATGTGGGCGATGTGCAAAGGGCCGCCGGTTTGGCGGACGAGTTCTATATCGCGGGCGACCATCTCCTCCTCACCTGCGGCTGGCATCCCCTTGACGCCGAGGCGCGCGGCCACTTCTCCTGCGTGCATACAGCCGCCCGCCGTAAGCGACTTGACCTCTTCGTGCGGGAAGAGGGGCCGGTCGAGGTCGCGGGCAATTTCGAGAGCGCGGCGCATCAGGGCCTCGTCTTCGACAGGGTCGCCGTCGTCGGAAAAGGCCACCGCGCCTAATTCAGCCAGTTCAGCGAGGGGGGCGAGCGCACCGCGTCCTTGGCGACCCACGGTTACGCAGGCGATTGGATAGTAGCGCACGCTGGCCGTCTGTGCTCGCTCCAGCGCTAGTTGCAAGTGCTCGCTGCTGTCTGGGGGAGGGTTGGTATTGGGCATGGCGGCCACTGCGCAGATGCCGCCAGCCGCAGCCGCGGCGGTGCCGCTCTGAATCGTTTCCTTGTGTTCGTAGCCTGGTTCGCGGAGATGGGTGTGGATGTCGATAAAACCTGGAGCGACGACCAAGCCGGTGGCCGTCAGGACGGGTACGTCTGGAGGTGTTGAGAGGCTGGGGGCCGACTGGACTATTTTACCTTGGCGGATGAGGATGTCCCCTATGACATCGGTGCCATTGGCTGGGTCGATGAGGCGTCCTTGGCGGACGAGCAAGTCGGCAGAGAATTTAGACATGTGAGAGGGCGACGAGTGGGGCGAGCCAGTCGATAGTTTCTTCTAGGGTCAACGGGTCGCCAGCTAGATCTATGCCTCGTTGTCGCAGGCGGCGAGCCAACTGCACGGATATCGGGGGTGCAAGCCTGCTGACGGACTCGAATTCGGGATGGGCGAGCACGGCACGGGTCGGCCCTTGCAATTCGACCCGGCCTTGGCGCAGGACCACTACGTGGGTGGCTAGGCGGCTGACTAGCTCCATATCGTGGCTGATTAGCACGAGGGTGTGGCCTTGGTTACTTAGTTCGGCGAAGAGCTTGCACAAGCTGGCCGTAGTCTGGGGGTCGAGGCCGGCGGTCGGTTCGTCGAGCACTAAGACCTCTGGGTCCATGGCGAGGACGCCGGCGAGTGCGACTCGACGCCTTTCGCCTCCGCTCAACGAAAGGGGCTGGCGCGCTCCGAATTCTGCCAATGGCATACCTACCATAGCGAGTGCACTGGCCACGAGGTCATCGACGCGCTCGGGAGCAAAGCCGAGGTTGCGCGGCCCAAAGGCCACATCCTCGGCCACGGATTCGGCGAAGAGCTGGAGTTCGGGAAATTGAAAGGCCAAGCCGACGCGCTGGCGCACGCGAGCCGGGGGCTGGGAGTCAATGTCGCAGTCGTCGAGGAGCACGCGACCGCGAGAGGGTTTGAGCAGGGCGTTGAAGTGCTGGGCGAGGGTAGTTTTGCCCGCGCCGTTGGTGCCCACGAGGGCTAGGATGGAACCGGAAGGGACGTCTATGGTGATGTCGCTAATGCCGCGTCGCTGGGTGGGCAAATGCTCGTCGTAGAGGTATGTAATCCCTGCGGTCGCTAATTTGCTCGGGGCGGGTGGCGGCGGAGTGGGCGGAGTCCAAGGGGGTAGGGATGTCTGGGGTTTTAACGCGGTCAGCGCGTCGGACAAGGTACCTAGCTCCGAGGGGGTTTCAGCCAGCGACAAGTGAGCGGCGAGGGCGCTTGCAAAGGGCAGATCGAGGCCGCAGGCGCGGAGCTTGGGCGGGTCGGCAAAGAGGGCGGCAGGGGAGCTATCCGCATGGATCCGACCCGCGTGGAGGACGATGATGCGGTCGGTGCGAGCGGCTTCCTCTGGGGATTGGGTGATGAGTATGGTCGCGATGTCGTATGCGGTGCGCAGTCGCTGGAGCAACTCGGCTACTTGCTGTCTTTCACCGGGATCGAGCAGGGCTGTCGATTCGTCCAAGACGAGATAGCGCGGTCGCATCGCCATCACCGCGGCAATAGCCACACGCTGCTTTTCGCCACCAGAGAGCTTGTGCGGCGGATAGCGGCGATAGGCTTCGAGATCGAAAGCGGCGAGTGTTTCTTCGACGCGGCGGTGAATTTCATCGCTGGCTATAGCTAGATTTTCCAAGCCAAAGGCCAATTCGTCGGCGACCGTGGTGGCGACGAGCTGATCGTCCGGGTTTTGCAAGACCATGCCGACTAGCTGGCGGATGGTGCGGAGTTGGGTTGGGTCGCTGGCGTCCATGCCATCGACGAGAACCCGACCCTCTTGGGGCTGTTGCAATCCGTTTAGGCAGCGAGCGAGGGTGGTTTTGCCCGAACCGTTGGCACCGATGAGGGCGATGTCTTCCCCAGGGCTGATGTGGAGATCAATGGAGCGCAAGGCGGCTAGGCCCTCGCGGTAGCTAAAGCTGAGTTTTTCGACGCGGATCATAGGGCGGCAGCATACGGCAAAAGAATTTTGTCGTCAAGGCGTCAAGTTGACAGCTAGAGGTGGAGATTGTTTATTCAGATTCAAGGAGTTACGAAAATTAGGAGCGTTGCCAATTGCGGGCGCTCGCAACGCGTTTTGGGTGAGGATTATGGCTTTTATGAATAAGATACTGTGCAGGTGGATTTGGGTGCTCGCCATTGGAGTCGCGGGGTGTAGCGATTCGGAAGAGGAACTCCAGATCGTCGGCCCCGATCTACCGGAAGGGGAGGGGCGCGTTTATCCCATTTCCGCCGTTAGCTTCACCTCCATCGACAGTGTCGAAGTGAGCGCACTTTTGGGCACGGCCGGGGACAGCGAATCGCTGCCAGTGGTGATCCTCCTGCACGATCTAGGCGGGAACAAAGCCGACTGGTTGAACAATACTGGCACGTACGTGGCCTTGCTCGAGCGCGGTTACGCGGCCTTGGCCATCGACATGCGCGGGCACGGCGAGACTCTACTGCCCGATGGCCGACTGACCTTGGAATTGATTGATCTGGAACGGAGCTTTCTCGATGTCCACGCTGCGCTAATCTGGCTACAGAGTCAGTCCAAGATCGATATCAGCCGCATCGCGGTCGTGGGCAGTGGCTCGGGGGGCAATATAGCCTATGTATGTTCGGGTGTTTTCCCCGAGTTAATAAAAACCAGCGTTTCCCTCTCGCCAGGGCTATGGGGGGCCGCTTCGTTGGAGCCGTTGGTCATTGGGACCGGCCTTGAATCGTTTGGTCCACGGTCCATGCTCTTTATGGTAGGCGATCAGGACCAAATTGCTGTGAGTGAGGACCGCATCCTTAGCTATAAAGATTTCGCCTCTTTCCTAGAGGAGCAGACGGCCGAGCCAAAGGATTTGCGCGTTTTTACAGACTCGGCTGACCACGGCTATGCACTACTCGACAATGTGGCCGAGGCGCAAGATCTGTTCTTCCTCTGGTTGGAGGAAAATCTCTAAACAGCACTTCACCTGCGGTGCCAGCGCATGGACTCGCCGCCTGCCATTGCCGTCGTCATTCCCGCCTGCGACGAAGAAGAAGCCATCGGCAAGGTGCTGCAAGACATACCCGATATCGCACAGCAGATTATCGTCGTCGATAATGGCTCGGCCGACCGCACCGCCGAGGTGGCCCGCTGCTTGGGGGCCTGCGTCGTCGTCGAGCCGTGCCGCGGCTACGGTCGGGCCTGTCTAACGGGCATGGCCCATCTCGATGGCCCGGATATCGTCGTCTTTCTCGACGGCGATTACAGCGATTACCCCGAGGACATGCTGGCTATAGTAAGACCGATCATCGCAGACGATGCCGATATGGTCATTGGTTCTCGGGTCTTGGGTCAGCGAGAAAAAGGTGCTCTTTTGCCGCAGGCTCGCTTTGGCAACGGGTTGGCCACCTTCTTAATCCGCCTGTTGTTTGGCGTTACTTTTACGGATTTGGGGCCTTTTCGCGCATTGCGCTACGACGCGCTCATGCGGCTAGAGATGCAGGATCGCAACTTTGGCTGGACCGCGGAGATGCAGGTCAAAGCCGCTCGGCTGGGTCTGCGCACAGCCGAAGTGCCTGTGCGCTATCGCCGCCGCATCGGCAGTTCCAAAATCACCGGCACGCTCAGCGGCACGCTGCGGGCCGGATACAAAATTCTCTGGACCATTTTCCGCTATGTGCGATGGCGTCCTACTCAGTCGCGGGGATAGGTGGGCACTGCTCGATGCAACTAGTGGACTACGACTTTGACCTGCCCGAGGCCCTGATCGCCCAACGCCCACCGCCCGAGCGCGATCAAGCGCGTCTGTTGCTCTTGAACCGGGCGGATGGCTCGTTGCAGCACCTGCACTTTGGGGCTATCGTCGATCAGCTCGCGCCTGGCGACGCCCTAGTATTGAATCAAACACAGGTCGTGCCAGCTCGGCTCAGAGGGCGTAAAGTCGCTACTGGAGGGCGGGTTGAACTGCTGTTGCTCAGGTCGCTAACTGAGGGCGATTGGCTGGCGATGGGGCGGCCTGGGCGGGGCTTAAAACCAAAGACGCAGTTGGAGTTTGGCGATGGAGCGGTGGAAGCGCACATCGTTGAGCAGGTTGCACCGGGGCGGTTTCGCGTGCGCTTTGCCGTTGAAGACGTGCTGGCGCGGCTGGAAGAGATCGGGGAGATACCGCTGCCGCCCTATATTCGGCGCCCGCCCGAAGCTGCGGATCGGGAGCGCTATCAGACTATCTATGCGGCGCGCCCGGGAGCGGTTGCCGCGCCCACGGCTGGCTTGCACTTTACCCCTCAGTTAATCGCGGCGATCGCGGCCAAGGGCGTGGCGGTTCTAAAAGTGCTCTTGCACGTGGGGCCGGGCACGTTCGAGCCGGTGCGTTGCGCTGACCCGCGCCGGCATGTACTCGAGCCTGAATACTGCGAAATCGACGAGTCGGTGGCGGCCGCGCTCAGGCGTTGTCGCGCGGGTGGTGGACGCATCGTCGCCGTAGGTACTACCGTGGTGCGGACCTTGGAGTCAAGCGTTGATGCTGAGGGGTATGTGCGCGCCTGCGGAGGATTTGCGAATGCTTTTATCTATCCGCCCTACACATTCAAGGCGGTCGATACGTTGGTGACGAATTTTCACCTGCCGCGTTCGAGTCTGTTATTGCTCGTGGCGGCGTTTGTCGGGCGGGAACGGCTTTTGGCCGCCTACCGCGAGGCCGTAGAGCGGGGCTATCGCTTTTATAGCTATGGCGATGCCATGATGATTGTGTGAGATCGTGGAAAATATAACCGCCATCATCCCGGCCGCCGGCCGGGGGCAGCGCATGGGAGCAGATCGGCCCAAACAGTACCTCCCGTTAGGAGGCCGGCCCGTGCTCTGGCACGTACTCGCGCGTCTCGAAGCTAGCTCGCTGGTGACTGGTATTGTCTTGGTCGTGCGGCGCGAGGACATGGACTATTGCCGCAGTCAATTGAGTGAAAGTGGGAGCTTTGCCAAAGTCGCCGCCCTCGTGCCTGGGGGTGCTGAGCGCAGTGCATCCGTGTATCGAGGCTTGCAGGAGACCCGCGCCGATATGGTTTTGGTACACGACGCCGTGCGGCCGTTTATTTCGGAGGGGCTGCTGGAGCGGGTGGTCGCCGCCACTCGCGAGCACGGAGCGGCGCTGCCCGCTTTGCCGGTAGTAGAGACGATCAAGGAAGTGGCGGACGGTCGGGTCGTCGGTACGCCGCACCGCGAGCGGCTGTGGCAGGCGCAGACCCCGCAGGGTTTTGACCGCGAGTTGCTGCTGAGGGCATACCACGCGGCTGGGACCGACGCGGTGGCTACCGACGACGCTGCGCTGGTCGAGCGGCTGGGCCACCCAGTCTGCGTCGTGCCCGGCGAAGCCGACAACCGCAAGCTGACCACGCCCGAAGATCTGGCTTGGGCCGAATGGCGAGTACGCGCAAGGGAGGAGGTGCCTGCTATGGGCTTGCGCATAGGACAGGGCTACGACGTGCATCGCTTGGAGGAAGGGCGACCTCTAATTTTGGGCGGAGTCACCGTGCCTTTTGATCGGGGGTTGGCGGGCCACTCGGACGCGGATGTGCTGACACATGCCATAATCGACGCGCTCTTGGGTGCCTTGGCGGCCGGAGATATCGGCCAGCTCTTCCCCGACTCGGACGCGCAATACAAAGACATATCGAGCTTGGTGCTGCTCGAACAGGTCGGTACCCTGATAGCGGAACGAGGGGCGCGAATCCAGCACATTGACGCGGTCGTTGCGGCCCAGCGGCCCAAGCTCGCGCCGCACATAGCTGCGATGCGCCAAACGCTAGCGGCGACCTTGGGCCTAGACGTGGGACAGGTTTCGCTCAAGGCCACGACGACTGAACGCTTGGGGTTTGTCGGGAGGGAGGAAGGCATGGAAGCTCAAGCCGTGGTCCTTTTGGCGCTCTAAAGCATGGCAGAATATTTGGATTCCCTGCTCGCGGCCTTGTCTGGCGTCGATCCACTGTGGGCGTATGGCATCTTGTTGCTTAGCGCCTTTTTGGAAAACATTGTGCCACCTATACCGGGCGATACGGTGGTGGTGTTCAGCGCCTATTTGGTGGGGCGCGGCCTTTTGGATATATGGCCGGTTTTTCTTGCTACTTGTGCCGGGGGTATGGCCGGTTTTTTAGTCATGTACTATTTGGGCTATAGCCGGGGGCGCGCCTTTTTCGCAGGCCGTCGGGGCGCGGCGAAACTGGACCAGGCCGAGCAGTGGCTCAGTCGCTACGGCGTCGCGCTCATTTTAGGCAACCGATTTTTAAGCGGCATTCGGTCGGTCATTGCCATCGGTGCTGGTCTGGGACGCATGCCTTGGCCGACTGTCGCGCTCTGCGGTGCGATCGGCATGGCAGTTTGGAATGGCTTGCTGCTTTACGCCGGAATTTTGGTGGGTGAAAACTGGGAACAGGTCATGGAACTGCTCGCACAATACAATAGATTATTGGTGGGTATCCTGTGCTTGGTGGGGGCGGTGCTACTCTGGCGCTGGTGGCGCAAGCGACGGGTGGCCCAACCTTGACAAGCACGGATAGAGGGCTTAGGTTAGACAATTTCTATATAATCTGAGAAAAGACGATGAACGACATTACTTACGCCCCTAAAGCGGGCGACATCAAGCGGCAGTGGTTTGTGATTGATGCCACTGATAAGATACTAGGGCGGCTGGCTTCGGAAATCGCCCAAGTGCTGCGCGGCAAGGGCAAGCCCGAATACGCCCCACATGCCGATGTGGGCGACCACGTCATCGTGATTAATGCCGATAAGGTAAAAGTCACGGGCAACAAGGCCGAAAAAAAGGTCTATTACCGCCACACCGGCTATCCAGGTGGCTTGCGGGTTACGCCCTATAGCCGCATGTCCGAACGGCATCCCGACCGCATCATCCGCAAGGCCGTGCGAGGTATGCTGCCGCACACCAAATTGGGCCGGATGCAGCTAAAGAAGCTCCGCATTTATGCCGGCGGCGAACACCGGCACCAAGCGCAAAACCCCCAGCCTCTCGAACTTTAAGCCAAAGGCAACGCGCCCATGCCCTTAGAAAGCTACGAAGCGACCGGCCGTAGAAAGACCTCGGTCGCCCGAGTGCGCATGCAGCTCGGCAATGGCACTATTTACATGAACGGTCGCGCGGTCAGCGAATACCTGCGCCGAGATTCCCTAGAGATGATCCTCGTGCAGCCTCTGGATCTGACCGAGACGCGAAACGCGTTCGACATCCACATTTCCACCCGTGGCGGCGGCCTGCGCGGTCAAGCCGGTGCCGCGAGTTTGGGCATTGCTCGCGCCTTGGTGCAGTACGACCCGCAGAAGCGGGAAGTGTTGAAGAAAGGCGGCTTTTTGACGCGCGACGCCCGCGAGAAAGAACGCAAGAAGTACGGATTGGCTGGCGCACGCAAGCGCTTCCAATTCTCCAAGCGCTAGTTCCATTCCAATACACACGCTTCCCAATGCACGGCAGAGAGTGTCCCGTGGGCGTTCGGCGTCTGCGGGGCTTCTGTGTGTAGATGAAGGAGGCGGAGGCCCAACTAACATTTAGGAGCGATCATGGCTGACTTCACTATCCGCGACTTGCTGGAAGCGGGGACCCACTTCGGGCACCAGACCCGGCGTTGGAACCCCAAAATGCAGCCCTACATCTTCACCGAGCGCAACGGCATCCACATTATCGACCTGCAAAAGACGGTCGGCAAGGTCGAAGCCGCTTGCGAGACCGTGCGTCAAACGGTGCGCGCTGGACGCGCCGTGTTCTTTGTCGGCACGAAGAAACAGGCCGCCGAACTCGTGCGACAGGAAGCCGAACGCTGTGGCATGTTTCACGTCACCGAGCGCTGGCTCGGCGGGATGTTGACCAACTGGCAGACTATCCGCCAAAGCATCCGGCACCTAGAGCATCTCGACCGCATCTCGGCTGACGGCACCTACGAGAACCTCAAGAAAAAAGAAGTTCTGCTGCTCGAAAAAGAGCGCGCCCGACTCCAGCGGACCTTGGCTGGCATCCGCAACATGGGTAGCTTGCCCGGCTTGGTCTTTATCATAGATATCAAGAAGGAGCACATCGCAGTGCGCGAGGCGGCCAAGCTAGGCATTCCCTCCGTGGCCATTGTCGATACCAACTGCGATCCCGACTTGGTGACCTATCCGATCCCTGGCAATGACGATGCCATCCGCTCGATCGCCCTCATCACGCGCCTGATCGCCGACGCGGTGATTGAGGGTAGGGCCGAAGCTGAGGCCGAGAAAGCAGCGCGCGACGACAAGCAAGAGGCCGAAGAGGCCGTGGAGACCGAACAAGCCGAAGAGGCCCCGGCGGATGTAGCCGAGGCCACTGCATAGCTAGATCAATTACTTTTGAAAGCAAACGACGATGACTCAGATTACCGCACAAAGCGTACGAATGCTCCGAGAGAAAACGGGCTTGGGCATGATGGATTGCAAGAAAGCCCTGCAAGAAACCGGCGGCGACAGCGAAAAGGCCATTGAGTACTTGCGCAAGCAGGGCCTGTCCGCAGTGGAAAAGCGAGCTGGTCGCGACGCCAGCGAGGGCCTGATCCAGGCGTATATTCACCAGGGCAGCCGCCTCGGCGTGCTGCTAGAGGTCAACTGCGAAACCGACTTCGTCGCTCGCACTGGCGACTTCCAAGAGTTCGCCAAGGATGTGGCCATGCACATTGCTGCCTCTCAGCCTTTGGCGGTCGATCGGGAGGGCATTCCCGCCGACGCCGTGGAAAAGGAGCGAGCCATCTTTCTCGAACAGGCCAAAAACGAGGGTAAGCCCGAGCACATTGCTGAGAAAATCGTCGATGGCCGCATGGAAAAGTTCTATCAGGAAAATTGCCTAATGGAACAGGTCTTCGTCAAAAATCCCGACCAGACCATTGGCGAATTAGTCACTGAAATAACCGCTAAAATTGGCGAGAAAATTACCGTGCGTCGCTTTGAGCGGTTCGTCTTGGGAGAAGACGCTTGAAAGCACATTGAGGCCGCCATGTTGGAAGAGGTCATTGAAACAGTAAAAGAGGCTATGGATAAGGCCATTGAGTCTCTGCGCCGCGACTTAGCCTCTATCCGCACGGGGCGGGCCTCGGTCGCCATGCTCGACAACGTGCGGGTGGATTACTACGGCCAGCAGACACCGCTCAATCAGGTGGCGACGATCAGCGTCCCCGAGCCGCGCTTGTTGGCGATCAAGCCTTGGGAGGCGGCCTTGATTCCCGTGATTGAAAAGGCCATTCTCGCCGACAAGAGCTTGGGGCTCAACCCGGCCAACGACGGCACCATCATCCGACTGCCCATTCCCGAACTGACCGAGGAGCGGCGGGTAGAAATCACCAAAGTCGCCCGGCATCGAGCCGAGGAAGGGCGAGTTGCCGTGCGCCATGCGCGGCGCGACGGGATCGACTTGCTCCAGGAAGCGCAAAAGGACGGGGATATCTCCGAAGACGAGTCGCGCAGTGCGCAGAAAAAGGTGCAGGATTTGACCGCTGAATACGTGGCCTCCATTGACGAGATCATCGAGAACAAGGAAAAGGAGATCATGGAGGTCTGAACGGCCTCTCATCTCCGGTTGTGCCGAAGCATAGCCTAGTTTTGTCGCTCTACTACATCCTCTGGTCCATGCGCCCCCGGCAGTGGATCAAGAATGTCTTCGTCTTTCCCGCCCTCGTCTTTTCCGAACATCTATTTGAACTTTCCTACCTAATACACAGCTTAGGGGCGGCCCTCTGCTTCGTCCTGCTGAGCGGCGGCGTCTATTTGTTCAACGACATCTTCGACCGCCAGTACGACCGCCTGCATCCCCAAAAGTGCCATCGACCGATTGCCGCTGGCCACCTGTCGGTCTCGTTGGCTTGGGGGGCGGCTTTGGTCGCGTTGGCCCTTGCGTTGGCCTGTGCGTTTTGGCTGCATCCTCATTTGGGGTGGGTGGCCGTGCTCTACGCGGTGCTCAACGCGGCGTACTCGCTCCGGCTCAAGCACGTGGTATTGGTGGATGTGCTGATCGTAGCCGCGTGTTACCTGCTGCGCGCCGTCGGTGGCGGCGTGGTCATCGAGGTGTCTATTTCCACTTGGTTTATCGTCTGTATCTTTGCCTTGGTGCTCTTCGTGGCTGTGGTCAAGCGCCGCCAGGAAATCGTGCAACTGGCGGATGCGGCCGCGGATCACCGCGCCATTCTCAAAGAATACAGCCTGCCTTTTCTCGACCAAATGATCGCCGTCCTCACGGCTGTGACCGTGGTCTGCTACGCGCTGTACGCGATGGGGGTGGGCGGAGTAGAAGATGCGCGATTGCAGTGGACGATTCCTTTTGTGCTCTACGGCGTGTTGCGCTATCTCTATCTAGTGTACCATCGAGGACAGGGGGCCGACCCGACGGCAGTCGTCTGGAGTGATCGGCCTTTGCAGATCAACACCCTGCTCTGGTTGGTGGCTAGCATATTGGGGCTATACGCCTAACCGGGGCGTTGGCAATCTCTTAAAGGAGACGAGAGCATGGCAGCGAATTTGAAGCAGAAAATTAAGCGGGGCGAACAGGTGGTGGGGTTTGGCATTCGCGGCGATATTGAGCGCGACGCCTTCAAGCGCATTGCCGAGTTGGGCGCGTGCGATTTTGTCTTTACCGACAGCCAGCATTCGCCCTATAGCGAAGACCGCTTGGTCGCGTTGGCGGGCATGGTTGGGGAGTTCGACATGCCGTTGCACTTTCGCATCAAGCACACCCGCAACACCTATTTGATCGGCAACTATCTGGACTTAGGGCCTTCGGGGATCGAGGTGCCCCAAGTGGAGACCGTGGCGACCGCTGAAGAGGCCGTGGCCAATTTCTACTACTTGCCGCAAGGGGTGCGCAGCCACGGCGGCGGTGCCCGCGTCGGCGACGCGAGCAGCGGCCCTCAGGCGTATGCGGATTGGTGGAACCAGTACGGGGTGCTGTGGCTGCAAGTCGAATCGGTGGCGGCCGCGACGAGTGCATTCAACTTGGCGCGGCCTGGGGTCGATTGCCTCTCTTTTGGCCCCACTGACTTGCAAATGGATCTAAATCACCGGGGACATCCCCATCTGAAAAGCGTCGATGATTGCGTGCGCCACGTAGTTGAGTCCTTGCAGGGCACAGATACCGCGGTCTGTTTTCGCAATGGCACGGCCGAGAGCCGGTCGCGCTACGCCGATATGGGAGCGCGCGTTTTTCTCGAAGCGCCGCCGGTCTGAGAGGCCGTGGTTAGTGACCTGTGGCCTGTGAATAAGCCATAATAAGCCAACATCTTTATTTTCAATCAGTTGCATCATATTGGCCTATGAATAAGCCGTAATAAGCCATAATAATATAACATCTTTATTTTCAATCAGTTGCATCATATTGACCTGTGAATAAGCCATAATAAGCCAACGTGAAAAGTGAACTCAGTTATCGGATAACTGAACGACGATTTACCTTACCGAGTATCTGGCCCCATATACTGAGCGAATCGCCCTGTATTACTGCGACACTAAGGCCGTGAACAATTTCGTCCACACTCGCATTATTTTCCACCCAAAACTGGTCGCGCCGCGATTGGATACCGAGAATAATAGCATCGTCTGCTCGCTTCACGTCAGTAATAAGCAGCTTACCAGCAGAGAGGTATATAGCCTCTTCGCCACCAATCGGTAGAATTTCTATGCCCCACACATAGACGCACGGCGCTTGATATACCATAGTCAGAGTCAGGTGTAAAGCGTCCTCTCCACTGACAGGTATCGTGCACTCCCACTGATGCGAGAACTCAGCGATACGTTCACAAGGGTCGAGTTCAGGCTGATTATCGCACCCCTGAGTGTTGATAATAATGAACGACCATGCCAACAGCGAGACAAAGAGAATACCAACATACTTCAAGGTTCGCATTGTATTTCTCCTACCAGTTAGAGGATAACCCACCCTTGTCCCTACTACAACGTGGTCAGTTATCGGATAACTACTCCTTCCAAATGCTGACGTAGGTCTCAGCGGCGTCCTCCACCAAGTCCGTGCCGGACACGTTGTCGGCAATGAGGTTCGCTACTTCGGCTACTTTCTCAGCGGTGTCGCCAGCGTAGACGATAGAGATACCTTCGCAGGCCCGCTCGCCCTCCGTCTCTTGCTCTTCCTCAGCGTCGCCGCGCTTGGGCAAGAAGGACTTGGGAAACTCGGACTCTTCGAGCGTGGGCAGCACGTCGTCGGAAAGCTCCTTCAGCGTGTCGGCCAGATTGGCAAAGTAGTTCATCGCCGAGTCCGCCTTGCGGAAGTCCACGTAGGTTTCCTTCTCGAACGGAATATCGTTCGGTGCCAGAATCCCGCGCATCTTATCCGCCTGTTTGCTGGCGTTGGCGATACGGGTGTAGTCGGAAACGGTCATATGACCGTGCTTCATTTCCGACAGCATTTCGCCGCCGCAGAGCCGGGTTGGCGCTGATGGCAGTCCGGGCCTTGTCGAAGCGATCCACTAAGGACACGGAAACGCCGATAGCGTTGGCTGCGTCGGCCTTGTCCTTATACTCGGCCCGGTAGTTCATTTCGTGGGCGATTGCGATGCGTTACGACGGACTGAGGTCGCGGCCTGCCAATGTAGCCCACTTGCGCTCGGTGGACCAGTTATTCTCTAACCGCCCTTGTCCTGTGAATAAGCCGTAATTTTGATTTACAGGCGGTTCCACCGTGCTCCCCGCCCATGTCCCGTGGGCGCGACCAGCCCAAACGTCCTTAGAATAGCCAAGTCTTCTCGCACTTGTCTCTCGCTGGCCAGCGGCTTTAGTTGTGCGTATATCTCGCGCAGTGCTAGCCCTCGACCAGCCTGATCCAGCAGGGCTAGCGTCGCTTTTTGCCGCTCGGTCAGGTCTCTCTCAACGCGCTGAGGCAGCACATTTCGGTTGGGCCGAAAGCGCACCGTCACGCAACCAGAGGTATCCTCGATCTCGGGTTGTGGCAGGCCGGCAGCCGTCGTCCACTTTACCATATTGATCGTGCCGATCCCCCATCGCTCAATGACGCCGCGTCGGTAAAACACATCAGCGATCAGAGGATTCCAAGGCAGCGATTCGTGTGGAGCAAACAACTTCTCCGCAGTCAGTCCAAAATGCAACGAGCCCGTTGAGGTTATCTCCAAGCAGTCGTCGTATATTGCAGTGGCTACCGAGCCGCCGCCGATCGCATAATCCCGGTGGCAGAACGCATTCGCCAATGCCTCGCGCAACGCCGCAGGCGGATAGAGTGGATCATCGATCCGCTCGAAGAGATCCGGGACAATGCGGCCGGCTACTGGCAGGTTTTCGAGCATAAAACGCTCTGCCCTTGCGAGCAGCACGAAAGCGTTGCCGCGAAACTGTCGGTTGTCGAGAAATTCCGTGCGGGCGGTTCCACGAAAACGGGCGACCCGGAGCAGGCACTGAGGCATCTCGGCTTCGATCCGGTCGGTGCTTCCGAACAATACGACCGCGGCCCGCAACAATTCGCCATCTTTGATCAAACTGAGGCCCTGCAGCGGTAGGCGATTCCCCTGTAGTTATAAGGCTTCATAGGACCTTGATTGACGCTTACCACGACCACTTCTCGGCCGTCCTCCAAGGGAACCCGCTCTACTACCGGAAATACCGGCGGTTCGATCTCTTGGATCTCTGCACTCACTTCTTCGAGCGTGTGGTCGCTCACTTGCTGGCCGGCCGCATATCCTTCCGGCGTGACGCCGAAAAGGACGCGCCCACCGCGATGGTTAAGCATGGCGCACATCGTTTGAGCAGCTTCGCGGCGTCTTCCGGTGGTCTCCTTGAACTCCAGTGTATCGGACTCACCGGTTGCGACTATAGCTATGATTTGCTCAGGCGTCATGCGAATTCCGCTCACCACGCCGTCCAGCCGCCGTCCACCGGTACAATGGTTCCGTTGACATAGCCACTGGCCTTTGAGCATAAAAAGAGCAGGGCGGTGGCTAACTCTGTGGGCTGACCGAAGCGCCCTTGCGGTGTAAAGGTGCGCAGCCGGGTACTCATCTTCTCGTTGTCGAGGGCGGTCTCGGTCATTTCGGTGGGGAAATAGCTGGGGGCGATGGCATTTGCAGTAATGCTGTGTCTGACCCATTCCACGGCCTGCGAGCGCGTCAGCCCCACGAGTCCGTGCTTGCTGATCGTGTAGGCGCTCAGGCCGTTGATTACCGAGGCTCCCAAGCCGTAGATTGAGGCGATGTTGACAATGCGGCCGGCTCCAGATTCGCGGAGCAGGGGAAAGCAGGCTTTGGCGAGCAGCCACTGAGCTTTGAGGTTGAGATCGACGACCGCGGCAAAGTCTTGCTCGGCCATATCTTCGAGGCGGCCGCGAGTGGCTGTGCCGGCATTGGCGACCAAGATATCGCAGCCGCCGAGTTGCTCACGCGCTTGCTCGGGCAGGGCGGCGATGGCGGCGTTGTCGCTGAGGTCAGCCGCGTGTGCGTGAATGGTGCCGGCGCTGTCTTGCAATTCGTGGGCGAGTGCTTCGAGGCGCTCTTGACGGCGGGCGACGGCGAGGACATCAGCTCCTGCCGAGACGAGGACGCGGGCCAGTTCGGCTCCTAAACCGCTGGAGGCCCCCGTGACGATGGCTTTGCGGCCTTGGCAGCCGAAGAGGTCGTGTAGGTAGTCTTTGCTGTTCATGGGTTTTTAAGGTAACGGATGCGTCTGGAGCGGCCAAGCGGACCGCTTGCCTGCGCAGGTGTCGCCGCCTAGAATTACGTCCGACCTTTTCTCGCACAGGAGGCAGTAGGCAATGGTGGCAAATAGTATGAGCAAGATCGAGGCGACCGAGGTCGTGGCCCCGCCAGCGTGGGCTTTGATGGAGCGGAATTTGATCGCGCTGATGGAGGAGTCGGGCCGCCTGTTCGCCCGGCAGTACTTTGAGCGCGGCGGCGGCACCTTGTTGGCTGAGGATGTGGATGATCTCTACGAACAGGTGTACAACTTTGGCCTGTTCTACGCGATTGGCGCGGCTGACGATTTGCTGGATATCCACTTCCGCAACTGGAACGCCGTCACTCGCATCAGCGACGATCGCATCAATCACCGCACGCGCTATAACGACCACAAGAAGGTCTTCCGGCCGTCCATCCACAACGAGTTCTGGAACCTCGAACAAGCCATGGAGTGGCACCACTTGGGCGAGGGCAATATGGCCTTTTACGACTTTGGGGTGGCCGATCCCACGGTATCGGAAAACATGCGGCGATCGCGGAGCTTTGCGGCCATGTTCATCGGCGAGGATCCCCAAGCCCCAAACTGGGATCCCGAATACCGCATCCTGCGCTCGCCCTTCCATTCGAGTCAGGGGCCCAAGCTCCACGCGGACGCGGAATACGCCAACACCATGCTGCTGGCCGGGCGCGGTCTAGGCGGGCAGGCCAACTACTACGGCGTGCGCGCCAGCCTGTATCCCATCGTCAAAAACTTGGAGACGCGATGGTTTGAAAACCCCGCGCGGCGCAAACAGATCGTCGATCTTTTCGACCAGCTCGTCTTGCAGTGCGACACGCCCAACAGCTTGGCGGCTACTGCGCTGGTGGCCAATGCGTATCTGTACACGGGCGACGACAAGTACAAACAGTGGGTTCTCGACTACACTGAAGCGTGGATGGAGCGCACCGAGAAAAACGGCGGTATTTGCCCAGACAACGTCGATGCCAAAGGCGTCATAGGTGGGGGACGCGAAGGCGTGTGGTGGGGCGGCCAGTATGGCTGGAATCACTACCAAGGCTACAACATCATGTACCACGGCATCAACATCGCGGTCGAATGCGCTCAACTGCTCACCGGCGACAGCGGGTATCTCGACTTTTTGCGCTCGCAAATCAAGCTGCAAGTCGATAACGGCAGGAAGCGGGAGGATGGGCAGTTTCTCGTGCCGGTGCGCTACGGGCCGGACGGCTGGGAGTGGAATCCAGCGCCGGGGCTGCACGTAAGCGACGGGATTGAGATGCGGGGCTACTGGCTGGAACCCACTCCGTTGCGGGGTCAGGACATCATGCATCTGTACCACGCCTCTATGGCCCAGGAAGATTACGAGCTGATTACCTTGGTGCGCGACGGCGATGTGGAGCGCGATTGGAACGACGTGGGGACAGCCCTAGGAGAGAAAAACTGGGGCAATACTGAATTCGCCCGCTTCCAGTACTACGATGGCAAGAATCCGGGCTGGCCGGAGCAGATCCTGCGGGCGGAGTACCAGCAGGCTCTAGAAACCTACGAGGCCATGCGCGCCGACGAGCGCAGTCCCTTGGAGGTCATTGCGACTAACCGACTCCCGTCGCAGCCGGTGTTGACCAAGGGGCTGACCCAAGTGACGCTGGGGGCACCGCAGTCGGTTTATAACGGCGGCCTGCTCCGCGCTACGGTGCGCTACTTCGACGCCGACCGCCTGCGTCCGGGATTGCCCTTAGACGTGGCTGCTTTAGTGGATGAACTGGGGCCGGACGCGGTCGGCCTCCAACTCGTCAACACGTCGCGGCACGAGATGCGCCGCCTCATTGTACAGGCCGGTGCTTTTGGTGAGCATCGCTTTACGCAGCTCAAATACCGCGCCGCAGGGAAGGATGGCGAGGTCGTAGTTACTGTAGAAGGGAAATACTTCTCGGTGGAACTGCCGCCGTCAACGGCGATTCGCGTCGGAGCTGGGCTAGATCGCTTCTGCAATGCACCGAGTTACGCCTTCCCGTGGCACGGCGATGGGATTCCCGTGCCGTTTCCGTCGTGACGACTCCCAACCGATGAAAGGACACTCACATGCAGGGGCCAAGATTAACCGACGAAGTATTCGAAGCGCTTGCCACGTGCGGCTACGTCATTGTCCACAACTATCTCCCCGAAGCCCAACGCTCTACCATGGCCGCTGCCCTACGTCGCATCCTCAAATCTTGGGACGAAGTCGCGGACAATCCACCCGACGATCGCAGCGGCTCCTGCTATTTTCCCTATCCCGAACAATGCCTCAACCGCGCCATCGTCGATCGCGAGGCCATCGCCTTTGCCCGACGCTGGCTCGGCACCGACCAAATACACTATCGGCCCGGACTGGGTCTGGTCTCCTATCCGGGCCGCAAGGGTGGGCCGTTCCACATCGACAATGGCAACAACTCGCTACTACCGCCCACCGAATCCGATCGTCGCCACAGCCAGCTCAACTTCTGGTTCTGCCTCGAAGATGTCGAAGGGGATCAGGCCCCGACCCTCTTCGTCGCCGACGGGGATGGCCAGCACCAAGACGCGGCCAGAGCTGAGCCAATGGTCGCTCTTGGCGGCTCGGTGGCCATCTTCCACAACTACTCTTGGCACGCTGCCAGTGACTATCGGCGCACCGACGGACAGCGCTATATCTGGAAATTCGCCTATGGTCGCGCCGACCACTACTGGGAAGGCGTCGAGCACTACACCCACGTGGGGCGCAACCCGCACTTTTGCGAGTTCATCGCTGGTCTTACTGCCGCCGATCGCCAGCTCTTCCGCTTTCCTCCGCCCGACCATCCCTACTATACCCGTCAGACGCTTGTCGCCTTAGAAGCGCAGTATCCCGGCTGGAACGCCCGCGGCGAATACCGGCCTCGGGACGGGGAATAACGCTCAGACTTTGCGTGGTGCGGCGAGGGGATTTACGCGCTGCTTATGCGTGAAGCGTAGGGGGTACGCCTTTAGACGCGGTGAATCAGGCGTGTAAAATGCAGTTGGTAGTGCCGAAAGAATTGGGACGGCGCTCTTCGCACTGCGGATCATCGCGCCATTCGCCATCGACCACAAAGCGGTATTCGTGCTTGCCCAAAGGCAAAGTGACCGAAGTTTTCCACAAGCCCTGGGCGTCTTTTTTTAGCGGGCGAGCCTGCGGGTCCCAATCGTTGAAAGAGGCGGCCAAGTAAACGCTTTCCGCCTGCGGGGCTAAAAGTTTGAAGAGTTTGCGTTTTTTATTTTTCGTCGTCATAGTAGGATATTTTCCTGTTGGTAAAGGGGAACTAAATCAAAGAACGTGGATGTTTGAAAAAAGTCAATAAGTCGGCGGTAGCGGGCTTATTTTTTGGAGGATCGTTGCGCTATTCGTAATAAACCATCAATCGACGATGCCGCAGGCCACGTTCGTCAGGTTGTCGTAATAATGTACGTAGGTTACTCCGTCGATGACTATGCGGTCGGAGTGGGGTAGATCCTCTTCCCAAGTCATCTTCTCGCCCCAATTGTGCGGGGGGGTGTCTTTTTTGGCCCAGCGATTGCCGTTGTAGCGGCGGAACAGCACTGTGCGGCCAGCTTGGGTGATATAGGCTTCGATCATGACATCGCGTTCGGTGGCCTCTTGGCTTGCCTCAATACGTATTTCGGGTCGGTACTGGGGGAAGGGGCGTTGCTGGCTAGTGCTCATGGTCTTGCTCCTCGTCTTGGGGGTGACGCCCAACACCGTGCGGATTCGGTCGCGTCCGTGGGACAAGCGGCGCTTGACCGTGCCGTCGGGGCAGCGGTGGCGGGCGGCTATTTCGGCAATGCTCAATTTCAGTAAATTTAACCATCGTCAATCTGATAAAATCAGAATCCATCCACACCTTTAGAAAAGAATCTGCTATGAAATTGTTCTACGTCGCCTGCGTTGTGGCCATCGCGTTCGCTGCTTGTGAGGATAAGAGTTCCCTGTCTTCTACTGCGGACGGCGACGGCACCCCCGTTAAAATTGGGTTCCTTGTCTCGGGAGACCGCATCACCTATCCGAATGGGGCTAAGATTGCGGTGGACGAAGTCAACGAGGGCGGTGGACTGTTGGGCCGATCCGTTGAATTGGTCATCCAGATGGACATACAGGAAGCGGCAGTGGCTGTACAGGCTGCTGAGACCATGATTCTTACAGACGAAATCGTCGCCCTCATTGGCCCCAATCGCTCCTCGCACGCCATTGAGGTAGGGGCCGTAGCTCAGCGTCACGGTGTGCCGATGATTACCACGGCAGCCACCAATCCAGCCGTGACCGCTGCTGGCGAGTTTGTCTTCATGGCCGCTTTCACCGACCAGTTTCAAGGGCGCGTCATGGCGCAGTTTGCCAAAGAGACGCTCGGAGTGAATACAGCCGCTGTTTTGACGCAGCGCGGGGAAGTTTATACCGAGGGGATCGCCGAGTTTTTTATCGCTCATTTTAGCGGCTTTGGGGGAGATATCGTCGCCGAAGAGTTCTATGAGAGCGGTGCGACGGATTTTGCCGCGCAATTGACCTCTATTGCGGCGGCGGCTCCCGAGGCGGTCTTCCTATCGGGTCTGCCGCCAGAAGTCGCGCTTGTGACTAAACAGGCGCGTGCCCTGCCGCTGCAAAACGCGGCTGGGGAACCGACGCTTTTTCTCGGGGCTGATGCTTGGGACAATCCGACGCTGTTGGATAATGAAGAGGCCGCCGTGGATGGCAGCTTTTTCAGCAGCCACTTTTCGCCGGACACGGACGAGCCGAGTGCGCGTGCGTTCATCGACGCATACCAAGCCCTGTACGGGATCGCGCCCACCGGCGGCGATGCGGTGAGCTACGATGCGGTGCGCTTGCTCTTGGAATCTGCCGAGCGCGCGGGTAGTCTCGACGCAGATGCGATACGACAACAACTGTTGGCTACCGAACAGTACGCTGGGGCGACGCGCATTGCCCGCTACGACGAAAACCGTCACCCGACCAAAAGCGCGGTCATTATGACTATTGAAAATGGCGCGAAGAAGTTCTACCAGCAGGTGGATCCGTAGGCGATATGTGCATATCTGGATCGGGAATTCTCCAACGCGACCTGCGGCAATTCGCCGGATAAGCACCCTGAACCCAGCCGCAGAATGGGCTGTCAGCCCTGACCTTTAAAGTAGATATCTAGAGCGTTCTTTCCCAAAATCCACGTCTTGTCTTCAGCGCTGAAAAAGGGGATCAACTCCTGCATAATGAGCAGTTCGTAAAAATTGGCCCATACCATCCGCCGCGGCCCAAAGCGGTCGTACACCCGCTCCAAAAAGGGCCACACATCGCGGAAGGGCGGTCGTTCCTTGGAAGGATTGTGCAGCGAGGTGCGGATGTACACATTGGGCCAGCGGGCTAGATCGAGCAGCGGCCCAAAGCCCTCGCTATCGGGGGCGTTGATGTCGATCATCGCCAGATGGTCGATGACCACTTTGACCCCAGGGAAGCGCTCGGCCATGGCCGCCACCTGCCCCACTTGGTGCGGCGCTAGGAAGATGTTGAACACCGCGCCCAACTCCTCGGCTCGGTGCCACAGCGGATAGCTGACCTCATCACTGAGCCAGACCACGTCGCGGTCGTAGATGGGACTCAAGCGTAGCCCTGCCAAGCCCTCCTCTCGCATGGCCCGTTCCAAACGCGCCGGATTCTCCGGATCGGCCGGATCGTGCAGCCGGTACCCCACTAAAAGGCCGATGGCGGCAAAGCGGTCGGGATAGCGCTGTACGCAGTGGCTGGCATAGCGGTTGTCGCGGCCGTAGTAGCACACATGGCTGATGACGACCTTGTCGACTCCATAGGTCCGCATGTGTTCGATGAGGTCTTCGGCCGACTGCTCATAGTCGGGCTTGGCGTTGGGGCAGTTAGACAGACGCGGGTCGGGCTTAAAGCGGGGGTCGTGGAGCACCCAAGCGTGCTCGGCACCGTTGACAATGGGGTAAGGGGCGGCCACGGTTCACGAAGCGGCGGCGCTGAGCGTGGGCGCGTGCAATGCACTCATAGACAATCTCTTGGTTGCGGATTCGCCGGACGGATCGAGCCTAGAAATGCGTGCTAAAAGTACCTCCCACCGCGGCCCCAGGCAAGCCCTATCCCTCGCCGTACCACTGCGCCTGCAAAGCCCATAAGCGGGCGTATTCTCCCCCTTGAGACAGCAATTCATCGTGCGTCCCGTTTTCGAGCAGGCGTCCCTCTTTTAGCACTAAGATCCGGTCGCACAGACGGGCTGATCCCAAGCGGTGAGAGACCACGATGGTGGTCCGCTCGCCGGACATGGCGAGGAAGCGCCGGAATACGTCGGCTTCGGCTTGGGGATCGAGCGACGCGGTCGGCTCGTCGAGTACGATCAGGGCGGCGTTGCGCATGAATCCTCTCGAGATGGCGACGCGCTGCCACTCGCCGCCGGACAGTTCGGTGCCGCCGGCAAATTCCTTGGTGAGAAGGGTGTGGTAGTGCTCTGGCAGTTGCTCGGCGATGGGGGCGGCTCCGCCTTGGTGCGCGGCACGCTCAACGGCTGCTTGGTCGCTCATTTGCTCGGTGCGCCCCAAGCCGATGTTTTCGCCTAAAGAAAATGCAAAACGGGTGTAGTCTTGGAACACTGCGGCCGATTGGTCCCAATGGCCGTTCCGATCCACCCGGTTCAGATCGACATTGCCGTAGAGCACCTTTCCCTGAGTGGGGTGGAACAATCCTAACAATACTTTGACGAGCGTGGTCTTGCCCGAGCCGTTGGCACCGACGAGGGCCACGCGCTCGCCGGGTTGGATGGTGAATGAGATGTCGTCGATTGCCGGGCGTTGTGCCTGCGGATAGCGGAAAGAGAGACCGGTGGCTGCAATCGGGACCTCGCCGACGTTGTCGATTGGCACGCCATCCTTTGGCTCTTCCGGTCCCAAGTCGAGGTAGGTGAAGAGATCGGCGATGTACAGGAGGCGATTGGCGAGATAACCAAACCGCCAGAAGACCAAATCGACATGCGTGCTGACTTGCTGCAGCGCCACCATCATGGCGGCGAACTGCCCGGGGGAGAGGCCGCCGTTAGCCACGGCCCAAGCCGACCAGCCGATGCCGGCGGCCAGACCGGCCAAGCTGAAAGTCGATAGCAAGATATTGACCAGAGACTGCGAGCGTTTCTGCTGAAAGAGTCGGTCGGCCACCTGCCAGTAGAGATATCCCCACCAACCGAGCAGGGACGATCCAAGGTTGAAGACTCGCACTTCCTTGGCGGCAGCGCGCTCGGTGAGAATGCGCTCCAAGTAGGCCCGCAGGCGCTCGCGCTGGGTCTGCTCGCGCTTAAGGTAAAAGGTGTTCTTCTCTTGGAGCACCCGCGCTAGCGGCGGCGGCAGTGAGACCAAGGCGATGGCGATCAGGAGCAGCGGATTCCACAGCCCGACGACCAAGGCGACGGAGACGACCGTCAGCATTCCGGTGATTATCGTGTGGATCTCGCCGATGAGGTTGAGAAAAAAGCCGGGCGAGGCTGCTTCTTGTGCCCGGCGCAGCACATCGTGGAAATCGGCGCGCTCGAAGGTCTCGAGTCGCAGGACGCTTGCTTTGTGCTGGAGTTGGGTGAGTAGCCGGTCTTCTAGTTCCTGTTTTAGCCGATCAACTAGTAAAAAGAAGAGCTCCAACCTGAACACTTCGTGCGCGAGTGCCAGCACGACCCAAAGAGCGATCCACACCAGCATGTCCTCTACGGGCAGGTTCCCTTCGTACACCGCGAGGCTGCGATCGAAGAATGCCCGCATAACCCATATCGACGCGGCTGGCAGCAGACCGGTGGCGAACTGGAGCACCAGTAGGACGATGGAGTAGCGGGGGTCTGTCTGGATCATCCACCTCAGAAAGCGCAAGAGCGTACGCATGATAGGCGGGCGAACCACCGTTGTATCTTGTAGGATTACTGGTACCACGAGGCTTGTTCCTCCCACATGGCAGCGTACACGCCGCCCTTTGCCACTAGGTCGTCGTGGGGGCCTTGCTCGACGATGCGACCGTCCTTGAGGACGAGAATGCGGTCGGCCATGCGGGCCGAGCCAAGCCGATGGCTGATCAACAGCGCAGTGTGACCGGCGAGCAGCTCGCCGAACTGCCGGTACACCTCGGCCTCGGCCATGGGGTCCAGCGCCGCGGTCGGCTCGTCGAGGATCAGCAACTCGGGCTGGCGGATGAATGCGCGGGCAATGGCCATGCGCTGCCACTCGCCCCCGGAAAGCCCTTGCCCGCCGTCGAGGACGTGCCCCACCGGGGTGTCGTAGCCTTGGGGCAGGCGTGCGGTGATGGCATCGACGCCGGCTCGCCGCGCTGCGTTTTCTACCACTGCTGGATCGGGTGGCAGCCACGCTGGCCACAGGTCGGCTTCTTGGTCGCTATCACCGCTGCCGAGGGCACCGATTCCAATTGACTGGGAGGCGGTGAGTTCAAAGTTGAAGAAGTCTTGGAACGCGGCACTCACTGCGTTCGCAAGGCTCGTTCGGTCGATCGCGTCGTAGTGGACGCCATCGACGGTGATCTCGCCCGATGCTGGTTGGTACAGGCCCAGCAAGAGCTTGGCGAGGGTCGATTTTCCCGCGCCGTTTGCGCCGACGAGGGCTACTCGTTCTCCTGGCTCAAGGTGCAGGCTCACGCCTCGCAGGACGGGACGGGGGTTCTCGCCCTCGGCAGCGTCCGCGGCCGGATAGGAAAACCAGACATCTTTGACGGCAAACCCCTCGCGTAGCGGTTTGGGGAAGAGCCGGGTTGGCTCGCGGTCGGTCGGTGGTCGTTGCATCCAAGCGGCGTCCTTCTCGGGCAGGTCGAGAAACTCGCGCACATAGCTGATTTCAGCGCTTTGGTTTTGCAGTTCCCGCGAAGAATGGCCGAGGCTGGAACCGGCCCTTAGCATGTCGTCCACTCCCCGGAACAGGGCGACAAAGCGGCCGGGCGTGAGGAGCCGGTCGCCGAGAAAATAGGCCAGCGCAACGGCGACACCGGCCGAGACGCCGAAACGCAAACAGGTGATGGGAAGGCCCCCGCGAACCTGCTGCTGCTGTTGTCGCCAGAGTTGCTTCCGCAATGCTTGGCGCATGGCCCGCCACCGCTGGCTCAGCGTATGGCGGAGGGCAAAGAGGCGCATCTCTTTTTGTTCGCCCCGCCCGGTTAGGACCCGATCGACATAGCCGGCCCGGCGCATTTCCTCGGTCTGGCCGTAGGTGAAGCTCATAAAACGCCGGCTTTGTTCAATCGCCAGCCGGATCTGCGGTAACAGTACGACTAGAAGAGCCAGCGAGATCCACAGAGAGACCGGGACGAACATGGCTGTAATGGAGAGGACTCGGATGCCGGCTTGGAATAGGTGCATGGCCGCGAAGAAGAACCGATCGAGCTTCAAGCCCGGATTTTTGGCGCGTTCCAAGCGATCATAAGACGCGCTCACCTCAAAGAAGACGAGCGGCAGCCGCGACGCCTTGGCCAGAAAGCGGCGGCCTAGTGCGTGTTCGAGGTTCTGTTCGAGCCGCAGGTGGAGCGCGTCCCGGATCTGCCACAGCACATCGCTTGTGAGCAGGAGGACGAGACCGAATGCGAGAAGCCACGGCAGAGTTTGTTCAAAGCCAACTCCTCCCGCACCGGCGGAGGCGACAACGGTGTCGATGAGGTGCTGGGTAATGTAGATGAGCAGTGCGGGTTGGATACCCAAGAGTATCTGCACGGCGACGATGCCCAAGGCCGGGGCCCGCCCGTGCGCCCAGATGTGGACGAAGGTCCAGCGCAGGTTAGTCCATATAGCCGTCGCGCTCGTGCGCCGATTCCAGAACTCGGGATCGCTCCTCGACAAGGTTCCTCCTTAGCTGAAAAGCGGGAGTTATCGCGGTAGCACAGTCACTTCTAGTTCGTCGATGACGACAGCCCCTTCGGGGAGGCCGGAGAATAGCAAGCGGACGCCGAGGGCATTGTCGCCGTCGCGTATGGGGGGCGACGACAGATCGATAATACAGGTCGTATGCGCAGGGAGCGGTCGCCCTTGATTCGGGTGCCGACCGTCGCTGTGCCAGATGTGGCGTACTCTGTCGGCGGGGATGGCCGTGCCGTTGATATCGACCGCAATTTGGTCGTACGGCCCCAAGCCCGTAGCGCGAAAGAATAGTTTGGCAAAGACGATCTCGTCGAAGTTTTCGTACAGGCGAAAATGATACTGCCCGTAAGGTTGCTGCTCTGTCCGCTCAAGGTGGATCTTAGCGTCTCTGACAATTCCACCTGCGGTCTTGCCCGGAGATCCAAAGGCCGTAGAGCCGCCCCACATGGGGTGAAAGAGATAGTGTCGCGCGCCAGCGGCAATTTTGGCCGGATCCCGCAGTTCTCGCAGGTAGCTAAGGGCCAAGGGATACATGGCCTCTGGCCCTGGATCGCGGCTCGCTTTCCAGAAGGCATCCCAGTGCATCTGAAAGTTGTACATGGAGACTCCGTCGGCACCTTGGCGGGCAAACGAGTGGGCCAAGGCGCGGTAGTTTTCGAGCGTCAACGGCGGACCGGTGCGGTCGAGGTTGGCGCAATAGGGGAGGAGGCCGGGGATGAGTTCACACTTGGTGTCCTTGGTGAGTTGGCTGAATTCTTGGTGTGGAGCGTTGCAATCCGAATACATGGCGTCTTGGGGAGCGACGTAGTTGATGAGCGCTTCCGCTATCCAGGTGGGCACGTCGAGACCGCAGTTGTGGCACTCCTCCAGCGTCTCCGGAACGCGGACCCCCAACAGCAGGTCGCGGCCCCGGCTGCTCCCGGCTTGGTCCAGCATGTCCCGCACCCGCTGGACCAATTCAGTCATAAGCGGTTGGCGCTCACACGCTAGGCTTCTATCGCCTTGGGGAGCCGGAAAGTAGAGACCTTCGCGGAAGACCAACTCAAGCCCATCTACGTCGAATTGATCGACGACTTCCTTCATCACTGAAAAGAGGTAATCGCGCACCTCGGCAAAGGTAAAATCCATCCTGTTGCCGGGAACAAAGGCCGTGCCCTGCGGCATTTCCGCAATTTTCCACTGCGGGTTTTTGTGGAGAAACATCCCTCCTTGGTCGGGTGCGCCGTGGCTGTCGTTCATGCGAAAGCCAGCGAGAAAATTCATCCCGTGCTTGCGGGCTTGGTCGAGCATCACCTGCAGCGGCATGATTCCATCGTCCATCATGGGAATAAAGCGCCGGTGCTGGGGACGGGCGTCGTACTCGAAGCGCGGGGAGCGAAAGTACAAGGTCCAGCCAGCGTTATAGACCTCTTGGATAAAGGTATCGGGTCTGTTGGCGGCGACGTTGTCGATTATGCGCTTCAGCTCCTCTGGCTTGGCAGGGTGTGAGGTGATGAGGGGACGCGCATTGCCCGGGTCAAAATCGTAGTTGGCATTGCCCGAGGGGTCGCTGACGTAGATGAGCCTCCATTTGTCGTGCGGCATCTTGGCCTCCATGGAGAGTGCGAAGCGGAGAGCGGCGAAAATTTCTCGCCTTTAGGCTGAGCAAGGTTTATTTTTTGTAAAAATCCAGCAATTGCTTGAAAGGACAATCAGACCATGAAAGGTATCCAATTTCTAGTCGATGAACACGGCAACGCGAAATCAGTCCTCATTGACCTTGAGGAATGGGGCGAACTTTGGGAAGACATATACGATGGCATGATTATCGAGGCCAGACAGGGAGAATCCACAATCCCATGGGAAGTACTGAAGGCGGAAATGGAGGCAGAGGTAGAACGGCAGAGGAGCACAGGTGGCTGAACGATACTCTGTTCAATTTACCTCTTCTGGTGCTAGGGATTTTCGCAGATTGCCCTTGGATGTAAGGAGACAAATCGCCTCTGCAGTGGATAACCTCTCAGCAAATCCACGTCCATCCGGTGTTCGTAAGATTCAGGGATATGAGCGGCATTATAGGATTCGCGTTGGTCGGTACCGCGTCATCTATGAGATTGATGACGTCGCAAGACAGGTTAGTGTCAACCACATAGACCATCGCAGCGCTGTATATCGCTCTTTGTAACAGGAATCAGGCGTTGCGGCGGAACTGGTGCCAACCATCGACTGCGCCGCGATGTTTGGTGGAGCTGATCGGGATCGAACCGACGACCTCAGGCTTGCAAAGCCCGCGCTCTCCCAGCTGAGCTACAGCCCCATATCCAGTGTGAAAAAAGTTAAGTTAGTGGCTGCACCGCGTCAACGCGGTCACGCAGAAGCGAAAGGTAAAAACATGGTAGATCCAGTTGTAGTTAGCGCCCGGCGTACAGCCACGGGCCGCTTTGGCGGTGAACTGCAAGACGTGACGGCGGCGGAGTTGGGCGGCAAGGTGCTCGCCGCGGCATTGAAGGAGTGCCAAGTGGAAGCGAGCGAAGTGGATGAGGTGTTGATGGGGATGGTGTATCAGGGCGGGGCCGGGGCTAATCCGGCGCGCCAAGCGACCATCGCTGCCGGGTTGCCGTACGAGGTGCCGTCGATGACGGTCAACAAGCTCTGCGGCTCGGGGTTGAAGGCGGTTGCGCTGGCCGCCCAGAGCCTGCGGGCCGGCGAGGCCGAGGTAGTGCTGGCGGGGGGCATGGAGAACATGAGCCAGGCACCCTACGTCCTGCACGGCGGGCGATGGGGTCAGCGACTAGGTCACGGCCAAGTCGAGGACATGCTATTGCTCGATGGGCTGTGGGATTGTTTTTACGACTGCCACATGGGGGTTACGGCCGAGAACTTGGCCGCAGAATACGGGATTACTCGCGCCGAGCAGGACCAATTCGCCGCGCGGAGCCAACAACGGTGGGCCAGCGCCCAAGAGCAGGAGGCGTTTAAAGGTCAGATCGTGCCTATCTCCATCGCGCAAAAAGGTGGGGAGACCGTCTTTGCAACAGATGAGCATCCGCGCCCCGGGACTACCGTCGAGCAGCTAAGTCAGCTCAAACCGGCTTTCAAGAAAGACGGGACCGTGACCGCGGGCAATGCTTCGGGAATCAACGATGGGGCCGCTGCGTTGCTGTTGATGACTGAAGAAGGGGCTAAGGCGCGCGGGTTGGTACCGCTGGCCTATCTCCGGGGCACAGCCAGTGCTGGCGTCGATCCCCGCATCATGGGCATCGGCCCGGCACCTGCGATCCGCAAACTGTTGGCCCAGACTGGGACCCGGCTCGAAGATGTAGATCGGATCGAACTCAACGAAGCATTCGCCGCCCAGAGCTTGGCTGTGGGGCGGGAGTTGGATTGGGACTGGGATAAGGTCAACGTCCAAGGCGGAGCCATTGCCATCGGCCACGCGGTCGGTGCCAGTGGCGCGCGCATTGCCACCACGCTTTTACACCAGATACAGCAGCATAGCGTCAGGCTGGGTATAGCTGCGCTGTGCATTGGCGGGGGGATGGGCATTGCCGCGCTTTTTGAGCGAGCGGAATAAGCGCGGGCTGGGCGCGGCGCGTCTCGTTCGTCCGCCGACTGCACCCGCCTGTGCCCGCGCACATTCCTTGCTCAAGCCGCTTGGAGGGCGGTTTCTTGCTGCACGTTTTCCTCCTGCATGTCTTCTGCATCTCTTTCCAGAACTTGCAGGTTGCGCACCTGCACTTGGACGCGGAAGCGGGGCTGGTCGTCGCTATCGCGCCAAGAGTGACTTTGCAGGCGGCCGGTGATAAAGACCGGCGTGCCCTTGTGCAGGCGTTTGGCCAAGGTCTCGGCGGCTTTCTGCCAGAGGATGATGTCGAAGAAGGAGGTCTCCTCTTGCCATTCTTGATTGCGGTCGCGGTAGGAGCGGTTGACGGCGATCCGCCCCCGCAAGCGAGCGGCACCGTTGTCCATGAAGCGGAAGTCGGGGTCTTGCACCAAGCGGCCGCTGAGGGCGACTTGGTTGATGTTGGGCATCCGTAAGGTCGGCATGGGGTTCCTCCTGAAGATGAGCGTGGATGAATGGGTGAGGCCGTTAGCGGCCCGCGTGGCTAGGATGTTAGCAGAAAGTGTGCCAACGACCGTATTGGGTGCCCAATGGTTTGTTCGGCAATTTGTTATGTAGGTCGTTTGATGAGCCGCCATAAGCGGCTATTGCCCCAAATGGGATACACTAATGAGTAACGGAGGAAACGCGAAGCTTCTAGCGCAGCACTTTACACCCCCAGCAGTCGCGCAGTTGGTTTGGGACGCGGTGCGTACGCTTGCGGGAAAAGATCTGGGAACTGGAGCGCGCGTGATTGATCCAGCAGCGGGCGAAGGAGCGTTGTTGGCCGCCGTCGGACGAGCCTATCAGACCACGGGCATTGAGATTGACGCGGGGCTAGCCGAGCGGGGACGCAGCCAAGCGGATCGCTTTTACACCGGAGACGGTTTGCTCGGCACCTTTCCCGAGGTGACGGATGAGACGTTCGATTGCGTGTTGGCCAACCCGCCTTTTGGTAAGTTGGGACCGATGTTGCATTTGTTTGGGGCCGATGGACCCTGTCGGCTCGCCCAGCGCTTTGGGCTGCTCGATGGACAAAAGCAGATGCGTTCCTTCCCGGTGGAGTTGCTTTTTATCGAGCGCTCACTACAACTGATCCGGCCCACTGGTTGGATGGCCCTGATATTGCCCGAGGGATTTCTCGCCAATGCCCGGCGGCAGGGCGTGCGCGACTGGTTGCTAGCGCGCGCTGAGGTGCGGGCTGTCGTCGCCCTGCCTGGAGCCTTCAACAAGGTGCAGACGGCCTTGGTCGTCTTACGCCGTAGCAAGTCACTGGCCCGGACCAAGGCACGGCTGATCGCACCAGTTGGGAAGAGGCCGAGCGTAGAGCAGTACGCGCAGCACGCTCGACTTTTACTCGGCGCGTCGGCTCGCCGCGAATCGGAGGCCGCGATCCTGAGCATAGGGCAGCGTGCATTGCGCGCCCAGCGTTGGGATCCGCGCTTCTGGCAGGGACGCGCCGCGGTGCGTCGCTTGGCGGGTCGCTTGAGACTGGTCCCGTTGGGGGAGTACATCTGCCATTTGACGTACGGGCCGATTGTTACGGGTAGCCGTCCTCAGCACGTAGAAGCCGGAGTGCCGGTCATCCGGCAAGGCAATATCGCCGAAACCGGGCTTGACGAGCGCGCGCTGTTGTGCGTCGCGCCCGCAGGTGCGCACGATCCCCCGCGCAGCCGCGTGCGCCTTGGAGACTTGCTGTTGTCGCGGTCTGGGTCTGGGGCCTTGGGCCGGAATCGCCTCGCGGTGTATTTGGGGAGCAAGCCGGCCAATGTGGGTTGTTTTGTTGATTTGATCCGCTTAGAGGGACTCAATCCGTTTTACGCTTGGTTTTTCTTTAAGACGCGGTTAGGCCGCGAGCAGATCGCCGCTTGCGCCAACGGAGTGGGCACGCCGAATATCAGCTTTGGCGAAATTCGCGCGTTGCAGATTGCGGCCTTACCCGCGGCCTACCAAGATGCCCTCGAAAGGCGCTATCGGGAGCAAGTGTGGCCTCTGCACTGCCGCCGCGAGAGGGCGGACATTCGCGCCGAGGCCGAGCGGTGCTTCCGCACCATCGTCGGCGATCTAGAAGACTACCTACAGACGCGAAGGCAATAGGTCGTAGCTCTATCGCCAACACCCATCGAATCGTATTATTAATACCATGTCCGATCCCAAGCACACCAACCGCCTCGCCGACGAATCTAGCCCGTACTTGCGCCAGCACGCCCACAATCCCGTTGATTGGTATCCCTGGGGCGAGGAGGCGCTGGCCGCGGCCCGGGCCGCCGATCGGCCCATCTTACTCTCAGTGGGGTACTCGGCCTGTCATTGGTGCCACGTCATGGAGCGCGAATCCTTTGAAAACGAGCAAATTGCCCAGCGCATGAACGAGCACTTTATCAACATCAAGGTCGATCGCGAGGAACGGCCCGATGTCGATGAGATTTACATGACGGCCGTGCAGGCCATGACCGGCCAAGGAGGCTGGCCGATGACGGTGTTTCTGACGCCGGATTTGCAGCCTTTTTACGGCGGTACGTACTTCCCGCCCGAGGATCGCCACGGGCGGCCGGGCTTTCCGAGGGTGCTGCAAGCGATAGCGGATTACTACCGGGAAAATCGCGCTGGCGTCGCCGAAAAGACTGCCGAACTGATGCGCGCGCTCCAGCAGCACGCTGAGTTTTTGACGCCGGGCGGCATCCCCGGAGAAGAGGTCCTCGATGGGGCCTGTGTGCAACTTAAATCCACGTATGACGCTAGGTTTGGCGGATTTGGCGGCGCGCCTAAGTTTCCGCCGAGTATGAGTTTATCTCTGCTGTTGAGGCGCTATGTTAGACGGGGTGATCAGCGCGCGCTAGAAATCGCGGAACACACGCTCAAGCGCATGGCTAGGGGAGGGATGTACGACCAGCTTGGCGGGGGTTTTCACCGCTATTCGGTAGATGAGCGCTGGCTCGTGCCCCACTTCGAGAAGATGCTCTACGACAACGCCTTGTTGGTGTGGACGTATCTCGAGGCCTATCAGGCGACCCAAGACGAATTCTACCGCGAGGTCGTCGAGCACACCCTCGGCTATGTGCTGCGCGAGATGACGCAGCCCGAAGGTGGCTTCTACGCGGCGCAGGACGCGGACAGCGAGGGCGAAGAAGGTCTGTTTTTTACTTGGCTCTTAGAGGAGATAGAGGATCTGTTGGGCGAAGAAGATGCCGCGCTATTTGCCCGCTATTACGGCGTTGTGCCCGAGGGCAACTTCGAGTACGGGCGCAATATCTTGCACGTGGAAAACGAACTAGAAGGGGTTGCCCGTTTCCTCAAGGTCGAGCCTGAGCGGCTAGCGCAAGTCGTAGAGCGCGGGTGTGAGGTGCTGCTGGCGGCGCGGCAGGAGCGCGTGGCCCCCGGACGCGATGACAAAATTCTGACGGCTTGGAACGGACTGATGATCAGCGCGATGGCCCGCGCCTATCAGGTTATCGGGGAGGATCGCTATCTGCGAGCGGCTGTCGAGGCGGCTGACTTTATTTTAGAACGCATGGTCCGCGACGGCTGTCTCCTGCACACCTACAAGGACGGTCGGGCGCGGATTCCAGCTTATCAGGATGATTACGCCGGTCTGGTCAACGGCCTGCTCGACCTGTATGAGGCGAGTTTTGAGTTGCGCTTCTTTACCGCAGCCGAGCACTGGGCCGGCGAGATGATTGCGCGGTTTTGGGATGAGGAGCACGGGGGGTTTTTCTATGCAGGGGCCGAGGCGACCGACTTGATCGTGCGCACCAAGAATCCATTTGACAACGCCACGCCCTCGGGCAATTCGCTGGGTGCGTTGGCGCTGTTGCGCTTGGGAGCGATGAAGGGCGATCAGTCGTTGTGGCAGCAGGGCGAGCAAACGCTGGTCCTCTTCGAGCAGCTATTGCGCCGTGCTCCTGCCGCTGGGGCGCAAATGCTTTGTGCACTCGACTTCTACTTGTCTAGGCCTACGGAGGTTGCCTTGGTGGGAGACCAAGATGAGTGCCGCACTTTTGCGACCGCTCTGCACCAGCGCTTTGTGCCCAATAAGGTCGTGTTGGCCGCTGGCGTTGGAGCGAGTGAAGCCGAGGCTGCGTTGCCGCTGTTGGAGGGGAAGCTGTCCGTTGGTGGACGAGCATATGTGTGTCGCGACGCGACCTGCTCGCGGCCCTTGTCCACGGCTGCGGACTTGGTGGAGCAGTTGAAGGCCGAGGGATGAGTAAGCGCAAGACCGCAGACGACATGTTGCAGTTGGTGGGGGACACGCCCCTCGTGCGCCTCTACCGCGTCGCGCCCGCCAACGGCAGCCAGCTCTACGGCAAGCTCGAAGCGCGCAATCCAACCGGCAGCGTCAAAGACCGCATCGGCGTTAGCATGATCCGCGCGGCCGAGGCAGCAGGCCAGCTCAAAAAGGGCATGACCATCGTCGAACCTACCAGCGGCAATACTGGGATCGCGCTGGCGCTGACCGCGGCCGTACTGGGCTACCGGCTGGTGTTGACCATGCCCGAGAGCATGAGCTTGGAGCGGCGACAAGTTATGGCCAGTTACGGCGCAGAGATTGTGCTGACGCCCGCGGCCGCAGACATGGCCGGGGCCATTCGCAAGGCCGAAGAGTTCAAGGCGGCCGATCCCGAGGGCGTGTTTATTCCCCAGCAATTTTCTAATCCGGCCAACCCGGAGGCCCATCGCCGGGCCACGGCCGAGGAAATTCTCGCGGCTACCGGAGGTGAGTTAGACGCCTTTGTTGCAGGAGTGGGGACTGGCGGCACTATAACTGGCGTTGGGGAAGTGCTCAAGCAGGCCGTGCCGGATGTGCGCATAGTAGCGGTCGAGCCTAAGCGCTCGCCTGTACTCTCGGGGGGCACAGCCGATTTGCACGGTATTCAGGGGATTGGCGCGGGTTTTGTGCCCGAAGTCCTCGACCAAGAATTAATTGACCAGATCGTGCAGATAGACGACGACGAGGCTTTTCACTACACCCGCCGCTTGGCCCGCGAGGAAGGGTTGCTGTTGGGGCCTTCGTCTGGGGCCAATGTGGCGGCCAGTTTGCAGGTGGCCAGTGTCCTAACCCCAGAGGCCCGGCTAGTGACCATGCTTTGCGATACGGGGTTTCGCTATTTTAGCGTCGATGGGTTTATCGAATCAGTAGAATCAGCGCAGGAGTAACATCTTCGTCGTTTGGCGCACTGCGCCAGCGCGCATGATGAGCAAGTAGGTGCCGCTGGCCAGCGCCCGTCCTTGATCGTCCTTTCCATCCCAATAAATCTGATGCGTCCCCGCTTCCCGCTGCTGACGCAAGAGCGTGCGCACGGTTTGGCCGAGGGCGTTGTACACGCGCAGTTCGACCGGAGACTCGGCGGCGAGCGTATAGGTAATTTGCGTCGAACCGTTGAAGGGGTTGGGGAAGGCCGGTGCTAGGGCGAAGTGGGTTGGGTGTTGGGACTCGATGGTGGGCCACACCGGCTGTGTCAGCGCGATGCCGCGTGGATTCTGGCCGGTTGCGTAGTGGCCGACAACGGAGTCGCGCACGGCATCGACGATGTGGATCTCATTGGAAAAGGAACTGGTGACGTACGCCTGCGTGCCGTCGGGCGAAAAGGCAATGGCCCGTGGATTGCGGCCGATGGCGAGCTTTTTGCGCAGGGTTCCGCTGGCCACATCGACGACTAAGAGGGCACCTTCGCTATACGCGGTCAAATAGAGCTTACGGCCGTCGGGGCTGGGAGCGATGGCAAAGGTGCCACTGACGCCTAAGTCGATGGTGCGCACGACGGTTGCGTCATCGGCGTCGATAGCGGTCAAGCGGCCCGTGTCCATGCTGGTTACGTACAGCGTCTTGCCGTCGGGTGCGAGTGCGAGCGAGCGCGGTTTCGGTGGCACTGGGATGCGGCCGGTTATGCGGCCTTGCGACGAGAGGACGAGGACTTGGCTGCCAGCGATGTCGGTGGTGAATATCTTGTCGGCGGTGGCGGCAATGCCGTACAGCCCTTCACTCGTATTGGCGATCTCAACGGTGCGCGCTTGGCCCGACTCAACATCGACGATGGTCAGCGCATTCGTGCCCGAATTGGTCGCATAGAGCGTTTTGCCGTCGGGCGCGAGAGCTAGGTCGAGGGGCTGGATTGCGGTCTCGATGTGCGCTTGGACTTGGAAGGTCGCGGTGTCGATGATGCGGAGGTCGTTCGAGGAGAGGTTGGACACGAAGAGTTGGTCACCGGCTAGGATCATTTGGATCGGTTCGTCGCCGACGGGAATGCGCGCTAGCTCGCGGCGGGTGCCCGTATCGACTACGCCAATGGCGTCGTCGCCGCGCAAGGCAGTAAAGGCCAGCGGGGCTCCGGTCAGTTCGACGACCGTGAAGTCGAGCCAAGCGTCCGCATGGGGAAAATACGAGACCTTGCCGTCGGCACCGCGGGCTTCGATTTGATAGGCAATACGCGCGCCGACCTGCTGGCCGGGAATTTGGGAGACGAAGAGGCTGTCTTGCTGCTGCATTTGCAAGTGCTGGACGCTCCCGCCGTCAATCTGATAGAGGAGCCACACGCTGGCGGCATCGCGGGCTGCGACGCGCACTGGATAAGGACCTTGGGTATCGGGGGTGTTGGAGACTATGGCTATGGGGACTACGAAGGGATAGCCGGGCACGGCAAAATCGGAGATGAAATCGACATCGTCGATGTGCTGGGCCGCGGCCAAGTCGAGGATGTGGGCATAGGTGTTGTCGCGGGCGTTGTCGTAGAACTCCGCGGGGAATCCAGTGGCAAAATCAGTGAAAATACCGCCGAAGTTCTCTTCGTTAATTGCCCCTGCAATGGGCGCGAGCCCCAGTCGGTAGCGGCCCGGGGTCAAGCCGTGCAGCCGGTAGTGTCCGACCGTAACGGCACTTGGGTCGGCACCCGAGACGGTGCTGAACAGTTCGCCGGTGTCGAGGTTTTCGGCCTTGATGTGCGTGCCGAAGAGTGGCTGTTGGTCGAAGTCGCGGACTTGGCCGGCGATACTGCCGACGCTGGCTTGATAGCCAATGGCCGGATAGAGGAAGCTGATGCCGGCGATGTCGTCGGGTTCGAGGCTTTGCGCTTCGCCGGGGTCGTCGCTGTGGTTGAAGGGGTTCATGGTCGGGCGGATATGCGGGGGGCCGTCGAGCGGGGTGTGTTCAAGCCCGAGCAGGTGGCCGATTTCGTGGACGGCTACGTCTTTGAGGTTTATCCAATTGCCGGGCTGAACAAATAGACCAGCGGAAAAGCGGAAGTCGCGCCCGTTAAAGATGATGTCCGCATCTGTGATTTGGCCGGTCGCAAAGTGGGACTGGATGCGGGTTATGGCGATGACGCCGGTTTCGGGCGGGGCGTCTAGGTAGCGTCCTGTCTCGTCGAAGTAGATCAGGTTGCGCCTATCTCTTTGCGTTGGGACGCTGTTTTGGGTTGTGCCCTGATCGACAAATTCCACCCGTGCCGTAGTCACGTCGCTCCAGACCTGAAAACTCTCGCGGATCAACGCATGGGTCTGAGCAGGGGATAGATCGTCGGAACCAGCGGCGTGGAGCACAAAGGAAATGCGGTCGGGGTAGCGCCAGGTCTGCTGGACTTGGTTGCCAGATCGGGATTCAAAGGTCTGGATGAGAAAGCCATGGCTGGGCATGGCGACGAGCAGGCCGCCAAGCAGTAGGCTGCTAGCGCGCATCGCGTGTTTGGCCTTCGGTGAGGGTGCGCACCCGCGCCAAAAACTGATCGAGCGGCATACCTTGGACGGGTTCGTCGGGTGGTGCTTTTTTGGGTGCGCTGTGCGACTCGGTGTGCAGCGCGAGGCCGTCTAACTCTTGAAAGACACGTGGTTTATTGGCGGCGCTGTGCTTGATGGCGAAGTGTCCTTGAGCCAGTCCGACCGGCCAGGCGTGTCCCAATGCGTTAGCCGCGGTGAGGAAGAGTACGGCTTCGTCCCCAAGGGCGAAGATGGGCATGCCGACGATGCGGGTAACAGTGCCTTGCAGATGTCCGCCGGGCAGGTGCAATTCCAGTTGTGAGATCGCTGGCCCTTTGATGGCTTGGGAGATGGAGAACACATAGCGGGTATAGATCTGCCCGCGCACCCATTGGGGCTGGGCTTGGCGACAGGCCCCGACGACGATGCGTTCGGCGTTGGCGGTCAGGGCCGCTAGGTCGAAGCGCTGGACTGTCGTGGCTGTTAGGGGAGTGGTTAGCCAGACTAGACAGAATGCAATGCGTGCGATCATTGCGCTTATCTCCTCGCTCTTTCGGAGATGTTGGTTTAACGTATTTTAATAGAATATAGAATAATAGGCTCTCTGGGGTCGATTCATTGACACTTACGTTCACGTCAAGTACATTGCTTGCCAGAACTTCGCAGCGAAGGATGTCTCCATGCAAATAGGGGATTTGGCCGCCAAGGCCGGGGTCACACCGCGCACGATTCGCTACTATGAAGAATTGGGAATCGTCGAGCCAGAAGAGCGTACCGCAGGCGGGTTTCGCCTGTATTCGGAAGCGCAACTGCGCCGCTTGCAAATCGTCCAAAGCCTCAAGGATTTGGGGTTCGGGCTAGAACACATCAGCGCGTTCTTCAACCTGAAACACGGCAATGGATCGGGAGGCAGCTTGGCGCGTGCGCTCGTCGAGCACCTAACCGAGCAAGAGCGTCGGATCGACGAGCGTATTCGCCAGTATTCGCTGATGAAGGAGCGGAACCGGCGGGCCATTGAAATTCTCAGTGGTTGTTTTTGTTGTCAGGTCAAGGTCATCGAACGGGATTGCCACCACTGCGAGGTCTATCGGAGGCACGATGAGGTGCCCGACCTCATCGAATGCGCCATTTACGAATCTTGAGGGAAAATATGGTAACTATAACGGAAGCGGCAGCCGAAAAGATCAAGGGCTTGCTCAGCGAACAAGGAAACGAGGGACATGGGCTGCGCATGGGCGTGATGGGTGGAGGGTGTTCGGGATTCCAGTACAAGCTCGATTTCGAGGAAAGTGCCGGCGACATGGACCACGTCTTTGAGATAGACGGCGTCAAAGTATTTATCGACATGAAGAGCAGCCTTTATCTCAACGGTGTGATCCTCGACTACCACGATGGGTTGATGGGGGCGGGCTTTAAGATCGAAAATCCCAACGCCCGCACCACCTGCGGATGCGGTGAGTCCTTCAGCGCCTGAGCGACGAGCCGTGCAAATTCCAGTCTATATGGACAACATGGCCACCACGCCGGTTGACCCGCGCGTCTTGGCGGACATGTTGCCGTACTTCGGTACGCACTTCGGCAATGCGTCTAGCAAGACCCACGCCTTTGGTTTGGCAGCCGCCGACGCGGTCGAAAAGGCGCGAGAAGAGGTTGCCGGGTTAATCGGCGCGCGTGCTCAAGAGATCGTCTTTACGGCTGGAGCTACGGAAGCCAACAATTTGGCTATCAAAGGCGCAGTGCAGATGGTGCCCCCTGGAGCGCACATCGTCACCTGTGCCATTGAGCACAAGGCCGTCTTGGAGTGTTGCCACACCTTGGAGCAGCAAGGGGTAGAGGTAACTTATTTACCTGTGGACCGCTACGGTCAGATTGACCTCGACCAACTCGAGGCGGCAATCACTCCGCGGACGGCTCTCATCTCGCTCATGGCCGCCAACAACGAGATTGGGGTCTTGCAACCGCTAGCGGCGATCGGGCGACTGGCCCGCGAGCGCGGCGTCTTGTGGCACTGCGACGCAGCCCAAGCTGTTGGCAAGGTACCGCTCAATGTGGAAGCACTCGGGATTGACCTGCTTTCGGCTTCTGGCCACAAACTCTACGCCCCTAAGGGCGTCGGCTTCCTCTACGTGCGTTCGCGCAAGCCGCGCGTGCGCTTGCAGGCCCAAGTCGAGGGCGGCGGGCAGGAACGCGGCCTACGCGGCGGCACCCTCAATGTGCCGGGCATCGTCGGTTTGGGACGCGCCTGTCAGTTGGGGCGCAAGGAGATGTCTGTGGAAGCGACGCGGCTGGTGCAAATGCGGCGACGGTTGTGCGCTGGGCTGGAGGGTGCGCTCGGCCCCTTGGTCGTCAACGGCCATGCGGAAGAGCGCCTGCCGGGCAATCTCAATGTGAGCTTTCCCGGGGTGGACGGAACCGAACTGCTTTTGGGATTGCGCGAGATCGCGTTGTCTTCGGGCGCGGCCTGTTCATCGCGGACGGGCGCGCCCTCACACGTCCTCAGAGCCATCGGCGCAAGCGATGATTTGGCGCGGGCTTCTTTGCGCTTTGGGCTGGGGCGTTTTAATACGATGACAGAAGTCGAATTTGCCATTGACCGCACCGTTGCTCAGGTCGAGCGCTTGCGCGACGGTGCATTAGCAATCGAGGAGAGAGTATGACTGTTACATCCAATCAGCTACTAGAAAGCGTAAAAGCCAAAATCGCCGAAGTGACGCCGGCTGAGGTCCAAGCAGCTCTCCAAGCTGGCCGACCGGTTCACGTCATAGATGTGCGCGAGCGGGAAGAGGTCATGGACGGCTATATCCCCGGGGCCGAGTTGATCCCACGCGGTTTTTTAGAGCTCAACGTCGAAGAAGACGTGACCGTGGATCGCGACGCGGAAATCGTGCTCTATTGCGCCGGGGGCAACCGCTCGGCTTTGGCAGTACGCGATTTGGCCTTTATGGGCTATACCAATGCCAAGTCCATGATCGGCGGCATCAAAGGCTGGAAGGACGCTGGCTATGAAATCGAGCAGGGCGGCTTGCTCTCCGAAGAAGACTCGCAGCGCTACGCTAGGCATCTCATCCTGCCCGAAGTAGGGGAGAAGGGACAGCAGCAGTTGCTCAAGGGTCGGGTGTTACTGGTGGGAGCGGGTGGCTTGGGTTGCCCGACGGCTCTGTATCTGGCCGCGGCCGGCGTTGGCAAGATCGGCTTGGTAGATGCCGATGTCGTCGATAAGAGCAACTTGCAGCGGCAAGTGCTGTTCGGCGAGTCCGATCTCGGTCGGCCCAAGGTCGAGGCCGCCCGCGACCGGTTGCTCGACATCAACCCCGGCATTGAGATACACCCACACTACGAGCTGCTGACGTCGCACAATATTTTCGAGATTATGGACGGCTACGACATCGTGGTCAATGGCTGCGACAACTTCCCAACCCGCTATTTGGTCAACGACGCGGCCGTAATGCAAAAAAAGCCCGTGGTTGACGGCAGCATTTTTCGCTTTGAGGGCCAAGCCACCGTGTACGTGCCCGGGGACGGTCCGTGCTATCGCTGCCTTTATCCCGAGCCGCCGCCGCCCGGAGAGGTGCCAAGCTGCGCCGAGGGCGGGGTCTTAGGGGTCTTGCCCGGCACGATCGGGTTGGTGCAGGCCACCGAGGTCGTCAAGCTGCTGTTGGGGCAGGGTACTTCTTTGGTAGGGAGGGTGATGCTCTACGATGCGCTGGAGATGAAATTCCGCGAACTCAAGCTCCGGCGCGACCGCGAGTGCCCGGTATGCGGCGACAACCCGACCGTCACTGAGTTGATTGACTACGAGCAGTTTTGCGGCTTGCCTTCGCACAGCGAGGCCGCAGGCTAACTCGATTCGCAGTATTATTTGTACGGCGCTCCCTCGCTACCTAGGGGAGCGCCTTTTCTTTGGGGGAATTTGATGGAGCAGACCGGGGCGGGTTTTTTGGCGTTGCCGGATAACCCAGACCAAGATCCGACGTTGGATTGGAGGGAAGTTTTCGGCAACGATCAGCCGGTGGAGGTAGAAATCGGCATTGGCAAAGGGCGCTTTATCATCGACGCGGCCAGCCGCCAACCCGCAGCGAATTTCATCGGAGTCGAATGGGCGGCCAAATACTTGCGCATTGCCCGCCAGCGCGCCGTGCGCCGCAACCTCGACAACGTGCGATTCGCGCACATGGATGCGCGAGAATTCGTCGAGTTTTTCGTGGCCGCGGCATCAGTGCGAGCCTATCACATTTACTTTCCCGATCCTTGGCCCAAGAAGCGGCATCACAAGCGGCGGCTTTTTAACGAGGCATTTCTACGCGAAGTCGAGCGCACGTTATGCGCGGGCGGGCAATTGTGGCTAGCCACGGATTACGCCGACTATTTCGACGTCATGCTCGCGGCGCTGGAAACCAGCTCGTGCTTGGTAGAGGTGGATGTTGAGTGGGTGGGGGCGCGGACCAATTACGAAGACAAGTTCCTAGCGCAGGGCAAGCCGATCTACCGCCGAGTCATGGAGAAGATATCGGCGTAAAGGCACTGTTGAACGCGCAAAAGGGGGTTGGACCACTCGATGGCCAACCCCTTTTCTATGTCAATATGACAGCAAAGGCGAGAATTAAAGAGAGCGGACGGCAATTGAGAATCACACAAATAAGTGTAATATATACACAAATAAGTGTAAAAGAGGCTTGAAATGGCCGTATCTATTTGAAAAATATAGGAAAAATTAGCTTGCCGTCTCATTGGGATGACTGTATTATTGGGATGTGGTGGAAAGTGGTGGAAAGTGGTGGAACGAGAATTTTGACTTGATATGGGCGTCAAATGGCACAGTTTTTCACAGGCAGACACGAGGTTCCTGTCGATGACAAGGGGCGGATTTTTGTGCCTGCGGAGTTCCGTAAAAAACTGCCGCTGGAAGCTGACGACACATTCGTGGTGATGCGGGATTTCGACGGTTGCTTAGAGGCCTATCCCCAGCACATTTGGGAAGAGAAAGCCGCACAGCTAAGCCAGCTACGGAACAGCAACCGCAAGGTACGGGACTATCTTCGCTGGAAACTCTCGTACTCAGCCGAAATCAAAATGGATCGGCAGGGGCGGGTCGGCATTCCGCGCAAGATCCTAGCTAAGGCCGGTATTACCGATCAGATGGTGATTATCGGCTCGTTGGACAAGTTGGAGTTTTGGAGTCCAGAAAACAGCGAGGAACTTCCGTCGATGGAAGACCTCGCCGGGACCCTTACCGAGTTTGAATTAGACCTATAGCTATGAATCCGAAACATGGCATACCACATCCCGGTCATGGTCGAGGAAGTGATCGCGGGGCTAGTCGCCGATCCAGACGGAGCGTACGTGGATGCGACAGCCGGCGGTGGCGGCCACAGTTGGGCATTGCTTCAAGCTCTCGGCCCCAAGGGGCGGCTGCTGGCCGTCGATCGGGATCGGGAGGCCGTAGCGGCAGCGCGAGCGAAGTTGGCAGCCGATACGCGAGCCGTCGTGCGGCAAGGCCGCTTTGCCGAATTGAGCGAGTTGCTGGTGCAAGAGGGGATCGGGCCGTTGAGCGGCGTCCTGTTCGACTTAGGGGTTTCCTCGCATCAGATCGACGCATCGGCTCGGGGATTCAGCTATCGGGCCGACGGGCCTCTCGACATGCGAATGGATGCGGAAGTTGGCCCAACAGCCGCCGAATTGATCGCGGCGTGCAGCGAGCGCGAACTGGCCGAGTTAATTGCGCGCTACGGGGAAGAACGCGCAGCGCGGCGGATCGCGCGCTCGATCTATCGACAACAGCGGCTCGAGCCCTTGATCACTACGCAGGCTTTGCGGCAGGCCGTAGCGGCCACGCGGCCCCAGATGCTCAACAAGACGCTGGCGCGCGTATTCCAAGCGCTGCGCATTGCCGTCAACGACGAGTTGGGACAGTTGCAGGCGGGGTTGACGGCTGCAGAGGTCGGACTGAAACCCAGTGGCCGACTAGTCGTCTTGGCCTATCACTCCTTGGAGGATCGATTGGTCAAGCAGCATTTCGCGGCGCTAGTGCGCGGCTGCATTTGTCCGCCGCGCGTACCCATTTGCACCTGCGGGAGAGAACCGTCGTTCAAGCGAGTAGGTTACAAATTGCAGAGAGCGAGCGAGGCCGAGGTCAAACAAAATACTCGAGCGCGCAGCGCCATTTTGAGAATCTACGAAAAAATCGAGGCAGGCTAATATGAGCAAAGGCGGAATTTCCTGTGTGAAGTACGTGCTCCTCATAGGGATGCTGGCTGGGGCGGCCCTCTTCCACGTCTGGCAAAAGGTCGAAATGGCCCGAGTGGTCGGCGGCATAAGCACGGCTGAGACGCAAATAGCCGAGCTCGACAGAGCGCGCGCTCAGCTATTGGCGGCTATTGTAGTGCGGAAAAACTCCGGCTTTGTCGAGAAAGTGGCCTTCGGCCAGCTCGGCATGGTCTATCCCTCGCAGACTATAAATGGCATGAATAATGGTGCATTGGCTCATTGGGAAGGAGATTGATGAGGCCACGGGTGCAACATACGGGCATTAGTCGGCTGCGCTGGATCGTGATTTTGGGTGCGGTGGCGTGGTTGGGGCTATCTGCACGCCTCATCCAAATCCAGATCTTCAGGCACGAGGCGTACAGCGCCGAAGCCCATGCGCAGTACCTTGAGCGGCGCACGCTGAAAGCGAGCCGGGGTCGAGTCGTCGATCGACGCGGCAACAATTTGGCCGTAGATGTCCAAGCCACGTCGTTTTATGCCTATCCCGATCAGGTTGGAGATCCCAAGCGCGTAGCCGCCCACTTCGCGTCCTTGAACGATAAACGGACCGAGTTCATTGAGCGCCAATTACGTGGGGACAAGCAATTTATCTATCTGGCACGTCAGGTGGTTGACGCGGATGTGGGAGCGGTCGCGTTCGCCGGCGTGTTCCAACACCCAGAGACTCGTCGCCAGTATCCCTTGGGGTCGCTGGCCGGCCAACTCATCGGGCACACCAACATCGACAATAGCGGCCGCGAGGGGATTGAGCGAGCCTTTGACGATATATTGCGCGAAAAGGATGGCTCGGTAGTGGGATTCGTCGATGCGCGCGGCAAGCAAATACCCGGGCGTCAGCAGCAGCGTGAAGAGCCGGAGCACGGTCGCGACCTGATGCTGACCATTGATGGAGTCTATCAGAGCATTCTAGAAGAAGAGCTACAACGGGCCATCGACGGTTCAAAGGCCCAAGGTGCATTGGGCGTCATTATCGCCCCGCGCAGTGGTGAGGTACTGGCCATGGCCAACCTGCCGCTTTTCGATCCCAATAAGGCGTCTCGCTCCTCGCCGGAACTCAGGCGCAATCGCGCGATAACCGACGTGTACGAACCTGGTTCGACCTTCAAAGTCATCGCGGCTGCCGCCGTCCTTGAAGATGGGCTGGCCAGCCTGCACGATCGCATCTTTTGCGGGCACGGGACGTTCAGGTTGGCCAATGGCGACACGATCCGCGATATCCAGCCCCACGGCGATTTGCTTTTTGCTCAGGTCTTGGAAAAATCGAGCAACATCGGCACGATCAAGCTGGCGCAGCGGCTGGCGCGGCATCGCTTTTACGAACACATCCGCAACTTTGGCTTCGCGATTCGCACGGGCATTGACTTGCCAGCGGAAACGCCTGGTTTATTGCAGGAGGTCAATCAGTGGTCTAGGCGGTCGCGGGCGACTATTGCCATCGGGCAGGAAATCGGCGTGACGGCCCTGCAACTCGCCATGGCGTACGGAGCTATTGCTAACGGTGGCGTGTTGATGGCACCGCGGATTGTCGCCGGAACGATTGATTCGGACGGTCGGCTCGACGATCGCGGCGGTCCCCAGCCGATCCGCCGGGTCGTGAGCCGGAAGACGGCGGCGACGCTAAGCGAGGTGCTGACTGGAGTCGTGGAAAGGGGCACCGGGCAAAAGGCCCGCATCGAGGGCGTGGCTGTAGCCGGAAAAACGGGCACAGCTCAGCGCGCCTTAGCCGATGGCAGCGGCTATGATCCCAACGCCAGCATAGCTTCATTCGTCGGCTTTCTGCCAGCCAACAATCCTCAGTACGCGTGCGTGATTATGGTCGAAAATCCCAGCGTGAATGGGTGGGGAGGATCTGTGGCTGCCCCGACCTTCCGCCGGGTGATGAAGCGGATCATCAGCCTGCCTAGTGGCCTGTTGGTCGAGCCAGCAGCCAAGCGTCCGCAGAAAGAGGGTCCGGCTGTGCCCGACCTGCGCGGTATGACCCCGGACATGGCCCGCTTCCAGGCGCAGATGCGGGGGTTGTCGGTGGCCTTTTCCGGCGCGGGTACCGTGGTTGTCAATCAGTCGCCCTTGCCGGGTCGGGCCGGACGCGTAGAGCAAATCAACTGCACGCTGGGCGCAGAAGCCGCCCGCAACCCGTGGAAAATGCGGCAGGCCCGCCTCGTTGGAAACATCCTAGCCCAAAGTTCGAGAGGTATTTAATATGAACTTAAAATACCTACTCGAAGAGCTGCCCGACGCCTGCGTGGAGGGCGACCCAAATATTGAACTAGGGCAGATCCGCTGCGATTCGCGTTGCGTGGAAGAAGGCGACTTTTTCGTGGCTATACGCGGGGGACAGGAACAGGACCGACACCACTTTGTCGATCATGCCATCGCCCGCGGTGCCCGTGCCGTGATGGTGGAAGAGCGGATCGATTGTGCCGGTGCGACGCAGGTGCAGGTGGCAGACTGCCGAGCCGCACTGGCTCGAATGGCGGCGCGCTTTTATGCCTTTCCCGGACAGGCGCTGCTGAACGTCGGCGTCACCGGCACCAATGGCAAGACCACCACTGCCTTCCTGCTCAGGAGTGCCCTCGAAGCCGCTGGCCTGCCGTGCGGGTACTTGGGAACCTTGGGATTTTGGTGCAATGGCGAATTGGAGAAGATGGACAATACTACGCCCGAGGCCGCCCAGCTACACGGCTTACTGCGTCGGCTCGTCGATGCCGGCAAGCAAGCGGCCGTGTTAGAAGTGTCTTCTCATGGACTGGCATTAAAAAGGGTGGATGGCATTCCCTTCCGGGCGGCGGTTTTTACGAATCTGACGCGCGATCACTTGGATTTTCACGGGACTTGGGATGCCTACTTTGCGGCCAAGGCCCGGCTTTTTGAAAGCCTGCAAGAAGGTGCGATTGCGGTGATTAACGCCGACGACGCCCACGCCGACGAATTGGCTCGCAGAACTCAGGTGCGCGTCGTGACGTATGGCTGTGGCTCGGAGGCCGAGGTGCGGTTGCAAAGCGCCGACGTTAGTCGGCAGGGGGCGCACCTGTGCTTGGATACCCCAGTTGGTCCTATTGAGGTGCAGACGCATTTGATCGGTCGTTTCAACTACTATAATACTATGGCCGTCGTGGCCACCGGGTTGGCCTTGGATTTGGATACCGCTGCCTTATGTCGCGGTTTGGCCACCCTAGCGGGCGTCCCCGGCCGCTGTGAGCAGATCGCCGAAGGGCAGGATTTCGCGGTCATCGTGGATTACGCCCACACCCCGGATGCGCTAGAAAGGGTTTTGCACGCCGCCCGCGATTTGGGCAGCGGCCGTTTGATCTGCGTCTGTGGCTGTGGCGGAGATCGAGACCGCGGCAAGCGACCCCTAATGGGCCGCGTTGCTGGCGAGTTGGCCGATTGGACGGTCTTGACTTCGGACAACCCGCGCAGCGAGGAGCCGCAGCGCATCATCGACGATATGGCCGCTGGCGTGCCCGAAAGCAGCGCGATTCACAGCGAAGTTGACCGCGCACAAGCGATTGCTACGGCTCTGGCCGCAGCGCACAGCGGGGATGTCGTAGTCATTGCCGGCAAAGGGCACGAACAGGAGCAGGAATTCGCCGACCGCGTAGTGGTTTTTGACGACCGCGAAGTTGCCCGGCGCGTGCTGCGCAACTTGCGCGCCGGGGAGCCGTCCGGCCCCAGTCTTGGGGCCGCAGGACAGCCACTATGCGCGCCGTGACCCTGAGTGAGATGGTGGAGTGGACGGCTGCCGACCCGGTCGGCAACCTCCAGCCGGATTGCGCTCTGCAAGCAGTGGCGACCGATAGCCGGTCTATCGACAAGGGCGAGTTGTTCATCGCGCTGCGAGGCGAGCGCTTTGACGGGCACGACTTCGTCGAGGCCGCCTTTGCCCGCGGCGCGTGCGCAGCTTTAGTAGAACGCCGTTGGCCAGGGTTGGACCAGGCGGCCTCCGGCCCGCTATTGGCCGTTGATTCGACGCTGCAAGCGCTGGGCGACATGGCGCGGGCGTATCGGCGGCGCTGGGCGATACCGGTGGTGGCCGTCGTCGGTAGCGCGGGCAAGACGACGACTAAGGAAATGATCGCCGCTGTGTTGGGGCAGCGGTACCGCGTTTTGAAAACTATCGGCAGCGAGAACAACGAGATAGGGGTGCCCCGCACTTTGCTGCAACTGTCGCCGAGCCACGAGGCGGTGGTGTTGGAATTGGCAGCGCGGCGGATAGGGGACATTCGCTACCTGTGTTCGATTGCCGAACCTACCATTGGGGTTTTGCTCAACATCGGGACTGCACACATAGAATTTTTCGGGTCTGTAGAAGGAGTGGCCAAGGCAAAAGGGGAGCTTCTGGATTATTTGGACGAGTCTTTAACGGCTCTCGTCAACGCCGATGACCGTGTCGTGGTTCAGGAGATAAAGAGGACAAAGGGGAGACTCCTGACCTTCGGTTTTGCGCGTGAGAGCGAGTTTCGTGGGGAGAGGCTCGTACTCGACCAGAAGGGCTGCGGCCACTTCCTTCTACACAATGTTCCCATTGATCTCAACGTTCCAGGGCGGCACAATGCGTACAATGCCTTGGCCGCGGCCGCGGTCGGTCGCATCCTCGGCGTGCCTTGGGAAGGGATCCAGCGCGCCCTCGCCGAGTTTGAGGCGGTGAGTCAGCGCGGCGAGATCGTGCGCAAAAATGGGATCGCAGTAATCGACGATTGCTACAATGCCAGTCCCGGCTCGATGTCGGCTGCACTCGACCTCCTCGTCGACGTACCCGGTGCGCGGAAAATCGCCGTACTCGGCGACATGCTGGAGCTCGGTGCGGAGAGCGGCCGGTTGCACGCGGTTGTCGGCGAGAAGGCCGCCGGGTGCGCCGATGTCGTCTTGGCTACCGGTCGCGAAAGCGCGCACTTAGTGGCCGCAGCTCGTGCGGCTGGTATGGCCCAAGACGCGGCTCGCCACTTCGAGCAGCCCGAGCAACTCGGCGAATTCGCCGTGGCGCAATTGCGCCACGGCGATGTAGTCTTAGTCAAGGCCTCTCGGGCCATGACCTTTGATCGAGTCGTCGAGCGCATTCTGCAGCAGTTGAGCTAGCTCGCTCCCACCGAGCACCCTCTCATTCCCCTAAGCAACCTAGAGTTCCATCACTGATGATAGCTGTGCAGCGCGACAGCATGTTGGTGTTGCTGATTTGCCTGACGCTGGTAGGCTTGGGGCTGGTCATGGTCTATAGCTCTAGCTCTGTTTTGGCCAACGTGCGCTTTGGCGACTCGGGTCTCTTCCTCAAAAGGCAATCCATCCGCGTCTTCATCGGCTTGGTGCTCATGCTCGCATTCGCGCGGATGCCTTTGCATTGGTGGGCGCGGCTTTCGCGGCCGATCATGCTGCTGGCCCTCTTGTTGCTCTTGCTGGTCTTGGCGTGGGGTCACGGCGCAGCTCAGCGCTGGTTGAGCATTCCGGCTTGGGGCGGGGCCTTGGCCTTTCAGCCGGCCGAGTTTGCCAAGCTGGCGCTGGTGCTCTACTTGGCGGATGTCTTGGTGCGCAAGCGCGACGAGCTGCACGATTTTAGTCGCGGGTTTGTGCCCCGTTTGTTGATCGTTGGCTTTGCCCTCGTACTCATCGTATTGCAGCCCGACTTGGGGACGGCTATTGCGCTGGGGCTGATTGCCTTAATCATGCTGTGGGTCGGCGGAATGCGCTTGTACCACTTGGCCGGGGCTGGGTTGCTGGCGCTGTTGGGCATTGGGTTTTCCCTGATGCATTCGAGCTATCAGATGCGGCGCTTAGTCAGCTTTATCGACCCAGAGCGCGATCCGGCTGGCTCCTATCAAGTTTTGCAGTCGCTCTACGGCATGGGCAATGGCGGCCTTTTGGGGGTGGGTTTGGGCAACAGCATGCAAAAAGAGCAGTACCTACCCGAGCCACACACGGATTTTGTGTTCTCGGTCATCGGCGAGGAAATGGGGCTTGTAGGTACCTTGGCCGTCTTGGGACTTTTCGCGGCTTTCTCGTTTTACGGAGTGCGCATTGGGACCCGCGCTGGTGATACATACGGCTTTTTGGTTGCCATCGGCATTACGGCGATGATCTCGATATACGCCCTGTTAAACATCGGAGTGGTCGTCGGGGTACTACCCACCACCGGCTTGCCGCTGCCCTTTGTCAGCTATGGAGGCTCGTCGCTGATGGGGAATATGGCAGGAGTGGGCATCTTGCTGGGGGTCGCCCGCACGGCACCCGGACAGCAAGAGGGTTTGGTGCATTGGCAATGATGAAGACGCTCTTGGACCAATATCGCCGCGTGCACCTCGTCGGCATCGGTGGAGCGGGCATGGAGGGCTTGGCCCGGCTGCTCGCTGCCAAAGGCTGCGTGGTAAGCGGCTCGGATCAGGCCGACTCGCCCAGTGTTGCGCTGCTGCGTCAAGAGGGATTCGCCGTCGCGGTGGGGCACGATGACCAGCTTGTCCAAGGCGTGGATCTAGTGGTGTATTCGGCCGCCGTACCGGCTGACAATCCCGAGCGGCAGGCTGCTGCGCACGAGGGCATTCCAACGGCGAGCCGGGCCGAGGTGCTGGGGGAATTGTCTCGCGCGCCGTTGACCCTCGCTGTAGCCGGTACTCACGGTAAGACGACGACTGCTTCGATGGCAGCGGCGATCTTGCGCCGCGCTGGCCTCGATCCCCAAGTCTTGATCGGGGGTTGGATCAACGGGCGACCGCAGGCCGAGATGGGAAGTGGCGAGGTCTTTGTAGTGGAGGCCGACGAGTTTGCTGGCGGCTTCTTGCACCTGTATCCGAGCTTGGCCCTCGTGACAAGTATAGATGCCGAACACCTCGATTACTACGGGAGCTTGGAGGCCCTTGAACGGGCTTTCGGCCAATTTCTCGCGCGCCTGCCCTTCTGCGGTCGCAGTGTGCTGGCCGGGGATGGGCTGGTCGGGGAGCGGGTGCTGGCCGACTTGCAGCGTCCCCATCAGACCTATGGGATGGCCGGCGACAACGACTACCGGATCGCCGAGCTCAAGGAGCGGACTTGGGGCAGCCGGTTTGCCCTGTGTTTCGACGGGCAAAAGCTAGGTGAGATCGAATTGCAGGTCCACGGTGTACACAATGTCCGCAATGCCGCTGGAGCCGCCGCGCTGACTTGTGCGCTACAGGTGGAGTTCGCAGTGATCGCCGACGCTTTGGAGCAGTTTGGCGGAGCCGACCGGCGCTTTCAGCGCAAGGGGGAATTCGCTGGCGTGCTGGTCGTGGACGACTATGCCCATCATCCGGCTGAATTGGCTGCGGCCTTGGCCGCTGCGCGGCAGAGCGGTCGCCGAGTAGTCGCTGTCTTCCAACCCCACCTATACTCGCGCACCCGCGACTTGGCAGGGGCCTTTGCCCGCGAGCTAGCGGCGGCTGACTACGTGGTGCTGGCGGCGGTTTATGCCGCGCGGGAAGCCCCGCTGCCCGGTGTGGACTCCGCGATGATCGCGGAAGCCATGCGCGCCAGCGGGTACAAAACCGTGGCATACCTGCCGGACCGAGAGCAACTCGTGGCTCATTTGGTGGATATCTGTCGTCGGGGCGACTTGGTGCTAGTCATGGGAGCTGGCGACATTGGCGAGGCGGCTGGGGAGTTGATCGCGGCTTTGGCTGCTGGAGAGCACTCGTGAACCGCCAGAAGAAGACCAAGGCGCGCAAGAAGCCGCAGCGAGGTCAATCCAAGGCCCGCGGGCTTTGGATTGCGCTCTTGATTTTGGCCACGGGCAGCACCTTGGCGGCCTATCAGGCGGCTACCTACTTTGGTCAAGCCTCCTACTTTGGCCTCAAGGCTATTGAGGTGGATGGGTTGCGGCGGCTCAGTGGGGAGGACGTACGCGTCGCCAGCGGCCTTGCGGCTGGTAGCAACATTTTTGCCATCGACTTGGACGAGGTCGCGCAGCGGCTGGAAGCCATGTATTGGATCAAGCAGGCCCTCGTGGTGCGCAAGCCGCCCGACCGGATTGCCGTCGATATCGTCGAGCATCGCCAAGTGGCTTGGATCGATTTGGGCCAGACCTACGGAATAACGCCCGATGGCGTCCTGCTCCCGGCAGGCAGTACGGATGTCCCGCCCCGCAATTTGCCCGTTATATCCGGGCTGTCCGTCCGCGGCGACTCGCTACAGCCGGGCGTGGCAGTGCCGGACTCTGCGCTATTGGCGATACTGCGCTGGTGGGGGGAAGCCACGGTTGCCGATGCGGAATTTTGCCTCAACGTAGCCGGTATCCAGCCGATGTCCGGGGCGGGTATTCGCTTGCAGATGGCCGGCGACGGACTCGAAGTGCGCTTGCCGGCCAACGAGGCCGCCCACCGGCTTCGCACCATTCGCGAGTTGATGCCGCGCGTCCATCAAAGCCATCCCGATCCGGCCTATATCGACTTGCGCTATGCCGGCCAGATGGTAGTAGGCAAAAAGAAAGCAAAATCGGGATGAACTGGAGTGAGGAGCACAGCACCATTATCGCCGGGCTGGATTTGGGCACGACTAAGGTCTGCGCCGTCATTGCCGAGCAGGTCGCCGAGCGGCCCCCGCGGATTATTGGCATCGGCCAGCACCCCTCAGAGGGGATCCAGCGCGGGGCGATTGTGGATGCCGAGAAGACCGTGCGCGCCATTGGCGAGGCCGTGCGTCAAGCAGAGCTGATGGCTGGAGTCGAAATCGACTCGGTGTACGCTGGCATTTCTGGCGAATACATCGCCAGCCTCAACAGCACAGGCATGGTGGCTGTCGGCGGCGAAGGCGGATGGATCGGAGCACAGGACCGCGCCCGCGTGCTCGCTGCGGCCGGCGTGGTCAAAGTGCCGTTCGACCGCGAGGTGCTGCACGTTTTGCCCCAAGAGTTTGCCGTCAATGGCCAGCGGGGCATTCTCGATCCCGTGGGTATGTATGGAGTGCGCTTAGAGGCCAGTGTACACGTAGTCACCAGTTCGGTTGCCGCAGTGCGAAACATTTGCCACAGCATCCTCCGTGCGGGCGTCGATGTGCGCGGTGTCGTTCTCGGTGGGCTTGCTTCGAGCTATGCGGTCCTCAGTGAGGACGAGCGGCAGATGGGAGTCTGCCTGCTCGATATCGGCGGCGGTACGACCGATGTGGCCGTTTTTGTTGGCAAAGGGCTGCGCCACTCGGGCAACGTCGGATTGGGCGGGCATAACGTGACCAACGACATCGGCGTTGGGCTGCGCACAACGCGGGCCGAGGCCGAGCAGGCCAAGTGTGCGGGCGTGCCCAGCGAGACAGTGGCCCTCATCGTCGCGGCGCGAATGGAGGAGATATTGGCCCTAGCCCGCAAGCAGGTCTATACCGCGTTGCCCCATGCTGCGCTAGGCGCGGGCATTGTCCTCACAGGTGGGGGAGCGCAAATCACCGGAGCCGTAGCCTTGGCCGAGCGGGTCTTTAACATGCCTGTGCGCTTGGGGGAGCCGAGCGGGTTTGAGGGGGGGGCCGCAGAGCTAGCTGGCCTATCGTATGCTACGGTGCTGGGTCTGCTCCTATACGGAATGGAGCAACAGAAGGAAAAAAACCAAACAGAAGCGCAGGGACTGGTCGAAGATCCCTTCGATTCAGTATTCGGGCGCGTAAAAAGATGGTTACAACCACGGGACTAGCGGCGGTGCTGGTCCCAAAATCAAGGAGGAGTAATTATGGCAATTAGGTTGATCGATAACGAGCATCGAGCGCGAATTAAGGTCGTCGGTGTTGGTGGTAGCGGTGGCAATGCCATCAACCGCATGATCGAGTCGGGGATGCACGGCGTCGAATTCGTCGCCGTCAACACGGACGCACAGGCGCTGGAGACCTCGCGGGCTGACTTTCCCATTTGTATTGGCAGCAGCGTCACGCGGGGTTTGGGTGCTGGTGCAGACCCAGAGGTGGGACGGCAAGCCATCGAAGAAGATCGCGACAAGGTCTCCAAGCAGCTACAGGACTCGGATCTGATCTTCATCACGGCCGGCATGGGCGGCGGTACAGGTACGGGAGCCGCGCCCACTGTTGCGGAAATTTCCCGCGATCAAGGGGCCCTGACGGTCGGCATTGTCACCGAGCCTTTTCTAATGGAAGGCTCGCCGCGGATGAAGAACGCTAGGAGCGGGATTGCCGAGCTAAAGGACCAAGTTGATACCCTGATCACCATCAAAAACCAGCGCCTGCTAGAAGTCTGCGGCCGCGATACCACGCTCCAAGATGCGTTTCTCAAGGCCGATGAAGTGCTGATGCAGGCCACGCGTGGCATTTCCGACCTGATCACGATTCCGGGCATGGTCAATCTCGACTTCAACGATGTGCGCACGGTAATTGCCAAGGGCGGGGATGCGATTATGGGCCTCGGAGAGCACAGCGGCGAAGAGCGGGCCGTGGAGGCCGCGCGCAAGGCGATCAACAGCCCGCTTTTGGAGGATGTGTCGATCTCCGGTGCCAAGGGCGTATTGATCAATATCGCCGGCGACTCCAATCTCACGCTCTACGAAATCAACGAGGTCATGTCGCTGATCAACGAGGAGAGCGGCTCGGATGCCGAGATCATTTTCGGCACCGTAATCGACGATAGCCTAGCCGAAAATATCCGCGTGACGGTCATCGCCACGGGCTTCAACGTACATAAGAACAATGAAGCCGAGCCGCCGGCCCGCGAACAAGAGGAGCCGACGCAGCAGGACGTGGAGGCGGATCCTTTGACCATCGGTAGCCCGGTCCTCCTCGGCAACGGCAATGGAGGCACCTCGTTAGAAGTGCCCACGTATCTGCGCAACGGCCACAGCATTCCTCAGGAGCACGAGGAGGAGCCAGTGCGCCCCGCGGTTGGCGACTTGGACATTCCCACCTTCCTGCGCCGCAAAATGAACGCTTCTTAGGGCAGTTGTCGCGCGCGGGCGATTTGGCTTATTTTAACACCTGTGCGCGATAGAATTCGCAGGGAGGAAGTTTTTTATATGGCAGATATTCGCGTTGGCGTAATCATGGGCAGTACCTCGGACGAGGACACCATGCGCAAGGGGGCGGCGGTGCTCGAAGAGCTTGGACTCGGCTACGAAATGATCGTATCTTCGGCCCACCGCAACCCCGAGCGCACGGCTACTTGGGCCAGCGAGGCGGCTGGCCGCGGCCTCAAGGTGATCATCGCCGGTGCTGGCTTAGCTGCGGCCCTGCCCGGAGTGGTAGCGGCGCATACGACCTTGCCGGTCATCGGAGTCCCCATTGCCTCGGGTGCGCTCAATGGAGTCGATTCGCTCTACTCCATCGTGCAGATGCCGCCGGGGATCCCGGTGGCGACCGTCGGCATTGACAACGCCCGTAATGCGGCTATGCTGGCGGCCCAAATCATCGCCTTGTCCGACGAGGCGGTTGCCCAGGCCATTAAAACTTATCGCGCACAGTGGAATCCCTAGGATTAGTGGTCGGTGGTCAGTGGTCAGTGGTTAGGCCCCGCCCTGCATCACTGAGGGGGTTGGGTCTGGTCACTGGCCACTAACCACTAACCACTCTATTATGAAAGGACGCGATGAGCAGTGGCCAATACAAGTCGCATTTCCAAATTGCTTTCGCTGATGCTCAGGCATCGGCCCGACGAATTTGGACTGGAGATTGATGCTTACGGCTACGCGCCGTTGGATCAGGTAGTACAAGGAGTACAAGAACGCTACGCAGAGGTAGCCGAAGCCGATGTCGTCAACCTCGTCAACGACCCAGGGCAGTATCGCTTTGAACTGAACGAGTTCGGCATTCGCGCACTATACGGACACAGTTTTTTCGTCGATATGGACGGCGAGCCTATGGACCCGCCGCCCGACCGACTCTACATGGGCACGACTCGCAGCGCGGCCCAGCGCTTTACCCGCGAGGGCATTTCTCCAGGCGATCGCTACTACGTGCATCTGTCGCTGACGCACGAGGCGGCCGAGTCGCACAGTCACCAACGCGACACCCCCTGCGTAGTGGAGATCCTCGCGGCCAAGGCCCACGAGGAGGGCTGTCGCTTTTTTTCTCGCGGCACGGTCGTGCTGACCGAAGAAATCCCAGCCAGTTGCATCGGCCCCATCCACGGCAGTCAACAAAAGCCCCTCGACGTCGCCGAGATGCCAGCACCCAGCGGCGTAAGCTACGGTCGCAAGCCCCGGTTTTCGGCCCGCTGAGAGGGATGCCGTGAAAAACATCGTGGCCTTTATCAAGCCCTTCAAACTCGACGAGGTCAAACAATCCCTAGCCGCGATTGGCCTCGTCGGCATGTCCGTTAGCGAGGTGCGCGGCTGCGGTCGCCAGCGCGGCCACAGCGAAATCTATCGCGGTGCTGAGTACCAGCTCGATTTCATGCCCAAAATTCGCATTGAATTGGCCGTTGGCGATGGCCAACTCGACGAAGCGGTGGAGACCATTATGCAGTCGGCTGCCACCGGCGAGGTCGGCGACGGCAAGATTTTTGTCTCCGAACTGATCGAGGCCGTCCGCATCCGCACCGGCGAAACCGGCGAAAACGCCCTCTGAAGTCCCGGCAGTGCCTACCGCGTTGGAACTGGCCCGTCGCGCCCTCACCGCGGACGCGGCTAAAGCCCTTGATCCACTAGAGCAATTGGGTTTTGCCGATCCGGTCCAAGCCATAGAGACCTTGGACCGGATCGGCGGCCCGCCTCAGTCCGCGCCGTTGCCAGCCCTCGCGTTGGCCGAACTGGCTGCGACGGGCCGGCCGGACGAGGGGTTGCGGCAGTTAGTGCGCTTGGCCGTGGCATACGGCCCACGAGGGCTTTTCTCTCACTTAGAGGCCGATCCCATTCTGTGTCAGCGCCTAGTGCAGGTCGTAAGCCACAGCACCTTTCTCGCCGACATCTTGGTGCGCGACTTCGAGTTCCTATTGTGGCTGTTGGTCGAGACTCCGCACTTAGTCGAGCCACTGGAGCGGAGTACCCTGCGGCAGATTTTGCGCACTGATAGCGGTCATGTCTCCGAGCTTGAGGAGCGTTTGGAGGTGTTGCGGCGGGTGCATCGGCGCGAGTTTTTGCGCATTGGTGCCGCCGAAATCCTCGGTACCAAACCGGTTGAGCAGATAGGAAAAGAGCTGGCCGACTTAGCCGACGTGGTAGTTGAGTTGGCTCTTGAAACGTGCCAGAACTCCTTGTGGCAGGAGCACGGGCAGCCATTGGACGAGCGCGGTCGCCCGGCGCGCTTTCTCGTCGTCGGCTTGGGTAAATACGGCGGGCAGGAGCTAAACTACAGCTCGGACATTGACCTAATTTTCGTGTGGGATGGCGAGGGCGAGACCCAGCCTGAGGGGGAGGGAACGCCGCTGGAGAACAGCGAGTTTTTCCGCCGTTTGGGCCAGCGTCTAGTCCACGTGCTGACCGAGGCGACCAAGGAGGGGTTTTTCTACCGCGTCGATATGCGGCTGCGCCCCGAGGGCGCGAGCGGCACTTTGACCCACTCGCTGCGCGCCAGTTGGAGGTATTACGAGACGCGCGGCGAATTGTGGGAGCGGCAGATGCTGATCAAGGCCCGGCGCGTGGCGGGATCGCGGACGCTGGGGGAGCAATACGCGGCCATGCTCCGGCCCTTTATTTATCCGGCTCACTTCCACTCGGCACCGCACGAGGAAATCCGCCGCATCAAGGAGCGGATTGAGGCGAGCATCCGCGAGCGTCCCCGTGGCGAGAACAACATCAAGCTGCAAGCGGGCGGGATCCGCGACATCGAATTCATCGTCCAGTGCCTACAGCTTTTCCACGGGGGCATCCAGCCCCAAGCGCGCAGCCACAACACACTGGCCGCTATTGACCGCTTGGCCGAAGTGGTCTCGCCTAAAGGTGCGATGAAGGCGGCCTTGACTGCGGCAGAAGCCAGTGCCCTAAAAAACGCGTACGAGTTTTTTCGCCGCGTTGAAAACCTGTTGCAAATCGCCTCTGGCCGACCCGACTATGCCGTCCCAGAAGATGCACAAGCCTTGCAGGCCTTGGCCTTGGTCATGGGTTATGAAGATGCGCGGGCCTTTAGCGCTGCGCTAGCCGGACACCGGCTGCGGGTGCGCCGGCTGTTTGCCGCGTTGTTTTACGGCGACACAGGGGCACCGCGCTCGCCGACGTGGCTTTTAGAAGTCGAAAACGGTAGCGCGGCGGCAAAAGCCGACTTGGTGGAGCGGGGCTTTGTCGATGGGGCTGCCGCACACCGCCGCTTGCAGCGTCTGGTGGCCATGGGCGTGTTGCTGAGCGGGGGACGCGCCCACTTTGAGGCCCTGCTGCCGGAATTGCTGAATTCGCTGGCCGCCGCTCCCGACCCAGATCAAGGACTTTTGCGCTTCACCCAGCTCGTTGAGGCGTACGGTGCGCCGGGTGCTTTGTACTCCTTGTTGCAAGAGCATACAGGCTTCCGCACTTTGATCATTGCCATTTGTGGATCGAGCCGCTTCCTCGCCGATCTTTTGCGCCGCGATCCGGCCTTGCTCGACAGCTTAGTTAGTCAGGCTAGCCAAGGACTGGAACCTAGTCAGGTGCGCGGCGATTTGCACGCCATTGCACGGATGCAGAACAAATCCCTCCTGCGGATTGGGGCCGACGACCTAATGGGGCTGGCGACCGAGGAGGAGACTTTCCTGCGGCTAACGGAGTTGGGTGAAGAGGTGTTGCAAGCGGTCTATGGGCTGGCTTGGCGTCCGTTGGTGCGGCGGTGGGGCAAGCCGCGCAACCGGCAGGGGCGCGACGTGCAGTTCGCCGTATTGGCCGGCGGTAAGTTTGGGGGCCGCGAGGTGGATTTTGGTTCGGATTTGGATTTGTTTTTCGTGTACGAAGGCGACGGCAAGACGCGCCGCGGCGTGCCGAATAGCGTATTTTTCACCGAGTTCAGCCAGCGTCTGATCGCCTTGTTAGCCGAGGAGGGGCTGTACTCGGTGGATGCGCGGCTGCGGCCCGAAGGGGCCAGCGCCCCTATGGCCATCTCGCTGGTCGGCTACCGCCGCTACTTGGCACAGCGGGCGGCTAGTTGGGAGCGGATGGCGCTGAGTCGTGCCCGCCAAGTGGCCGGCGATGCCGAGTTCGGTGCGCGGGTCTTGCGGGCGATTGAGCGCTTCGTTTACAATCGGGAAGTAGATGCGGCCTTGGTCGCGCAGATGCAGGAGATGCGCCAGCGGATGGAGCCGCAGGGCCAGCGCCAAACGCGCATCAACATCAAGCGCGGCCCAGGCGGTATCGTCGATATCGAGTTTGTGGCGCAGGTCCTCGTGCTCAAGTGGGGCTATCGAGATCGGGATTTGCGAGTGGGCAGCACGAGACACGCGCTGCAGCTACTCGTTGAGCAGGGCTATTTAGACCCAGAGCGGGGCCACTTTCTCCTCGACGCATACGAGTACCTGCGGGCGGTGGAAAAGGGCATGCGGCTCGCCAGCGAAAGGGCCAGCGACGCCCTGCCGACCGGCCGCGAGTTGGAGATATTGAGCCGCGCCCTCGGCGCTAAAGATGTAGCGGCCTTCCAGGACGAGGTAGAGGTATGGATGAGACAGACGCGGCGCGTATTCTCGACCGTATTCGCCGAATTGACCAATTGAGGAGCGCTTAATTATGAATGGTATAAGCAAGGCCGCGCGCGGCGGCCAGATGATTATCGGAGTTGTGTATCTCGTTGCTGGGGCGGTTAAAGTATGGGAGCCGGTGCTTTTTTACTGGGAGGCCATTCCCTATGCGCAGATACTCGGGGTGACGGAATGGGAGACTGCGTCGGCAGTCGCCAAAGCGGCCCTTGTGTTGGGGCCGATTGAATTTTTCCTCGGCTGGGCACTGCTGCTGAACTGGCAGCCGCGGCTGTGCTTGCCGGTGGCGACGGTGCTGATGGCTGCATTTACCGCGCTGACGGCCAAGGCTTGGCACATGGGTGCCTCGATAGACTGTGGCTGCTTTGGTGCCCTCGTCGAGCGCGGGCCAGGGGAAGCGGCGATAGAAGATGGCGTGATGGTGGTGGTTCTGCTGTTTGCTTGGTGGGGAATGCGCCGCAGTGCAGACGCCGCGCCCGTAGTTGATCGCCCCAATTGGTGGGGAGCGGGCGGCGCGCCCGTCTGGCCGCTGACGAGTCGGATGGTGTTAGGCTCGCTCGTCGTCGGATTGGCGGTAGGCGGGGTGCGGTTTTTTCCCGAGTTAGAGCGCATCTCGCAGTCGGACCTCAAAAGCGGGGTACGGCTCTCCGGTTTGGCACTTAAAGGCGTGGATGTGGATTTGATGCAGGGCGAATACCTGATCGAATTGTTCAGCCCCACGTGCGTCCACTGCAAAAATGCGGTGCCCAAGATGAACGTCATCGCCCAAGATCCCCAGTTGCCACGGCTCATCGCCCTGACGAGTTTCGCGCAGGATGCACCGCAAGTGATTGACTTCAAGAAGCAGTTGCAACCGCGCTTTGACATTGCCACCATCTCGCAGACGGACTTTCGGCGCTTGACCTTTGGCCACGGCTTTCCGCGCTTGGCCTATATCGCCGACGGGGTGGTGCAGCAGGTGTGGGAGAGCAACTACATGCCAACGCAGGCGCGGCTGCGAAAAATTATGGGTTCTTAGCCCATAGAAAGAGCATAGTATGACGATGAGCAAGTTGGCTTTCTTCGGCGGCCCCAAGGCCGTCACTGCTGACGAAGGCGATATTTTTCGCTGGCCGATCATCACCGCTGAAGATGAAGAAGCCGTGCTGGACGTGCTGCGGCGCGGGGCGATGTCGGGCTGGGATTTAACCTTGGACTTTGAAGAGGACCTGAAGTCCTACTTTGGCTTGCAACACGCTCTCTGCCACAACACGGGCACGTCGGCGATCCACGCCGCGCTGTGGGCCTGCGGCGTCGGCGTTGGCGACGAGGTTATCTCGCAGAGCATGACCTTTTGGGGCACGTCGCTACAGGTGTTCTCACTGGGGGGCACAGTGGTGTTTTCCGAGATTGATCCCGACACGCTGACGATGGACCCCGACAACATTGAGCACCGGATCACTGAGCGGACGAAGGCCATTGTCCCCGTGCATTACTGCGCCTATCCAGCCGATATGGACCCGATCATGGACATTGCCGAGCGGCACGGGCTGAAGGTGATTGAAGATGTTTCGCACGCCCAAGGGGGCCGCTACAAGGGACGGCTGCTGGGCACAATCGGCCACATCGGCGCCATGTCGATTATGTCGGGCAAGTCGCTGGCCTGTGGTGAAGGGGGCTTTTTCGTTACCGACGATCAAGCCCTATACGAGCGCGCCGCGGCCTTTGGGCATTATGAGCGCACTCGCTCCTTAGAAGATCCTGCGCTAAAGCCTTTTGCTAGGATGCCGCTGGGCGGATACAAATACCGGATGCATCAGTTGTCTTCGGCGGTGGGCCGCACGCAGCTAAAGCACTACGACGAGCGGATGCAGGAAATTCAGCGGGCGATGAATTACTTCTGGGATTTGCTCGAAGGCGTCCCGGGGATCAAGGCGCATCGACCACCGGCTGACAGTGGCTCGACGATGGGCGGCTGGTACGCGGCCAAAGGGTTGTACGTGCCCGAGGAATTAGGCGACCTGCCGGTCGAGCGGTTCTGCGCGGCGGTCACGGCCGAGACCGGGTCGTACAGGATCATGCCGGGAGCCAATGAACTGATGCATCTGCACCCAGTGCTCAACGAGGCCGACATCTACGGACACGGCCAACCCACGCGCATTGCCCACTCCAACCGCGACCTGCGGCAGGGGCCGGGCAGTCTGCCGGTCACCGAGCGCATGACTGGTCGCATCTATTCGATTCCGTGGTTTAAGCACTACGACGCCACCATCATCGAGCAATACGCCACGGCCTTTCGCAAGGTGGCCGAGTGCGCCGAGGAACTACTGGAAGATGGACGAGATGAGTGATCCGTTGAGAGCGCGGCTGTTTGGGTACGGAGTGCCTTATCGGGTGGAGGTGGATGAAACGGGGGCGGTTGCGCCGAGGACTACCGATGCGGCGGGCGAGGCTGCGCGACTTTGCCGCGCCTTGCGCCAGTTGCGCGAGGAAGGTGAGGGCGCGACTGAGGGCGACTGGGTGTATTCGCTGCCTTTTGGGCGCTGCGGGATACAAGGGCGGCCCCGCGAGCATATCGTCGCCCACTTCTGTGCTGAGGCGTATCTAGACGTGCTCTCTATGGATGGGGTAAAAACGCAACCGCTCGCCGCCGGGGAGATCGCCGATATTGAGCCGGGGAGCGTCGTCCGGTTCCGCGCCCGGCCTTTGGAGCATTGTTGCGTACTCGTGGCCTTCCAGACCGAGGATGGCACGCCGCTGTTGGGGCACGCCGCGCCCTTCACCCTCGACGGAGAGGTCCCCGACGACTGGCGCGAGCGCTTGGTGAAGTGCCACGCCGCTTTTAACACGGCGGCTGCAAGAGCGTCCGACGGCGAGCATCGGCCACTGCTGGAACGATTCTTGGGAACTATGGCGGAAAAACTGGCCGGCGATCCTGAAATTGCCGCTGCACAAGAGCAGTCGCGGCGCGAGGGTTCGTATGCAGTCGCAGAAGAGCAAGTCCTTTTTGATCGCCAGTGCGCCTTGCTCGACGAAGCAGTCCTCGATCGCATCCGCGACCAAGACGAGGCCGTGTTCCGCTTTCCGGGAATGTTCGGCGGAGTCGCGCCGCTTTTTAACCTAGTGAATTGAGAGAAACGCAATGGCAAAAAGGAAAATTCGCCTCGGCCTGATCGGCTGTGGCGGCAACATGCGCGGTGCGCACATTCCCCGGCTAAAAGCCGATGGTAGCGTAGAATTGGTGGCGGTCGCCGACCCCGAGGAGGCATCGGCGCGGCGATTGCTGGAAGCGTGGGGTGCTGACGCCGCCTACTATGCCGACTACCGGCAGATGATTGGCGCAGATGCGCTCGATGGGGTGCTGATCTCCTCGCCGCATTCGACTCACTACGCGCAGGCGCGCTATGCGCTAGAGCGGGATCTGCACGTTTTGGTCGAAAAACCTCTGACGACGAAGGCGCGCCATGCCCAGGCGCTAATCGATCTGGCCGCTGAACGGGAGCGCGTGTTGGTAGTAAGCTATCAGCGCAATTTTTACCCGGCGTATGCCTATGCGCGGGAACTGGTGCAGAAAGGTGCCCTCGGCGAGCTCAAGGGAGTTGTCGCCTACGTGACGCAAAATTGGGGCGGCAGGGGATGGCGGATGGTGCCCGAGCTGGCAGGAGGCGGGATGTTTATGGACACCGGCAGTCACTTGGTAGCCGCGGTTCTGTGGATTACTGGTTTGACGCCGGTAAAGGTCTCGGCCTTCATGGACAAGCGCGGCAAGCGGGTGGATATGGATGCCGTGGTTAATGCGCGGTTTCGCGGCGGCGCGCTGGGATCGCTGAGCTTTGTCGGCAGCGCGAGCCGGCACGACGAGCGGCTGTCCATCCACGGCGACAAGGGAACCTTGGTCTTTCATTTACACCAGTGGGAAGTGCGGGAAGTGTTGCTGAATGGGGAGCCATTGGAAGTGCCCAAGCGGGTGAAGGAAGATACGCCGGACGCGGCCTTTTTGCGCTGGATTCGCAATGGCGGCAAGGGCTATGAGCGGGCGGATTTTGCCGTGGCAGTAGCCAAATTTACCGAGGCGGCGTATCGGTCGGTGGAGCAGAAGCGGCGGTGATTGCGTACGCGCCGCTCGTCGGCGAGCTAGACCGGCAGGTCGTGAGTGTGCTGGCGCGCCAAGTGCTGGATGCGGAAAGCCCTTATTGCGGCGGCTTTATGGACGGCGATCGGCTGGTGGGTTCGCAAAGCATTAGCGCGGTCGCGTCGCTTGGCTACGCCTATCTATTGGCTGAGTCGCGCCACTACCGGAGCGAACAGCTCTTAGAGCGCATTCTCCTCGCCGCTGAATTTGCCCGTCGGCACCGGAAGCCGTCGGGTTGTTTCGACTTGCTGACCACCAACTTCGACTCAGCCCCGGACACAGGCTTTGTAGTGCAGGCCATCGCGCCGGTTGTGTTTGCTGCACGGGAACAGGCTGCGGACGATGCGGGAGCCGCAGCCATCGCCGAAGCCCTAGGCGAGTTGATACGAACCGGAGCGCCGGGCATGGTCGCCGGCGGCTTCCACACGCCCAATCACCGTTGGGTGCTGGTCGCCGCACTGGCCCAAGCCCAAGCTCTTTATCCAGAACTTGAGGTGAGCGCAACTGTAGATGCGTACCTCGGCGAAGGCATTGACATCAATGCCGACGGTGAGTATAGCGAACGCAGCACAGGCGTGTACAATGCCGTAGTCAACCGCTCCTTAATCCGCGCGGCACAAGTGCTTGCACGGCCCGACCTGCTGGAGCCTGTACGGCGCAATTTGGATTTGTCCTACCATCTCCTCCACGCTGACGCCACCGCAGTGACGAGCATTTCCACGCGCCAAGACCGCGACACGCGAGCCGTGCCGACTGGTTTGGCCGATGGCTATCACGCCTTGGCCCATTTAGACGACAATGGTTTGTACGCAGCGGTCGCCGACTGGTTGGTCGCGCACGGCGGCAGCGGTTTGGTCTGCCTGCCGAATTACGTCCTGCATCCCGAGTGGCGAACGACGTGTATAGAGCGGACGCCTTTGCCCGAGCGCTATAGCCGCGTCTATCCCGCGTCCGGCTTGTGGCGAGTGCGTCGGGGCGCGGTGAGTGCTACGGCTGCGGCTGGCCTGACCGCGCCCTTTAGCGTGGTCTGTGGGCAGGCCGAATTGGCGGCAGTGAAAATTTCATCGACCTACTTTGCCACCGGACAATTTGTCGGTGAAGAGTTCGCTGAAGCGGACAAGGGGGTGCGGATGCAGCACAAGGGCCGCAACCGCATCTACCCAGAAAAGGATTACGTAGGGGGGATTTACTGGCTGCCGATTGCCGAGCAGGTCAATGCCGACAACTGGCGAGAGGTGCGAGGTCGACGGGCGACGTATGAGTTGCCGCCGCTGGAAGTCGAGTTGCACGCCGAGGAAGTGACCGGTGGTTTTGACCTCCACATCCGCACCGCAGGGGGCGTGGATGGGGTGCCCTTTCAGATTGAAGGGGTCTTCGAGCCGGGCGGAACTTTGGAGATGGACAGCGCACTCGTCGAGGGCCGCGCCGGGCACACGGTCTTTCTCAAAGCGGGCTACGCGCTCTACCGAGTGGGTAACGACGCCATCCGCCTTGGTCCAGGGGCTATGGAACACACCATGTGGCGGATGCGCAATAGCGAGATCGACGAGGGGCGTTTGCGGGTGCTCATCGCCCTGCGGACGCCGGTGGCGCGGACCTTGGAAATCCGCTGTGGGCAGTGGTCGGACGCGAAGGGTGGATTTTTAGGTAGTGGGGTATTCTGAAACTTGACTTTTAACAGGGGATTCAGTTTTTAGAGGAAACTGGATTGACCAGTAAAAAGGCCCTCGGTGTTATCAGCACTGAGGGCCGCAATCCATCACGCGAATGAAGGAGAGTCATCGATGATTATTCCAAAGATCCCTTCCTATCTGTGTGAAGTCAGTGATAGTGTATCGTGCTCGCGTTGTCGTCAAGATGTTTTGAAATTCCCCATGTCTTTTATATCCCTACTAATTTTTGTCTTGTCGGTGATTTCTTGTTCCCAAGAGCATAGCACCACGTCCGCAGCCGACCAAAGTTCCTCTTGGCAGCAAATCGAGATTGACGGCGTACCGTACCGGCAAGTAGTGGCTAAGGCCAATGCAGTCGCTGCTGATATATCCCTTGACTTGACCTATGAAGTCATAAACGGGGAAGCTTATATCAGTGTCGTTAAAATTGACGGTGTAGAATACCGAGCGGACTGTTCAGATACTGGACGATTAGACGGAGAAAATCCAAGCATTCCCCACCATGAATTTTGTGAAGATGGGGTAGGCGAAAGAGACATTGATTTTACATGCGGAGGCTTGCGAAATCCGCCTTCTGCACCGTCGGCTGCCGATATTCGCTTGAAGGTGGACGGTAACGAGAACTATCTACTTGATCGATTTAAGGATGCCTTTGAAATAGAAGTCCGGGAGATAGTTCCGGGACGAGGCTATACAGAAGACGAGATTCCGATTTCTCACAGGACTACGTTTAACCTAAGCGATGGAGGGGCTGACTTCTTTCGGTTCGAGATAGACCGAAGAAGGCATTATATCGTCCGAAGCTCTGGCGAAACCGATACATGGGGCGACCTATACAAGTTAGAGGGCGATAGAATCCGAGCGATTGCAGGGACAGGGATGTGGGCCGATAGAGGTAATTTTGCAATCCAAATGGACCTGGATCCGGGAGAGTATTATCTGAGAGTAAGTCCGGAAGGAAGGGGCGACACAGGATCATATACGGTGCAAGTTTCTACTTTCGTGGAATGAGAAACTTGGGTAGTGGGTCACTTTAAGGTCGCACTCAAAGTGACCCACTATCCGGTTTTTATAAATTGCCCCCGGCCCACCGCACCCCTTGCGCCATCATCTGCTGCATGCCTAGACGGGCAAATGTTCCCGGGCCGTGTCCCAACGCCGTGTAAAACACCCGCCCTGTGCCATAGGGTTTGACCCACGCTAGGGGATGTTGCTTGCCGCTCCACTCGGCGGTGGCCAAGATGCGGATGGCCGGGTCCCACGCCGACATGTAAATCTCGTCTTCCACGTCAAAGTCGGGCACACCGTGCGTAACGGGGTGATCACCGTCGATAATGGAGACAGTGAAGGCCGACCCTGGCGGGTGCCAGTTGGCGTGACCGCCGAGCAGATCCACGGCTTTGCCGCCAATACACCACGCAGTGCCGTGGATGCCGACCAACCCTTTGCCACCGGCGACAAAGTCGAACAGCCCTTCTTCTTGCGCGGGCGTCAGCTCGGGCACTTGCTGCACGGTGCCGTCTTCCTGCCGCTCGCCTCGCGTAAAGCCAGTGCCGTGGACCAAGACGTCGAAGCCGCGCAAACCATCTGACGCCAACACATCCTTGTCGTCGTCGAGCGCGACGGACAAATCGTCGAGCGCGCTCAAAAACTCGTGGATGACCGGGGCACTGGCCGCAAACCCATGGTTTGAGCCGGATAAAATTAGGACGTTCATGTGGCCTCCTGTGTTAGGGTAGT
>VXML01000059.1 GCA_009841115.1 Gemmatimonadota bacterium | reverse complement strand
AGTGTACGAGCGCTATCCCCTGTACCGGGAAGTGACCGATTGCGCCTTCTTTCTCAACGTTCCCCTCGCCAAGTGCCACAATTTGGGCTGCACGACCTTGTCGATTAAAAATCTGATGGGCATCATCGCCAAGCCCGAGCGGCACCTGTGCGCGATCCAAGAGGTGGACAAGCCTTACGCCGAGGACCTGTGGCGGCTGACCGAGAGCGGCTTCAGCCTTTTTGAAGACCGCTTCTATCACAAGCTCTGCGATCTATTGGTCGCGCTGCGCGGTCTGGGGATGCCGCGACTTTCAGTAGTAGATGGCCTTGTCGGCCGCGACGGCACCGCGTTCAACGAAGGGGCCAACTACCCCCTCGGCTGGGCTGTGGCCGGCGTCAACGAAGTACACGTAGATACAGTCGCCACCTACCTGATGGGCCTCAATCCACAGGCCACTCCCTATCTGCAATTCGCCCACGCCCGCGGCCTAGGGACCATTAACCCCGAGGAAATCGAAGTCGTCGATCTCGCCAGCGGCACGGCGCTCAGTGGAGCGGCCCTAGCCGAGTTGCGGCCCGCCGCGCCGCTGATGCCCATTTCCCGCCTCAAAGGCGGCTACTACAAGCGCTTTCGCACCGACGGATCGGCTGTGCCTTGGCGCTTGGACGAGGTCAATGTCCAACGCCAGCAGGACGGTCTGGCCCCCGTTCCCTATGAGCCAGCCCGCGCCTGAGTACACTCTCCGCGCCTGCCAACGCGCAGTAGATGAGTGGATCGCCGACGTCGGCGTGCGCTACTTCTCCGAGCTGACCAATACGGCTGTGCTGATGGAGGAAGTCGGCGAGCTGGCGCGGATCATGGCCCGCACCTTTGGCGAGCAGAGCTTTAAGGAGGGCGAGGAAGCCGATCTCGGCATGGAGATGGCCGACGTGCTCTTCGTCCTCCTATGCCTCGCCAATCAGACCGGAGTTGACTTGGAGGAATCCTTCCAGCGAGCCTTAGCCAAGAAGACTCGACGCGACCGCAGGCGTCACGCGGAAAATCCCAAACTCCAATCTTGATTTGGCAAACAGCCGGTAAGTTGTGCTGCTTTGGCGCGACTTCCTACATCCTCTTTTGCGAAAGGTCTGTCCATGAGTTCCCGCAACGGTTTTATCGAAACGCATATTTACGACTACATCCTCGCCAACTCGCTGCGCGACCGAGACGAGCTCAAGCGGTTGCGGCAGGAAACCCAAGCCATGCCCATGGGCGGAATGCAGGTCTCGCCCGATCAGGGGCAGTTCATGGGGCTGCTCGTCGAGCTGATCGACGCCAAGCGGATCGTCGAAGTGGGAACCTTTACTGGCTACAGCAGCATTGCGATGGCGCTGGCCCTGCCAGCGGACGGGCGTCTAATCGCCTGCGACGTCAGCGACGAGTTTACCAGCATTGCCCAGCGCTATTGGCAGGAAACCGGCGTGACCGACAAGATCGAATTGCGGTTGGGGCCAGCAGTAGCAACTCTCGACAAAATGCTCGCAGCCGGAGAAGCCGGTTGCTTCGACATGGCCTTTATCGACGCGGACAAGGAAAATTACGACGCCTACTACGAGCGCTGTCTGCAACTCTTGCGCCCAGGCGGCTTGATCCTAATCGACAACGTGCTGTGGGGCGGGCGGCCCGCCGATGCCAACGAGCAGTCCGAAAGCACCGTGGCGATCCGAGATCTCAACGCCAAAATCCACGCCGACGAGCGCGTGACCGCGTCCTTGCTGTCGATTGGCGACGGATTGACGCTGGCGCGGAAGCGGTGATTTGTAGGACGAAATAGCGGAGGAAACCGATCAATGAACAAAATATGGGTCCTGCAAAACGCGCAGCCGGAAAACTTGGGGATCGCCGGCCAAGTTTTCCAAGGCTGCGGCCTCGCGCCCGCCTACGTACATACCTTTGCCGGTGAAGAGGTCCCCCGCTATATGGACGGAGCCGCCGGCCTAGTGGTCTTGGGCGGCCCAATGGGCGTATACGAACACGACCGCTACCCGTTCATAGACGCGGCGATGCGCCTTATTGACCAAGCCCTAAAAGAAGACAAACCCGTGCTCGGCATCTGCCTAGGCAGTCAGCTTTTGGCCACGGCTCTTGGTGCTCGGGTCGTCCGCGGCCCGCAGAAAGAAATCGGCTGGTATCCTATTGAGCGGAAGCCCGCTGCCAGTGAAGACCCGCTAATGGGCGAACTACAACCATCTTTTATGGGCTTTCACTGGCACGGCGACATCTTCGATTTACCCAAGGGCGCTACTGCGCTGGCCTCTTCTGCCCGCACTACCTACCAAGCATTTTCCTATGGCCGGGCGGCGTACGGCGTCCTCTTCCACATGGAAATTACCACGCAAATTATCGCCGATATGGTCCGGGCTTTTGCCGACGAGGTGCGCGAGGAGGGACTAGACGGCGAGCAAATCAGAGTCGACGCGTCCCAGCACTTGCCCGCCCTCCACGCCAACGGACGAACCTTCTTCCAGAACTGGGCCACCCTTTGTTTGGAGGCGGATTCCTAGCAGTAGCTTCGCTTCGCGCCACTCAGGTCGAAACCCCCAGCAAACCCCGCGTCAATTGAAAATCGACGTTGCGCTGCTGCAAGGCACCGGGGATGTGATCACCCCGCGCCACTTGGGCCAACAAAGCGGCCAATTGCTCGGCCCAATCGTCAGCCACACCTGTCAGAGCCAAATCAATATCATCGCCGTAGAGTGCCGTCACCGTCGGATCCGCACTCACCTGCACCACCGGCATCAGGGGATGTCCTTGTAGAGGATGCTCGCCGGTATGGGCCAAAATCAGATCCACGCCCGTAGCACCCAGTCCGGTAGCCGTCTCCACCCAGTGGTCAGTCGGCGTCTCCATGATGTAAAAACCCGGTTCCACGGCCGCCTGTCCATAGGGCAACGTCGCCGCGTCCGAGGGTTCGACTAACACGGAGTCCAAATACGCCGGTTCCTGCAGTAGAGCCGCGTTGTGCGGCACGACCACAGTGCCGCCCGCGGTCACTACCCAGCGCGTCAATTGGGCAAAAGATTGCGCCGCGTCCCCCCCCAATTCCCCGGTCGCCTGCATCCCCAAGCGCAAGGCACCCAAGCCACCTTCCACCGCGACGGGCGCTTCCGTTTCTGCCAGTGCTTGGCGGAACCACCCCTCGACCTTGTCCATGGCCTTGACAATGCCGCCGTCCAACTGCACCGACGCCCAGCCGAAAACAGCCGGGTCCAAGCCCCATTCCTCAAGGCCGTTGCGCATGTAGTCGTTGTGCGTCTTTTCGCAGCCGTGCTCCAGCAGCAAAACGCGCCGCGCCAACGGATGCGCTGCGTACCCCATCATGGTGCGCAAGTGCATTTGCTCGGTGGCACCACTCGACGACAGCCCACAGCCCTCGGTGTGGACCAAGGCGACAAAGCGCGACAAGCCCTGCCCGCGGCCCACCTGCCGGGCATTGAGCCGCTCGGCGCACATGCGGGCGATCTGGCCAGCGCACAGGCTGGTGGGCAATACCAACCCCACCTGATCGATCGCCCCGTCCAGTATGGGGAACGACACTGCTGGGCCGACCTCTGGTCGCACCGGCACGGGCTGGCCCTCGGGCACGGGAGCGGCCAATAGTTCCTCTAACCGGCTGATATCGGTCTGTTGCCAGTTGCGCCAGATGGACACTTGGGCGTGGCCGGCCCGCTCTCCCAGCGAGCGCTCGCCCGAGGCCACCCGCAAGGTGCGCTCGAACAACTCCTGGCCCAACTCATCCATCGGCGTGCCGTCCAAGTAGGCCCCGGCATTGACATCGAGATCCGCGGCCAGCAACTGGTAGCGCTCCGAGGTGGTGACGATCTTGACCGTCGGCACAAAGGGAAAATTAGTAATGGAACCATTGCCCGTGACAAAGAAGATAGCATTGCAACCGCTGGCCACCTGTCCAGCAATGCTTTCCAAGTCGTTGCCCGGACTGTCCATAAAGTAGAAACCAGTCCCCTTGAGCGGCTCGCCGTATTCAATGGCGTAGTCCAAACGCACGTCCGGGTCGCGCTTGCGCGCCGCGCCAATGGACTTGAGCGCGATATTGTACAGACCGCGAAATTTGTTGCCCCCCGAGGGATTGCCCTCGGCTGAGGCACCGTGCCACGACACCCGCTCCTTGAAGCGCTCGACCATGTGCAAAAAGGTGCGCGCGGTCTCCACATCCTTGACGTTTTGCAGCACGTACGGTTCGGCGCCGATCAGCTCGTCGGTCTCGGCGAGGTTGGCCGCGCCGCCGTAGCGAATCAACTCGCGCGCTACCCAAGCGGCCAGCGGATTCCCCGAAATGCCCGAAAAGGCGTCCGAGCCGCCGCACTGCAAAGCGATCTTGAGATGGCACAGGTCGTGCTCGCCCCGCTCCTCACTCGCCATTTCCTCGGCCCAAGCGGCCACTTGCCGCTCGCCCTCTGCCAAACGCGCCGCAAAGGAACCGTCCAAGCTCATAAAGCAATGCCGAACGTGATCGAGGGCATAGCCATGAGCCACCATGTATTCCCGCAACATTTCGTTGGTCACGGCTTCGCTGCCGTAGTCCACCGCCAGCACAGCGCCGACGTTGGGGTGGACGACAAAGCCGGCCAGCGTGCGCAATAAAAGTTCGCGGTTATTGGGATCGGCCCCACCGCCACCCTCAGTATGGGCAATCGGCACCACGCCATCGCCAGCCGGTCGGCCGCTCCAGCGCTCGGCCAGCAGCCGGGCATAACTAGCCGTGCGCGAGGACGTGCCTAGAACAACGATGTAATTGCGCGTACCCACGCCCCGTCCCCCAGAGCGACCATAGCCTAAGAAAGTCCGCCCCTCCTCATGCGGGTCGAGCGCAACCCCTGGCTGAAAATTCGCCGGGTCTAGTTGATACGGCTCAATGCGATCGACGAAATTGGCCTGCTCGGGCAGGTCGAAATCCAACTGCCGAATGCCTAATGCGTCGAGCATGCTCTGGTTGCAGGCGTAATCGCCCGGCAGCAGGGCGCGCTCAGCCACGCCAAAGGGCAGTTGCCACGACAACAGGAACTGGCCGGGTTCAATCGGCTCGACTGCAAAGCGATGGCCTTCCATCACCGTGTGAGACAAAGCGAACGATCGTCCCTCGTAGTCGATACCCGTGCCCGCTTCCAAGCGCCGGGTGGCAATGGCCACATTATCCCCAGGCATGGGCAGCCGGGCTACTTCGCTAAAGGAAAAAACCGCGTTCATCAATAACTCCTCAATAGTGCGTGGACGACGAAGTAACTTTCGGCTTCCACGAATCTTTCTCTAGAAGCGCCGGTCCAACGCCCACTCGGCCCAGGACCGCACGTATTCGTTGCCCTGCTGACGCGCCCGTTGCAAGGCGGTTACTGCTGCGGCTGGGGCGCGCCATTTGGCCAACGCCATAGCCGCGTTTTCGCGCAGCGGCGCATTGGACAAAGACCAAGGCGTCATCGCGCGGCTATCGTCTAGGGCCTGTGTCAAAGCCGGTACTGCCGCCGGCACTTGGCCCATGTTGCTCAAGGCATCGGCAGCATTGCGGCAGACCCATTCGCTGTCGTCCTGCAATGCTGCGGCAAGGGCCGAGGCCGCTTCCTGAGCCTCGATACCCATACAACCTAGGGCGCTAGCTGCCCCGGCTCGCAGCCACCAGTCCCCATCCTGCAACGCCTCGACGAGCGCGGGCACCGCGACGGCACCGGCCGCGGCCAGCCCGTAGGGACTTTCCAACTGGCTGGGATTGGTAAAATCGCCGCGCTCGATATTGGCTTGCCAACGCCGGGCAGACTCGTCTTTTAGCGCCGTCATCAATACCGGCACCCCTTCGGCTCCTAGTGCCCCCAAGTCGTAATAGGCATCTATCCGCACCCGTTCATCGGGGTTCTGTAAAGCTTCCTGCAAAGCGGCTACCGTTCGCTGCGGCCTCAAGGCGGGAGCCTGTCCCCCATACCAGCGCCATAGCGTGCGATACAGAGCTGCATGGCGTCCCGTGGGCATCCATCGGCTGCGCTGTTCTGGCGTGCGCTCTTGGGTGCGGGTAAAGAGGAACTTCAGCATGTAGCGCGTCCGGGTCGAGCTATTGGTCGTGGCCCGGTGCCATATTTCGTAGTGGGTGATGACCACGGTGCCCGCCGCGCAGGTCAGGGGTAACCCTTCGACCTCGTCGCTGGGGCCATCCATATAGTACTGCGTCCTAGGCACCAGCGCCGTAGGCCCCATATCCGGCGTTACCTCATGCGGATAGTACAGCATCAGGACGTAGCGCGGGCGGTGGTAGCGCACATTGCCGCCGAAAGGATAATCCTTGTGCCAATTCTGGGATTGGGTACCCGGCGCGAGATCGTGGCAGTGGCAATGGCGGCAGAGGGCGTACCTAGGCCCCAGAATGCCAGTCAAAGCCGCATCTACTGCCGGATCGGCGAACAACTGGTGCAATAGGGGAATGCGATCTATCAAGGCGTTTCCCGGATTGCCCGTGGCGAGTACGCGTTCGACTTGACGGTGCAGTTCGCCGTGCAATTCCGTAGCCGCGGTCGGTTGCACCACGCGGTATCCCTGAATGATAAAATCTTGCAGAGCCGCATCGCTTAGTGGGGTCATCAGCCTATCCTCACTTCCCGGCCCTCGGCAGCCGAGCGGTACAGACCATCGAGGGCGGCCATGACATTGAGTACTTCTTCCTTTTTCACCAGCAACTCGGTCCGGCCTTCGAGTACCTCGACAAAGTGGGCCGCAGCTTTCCAGTGGCCCGAGAAGGGCACCGAGGGGTCGGGCGGCACGTTGAGCCGGGTGTCGGCTTGATAGCGGCCCAAGGTGCCGATAAAGGTGAGCGGATTAAACGTGAGACCGCCCTTGGTGCCCATGATGAGGGTGCCGCCAGTGCCATCGGGCAAATTGGCTGCCCAACTGGCCCGAATGCTGATGGTGGCACCGTTTTCCAAGCGCAAAAAGCCAGCGGCCATATCCTCGACATCGTACTCGCCGATGTCGTAATCCCGAGGCGCAAACACTCCCTCTGGCGCACCGCTGTCAGCCAGCGACGTGACCACGTCTTCGCGCTGGTCGGCCAGTTTGGTGTACGTCGCGCCCGAGGCGGCCACCACTTTGGGATTGCCCATGATCCACAGCAGGGCGTCGAGCGCGTGGACGCCAATGTCGTAGAGGGGGCCGCCGCCCGAAGCTTCTTTCATGTGGAAGCGGCCCCAAGTGGGCACGCCGCGGCGGCGGAAGGCCGAGGTTTCAGCGTAGTACATCTCGCCCAAGTGCCCGCTGTCGGCTAGTTGCTTAGCAGCGGTATTGGTGCCAGAGAAACGGCCCGTCTGGGTGATAAATAGATGGCGGTCGGCGGCCTCGGCCACTGCGTACATGACTACTGCATCGGCGTAGCTGGCGGCGACGGGCTTTTCGCAAAAGACGTGGGCACCGGCCTGGAGGGCAGCTTCGGTGTAGGCGCGATGCGAGACATTGGGGGTGCAGACGCAGACGATATCGGGGCGCAGTTCGTCCATCATGCGTCCACATACGTCGTACGCATGGGGGATGCCGTGGCGGTCGGCGGTTTGTTGGGCCTTGGCCAAGGTGTGATTGAACACGCCGACCACTTCTACGGCCGGGACCAACTCCAGCCAAGCGGGGATGTGCCCGACGTTGGCGACCATGCCCGTGCCGATGATAGCTACTTTATACGGGGCCATGTTTTCTTATACCTCCCAATCCTCTTGCTGTTGCAACGCATATAAAGACGTATATCCCTCCGACCAATCCGGCGGAATGAGACAAGGCCGCGGGTCGTGATAGGCCCAGCGCGCCTCTTTGCCCCGCACAATAAACCCCGAGTACTGAGGGCTGTTCAAAGGATTAGCCGTATAGGGAAAAGCGTCGGCCGCTGAATAGATGTTGAGCAACAAGGGCCGCCCCTTGGGCGATAAATTCTTCTTAGACCCATGCACGGTGCGGCAATTGTGGATGGTGATGGATCCGGCCGGTCCCGACATATACTCCACGCGACCGAGGTCAACTTGGGGCAAATCCTGCTCGGCGATACAGCCAACCCACTGTCCAGAGGCATTGTACTGATCGAACAAAGGCCCGTTGTGGCTGCCGGCGACCCCGGCCAAAGGCCCTTGGTCGTCATCGACGTCGTAGAGGTACGTGCCGATGGTCAAAGGACTGTAATTGGTGTGCGGCCAATACGTGATATCCTGATGCCATTTGACCTCCTCGCCGCCTTCGGACCACTTGAAGTTCAATTTCGAGTGGTGAAACTTAATGTCCGGGCCGACCAGATCGGCGGCTACGTCAGCCAAGACCGACTGAGAGGCGAACTCCCAATAGACCAGGTGCTGGTCCACTGGGCTAGTGAGTCGTCGCAGACGAGGGTTGTCGGCCGTGTGGTCTGGCTCTAGATCGAAAACCGCGTCTGATTGCGTCAGGCTGCGGCTGCGCTCGACCATTTCGTCAGTGACGACCAACAGGCGCTCAATCCACTCCGGTCCGATGAGGTCTTCAACCAAGAGAAAACCCTTGTCGAAATAGGATTGCCGCTGCTCTGGGGTGAGGATCTTGGGAGGGTATTCCAGAATTTGTTCGGGCGTCATGATCCTGTCTCCTCTGCTTTGTAGTTCGGCCAGCGAATCTTATGCTAGCGAATTCGCACGAATCGCTCAAGTCGGAGGGGCGAAAAGCTCAAAAATTAGATTTTCTTTGACGCCACGGACATCCCTGTTCGATTGGAGAACATCTCTGTACTTCGCGTCTCGAGGTGAGACCCTATGGTCGTGTACTTTGCTGATCCCTAAAGGTTTCATTTATGGGTTGTACCCGCTACAGTCTCATCCGCATAGCCCCGTCCTCCCCACTGTGCTGCCGCCTTGGCATAGATCTTGCAGAATTGCGAATGGCCCAACCGTTCCCTTCGGTTCGGACGGCTTGGCACACTCTAATTCCCAATGGATCACCATGGCCGAAATCGACACCGTTTCCAAGCACCTGATCCAAACCTACCCGGCTGACTTCGCCCGTTTCGCCCTCCAGCGCGACGACATCGAAGACGTCGAAGTGATAGAGAGCGAGCAGCCCACCGTCAAAGCCCGCCGTACCGACAGCCTCCTCCGCGTGCGCATCGGCGGCGAGGACGCCTTAGTCCACCACGAATTTCAAACCACCGACCACCCGGCCATGCCCCGACGCATGGCTGGCTACATCGGCCGCAGTATCGAGCACTACGGCCTGCCGGTGCATGCTCACGTCTTCTACCTGCGCCCTGACGCCGGACGACGCGATCCGGGCTACTACCTCCAAGAGCATCCCGGCTACCAAATCCTCGTTCAGTATAAGGTGATCCGCCTGAGCCAGCTTCCCGGTCAAGCTGTGCTCGACAGCGGGGCGGTAGGCTTGCTGCCGTTTGCTCCGTTGATGCGGCCGCCAGTCGGACAGGTCGAAAAGGTGTGGTTAGAGCAGTGTATCGCTCGGGCGGCGGCTCTGCCACTGGGTCAGTCGGTTAAGGCCGATGTTCTCGCGGGACTGGCGATCTTGAGCGACTTAGTGTATAATCCGCAGACAATCACGGCCATTGTTTCCAAGGAGCATCTCATGGACCTCATGCGCGAATCCTCGTTTGCCCAGTACCTCGCCGAAACTATCCGTGAGGAAATCGTCAAGGAAGTCACCGAGCAAGGCATTGAGCAAGGCATTGAGCAAGGCATTGAGCAAGGCATTGAGCAAG
>VXML01000042.1 GCA_009841115.1 Gemmatimonadota bacterium | reverse complement strand
GATGCAAAAGCAGCGACGCCAGCAAACAGATATAGGCGGTTCGGTGTCTGCGCACGGGGAGTCTCTCCTTCTGCGCCGCCCATCAGCGCGTGCGAGCAGTATCTATAATAATATAACTGATTGTAACAAAACGGTTTTTTGCCAAGAAAACAGGTGCTTGTTATCTTTTTTTGACCTATAAAACGGCCTACGCAAAGGAATTATTTCAGCCATGAGCAACGCCCAAGAACTACAAGCCGAACTGAGCGAGTGGCTCGAATCTCTCGATTACGTGCTGGCCCATAGGACGCCCGCGCAGGTCCTCAAGCTCCTGCAACAGCTCCAAACCCACGCCGCAGAAGCCGGCGTCGGCACGCCTTTCAGCGTCAATACGCCCTACATCAACACCATTTCCCGCGATCAGCAGCCCCCCTATCCGGGCAGCCGCGAGATTGAGCGGCGGATCAAAAGCATCGTGCGCTGGAACGCCATGGCCATGGTCGTGCGCGCCAATCACGACTCCAACGTCGGCGGCCACATCTCGACCTACGCTTCTTCGGCCACCCTCTACGAGGTCGGCTACAACCACTTTTTTCGCGCCCCGAGCAACGGCCATCCCGGCGACCAGATATACTTCCAAGGGCACGCTTCCCCCGGCATGTACGCCCGCGCCTTCGTCGAAGGCCGCCTCAACCAACACCAGCTCGGAAATTTCCGCCGCGAGTTGCAAGAAGGTGGCGGCCTCGCCTCCTATCCGCACCCTTGGCTAATGCCGGACTTTTGGCAGTTCCCAACCGTGTCTATGGGCTTAGGCCCTATCCTTTCGATCTATCAGGCGCGCTTCAACCGCTACCTCGAAAACCGCGGCCTCAAGCCCGCTGACGACAGCAAGGTGTGGGCCTTTTTGGGCGACGGCGAGTGCGATGAGCCCGAGAGCTTGGGCGCGCTCACCCTCGCTGCGCGCGAACAACTCAACAACCTCATCTGGGTCGTCAATTGCAACCTCCAGCGCCTCGACGGCCCGGTGCGCGGCAATGGGAAGATAATACAAGAACTCGAAGCGATCTTCCGTGGCGCTGGCTGGAACGTCATCAAGGTGATCTGGGGCGACGACTGGGACCCGCTCTTGGAACAAGACGTCGACGGCAGCTTGGCCCAGCGCATGAACGAGGTCGTCGATGGCCAGTACCAGAAGTACTCGGTCTCCGACGGCAGCTACATCCGCCACGACTTCTTCGGCACCGATCCGAAACTAGCCGCAATGGTCGAGGACTACTCGGACGAACAACTACAGAAAATGCGACGCGGCGGCCACGATCCAGAAAAGGTCTATGCCGCCTACCAGCAAGCCATCGCCCACAAGAGCGCGCCCACCGTCATCCTCGCCAAGACCATCAAGGGCTACGGCATGGGCGAGGCCGGCGAGGGCAAGAACATCACCCATCAGCAAAAAAAGCTCAACGAGGACGAAATCCGCCTTTTCCGCACCCGTTTCGGCATCCCCATCTCGGACGACGAGGTCGCAGAGACGCCGTTCTACCGACCCCCGGACGACAGCCCGGAAATCCAGTACATCCGCCAGCGGCGAGAAAGTCTCGGCGGTTACGTGCCCCAGCGGCAGGTAACGGCCCCTCCGCTGACCATGCCGCCGGAAACGCTGTGGGAAGAATTTAAAAAAAGCTCGGGACGGCGCGCGTTTGCCACGACGATGGCCTTCGTTGCAGTCATGCGCAAACTCATGCAAGACAAGCAAATCGGCAACTTAGTCGTCCCCATCGTCCCCGACGAATCGCGCACCTTCGGCATGGAGCCACTCTTCCGCCAGTTCGGGATCTATTCGAGCCTAGGCCAGCTATACGAGCCGGTTGATAAAGACGTCATCACCTACTACAAAGAGGCCAAAGACGGCCAGATACTCGAAGAAGGCATCACCGAGGCCGGCTCTATGTCCTCCTTTATCGCAGCCGGCTCGGCCTATGCCACCCACGGCATCAACACCATTCCCTTTTTCATCTACTACTCGATGTTCGGAATGCAGCGCATCGGCGATTTGGTCTGGTTAGCTGGCGACATGCGGGTCAAGGGCTTCATGGTCGGCGGCACGGCCGGGCGCACCACGCTCAACGGCGAGGGGCTGCAACACGAAGACGGCCACAGCCACCTATTGGCCTATCCAGTGCCCAATCTCGAAGCCTACGATCCGGCCTTTGGCTACGAGATCGCCGTCATCATCCGCGAGGGTATCCGCCGCATGTACGTCGAGCAGGAGGACGTGTTCTACTACCTGACGGTCGAAAACGACATCTATTCCATGCCGGAGATGCCCGACGGCGTCGAAGAAGGCATTCTCAAAGGCATGTACAAGTTCAAGTCCTCGGCCAAGAAACGCGCCCGACTCAAGGCCCACCTCTTCGGCAGCGGCGCGATCATTAACAGCGCCCTCAAAGCCCAGAGCCTCCTCGAAGAAAAATACCAAGTCAGCGCCGATGTCTGGAGCATCACCAGCTACAAGGCCCTGCACCGCGACGCCCTTGATGCCGAGCGTTGGAACCGTATGCACCCCGGCAAAAAGCCCCGTCTCAGCTACATCGAACAATGCCTAGCCAAGGAGCGCGGCGTGTACGTCATGGCCTCGGATTACGTCAAGGCCCTCCCCGAATCCATTGCCCGCTGGTTTCCCAACCCGCCCGTCTCCCTCGGCACCGATGGCTTTGGCCGCAGCGAGACCCGCGAGGCCCTGCGCGACCACTTCGAGGTCGATTATCGCTTCATCGCCCTAGGAGCCTTGAGCGCGCTGGCGCGCGAGGGGCAGATCGAATGCGACGTCGTAGTTCAAGCCATGCAAGACCTAGAAATCGATCCAGCAAGACCCAATCCCATTTACCTGTGAGTTTAGATCACCCTATGCCCGTACAATTTGCCCTACCCGACTTGGGAGAAAATATCGAAAGCGGCGATGTAATCCGCATCCTCGTCGATGTCGGCGATAGCCTTGCCGAAGACCAGACCGTCATCGAGCTTGAAACTGACAAGGCCGTCATTGAGGTGCCTTCTTCCGTAGATGGCACCATTACCGAAATTCTCGTCCAACAAGGCGACACCATCGCCGTTGGGCAGCCCATCCTCGAAGTCGAGGCGGGCGAAGCTCCAGCCGTCGAGGAAGCATCCCCGGCAGCGGAACCGGCCCCAGTCCCACAAGAATCAGCAACCGCCCCAGTCGTCGAAGAAGCTCCCAATACGCCGTATAGTGCGACGGCACCTATAGGGGCCGCTCCGGTCATCGAAGAAGCCCCCCCTACACCTACCTCTACAGACGGCCCCGTCCCAGCCGCGCCATCAACGCGCCGCTTAGCCCGCGAAATCGGCGTCGATATTGCACAAGTCCAAGGCACAGGTCCAAGCGGCCGGATCTCAATCGACGACGTCAAAGCGTACTCAAAAAAGCTGCACGCAGCGCGAGTTGCTGCCCCAGCCGCTGCCGCGCCGCTGCCCGATTTCAGCCAGTGGGGTGCTGTCGAGCGCCAGCCCATGACCAAGGTGCGCGAGATAACTGCCGACCGCCTCGCGCAGGCTTGGGCCACCATCCCGCAAGTCACCCAATTCGACAAGGCCGACATCACCAGCTTGGAAAAGTGGCGCGCAGAATACGGCAAAAAGGCCGAAGCAGCCGGCGGCAAGCTGACGCCAACCGCAATCCTCATCAAAGTGCTCGGCATCGCCCTCAAGGTCTTTCCGCAGTTCAACGCCAGCATCGACATAGCCCAGCGGGAAGTCGTGTACAAACGCTACTTCCACATCGGCATTGCCGTCGATACCCCCCACGGCCTGTTGGTGCCAGTCGTGCGCGACGTAGATCAAAAGAATATCATCGAATTGGCAGTCGAGCTGAGCGAACTGGCGCAAAAGACGCGCGAGCGCAAGATCGGGCCGGCCGACATGCAGGGCGGGTCCATGACCATCAGCAATGTCGGCACCATGGGCGGCACCTCTTTTACGCCCATCGTCAACCCGCCCGAAGTGGCCATCCTCGGCGTAGCGCGCTCGCAAATCGAACCCACTTATATCGACGGCCAGCTCCAGCCGCGCACCCACCTGCCCCTGTCGCTGTCCTACGACCACCGCCTGATCGACGGAGCCGATGGCGCGCGCTTCCTCCGCTGGATCTGCACGGCATTGGAAGACCCCTTTATCGCGCTCTTGGAAGGCTGAGGCGGCTATGGACAAGGCCCAGCTGGTGGTCATTGGCGGTGGCCCAGGCGGTTACGTCGCCGCCTTTAAGGCCGCGGACTTAGGGTTGGATGTCGCCCTGATCGATCCTGAAGCCCATCCAGGCGGCGTTTGCCTCTACCGAGGCTGCATCCCCTCCAAGGCCCTCCTGCACATTTCCAAGCTGCTCTACGAAGCCAAGGAAGCCGAACACTGGGGCATCCAATTCGCCGAACCTGAGATCGATCTCCACAAGTTGCGCAGTTGGAAGGACGAGGTCGTCGCCAAGATGACGCAGGGCCTAGGTCAACTCGTCAGGGCGCGCAAGCTGACCTACGTGCAGGGACGCGCCCGCTTTGTCGATCCCCACACCTTGCAGATCGACCAAGCCGACGGCAGTCAAGGCTCCTTGCAGTTTGAGCACGCCATCCTCGCCACTGGGTCGCGCCCAGCCGTGCCTGCGCTCTTCGACCAATCCAGCGACCGCATCATGGATTCGACCGCAGCCGTTGCACTCCCCGACATACCCGCTTCCATGCTCGTCGTCGGCGGCGGCATCATCGGCATGGAGCTAGGGCAAGTGTACGCAGCGTTGGGAACCCAAGTTTCGGTCGTCGAAATGCTTCCCGGACTGATCCCCCCGGCCGACCGCGACTTGGTCAAGCCCCTGCACAACAAGGCCGCTGAGCGCTTCGACGAGATCATGCTCAACACCCAAGTGACCGCGCTCGCCGAGAGTGACGATGGCTTAGAGGTACAATTACAAAACGGCGACGGCCAGAGCTTCTCCAAGACCTACGCCAAAATCCTGCTCGCCGTTGGCCGGGTTCCCAACAGTGAAGACTTGGGTTTGGAACACACTGCCGTCGGCCTCGACGAGCGCGGCTACGTCCAAGTCGATGACCAACTGCGCACGGCCGAGTCTTCGATTTTTGCCATTGGCGACCTCGTAGGCGCGGCCCTTGCCCACACGGCTGCCCACCAAGGGAGCCTAGCCGCTGAAGTCGTCGCCGGGCACGAAAAACAGGTCTTCGCGCCCTACGCCATTCCCAACGTCGTCTATACCGACCCGGAAATCGCTTGGTGCGGCCTTACTGAGGAAGAGGCTAAAGAGCAGGGCCGCTCGGTTGAAGTCGTGCGCTTCCCTTGGTCGGCTTCCGGCCGCGCCTCGACCCAAGGCGCAAATGACGGCCTCACCAAGCTACTCATCGATCCCCAGACCGATCGGATCCTAGGTGTGGGGATCGCCGGTAGCGGCGCAGGCGAGCTAATCGCCGAGGGCGTTCTAGCCGTGGAAATGGCCGCGCTCGCCGCGGATATCCAGCATTCGATCCACCCCCATCCCACGCTCTCCGAAACCCTCATGGAAGCGGCCGAAAGCCACTACGGCCAGAGCACACACCTCTACGCCCCCAAACGCCGCTGAAGCACGACCTCCAGCGTCCTAAGATGTGCCTCCGCCCGCACCGCTAGCGGCCATTCGCTAGGCGTCTCGCTGATCAGCGCGTGTTCGGTATGGTGCGCGTACAAGTAGGGTGCCAACCCAGCCTCGCCCCACTCCGGGTCAATGAGGAAGACGCCTTCGGCAATCACTTTGTCGTTTTCGCCAGCCTCGCCGTCAATGGGCATCACCGCGCGCACTTGCTCGACAATGGCCGGCCCGAACCACTGCTCGTTGCGCTTGGCCTCATAGCAATAAAACCCCGCCGCTTCCCAGTCCTCGTGAAAGTCCAGCGCGCAATCAAAGCACCGACCTCTCAGAAACGCCTTGACCTGCACGACCAAGGGGACCGCATCGCCGCCAAACTCCCGATTGCAATCCAAGCCGGATTCGTTCTCGCGGGTATTGTGGACATAGCCGTGCGGATTGAGGCAGGGCAAGATCAGGAACTGACAACGCTGGGCAAGGCGCGGACTCAGCTCCTCGGCAAAGCGCAACGCGGCTTCCGGCCCGGCTGGTTCGTCTCCGTGCAACCCGGCCGTTAGCAGGATTCGCGCTTCAGTACCGCTTCCTAATTCTATGGCGTAAATCGGATATCCACCGCATTCAGCCACTAGCTGTGCTGGCCCCACCGCCTGCAGACGGTTCAACAAACTCGCATAATCGCGTTTCTTCATTTTTTCTGACCCTCCTTGGCTCTGTTCGATTTTCCTCTTGGCCCTCTGCGATACTATTGTATTTTTAAAGAAAGGATGCGCCGCTAGCGCGTTCGAATAATCACCCACCTCAAACCACCATAAAACCAATGACCGACAAAGCCAAATGGGCTTGGACAACGCTGTGCCTGAGCCTGCTGGTCCTACTGCCAGCAGGCTATTTCTACTTTTCGGACCTCGCTGAGCCTCCCCCTGAGCCTCCCCCCAAGGCCCTCACGCCGGAGCCGCCCAGCCCCATTGCCATGCTGATCGCCGCCGACCGCTGCGATCTCGCCTACCCCCAACTCACCGCGCTAGACACGATCCAACACGAGCCGACCGCTCAAGCACACCTCGAGTTCCAGCGGGCGTTTTGCGAGCGCATGCTCAAAGAGCCAAGCCGCGCGTACGATCGTTTGCGCGACCTCGACCTACCGGCCTTAGACGACTACCGCCGCTTCTGGATGGCCCGCTCTCTAGAGGACATGGACCAGACGCACGACGCCATCGCCGAATACGAAAACTTTCTAGCTACCTCGACCAACCCGATCCTCCGCAACCCAGCCCGTCTGCGCTTGGCCTCCCTCTATCGGACCGTCGGCCAACCCGCCAAGGCCCTCGCCCTGTACGAGGAGCAACTCCCGCAGGACACCGATCCAGCGCGGGTGCTCTACTTGCTCGCAACCACCAGCCAAAAGCACGACTCGGCGCGGGCGCAAAAGTGGCGTTTAGAACTGCTGGAGAACCATCCCCGTTCCAAGCACGCCCGCAATAGCCTGTCGCATCTGCCCAAGAAGCTCGACGCCCGCACGGCTTATGCCAAGGCCCATACCCATTACAGCCACAAGCAGTACAACCAAGCCATCAAGAGCTTTCGGCACTTCGTCCGCGCGCACAGCGGCAATCAGCGCGCCGCCCAAGCGCACTACATGCTCGGCCGAGCCCATCTATCTGCGGGGCACTATACCAAGGCCGAGCAGGTTTTTCGCACGGTTCACGAGCGCTACGGCAGCCCAGCGGCCCTGTATCGCATCGCCAGCCTCTCAGTCCGCAGAAACCGCGAAGACAAGGCCATTTCCGCCTATGCGAACTTTGCCAAGCGCTACCCCCAGCACGACTTGGCCGATGACGCCCTGTGGCAGGCCGCCAAAGCCGCTGAGCGCAAAAGCCAGTTCGCCCGCGCCGCAACGCTCTATGGCCGCCTAGCCGAGCACTACCCGCAGACTGATTACGGCGACGAAGCCCGTTGGAGCGCCGGCTTCGCGCTCTATTGCCAAGAACAATACTCCGAAGCCCTCGCCGCTTTTGAGCGCGCCAGTCAGCAGGCGCGCCAGCCCCACATCATTGACCAATCCCTGTACTGGGCTGGTAAAAGCGCGGAGCGGCTGGGCCAGACAGAGGACGCCACCGCGTTCTATCGCCGCGCCGCCGCCGGATTTCCCCGCTCTTACTACTCGGCCCGCGCCGTCCTGTTGGGCCATAAAGAACAGGTCCAGCTCAAGAAGCGACCCACAGACAACCCTCGCCAAGACGATGTCCCCGCGCTAGCGCACAGGGCACACCTCGAACGCGCTGGCCTGTTGAACCAATTGGGGCTGAGGGATTGGTCGGCAGCCGAGATGGAGCAAGCCGTCCGCGACTACAAGGGCCACAAGACTGCACTCAAGGCCATCCGCGACTACTACGAGGCCCTCGGCCATCGCGACCAAGCTATGCGGCTGTCGATGCGCCTGTTCGACGGGCAAGACCCAGAGGAACTGGCGCGCATCTATCCGACTTACTACTGGGAAGAGATTGCGGAGGCCGCGGCTGAGGCTCAAATCGATCCCTATCTGGTCCTGTCGGTAATTCGCCAAGAGAGCACTTTCAACGAAAAAGCGGTATCGCGGGCGGGTGCCAGGGGCCTGATGCAAATCATGCCCCACACCGGCCTCAACCTCGCGCGGAGGCTAGAGGTGAAACCCTTTGAGTTGCGCGCGCTCTTCGACCCAGCCGTCTCCATCCGCTTGGGCAGTTACTTTCTCGGCGATCAAATGCGCCAATTCACGAACGACGCGGGCTCAGACTTAGGCTTTGAACTAGGCTTGGCCGCGTACAACGCCGGTCCCCACAACGCCCGCCGGTGGCTCAAGACCTTTCCCTCCGAGGACCCAGACGCCTTCGTCGAGCGCATCCCCTTCAAGGAGACCCGCCTCTACGTCAAGCTAGTCCTCAGAAACTACGCCATTTACAAGGCCCTATCCGATGACGCCTGAACAAGAACCGCCGCGCGAAAAAAGACACAAGCTGATCGAAGATATTTTCATCTTGCTCTGCATCGCCAGCCTCTGGCCCGTAGTGCTAGGCTGGACCGAGCCGATCTATCAGTACTTGCTCTACATAGCACTGGCGGGCCTGATCTTCATTTTCGTGCGGCGTATCCGCCGCTTCCACGACGCCCGCAACGCCCTACGCGATGCCGAGGACGGCCCACAGATAGGCCCCGCTCCCAAGCGCGAAGAGGATGATCTTTCGCAAAATTGAGCTTGGGACGCGGTACAGCTCCGCGCTATCGCCCTACAAAATTGCGTCCGCAGTGGTTGCACTCGAAGACGCATAATTTTTACTTCTAGCTATGACTGGGCATTTGTTTTGAGAAACTAGTCGCGCTAGTAAACAGCAGAGAATACAAATGTCGATCACACAAGAAAACCCGCGAAAAATCTACAAAGACTATTCGCACCGGATTGAAGTATTGAGCAGCGACGCCGAGGACGATGGATTGGTATTGAACGAGGCGTCCGAAAGGGACTTTTGGCATTATATCAGATCAGTACCCTTTGCACAAAAAGCAGGACTGGTACTTGTGGACAATGGAGATCTGCGCGCCGTTTGGAAAGGCGATGATGAGAGTCACCTTGGGATTCAGTTCCTCGGTAACCAATGGGTGGAGTATGTCATTTTCAAACGTCGTCCAAGCACCAGCGATGTTGCACGAGTGGCCGGCCGCGATACGCTTGATGGGGTAAAAAGACAGATTGATGCTTTTGACCTCACATCGTGATGACTAGCCGAAAGCGTTTCACCGCCTTCTGCCCAGCCGCTCCAACGCCAAGACCAGCACAACGCCTGCTGCAATCAGCCCTAAGCTCAGCCAAGCTTCGCCGCTGAATTCCTGCGGCCACACGCATTCGTAGCGCCCTTCCTCTAGCTCGTTGCGGAACGGCCACACCTTGCGCAGGGAACCCAACATCAACCCCACCAAAAAAGCCATCGTACTAGCGCGAAAGCGGTTCAGCAGGTGCTTGAGCAGCCGCGAGAAGCCCAGTAAACCGATAATTCCCCCAACGCCAAAGAGGGCCAAGATCGCCCAATCGAACTCGTGTACAGCGGTCAAGACCTGCTGATATTTGCCCATGACCACTAACAGAAACGAGCCGCTAATTCCCGGCAGAATCATCGCGCAAATGGCCACCATGCCAGCCAGCGCAAACTTGTAACCCTCGACCCCTGTCTCGACCGGCACCAATGTGGTAATGGCGTACCCAGCCACTGCGCCGAGAGCCGTCAGCCCCCACTGCGCCATCCTCCATCCAGCAACCTGCCGCGCGACCACGAGCGCACTGGCCAAGATCAAGCCGGTGAAAAAGCCCCACACGGGCT
>VXML01000043.1:36476-77614 GCA_009841115.1 Gemmatimonadota bacterium | reverse complement strand
GGGAAGGGCTGGGTGAGCTGATGCGCTATGCGCGCCCGGTTGGCTTCAACGACGCGGTAAACAGCCTCTCGCGCTACGTCGATCGCTTTGTGATCCTGCATTTTTTTGCGGCCGGCACTTTTGCCGAATACCATTTCGGGGCCATTGAGGTGCCGATTAGTCTGCTGCTGTCGGCAGTGACAGCCGTGTTGATCCCGGAGATCAGTCGGCTCTTTCAGGCGGATCGGCGCGACGAGATACTGGCGCTGTGGCAGCGCGCGGTTTCGCGCTTGGCCCTGTTGGTGTTGCCGCTGGCGGCCTTTCTGCTCGCTTTCGCCGGACCGCTGATTGGCTGGCTCTTTCCAGAATACGACCGCTCGGCTTGGGTCTTCCGCATCTATCTATTGGTGCTGCCCCTGCGCTGTGCCGCGTACAATCCGCTGCTGGTAGGCATGGGCAAGGCCCGCTGGGCGCTGTGGAGTAGCGTGGGGGACTTGTGCTGCAATATTGGCTTGAGCTTGGTGCTGATTAGCTATTTGCAGGTGGTGTACCCTGAGTGGGCCTTCCTCGGCCCGGCGGCGGCCACCACAGTGGTGACGTACTTGCAGGTGGCTTTCTTGTTAGCGGCGATTGGCTGGCACTTGCGCTGCGGCTTGCACCAGCTCCTGCCGTGGGGTCGCCTATTGAGGATCAGCGCCGGTGTCGGAGCAGCCGCAGTGATCAGCCGCTGGGTCAGCGCGGATGTGGGTGGAGACTTTTTGCAGGTGCTTGTAGGGGGGATGTGCTTTGTGGTGTTGGTAGGCGTCTTAACTTGGGCCAACCCGCAAGACCGCGCGGAACTGACCCATACTTGGCGGGCGTTGACGCGGATGCCTTAGCCGCTGAGCAGGGCGCTGGCGATTTCCTCCCACTCTTCGGGCAGCGACGCCTCGCTGTGGGGCTTTTGCGCCCGCCGGTACCAATAGCCAGCGTTGCTTTCGTCGCCTTCGACCCGGTGCAAATAAGCGTGGACCCAAGCCCCGATGGGGTCAGGCGTTTGCTGGGCTAGCTCGTGGGCTTTGTCCCATTGGCCCTTGGCTTCGTACCAGAGGACTTGTAGGGCTTGGGAGGTTGCCGGTGGGGTTTGTTCTTGTAGGCTCAGTTTGAAGGCTTTGAGGTCCATAATGGTCGGCTCCAATCGTCGTGTGTGCCCTTAATATAGGCCATCTCAGTGCGGCTATCCACTAGGGTGCCCGCCTTGCCAAAAAAGCGTGTCGCTCTCTATATTTAAAGGCTTTAACTTGATGCGAAACAAGGAATTGGGCAAAGATATGTCAGTAGGAGTAGGATTGATTGGTTTGGGCACGGTCGGCAGCGGCGTGGTTGAGCTGTTGCAGGATGCGCCCGCGTCGCTGCGGCGGCGCAAGCACGTGGATTTTGCGTTGCAGCGCGTGGCCGTGCGCGACTTGGATAAGCCGCGCAGCCCCGCCATAGCACCGGAGCTGTTGACTGCGGACGCCAGCGCGGTCGTAGCCGATCCAGATGTACAACTGGTGGTGGAATTGACGGGTGCGCCTCCGGCCTTTGAGTGGGTGAGCGAGGCCCTACGGCAGGGCAAGGATGTGGTAACGGCCAACAAAGCTCTGCTCGCCGAGCGGGGCGAGGAGCTTTTTGAACTGGCGCTGGCCAATGGGGCGGATTTGATGTTTGAAGCTAGCGTCGCGGCCGGCATCCCCATCATCCGCTCGTTGCGCAATGGCTTAGTGGCCAATCGGGTCGAGTCTCTGTACGGCATTCTCAACGGTACTACGAACTACATGCTTACGCGGATGAGTCGCGGCGCGGGCGATTACGCCGCGATCCTCAAAGAAGCCCAAGATCAAGGCTATGCCGAGCCGGACCCGACTATGGACGTGAGCGGCATGGATGCCGCGCAGAAGTTGGCCATCCTCTGCCGCATTGCCTTTCACTGCACGGGTACGGGCCGCGATGTGTTTTGCGAGGGAATCGAGCAGATCGAGAGCCGGGACATTGAATACGCCCGCGAGTTGGGGTATGCAATCAAGCTGCTGGCTATTGCCAAGCAGCAGGATGGGCGCGTCGAGGCCCGGGTGCATCCGGCCATGGTGCCGGAGGACGCGCTGTTGGCCAACATCCACGATGAATTCAACGCCATTCAGGTGCAGGGGTCTGCGGTGGGGCCGCAAGTGTTTTCCGGTCGCGGTGCCGGGCAGCTACCCACGGCCAGCGCGGTAGTGGCGGATATGGTCGAGTTGGTCGAGCGCAAGGCCGCTGGCGCTAGCACCTCCATCGGCGACATGATCTTGGGCGAGGACGCCGTTTCGGTCGTGCCCATTGAGGACGTGCAGATGCGCTACTTTATCCGCGTCTTAGTCCGCGACCAGCCTGGGGTGCTTGCGGGTATCGCGCGCATTTTGGCCGAGGAGCGCATCAGCATTGCCTCGGTCATCCAAAAGGAGCGCGACTTTGAGGGCGGCTCCGTGCCGCTGGTCATCGTCACCCACGAGGCGCGCGAAGCCGCGATGCAGCGAGCGCAGCAGGCCGTGGCCACACTCGATGCGGTGCAGGGTGCGGTGAAGCTCATTCGCATGGAGGATCTCTAGCGTGCGCTACGTCGTGTTGGTGCCCGATGGGGCGGCGGACTATCCGCTCGACGAACTGGACGGGCAGACGCCGTTGGAGGCGGCTGTAACGCCCTGCATGGATCGCTTGGCCCGCGAGGGAACTGGGGGATTGGTGCAGATGATTCCCGCGCAGCGGCATCCAGGCAGCGACATCGGCAACCTCGAAATTTTCGGGTACGACAGCCGGGTGTACTACACGGGCCGCGCGCCGTTGGAAGCTGCGAGTATGGGCGTCGATCTAGGCGACGACGGGGTGGCTTTCCGCCTGAACCTGATCTACGGAGAGGGCGATGTGCTGATCGATTACAGCGCCGGCCATATCGCCAGCGAAGAAGCGGCTGAGCTGGTGGGGGCCTTGGCCGCCGAGCTGGGGGGACCGTCTTTGCGCTTCTATCCCGGGGTAGGCTATCGCCACTTGCTGGTGTGGGATCGCGGCCCGGAAGAAGTGGAAACCTATCCGCCGCACGACATCATGGGCGAGTCCATGGCCGCGCATGAGCCTACAGGTGAAGGAGCTGAGAGAATCCGCGCCCTCATGGCCGCGGCTGGCCCCATTCTCGCGGCCGCGCCGGTCAATGCAGCCCGCTCGGCTCGCGGGGAGCGGCCAGCCAACGCGATATGGCTGTGGGGATCTGGACGCGCGTTGCGGTTGACTCCCCTGTCGGAGCGCTATGGATTGCAGGGCGGCGTCATCTCGGCTGTTGACTTGGTGCGCGGGATCGGCAAGAGCGCGGGCTTAGAGGTCATTGAGGTGCCCGGTATTACCGGATACCTCGACACTAATTACGAAGGCAAGGCCGAATACGCGCTGGCAGCCTTGCAAGATGCCGATTTTGTCTATGTCCACGTCGAGGCACCAGACGAAGCTGGGCACAACGGCGATCCGCAGGCCAAGGTGCAGGCCATTGAGGATTTCGATGCTCGCGTCGTCGGCCCGATCTTGGCGGGGCTAGAATCGATGGGGCTGCATCGAGTGCTGCTCACTCCCGACCACCGCACGCCCATTGTGCGTCGCACCCACAGCCGCGAGCCAGTGCCCTTTGTGCTGTGGGGGACGGGGATTGAGGCTGACTCGATGCAAGCCTATGGAGAGCGGGCGGCCGAGTGGGGTAGTATGCAGGTAGAGCACGGACATGTATTGATGGATTATCTAACGGAGAGATGCAGGTGACCGATACGTACAACGTAGCTATCATGGGCGCGACCGGCGCCGTAGGACAGGTGCTGTTGGAAATACTCGCCGAGCGCGATTTCCCTGTTGGCGAGTTGCGGCTGTTGGCCTCGGCCCGCTCGGCTGGACGCGCCATTTCCTTTAACGGCAGCTCGATTCAAGTGCAGGAGCTCGGAGAGGATTCCTTTGCCGGCGTGGATATTGTCTTGGCTTCGGCCGGGGGCAGTTTGAGCAAGCAGTTTAATCCACACGCAGTGGCCGCGGGCGCGGTGGTCGTCGATAACACCTCGGCCTATCGCATGGACCCGGATGTGCCGCTGGTGGTGCCCGAGATCAATCCCGAGGACTTGGCGGCGCATCGCGGCATCATCGCCAATCCGAATTGTTCGACGATCATTATGGATGTGGTGGTCTGGCCGCTCTATCAGCGGCAGCGGGTCAAGCGCATCGTGGTCTCGACGTATCAGGCCGTCAGTGGCGCAGGAGCGCCGGCCATGCAGGAGTTGGAGGAGCAGACGCGGCAGGTGCTCGCCGGGGAAGAGGCCGAGCCGGCTGAATTCCCGCACCCGATCGCCTTTAATTTGTTTTCGCACGATTCGGCTGTCGGGCCGGAGGGGTATTGCGAAGAAGAGCTGAAAATGGTGCGCGAGACTCGCAAAATGTTCCACGACGACGCGCTGCAGATCTCGGCCACGACCATTCGCGTGCCTGTGCTGCGGGCGCATTCCGAGGCGATCAACGTGGAGTTTGCCGAACCCTTTTCTGCTGCTGAAGCCGAGGCTATCTTGGCGCAGGCCGCGGGCGTGCGGATCGTGAATGATCCCGAGCAGAATTATTTCCCCATGCCGATTGAGGCCTCCGGCTGCGACGAGGTGTTGGTTGGGCGCATTCGCCAAGATATTTCGCGGCCCGACGGAACGGGGCTAGACTTGTGGGTCAGCGGCGATCAGTTGCGCAAAGGTGCGGCCCTAAACGCCGTGCAAATCGCCGAGGAGCTCATCGCGCGCAAATTGTTGTAACAAAGGGGACCGCCATGGATGTCTTGAGCAGGGAAGAACTGGATTTCTTTGCCGAAGAAGGGTACGTGGTCGCGCGTCAGGTAATCGACCGCGATCAGGCCGAGCGCACCGGGCGGGCAGTGTGGGCGTTTACGGGTATGGACCCAGACGATCCCGAGACTTGGTACCCAGAGGATCGGCGCGGCATTATGGTCGAGATTTACCACCACCAGACTATATGGGACAACCGCACGGCCCCTCGGGTCCACCGGGCCTTTAGCCAGATTTGGGGCACGGACAAGCTGTGGGTCAGCCACGACCGAGCTAGCATCAGTCCGCCGGCCTTAGACAAGGATGCGCCCGAGCACAATCTGCACTGGGATGCGGCTCTGGATAAGCGTCCTTTGTCCTTTGGCGTGCAGGGCGTGCTCTATCTGAGCGACACGCCGACCGAGCAGGGAGCCTTTATCTGCGTGCCGGGGTTCCACCAGCGCTTAGATGCGTGGCTCGACGAACTGCCGGAGGGGGCCAACCCCCGTGAGCAGGATCTGCTGGCCTTGGGAGCGCAGCGCATCGGTGCTGAAGCGGGCGATCTGGTTATCTGGCGCACGGCCCTGCCGCATACGGCGAGCGTCAATCGCGGTGACGCGCCTCGCGTGGCGCAGTACATCACCATGAGTCCGGCCGGCGAAGGCGAAGAGGCGCGGCGGTTGCGCACGGAGTTTTGGCAGCAGCGCTTATCCGGGTTAGGTCGCTACGCCAAGGAGCGCGAGCACTACGAGGAAAAGACGGCGGAGTTGACGAGTGTGGGACGGAGGTTAGCTGGGGTGGAACCTTGGGAGTGAGGGAAATAGAAGCGCCCTCTGGTCCGTAAAGACCTTGTAACTTTATATTCCTACCTTTACCGCGTAATTACAAAGAATTCCGACGTTAGCTTTTTTCGCCCACACATACATGATCAATGAAGCGGGCGTAGAGATCGACGCCTGCGTGCAGTTGGTCGGTTTTGATCCATTCGTTGGCGGTGTGGGCTTGCGCGATGTCGCCCGGGCCGAGGACAATCATTTGTTTCATCTTCTTGACAAAAGCCATACCGTCGGTGCCGTAGGCCACTGTAGTGGGTTTGCGGCGGCCCGTTAGATTGAGCGCCGTGCGGACCAGTGGAGCGTCCACTGCTGTGTAGAGCGGCTCACCGCGATGCTTGAGCTCGAAGTTGAGGCCGTGCTTTTTCGCGCTTTTGTGGGTTCTGTCGATGATATCATCGACGTCGATGCCGGGCATGGGGCGGTAGTTGAGGGTGCAGATGCTCTGGGTGGGGGAGATATTGGTGGCGCGGTTGTGGTCGTTGATGCCGATGCACCACTCGGAATGTGGCGGCGCAAATTCCTCGTTGCGGTAGCGGCGCGCGCTGAGCACTCGCTCGTTGAATTTCTTCATTTCCGCGAGAAAGGGAATCATCTTGAGGTTGGCGTTGGTGCCCTTCAAGGTGCTGGTGTGTGCGGGGCGTCCTTTGGCGGTGACTTGGATGGCGAGCGAGCCTTTGTGGGCGTGGACCACGCGGAGGCTGGTGGGTTCGCAGATGATGCCGCAGCCGGTGCTGGCCTCGGCAAAGAACTTGGAATGGGCCGTGACTTTTTGCGCGCCGACGCAGAGGACCTCTTCGTCGGCCGTGACGACGATGTAGAGCGGGGCTTTGAGATCGGCGGCCTTGAAGCGGGCGGCTGCGCAAATCGAAGCGGCAAGGGGGCCTTTCATGTCGCAGGAACCGCGGCCGTAGAGCTTGTCGTTGGCCTCGTAGGATTCGTAGGGGTCGCGAAGCCAACCATCGGCGGGATTGGCAGGGACGACGTCGTCGTGGCTCATCAGGGCCAGCCCGCCTTCTCCAGTGCCCAACTTGCCGACGATGGAGAGCTTGTCCACGCCTGCCTCATCTGTGTAGGGCACCTCTTCTATTTGGAAACCAAGCTGGTCTAAGACCCCGGCTACGTGTTGGGTGACTTCGACGTTGCTGGTTTGGCTTTCCGAGGGATAGGCGACTAATGCCTTGGTTAGTTTGACGACATTGAGTTTCATTGCAGATTCGCTTTCGCAGAGAGGGTGATTGGCACAAGGTACAAACTTAGTAGAGGGCTATCAAGAGCGTTGACAGCCCCGTCAAAAGGCGGTATGAATAGGCGGGCAGCAAACAACAAAGCGGCCCGCCTCCAACGAGAGGAAACGGGCCGATAGACGAGTGGGAGACGTCCTTTTAGCTCAGGGCGTTGTGCAGTTCAGTCCAGTCGTCGAGGTTGTTGAGATTGACGGCGTCGAGAATGCTGCCGTCGTCGCCGAGGCCAGCGGCACCGAGGATGTCGGTGCGGGTTTCGTCGTCGTGATTGTAGCCGCGGATGGCGGCGTTGGAAGCGTCGATTTCGCTCTGGGGAACGGAGCCGCCGCGCTGGGCCTTGACCCAATTTTCAAATTCGATGTAGCTGGCCTTGTTGTCCTTGACGTAGGCTACGGCCGCGTCGCGGTCGATGCTGAGGCCGTCGAGGACCATCTGATCGAAGCCCGCGCCGCATTCCGGATAGTCTGCGGGCAGTTCGCCAGCCGCGCTTAGGCGCAGCTTGGACCACAGGCGGGGCAGGTGAATCGCGCCGAGCGGCCCGGCGATATCCGAACTAATATTAGGTATAATGGCCATGAGATTCCTCCTATAGGGAATGGGTTGAAAAAACGGCCTACAACAGTACGGTTGTTCGGGCCGATTGTCAAACGGATAGCAATGGACAAGATACGCTTTGGCGTCATTGGGGCTGCTGGTCGCGGAAGTGGCTTTACTCCCACCCTGTTGACCCATCCGGCTACGGAAGTTACTGCGTTGTGCGACATCCGCCGGGAAGAGGTTGAACAACACGCGGCTGAATTGGGCGTCGAACAGGTTTTTACGGATGCCGACGCAATGCTCGACGCTGGGGGCGTGGACGCGGTCGTCGTGGGTTCGCCCATGCCGTGGCACGTGCCTCAGTCCATCGCGGCCTTAGAGCGCGACATCCACGTGCTCAGCGAGGTGACGGCCGGGGTATCGGTCGAGGAGTGCCGCGATTTGACGCGGGCGGCGCGGCGCAGTCGAGCCGTCTATATGATGGCCGAAAACTACGTGTACACCAAGCCCAACACACTGGTAAAAGCGTTGGTTGAGCGCGGCTTTTTCGGCGAGCTGTACTATGCCGAAGGAGCTTATATCCACGAACTGAAACAGCTCAACGAGACTACGCCTTGGCGGCGGCGCTGGCAGACGGGTGTCAATGGCTGCACCTATGGCACGCACAGCTTGGGGCCGGTGCTGACGTGGTTTGCCGGGCAGCGGGTGGTGGCCGTCTGCGCCGTGGGCACTGGGAATCACTACCGCGACCCGCGCGGCGATTTGTACGAAATGGAGGATTCGGTGACCATGATGTGTCGGCTCTCGGGCGGTGGGCTGGCGCATATCCGGGTCGATATGCTCTCGGACCGGCCACACCACATGGTGCATTATGCGCTACAGGGGACCGATGGCGCGTACGAATCGGGCGACGGCTTTGAGACCGCAGCTAAAATCTGGCTGCGCAATCGCAGCGCGCAGCCGCGCTGGGAGCCGTTGGACGCGCTAGAGGAATTTTTGCCTGATCATTGGCGGCATCCGCCCGCAGAAGCTCTTGCCGCAGGACATGGCGGTGGCGACTATTGGGAGGTTCAGGACTTTGTCGCGGCCATCCGCGGGGAAAAGGAACCGGCCATTGGCATTGACTTGGCGATGGACATGACCTTGCCCGGCCTCGTCAGCCAACAGTCGATCGCCCAAGGGTCGGCTTGGGTGGCCGTGCCCGATTCGCGCAACTGGACCTAAAGGAGCCAGACTATGCCAAAGCCAAGAATCATGTTTTACCACGACGGGCGGCATCCACTGATCTACATGTACGAGCCGCCGATGCAGAAGGAGGAATACGAGCAGGGGGTGGACGAGCTGTTGGGTACGCCGGTCGAGGCCCTCATGTTTTGTCTGGGCGATGGCCGCACCGTGCTGCACGACACCGAGGTAGGGGAGCTGTGGGGCCACAATATGAAGCGGTGGCCGCATTTGATTTTTCGCCGCGCCCATCAAAATGCCCGCGACCTAATTCGCAAGGGGCACGATCCTCTGCGCCTGATTTGCGACCGCGCCCACCAGTACGGCAAGCAGGTGTATCCGACGCTGTTGGTACAGCAGGGGCGGGGGCCGCGCGAAGAGGACGTACGCTGCTCGGATTTCCGCTTTGACAACGCCCATCTCGAAATCGGCGCGCAAGACGGTGTGTCCGACGACTATCCCGGCTACACCTGTCTCGACTTCAAGCACAAAGAAGTCCGCGACGAGCGCTTTGCCCTGATTGCCGAGACGCTAAAGAAATACCCGGTCGATGGCTTTGAACTGCAGATGAACTACCAGCCCTACTACTTCCACCCAGACGAGGTCGATGCTGGCCGCGAGATTATGACCGAGTGGGTGCGCAAGGTGTATCGCGCTGTTAAGCGGAGCGGCAAGCAACGCGAATTGGCCATCCGCATTCCCCACAGCATCGAAGGGTGCTATGCCGTCGGCATGGACGTCGAGGCGTGGCTGCGCGAAGGGCTAGTCGATGTGTTGATCGGTCAGGCGTTTTCCGGCCCGGAATTGTTGGACTCGACTATTGATTTCCGGCCTCTGGTTGCAGCGGCCGAAGGCACGGCTTGTCGGGTATTCGCGGCTTTGCAAAGCCACGTGGACTCGGATCGCTTGGGGGAGGCGACCATTGAGATGGTGCGCGGGGCCGCCTGCAACTACTGGGCGCAGGGCGTCGATGGCCTGTACTTGGCACACTGGTTCGGGAACTGGCCGTACCAGGCATCCTTCTACGAGAAGCTGCGGGAATTGCCCTATCCAGAGGTCATGGCCGCGCGCGACAAAATTTACTACATACCAACCGTGACCGGGCGCTACCCCAATCCCACCACCGAGCCGGGGACGACCATGCAGTTACCGGCCTATTTGCAAAAGGGCCGCAAGGCTTCCATCACTTTGTCGGTTAGCGACGATCTGCGGCGCTGGGCCAAGGTCGGCCGGATACACGAAGTGTTGCTGCGGGTGCGGGTGATGGGTCACACCGAGCGCGACCGACTGAAGTTCTATCTCAATGGCCGGGAGTTGCCCGCCAGTCTGTTGCGCAAGATCAACGAGATGTACCGGATGTCGGCTCCGCGCTATCGCACGGGGTCGGGGTATTGGTACGCGTTTAAGCTAGACGCCAAATACTGGCCGAAAAAGGGAAACAACACACTCGCAGTCGAATTGGTGCGGCGGGACGCCCAAGCGCTGCCGGAGATTTTTGTGCGCGACGTAGAGTTGGATATCAAATACCTGATGGGGCGCAATTATCACCGCGGCCAAGACATAGATCTGGGGCCGAGCGAACCTTCGGGAATATGAGTTGATGGACGGCAGAGGATGATATTGAACAGGCGCTATAGGATTCTGCTAGCGGCGTGTGTTGCTGGCTGGTGCAGTGCGGGGCCGACGGAGGCCGGCTACATTCCGGATGTGCCCTATTTTCACCAGCACAGCAATCGCATTAATCCTTCTGGCTCCTGCCAAAATACCAGCGTCGCGATTGTGCTCAAATACTACGGGGCCGACGACATTACTCCCGATATGATCTCCGCCAAATGGGGTACGCACGTCGCTCAGACCACCGGAGGTCTCGAAAAGGTTTTTAACGAGGAAGCTGCGCTGCGCGGTTTGAGTGTCCGCGACCAAGCGACTGAAACCGGGCTGTTGCGGGAATTGCATGCGCTGCTGGACGCTGGCCGACCAGTCATCGTCCACGGCGGCTTTTCCACGGTCGGACACCTAATGGTGTTGGTTGGGTACGACGAGCGCTTTTACTACGCGATGGATCCGGCGAGCCAGTGGACCGAGCGGCTCAACGGGGGATTTACCAATACCGACGATCCGCACATAGGCCGCTACACGCGCTATGGCCGCGATGCGGTCGAAAACGCCATCATTTCTCGGGGCTTCATCCGCATGCACCAGATTTATTTTGCTCCGGGGCCGTTGGCCGCCGAGTGGGAGGGGAGCTTCTCCGATTCGGTCGCCGTGGGTGCGGCGGTGGAGTTTGCCGGTGGCATTCGCATCCGCGATATGCTGGCCAATGGCGAGGACCTGCATGTGTCTGCGGACTTGAGCGCGTTGGGCGGTACGTCGGACCAAACGCTGATCGAAGCCTCGCCGGGGTTTTATCCTTTCGTAGAGACCCTAGCCGCCAATGGGAGCGCGGGGCGCAAGACCGTCGTTTTCCACATCCGCCAAGGCGAAGCCTCGGTCGAGGTCAAGCGAACCGTGGTGCTGATGCCAGCCGAGAACCAAGTTGTCTTCGACGAGGGGCTGGGTGTTGGTTGGCACGTAGGCTTTACTACTGGTGCTGAGCTTGCGGTGTCAGCGGGGGAACCGCTAACTGTGGAGACCCGCGGCTTCACGTTGGAATTGCTGCCCTCCGCGCCTATAGAACCGGTCGGCTATCGCGCTCTACGCTTTGCCTTCCACCCCGGTGATGCGACGGTCGGTTTGAGGGGGGCGTTCTCCGTGCAGCTCAACGAAAATCCGCGCAAGGTTGAACCGCTAATCGATGGCTTTTTTCGTGGGATCGACATGGCGCGGGCCGAATGGCAGACCGTGGAAGTGCCGCTGTGGGCTTTTGCGCCACTAGAAGAGCCGATCGAGTCCATCCGCTTTTTCGGCAATCTGCGTGGCACGTTTTATCTCGACGATATAGAACTGGTCAGCGCCCTGTTTCCGCCTCCGCGCCTAGTGGCCGATTGGCAGAGCGCGTTGCCGGATTCCGCGCTAGCGGGGGCCGACTTGGTCCTGTGCGAGCATCTGCGTGTCACTAGCCCCGTGTCCGATGGACCTGTGCCCGAGGTCTTCGCCGACCTGAGTGAGTTGGGGGGTGCCTCCGGGGTAGAGCTAGAGCGGGTCGGCGCGGGGCTGTACCAACTAACGGGGATGCTATCTGCGAATGTGCCCAATGGCCTGAAGTCCGTGCATATTCACATCCGCCAGGAGACTCCAGACGGGCCGCTAGAGACGACCATAGTGAGGGAGTTGGTGGTTTTGCCTGCGGCGGATCAGGTTATTTTTGCCGACCAATACGGTGAGAACTGGACCCAGGGATTTACCTCCAATGTCGAGGTAAATGAGCAGGTCTTTGCCGGCACGTGGGCACAGGCGCTTGCCGCCGAGGCGTTTACTCTCGAGTACAAGCCACTCACACCGGTGGAGCCGGTGGGGTACCGCGCCTTGCGACTGGCCTTCCATCCCGGCGATGCCGAAGGCGGCAGCCAGCCTGTCTTCAATGTCATGGTCAATGGGGATACGCCGTCGCTAGTCTCGCTGTTTGAAGGGGGTGGCTTGGATCTAGCGCGGCAAGAATGGCAGGTGATAGAGATTCCGCTGGAGCGCTTCTTTCGGCTCGACGGGCCGATTGAATCCATTCGCCTGTTCGGCAACTTACGCGGCACGTTCTACTTAGGCGATGTGCGCTTGGTCGCCGCTAGAACCTCTGCGCCCACGGCGGTGCTGCAACAGCAGCACGGGGTGGTGCCAGAGGTATTCTCTCTAGCGCAGAACTTCCCCAATCCATTTAACAGTACCACTGCGATTGGCTTCGCCCTGCCGCGAGCAGGGGCGATCCGGCTCGCAGTTTTTAACGCACTCGGTCAGCAGGTTGCCGTCTTAGTCGAGGGAACCTATCCGGCCGGCTCATACACCCTGCGCTGGGATGGAGTAAACGACGGTGGGCGCGCACTGGCCGTGGGCCTATATTTCTATCGGTTGCAAACCCCTTGGGGCGTGCAAACGCGCAAACTACTTTTGCTCAAGTAAGCTACTATTCACCATCAAACCGAAAGGAACCCCATGCCTAGAGGCATTCGCAACTTCGCCATCTTTGCCATCGCCCTGCTCTCGTCGTGGATCATAGGTATCAACGTAGCGCCGACGTGGACGGTCGAGCGGATCGAGTTGGACGTGAAAACGGACGACGACGGCAAGCTGTACTATATCTATCGCGAAAAACCCGCCCATTTCGAAGCCGTGCCCATGGCGCAAGCCCAACTCGACCCGGCTAAAATTGAGGGGTCGAGGACGGCACCGTCAGTCACAGAAGAATTTGTCTCCGTGGCGGAGACCGGCCGCTACTACAAACTGGTGGCCAAGCGCCACTGGAGCTATTGGTCGCTGCTGCCAGCGGTGGTGGCCGTGCTGTTGTGTTGGCTGACCAAAGAACCGGTAACCTCGCTGTTGGGCGGCATCATCGCTGGTGCTCTGCTGATGGGTCGCTACGACTTCACCGGCGAGGTACTAATTCCCTCATTGGCGACCGAAAGCGCGGCCGGAATCCTGCTGCTCTACTTGTGGCTGTTGGGTGGATTGATGGGGATATGGTCGCGCACGGGGGCGGCTCAGGCTTTTGCCGAGTTTATGACCGTGCGCTTTGTGCGCGGCCCCAGAAGCGCCAAGCTGGTCGCTTGGATGCTCGGGGTCATCTTCTTCCAAGGCGGTACCGTCAGCACGGTGCTGGTCGGCACTACGGTCAAACCGATTGCTGACAACGAGAAAATCAGCCACGAGGAGTTGGCGTACGTAGTTGATTCAACGGCCTCACCGATTGCGTCTCAGCTTGCATTCAATGCTTGGCCTGGCTACGTGCAAGCGTTCATTTTCGTCTCTGGCGTTAGTTTCTTGGCGACTGAAGCCGATCGCATTGCCTTCTTTTTTCAAAGCGTGCCCTTTTGTTTTTACGCCATTTTTGCCGTCTTGGGCACGTTCCTGCTCAGCATTGAAAAACCGCTCTTTTTAGGTAAGCAACTGAGGGCAGCGATGGAGCGCTCGCGCGCAACCGGTCAGCTCGACGCTCCGGGTGCCGATCCCCTGAGCGCCAAGGAGCTGCAAGGGAGCAATGTCCCCGAAGGCTACACTCCGCATGTCCTTGAATTCTTCTTGCCGCTGGGCACGCTCATCGCCATTGCCGTTGGTACCTTTATCACCGGCGGATCGCCCAATGTGCAGTGGGCCTTTGGCATTGCACTCCTGTTGGCTGCGGGCATGGCCTTGGCCAAGGGCATGGCGCTCAGAGACCTCATTGCTGGATTTCACGATGGCATTAAGGGCGTGGTGCTCGGCTCGGTCATTTTGCTGCTGGCGATCACCATAGGCGGCATCAGCAAGGAGACCGGCGGCAGCATCTTTTTGGTGGAACAGCTCGGCGAGGCCATTCCGTATTTTCTTCTTCCGGTCTTGCTGCAGATTCTCACGATGGTCATTGCCTTTTCCACTGGTACTAGCTGGGGCACGTATGCGGTGGCGTTTCCGCTGGCCATGCCGCTGGCTTGGGCGGTGGCCGGGGCCAATGGCCTAGCGCATCCAGAGCTTTTTATGACGCTGTGTTTTGCTGCGGTCATGGACGGCAGCGTGTACGGCGACCAGTGCTCGCCGATTTCGGATACCACCGTACTCAGTTCCATGTGTACGGGGTGCGACCTGATGGACCACGTCAAGACGCAGATTCCGCAGGCGACGCTTGCGGCGGGCGCGGCGGCTTTGTGCTGGACGGCCGTGGCGTTCTTTACCGCCTAGGTCTCCTAGCTAAACTTGAACTCTCGTTGAGTATTAAGAAACACCTATCGAGTTAGCATTCTTCTCTATTTTAGGAGTCTTCGTTATGCCGACCTTTATCGACTCAGCACCTATCATTGACGACTCCCCCGCGCTCCGCGGTCGCATGCAGCGCGACGGTCATCTCTTTGTCAGCGGCCTGCTGCCCGCCGAGGAACTCGAAGCGCTCAGGCTGCGCTTTTTGACCATTGCTCGCGACGCTGGCTGGGTTCAGGCCGACGTGCCGCTCGAGGACGCCATCGCCGACCAAGACGGCTTCTGCGTCGAGCCGACGCCCGAGTATATGGATGTCTATAGCCGGATGTACGCGCTGCCCGAATTCCACGCTTTGCAGCACCATCCCGCGCTCGTTGGCCTACTCGAAAAGCTGTTCGACGATCCAGTGTTGCCGCACCCTCGCCTCATTGGCCGCACCATCTTTCCCAAGCGCGAGTCCTTTACCACGCCACCGCATCAAGACTTCATCCCCATTCAGGGCACAGCCGAAACCTATACGGCTTGGTTCCCACTCCACGATCTGCCGCCGACGATGGGTGGGCTGGAGGTGGCCGCTGGGGCGCATCGGGGGGGTGTTTATAATTTCCAGCCGGCCTTAGGGGCTGGGGGATTGGCGATCACCGACTCTTTTGAATGGACTGGCGGCCCCTTTGCACAGGGGGACGTGCTGTTCTTCCACAGCATGATGCCCCATCGCGGCGTCCCCAACACCGGCGAGCAACTGCGCCTGTCCATAGATGCTCGCTACCAGCGCGTGGCCGATCCCATCGCCCCGGGCAGCCTGCTGCCGCACAGCCAGCCCAATACTTGGGAGGCCATCTACGCCGAGTGGCCCGACGACCGCTTGCAATACTACTGGCGTCAGTACGAACTGGACGTGGTTGATTACGACAATAGCTATCACGAGGAACGCGACCGCCAAGCCTTGGAGTTGGGCGAGCAAGGCGATCCGCTAGCGGTCTCGGCGCTCCAGCGCATCATCGCCCGGGACAAAAATCCCGACAAGCGCCAGCGGGCTGCCGAACTGCTCGCGGCCATGGAAGAAAAGTAGCTGGGGAAAATTTTAAAAGAAGGATCGCAAGAGCCGACGGCCATGGACCGTCGGCTCTTGTCGTTTGGTGCCGTCTGTAAGCAGCATCTTGTAAATTGAATACGTCGGGACATAATTTTTGGACGCAGCAGTAACACTCCGCGCCATCATAGGTGTTTAAGTAGTACACCGCCAGGGAATACATGGACGTAGATACACTGTACCGTCGCTACGGGCCGATGGTCATGCGTCGTTGTCGGCAGCTTTTGCGCGACGAAGACCAGGCGCTCGACGCCACTCAGGATGTCTTTGTGCGGCTATTGACGCGGCGCGACCGCCTGCGGGACGACGCGCCCTCTAGCCTGCTCTATCGCATGGCCACCAACCTCTGCCTCAATCGCATCCGCGATACCCGGCGGCGGAAGACCACGGCCGACTCGACGCTGTTGGAGCAGATAGCCTGCTCGGAGGACGCCGAGGGCCAGATAGATGCACGCGCTGCGCTCGCCAAGCTCTTTGGCCAACAGCTTGAGTCAACGCGCACGATGGCCGTCTTGTACTATGTGGACGGCATGACTTTGGCGGAGGTAGCCAAGGAAGTGGGCATGTCCGTGTCCGGCGTGCGCAAGCGGCTGCTCGGCCTGAGAGCATCGCTGCAAGAGATGGAGAAGCCATGAACCAGCAAGACAAGCACCCCATAAGCGACTACCAGCTAGAGCGCTACCTGCTGCGCGAGGGGACCGACGACGAATTGGCGGCCTTGGACCGTCGGTTGGCGGACGATCCAGAGTTCGCACAGCGGCTAGCGGCCCTAGAGCGCTCCAACGAGGAATTGCATCGGCGCTACCCACCCGAATGGATGCGTGGCCAGATCGAGCTAAAACTCAAGCGGGCGCAGGGCCGGCGCGTCCAACGAACGTGGAGTGGGTATCGCCTTTGGGCCGTGCCGGCCGTGGCCCTAATCCTGGCGGTGGTGGCGGTGCCCACTCTCCTCGACCAAGAGACCCCGGAAGCACCTGAGACGCGGATCAAAGGCGGCGAGCAGGAGCCGCGTCTGCTGGTTTTTCGTAAACTGGCCATCGGTGTGGAGCGTCTGCAAGACGAAGCCTTGGCCAAAAGCGGGGACTTGGTGCAGCTCGCCTACCGCTCAGGTGGCTTGCAGTTCGGGGCGATCTTATCCGTCGATGGGCGCGGTACCGTAACCCAACACCTACCGGCGACTGGAGCAGAGGCCGTGCCGCTGGCAGCGCAAGATACCCTCGACGTTGCCTACGAATTGGACGACGCGCCGCGGTGGGAGCGGTTTTACTTGGTGGCAGCCGACCGCCGCTTTGGCTTGGCAGCAGTCAAGACCAAGCTGGCCGCTGGCGATGTGGAGTTGGGGGATGACGTCCACCTATTCCGATTTACTGTGAAGAAACCTAGGGAGCCCTAGCCCCGCCTCGGGCAACCACGAGGGTTGCCCCTACAATGGTGGTTGGCAACCAACGACGATGAGTGGGCGTCGTTGTGTTGGCGTTGTAGGGGCGATCCTTGTGGTCGCCCCGTTGTCTCTGAGGAGTTGTGTCCATGTCTTTGGTGCGCGCCTTGTTGGTCATTGTCGCTGCGGCGGGTCTGGCCCAGCCGGTGGAGGCGGAAGTGCGCCGGTTGATACTGGCAGCGGGGGCTAACAACGGTGGGGTGGATCGCGAATTGCTGCGCTACGCAGTCTCGGATGCGGAACAATTCGTCGAAGTGTTGCAGGAAATGGGAGGCTTGGACCCAGCCGATGTGTTGCTGTTGCGAGACCCAGACTTGGCGGCTTTTGAACAGGGGCTGGCCGATCTGGGTCGGCGGGTAAAGGTGGCCAGTCGGCGGGAGGACCGCTTAGAGGTGCTGCTGTACTACTCGGGCCACGCCGACGAAGAGGGCCTGCTGTTGGCCGGCGATCACCTCGGCTATCAGCAGTTGCTCGACTCGCTGAAGACGGCCAACGCCGCCGTCCGCATCGCCGTCCTCGACGCCTGCAACTCCGGGAGCATAACCCGCATCAAGGGCGGCAAGCCCAAGCCGCCCTTTTTGGTCGATGAGTCCTTTGATATGCGGGGTTATGCCTTTCTCACGTCGAGCTCGGCCGACGAAGCAGCCCAAGAGTCGGACCTGATCGAGGCGTCCTTTTTTACCCACTATCTAATTTCTGGGATGCGCGGCGCGGCCGATGTTACCGGCGATGGCCGGGTGACTCTGCACGAGGCGTACCAGTTCGCATTCGACGAGACACGGGCGCGGACTCTTGGGACAGTGGGAGGCACTCAGCACCCAGCCTATGAGGGCCAGATGCGCGGCACCGGCGGCGTGGTGATGACCGAGGTGCGCCGCAACGCTGCGGGCCTGTCGCTGGGCGAGGCCCTCGCCGGTCGAGTCTCTATTCGCAATGGCCAGCAGCGCCTAGTCGCCGAACTGAACAAATCCCCTGGACGAGAGGTCGAGTTGGGATTGGTGCCGGGGGATTATACCCTGTTTTGGGAAACGTGGGACGAGGACTGGCGCTTGGCTGAATTGGTCTTAGCCGAGGGGGAGTTCGCTGAGGTGAGTACCGGCGACTTTCGTGCCTTGACCCCAGAAGACACTAAGTTGCGCGGTGGCTCGGGACGGAGGATTACCTTGGGGCGTCAGATCGAGGTCGCCACTCGCGAGGGCTACACCTTGTCGCTGGGGCTGTTGACCAATACGCAGGACGAGGCGTTTCGCGGGGTCCAGTTCGCTTGGCTGGTCAATCAGGCGCGCGAGCGGACCGGCAATCAGATCGGCGGGTTGGGCAACTTGGCGCTCAGAGAAGTCGATGGCTGGCAAGCATCTGTCGTAGGTGTCAACTGGGCGATGGGGCCGTTGCAGGGGGGACAGGTGGGCCTGCTCAACATTGCCTCGCAAGTGCGCGGTTGGCAGGTGGCGCAAACGACCAACATCGTCGGCAAAATTCGCGGTTGGCAATTGGCCGGGGTTACTAATTTCGTCGGCGAGGTCAAGGGCGGCCAGGTTGGATTATTGAACGTGGCGAGCGAGGTCAAGGGGTGGCAGGTGGGCGTGGTAAACCTTTCCGGTCACATTGAAGGCGGCCTACCCATCGGGTTGATCAACTACTCGCGCAGCGGGCTTTTCAATCTCAGTACTTGGCGCGACGAAGTCGGCTTTACCATGTTCACCATCGCCTCGGGCAGCCGCTCGTTTTACACTGCTTTTACTACCGGCTTTACTGATGAGGCTGGTCAGCGGCGCTGGGCGGTGGGCGTGGGCGGTGGGGTACAGAAGCGCTGGCAAAGGTTCTTCCTCGGTCTCGATGTACACAGCTACCGGATCAGCCGCGACCTTGATGACGATTACAGTGCGGGCATTGGATTTTGGCCACCCGCAGTGGACTTTGGTCTAGACCGTTTGGCTAGGGACAACTATCTAGCGCGGATCAAACTTGAGACGGGGGTCGCTTTGCACAGCCATCTGGCGCTGTTTGGCGGCGTCTCCCTGAACCAGTTGTGGACCGACGGCCATCAGCGGCTGATTGAGTCGGGTAGCCGCTACGAGAAGGAGTGGGAGGATGGGATTTTCACGTGGCCGGGTTTTTTCTTTGGCCTGCGCTACGGGCGTTAGACGGTCCTATCCGTAGCGGATTAACACCTCGACGTCGGTTAGTATCAAGTCGCAAGCAAGTTGAGGATGGCGTTGCAAGAGAACGACTTCTAGTCGATGGCGGCCGCAGGCGGCTTGGTCGGCCGTGAGCGCGAAGCTGTGCCAAGCGGCGGCGCTGACATCGGAGATAGGTTGGGGGTCGCCGCCGTGGCAATAGGTGATGTCCGGGTCGGCCAAGACTTCGCCATCCCAGCAGCAGCGAACCTCGTCGCCAGCGACCCAATCTTGCAGACGCAGACGCAGAGTAATGGTCGTCGGTGGGTCTGCGCTCAAGTCGTCGGCGAGGTCGAGGTCGAAGTGCGGCCCGGTCTCTCGCATGGTTGAGTAGAGGGGGACGGGTAGGGTGCCGCGCAATCGGTCGTGCTGGTACGCGCCGCGCCACTCCCCGGTGTGCTGGCGGAAGCGGTGGGTGGCGTTGTAGAGCTTGTCTTGGCGGCGCAGAGTTTGTACCGCGCCCACTTGAGTTAGCAACTCGCGCTTTGAATCGCGGTCGGCGTGCCAGTTGAACGCGTATATGCCGGTCGCGCCCTGGCTGTGATACTGCATAGCCGTGGCTTTGGTGCGCATGTTGTGGCGGGCTGATTCGCTTTCGGGACCAGCGGCTGGGCCAGGAACGCCGCCGTCAAAACCTGGGTAGAGGGCGATGTCGCGGTCGGTGCAGAGGGCGCGGAAGGCACTGACTTCAATGGCTGGATCGGTACCGGCGGCACCGGCCGGGATTAGGATATCGACGAGGTTTTCTTTTACCCAAGTTTCCACGTCGTAGCCAATGCGGTGACAGCCTTCGATGGAGCCGGCGACGCGGGCCGCTAGGTAGAAAGGCCGGCCGCGCTGTTGGGCTAGTTCGTCGGTTAGTTGCCGCGCCGCCCGCATGAAGTCGGTGAAAATGTAGCGCAGACGATAGGCATAGTCGGCGGGGAAGTGGAAGGGGTGGCGTTGCCAGTCGAGTTCGACGCCGTCCCAGGGGTAGTTTTGGCAGACTTCGCGCAAGTGCTGGAAGCGATTTTCGCGCACTTGGGGGATGGCCATATTCCACGACAGGGCAAACCACTCCTCGGTATCCTCGCCGAGGAGCCATTCGGGGTGGTCCTTGCGCAGTTGGGTCAGTTCGGTGTGGTGCAGGGTCTGGAGGTCGCTTAGCTGAGCGCCGTTGAAGTGATTGTCGTTCATGCGCAGTGAGGCATAGACATGGAGGTTTAACTCGTGGCCGCGGTCGATAACGGCCTGTTGGGGATCTTCGCCCCGATCCAACATGCGGCGGATGTTTTCGGTGTGCGTGTAGCTAGCGGCGCTTTCATAGCGGCGCTGGTGGAGGTCGCCGACTAGTTCGAGCGCGTCGCTTGGCCAGCGGGTGGCGTGTTCGCCCACGCACCAAAATAGGGCACCGACTTGGGTGTCTTCGAGGGGGGCGTACGTCTTATCGAGAAAGGCGTCCATGGACTGGGGGACGGGCGAGTAGCCGTGCGGCGCGCCGTCCCAGTTGTAGATGATGCCGTAGTCAGGGGGGGTGGACATAAGTCTGCTCCTTTGCGAATTGGGGCCAAAGTACGGAGATTGTCAGAGGCGGGCAACGGAGGCCAATATGGCGAGAAAGTGGATGCTCTGCATGGCGTTGGTCGGTTGCGGACTAAGCGATCCTCAAGGGCCGGCCGATCTGCCCAAGGATCCGTGGAAGCGCGCCGAGGAACAGCGGCTGGAAGCGCTTGAGGAAAGTTGTAGTGGTCCGGCTTGGGAGCGCGGGTGGCTCTGTCCGCGCGGCGAGGCCGATGTCGATACAACGAAGTCCCGAGGTGGGTAAAGGAGTCTTAGGATGGAAGACAACATACTACAGGCCGTCGATGAGCAACGCCTACTTGATACGGCTAAGGAACTGATTGCGGTGCCCAGCCCGACGCTGGACGCTGGCGCAGTGGCTGATGCGTTGGCGTCCATATTGGCTGCGGAGGGATTTGCCGTAGAGCGCCCCCAAGCCGATTGGCCGCAAGCGCCGGCCGTGGCCGCTCGTCTCGATAGCGGACAGCCCGGGCGGGTGTTGCAATTCGACGGACATTTGGACACGGTGCATTTGCCCTTTGTGCCGCCCAAGGTGGAAGATGGTCAGCTCTATGGGTCGGGGTCGTCCGACATGAAGGGAGGGATTGCCGCCTTTGTCGAAGCGCTCAGGGCGTTGAGGGATACGGGCGCACTGACTAAGGGAGCGATCTTACTTACGGCCCACGACCACCACGAAGCACCTTGGGGCGACCGCCGCCAACTTTTGGCCTTAATTCGCGAAGGCTTTATCGGCGACGGGGTGCTGCTGCCGGAGTATCTGGGCGACGCGCTGCCAGTCGCCGGACGTGGGATGGCCGTGTTTAGCGTGGAGATCGAGCGCGATGGCGAGCCAGTACACGAGGTGCTGCGGCCCGCTGGGCTGCCGGACGTGATCGCCGCGGGGGGCGAGGTGGTGTTGCGGCTGAATGCGCTGAACGAGCATCTGCGCGAGCGAACCTCCCCCTATGTCGGCAGCGACACGCTGTTTATTGGCCGGGTTGAAGGCGGCCAGCTCTACAATCAGGTGCCGGTTCAGTGCCGCGTCGAGGGGACGCGCCGCTGGGTGGCGGCTGGATCAGGGCCGACTGCACGCCGAGAAATGGAGGACCTGCTTGCCGACGTAGCTGCGGCAAGCGGCACCCGCATCCGGCTCGCCGACTGGAACATGCCCGGCGATGCCTTTGCGGTAGATCAGAACAGTCCGCTAGTGGGTGCGTTCCAGTCTGCACACGAACAGGTGACCGGGGCACCACTGCCCTTGGGAGGCAAACCTTTTATCGACGACGGCAATGTCTTTATGGCTGCTGGGATTGAAGCTCTAACACACGGTCCTTGCGCCACGGGGGCGCACACTACCGACGAGCAGGTGCCAGTGGCCGAGTTGGTGCGGGTGGCGAAGGTGTATGCGCTGACGGCGCAGGCGTTTTGCTAAGTGCCCTCAATGGCGCGCGCTGCGGCCGTGCCTCGCTCCTCATCGACGAAACAGAGGCAGGCTCCGCCCGCGACGAAGAGGATGACGATTGACAAAATCCCCACGCGGGGGCTGCCGGTCAGCACCCCAATCCAGCCCACCAGCACCGGGCCGATGACCGCGGCAAACTTGCCCAGCATATTGTAAAAGCCGAAAAACTCCGCCGCGCGGTCGCGGGGAATGAGCCTTGAGTAGAGCGAGCGGCTCAGGGCTTGCACTCCGCCTTGGACTAGGCCGACGGCCACGGCCAAGGCGTAAAATTCCCAGACGGCATTCAGAAAATATCCCCAGACTGTCGCCGCGATATAGACGGCTAGGCCTATGAAGATCCCCTTGCGGGTGCCAATCCGCTCGCCGAGCCAGCCAAAGGCTATCGCCGCGGGAAAGCCCACAAACTGAGTAATGCCCAAGGCGATGAGCAGGTCGTTGGTATCAAAGCCGAGGGACAAGCCGTAGTCGATGGCCATGCGGACGATGGTATCGACGCCGTCGATGTACAGCCAATAGCCGATGAGGAAGACAAAGGTCGTGCGTAGCTGCCGAATGTCGCGGCCGGTCGAGATGAGTTGTCGATAGCCGGCCGAGACTGCGCTCCAGCCGCTATGGGCGCGCGTGGGCGGCGATTCCTCGACCCACAAAAAGAGCGGCAGCGAAAAACCAGCCCACCAGATGGCGACTAGCAAAAAGCACACGCGCACTGCCTCGCTGGCATCGGCCAATCCGAAGGTCGTGGGGTGGAGGACCATCACCACATTGAGCGCAAACAGTAAGCCGCCGCCCAGATAGCCGAGGCTATATCCAAGCGCCGAGACCGAGTCGGACCTGTCGCGTCCGACCACTTCCACGATAAGCGCATCGTAAAAGGTGTTGCCACCGGAGAAGCCGATGGCGGCCAAGACATAGACCACAACCGCCAACTCCCACGCGCCTTGGGCCACCATGTAGAGGCACCCCGTGGCGAGGACGCCCAAGAAGGCAAAGGCAAACAGGAACTTGCGCCGGGTGCCGCCTTGGTCGGCAATGGCCCCCAAAAGAGGGGCTAACAATACGACGATCAAGCTGCTGAGGGAGTTGGCCAGCCCTAGTTGGAAGGTGCTCTCGGTAACGTCGCTGCCGGCGCTCCAATAGGACTTAAAAAATACCGGAAAGAAGGCGGCGATGACCGTGGTGGCAAAGGCCGAGTTGGCCCAGTCGTACAAGGCCCAGCCGATGATAGGTTTTTTGGTGTTGGTAGGCATGGTATTAGGAGGAATCGTTGGTTGGGGTCGCGTACCGCATAACAGTATAAGGCAAAAAGGGCGTGGTTGCCGCTGGCATCCTTTATGGCTAGCGTAGGGAGGCCGCTACAAAGGACGATTTCTTTATGAACGATGAATGGCTGCGCTTTGACGCGGCGACCAACCCGTATGGGCCGTCGCCTCAGGTCCGGGAGGCAATGGCCGCCTTTGCCCACTCTGGCGACTTTAGCCGCTACAGCGACGAGGAGCGCGCCGAGTCGTTGCGCGCGGATTTGGCGGCGCATTGGGGGCTTTCACCCGATCACTTCATCGTGTACAACGGGTCTGGGGAGGCCGTGGTCTGGCTTTTCTTGGCGCGGTTGCTGCTAGAGCAGCAGCGCTTGCTCATTCCGTCTCCGTCGTACGAGCGCTTTGTGGCGTTGGGGCAGCGGTGCGCAGCCGAAGTGATCTCGGTGCCGCTGCACGAGGAGGACTTTGCGCTGGTGCCCGAGCGCTTTATCGAGGCGGGTCGGCAGTCGGGAGCGCGGGTATTGCTGCTGAGCAGCCCCAACAACCCCACGGGCAATCTCCTTTGCGGCGACGCGGAACTGGCGCATTTGCTCGACGAGTTGCCCGACTGCCTGTGCATTGTCGATGAAGCGTATGCAGACTATGCTGGCCACAGTTATGTATCTTGGGTGCAAGAGCGGGAAAATTTGGTAGTGCTGCGGACCTTTTCCAAAGCATACGGCATGGCTGGTTTGCGGATTGGCTACGCGGTTGGGCCTAAGCCCGTTATCTCCGCCCTCGATCAGATGCAGGTTCCCTGGGCGGTCAATGCGCTATCGCTGGTGGCGGCGCAGGCCGCGCTGGCCGACCAAGGCTATTTGCAGGAGGTCGTCGCGCAGATCCGCAGCGATTGTCAGGCGCTCTATGAAGGGCTGGACAAGCGGCCGTGGTTGCGAGCCTATCCAAGCGCGGCGAATTTCTTCTGGGTGCGCTGCGAGGGGATCGAGCCGGAGCGGCTGCGGACGGGTCTGGAGGAACGGCAGATCCGCGTCCGCTGGCGGCAAGACGCGCCCGGCTTTGTGCGGCTTACGTCACTGCGTCCCCAAGACAACGAATATTTGTTGGCAGCACTCGATGAGATCGAGCAATCAGACTAACACAAGGGAGAGGTATGGAATACCGCAATTTGGGCAAGGCTGGCGTCAAGGTGTCTAAGGTGTGCTTAGGCGCGGCGTTTCGCGGCCAGGAGGACGAGAAGGTTTGCATTGAGGTAGTGCAGCGGGCCTTGGACTTGGGCTGTAATTTTATCGATACGGCGCTGTATGGTGGGGGACGCTCCGAACAAGTGGTGGGTAAGGCCATCGAGGGACGGCGCGAGGAAGTGGTGCTGACGACTAAAATTTTTGGCACCTTGGGCAATAGCCCCAATCACGTGGGGTTGTCGCGGGTCAATCTGCTGCGGGGCATTGAGGCGTCGCTACAGCGGCTACAGACCGATTACGTCGATCTGTACTTGCTGCACTCCTTTGATCCGGTCACGCCACTGGAAGAGACCTTGGGTGCGCTCGACGACATTGTGCGGCAGGGCAAGGCGCGCTACGTGGGGTGCTCTAACTTTCCGCCGTGGAAGATCGTCGAAGCCCTGTGGATTTCGCAGCGCGAGCGCTTGGCCTCTTTTGCCTGTATCCAGAATCAGTACAATCTGCTCAACCGCTGGGAGATGGAGCCGGAGCTGATGCCCATCTGCCGTCAGTTCGGCTTGGGCATTATGACCTATAGCCCGCTGGCCATCGGCCTGCTCTCCGGCCGCTTCCGCCGCGGGCAAGCGCCGCCGCCGGGGACGCCGTGGAGCACAGACGAGCTGCGCGGCATGAGTCCGGGTAAATACAACTTTGCCGAGGCCATGACCGAGCGGGTCGATACCATCGTCCAGACGCTGATCGATATTGGGGCACAGCACGGCAAGACCCCAGCGCAGGTAGCCATTGCTTGGATTTTAGATCACGACGAGATCAGTGCCCCCATTTTGGGGGCCGACGAACCGGCGCATGTGGATGAGATTTTCGCGGGCTTGGACTGGTCTTTGGCACCGGAAGAGCGGGCTTTGTTGGACGAGGTGTCTGAGGTGAAGATGCCGCGGAAATACGCCTGAAGGCGATTGAAATCACTCCCAACACCACATCCATGCGAAAACGCCCATGCGTCTCTGTGACTTTTCGATACTGACCTTCGACACCTACGGCACCCTAATCGACTGGGAGATGGGCATCTGGGATGCGCTGCAACCGCTCTGTGCGCGTCTAGCCGACCCACCGACTCGCGAGGCAGCCCTCGCTACCTTCGCGCAGGTGGAATCCGCTTGCCAAGCAGCCACTCCCGACCTGCTCTATGCTGACCTCCTAGCAGCAACCCATCGCATGCTGATCCGGAATTGGGGTGGCGAACCCGATGAGGCCGAGAGCATCCGCTTCGGCCAGTCGGTCGGGGACTGGCCGGCCTTTGCCGACGCGGCCGAATCGCTCGCCTATTTGAAGCGCCACCACCGGCTGATTACTCTCACCAATTGCGACCGCGCTAGCTACCGAGGGAGCGCAGCCCGCCTCGGCGATCCTTGGGACGCGATCCTTACCGCCGAGGAGATCGGCTCGTACAAACCATCACTGGCCAATTTTGAATTCTTGCTCGCCCGGGTAGTGGCTGACTTTGACGGCGATCCCGGAAGCATCCTGCATATCGCGCAGAGCCTCTTCCACGACCACGTGCCAGCTAAGGCAATCGGCCTGACAACGGCGTGGATTGACCGGCGTGCGGGGCGCGGCGGCGGCGCGACGGCATCACCGCAAGAGTCGGTGGAACCGGACTTCCGTTTTAAAAGCATGGCGGAATTGGTCGCCCAGCACCGCGCCGAACGAGCCTGAATCCGCCCCGGCGGCGTGTGGACGCCAGCGGTATGCGCCGCTAATTTCTGGAGAATCCTTTTTGTCGGAGATCGAACCCCATGAACACGTCCTTCCACGGTCGAATCGCCCTAGTAACCGGCGCGGCTGGCGGCATCGGCCAAGCGATATGCCGCGCCTTGGCCGCCGAAGGCGCGACGGTCGCCCTGCATTACCACACGCAGAAGGACTCGGCCCACGCGCTCGTCGCTGAACTAGGCGGGGCTGCCTTTGAAGCCGATATAACCGAGGCGGACGCCGCGCAGGCGCTGGTCGAGCGCGTGGCTGGGGAATTGGGCGGGTTGGATATTCTGGTCAACAACGCCGGTATCACCATCGGCGGGCAGTTTGTAGCCGATATGGAACTGGCGGACTGGCACCGAGTGCTCGATGTCAATCTCAATAGCGTCCTCTACATGTGCAAAGCCGCTCTGCCGTTGATGCGGACGCGAGGCGGCGGATCAGTCATCAACATTGCCTCGAATGTGGTCAACACGCTGCCGGGCGGCGCGGCCGCGTATGCGACTACCAAGGCGGGGGTCGTGGCCTTGACGAAGGTGCTGTCGAAAGAGGAAGCCGAGTACGGCATCCGCGTCAATGTGGTCTCGCCGGGGATCATCGACGCGGGAATGGGGAGCGGGGCGCTGGCACGGCGGACGCCGGAGGTGCGGGAGCAATTTCTCAGCAGTATTCCCATGCGCCGAGCTGGTGGCCCCGAAGAGGTGGCGGCGACCGTGGTCTTTCTGGTGTCGCCAGCGGCTAGCTACGTAACGGGACAGCACATCAGCGTCAATGGCGGCGACCGCACCGAGTCCTACCAATAGGGTTAGACACCCAGCCTAACAGCCTATATATTAGGAAGATAGGCCCTTCTGGAATACAGGCGGGGATCGCTTCTACTGGTCTAAACGGCCTTACTTTAACTAAAAATTAATGAAGTACTTGCTTACCGGCGGCGGCACGGGTGGCCACGTGTATCCGGCCTTGGCCATTGCCAACGAAATTCGGCAGACGCGAGCAGACGCCGAATTCCTCTACGTGGGCCATCGAGACAGGCTGGATGCTTGGGTCGTACCCGATCAGGGGTACCGCATCCGCTTTGTGCGAGCCCGTTCCTTCCCGCGCACTCGCTCCCTTGTGCCCCTGCTGCGATTTGCTATCGCGCTCGCGATCGGGGTCATCCAAGGGGCACTTATCCTCTTGCGCTATCGGCCCCAAATTATCATTAGCACGGGCGGCTTCGTCAGCGCGCCGGTTCTCTTCGCGCACGGTGTGCTGGCCAAGGTCGGCCTTTCTCGCGCCCGAGTCTTTATCTACGAGCCGAATGCCTATCCCGGGCTTTTGAACCAAGTTACCGGACGGCTAGCGCAGCGCATCGGCGTGGCGTTTGAGCAGGCGGGTCGCTGGTTCGATGCGAAGAAGGTGGCCGTGGTCGGCTATCCGGTGCGCCGCTCTTTTTTGCACCTCGATCGAACGGTCGCACGAGAAAAATTGGGCATTGACCAAGGCCGCAAGGTCGTACTCGCCTTTGGCGGGTCGGGGGGTGCCAAGGCCATCAATGAGGCCGTGCTCACAGCCTTGCCTCTGTGGCGCGAGGCCGGGCTAATGGTCATCCACGTCACAGGTCGCTACAAGGGGCCGGATTACGATGCGGTGGTGGATACGGAGGCCACTTTAGCTGAGATGGGGATAGAGGGCGGAGGCGACTGGTATCGACGCCTTGATTACGCGGATGAGATCGCCGATCTGATCGCCGCGGCGGATCTGGTCATTTGCCGGTCGGGAGCAGGGACTCTCACCGAGATGGCAGTTAGTGGGACCCCCACGCTGATTGTGCCGCTGCCGACATCGGCCGAAGACCATCAGGCGCTGAACGCGCGGGAGATGGAGCGGATAGGGGCTGCTCAGGTGCTCTATCAGGAGGCGTTTTGGGACAACGCCTGCATCCACAGCGGACTGGACGGTGAGAAGTTGGCGCAGCAGGTGCTCGCGTTGTGCGCCGACGAGGAGCGGTTGCAGGCCATGAGCGCGGCCGCCAAGACCATGCCCAAAACTAACAGCCTCGAACTGATTACGGCTGAGTTGGACAGTCTCATCGCTGGGCAGGAGCCGCCACCGTTGCGATTGGAGTCGCCCCCGGTCAAAAAAAGCGGCTTGCCGACTGAACCCAACGCCTTGCTGCGCTGGGTGCGAGCGCGGGTCAAAGAGGTCGGCGGCGTGGCGGCAATGGAGCGCGGCGAACTGGGCTATCTGCGCTATCAAGCCGATCGCCTGCTCACGTCTGAGGGTTGGTGCGAAATCCCGCTGGGGCGGCGCAATGTGGGCATCAAGCTCGTTGCGGTCTTAGATTACCAAGAGCGGCTGCCCTTGCTGCTACACATCCTCACCGACCGCACTCCGACCGGGTGGATGCACCGTCTTTGCGGCGGCGACTTTCGCCACGGAGGCATTATACGCCGCAATGTCGTCGAACACGGCCTGCGCGGCTTGGGAGCGACCGACGCGCAAACCCAGGCCGCGCTGCTTAACGCGCTGGAGGCAGATCCCTACTTTGAGGTGCGGGCGTGGGCGGCACGGGCCCTCGGCGAGTTGTTTGCCGTCGATGGTGAGATCGAAAGCACGCTCTTTGCGGCTCTCGACGATAGCTCGCTGGAAGTGATCGTCCAAGCTCTGAGTGCCCTGAGAAAAATAAGTCGCAATCCCGACCTGCTAGCGCGGCTGCGTCGCTTTTATCTGCACTCGAACTGGCAGATTCGCGAACAGGTCGTGCTGGTGTTGATCGAATTTTTGCAGCGCGGCGTTTTGGAGCCAACTCAATTGGAGAACGATCTCGACCAAGTTTTAATTTCGATGCCTTATTTCAAGCCGGAGTTTCCCCTCGGTACGCACCTGCGCCAATTGGCCGATCTCGTGCGTGCCGACCGGCCCTTAGCCGCTTCGCAGCGATGATCTACTACCTCGGAATTTACCTGCAAGATGCTGTCGAGGCCCTGTCGTTTTTGCGCTTGGTCGATTCGATCATCTTTCGCGCGCTCTGCGGCGCGATCACCTCGTTGATCTTCACCATTCTCTGCGGCGGGCGGGTCATCCTCTACTTCTATGGCCGCGGGCACCGCGACATGCCCCGCGACTATCTCAACTTTGAAGCGGCTAGCAACCAAGCCAAAACCTACGGTGGTGGCCTAATCGTCGCCGCGATCTTGATTAGCGTCGGCTTGTGGTGTAAGCTGCACAGCCTCTTCGTGTTGTTCTGCGTGGGAGCGATTGTCTGGTTTGCCGCGCTCGGCTGGATTGACGACTTCCTCAAGGTGCGCTATCGCTCTAGCGACCGCGGGCTGTCTGAGAAGGCCAAGTTGGCGCTGCAAGTAGCTTTTGGGATGGCGTTTGGCACCGCGTACGTCACGCAAGCGCTCCCAGCCGAGTCGGCGGGGTTGGCGACCCAGCTTTATCTGCCCTTTTTCAAAAATCCGGTGCTCGATCTTTCGTGGGGCTACGTGCTTTTTATTGCCTTTACGGTGACCGCCATCTCCAACTCGGTCAATCTAGCCGACGGGATTGATGGCTTGGCTATTGTGCCAACTGCTTTTGTCGTGGCCGTCTTCGGGGTGTTCGCTTACGTGTCCAGCCACGCTGAGATCGCGGAGTTTCTTATCTTTCCCTTTATGCCAGGAGTGGGGGAAGTCGCCATAATTTGCTCCATCGTCTTTGGGGCCTGCCTCGGCTTTTTGTGGTTCAATTCCTATCCGGCCAACGTCATCATGGGCGATACCGGATCCATGGCGCTAGGCGGCTTGTTGGGCACAGTTGCCGTCTTGGTCAAACAGGAGTTTCTCTTCCTAATCGTCGGGGGGATCTTCGTCGGCGAGACCTTGTCGGTGGTGATTCAGGAAAAAATTGGCATCCGGTGGTTGGGGCGGCGATTTTTTACCCGCTCGCCAATTCACCACCACTTCCAACAGCGCGGCTTGGCCGACACCAAGATCGTCATTCGCTTCTGGATCGTGGCTGGCATTTTGGCCCTGTGCGGCTTGGCGACGCTCAAGATCCGCTAGCTTGCTAAGAGGCCATAGGCGCAGAGGAGGACGATGGCCGCGCCTAGCAGGAGCGGCACGGAGGCAGGAAGCGGCACGGGCTGGCGGTGGACCTCGCGCTGATAGTGGCCGTATTCAGCCGCCAAGATGCTGTAGCTGGAAACGAGCGCGGCGATGAGGCCCGCGATGAAGCAGGTAATGACTACAGGATCGGTCGAGAACGCACGGGCGATGCTAGCGGCATAGGCACCGATGTTGAGCAGCAGGCGGCGCGTCTTTGTCAGCAAGCCGTAGAGTACGAGCCCCGCGCAGAACGATCCGACGACCAGCGCCGCGAAGATCGACAGCCAGTCGCGCGCCCCAGAGAGCGCTAAGAGGCCCGTGCCAATGAGCAGGTGGAGCCACATCCCGGCATAGGCGTAGAAGAAGGACGCGCGCCTAAACGGCGCGTGCCCCATTAGATAGTGGGCAAAGGTAATGGACTTGGGCATGGCAATATGCGGCCAAAGATAGGCCGCAGCCCGGTCGCGTCAACGCATGGCCAATCATGGAAATTCTGTCCACCCCCATTGAAAAAGTCAAAGGCGTAGGGGCCAAACGCGCGTCTGCGCTCAGAGAGGTAGATATTCTGACGCTGGGCGATTTGTTGTACTACCTACCGCGCCGCTACCTCGACCGCTCGCAGATTTTGCCCATGGCCCGAGCGCCAATCGGCCAAGAGGTGACCCTCATCGGCCAAGTGAGCCAGACGCGCTTCATCCCTGGGCCGCGGCCCCGCTTCGTGATGGTGGTCGCCGATGAGACCGACGATATCACCTGTACCTTTTTTCAGGGGGGCCGCTACTTGCAGCGCAACTTTGCCGTTGACGACGAATTGGCCATAAGCGGCAAGATCGATCTGTTCCAGGGGCGGCGGCAGATGGTCCATCCCGAATACGAATTCATACACGGGGAGGAGCGGCTCCACACGGGCGTAGTCGTGCCGCTCTATACAACTAGTGCCGATATGAAGGAGCGCGGCCTGCGCAGCCGGGGATTCCGCCGCTTGATAAGCGAGGCGTTGGATACGTTTGCCGAGCGGATCGAAGACGATCTGCCCACAGCCTTGCGGCAGCGCTTGGGCCTTGCAGAGTTGGGCGCTAGTCTGCGCCAAGTGCATTTTCCCGCCAGCCTCGCCGAAGCGGAGCGTGCGCGGCAGCGCTTGGCCTTTGGCGAGCTTTTTGCCTTCCAACTGCGCTTGGCGCGGCGGCGCAAAAAAAGCCGCGAGCAGGCCGACGGCATTGCCTTTGCACCCAGCGCAAAACTGGTGCCGGCTCTGTGGGATTCGCTGCCGTTTGCTCTCACGCGCGCCCAACTCCGAGTCGTCGCCGAGATCGCCGCGCAGATGCAGCGCCCCCAAGTTATGAATCGCCTCGTCCAAGGCGACGTCGGATCGGGCAAGACTTTGGTGGGCCTGAGCGCGATGCTGACGGCTGTGGAGAATGGCTACCAAGCGGCGATGATGGCCCCGACCGAGATCCTCGCCGAGCAGCACTTCTTCAACATCCAAGCCCTTGTCGAGCCTCTCGGCCTGACGGTGGTATTCCTCAAAGGTGCCCAGCGCAAGGCGCTTCGGCAGGAGCTGTTGACGGCCATTGAAAGCGGTGCGGCCCACATTGTGGTGGGTACCCACGCGCTGATTCAGGAGCAGGTGCAATTTGCCCGCTTGGGGCTGGCGGTTATCGACGAGCAGCACCGCTTTGGGGTCGTGCAGCGTGGCGCGCTCTACAAGAAGGGCGCAAAGCCCGATTTGCTGGTGATGACGGCTACGCCTATTCCGCGCACCTTGGCTCTGACTCTATACGGCGAGTTAGACGTGTCGATCATCGACGAGTTGCCCCCTGGGCGCAAGCCGATCCGCACGGCCCTGCGCGGCAACGACCGCCGCGAGGCGATTTTTGAGTTTGCTGGCGATCAGGTGCGCCAAGGGCGGCAAGTGTACGTGGTTTATCCGCTGATTGAAGAGTCGGAAAAGATGGATTACAAATCCGCGGTCGAAGCCTACGACGAGTTGCGCTACGGTACATTGGCCGAGTTCTCCGTGGCCTTGCTGCACGGGCGCATGGCCGCCGAAGAAAAGGCCGCGGTCATGGAGGATTTTAAGCAAAATCGGGTCCAGATTTTGGTCTGCACTACGGTCGTCGAGGTCGGCGTGGATGTGCCCAATGCCACGGTAATGATCATCGAACACGCCGAGCGCTTTGGCTTGGCGCAGTTGCACCAGTTGCGCGGTCGCGTGGGGCGTGGTGGCGAGCAGTCGTTTTGCATCCTCATTAGCTATGCCCACGCCGGAGCCGAGTTGGCGGATTCGCGCGAGCGGCTCCAGACCATGGAGCGCACCCAAGACGGCTTTGAGATCGCGGAAAAGGATTTGCAACTGCGCGGCCCGGGCGAGTTTTTCGGCGTGCGCCAAGCTGGGATGCCCACCTTTAAGGCGGCGGATTTGGTCGCCGATGGGGACTTGCTACAAAGCGCGCGCGAAGAAGCCATGCGGATTATAGATAGCGAATAGGATATGCCATGAAAAGTGAAAGTCTCATTCCGCCCGCGGATTTCGTCGGGCTCGACGCGGTAACTCATCTCTGCACGGGGGGGGAAGCTCCTTGGTTAAAAGGACAGAGTGAGGTGTACGCGGAATTTGCTCAGTACAAAAGCGGCGGTGACCGCGGTCGTCGTGCCATCTACTCTCGTGGCGAGCGCTGCCGCCAGCGCATGGGGCAGTTGTGGAACGTTCCGGCCGAGCGGATCGCCTTTATGCCGTCGGCGGCTGAAGGCATGGCTTGGCTGGCGCGGGGTTTGGACTGGCGGCCGGGCGACAACGTGGTTACCACCAACTTGGAATTTCCTTCGGTGGCGTACAATTGGCGCAACGTGCGCCAGCAAGGGGTCGAGTTGCGATTGGTGCCGCATTGCGATTGGCTGGTGCGGGAGGAAGATCTGTTGGCCGCAGTCGATGAGCGCACTCGAGTCTTGGCCGTGAGTCAAGTCAGCTTCTACACGGGGCAAAACCTCGATATAGAGCAGCTTGCGGACGGGCTTGCTGGACGCGATGTGCTCTTGGCGGTCGATGCGACGCACGCTGCGGGCGCGGTTGCCGTACCGGCCGCGTGTACCGACTTGTGCGTCAGTTCGTGCTACAAGTGGCTGTTGGCGACGCACGGGGTTGCGCCGTGTTATCTGAGCCAGCGGGCCGAGGCGCAAGTGCGCTCCACGGCTTTTGGCTGGCGCAACTTGGCTGTGTGGCCGGCGCAAGGGGCTGTGCGCGCACCGGATGCCGACGAAAAGCCAATGCCCGATAAAATGGAGCCGGGCAATCCGGCCATGGTGGCGGTGCTCTACCTCGACTATGCTTTGGGGCGGCTGTTGGACGTGGGGATTGAGCGGATAGCGGAGCACAACCGCGACTTGTCCGAACAAATCAGCGCTGGGCTGGAGCGTCTCGGGCGGCAGGTTATCTCCCCGAGTGTGCGGCCGCAGCGGTCGGGCAATACCTGTTTTGTGGACGACGACGCGCACGGGCTGTGCGAGGCTCTTGCTGACCGAGGGGTATTGGTTTGGGGGGAATACGGGCGGGTGCGGGTCTCGGGGCATTTGTACAACAATAGCGCGGATGTCGAGCGTTTCCTAGCGGTTTTGGCTGAATTGGGCTAGCCCGAAGACGCAAAAAACTCTCCGTAGAGCGAGCGCACGGCTGCGGGAATGTCCGCAGCCGCAATCCCGAACATCATGCTGACCTCGCTCGATCCCTGATTGATCATCTCTATGTTGACGCTGGCGCGGGCAAAGGCCGTACAGGCGCGGGAGGCCAAGCCAATAGTGTGGTGCATGCCCTCGCCGACGACCATCACCAAGGCGAGGCCGCGAGCGACTGACAGCTCATCTACTTCTAACTCGGTGCGAATCCGGCGCAGAACCCGCTCTTCGGCCGCGTGGTTGAAATACGACTCGCGCACGATTACCGACATGTTGTCAATGCCCGAAGGCGTGTGCTCAAAGGAGATTCCCTCGTCCTCAAAAATGGCCAGCAAGCGGCGGCCAAAGCCCACTTCGCGGTTCATCAGGTACTTGCTGATGTACACGCTGCAAAACCCGTCGGTGGCGGCGATGCCGACGACCGGGCGGTCGCCGACTGCGCGCTCAGGGACGATACGGGTGCCGGGTGCCTGCGGGTTGTTGGTGTTTTTGACGACGACTGGGATGCCAGCGTGAAACACGGGTTCGAGAGCCTCGTCGTGAAACACGGAAAACCCCGCGTAGGACAGCTCGCGCATCTCGCGGTAGGTAATCTCGGCGACGGCGACTGGGTTTTCGACCAGCGCGGGATTGGCCACAAAGACCGAATCGACATCCGTGAAGTTTTCGTACACGGTCGCATCGACGGCCGCGGCGAGGATCGCGCCGGTTATGTCCGAGCCGCCGCGCGAGAAAGTGACGACGCGGCCAGTGGGCGAATAGCCGAAAAAACCGGGGAAAATGGTGATGCCCGGCCGGTCTTTGAGCTGGCGCAGCTTGCCGTAGGACGCCTGCAAGACGCGGGCATTGCCCGGCTCTTCCGAGAGAATGAGGCCGCCCTCGCCGGGGTCGAGATAGTGGGCTTCGGCTCCGTTGTGGCGCAGGTACTCGGCGACGAGGCGGGCGCAGTTGTCCTCGCCACCGGCCTTCATGGCGTCTGCGTAGAGCGCTTCGTCGCTGGTGCTCATGGCTAGCCGCCGCTCAAAGTCGGCGACAATGGGCGCGAGCGCGGTGTCTGGCAAGCCGAGGTCGGCGATGATGGCGGCATAGCGGTCGATGACGCGCGCGAGTGCGGTGTGGCCATCTTGGTTGGTTAGCTGGGCGCGGACCACCTCGATGAGGAGGTCGGTTACTTTGGTGTCTTCCCGGTCGCGCTTGCCTGGGGCCGAAACCACTACGAGTCGGCGCGCTGGATCAGCGGTGACAATGGCGCAGATTTTCTCTATTTGCTCGGCTGACGCGAGGGACGTGCCGCCGAATTTAGCTACTTTCATTGGATTCCTTTGCGAATACAGGTTTACCTCATAAAAAATGCACGGATCGTCGTTTTTTCAAATTTGTCTCAAAAAGATTTTATAGTTATTTTAAAAAGTTTACTATTGAATGGTAAAATTCTGCCGCGCCAGCGGCTTTGATCCCACGCGAAGGTCCACGATGAAAGCAGTGCGTTTCCACCAGTGCGGCGGCCCTGAGGTCCTCACCTATGAGGATGTGCCCGTGCTCACACCCGAGCCGGGTGGGGCCGTAGTCGCAATCAAAGCCATAGGCTTGAATTATATCGACACCTATCACCGCGAAGGGCTGTACCCAGTCGATTTGCCCTGCATCCCCGGCATGGAAGCCGCCGGAGTTGTCGCGCGCGTCGGCCAAGGCGTGGAGGGCATACGAGTGGGTGATCGCGTGGCCTATGCCGGAGTGATGGGGTCGTATGCCGCAGAAGCGGCTGTGCCTGCCGACCGCTTGGTGCCTTTGCCTGATTCAGCTTCCTATCAGGAGGGAGCCGCCGCTTTGCTCCAAGGCATGACGGCGCATTATCTGGCGCATGGGTCCTATCGGCTGGGCCGCGAAGACACGGCTCTGATCCACGCTGGTGCTGGCGGCGTGGGGCTGCTCTTGATTCAGATGGCCAAGCGGTGTGGGGCGCGGGTGTTGACCACGGTCTCGACCGAGGAAAAGGAACAGCTCGCCCGGGGTGCCGGAGCCGATGAGGTCATTCGCTATACTGAGCGCGACTTTGAACAGGACGTCATGGCGCTCACCAACGGGCGCGGAGTCGATGTGGTGTACGATTCCGTGGGGCAGGCGACCTTTGACAAGAGCTTGAACGTGCTCAGGCCCTTGGGATACTTAGTTTTATTCGGCCAGTCGAGCGGCCCAGTCCCGCCCTTTGACCCCGGCATCCTCAGCACTAAGGGGTCGCTCTTTTTGACGCGGCCGACTATGCTGCACTACACCCAGACCCGCGAGGCGCTATTGGAACGCGCTGGCGCAGTGTTGGAATGGATCGCCAGCGGCGAATTGGCGCTGCGTATCAGCGAGCAGTTTGCCCTGTCGGACGCGGCCGAAGCGCACCGCGCCTTACAGGGGCGCAAGACAACCGGCAAGGTCGTTCTCATACCAGAGTGAAGTAGCCAAGGAGACAGGCGATGACAGAGGCAGATTCCAAGGACGAACTAACCCCGGCCGCAGACGGCGCTGAGCAAGGCGAAAATTTTGCTCAGATGCTCGATGCCGAAGGAGCACCACCGGCTCCGACCACCAGTGAGGTCTCAGTCGGCGACGAGGTCAGCGGCGTGATTGTCAAAGTCGAGGATGAGAACAGCTTTGTCGAGTACGGCAGTCGGGACGAGGCCATAATCCGCACCAGCGAGCTCAAAGGCCCCGATGGGGAAATGCGTTACAAGGTCGGCGACCCGATTGCGGCGTTTGTCGTGGCGACTGGGGATGAAATCCTGCTCAGTCGCGGCTTGAGTCGCCAAGATGTCCAGGCCGACTTGCTCTACCAGGCGTACAAGGCCGGGCTACCGGTCGAAGGTCGAGTTGACGCGGTCAACAAGGGGGGGTTGGGCGTGACTATTGAGGGCGATGTGCGCGGTTTTTGCCCGATCTCACACGTTGATACTCAGTACGTGGAAAACGCCGAGGAGTACCGCGGCCAGACTTTGACCTTTAAAATTATCGAGTTCCGCCATCAGGGTCGCGTGATCGTCCTGTCGCGCCGGGCCTTGCTCGAAGCCGAGCAGGACAAGGCCGCCGGCGCGGTGCGCGGTCAGCTAAAGAAAGGCGCGCAACTGGCGGGCAAGGTGACGCGGCTGGAGTCTTTTGGGGCGTTTGTCGAGTTGGGTTCCGGGGTAGAGGGCTTGGTGCACGTCTCGGAGATCAGCCATAAGCGCGTCGGCCATCCCCAAGAAGTCCTCGAGGTAGGACAGCAGATTCAAGTCGCGGTCTTGCGCACCAAAGATTTGGGCCAGCGGCGTAAGGAGCGGATTTCGCTGTCGATCAAGGCGCTGGAAAAGGACCCTTGGCAAGAGATCAAAGAGCAGTTCGCAGTCGGCACAGTCGGCACCGGCAAGGTCGATGGGTTAGAGGATTTTGGCGCGTTTGTCGAGCTAGCCGAAGGCGTGCGCGGGCTGGTCCACGTCTCAGAGATCGCCGACCGCCGCATCAGCCATCCGCGCGAGGTCCTCTCGATTGGGGACGAGGTCAAGGTGGTGGTGCTCGAAGTGGATGTCCGCCGCCAGCGCTTGCGCCTGTCAATCAGCCAAGTCGATACCCTCGAATCCGAAGCCCATCTCGCCGAGTTCCGCCGGCGGCAGCAGCAAGAGCAGGAAGCAGAGCAGGGCAGCAGCGCTATGCTGGAAGCGCTCCGGCGCGCCAATCTGACCGATTGAGATGGGGCTGACAGACGCCATTTTTAACCACCCGCGCCTTGGCTACTACGGCGAGTACGGTGGAGCCTTTATCCCCGAAATCCTCCGCACGACTCTCGACGAACTGACCCAAGTTTTTGAGGACGCGCGCCGCGACTCTTCCTTTTGGACGGAGTTTGAGCAGGTGATGCGGACGTATTCCTGCCGACCGACCCCAATTACCTTGCTCGAAAACCTCTCCCGCGAGGTCGGCGGGGCGCGGATCTTTCTCAAGCGCGAGGACCTCAACCACACGGGTGCCCACAAGGTCAACAACGTGATGGGCCAAGGCTTGTTGGTGCGCCGCATGGGCAAAAGCCGGGTCATCGCCGAGACTGGGGCTGGCCAGCACGGCGTGGCCACGGCGACAATGGCCGCTCGCTTGGGGCTGGAATGCACCATCTACATGGGGGCTGTCGATGTGGAGCGCCAGCGGCCCAATGTGTTCTGGATGGAGCAACTCGGTGCCGAGGTAGTGCCCGTGACCGATGGCTCGGCCACGCTCAAGGATGCCATCAACGAGAGCCTCCGCGATTGGGCCTATTCCATGGCCGACACGCACTACGTACTCGGCACGGCCTGCGGCCCGCATCCCTTCCCGCAAATCGTCGCCTATTTCCAGCGGATCATCGGCGAGGAGAGCCGCCAGCAGATGTTGGAGTCAGTGGGGTGCCTGCCCGATAGTGTATACGCCTGCGTCGGCGGCGGGTCCAACGCCACGGGTCTATTCTTGGGATTTCTCGACGACGCGGCCGTTGAGTTGGTCGGGGTCGAGGCTGGGGGCCGGGGGCTGGAGACGGGCGATCATGCCTCTCGCTTGGCCGGCCTCGTCGGCACGCCTGGGGTCGCTCAGGGCTACAAAACCTTCTTCTTCCAAGATGCCGAAGGTCAAATGCGGCACACGCATTCGGTAGCGGCAGGCTTAGACTACATCGGCGTCAGTCCGATCCTCGCCCACTTGGCCGAGATAGGCCGGGTGCGCATTGAAGCTGCGACCGACCAAGAAGTGATAGCAGCCCTCAAGCGAATGATGCGCAGCGAGGGGATTATCGGCGCACTTGAAAGTACCCATGCCTTGGCTGGTGCTCTGCGCGAAGTGGGCGCGATGACGCCTGACCAAGTGGTGCTGATTGGCCTGTCGGGCCGCGGCGACAAGGACATTTTCACCATTGCCGACGCACTTGCGGACGAAAACTGGCAGCGCTTCCTCGCGGACAAGGTCTCCCGGTCGTGAATCTGCAAGCCTATATCGAAGAGCGGCTCACCGAGCGCAAGGTGCTGCTGATGACGCATCTGATCGCTGGTTTTCCCTCGCTGGAGGCCAACTGGCGAATGTTGGAGATTATGGCCGAGGCCGAGGTCGATTTGGTCGAATTGCAGATGCCCTTTAGCGAGCCCATCGCCGACGGGCCGACCTTTGCGCGAGCCAACCAACAGGCCCTAGAAATCGGCCTTACCCTCGACGAATACTTCGACTTGATGCAGCGCGCAACCGCGGCTTTTCCCTTTCCGCATTTGATGATGGGCTATTACAATACGGCGTTCCGCTTGGGGCACGGCCCGTTCTGTCGCCGCTTGGCAGCATGTGGAGCCTGTGGCTTTATCCTGCCGGACTTGCCAGTCGAAGAGTACGGTGACCTGGGGGCAACAGGCGCGGAGTGTGAGCAAACGCCGATTTTATTGATGACTCCGACCAATACCGAGCAGCGGCTGCAGCAGATCGGTGCTCAAGCCAAAGGGTTTGTCTATGCGGTGGCGCGCAAGGGCGTAACCGGCCGCCAGACGGACTTAGGAGAGGAACTCTATCGCTTTATTGTGCGCTGCCGTGAAGCGACCGATTTGCCATTGGGAATCGGCTTTGGCCTGCGCAGTGGGGAAGATTTGCGCCAGCTACAGGGTCAGGCCGAAATCGGCATCGTCGGATCGGTGCTGCTGGAGGTCTGGGAACGGGAAGGGGAGGCGGGCTACGCCGCCTTATTACGCGACTTGGCCGCTGGTCGCGCGTGAAGTATAGTGGCCAGTGGTCAGTGATCAGTGGTCAGTCCCCCCGGCCCATAAGGTGCTGGGGGCGGTCTATCCACTATCCACTATCCACTATCCACTATCCACTAACTAATCAATCCATGTACAACCCCCCGTTGACATCGATGGTCTCGCCGGTGATATGCCGCGCGTCGTCCGAAGCCAGAAAGAGCGCGCAGTTGGCTACGTCTTCGGGCTGGCCGGAGCGACCGAGGGGGATGGAGGCCTTGAGCTGATCGTGTTCGGGGGCGGAGGTCATGGCGGTGTCGATGACGCCAGGAGCAATGGCGTTGACGCGGATTTGGTCGGGGGCGAGGGCGCGCGCTAGGCCAATGGTCAAAGTGAGGACGCCGGCTTTGGCTGCTGCGTAGGGAGGGCCAGCGGCTAGCCCGCCGGTCTTGGCCGCTAGGGAGGTCATGTTGATGATGACCCCTTGGCGGCGCGCCTTCATATGGGGGATGACCGCTTGGGCGCAGAGGAAGGGGCCTTTCATGTTGACATCGACGATGCGGTCCCAGTTTTCTTCGCTGCACGATTCAAAGGTCGTATAGACCAAGTAGCCGGCGTTGTTGACGAGGATGTCGAGTTGGCCGAACTCGTCGAGCACGCGGCTCGTGCCGGCGAGGACTGAGGCTTTGGACGCGACATCCATTTCTAATCCCAACGCGCCGATCTCAGCGGCTGTGGCGCGGGCGGTGCTTGCGTCTATATCGGCGACAGCCACTCGCGCTCCCTCGCGGACAAAGCACTCGGCGATGGCTCGCCCGATGCCCCGGCCAGCACCGGTGATCAACGCGGTCTTGTGCTGCAACTTTCCCGTCATGGTGCGCTCCTACTTAGCAAAAGATCGCCAGAGCAGGACGGTACCATCCTCGGCCCCGGACGCGAGCATGGTACCGTCGGGCGAAAACGAGACGGATTGGACCCAACCGGTATGTCCTTTGAGGGTGGTCAGCGGCTTTCGACTTTCGACATCCCACAGGATTACGTTGTCATCGCTTGAGCCGGATGCCAGCGTCGCTCCGTCGGGCGAAAACGCCACGGAATAGACATTCCCGGTATGTCCTTTGAGGGTGGTCAGCGGCTTTCGGCTTTCGACGTCCCACAGGATTACGTTGTTATCGCTTGAGCCAGACGCCAGCGTCGCTCCGTCGGGCGAAAATGCCACGGAAAGAACATAATCCGCATGTCCTTTGAGGGTGGTTAGCGGCTTTCGGCTTTCGACGTCCCACAGGATTACGTTGTCATCGCTTGAGCCGGATGCCAGCGTCGCTCCGTCGGGCGAAAA
>VXML01000043.1:0-36376 GCA_009841115.1 Gemmatimonadota bacterium | reverse complement strand
GGATTACGTTGTCATCGCTTGAGCCGGATGCCAGCGTCGCTCCGTCGGGCGAAAATGCCACGGCCTGGACCCAATCCGCATGTCCTTTGAGGGTGGCTAGCCGCTTCTTCTTCGCGACATTCCACAGAATTACGGTGTTATCGTCTGCCCCGGACGCCAGTGTGTTCCCGTCGGGCGAAAACGCCGTGGCTTGGACCCTACTCTTATGCCCTTTGAGGGTGGCTAGCCGCTTCTTCTTCGCGACATCCCACAGGATTACGGTGTTATCCCCGCCGGACGCCAGTGTGTTCCCGTCGGGCGAAAACGCCGTGGCTTGGACCCTGGCTTCATGTCCTTGTAGGGTGTCCAGTCGTCTCTGGCTTTCGACATCCCACAGGATTACGGAGTCATCCCCGGATACCAGCATGGTACCGTCTGGTGAAAACGCCACGGTTTGGACCCCCAATCCATTTCCTTGCATGGTCGCCTGTTGCTTCCACATGGAAGGATCGTCGTCTGTAACGGATTGGTCGATCCCCGCCTGCCGAGATGGAGAAGGAGGTCGCCAGAGCAGGACCCCACCATCCCGGGCCCCAAACGCCAGTGTGGTCCCGTCGGGCGAAAACGCCGCGAAAGTGACATTGTGCCCTTTGAGGGTGGCTCGCTGTTTCCGGCTGGCTACGTCCCACAGGGTTACGGTGCTATCGTATGTCCTATCGTCTGCCCCGGATACCAGTGTGGTCCCGTCGGGCGAAAATGTTACGAAAAAAACATGGCCCGTATGCCCTTTGAGAGTGGCCAGTCGCCTCCGGCTGGCGACATTCCAGAGGACTATGGTATTATCACTCGCCCCGGACGCCAGCGTGGTTCCGTCAGGCGAAAATGCCACGGATCGGACATTATCCGTATGCCCTTTGAGGGTGGCCAGCCGCCCCCGCCTCTCGACATCCCAGAGGGCTACAGTGTTATCACTTGACCCGGACGCGAGCATGGTAGCATCGGGCGAAAACGCCACGGATTGGACGCTATCCACATGTCCTTTGAGGGTGGCTCGCTGTCTCCGGCTGGCGACATCCCAGAGGGCTACAGTATTATCGCTCGCCCCGGACGCGAGTGTGGTACCGTCGGGTGAAAACGCCACGGATCGGACTCGGCCGGCATGCCCTTCTAGAATCTCGAGCCGCTTCTGGCTGGCGACATCCCGCAGGATTACGGTGTTACTTTCTCCGGCCGCCAGCAGTGTGCCGTCGAGCGAAAATGAGACGAACCGGACCGAAAATGCTCTGGAAAAAACAGAGGGATCCACATGCTCCTTGAAGGTAGCCAACTGCTTCTGACTGGCGATGTCCCACAGGAATACGGTATTATCGCCTGAGTAGGCAGCGAGTGTGGTCCCGTCGGGTGAAAACGCCACAGAGTGGACCCAGCCTATATGCCCTAGAGTGGTTAGCCGACTCAAAATGGAAGAATCAGAATCGGCGCTAGCAGGAGCCGCCACTGCTAGCCCGATGATGACGGCAAATAATGTTTTCATAAGGCTTCTCCTATGTGAGACAAAATATACTATTTTGCGCAACGGCCCAATTCAGCCGCGGCGGGCTTGCTAAGGTGGGAAAAAGCTATAAGATAAGGCTACTTAGAGGACTGAGCCGAACTTTAGGATCGGGAGTTTTAGTTATGAGAAACGTCATTGGAGTCATCCTCGGGGGTGGGCAGGGTGCGCGGCTCTTCCCGCTAACGCAGCTTCGCTCCAAGCCGGCCGTGCCGATTGGCGGCAAGTACCGCTTAATCGACATTCCCATCAGCAATTGTCTGCATTCTGGGGTCAACCGCATTTTTGCCCTGACTCAATTCAATTCCGCTTCGCTGCATCGCCACATTAGCACAACGTATCGCTTTGATTCTTTTTCTGATGGCTTTGTCGAGATCTTGGCTGCCGAGCAGACCCAAGATAGCGCTGCTTGGTACCAGGGCACAGCCGATGCAGTGCGCCAACAGCTCAGGCGCTTGCTCTCGCGCCGGGCCGAACAAGTGCTAATCCTGTCGGGCGACCACCTCTATCGCATGGATTACCGTGCCTTTGTCGAAGAGCACCGAGCGCGCGGCGCGGACGTGTCGATTGCGGTCAAGCCGGTGACGCGAGAAGCCGCGCCCGGGCTGGGGATCGTGCAGATGAATGCTCAGGGGCGGATCGTGGATTTTCGCGAGAAGCCGCAAGACCCCGCCGAACTAGATGCTCTGCGGCTGCCGGCGGCTGCCGACCCGGAGGCGTGTTATATGGCCTCTATGGGCATTTACGTGTTTGAACCCCAGGTCTTGGTCAGCCTACTGATGAGCAGCGACCAAGACGACTTCGGCAAGCACATCATCCCGGATGCGATCCACAAGGTCGGCGTTTTTGCCCACACCTTTGACGGTTATTGGGAAGACATCGGCACCATTCGCTCTTTTTACGAGGCCAATTTGGCGCTGACGGATCGGCAGCCACCTTTTAACTTTTACCGGGCCGATGCACCGATTTACACGCACGCGCGCTTTCTCTCTGGCACGCGGCTGGAGAATTGCCACATTGAGCGGGGGATCATCTGCGAAGGCTCGTTCATACGGTCGGCCCGGGTCGAGCGCTCAGTGATCGGGAGCCGCTCGGTGATTGGCGAGAATTGCCAGATTTCCAACACTATCATCATGGGTGCTGATTCGGATGAGTCGCCGGCCGACCGAGCGCGCAATATAGCCCAAGGCATTCCAGATATGGGGATTGGTGCCAACAGCAGGATCACTGGGGCGATTATAGACAAAAACGCGCGCATCGGCGAGGACGTTTGCATCACCAACAAGGACCGAGGCGTCGAGGCCGATGAAACAAACTACTACATCCGCGATGGGATCGTGGTTGTGCCTAAAGATGCGGTAATTCCGTCGGGGACGGTGGTGTAAAGAAGAGAGTGGGAGTACGAAAAGAGGGACGGGGTTTTACACCCGTCCCTCTTTTTTGTTGTCCTATGCAGAAGTCCTATTTGAGCAAGGTCATTTTTTTGATGCAGGCGGTTACAAGGGGTCTTGGAGGCAGTGTCTCTATCGTAGGATGCAGGAGAAAAACGTCACTATTTTGTAACAATACTGTGACAAAAGCGTCGCATGGCGAGGCCATTTTCTAACATAGGACAAGGAAAACGCCAAAAGAGGGAAGATTGTAACACAGATGAAAAAAACGATGGCGTTTGTAACCCTGATGTTGGGCTGGGTCTTTGTGGCGCAAGCCGAGGAGGGCAAGGTCAAGGGCCTTATGTTTGGCGACTACTACTATGTATTCGCCGCCGATGAAGCCGACGCCAAGTACTCCCCCAAGCGCAATGCTTTCCAGTTCCGCCGTCTGTACCTCACATACCAGAGCGATATCGCCACCGACTTTGCGGTTCGCTTTCGCCTCGAGGCTAAGGACGCGGGGTTTGGCGAAGGTGCGAAGATGGAACCCTACGTCAAGCACGGCTACTTACAGTGGAAGAAGGGGCTAGGCGATGCGGACATATACCTAGGGCTTTCGGGGACGCCGACTTGGGCGGTCGCCGAAAAAGTCTGGGGCTACCGCTCGGTAGCCAAGACCGTGCTCGACTGGAATAAAATCGGCTCTTCGGCCGACTTGGGCGCGGCTCTCAAGGGCGCGGCGGGCCAGCTAAGCTACCACCTGATGGTCGGCAATGGTCCCGGACAGAAGCCGGAGGACGATCACGGTAAAAAATTCTATGGTTCGTTGAGTTTCAAGGCTGCGGACCGATTGATATTGGAAGGCTATGCGGACTTTAATGCGAGGCCGGCCGGTCGCAACGAACGGACCTTCAAGGGCTTCGTCGGCTGGCAGGGCGCGAGAGGCAGTGCGGGGTTGGAGGTCTTCTCGCGCACCAACGAACTGGCCGGCGATAACGGTGACGACCATGTCATCGCCGGGGTCTCGGCTTTTGGCTCGCTGCCGCTGAGTGCCGCGTTCAAGGGGTTTGGCCGGTTCGATGTGGTCTCCCACGACGCCGAGGATACTAGCGATTTACTCTTCATCACTGGTCTCGACTACGCCGCCGCTACAGACGTTCACTTGATGCCCAATGTGCTCATTGAGTCACCCGCCGGCCGCGATGCCAATGTCCAAGGACGGCTGACCTTTTACTACAAATTTTAGCAGTGCTGTAACGCATTGTAACGCAAGTTTCATCCATGAGACACGTGGATGTAACATAAATCCCGCAATGTTACCTAACATGAGGAATGCAAAGATGAAAAAAAGATGGAGCGGAGTCGCGCTGATGTGTTGGGTGTTCGCCGCGGGCGTCCAAGCGCAGACCATAGCCGTTGATGAGCGAATTGCGCCCTACGAGAAGGTGCGCGGTTTGGCTGGCAACGCCAGCAGCATTGGCTCCGATACGATGAACAACATGATGGCACTCTGGCTGGAGGCCTTCCGCAAGTACTATCCCAACGTCAAGATCCAGATCGAGGGCAAGGGATCGAGCACCGCGCCGCCGGCCCTAATCGAAGGTACGGCTCAGTTCGGGCCGATGTCGCGGCCGATGAAGTCGAGCGAGGAGGACAAATTCGAGCAAGCCTTCGGCTACAAGCCAACGCCCTTGCGGGCGGCGCTAGACGCGCTGGCAGTTTTCGTCAACAAGGACAACCCCATCGAGGGCCTGAGCTTGCCGCAAGTCGATGCGATTTTTTCCAAGACCCGCCGCAGCGAGTACCCCAATGACATGACCACTTGGGGCCAGTTGGGGCTGGATGGGGATTGGGCCAAGGCTCAGATCAGCCTCTACGGCCGCAACTCGGCCTCGGGCACCTATGGCTTTTTTAAGAAGCAGGCCCTGTTCAAAGGCGACTACAAGGACGAGGTGAAAGAGCAGCCCGGCTCGGCATCCGTGGTCCAAGGCATCACCGAGGACCGCTTCGCCATAGGATACAGCGGTATTGGCTATCAGACCTCGGGTGTGCGCGTCGTGCCCTTGGCCAAAGCCGAGGGGCAGGAGTTTAAACAGGGGGCTATGGAAAACGTACTGAATGGTTCCTATCCCCTCGGGCGCTTCCTGTACATTTACATGAACAAGGCCCCCGGCCAAGACATGGACCCCCTAGTGAAAGAGTTCTGCAAGTTTATTTTTTCCAAAGAGGGTCAAGAAATCGTCGTCAAGGATGGCTATATGCCCGTGCCGTTTGAAGTAGTACAAGCCGAATTGGCCAAGTTGGATATCTAAGGACGCAAGTGCGTGGGCGAAAAGCCATATAAGCGCGGGATCACGCCGCGAGCGCGAATCTTCGATTGGCTAGCTGGGCGCTGTATCTCCATCGGCGGCATCGGCATTATCGCCGCGGTCATGGGGATATTCTTCTTCGTCCTCTCCGAGGCGTGGCCCCTGTTTCGTTCCCCAGAGGTAACAGCAGAAAAATCACGCCAAGTGGTCGGCCCATTCGCCATTGGGCTCGACCCCTACTATCAGACCGCTTATGCAGTCGGCCCTCAAGGGGTGGATTTGTTGCGGTTGGATAATGGCCAAGTCATCAGCCGCGAACGACCAACCGAGCTGACGGGCCGCGAAGTAACGGCCGCACAGCGCACGTCTAACGATGTTTTGGCACTGGGGACGGCCGACGGTCACTTGCTGTTGGCGCAGGTCCGCTTCCAACTCGATTACAGCAGCGGCCAGCGACAGGTAGTGCCGCAGTTTGCGGTTAAGAGCCTCGTCGCGGTCGATCCGGCGGGCGAGTCGCTGGTGCAGGTGGCCTTTCGGGAAGGGGACGATGGTCGCTCGGCCGCCGCGGCGATTACAGCGAGTGGCCGCTTGGTGGTGATAGGAGCCGAGCAGCAGCAGGGCCTATTGGGGCCGGGCGAGCGCCGAGAAAAACAGTACGAGCTAACGGCCGATTTCGACGGCAAGGCCACGCAGGTACTGCTCGACGGTCGCATTCGCCAAGTGCTCGTGGGTACGGATCAAGGGCGGGTATACGAGTGGCGGTTGGGCGCAGTGGAGCAAGCGCCTGCGTTTGTGGGGCACATTACCGTCTCAGAGGTCGCGGTTTCGGCGTTGGGGTACGCGCTGGGCGAGGTTTCGCTGATTGTCGGCGACGCGGCCGGCCACGTCAGTACTTGGTTTAAGGTCGAGGAAAATGGGCAGCGCTCGTATCGCAAAATACACACTTTTGCTCCCCATGCGGCGGCCGTTACCCACATTGACGCCTCTGCACGCGACAAGCAGTTCCTCACGGCCGACGCCGAAGGGGCCATAGCTTTACATCACCTAACCTCCGAACACACGGCCTTCCAAATGCGGGGCGACTCTCCGGCCACCGCGTTGGTCTTTGCGCCCAAGGCCGATGGATTTTTGGCCCTCGGCCAAGACGGAGGATTGCGGCGCTTTGCCCTCGATCATCCCCATCCCGAAATCAGCGCGGCCGTGCTCTTCGCCCCCATCTGGTACGAAGGCTACGGGGGCCGCGAATACGTGTGGCAATCGACTGGCGGCACGGACGAGTTCGAGCCGAAGCTCAGCTTGGTGCCGCTGATCTTGGGCACGGCCAAGGGCACGTTCTACGCCCTGCTCTTTGCGTTGCCGTTGGCCGTTTTAGCGGCGATTTACACGGCCGAATTTGCCTCGCCGCGCGTACAGGCTCTGGTCAAGCCGTCCGTGGAGGTCATGGCCTCGTTGCCGAGCGTCATTTTGGGCTTCTTAGCTGGCTTGTGGCTGGCCCCACTGCTCGAATCGCACTTGTTGGGGACCTTGCTGCTGCTGCCGGCGGTGCCAACCGTGGTCATAGCTGCGGCGTGGGGCTGGCAATACGCTCCAGATGCCTGGGTGCGCCAGGTGGCGCGGGTTGGAGAAATATACTTGCTCGGCGCGGTGACTCTGCTGGTCGCTTGGTTGGCGTACGCGCTGGGGCCGGTCTTTGAAGACTTGGCTTTCGACGGGCACTTCCTGCGCTGGCTGCGGCAAGACGCGGGCGTTGGCTACGACCAGCGCAATTGCTTGGTCGTGGGATTTGTCATGGGTTTTGCGGTCGTTCCGCTGATTTTTACCATTTGCGAGGACGCGCTCTCTAGCGTGCCTCGCCACTTGCGCGCTGGCTCGCTAGCCTTGGGAGCTACGCCTTGGCAGACGGCCATCAAGGTGGTATTGCCCATGGCCCTGCCGGGCATTTTCTCGGCCGCTATGATTGGCCTCGGCCGCGCGATTGGGGAAACCATGATCGTGCTGATGGCCACGGGCAATACTCCGATCATGGATTGGAACATCTTCAACGGCATGCGCACGATCTCGGCCAACATCGCCGTGGAGCTACCCGAGGCACCGCACCAAGGCACGCTCTACCGAGTGCTTTTCCTCAGCGGCTTGCTGCTGTTTATGGCCACCTTCTTTATCAATTCGTTGGCCGAGGTCGTGCGCCAGCGCTTGCGGGATAAGTACAATCGACTGTGATGAAATTCTGGCGGCGGGGAGACCCTTTTATCTGGCTTACGGGCGGGGCGTTGGCCCTGTGCTTGGCGATGATCGCCGGCTTGGTGGGGATCATTGTCTATAATGGCGCGGGCGTGTTCTGGCCGCAGGATTTGACCCTGTTGCGTCTCAAAGACGGTCCGCCGATCATGGGCAAACTGGTGGATCGCCAGCCCATTCCCGGGGCCGCCGGGCACTATCGAGTGCAGCTAAAGGTTGGCAACCGCGATGTGTATGGCCAAGACTTTCGCTGGGTGGATGAAGACGCGATTACCGAGCGCGAAAGACCGGCCGAGGCCGTGGTTTTCGAGCGGGTCGAGTGGGGCGATATGCACGGCTTTATCACGGCCTTATACGAGGAGGAGCGGCTGCTGGCAAAAGGAGAGGGGGTCTGGGAGGCACTGCAGAGGGTGATGGACCAAGTCGGCGAACTGGGCGAGCGCATCCACGCCTTGGAGCGCGGCGAACTGGGCAAGCTCAATCGCGCAATAGATGACTTACGCCTGCAAGAGCGACGCTTGCAGCGCGAGAAAAACGACGCGCAACTCGCTGCAAACGAGGTGCGTCGCCAGGCCCTGTGGGACGAGCACGAGGCTCTGTCGGGGCGCTTGGACGAGTTGCGGGCGCAGCAGGAGCGCTGGGAGGTAGAAGTCGCGCTGGCCGGGGGGGAGACGCGCCGCGTCGGGGTGGCGGCCATCGTCCGCGCCTATCGCCCCAATTTGATGGGCGTCGGGGCCAAGGTACAGACCTATCTGTCCAAGGGCTGGGAGTTCGTGGCAGGCGAGCCGCGCGAATCCAACACCGAGGGCGGCATATTCCCCGCGCTCTTTGGCACGGTGATGATGGTGATGCTGATGAGCTTGGCGGCCGTGCCCTTTGGGGTCCTCGCGGCGCTCTATCTGCGCGAGTACGCCCGGCAGGGTTTTTTGGTACGCCTCGTGCGGATTGCGGTCAACAACTTGGCGGGCGTGCCTTCTATTGTCTTTGGCATGTTTGGGTTGGGATTCTTTGTATATGGCATCGGCGGCAGCATTGACCAGCTCTTTTACGCGGATGCCCTGCCGACGCCGACCTATGGCACTGGTGGCATTCTCTGGGCCTCGCTGACCCTCGCCCTGCTGACGGTGCCGGTTGTCATTGTTGCGACTGAGGAGAGTTTAGCGGCCGTGCCCCGAGAGATGCGCGAAGGCGCACTGGCTTTGGGAGCGACCAAATTTCAGATGATTTGGAGCGTGGTGCTGCCCAGTGCGCTGCCGGGTATTCTCACGGGCGTCATCTTGGCCACGGCGCGTGGGGCCGGCGAGGTCGCGCCGTTGATGATCACTGGCGTCGTCAAGTTAGCGCCGGATTTACCGCTCGATGCGTTCGCGCCGTTTTTTCACCTAGAGCGCAAGTTTATGCACTTGGGCTTCCACATCTACGACGTGGGCTTCCAGTCGCCCAACGTGGAGGCGGCCCGTCCCATGGTGTACACCACGGCCTTGATGCTGTTGACTATTGTGTTGCTCCTGAACTTGACGGCGATTGTCGTCCGCAACAAATTGCGCAAGAAATACGCCACCGCGGCTTTTTAGGAGATGCCATGAGCCAGCCCTTAGCCTCGGACCATGCAAATTCCATCGTCGAGGTGAAAAATCTGAACATGTTCTACGGCGAGACTCAGGCCCTGCACGACATTGACCTGAGCATTCCCGAGCGCGAAGTGACCGCGTTTATCGGGCCTTCGGGCTGCGGCAAATCGACGCTCTTGCGCTGCTTCAATCGCCTCAATGACCTGATTGAATCTGCGCGCATTGAAGGGTCAGTGCGGGTCAGTGGACGCGACATTTACGCGCCCGACTGCGATGTGATCGACTTGCGGCGGCGGGTAGGCATGGTGTTCCAAAAGTCCAATCCCTTCCCCAAGTCTATCTACGAGAATGTGGCCTACGGCCTGCGGATCGCCGGGGAAAACCGCCGTCGGGTACTCGATGAGGCCGTGGAGAAGAGCCTGAAGGCCGCCGCGCTGTGGGACGAGGTCAAGGACCGGCTCAAGGACAACGCGTTGAGCCTGTCCGGCGGCCAGCAGCAGCGGCTGTGCATTGCGCGCACCCTCGCCGTCGAGCCGGAAGTGGTGCTGATGGACGAGCCGTGCTCGGCGCTGGATCCGATTGCCACCGCGCGGGTCGAGGAGACGATCACCGACCTGAAGTCCGATTACACCATCATCGTCGTCACGCACAATCTGCAACAGGCGGCGCGGATTTCGACCTATACGGCCTTCTACTATCTAGGCTCCTTGATCGAGTTTAACCAGACCGAAGACATGTTTACCAACCCCCACAACAAACAGACCGAGGACTACGTAACCGGCCGCTTCGGCTGAGGGAGGAAGGTGCCATGGAACGAAGATTCGACCAGCAATTAGACGAACTCAAACAGGACTTATTAAAAATGAGCGGGGCCGTCGAGGAGTCCATTGAGCAGGCCGTGCGCGCCCTCGTGGATCGCGACGACGAACTGGTGCAAGTAGTGCTTGAGGGGGGGAAGAAGATCGACGATTGGGAAATCGGCATTGAGGAGTCCTGTCTGAAGGTGTTTGCAACCCAAGGGCCGATGGCCAGCGACCTGCGGCTGTTGGCCTGTATGCTAAAAATCAACGAAGACCTAGAGCGGATCAATGACGAAGCTGTAAACATCGTCCAACGCGCCGAGGTGCTCAACAAGATGCCGCTGCTCAAGCCACTGATCGACATACCGAGGATGTCCGAATTGGCCCAGAGCATGGTCAAGGATGCCCTCGACGCGTTCGTGCGCCGCGATGTGGCCTTGGCGCGCGACGTTGGTCAGCGCGACGAGGAACTCGACCTGTTGCGCGATCAGATTTTTCGCGAGTTGCTCACGTACATGCACGCGCCGTCGATTGGGCCGGACACCATCGACCGCGGCATTTACCTGATCTTGGTGTCGCGGCATCTCGAAAGAATCGGCGATCACGCCTCCAACATCGCCGAGAACGTGGCGTTCCTCGTCGAGGGGCGCATCGTGCGGCACCAAAAAGAAGAATGGTGGGAGGAGAAAGACTCATGAACGACAAGATCCTAGTCGTCGAGGACGAGCCCGACATTCTCGCCTTGGTCTCGTACCATCTAGAACAGTCCGGTTTTGCCGTCGTGCCGGCCGAGGACGAGGAGCAGGCCCTAAATGCGATTGAGCAAAATCTGATCTGCCTCGTGGTCTTAGATCTGATGCTGCCGGGCATCGGCGGCTTGGAGGTCTGCCGCCTCCTCAAGCAAAATCCCCACACCACGGACATACCGGTCTTGATGCTGACGGCACGCGCCGGTGAGATCGACCGCATCGTCGGCTTGGAGTTGGGGGCGGATGATTATCTAGTCAAACCCTTTTCCCCGCGCGAGCTCGTCTTGCGCATCCGCGCCATCTTGCGCCGCGTCCAAAGTCGCGACGAAACGGAAGACGCGCAGATCGTAGCCGGCCCCTTGGCCATTGACCCGGTGGGATGTCAGGTGCAAATCGACAGCGATCCCATCGAGTTGACGGCGACAGAATTCAAGCTCTTGACGACCCTTGCACAGCGGCGCGGGCGGGTGCAGTCGCGTGAGGAGTTGCTCAAGGTGGTGTGGGGCTACGAGTACGCTGGCTATCGCCGCACGGTTGACACGCACATCCGCCGCCTGCGCGAAAAACTAGGAACAGCAGCCGAGATGGTCGAAACTGTGCGCGGCATGGGCTATCGCTTTCGCCGAGAGGGACGATAGGGTGCGCCTCGGGTGGATCTTGCTCCTGAGCAACGCGCTTTTGGTAGTGCTCGTCTGGTGGAGTGGTCACATCGCGCTCGCGCTCGTGTTGGCCGCGCTTTGGAGTGGCGGCCAAATTTGGTTCTGGGGCCGCACGGCCCGTCGGCAGGGAGAGCAGTTGCGCCAGCTCGACAAAGTGGCCCCCGACGACTCGGCTTGGCTGGAGGCGTTCCATCCCGAGTTGGCGCGTCCGCTCGAGGAACTCGCCGAGCGCATTCAACAGCGCGTCGGTCAGCTAGAGAGTGAAAATAACCGCTTAGGGATCATCCTCGAAAGCATTACCGAAGCTATCTTAGTCGTCGACCGCGATGGCCGGGTGGTGCTGGCCAACAAAGCGCTGGCCAACCTGTTTGGCCTAGACCCGCCGCTAGAGGGGCTGTTGACCGCGGAGGTCGTGCGCTACTCGGCTATCCAAGACGCACTGGCCGGGTGTTTGGCCGAAGGCCGACGCCGAGAAATGGAAGTGGAACTGACCGGAGCGCCGGAGCGCCATTTGGACATGCAGGTCGCGCCCGTCTTCGAAGGGAACGAGTGCATCGGCGCGGTGGCGGTCCTCTACGATATTACGCGCCTGCGTGAATTAGAGCGGATCCGCCGCGACTTTGTCGCCAACGTGTCCCACGAATTGCGCACGCCGTTGACAGCTATTAAGGGCTATGCCGAAATTTTATCCGATAGTGCGCTTGACGACCGAGAGACGGCTCGCCGCTTTACCGGCATCATTGAGAATCACGCCGACCGCTTAACCCGCTTGCTCGGTGACTTGCTCGACTTGTCGCGGCTGGAGTCCGATCAATTGGAAGTCGAGCTGATCCCTTGCGAGCTGAAACTCTTGGTCGATACGTCCGTTGGTTCGGTCAGTCAAGCGGCCGCGCAAAAGCAAATTGCCATTCACTGCGACGTTCCGCCGTCTATCCAGGTGATCTGCGATCCCAAATTAATCGAACAGGCCCTAATTAACTTGCTCGACAACGCCGTTAAATACACGCCCGCCGGCGGGAAAGTCCGCGTTGGTACGCGGCCCGTAGAGGACACTGATCGCCTAGCGATTTACGTCGAAGATACCGGCGTTGGCATTCCCTCTGAGGACTTGGGGCGAATTTTCGAGCGCTTCTACCGAGTTGACAAGGGGCGCTCGCGCGACCTCGGCGGCACGGGCTTGGGCTTGTCTATCGTGCGCCACATTGCCGAAGTCCACGGCGAGCAAGTGAGCGTACAGAGCAAATTAGGGGCGGGGACGACCTTCAGCTTTGAACTGCAAAGTCGCGGTGTCTAAGACCGCGATAGTGCGCTGGGCATTGGTTGCCCTAGCGGCTGGCTGCGCTGGCGAGAGCGACGACGCCAAAGGCGCAGTGGCACAGGGCAAAGCGCTCTTTACCCGCAATGGGTGCGCGGTGTGCCACGGCCCGGACGGTCGCGGCGATGGTCAGATCGCGACAACGCTCAAGCCGCCTCCGCGCGATTTCCGCGATCCCGCCGCCTACAAAAACGGCCCCAGCAAGGCTGCCATCGCCCGGACGATTCAGAAGGGGATGCCCGGTACTTCCATGCCGGGCTATGGACATCTCTCGGCGGAGGAACGCGAGCAGATTGCCGCTTATATCCGCTCTTTGCTAGAAAAAAAGGAAAATGAAGACACGCCTTAGCTTCTTGCTCACATTCGCACTCGTCCTGCTGTTTTTTGCTTCCCCCCCCACAGTCCGGGCCCACAAGCTCAACACCAGCTACACGAATTTGATCGCGGAAGACGACGCGCTCAAAGTGCGCGTGCGCCTGGACGATTTTGACCTCATGAAAATCGGCATCGATCAAGACGGGGACAGCCTGCTGTTCTACGAAGAGATAGAAGCCGGCCTCGACGACGTGTTCGCCTTTGTCGAAGAGCAGATGCGCCTGCGGGCCAACGGCGAGCCGCTCACCCTCGTGCGCGACAGGGGAGACATCACCCCGGACAATCAGGGCAATATGTTTGCTAACGTGTACTTCAGCGCCGAGTTGGAGGAACCCGTCAACGAGCTGGAGGTCTGGATCGGTTGGCCGGAGCGCTTTGGGGATGCGCACAAAAACTTGGCCAAAGTCATGTTGCCTGGGCAGCCGCTGGTCCAAGCCGTGTTTTCGGCGGAATCGTCGCAGCAGACCTTTGCTGGAGAGAAGTCGCTGTGGGACCATTTATACGAGTTCATGGTCCTCGGGGTGGAGCACATTTTCCTCGGCTACGATCACGTCATGTTTCTGCTGGCGTTGATCGTGGTGGGCGGTCGGCTGCTCACTTTGGTCAAGGTAGTAACGGCCTTCACTGTTGCCCACAGCATCACCCTTTGCTTGGCGGCCCTTGAAATCGTCCGTTTGCCGAGCCAGTGGATCGAGGCTGGTATCGCCTTGAGCATCGTGTACGTCGCGGTGGAGAACTTTTGGCTCAAGCGCATGGATTATCGCTGGATAATCACCTTTGCCTTTGGGTTAGTGCACGGGTTTGGCTTCGCCAATGTGCTGCGCGAGTTGGGGCTACCGACCAAGGGGCTGGTCGCCTCGCTGTTTGCGTTTAACGCCGGCGTGGAAATCGGCCAAGTAGCTATTGTCGCGCTGGTCTTTCCTTTGATCGCTTGGCTCAGCCGGCAGTCCTATCAGCGCACGGTCGTCTTGGTGGTGTCGGCCTTCATCGGGCTTTTTGGGTTGGGCTGGTTTGTCGAGCGGGTTTTGGGGCTGGAGTATATGCCGCTGTAAGCGCGGCCAGCTAAAAATCCGCGAAGGAGCCGTCCTCTGGGTGGCGGCGCATCGTCCGCTGCCGCCAGGGGCCGAGGTGAGTAGCCGCCTCCAGACCGTCTGGGTCGATCTCCACGCCTAGTCCCGGCCCTCGGGGCAATTCCACAAATCCATCCTGCATTTGCAAGGGGTTGGTGAAAAACCCTTCGCCGCCGCCACCGCCGTATTCCATGATGAGGAAGTTGGGGGTACCGGCCATTGCGTGGACGGAGGCGACGATACCGAGGGGGTCGGCGGCGTTGTGGGGTGCGACGGCGATCTCGTGGACTTCGGCTAGGGCAGCGATCTTCTTCATTTCGAGGATGCCACCGCAGTGGCGGATGTCGGGTTGGACGATGGCTGCGGCCTTGCGCTCGCACAATTCGCGGAAGCCCCAGCGAGTGGCGCAGCGCTCGCCGGTGGCGATGGGGATGGAGGTCGAGCGCGTCAGTTCTAGTAGGGGGCCGATATTGTCGGTGGAACGGGTCGGCTCCTCGACGAAGAGCGGCCTTAGCGGCTCGAGTTCGCGTAGAAGCACTTTGGCCAACGCCGGGCTGGTGGCGCGATGGAAGTCGATGGCAATGTCGATGGCCGGGCCGACGGCTTCGCGCATGGCCGCAATGTGGGATGCGACTCGTTCAATGCCCGCCGGATTTTCAATGGGGCGCACAGGGTCGGGGAAGGGGGTGGTTTTGAGCGCTGTAAAGCCTTGTTCGACGCGCTGGCGGGCGGCTTGGGCGGCTTGCTCTGGTGTAGCGCCCCCAGCCGCTCCATAGACCCGAATTTTATCGCGCACTGATCCACCTAATAGCTTCCACACGGGTAAGTTAGCGGTTTTACCTAAAATATCCAGACAGGCCATTTCTATGCCGCTGAGGGCCGCCAACAAGATCGGCATCTGGCGGGAATAGCTGGAGCGATAGAGCGTCTGCCAGTGGTCTTCGATTTGCAGGGGATCGCGGCCGATCAGGTAATCGCCCATGTCGAGGATGGCCCGTTCCACCGTGCGACCGTGTTCGTAGTTCATGGGCGCGCCCAAGCCCGTGAGTCCAGCATCGGTTTCGACTTGGAGCAAGAGGCCGCGATTGTTGAGCGGCGTGACGTCGAAGCGGGTTATTTTCATCCTCTTACTCCTTGAGCCACGCCTTGACCCGTGGGTGGTCGAGGACCTCTGGATTGAGGATGTATTCGGGCTGGCGGCCGGCGATGGCGGCTGAGATTTGCTCGATGCCTTTGGCGTCGAGGCGCATGGTGGATTCGACCGTGATACCGGCGTTGTGGTTGGTGCAGATGATGCGCGGGTGATCCTTGTGGATGGCGCGGGTGTCGTTGACTGGATCGTCCACCACGTAGTAATAGAGCTTTTCCTCTTCAATGGCGCGGTGGACGTCCGCGTCGTTGACGAGATTGCCGCGCGAGGGATTGATCAGCGAGGCGTGGGGCCGCATCAGGCTGAGCAGGTCGTAGTGGACGATGGTCTCGTCACCCGAGACGTGGAGCGAGACCGTGTCGCACTCGCGAAAGAGCATTTCGGGTGAGTCGGCAACTTCGGCTCCGTATTGGGCGGCGATGTCGGCGATGTCGGGGCGGGTGTCGTACACGAGCAGGCGACCCTCAGTGCCCAAGAGCGGCACGGCGCGCTGGGCTACCTCTTGGCCGATGCGGCCGCAGCCGTATAGGCCGAGGGTGGTGTATTGGGCTTCATAGGTGCGGATGATGGAGAAGTCGCCTCGGTGGGAGAGGTGATTGAGGGTATAGACCCGCTTGAGGGTGGCCATCCACTGGGCGATGGCGTATTCGGCGACCGCGTCCATGTGAACCGGCGTCACGGTGATGATCACGCCGTAGCGCGTGGCTCCTGGGACATTGACCTTGTCAAAACCGACGCCCCAACGGGCGACGATGCGCAAATCCTCGGCCGCTTCGTAAAATTCGTCCGTATAGACCGATGAACTGGCGATAGAGGCGATTAAGTCGGGGGCGTGTTCGGCGGTGAGGACGGCTGGCTCCGGGATGATGGTGCCCAAGGAGCGGAGCTTTTCGAGGCCCTGTTCACGCTCGCTGGAGGCGAATTCGGCGTTTTGGAACTGGGCAGTGAGCATGATATTAGGCATCGTATTCCTTTCTACTACAATGAGTTAGTCTATTTCATCTGCGGCTGGAATTGAATCCATGGCTCCCGGGCGGGTGACGCACAGGGCCGCGGCCTGCACCGCGCGGGTCATGGCGTCTCGCGCGGTCATGTCGGCTGTCAGGCCGTGGAGAAAATAGCCGATGAAGGTGTCTCCCGCACCTGTCGTATCGATTGCTTCGACCTGTGGCGCTGGGAGGTGGAATTCCTCGGTTGGGGAGCGGTACTGGACGCCAGCGGCCCCCAGCGTAAGCGCGATTTGGGCATGGGGGCAGAGTGCGGCCAGCGCAGCGAGTGTAGATGCGCCCGCAAGGCCGGTGGCCTCGGTTTCGTTGACGATGAGCAAATCGACTAATTCGAGGGGATACACGCGAACTTCCGGGCCAAAGGGCGCGGGGTTTAAGCATATCGTCAGACCCCGCTCGGAGGCTGAAGTGATAATGTAAGCAATGTCGTTTATCTCATTCTGCAAGAGAAGGATATCCCCTCGGTCGAAATGGGATAGCGCGGCGTCTATTGCCCCTCTGTCTATTTCGTCATTGGCCCCGGCAAAGAGGACGATGCTGTTTTGCCCTTGGCGGTCAACTTGGATAATGGCGTGGCCGGTAGGTACGTCGCCGACGCGGATGTGCTGCACAGCCACGCCCAGCTCAGCCAGTTTATCGACTAGCCATTGCCCGTCTGGCCCGACTTGGCCGGCGTGAAAGACGTGCGCACCAGCGCGGGCAAGGGCGGCCGATTGATTCGCGCCCTTACCGCCGGCAAAGACTTGGTGCGCCGAACTGGCGATGGTCTCGCCCGGGCGGGCGATGTGCTCGACTTGATAAACGAGGTCGATGTTGAGCGAGCCGAAGTTGAGAATGTTCATCCAGCCGTTGCTTCGCGGTAGGCGGCTTGCGCCGTGGCTTCCAAAAACCGCATGTCGTTGCTGAAGTCAATAAACTGGAAGCCCTCGGCGATGCGCCGTTTGACTTCGGCGGAGTCCTTGACTGGGATGCCGCTGGGTTTGCCGGCTTTGGCGCAGCCAGCGCGAAAAGCCTGCAAGGCGGCCTCGTGGTCGGGGTGACCAGCGGTGACGCCCATGGACATGGCTAGGTCGCCCGGCCCGAGGAAGCCGATATCAATGCCTTCGACGCGGGCGATGGCTTCGGCGTTTTCAATGCCCTCCATGTCCTCAATCTGCGGGATGCAGAGGACGGCGTCGTCAAAGCGCTGGCGATAGTCCGGGGCCAACGTGACGCAGCGGCCCGTGCCTACCGACCGGTTGCCGCGTGGTGGATAGCGCACGGCTTGGGCCAACTTCTCGGCCTGCTCCGGGGTGCTGACGTGTGGAAAGACCAAGCCCCAGGCTCCGGCGTCGAGCAGGCGGGCGGCCGTGGTTGGGTCGTGATCCCAGGCGCGGGCCAAGGGCAAGGCACCTCGCGCCTCGATGGCGCGGAAGGTGTGGGCGATGTGGCCGAGGTCAAAGGCCGAGTGCTCGGCATCGACCACTAGCCATTTGAAGCCGGCCGCGGCCATGACTTCGGCTGCCAGCGGCGAGGTTAGATTGAGCCAGGAGCCGATGGAAGGCTGCCCGGCGGCAAGTTGTTCTTTGATAGGATTTTGCATGGGATACCTAATCTATGGGTGTGATAGAGTTTACTGGCTAAAGACTGGCGGTGAGTGCCTCATTTCCGAGCTTCTAACCACCGCTTCAAGGACTCTTGGCTTTCCCCGGAGGGCCTACCCGCTAGCAAGCCCTCCACGCTGATATCCTCGTCTAGGTCGGGCCAGTGGATCCCCTGACCTACACCTATAAACCGCCAGTTGCGTCTTTCTGCAGGCGTTGCATGCACCAGCCTAGGATACCAAGCTAATGGAACGGAGATGGTCCGTCCGTCGGAAAGGTCCGCCATTAAGGTATCGTCGGTAACTTCCACGCGCTCAGCTTCCGGCACCTTTAATATTTCCTACTAAAGCCTCAGCCAGCGGCAATTAGCTCGTCGACTTGCTCTTTGAGCACGTCGAGGACCTCGTCGTATGGGAATTGGCCGATGAGCTGGGGGCCGCGCTTGAGGTTGACGAAGTTGGGGGCGCACCACAGCCCCAAGTCGGCGTCGTCGGTCTCGCCTGGGCCATTGACCCGGCAGCCCATGACGGCGATGGTGATCTGGTGATCGCGGGCGTACTCGGTCAGCTCGCGCACTTGGTGGGCTAGGTCGATGAAGGCTTCATTTTCCACCCGCGAGCAGGAGGGGCAGGAGATGATGTTCAGCCCGGCCGGGAGCAACTTGGGGACCGAGCGGAAGCGGCCCGAGTAGATGTCGTCGAGGATCTGCCGCCCGACTTTGACTTCCTCGCCCTTGTCGTCAAACGGCAAGGTCAGGGAGACGCGAATGGTGTCGCCAATGCCGGCGCTGATGAGCTGTTCAAAGGCAATGCGGGTCTTTATCACGCCTTCGGGGGGCATTCCGGCCTCGGTAACGCCGAGGTGCAGGGGTACGTCGGGCCGCTCTTGGGCAAAGCGGGTGTTGGCGGCAATGACCTTGGCCGGATCGGAGTCCTTGAGCGAGACGCAGTAGCGCGTAAAACCCAAGCCGTCGAGCAGCTCGCAGTGCTCTAAGGCCGAAGCGATCATGGGCGAGATGGAGTCGTCGGCCGGGAAGCGCTCGGCTTGGGCCGGATCGACCGAACCGCAGTTGACCCCTACGCGCAGGGCGCAGTCGTGCTTGGCGGCCTCGTCGGCGATAAAGGCGACCTTGTCGGCGACTGGCTTGTTCTTTTCGTGGTGGTAGAGGTGCCCAGGGTTGTAGCGTATTTTCTCCACGTGCGGTGCCACGCTGCGCACCAACCGATAGTTTTCTTGCAGATCCACTGACAGAGGCACGTCAACAGTCGGCGCGATTTGGGCGAGGGCTTCCACGTCTTTTTTGCTATCTACGGCAACGCGGATGACGTCTGCCCCAGCCTCGGCTAAGAGCCGGAGCTGGCGGATAGTGGCCTCTGTGTCCTGGGTGCGGGTAGCGGCCATGCTTTGTACGGCAATGGGGTGGTTGCCGCCAATGGTCGTGCGGCCGATTTGCACCTCGCGGGTGGGATTTCTCGTCGTTGAATTCATGTTCCAAAAGTTAAACGCGAGGTTAGGTTTGTCAAAGGAAGGAGATGCAGCAAGGCGTTGTCTCTTGCTGGAAACGCGCCTCTTTGTGTATTTGTGTATGTTGCAGTGCATTCAATTGATTAAGGAGTTTTTGCCGTGAGAGAATTGGTGTTAGAAGCCGGTGGTTTTGTGGGGAGCGCGTCAGGCTGGTCGCTGGCGCAAGGAGACGGGCGCGACCGTGCAGCCTAAAGTGCCCCAGACAAGGCCCAGTATCTCCGAGGAGGATGTGGCCGCGCTGCTCGAAGATTTTGCCTCTATCCTCCGCAGCGGACGCCTGACGTTGGGGCCTTACTTGAAGCGGTTTGAGCAGGAGTTTGCCGCGTGTGTGGGCGCGGAACACGCCGTGGGTATGAGCTCGGGGACCGCGCCTCTGGAGATAGCCTTGCGCTATTGGGGGGTCGAAGGGCGGGAAGTGGTGGTGCCGACGAATACGTTCATTGCCTCGTCCAACGCCGCGCTGTTGGCCGGAGGACGGCCCGTCCTCTGCGACATCGACCCGCAGACCCTGTCGAGTGGTCTGCCGCAGATCGAGGCGCAGGTCGGGGAAAAGACGCGGGCCGTAGTAGTGGTTCACATCGCTGGACTGATTGCGCCCGACATCGAGGACATTCGCTCGTTTTGCCGTGCGCGCGGGCTGTTGTTGCTCGAAGACGCGGCCCACGCCCACGGCGCTAGTGCCGATGGTCAACTGGCCGGGAGTTTGGGCGATGCCGCGGCCTTTTCCTTTTTCCCAACCAAGCCGCTGACGACGGGCGAGGGGGGCATGTTGAGCACCAACGACCGCGATTTGGCCGACTTTGCGCGGAGCTTCCGCACGCATGGGGTGAGCGCGCAGGGCCGCTCGTTGGAGCGTTTGGGCAACAACTACCGCTTGCCCGAACTGAGCGCGGCGCTCGGCCTGCGGCAATTGGCGCGACTGGCCGAGCACACAGCCGAACGCAACCGCCTCGCCACCCGCTACCGACATGCACTCACGAGCTTGGGGTGCGGCGAGGTGCTCTTGCCGGAATTCGCCGGCCAATTACACGCGTATTACAAGTTTCCCGTGCGCTTGCCCGCCGAGAAAAAACGCGAATGGGTGGTCGCCGAGTTGCGCGAGCGCTGGGGGATTGAAGCGGGCAGCGTGTACTGGCCGCCGTGCCACCTGACGCCGTTTTATCAGCGGGAATTGGGCTATGGTCCCGGGGATTTTCCCGTTGCCGAGGAAGTGCTAGCGCAGGTAGTGAGCCTACCGATGTTTCCGGGCTTGAGCGACGAGGCCGTGGAAATGGTGTGCTGCGGCTTGGCGGAGGTATTGGCAGAGGCAAAAGGAGATTGTCGTGTCGGCAAATAACCGAGTCTTGGTGCTCGCGCCGCACACGGACGACGGCGAGCTTGGCTGCGGAGGGACGATTAGCCGCATGGTAGAGGAGGGGCGCGAGGTGTACTACGCGGCCTTTTCCACAGCGGCAGAGTCGGTGCCGCCGCCCTTTCCGTCCGACATTCTGGAGAAGGAGGTGCGGGAGGGGACGAAGGTGCTGGGGATCCCTGCGGCGAACCTGCTGGTCTATAAGTACAAAGTGCGTCACTTGCCCCACATGCGCCAAGAAATCCTCGAAGAGTTGGTGAGGATGAAAAGAGAGATTGATCCAGCAACCGTGTTCTTGCCCAGCGCCCAAGATCTGCACCAAGATCACCAAACTGTTCACATTGAGGGCCTGCGCGCCTTTAAGACGGTCACCGTGCTCGGCTACGAGCTGCCGTGGAATAACTTGAGTTTTGACTATCGACATTTTTGCGTGCTCACTCGCGAGCACGTGCAGACCAAGATCGCCGCGCTGCGCTGCTATCAGTCGCAACAGCATCGTCCGTACACCCAGGAGGATTTTATATGGAGCTGGGCGCGGACCAGGGGTGGGCAGATTATGGTGGAGTACGCCGAGGCGTTTGACGTACTCCGGTGGGTACGGTAATGAACCGGGTGCTGGCGGCGCACCAGCCCAACTTCCTGCCTTGGCTGGGCTTGTTTCACAAGGTGGGGCAAGCCGACGTGTGGGTTTTGGCCGACGACGTGCAGTACAGCCGGGGTAGTCTGACCAATCGCAACCGCATCCGCACGGCCGATGGCTGGCAATGGCTGACCGTGCCGGTACTGACGCGGGGCCGGGGCCAGCAGCGAATATGCGATGTGCAAATCCCGCCCGACGGCGATTGGCGGCGCAAACATTGCCAAGCCCTGCGCTGGCACTACGGCCACGCGCCCTTTTTCGACGAGTACGCTCCGGCCATAGAGGACCTATACGCGAGTGCGTGGACCCAGTTGCTCGACTTAAACGTGGCCTTGCTGCGCCACCTGTTGCAGCTTTTGGACTTGGAGGTCGAAGTTCGCTTCAGCTCGCAGATGGACCTGCGCAACGAGCGGACCTTGCGCTTGGTGGATATGACTAAGGCGTGCGGCTGTCAGGTGTACCTGTCGGGGGAAGGGGCCTCGAAGGCGTATTTGGATGTGGAGGCGTTTGTCGAGGAAGGCGTTGAATGCCGCTTTACCCGCTTTGAACACCCGGTGTACCCTCAGTGTCACGCAGGTTTTGTCGCCGAGATGTCGGTATTGGATTTGCTTTTTAATTGCGGGCCACAAAGCAGGGAGGTGCTTTTTGGCTGCGCCTGAGGTGTACCACCTGACGAATGTCCACAGCCCGTTTGACGGGCGGATTTTCTACAAACAAGCGCAGACCTTGGCGCGGGCCGGATACGCGGTGACGGTGGTAGGGCCAGGGCCGGAGGAGTGGTGTGGAGAGCGGGCAGGGGTGCGGGTGCAGACCGTGCCGGTGGCACGAGGGACTGGCCAGCGGATTTTGAATCTGTGGCGTTTGCTGCGGGTCGGGCTGGGTGCAAACGCCGCTTGTTTCCACTTCCACGACCCTGAACTGTTGCCGGTGGGTGCGGTGCTCAAGCTCTGCGGTCGCCGGGTCATCTACGACGTCCACGAGCACTTCCCATTAGTGGCGATGGTGCGGCCGTGGGTGCCTGAACGGCTGCGACGGCCCCTCGCGCGGTTGGTCGATTGGGGTGAACGCGTGATTGCTCGCTACTTTGTCACCGCGGTGGTTGGAGTGGTCGAGGAACAAGGAGACCGCTTTGCCAAGCGTCCTTTTGCGGTGGTGAAGAACTATCCGCGCTTGGAGTGGTATTCCCCCGGCTGTGGTAAGTTAGGTCCTTGCGCCCTGGTCCACATTGGCTCGCTATCCGAAGATCGGGGCGGGCTGTTTCTGCTCGAAATCATGCGCGAACTGGCCAAGACCCATCCGCAGGTCCGCCTCTTGAGCGTCGGGACGTTTCACTCGCAGGAGTTGCGGGAGCGGTTTGAGGCCCGCCGGCGCGAGTGGGGACTAGAAGAGCAGATACACTACAGTGAAAAGCGCGTGCCGTACGACGAATTGGGGGCGGCGATCTCCGCGTGCCAGATCGGCTTGGTGCCGGGGCAGATCTCGCCCAAGAATTTGGCCTCCTTCGTGCCGACCAAACTCTTTGAGTACCTCGCCTGCGGCTTGCCTGTGGTCGCCAGTGATTTACCTTCCATACGCAGGTTTCTCTCGGTCGCGGATTGGGGTTTGCTCGCCGACCCGAGCGACCCGGTCGCCCATGCGCGCGCCATCGGGTGCTTGCTCGCCGACCCGGTAACAGCGCAGGCCAAGGGCGCGCAGGCACGGCGAGCCGCTGAAGAGCATTTTAACTGGGAGGCCGAGGGAGAGAAACTGTTAGCACTCTACGAGCGGATTGTACCGCGGAAAGGGATTGGGAAATGCGTTGGTTAGCAATGGGCCTGTTGGCCCTGTGTTGGGCGGGTGAGGTCTGGGCGGGGGCTTGGAGCCAGCCTCGCGGGGGCTACTACGCCAAGCTCTCGGGGATCCACTACTCGACCACTGAAGTATTTAACGACATGGGCCAACGCGCCGCTATGGGCATGGACGATAATCAGTTTCGCGCCCGCCAGGTCCTCGCCTATGGCGAATTCGGGTTACTCGATCGATTGACGCTGACCGGCCAAGTTGGCGCGGGAAGGTTGGTGTCTGAGGATAGCTTAGTCGAGCGCATCACTTGGGGGCTAGGCGACGTGCATCTCGGCGCGAAGTACCAACTTACCGAGGGCAGACTGGTGCTGTCGCCGCAGGTCGATGTCGCGTTCCCCAGTGGGTACAACCGAGATTACGACCCCGCCCTTGGCACTGGTTATTCTGAACAGGGCGCGCGGCTGTTAGCGGGGCTGTCGCTCTATCCGCTGCCGCTCTACGCGGGTGGTGAGGTGGGGTACAAGCTGCGCGGTGGCCCGTTTTCTAACCAGGTGTCCTATTTTGTCGAGTTGGGGGCCACGCCGCGTCCGTGGCTGTTTGCCAAGGGCTTTGTCGCCAGTGTGTACACGCTCGCGGCGGACTCGGAGGGGGGAGTGGTCGGAGTAGTACAGGTTTCAGAAGGGGATTTCACCGAAGTAGGTGGCAATGTGGCCGTGCAGGTGGCAGGCCCGCTGTGGATCGACTTGTTGTGGAAGTCGGTTTTCAAGGGCGAGAACATCGGGGCCGGGTCGTCGTTGGGCCTAGGGTTGGCCCTCATTCGCTAAAGGTAAAGGAGTTGTCATGAACAGATCAACTAGACGTCAGTTTCTCAAGTCGAGCGGGGCTGTTATCGCCACCGCGATTCTCCCCACTTGGGGTTGCGACGGCAACGAGGTACGCATCAAGAGCATGCCCACCGGGCCGGACATGGACGTGATGGACATGGACATGGAAGAGATGTCCGTGGAAGAGATGGCAGACATGCTACCGCTGCCGCCGATTACTTCCAATGCGCGGCACTATCTCCAGTCGATTAAGGGGAAAAATTACGACCCGAAGATCTCGGCCAATAGTTGGCGCTTAGCGGTGGATGGGTTGGTGGACCAGCCCCGCACGGATTGGACGTACGCGGATATTACCGCGCTGCCCATGCAGCGGCAGGTCTTGACCATGCAGTGCATTGGCAACTGGATTGGCGGGCCATTGGTGGGCAATGCCGAGTGGGGCGGCACGCCGCTGTCCAACGTGCTCGACATGGCCGGGATCAGGAGCGAGGCGATCCGGGTCAAGTTTTACAGCGACAGTTCCGATGGCTACACCACGTCGATTCCACTGGAGCGGGCGCTGCGCGACGAGGTGATCCTTGCTTGGGAAATGAATGGCGAGCCGCTGCCCTCCAAGCACGGGTTTCCCCTGCGCTTGATAAATCCCGGGCACTACGGCCAGAAGATGCCCAAGTGGATCACTCGCATCGAGCTGATCGACGAAGAGTATCTCGGCTATTGGGAAAGCAAGCCCGAAAACAAGCCCTTCAAGTGGTCGGATGATGCCGTGGCGACCGTGAACTCGCGGATTGATGCGCCTCTTTCGGTGTGGGACGATGTGAAAGATCCAGACAACGGCGGCGTTACAAGGGTGCTGCAAACCCTGCGCGGGGTCGAAGGCAGCCCGTTTATCATCCACGGGATCGCCATGGCTGGCGAGCGCACGGTCGAATCGGTTAGGGTCAGCACCAATGGCGGGCGGGCTTGGCACGAGGCGCAGATTACCACCCAGCGCTTGCCCAACATTTGGGTCACGTGGGCCTACGAATGGGCATTGCCCGCGTCGGGCGAGTACGAAATCGTCGCGTGGGCAACGGATAGCGAGGGGGACTCCCAGCCGCGGACCGACGCTGGAGCCGATCTGTACGATGGCCGCACAGGCTGGCACCGCGTGAAGGTGAAGGTCGCTAGCCGAGCAGGGTAAGCGGCGCGTCTATTCTGGAGGGAACCAGTCTTGTATCTTGCTGCAGATCGCGCGCGCTTGCGCGGCGCTTGACACCTCGAACTTGCTGCGCTGCAAAAAGGTGCCGTCGCGCTTCTGGTAGCGGCGAATGGATATTTTGCTCGGGCCGTACTCGCTGGTTTTGCGATCGAGGTCTTGGTAGAGGTACATAATCGTCGCCCAAGCCCCTTTGCTGAGCACTTCCTTGGCCACTTCTTTGCGCAAGACCTTGCCGTCTTCCTCGTACTGGATGGTGAGTTCGTCAATCGTTTCGGCCATTGCTAACTCTACGTTGTGGATTAAAGGGTGGCGGGTGTCTGCGGTACTGTTGTCTATTATATATACAATATAGGATAACGGACAAGAGCTACGGGAGGGCGTAGCTCAAGAGTCTCTTATGAAGCTGGACATTCAGGACAAATTTCTACAGCGCGATGGCCGGGTTTTTCTCACGGGCATGGAGGCGATTGTGCGCCTCGTGCGCGAAAAACAGGAGCGCGACCAAGCCACCGGCCACGTCAACCAGACCTATTTCACTGGCTATGAGGGGTCGCCGCTGGGTGGACTAGACCTGAAGATCGTCGCCCAACTCGAAATGCTCAATGAGTTGGGACGCACGGTGCACCAGTTTGGCATCAACGAGAAAACTGCGGCCTCCGCCATCTTGGGCAGCCAGTTTGCGGCCAGTGGGGACATAGATGCCTTTTGGTATGGCAAGGCGCACGGCACGATGTGGATTCCCGACGAGGTGTGGTTGGCCAACCTCAGCGGCACTGGTGCACGCGGCGCGATGGTCCTGCTGTCGGGAGAAGACCACCGCTCCAAAAGCTCGGTCTCGCCCGGGGCCAGCGACTGGGTGTTGCGCAGCAGCATGGTGCCGATTTTCTATCCGGCCAGTATCGAAGATGTCATTCGCTTGGGGCTGCACGCAGTCGCCCTGTCGCGCCACGCTGGCGTGGTAACCGCGCTCAAGCTGGCAACGCCGGTGTGCGATGGCGCGAGCACGGTTGATTTGGCCGGTGTGCGGCCAGACATCGCATTGCCCGAGCGCGCGTTTGCCAAGCGCTTCAACCAGATCGTCATGGCTACGGGCGCATTGCCCATGCAGCGGCAACTGGTGGAGGAAAAGTGGCCGCTGGTGGAAGCGTATGTCCGCGCCAACGACCTCAATCGCATAGTGGATGGGGATGCGGGCGGTGGGGTTGGCATCGTGGCTGTAGGCAAAAGCTATGCGGACGTGCGGCAGGCTCTCGAGTACTTGGGGCTGCGCGTACCTGTGTTGCACCTTGCGGTGAGCTATCCCCTCGACTATGAAATTGTGCGCACCTTCGCCCGTGGACTGCGGCACATTTACGTGGTCGAGGAGCCAGGTCCTTTTGTTGAAGAAGGCGTCAAGGCCGCGCTGTGGGGAACGGAGGTGGAGGCCGTGTACGGCCAGTGGGACGAGGACGGGCAGCCGCTGATTCCGGCGCACGGCGAAGTGGATCCCGAGGAATTGGCGCTCAAGCTCGGCCCGCGTCTCGGGGCGGCTCCCGAGCGTCTCACCGAGTTGCAGCGCGTGCTCGACCGCACCTATCCGGCCGTGCCCCGCGTTACGCCGATGTCCTGCGGCGGCTGTCCGTACAACAGCTTCCGCGACTTGCACGAAAAGCCCGGGGGAGCCATTGGCTGCTCCTCCATCCGGGCGATTGAAGCCTACGATTCCGGCGTCCTCTACATCCCCACGATGGGGGCTGGCGGCTCCATTTACAGCGGCTGGGCACCCTTCAACGGCAATCAGCACATCTATCAATACTTGGGCGACGGAAGCTATTTCCACAGTGGTCGCGGCGCGATTCAAAGCTGCGTCCAAGGTGAAGTGAACATTACCTTTCTGCTGCTTTTCAACGGGGCGGTCGCGCTTACCGGTGGGCAGACGCCTGGGGGACAGCGGCCGGTGTCGGATGTCGTGCAGGAGCTTTTGGGGCTGGGGGTAGTGAAGGTGGGGATCGTCAGCGAGGATCCCGCGCGCTACCGCCACTTGGACGGGGAGCGGATCGAGGTTTTCGGCTTGGAGCGCCACGCCGAAGCCCTTGAGCAGTTTAAGGAAATCGCCGGGACCACGGTGCTCATCCTTGATAAGGAGTGCGCTACCGAGAAAGGCCGCCGCCGTCGCCGTCAGGGTTTGACGCCCGACGAATACGTGCTCATCGACGAGGATATTTGCGAGGGCTGCGGCGACTGTTATGCCCAGGCCGAAGGCTGCGCCGCGCTCTACAGCGTGGCGACCGAGTTCGGCGACAAGACGCAGGTGCGGCAGGCCCAATGCGCGCAAGACGGGCTGTGCATCGACGGCGAGTGTCCGTCCTTTGCCGTGGTCAAGCCGGCCAAGGGCACGCGCTTGCGCCGTCGCCGCCCAGAGCCTTTGGACGAGCTGCCAGAGCCGCCAGAGTGTCCTCTGGACCAGCCGTACGCGATTTTCGCTATGGGGCGTGGTGGAACGGGCGTGGTGACGATTTCTCATCTCATTGCGTACGCGGCCATGATGGAGGGCAAATACGTGTATTTGTCCAACAACACCGGCTTGGCGCAAAAGGGCGGGCCGGTCGAAGCGCCGATTGTGATAAGCGCCGCCGAGCAGCCCGTGTTCAACCGCCTCTTCCCCGGGGAAGTCGATCTGTATCTGGGGTTTGACCTGCTGCGGGCAGCCGAGCCGGACAATCTCAAATACGCCGCGCCCGAGCGCACCCGCGCCTTCGTCAGCACCGCTGAAATCGCCAATGCGGAGATGAATCGCAACCCGCGCACGCAGCCTTTTCCCGAGGCGGCCCAACTGCGTGCCCTGATTGACCACTGCACGAGCAAGGACAATATCTACCTCGATACCTACTGGCTGGCCGAACGGCTGTTCTCAGACACGATTTTCGCCAACATGCTCCTCTTGGGGGCCGCGTATCAGGCCGGGATGCTGCCTCTACAAGCGGCCTCTATTGAGCAAGCCATTGTCCTCAACGGGCAAGCCGTGGAAAACAACGTGCAGGCTTTTCGCTGGGGGCGCTTGGCTGTGGCTGATCCGGCGCGAGTGGAGCGGGCGTTGGGGACTCAGCAAGTGTCCGCGGACCAAACGTTGGCCGAGGTAAAGGAGCGGCTGGCGCACGACGCGGCTGCTCGGGCGCTGCTCGACGAGGGATTGGCTGCGTTGGTGGATTTGGATGCGGAGGGGCAGAAGGAATTGGGGGTGCGGCTGGCCGAGTTGTGCGCGTATCAGGACGTCGCCTATGCTCGGAGTTACTTGGAGTTTGTGCGCCAAGTGTGGGAAGTAGATCGAGGATTGTCGCCCGGTTTGCAGTTCACGCGAGCCGTGGTGCGGGGCTTGTACAAGCTGATGGCGTACAAAGATGAATACGAAGTCGCACGGCTGGCGACGCGCAATGGCAGCGAAGAGCGGATGCGCGCCCTGTTCGACGGGGAGGTGAAAATCGTTCGGCAACTGCATCCGCCCACGATGCGGCGCTTGCTCAAGGGCAAGATCGGCTTTGGCAAGGGCCTGCGTCCGGCGCTGGTGTTGCTGAGCCGGCTGAAGGGGTTGCGCGGAACCGCCTTCGACCTCTTTGGGCATACGGCGGCGCGGCGCTTGGAACGCGAACTGATCGGCTGGTACTGCGGGCTGATCGAAGAGGTCTTGCCAGCGCTGGCCGAAGAGAGCTATGGGCTAGCCGTGGAAATCGCCGAATTGCCGGACAGCATTCGGGGGTACGAGCAGGTAAAAGAGGCGTCGGCTGCTACTGCCAAGCCGCGAGCTGAGCGCTTGTTGACGGAGTTGCGCGCTCAGAGCGCTACCTAGAGATTGACCAAAACCGGTTGGCGCGTCCTCAGCGCCCGCCGCAGGCCGCTGAGCAGGGCCTGTCCGCCATCTCCTGCGTGCTCGCTCGGCGGATTCCCTTTTTCCAAAAAATCGCGCAACCACGCTAGTTCGGCAGGGGGAGTTGCAGCGTCGGGTACGACGTGGGTTCCCTTGGTGCCGGCTAGGGTAATTCCGCTTTGCGCGGCGCTGGCCGAAATTACGCCACCCCGGCCCAATAAGGTTAGTTCGGCGAGCGCTGGCTGAGGGGCGACGACTAGCTGGATCGACGCGCCGCTAGGAGCCGTGGCGGTCAGCGTTACTTGGTAGGCGCGGCCGTGGCGGTTGGTACAGAGATGTACCTGAGCAGGAGTCTCGTCCAGCAGATCGCTGGCAAAGGCTAGCTGACGACAGATAGCCCACCACGCCGGCAGCAATCCCGGCTCCTGGGCACCGGCCACGAGGCGCAAATAGACCGGCTCGGCAAACGAAGGATTGCGCCGCTGCTGCTGCGCCTTGGCAAACAGGGGCGACCCGTGATGGATGCCGCCGCTGGCGATGGGCTGGTCGGCCTTGGGCACGGGTCCGGCACAGAGGACAGCAACGCCAGCTTGGAGGCAGGTGTGGACGTCGTTGTGGAGGTCTGCATACGGCGAGAGGAAGGCGCAGACGCGGGGGCTGGTTGCCTGAAGCATGGCCGGCAAGTCGCTGAAAAAAGGTAGATCACTACCGGGATTCCGACGCGCTGGATAGTACAAGCCTTTGATCGGCAGGGCGGCGGCGAGTTGGCCGACGAGTGGGTTGAGGGCGGGATGGGCGCTGAGGGTGATCGTCATAAGTCTTGCTCCAGCGGCAGGTCAACGGCCGCGTTGCACTCGACGGCGCGGTAGCCAGCGAGGATAATTTCCATCAAATCCCGCGCTTGGCGCACGCCATAGCGGGTCGGTCGGTCGTTGTCGATAGCCGCAACTAAATCGTCGAGCCCGGCTGCCTGCCCCGCTGTGTCTTCGGATAGGGCGATGGTTGGGACGGGCGGGCCTCCGTGCCACTGCATGGGGTCCTGGGGGTTGGGCTGATAGTCGTAGCCGGTGCTATAGTCGCGCAGATAAGCGTCCAACGCTGGTCTTTTCGCGTCTATGGTGGCGCTCTGGCGGGTGCCGATTAGATACGCGCGCGACGGTCCTCCTTGGGGATGGGAAGCTGTGCCGATGCGTCCGCCGCACAAGGTTGCCACGCGGCCGTCGGCATCGGTCATGGTCAGGGAACCAAAATCGTCGCAGCCGTGAGCACCGTGTTCGGGGAAGAAGAAAGCCCCAGCGTGGCCGACGATGTGGCGGATGGGGCCGAGGCATTCTTGGATTAGGCCGACGGCGTATGCGCCCACTGTCAGCAACTCTCTTTTGATGTCGGGATATTTCCACCGGCCGTTGGGTGCGACAAAGGCGCGGCGTTGGGTTATCGGGCGCGGCCAGCCCTTGCCGAACATCACATCGACGTGAACGCCGAGCAGGGTGCCCAAATCGCCGCTGGCGAGGACTTGGCGGGTGTGCTGGGCGAGGGTGCCGTAGGCGTAGCCGGGGATGATCGCCCGGACGCCGGTGCGTTCGACCGCGGCTGCGGACGCTTCGGACTCGGCGAGAGTGGCCCCGGGAAACTTGTCGATCCACAGGTGCTTGCCAGCCTCGGCGGCGCGGACGATGAGCGCGGACCGCCGTTCGATCTCGCAGCCGACGCTGACGATATCGATGGCCGGATCGTCGATGGACTCGTCGAGGTTCTCTGAGTAAGGTACGCCGAGTTGGCCAGCCCATTGCTGATTGTAGGCGCGCAAGTCCGGGTCGATGTCGGGGTAGTCGGCGACGCCGATGATGCGCAGGCGGGGATGGGCCTGATATAGGGGGATGAAGTGCTGCTGGTGGCTGTGTTTGCTGAAGCTGACCAGCAGAATGCCGTAGGTTTCATTGGGCATGGGATGGTTCCTCGTTGGTATTTAGGACGCACTGGCGGCTTGTCCAGCGCGCGAGATAGTATAACAGCCCTGCGGATGATCGCCAAAAGGGGGCCTTAGCGATTAGTGAAGTTGGGTGGGTGAGTTCCCCTTTTACCTAAAAAAGTGTTCGGAATCAGCACTTTTATCTCCATAAAAATGCTGATTTATTGTATTTTTATCTCCATAAAAGTGCTGTTTCTCCATCGAATAGGAGTAATTCTTTGCAACGCTTATTGATCGACGATCTGGTAGAGTGGAAACGACAACCGGCGCGCAAGCCGATATTGCTCGACGGCGCACGTCAAGTCGGCAAGACCTACCTGATCGAACAGCTTTTCGGACCGCAGGAGTTCCGCCAAGTGCATAGACTCGACTTCCGGCTGGAGCCAGGTCTGGCGGAGTTGTTCGCTGATAGTCTCGACCCGCAGGCCGTGCTATCAAATATCGAGCTGCGCTTTAATGTGGACATCGATGTGGAGCATGATCTCATCTTCTTCGACGAGGTGGGAGAGTGTCAAGCCGCGGTCGATTCGCTCAAGTATTTTGCCGAAGACCTCCCTCAAGCATTCGTCTGTGCCTCCGGCTCCAATATCGGTCTGCTCGACTCGTTTCCGGTCGGCAAGGTCCAGCAGTTAGAGTTGTTCCCGCTGTGCTTTGAGGAATTTCTGATGGCCGCCGAGCAGCCAAGGCTTTTGCAGGCATTTCGAGCGCAACGGCGCGGGCAGATCGTTCACCAACAACTATGGTCCTTCTTGCTCGCGTACTACTTCGTCGGCGGTATGCCGGAAGCAGTAGGTGAGTGGTTTGCAGATGAGGGCAGTATCCGCGAGCGGGTTGAGCGGGTCGGGCGAGTTCATCGCGATCTCGTCGTGGGCTACCAACGCGATTTTGGGAAGTATGCTGGCAAGCTACACGCGCAACACATTGATGAAGTGTTTGCGAGCGTACTGGGTCAATTGGCCGCCTGCCAGGACGACTCCGTGAAGCGTTTCAGGTTCAGGGATGTGATCGAGCGGAAGCGGCGCTACCAAGAGTTGCGCGGTCCTATTGACTGGCTGGAGACAACCAAGCTGGTACGGAAGTGCTATCCCATTAAGGGAAGACCCCAAGCCCCGCTATGGGCACAGGCGCGGCAGAACATTTTCAAGCTCTACTTATTCGATGTGGGGTTGCTTGGCTACATGCTCGGGCTGAGATATGCCGACCAACAGGCGCAGAGCCTTAGCTTCAAGGGCTACATTGCGGAAAACTTCGTCCAGAACGAACTGAGCGTGCGCGTGGCGTATCCTACCTTTGGTTGGGAACAGGGCGATGCCCAAGTGGAATTTCTCCATCGCGACCGCGATGGAGAAGTTATCCCTGTCGAGGTAAAAAGCGGTACCCGCACCCGCGCTCGCAGCTTGCGGTCCTACGTGGAGCGCTACCAGCCGCGGAGCGCGATTAAACTCATCGGCGGTCCTGGTGGTGAGGGAGAAGGTCTAATTGAGACCTGGCCGTTGTATTACGCACAGCACTTGCGCGATCTGTAGCGTCGCCTAAGGGTTAGCTTGACAGCAGTCGGCCCCCAAGCCTATCCTAGCGATTCCACACAAGGAGGGAATAATGGTCAATATCGGCATTGTCGGCATCGGTTTCATGGGTATGACTCACTACAAGGCTATGGCCCAAGTCAACGGGGGCCAAGTTGCAGCCATCGTCTCCCGCGACCCCAAAAAGCGCGCGGGGGATTGGCGCGACATTCAGGGCAATTTTGGCGACAGCGGGGGGGTGCAGGACTTGTCGGGCATACGGTGCTATGAAACATTGGACGAACTGCTCGCCGATGGGGAGATCGACTTGGTGGATATCTGTCTGCCGACGACGATGCACGTCGAGACCAGCATCCGCGTACTAGCCGCGGGTAAGCACGTGCTATTGGAAAAGCCCATTGCATTGGCCTTGGACGACGCTGATCGGATCGTGGCGGTGGCCGCGGAGCATCAGCGGCAGTTTATGGTTGCCCACGTGCTGCGGTATTTTCCAGAATTCCGGCTGATCAAACGGCTCGTCGCCAACGCGGAACACGGCCCCGTGCTAGCCGCTCATTTCAAGCGCATCATCTCGCGCCCGGCATGGTGGGCACCAGAAGACTTGGAGCGCACTGGCGGTCCAGCAATCGACCTGCACATCCACGACGCAGACTTCGTGCAGTTTTTGTTCGGAATGCCCACTGCGGTCAGCTCGCAAGGATACATTGGTCGGGGCGAGACAGTCGAGTACATCAACACCCACTACCAGTACGACGGCTCAATGGCCATCAGTGCCGAAGGTGGCTGGTTGGCGCAACAGGGCTGTCCCTTTGAGCACGGTTACGACGTGTATTTTGATGAGGCCACGCTCAAGTACAACTCGTCTTGGGGCCAGCCGCCGCAACTGTTGACCAAGGACGGCGAAGTCAGTACGCCATCCCTGCCGGGCGAGGACGGTTTCGTCGGCGAGTTGCAGGAAGCGGTGGATGCGATCGCGCAGGGCAGGGCGTCGCAGGAGATAGGCGGTCAGAGCGCGCGGAACTCGCTGCTGCTGTGTTTGAAGGGAATTGAGTCGGTGAAGACGGGGGAGAAGGTGGGCATATAGCTAATGCCCTTCGTGCGTCTCCATGCCATGTCCGTGGATGGCGCTCGATTCAGCGTAGTACAGTGCATAGGCGAGGCCGATTCCCACGAGGAGGGAGACGATGAGCTTGCCGCGATCGTGGCTGTGGAAATGGATCTCCGGCAGCAGGTCGCTCAAGGCAATGCACAAGAACGCGCCCGCCGCAAAAGCCAGCACATAGCCGACTGTTGCCCCTCCTGCTAGGCCAAGCAATTCCACACCTCCAAAGCTCGCTATAGCCACCACCGGGCACAGGATGGCAAAGCCGACATTGGTCCATGTCCGGGCGCGCTGGCTGTGACCGGCGGACTTCATCATGCCGATAATGGAGTACGCATCGAGCGGCTTGTGCAGTAGAATGGCGAGAAATACCCCCAGGCCCGCCAATGCAACTCCGTCTTCATGCGACGGCCCTACCTGCATGATGGTACCCAGTGCGATTCCTTCGGTCACGGTGTGTACCCCTAGGCCTATGGCAACGCCGAACAAACTCCGCGAATGGACGACACTGTGGCCGTGATCGTGGTCATCGTCATCATATAGATCGCTCGCCTCACTGCTGAAATCGTGCTGATGAAAGTGAAAGATGCGCAGCAAGAAAATCATCAGGACCATGCCGAGCACCATCCATCCCACGGCTTTTTCTACAATGCCTGTCCCGGAAATGCGCTCGAGGCTGTGGGGTAGAAGGTGAAACATGGCCACGCCGAGGATGAAGCCGGCCACAAGACTCATCACGATCTGAGTGCGCGTGTGCGTCATGGTACCCAAAGCCGCCAGTTTCCCGCCGAGAAGGGAAGCGGCAAAGATGGCGGCTGAGTATGCCGACAAAACCAGTAGAGCGTTTGTATCCATGATGGCTATAACCGGAAGCTAGCTGGGTAGCCGACGATCGCGGCTTCCTGTAACGTCATTGCTTCTCCCTTTGGCACTGTCGGGTCGTGCATTGGGAAGAGGATGCCCAGCAAGAAACGACTGCGAATCAGGTGCTTCCACTCCTATCGCCCGTGCTGGACCAAAAACGAAGATTGAGCAGCATATCCTCGTAGCCACGGCGCAGGGCACCGGCTTGGAAGCGCCAGACGATCAGGACGATGAGGAGCAAAGCGCTGCCCCATTGCAGGAGTTGAATAGCCGGCGCATGGGAGGCATCGAGGTTTACGGAAATCGCCAGACCAGCCGCGAGAAGCAGCGCATCGATGGCGATGCCGAGGACGACTGTAACCGCGATGACTGCGGCGACGTAAATAGATGCGAAGCGGGAGCCGAATTGGCTGACGATGATGGCGATGGTGCCCGTGTTGGTGGCCGGTCCCGTCATGAGGAAAATCAGCGCCGCGCCGGGGCTGACCCCTTTGGCAACGAGCGCGGCGGCGATCGGAGTACTGGCGGAGGCGCAGATGTAGAGGGGTATGCCGATCAGCACCATGACCGGATAGGCCAGCCAGCGGGCATACTCGTGCGCCATCAGATCGCTCGGAAGCGCCAGAAAGAGCACGCCGCCCAGCACGACCCCCACCAGCAGCGCAAAGAGAATGTCGTCGGCGATCTCAATGAAGCCATAGCGAAAGACGTGCTTGATCAGCTTTATAAGGTCAAGACCTTGATTGTCGGTGGGGACTTCTGCGGTGGATTGTCGGCCAGCGATTCCCTTCAACCAATTGACTAGTAAAACCTTCAGTTGTGAGGGACTGACGTAGCAATCATCTCTGTCAGCTATGAGGGATTGGTGATGATCGTGCTCACAGTCATGGCAGTGATCGTGGTCGCTTGCCTCGGCTTCATCTCGGTCGTCTCTTATGAGACCAATACAGAAGATGCCTGCGACGACCGCGGTGATGAAGCTGATGACAGGCCGGACGATGGCAACAATGGGTCCGAAAAAGGCGTTGGTGACCAAAATTGAATCTGCACCTGTCTCCGGCGCGGTGATCAGGAAGGACATGCAGGACGAACGGGACGCCCCCTTATTGTGCATCTCGGCCACCACGGGCACGACCGAACAACTGCACAGCGGCACGGGTACGCCAATGGCCGAACTCACGGTCACGGATTTTAGACTGTCGTCGCGGAGCCAGCGGAGAATGGCCTGACGGGAGATAAACACATGAATCAGGCCGGAGAGGAGGAGCCCCAGCAGAAGCATGGGGGCTAGCAGCAGAAAGGAGGACCAGAGAAAGGCAAAAAAACTGGTTAATATCCCAAGAGATTCAAAGGTCATCGTGATAAGAAGGAAACATTGCCTAGAAAGGGCAAGCCTCGATCAGGGTGGCCGCTGGGGTTGAAGTTGCGTTTTTGCTGCCGGACCACTAAAATCAAAGGTTATGCTAACGCGCAAAGCGGATGTCTCGATAGGCTCGCCGTCCGCGCTGGCCTTGCTGGCGCTGACCGTGCTCTTTGCGGCTGTAATCGGCGGTCTGCCCTTCAGCCATCAGCTTTTCCACGAGAGCCACGTCGAGCCTGAGAATTGCCCAGCTTACCTGTTGCAGAGCGGTCTAGCGCTCCTTTTTTGGGGTTTGGCACTCGCGCTCGTGGTGCTGAATGCCTCTGAGTCAAGCCCATCCGCGCCGCGCACAGTACTGTTACCTCTTTTTTCTCCTCGTTTTACCCACCTCAACCGAGGCCCGCCCCGGTGCTAGTGCATCCACGCTGGTAAAACGCCTTAGTGCGTGGGTGTCTCTCTCCAGATCCAATTCGCGTACCATTAACCTCCCGTCTTGTGCGCAAGCCTAGGAAAGTGTGCATGGACGACCAAACCATTGGAGACTAGCACCATGTTTAAAAGAAATATGTCTGCCTTGAGCATTTTCGCCTTGGCTCTGTTTATGGCTAGCTGCGGCGACGACGACAATCCCGTCGATCCTGACCACCATGATGATCATG
>VXML01000020.1 GCA_009841115.1 Gemmatimonadota bacterium | reverse complement strand
TCGCAGTGGGCGATCAGCTACCTGCCCTTGAGCGTGGTCTTTCTCTTTACCGGCTTAGTCTTTCTCAACGCCACGGCCAAGTCGCTGCTAAAAGTGCGCGGCCTGAGCACCAGCGAACTCGGCTTGATCTTCATTATGTCCTTGGTAGGGGCTTCGATTCCCACCTGGGGCACCTCCACGTACATGATCGCGGTCGTCGCCGCTCCCCAGTACTTTGCCTCGCCCGAGAATCAGTGGCAGAGCAAGGTAGTGCAGTACATCGAAGAATGGCTGGTGCCCAACGACGCGATTGCCCTCAAGTGGTTCTACAACGGCCTACCCGCGGGCGAGTCCATCCCTTGGGGCGCTTGGATCGCGCCGCTCTTTTGGTGGACCAGTTTAGTGATGGCCATCTTCTTTTTGTGTCAGTGCATGGTCGCGGCTCTGCGCAAGCAGTGGGTCGAGTACGAGCGCCTGCCCTTCGCCCTGATGGAATTGCCCCAACAACTCATCGCCCCGCCGCCCGGCTCTAACTGGCCTAGCTTCGTGCGGCAAAAGGCGTTCTGGTTCGGCTTTGCCCTGCCCTTCTGCATGGTTATGTGGAACGTGGTCACGTACTTTACCCCGGCCTTCCCGCCCATTCCGCGCGATCTGTCCGACCCCATCCGCATTGGCCGCGAATTTCCCGCCATCAACACCAACGTCAACTGGGCCATCGTCGGCTTCACGTACTTCGTCAATCTCGACGTGTCGTTCAGCATGTGGTTTTTCACCGTGCTGACCATGTTGCAACAAGGCATGTTCAACCGCTTTGGCTACACCATTGCCGGTCGCGACGTGTACACCCTCGGCCACCCCGGCATCGGCTGGCAGTCGTTCGGTGCCCTGATCGCCCTCGTCATCGGCATGCTGTGGATGGCGCGCGGACACCTCGGTGCAATCTGGCGCAAAGCCGTGCACAACGATGAGGACATCGACGACACCGACGAGCTGATGTCCTATCGGATGATCGTCTTTGGCGGCGGGCTGGCCCTGCTCTACATCGCCTTCTGGATGTGGCGGGCCGGCATGAACCCGCCCACGGTCGCGCTTTTCATCTTGGCCACCTTAGTCCTCTACGTCGGCATCACGCGCATCATCATGGAGGGCGGCTTGCTCTTCAGCCGCGCCCCACTAGTCGGCCAGACCTTCGTCGGCTACGCGCTCGGGCCGCACGCCACCGCGCAGAGCAACATCGCCATGGGGCTGTCCTACGGCTGGCACCACGAGCTCAAGGGCTTCTTCATGGTCGCTGCAGCCAACAGCGCCAAAGTATCCAGCAACATTCGCGGCAACCGCCGCTATCTGAGCTTTTTCATCCTCCTCTCGGCGCTGGTGGCCCTCGTCGTCTCCATGGCCTTCGCGCTCTACATGGGCTACTCCTTTGGCGCGTACAACTACGGGGGGTGGATCTTCGGCACGGGTTCGCAAGTGCCCTACGTGGAAAGCCTGCGCAAAATCGACCTCAAGGCCCCAGACTGGACGCGGCTGGGCCACCTCGTCAGCGGCGCGGGCGTAATGGGACTGCTGACCTTTATGCGCTACCGCTTCTCGTGGTGGCCCCTTCACCCGATCGGCATGCCGGTCGGCATCTGTTCCTATCCCATGACCATTATCGTCTTTTCGATCTTCGTCTCTTGGCTGGCCAAATGGGCCATCATGCGCTCGGGCGGCATCGGCCTCTACCACCGCGCCCAGCCCTTTTTCATCGGCCTCATCCTCGGGTATTTCACCGCAATCGGCCTGTCCTTTTGCATCGATATGATCTGGTTCCCCGGGCAGGGACACCCGCTGTACGGAAACTAGCACATGGCTCAAGACGACCAAAAATCACCCGAGCTGATTCCCTCGGATCTCCAATTTGAACCGGGCTTCAACCTCAAGACCTTGTGGGCTGCGCTCTTCGTCGGCTTCATCATGCTGCCCGGGGCCATCTACTTGGGGTTGGTGACCGGCCAGAGCATGGCCGGCGGTGCCGAGTGGGTAACGCTCATCCTCTTCATTGAAATCGCCAAGCGCTCCTTTGCGCGCCTGCGCACCCAAGAGGTGATCATTCTCTATTGGGTGGCCGGCGGCCTAGTCATGATGGGCGGCAAGTTGGGCACGGGAGCTGAACTGTTCGGCGGACCTTTTGGCGGGCTGATCTGGGACCAGTACTTGATCCAATCGCCCCAAGCCGATGGCTTGCACCAGCACATCCCCGATTGGGTGGTGCCCCCGCGCGGCTCGCCAGCTTTAGAGGGACGCTCCTTTTTGCACCCCGCTTGGTTCAAGCCCATCGTCCTGCTGCTGACCGTCATCGTGATGCAGAAGGTCAACAGCCTATCCTTGGGCTACGTGCTCTTCCGCATCACCAACGACATTGAGCGTCTGCCGTACCCGCTGGCTGCGGTGCAGGCCGGCGGCGCGACGGCCCTCGCCGAGAGCTCGGGGCCGAGCCAAGGTTGGCGCTGGGAGGTCTTCAGCATCGGGGCCTTTATCGGCATTATCTGGGGACTGTTCTACGTAGTCATCCCCACTATTTCGGGCATTTTCTTCACCGAAACCGTGACGATCCTGCCGATTCCGTTTATCGACCTGACCGTCTCCCTCAAGGAAATGCTGCCAGCCAGCATCATGGGCATTGGCACGGACCTCGGGCACGTCATGGTTGGCTTTGTCCTGCCCTTTTGGATCGTGGTCGGCTCCTTTGCCGCGGCCTTTCTCGTCAACATCCTCATCAACCCGGTGCTCTACGCGTACGACGTGTTGCACACTTGGGAGCCGGGCATGTCGGCAATCCCAACGCAGATCGCCAATTCCTTTGACTTCTGGCTCAGCTTCTCCATTGGCGGCGCAGTCCTCGTGGCCTTGATGGGGTTTGCTATGGTCGGCAAGACCCTGTGGACTTTGCGCGGGGTTAAGCGCGAGGGCGACGACCAAGGGCTACCTGAAGGCCGCGGCGACATCCCCATCCCCCTCGCCTTGGGCATCTGGGCGGTAAGCACGCTCGGTTTCGTGGTCTTGGTGTGGTATTTAGTGCCGGAATTTCCCTGGTGGATCAGCGCGTTCTTCGGCTTTGTGTGGACGCCGATCTACTCGTATATCGGCGCGCGCATGATCGGCCTGACCGGATCGCCGCAAGGGGCGTCCTTCCCCTATCTGCGCGAAGGCTCCTTTTACCTGTCGGGCTATCAGGGCGCGGCCGTGTGGTTCGCGCCGATCCCGCTTTTCCAGTGGGGCTACGAAGCCGCGGCCTTCAAGCAACTCGAACTGACCCGCACTCACTTCGGCAGCATCGTCAAACTGGCCGGCGTGACCTTGCTAATCATGTTCGTCTGCTCGTTTATATTCTGGTCTTTTATCTGGAAACTCGGGCCGATCCCCTCGTCGGCCTATCCCTACGTGCAGAAGTTTTGGCCCTTCCACGCCACCATGCAGGCGTTCTGGGCCAAGTCAACACTTGCCGAGGGCGGCAACGAACTGATCAGGTCCATCATTCGCTGGGAATACGTGCTCACGGGCGCGCTGGGCAGCGCGGGGATTTTGGGCGCGCTATCACTCTTGCGCTGGCCGGTCGCCCTGTTCTACGGATTCATCGGCGGCGTGGGCGCGTGGCCGCACTTTCTGCTGCCCAACTTCATCGGTGCCTTGCTGGGCCGCTATCACTTGCAGAAGCGCTTTGGCGAAGCGCGCTGGCGGGCGTACGCGCCGATACTCCTAGCAGGCTATTCGTGCGGGATGGGATTGGTCGGCATGTCTTCCATCGCGCTGGCGCTGATTTCTAAAGCGGTGTCGAGTATTGTGTTCTAGGCTTTGGCCTTCCATAAAGTTGCTCGTGCGTAACATTAGGTTGTTGTAAAATGCCCCCTTTTTTGTACATTATACGTACGAAAAAGGGGGCATTTTTATTCATTATGTATAGATCGGCTGAACGCGCTTTGGCCCAATGGTTGGCCACTCCACAGCGAAAACCGCTGGTCATCCGCGGCGCTCGCCAAGTGGGCAAATCCACCCTAGTGCGGCAATTCGCCCAGTCCCATCACCTGCACCTCAACGAAATCAACCTCGAGCGCCACCCAGACTTGGATGCCGTCTTCCAGACCTTGGACCTGACGCACATCCGCCGGGAACTCGAAGGGCTGCTGGATCAACCGCTGCTGGCACCGGGCAGCCTACTCTTCCTCGACGAAATCCAAGCGACCCCCCATGCCCTACCTGCCCTGCGCTATTTCTTCGAAGACCACCCCGAGTTGCCGGTTATCACCGCTGGCTCCCTACTCGAATTCGTCCTCTCGCAGCACGCCTTTACCATGCCGGTAGGGCGCATTCAATACTTCCATCTAGGCCCGATGAGCTTTGAAGAATTTCTCGCCGAACTGGATCCGCCCCTCTTGGCCTATCTGCAAGACTACACCCCCGAGCATCCCCTGCCCCATACCGTCCACACCCGCTTGTCGGCCTATCAGCGGGAATACTTGCTGGTGGGTGGTATGCCCGAAGCCGTAGCCGCATATAGCGCCACCCGCCACTTTGCCGACATGATGCCCGTTCATCAGTCCATCGTCGATACCTACCAAGACGATTTTGCCAAGTACGCCTCTGCCCGAGTCCGGCTGCGCTTGCAGCGAGTCTTCAACTACGTTCCCCGCGCCGTGGGCCGCAAAGTCAAATACACCCAGATCGACCGCGAGGAGACCGCCCGCGAACTGCGGGTCGCCATTGACTTGCTGTTCAAGGCCCGGGTCATTGCACCCGTCTTCCACAGCACCTGTTCCGGGGTGCCCCTCCACGCCGAGGTTGATTGGAAGACCTATAAACTCCTCTTTTTGGACATCGGCCTGATGAATCGTCTGTGCGGCCTAGACTGGCTGGCTCTGCAGGACTTGGACGACCGCCGCCTGATCAATGAAGGAGCCTTGGCCGAACAGTTCGTCGGGCAACACCTACTCTACTTGGAAGAGGGTCGGGAAACGCCCCGTCTGAACTACTGGCTGCGGGAAGGCAAAAGTGCCAACGCCGAAGTTGACTATGCGATTGCCCGAGGTGCTCAGATCGTGCCGGTCGAAGTCAAAGCCGGCACTAGCGGCACCCTGCGCTCGCTGCATCAGTTCGCCTTGGTCAAAAAGACGCACCTCGCGGTGCGCTTCGACCTCAATCCGCCCACCGTCCAGTCCATCCGGCACCAAGTGAGCGGAACGCGGCAAAGCGTGGAAATGACCTTGCTCTCGCTGCCGCTTTACTTGGTGGGACAACTGGGCCGCCTGCTGGACCAACTCAGGTAGAAGCAATAATAATAATATAATTAGTCGCCGCGAGCCCTCTCACCCCTCATCACTCACCTCAACCCCCACCGTCGCCGCACTCGCCACAATCTGCGCCCACGTCTCATCCTCCACGAAGATTCCCTCCACCTTCCGCTTCTCTGCCATCGCCCGCTCGCTATCCCCAGGCATCAAGATCGCCTCGACTCCCGGCGCAGTAGCCGCAGACTTAACAAACTCGATGTATGTATCGGCCTCGGCGAAATAGTCATCTAATCCCACCAGCTTTTCTATGTCGAGCACCAACAGCAATGCCCCGTTGCGGAAGCGTCGATCCTGGCCTATGCAGCCGGCCCCAGCCAACGCACCGGCCAACAGTTCGACTCCCACGTTGAGGCCATAGCCCTTGTGCCCGAGGCTGCCGCCCAAGGGCAGGATGGTGCCGGGCGGATCGGCGTACAAGGTGTTGGGATCGTTGGTCGGCTGGCCCTCGGCGTCGAGCAGCCAGCCGTCGGGCACCTCGGCCCCGCGATTGCGCTGCACTCGCACCTTGCCCTCAGCCACAGCCGACGTAGTCATATCGAGGACAACCGGCGGACCGCTACGCGACGGAAACCCCATGGCAATTGGATTGGTACCGTGCCGGGCTTCGCGCCCACCCCACGGAGCCATGCGACAAACCGGCGCACCGTTGACGAACATCAGGGCAATAGCTGTCTCTTCGGCAATGCGCTCCACGTAGCTGCCGAGACGGCCGACGTGATTGGCTTGGCGGACGGAGATAGCGGCCATGCCCGTAGCCCGCGCCTTCTCCAGAGCCATATCCACGCCGCGACTCATCACCACCTGCCCAAAGCCCCAATGCGCATCGAGCACGGCGAGCGTCGGAGCCTCGTGCACGACTTCGACAGCGGCATCTGGCACGATGTCACCGGCTTCGACTTGGCCCAAGTACTGGGGGATGCGGATGACGCCGTGCGAGTCGTGGCCGACGAGATTGGCCTCGACGAGCAATTCAGCAACCACGCGCGCCTCGTCAACACGCATCCCAGCCGCGGCAAAAATGGAGGCAGTGGTTTCGGTCAAGGACGCTGGAGAAAAGACCGGCATTACTCTTTTGCCCCGCTGGCGATCCACGCGCGAATTATCTCCACCTGCTCGGCGGGTAACGGATTGCCCGGCGGCATTTGCTGACTGACGATTTCGTCGTCGCCGCGCACCTTTATCAGCAGATAGGACTTATTGGGATTGCCCGGATCGACCAGTTTGAAATCGGGCCGCTGGCCACTATCGACGCCGACGATGCGAGAGGCAAAGTCGCCCTCCAGCGACAAATCGGCCGCGGGCTCTCCACCACTGTGACAGCCTGAAAAGGTGCAATTAACCGCGAAGACTTCGCGGACTTGTGTTAGGGTAGCTTCTGTGAGAGTACCTTCGCCGTCCGGCCCCACCGTCGAGTCATCGCCCCCGCAACCGCCCCACCACAGGGCCGCGGTCAACAGCAGCGACAGACGCATAAGTCGTAGCAACATATTCCCTCGTAGTAGTTGATGTTTACGCAGTACAGCGCGGCGCAAGTATATAAACCGCCCCTTGGGGGGTCAATCGCCCACGAGGTGACATGTCCTTGCTAAAATGTTAAATTGGCAAGCTGTTCGCGCTTTTCCACCACTGGGAACACAGGAGTACACATGAATCTGAGTTGGATTGATTACGCCATCGTCCTCGTCTATGTCGGCGGAACCATCGTCGCCGGGACGTTGGCGCGAGGTGCCATCAAAGGCATCTCCGATTTCCTCGTCGCCGGTCGCGGCCTCAAAACCCACATGGCCGTTGCCACAATGGTCTCAACCGGCCTCGGGCTGGTCACAGTCATGTACATGGCCGAGGAGGGCTTTAAATACGGCTTCGTGCCCTTCGTCTTTGGCCTCATGGCGCTGATCACCACCCTGATCATCGGCCGCACGGGCTTCATTGTCAGCCGCCTGCGCCATTTGCAGGTGATGACCGTGCCCGAGTTCTACGAACTCAAGTACACGCGCGGCGTGCGCCTGCTCGGCGGCATCATCCTCACCCTCGCCGGCACCCTCAACATGGGACTTTTTCCCATCCTCGGCAGCAAGTTCGTCGTCGGCTTCACCGGCCTCGACAAGGAATACGTCAACTACGTCATGATCGGCATGTTGCTCATCGTCGTCTTCTACACGCTGATGGGCGGCATGGTCTCGGTGGTGCTGACGGACTTCGCGCAGTTCGTGCTGCTGTCGCTGGGGTTTTTCTTTGGCACGTACATCATTCTCAATCATCCGCAACTCGGCTGGGACAACCTCGTCCAAGCCGTGCAAGTCCACAAAGGAGACGTCGGCTTTGACCCCATAGCTAACCCCGGCTACGGCATCTCAATGATCTTGTTTTTATTCTGCGTCGGCTTGGTCGGCGTGGTCTGGCAACCCGAAATGATGCGGCCGCTGAGTGCCGAAAGTCCCAAGGTGGCCCGCCGCGTGTTCTGGATCGCCGCGGCCACAGTCATGGGGCGGGCGATGGTGCCGATGTTTTGGGGCATTGCGGCGCTGGCCTATTTTGGCAATCCCGAACTCGACCCTCACTACGCCATGCCCGAAATGCTCGGCAAAATCCTGCCCATCGGCATCGCTGGTCTGCTCATGGCCGGGATGTTCGCGGCCTTCATGTCCACCCACGATAGCTACCTGCTGGCTTGGAGCGGCGTCATCGTCCGCGACGTGGTATCACCGATCAAAGCCATGCTCGCCAAGTCGAGCGGCGAACGCGAAGCCGACGGCACTTGGGGCGGGCTGTCGAGCGAGCGCGAGATCTACTGGACCCGAGCCATCGTCGTCATCCTCGCCGCCTTCTTGGCCATTTTCGGCGCGCTCTACCAGCTTCCCGAGACGGCCTTCCGCTTTATGTATGTCACCGGCACCATCTACTTCGCTGGCTGCGTCGGCACCGTGGCCTTGGGGCTGTATTGGAAAAAGGCCAATACCCCAGGTGCGTACTGCGCGCTGATACTGGGCGCGCTGGTGCCGCTCAATTTTCTGATTATGACCGAAAATCAGCACTTGGTGCCCGAGTTTATGCTGCCGTTGGTCGAAAACTCCAACCTCGTCGGAATTACCAGCCTAGCCTTGGGCGGCCTCGCCATGCTGGTCGTGGCCTCGCTCACCCAGCGCTCGCACCCGCCGCGCCCCTTAGACTTTAGCAACATGGAGTAGTGTGATGGACGTCGAAACTTGGAAAGCCCTATGGCAATTCGTCTTTATCGCCGCTAGCGTCCTCTTTTACGGCATTGTCATCGCCGTCGCTTACAAGGCCTTTGGCGACGTGGTCAAGATGATCCGCAACATGGCCGCCGGCCGCGGGGCCAGCGAAGCCGCCGCTGACTCCGATCGCGCGTGACGCGGCGCGCCCTCTTAGGAGCTGCTTTAGCGTGCCTGTGGGCCGCGCTGGGCCGCGCCGAGGTACAGTTTGTGGAAGTAGCAGCCGAGGCGGGGATCGCCTTTCGCCATCAAAACGGGGCCGAGGGGCAAAAGTATCCAATGGAAACCATGGGCTCGGGCACGGCCTTTTTCGACTACGATGGCGACGGGTGGCTCGACCTGTACTTCGTCAACAGCGTCGGGCCGGGTGCGCTCTACCGCAACGCGAGCGCCGGTCAGTTCACCGATGCAACCGACCAAGCTGGCGTGGCCAATTCGGGCTACGGGCTGGGTTGTGCCGCAGCCGACTACGATTCAGACGGCGACTTGGACTTGTACATCACTGCGTACGGCCCCAATATCCTCTACCGCAACGACGGCACGAGCCAGTTCGCCGATGTAACCGACCAAGCCGGCGTGGCCGGGCCAGTCCTAGTCAATCCAGCGATGAGTACGGGCGCGGCCTTTGCCGACTACGATTTAGACGGCGACTTGGACTTCTTCGTGGCCAATTACGCCAAGTTTCGCCCTGAGATACACGAGCCCTGCCTCCGCTCCGGGATTGCGGTGTACTGCGGCCCAGAGGCCTTTGAGCCACAACGCGACATCTTTTATCGCAACGAAGGCGACGCCACCTTCGCCGACGTCACTGAGGAAGCCGGACTGCTGCCGGATGCCGCCAAGGAATTAGGGGCCTTTTTCATCGACTACGACGCAGACGGCGATCTCGACCTGTACGCGGCTGGCGACCGCACCCCCAACTTGCTCTACCGCAATGACGGCGGCCGCTTTGCCGAAATCGGCGCTTTGGCCGGAGTGGCTTACAACGACGCGGGCAAGCCGCTAGCTGGCATGGGGGTTGACGTGGGCGATTACGACGGCGATGGCCGGTTCGACTTCTTCGTCACTAACTATCAGTGGGAGACCAACAGCCTGTACCGCAACCTCGGCAACGGATTTTTTGCCGACGTGACCTTTCAGTCCGGGCTAGGGGTCCCCAGCTTGCAGTTCCTCGCCTGGGGCACCCTCTTCATCGACTACGACAACGACGGCGACCGCGATTTGTTTGTCGCTAACGGCCACCTCGACGACAACATTCACCTGTTCGACGCGGTGACATACGCGCAGCAAAACCAACTCTTCCGCAATCAGGAAGGACGCTTTGCCGACGTGAGCAATCAGGTGGGGCCGGGCCTGCTGTTGCAGCAAGTGAGCCGCGGCGCGGCCATGGGCGATTACGACAACGACGGCGACCTCGACATCGCAGTAGCCAACAACAACCAGCCTGCCGCGCTCTTGCGCAACGACGGCGGCAACGCCCAGCACTATTTGAGCTTGCGGTTGGTCGGCAACTCCATCGGGGCCGAGGTCCGCGTCGCCGCAGGCGACTGGGTGCGCTGGGACGTGGTGCGCGCCGGGTCGAGCTACATGTGCCAAAGCGCAATGCGCCCCTTTTTCGGTCTGGGAGACCACACCCGCGTCGATGAGGTGGAAATCCACTGGCCCAGCGGCGCCGTACAGCACTTGCAAGACATCGCAGCCGACCAGCTCCTGATCGTGTACGAGCCTTGATCGCAACGGCGTTGCACGAGTGCACTCTAGGTATTGTATTATACCCGTCACCCGTCGCAAAAAAAGGAGACCGCATCATGCAAGCCCTCTCCACCTTTGAAGATGTACACCACGAGCAGTTCATGGATCAAGGCTACGTCCGGCTAGGCAATGTCCTGTCCCCGGACGAATTGGCCGACTTGCAGCAGCGCATCGACGACATCATGCTGGGCCGCGTCCGCTACGAGCACATGCGCTTGCAAGTCGTCGAAGAGGACGGCGAAGTGCGCCGCACCATGGGCAATGAGGTGCAGACCCTCGCTTACCGGCGCATCGACGACCTAGAGCAAGACCCGCTCTTCCTCGCCTATATACAGAACCCCCTCTTCCACCAGATCACCCGCCGCTACATCGGCGAGGAGGTCTCGGTCTTTCGCTCAATGTTTATGAACAAACCGCCCGAACTCCGCCGCGGACTGCGTTGGCATCAGGACGTGGGGATTGGCTGGGGCATCGACACCAACCCCATCGTCACCGTGTGGACGGCGCTCGACGATGCGACCACAGCCACTGGCTGTATGCAGATCGTACCGGGCAGCAACAAGCACGGCATCATCAACGAGCGGCACTTTCTCCCCGCCGAGCAAGAAGCCCAATACACGCCCCCAGAGGCGGTGATCGACTTGGAAGCCGAGGCAGGGGAGGCCATTCTGCTGCACAATTTCCTCCTCCATCGCTCTGGGCCCAACTCCACCACGTCGGCCCGCCGTGCTTTCAGCGTAACCTATATGGACTCCAAAACCCGCTCCCGGCACACCGGCCAAACCTTTCCCGTGGTCTTCGGCACACAGGCGCTGGACCCGGCGACGGTAGATGGCAAACCAGCCGAATTGGTCGCCAAGTTTCACGGCTAATTCCCTCGCGCTAACTAATGTCAACAACACCCGAGCGGACCGCGCCCAAGGCAGCAGACGGAGCACCGGCTTTTACGGCCAAATCCGTGTTAGTCGGATGCGCTGGGGCCTTCAGCGTGTCGGCCGGGGCTGCCTACGGCACTCTCTATTTACACGGTTCCTTTATGGCTCTGGGTACCAGCATGCCTGGGGCGGTGTTCCTCCTCTTCCTGCTAACCCTTTTTATTAATCCCCTGCTCAAGCTCGTCCACCCAAGCTGGGGACTCAATCGGCGCGAATTGCTGGTCGTCTATGTTATGATGGTGATGGCCTCGCCGATCCCAACCCTTTTTGTCGCCAAGTTCCTCAGTGCCATTAGCTATCCCTTCTACTACGCCACGGCTGAAAACGAATGGCGGGAACTGATCCATCCCTATATCCCCGACTGGCTGATGGTCCACGATCTGGAAACCGCACGCAAATTTTACGAGGGTAGTGGACGGGACGAACCAATTCCTTGGGAAGTATGGCGCAGCGTCATCGGGGTGTGGACGCCCTTTATCTGCGCCCTCTTCCTGATGATGATTTCCTTCATGGCGATCCTGCGCAAACAGTGGATCGAGCACGAGCGGCTGATCTATCCGCTGATGCAGGTGCCGCTGGCCATGACCGAAGAAAGCGAAGACGACCAAAAACTAAGTCCTTTTTTCAAAAATCCCGTCATGTGGGTCGGTTTTGCCATCCCCGCGCTGTGGGGCACATTGCATGGGCTGTACAACTACTTCCCCGAAACCATTCCCATCGCCCAGAACGTCGATCCAATACGCATGGAGGTGCAGGTTTTCCGCCGCACGGCCGACCTGTACGTCGCGCTGCGCTTCAACATCATCGGCTTCTTCTATTTTCTCAAGACCGACATCGCCTTCAGCCTGTGGTTTTTCAACCTGCTCTCTTTTGCAGTGCGCGGCATTTTTGGCATTCTCGGCGTGGTCAGCAGCGAGACCGGAGGGGCCGGCCACGCAGTGCGCGATCCCTTTTTGGCCTACCAAGCGATGGGCGCGATTCTCGTGCTCTTTTTGGGCGGCATTTGGACGGCGCGCAAGCATCTGCAGGGCGTGTGGCGCAAGGCTTTCAAAGGCGACGATGGCATTGACGACAGCGACGAAATCCTCTCCTACCGCGCGGCCCTGATTGTGTTGACGGCCTCCTGTCTGGTGATAGTGGGTTGGTTGTGGCTGGCTGGGCTGCCGATGATCTTCGGGCTGACCATTCTCTTCCTCGGCGTCGTCATCATCTTCGGCTATTCGCGGGTGGTGGCCGAAGGAGGGCTTTCGGACGGCTCGCCGCCGGTGGTACCAGCGGGAATTTTGGTGTCCGCGGTGGGTTCGTCGGTCATCGGTGCCCAAGGTCTAGTCGTGCTGGCGACGACCTTCTTGTGGACCACCGGGCGCAATTTCGTCATGGTCTCCTGCGCCAACAGTCTGCGGCTGGGCGAGGAGTTGGGACGCAACCGCCGGCCCCTCTTTTGGATCATCGTCTTGGCGCTGATCGTGGCCATGGGCGGTGCCGTATGGATGGTGATGCTACTCAGCCACAAGTACGGAGCGATCAATCTGTGGATCTGGAGCGGTGGCAACTACAGTTATATGGAGAAGGTCCTCCGCACGCCGACCGACTTCTACGGCTGGGGCTGGGTCAATATGGGGATTGGCGCGGCTATTATGACTGGGTTGATGGTCGCGCGCTGGCTCTACGTGTGGTGGCCGCTGCATCCGCTGGGCTACGTGATCGGGCCGATCTGGATCATGGACCACTTGTGGTTCAATATGTTCATCGCTTGGGGAATCAAGGTCCTCGTACTCAAATACGGGGGCGTGCGGCTCTATCTGAAGACGCGGCCCTTTTTCATGGGGATGATCCTCGGTTATTTCACGCCCGGCGGGTTCTACTTAATCGTCGATCATTTCACCGGCATGACTTGGAACGTGATATTCTGGGGTTGATTTATATTTGACAGGCACCTGCTATTTTGCGTTATATTCGCCGTAAGATTTCCTGCTTTCAGGAGATGTCCGGTATGAAATCCAAGCTCTGTTTGACAGCGGCGTGTATGGCCATAGTCCAAGTCTGCACGGCTGGAGCGCAAGTGTCGCAATTCCGTCTCGGCGGCACTGATGGCCTCGATTGGGAAGAGCAGACCCTGATCAACTTGATGGTCGATAATACCACGACCCCAGGCTCGATCCAACCGCTGGAACTCAAGCCCAACGTCAATGTGGTGACCCAGCTACGCCACTGGACGCGCTATCGGCAGCCGATTGATATAAACTACCAAGAGGGGATGCCCCGCATCTGGCGGGCAATCGGCGACGTCTCTCGGCCCGGGCACGTCTCCAACCCGATGGAATTTATCGACGGAGATATCAACACTTTTTACGAAGGTCGCGATTTTCAAGGCAGTGGCGGACTAGGGGGCATCTGGGGCGAGTTCTACACGCTCGATATGGGCATGCAGATTCCCGCCGATCACTTCAAATTGGTGCCGCCCGAGGGCAACGACCCCTTTTTCCAAGAGCCGTACCGACCCAACTACAAATTCGAAGCCTACGAGCTGACAGCCAGCAATGACAAGGTCGCCGTAGAAAGCCAACTACCTCCGCAATTTCGCACGGGTGTCGCCGGCACGCAGGAGACGCAATACTACCTGCCGCTGGATAAGCTGTTGGCCAAGGTGGACCAGAACTTCGACGCCGTTATCGAGATCGACTTTCCCCTCCAGTATCTACGTTTCTTCCGCATGCGAGTGCTTCCAGATGCCCCGCCGAAATTCACGCGCTACGCGCTGGCCGAGCTAGAGGTCTATGGACGCGGTTTCGTCCCCCGGGCGCGCTGGCTATCGCAGGTGATCGACATGGGTGATATAGTCAATATAGGTGAGGTGAATTTCGGCTTGAGTACCTGGCGACGCGACGGGGATCAATTGGTCGAAGCTCCCGCTGCCAAGGCCGGAGTCAACATCGAGATCAAGACCGGGCTAGACGACGGCCCCATTGCCTATCATTCGTACAACGACTTGGCCCAGCCCGTGGAAGTAGCAAAGGACGCCTATGCCAAGCTCAAACCGCGCGTGTGGCCGTGGGATCCACCGGCCGTAGGTTGGCAGGGCGTCATCGCCGACGACATCAATAACTGGAGCTTCTGGTCGCCGCCAATCCGAGTTTCAGGACAGCGGCCCCGCGTGCCTAAGGGGCGCTATATTCAGCTACAAATCCAGTTAGAGACCGAAACCTTGTGGGAGTTCGCCCGCCTCGATTGGATCACCATCGAAACTTCCTCGCTTTTGGCCGACCGGATCGTAGGCGAGGTGGCTGCGGTTGACCACTTGCGCCCCGACGGCAAAGTACCGCAAGTGCCCGCGGGTACATTAACCGAATTCATCCTCGACTTGCGCGCTGAGTTTTCCGACGCCGGTCAGCAGGGATTTGACGCGGTGCGGCTAGGCTTGCCTTCTACGGGCCGGGTACTGGAGTTGGAGATGGGCGATCCGCTGGCGACTGTGGAGCCGGATAGCATCGTCGACGAAGGGGACGAATTGGCGGTTTATTTGCCCCAGATGATCGGGCCGGACACCAACGACGAGCTTCGCTTGCGCCTAGAAACGACCGTGTACGGTGCGTCCGACCAGTTGCGCGCCGAGGTCTTTTCGCGGGGGGGAGATTCGCTGCCCCAAAGCGTGGAAGGTGGCGACGCCAGCGACGAATTGGGCACCGATCAGTTGCGGGTATTAGTCAGTTCCGGTTCTCTCGAATCCGTGCTGTCCGACGTGGTGATCACACCCGCAGTCTTCACGCCCCAAGGCGACGCTATCAACGACCAAGTGGCCATTGAATACACCTTGTTCAGCGTGCTCGATGCGGTCGAAGTAGACGTCGAGTTGCTGACTTTGGCCGGTCAGCGAGTGCGGAGCCTGTCAGGTGGAGTGCAGGGGGCTGGGTATCACTCGCTGCAATGGGACGGCCGCGACGAGGCCAACCAACTCGTCGCGCCAGGCGTGTATCTGGCGCGCATTGGGGCCAACACCGACCGAGGCCGGGTGGTGCGCTTCGGGGCAGTGGCCGTAGCCTACTAAGCATGGAGTTCCAACCCATGGACTTGCGCACGACAATTTATCGCCTTGCGGCCCTGTGTACAGCCGCTGTGGTCCTCGCTCCACAATCGGCAGTTGCGGAAGTCCGCCAGTGGGTGGTGGGCGGGGACGAAGGGGCCGCTTGGCGGGAGCACGCGCTGCTCTCCACTGCCATGAGTTTCAACGTGCCAGGTGCCATCCAACTCGTAGCCTTTACTTCTAAGGACAACGTCATTCCGAGCCTGACTTGGGTCGATGGGTTTCCCAGTGGCTACGTGGAGGAACGCGCCCAAGCACTGATTTGGGACAACGTAGCGGTCGTGCGCCCTCTGTTGGAGATCGTCGATGGCATCGACACGACCTCCACCCACCTCGCGTTTAAACGCTTCGGCATCGCCCAAGACGGCACTAAGTTTTTCTTTGATTTGGGGACCCGCTTCCCCGCCAATCGAATTGCGTTTTTTCCGCGCTTGGAGGGCATCAGTTCAGAAGGGCGACCATTCAGCGAAGACTACATCCGCGGCTACGTGCTCAAAGTTAACGACGGCGCGAGCTTCAACGAGCGGGACGAGCCGATCTACGCTCCCATAAAGCGCGTTGACTTTACCCGTGAGAACACGGCGCAGATCGACTTTCCTCTACAATTTGTCCGTTACATTGAACTAGAAGTTACCTCGGCCAGCCCGTTTGAACTGGCCGAATTCCAACTCTTCGGTGCGGGATTCGCGCCGGCCGGCTCCTATCGGTCAAAGATCATCGACCTCGGAGAGCCAGCTAATTTCAGTCGCATGGAATGGACGCTGGAAAAGCTGCGTCAAAGTGGCGACGAGCTAGTCGTCGAGCCAGCCGCTGACGCCGATTTGACGGTGGTTATGCGCACCGGCCTAGATGACAACCCCCGGGTCTATTACGAGTACACCGATCTCTTTACCCGCGAGCGACAGGTCGTCACCGAAGACGAGTACAGAGCCCTTGACGAAAGTGTGCGCGGCCCGATTGACGACGACCAAGTCAACTGGAGCCTGTGGTCGCCCCCCTTCACTGAGTCCGGCCAACCCATCCAACTACCCAGCCCAAGGCGCTACTTCCAGTTTGAGGTGCGAATCGAAAGCGGCGCGATCCTCGACGGCCTACGGCTCACATCGCTGAGCGTCGAACACACGATCCCGCCTGTGGCCCAGATCTTAGTAGCCGAGATTTCCCAGTTAGACGTCCCCCGCCCCCCCGGCGACGTGCCCATTGTAACAGCCGGAGACTTTACGACGTTTGCCTACGATGTCGTAGGCCAAATCGAGGAAACAGACACCGGCTTTGACGCCCTGCGCATCCTCACCCCCCAATCGACGCCAGTGTTTCGGCAGTTCTTCACTGGAGAAGATGGGGTCGAGGTCACACCCGACAGCGTGCAAGCGGAACTAGGCAGTCTGACCATCTTCTTTTCCTCGCAGCGGCCGGAGGTCGGCATTCACCGCATGCGCGCCGTATTCGACTCGCAGATTTTCATCCAAGGCACCTCGGTCGAAGCTGAGGTATTTGACTCGCAGGCCGAGGACGGCGTACCGCAGCGGGTGCAACCCGGCGACGCCAACCCAGAAGTGCTGACCAATGCTCTGCGGGTGCTGACGACGGCCGCTTCGGCCAGCCAGTTGGTGTCCTCCTTGGCGGTGAGTAGCCCGGTCTTCACGCCCAATGGGGACGGGATCAACGACCAAGTAGAACTGATCTACAGCCTGTTGCAGCTAGTAAAGCCGGTTGAAGTCTCTGTTGAAATTTTCGATTTGGCCGGTCGCCCAGTGCATACCGTCTTTGAAGCCGAAAGCACCAGTGGTGCCTATGCAATGGCTTGGGATGGGCGCGACGATCAAGGGCAGGTAGTCCCGCCAGGGCTGTACCTCGCCGTGGTCCAAGTCCACACTGAACGCGGGACACTCGTGCGTTCTAGCAGCATGGGTGTGGCGTATTGAGAAAGGAGCGGTAGCTATGAACCGACTATGGCTTTGTTTGCTGACGCTAGTTTTGCCAGCGAGTTTTGCCCATTCTCAAGAGGTTTTTGAAATAAACACCAAGGCGCAGTGGGAGACGTGGACCTACCCGGTCGGGGCTGTTGACTTGCGAGCGGATGGATCAATCCGGCCGGTCAAGTTTGAGCAGCCCTTCAACGCCGCACCGAGTTCCCCTCTGTTCACGCACGAGCTAAAGAAGGTCAAAGAGCAGCGCGGCGGGGTGTGGAAGGCCGGGTCCAACGCGGCTGATGCCCATCTGATCATCGACGACGACACCACCACTTACTGGAAACCCAGCCAAGACGACCCGCTCGACACCTGGTGGCTCGAAATCGACTTGGGCAGGATGGTGGCCGTCAAGGAAGTTCGCCTGCACTTTCCCGATGAAGAAAGCGCGCGACCGCTGCGAGCACTCCGGGTCTTTGGCTCTGACGGCAAATTCCAATCAATCACCGACGATGTCTTCCTCTTTAACCTCATCGGCGGCACGACCAAGCGCAACGAAGAGACCCTCTTGTCGTATCCAGTGGCCTTTGGCGAAGCAACCAAAAGGGTGCTGAGCTTTGGCCAACCTGCCGAAGACACGGACGTCCCCACAGCCTTCGCGCCCACCCAATACATCCGCATCATAGCCGACGTCAAGAGCGAGGACGCGGCCCTCGCAGAGGTCGAGGTCATCGCGTTTGGACAGAACATCGCCCAAGGGACCGTGGCCCGAGGTGGGATCATCGACGATCAGGGCAAGGAGCGCGCGCCCGCGATGATCGACGGCAATGTCAATACCTTCTGGGAGGAACTCAACTGGAGTGAAACCGGCCAGTTTATCGCCCAGTGGCGCTGGGATTTGGGCGCGGTCTTTTGGGTCAACCGCGTCATCTTCGTAGCGTTTCAGGAGACCACCACTTGGGGCCGGCCGCGCATCTTGCGCCACCGGCTGCTGGGGTCGGCCGGCGAGCTCAAGCCCTCGGGTGACGTCGACTTCGACGTCCTCTTCGATTTCCCTGCGCCAAGCGACTGGAACAATCCCGAGCCAATCACCTATCTCATGCACCCGTACCGGCCCCTGCGCTATCTCGAAATGATCTTCGGGGGCAGTAGCAGCGGCGCGATGGCCGAAGCCGTCGTCGTACCCACCGGCTATGTCGCTGAAGTAGAATTGCGCTCGGACTTCCTCAAGGTAGATGATAGTCCCAAGGTTTTCCGCACCCTTGAATGGGACGCCGACTTACCCGCGGGAACGCAAGTTTTGGCACAGACGCGCTCGGGTAGCGGTCTCGAAGAAGGCAATACGTATTACCACCGCAAGGGCCACGAAGTGACCGAAGACGAATACAACGACTTGAAGAAACGGTGGAAAGGCGACATCGTGCCCTACATTCGGCCGACCCCAGATTGGAGCGGCTGGAGCAACACCTATCTGTTTTCCGGCCAAGAGTTTCTCTCACCCAGCCCGAGACGCTACGTGCAATTCAGGGTACTGCTCAAATCGGACAGCCCAGACGTGGCCCCCACCCTAAAGGGACTGAAGCTCAACTACACGGATTCGTTCCTCAACGGGGCGCTCGGCCAAGTTACTCCCAACGAGGCCCAAGTGGGCCAGCCGGAAAACTTTACGTACGTATTGCAGCCGGACTTCAAATCTGGCGACAAGGGCTTTAACCGCCTGCGGCTAAACACGCCATCGCAAGCAGCAGCCGAGAGCGTAGTCATCCGCGTCGCCGGTGCCGAGGTCGAGCCGGCCTCCTTAGAATTGTTGCCCGACTCGCTGGTAGTGGAACTGTCGCAAGTTGTCCGGCGGCAAGAGGTCGAAATTGACCTACAGGTCAACGTATTCGCCAATCCCTATCTCTTTTCTGCCTTTGTCGGCCACACCGACGAGATGGAGTTCTGGCAGCAGGTCGATCCGGCCGGGCGGGCGGCCACCACGGTATTTCTGCCCGAAGTGCCCGCGTCCGAGAGCTTGCTCGACAAAGTCTCCATTGCGCCCAAAGTCCTCACGCCCAACGGCGACGGAATCGGCGACCACGCCGAGATTCGCTTTGCGGTATTAAAGACAGACGCCCCGATAGCAGTCGATATCTATGCGCTCGACGGGCGGCAGGTTGGCTCGTTGGCCGGCGGCCGCAGCAGCGACGGCTACCTCGTCTATACGTGGAATGGCGCAGACGACGAGGGACGGCGCGTGCCTCCGGGGATTTACGTGTGCCGAATCCAAATCGACGCCCAAGCAGCAGTCCAAAACTTGGCGCAAATCATCAACGTAGCTTACTAGCTAAATTGCAGCTAGCTCCTAGCCCATTCGGCAAAGCCTCTTGAGGGAGGGGTATCTCATGTATTTGTCTCGCATCCGATCGGCATTGTGTGCAGCTCTCGCCTTGCTGGCGCTAGACTGGGGCAGCGCTTTAGCTCAGTTGACTACGGGCTATCGGCCCATAGCCGAGCCAGGAATTTACGGAGTGCGTATCCACCCCGGTGCCCTAGCGCCCAACCGCCGCAAGTTCTACTTGCCGCAAAATCTCTTCTACGAATACGGCTGGCGAGGCTGGGAGTACAGCAACTACGCCCGCGACGAATACGAGCGCTACGTCGATATACAGCTAGAGGGCAACCGCCACTACGATGCCTTCGGCAACTACATCGCCCGCGGCTGGACGATCTACGACTGGACCGAGAACAACCCCCTGCGCCAGGGCAGCGGCATCTTCAAAAGCCCGCGCTACAGCAGTTGGTTCGACCGCGTGGTGATCTCGTCTGCCCACAAAGGCCAGTTCCACACCGCACTAACAGTAGGCGACGCCATTCGCACCACCCTGACCCCACTGACTTTCTCCAAGCCGACCTTTAACGGCATCCAGTGGGACTTCCTCTCCGACAAGTACGCATTCACGTTCCTCGGCTCGCGCATCAGCTCACCGGCCAACCCGGCTGGAACCCAGTCTGAGGCCGCGGCCCTCGTGGAAAACTCCACTCGCTTACTCGGTGGCCGGGGTGTGGCTCAAGTAGGCGACTTTGCCAAGGTGGGGGCGACGTGGGTCAGCGCCCACAACGCGCGCAGCACCCTCGACATGGGGGACAATTCGCTCAAGGGCGTCTTGACCACACCGCAGAACACGGGCAGCGTCGAGACCGTGACGATCCTCATCTCAGACGATTCGCCCGAGTCGAGCGACAATGGCGCGCTACTGTTTTTCGATCGAGTGCTGATCGACGGCGAGATTCACCCTGAAATCACCCCGATTGTCCGCGGCGGGATCCGCACCGGCGGCAGCTTAGAGGCCAGGGGTGTGGACAACATCGAACTGATCTACGACATCCGCAACAGCTTCCGACCCACCGAAAAGGTGCCGACCTATCAGGAGGCGAGCAAAATCGAGTTCGAGTTGATTCTGGCCAACGACTACCGAGTAGCCGTCACGTCCAACGTGCAGACCGATCGCTTGGGCGACCCCGTCTTTTTGCCCGTGGCGCAAGCCGAAGGCGAAATATCCGACGGGTCGAACCAACAGTTTTTGCGCTTTGAGTACGGGTTGCCCACCGGCAGCGATGTAATCGGGGTAGATTTCGAGATTCTGAGCCTCGGCGGCCTAGACCTACGCGCCGAGTTCGTGCGCAACCGACGCTTCCGGCGCTTCCCCAACCAAAACCTAGAGCAACATACCCTCGCCGAGGACAAGGGAGAGGCCGGTTATCTCACCGCGTCTTACACCTCCTATCCGTGGTTTGCCTACGGCGAGATGTTCACCATGGACCCCGATTACAGCACGACCGCGTTCATGGCCAACTCGCTGGGCGGCATCGATTACAGCAGCGAAATTTTCCACCTCTTCGAGTTCGTTGATGACAACGACGACCAAGACCGCTTTGCCGACTGGCAGCGGGCCGGTCAATTCGGCACAGGGGTGGGTGCGTCAGGTGGCTCGGTGGGTGCCGACTTAGCGGTGTTCCCCGGACTAGACGAAAACAACGACTTCGTCTCCGACTTCAATCAAAACCGCAACTCACGGCCCGACTACGACGAGCCTTTTCTGCGCTATGAGGTCGATCCTCCGGCCTTCCTCTTCGGCATGGACATGAACAACAACACCCTGATCGACCGCTTTGAAGACGATCGCCAGCCCGACTATCCCTACGACCGCGATCACCGTGGCTACAACGCCTACGGCGGCATGATGCTCAGCGAGGACGCGCAGCTAACCCTTGGCCGCTTGAGCGAGCGCCAGCTAAGCTCAGCGCGCAAGAGCAAGGCCAACTACGGTTTGTTCACCGTGCGCTGGAACTTCCCGGGCCTGCGGGTCGCGCTCTTTGAGCACGCGAAACTCGTGTCGGACAACATCCCGGAAGACCGCCTGCGTTGGATCGACCCAACGGGCCGGACGGACTTTACCGATCCGCTCGACAACCAAGACACTTTCGTCAACAGCATCTACTTACAGGCGGACTACAACCGCATCCGCAACCTCAGGGCGACCGCCAAGGTCAAACACGAGATTTTCAACCAGCGCGGTGAGCAGGCCGACAAGCGCGACCGTTCGTTTTTCGGGCTGATTACCAAAGCCGACTACACCATTCCCATTGGCGCAGATCTGACCATCTGGCCCAAGTGGAAGAGTACCTTCAGGCGCGAGACTCCCACCGATCCATCACAGGCCAATATCCGCGAGCTAGAGGAAACCCTGTTCTTGATTTCGCGCTATGCGATCCTCGAACAGACTTGGATCGCGCTCGGTCTAGAGTTCAGTTGGTTTGAGAACTTGCAAGACCGGCCAGCCGAACTACAAGTCGGTTATGTCGAGGACTTTACCAGCCGCGTCTATTCGATTTTGTTCTCAAATACTTCGGCCTATTTGGGCTATCAACTGACCTTAAATGCGGGTCTTCAGCTAGAGGAACAAAACTTCGAAGCCGAGCAGCGCAACACCTCGCTTGGGTTCATTCGCGTTTTCGCCAGCACTGGGCAAGAGTAAGCGGAAACGGCGAAAATTGAACTTGCTAAGCACTCCTAAAAGACGTAATATAGGGCGTCTTAAAGGATGAATCGTCGATTGCCTTACCACTATTCCCACGGAGGGAACTCATGAAAAAAACTCTTTTCCTTTTTGTCGTTTGCGCCGCAGCGTTCGCCTTAGCCAGTCCGGCTAACGCGCACGTCGGCGCTGAGTATTTCATCCCAGGCGTACCCAATCCCAGCGCCATGACCATCGACGGCCTCGAAGACGATTGGGGCTGGCTGGATGAGGAATTCATCCTCACCACCGAGGGCATGTTCACTGCTGGAGGCGAGACCATCGCCAAGGAAGACTACGACGTCAGCATTCTGATGGCGTGGAGCACGCCGCCGGATAATCGCTTCTACTTCTTCATCCGCGTTCAAGACGACACCCTGCGTCTGATCGAAGAAGACCAGAAGCGCTGGTGGAACGACGACTGCATCCAGATCACCTTCGATCCGGATCACTCGGGCGGCGACTTCTTGGGCGAAAACATCGATCAGGTGCTCAACGCTCAGCGCTATCACCTGCGCATCAAGCCACTGCCGGGCCAGCCTGTGGCGTACAACAGCCTGCTCGAATACATCGACTTGCCGCCGATCGGCTGGAGTTCGGATATGTTTGAGGGCGAGCCTACGGGCGACATCTTCGAGATCGCCTGGACCGTCAATCCGCCGGATGCCGAGCATTTCTCGACCAACGTCTCGTACACCTTTGAGTTCCGCAACGCCTTTTGGGACATCCACGGCGTAACCCGAGACGAGGCGATTCGGCACATATTCGAAAATGATCAAGTGACCCATATCGGCGTGCGTCCGCTCGATGGCGACGGCGGCGCGACCGGTGCCAAGCACCAGCTCTATCCGCTGGGCGGTGCCACGGGTCAGGACCAGAAGGGCGACCAGATGCTCGACTACATCCTGTTGGAAGCCGACGAACCCGAGGAAGTCACGGCCGTCGAAGCCACAAGTTGGGGTCGAGTCAAGAGCCATTTGGACAGCCAACTCGACTAAACAAGGCTGTATTGCATCAGCCGTCTAGCAAAGCGAGGAGGGGCAATCGCCCCTCCTCGTCTTGTATTAGCCAACAAAGAAGCGAGGATCGCCATGAAGACATTGGGTAGCTTGCTCCTATTGCTAATCGCGCTCGCCGGATGCGGCTTGAAGTTTGGCTATCGGCATTTTACTGGTCCGGTGGTGCCCACGGAAATCGCGGATGACAACTACTTGGTCGGCGACGATCACAGCATCACTTTCGTCAAAGATCGTCTAGAAGTAGCGATGTTGCCCATGTCGGCCGAGGCCCTGAACCGGCAATTCGCCGGCGTCTCAGAAGCCCCTGAGGGTTTTACCTTGCCTAATCCCTACGCCGTGGCGACCAATCCCTACACCTATGGCGATTGGACGCCACCCGGCGAAGAGCAAGCACCGACTCGGTTTACCGTTTTTTTAGTCAAGGTCAAAAACTACGCCTATCCCAAAGTCCGCCTAAATCCAGCCAACATCGAATTGATCGCCCCCAACGGGCGTCGCTATGAGGCGCTCACTCTCCTCGCCCTGACCGAGTACTATTGGCCTTACGCCCAAGCCTACGGCGGCAATGCGCGCAAGGGCTTCAAGGCGCGGCGCGATCTCCTGCAGCGCACCCTGTTTGCCGACGACATGATCTTCAGTGGCCAAGAGAAAGAGGGGTATTTGGTCTTTCCCCCACTCGACCGCGACGTCGAGGAATTCACGTTGTGGGTCCGCGAAATGGTGCTGAGATTCGACTTCCGCGACGCACCTGTGGAAACCGTGGATATACCCTATGATTTTCAGCGCGAAGTGTACTACGCCCGGACTCGGCGTGCAGACAAGAGTTGAAATGACGGCGCGGGCGATCGGTTGTTTGTCTCTGGTCATTATCGCTGCCTGTAGTTCCCCCCAAAGCGACAAAAACGTCGTAGCCCGCGTGGGCGAAGTCTCTATTACCTTCGAAAATTTACAGCACTTCAAAAGCGACATGCCCCCCCTCCTGCTCTCCGAGCGGGAGGGCGTCGCTGCATTCGACGAATATCTCCAAGCGATGATCGACATGGAACTCATGTTGCTAGAGGCGCGGAAGAGGCAGATCGATAGCGACCCAGATTTTATAGAGCAATGGGAACAGGCGCGAAGAGAAAAGCTCTTCCAAGAATTCGTCAAGCTGGAAATCCAAGACAAAATCGACCTGCCGCAAGAGGAAATAAAGCGGCAGTGGGGCGAGAGCAAGTGGAACCGGCTCCTAAAACTCGCCCGCATCCGCTCGAGTACCGCCGACGAGGCCGCCCAAGCCCTGCGTGCTCTAGAGAGTGGGACCCCGTTTGAGGAACTGTCCGGCCAACCCCTGACCTACCACCAGCAAGGGAATCTCCAAGGGGCGTTGAACTCCTACGTTGGACGAAATAGTATCGAAGAGTTCGGGGTCTCTCTCGATGTGGCGGATGTGCTCTTCGAACTCGCTAAAGGCGAGATTAGCGAACCGCTGAAGGTCGAAGCTGGCTACGACATCTATAAGGTGTTGGACGAACGTCCCGCGCCAGCCAGCTATTACTTGATTTTTTCCCAAGGGACACTAATGGCCGCCTTCGGCGAACGTCGGCGAGCGCTCATTGCCGAGTTGATGCGAGAATACAATGTCGAACTAGATTCCCATAGTATCTCCGAGCTAGCCGCCATCGTCGCCCAAGACAATGTGGAGGCTATCGACGCAGAGGGCATTGTGGGACGCTACGACGGTGGCCAGATAACGCTAGCTGACTTCCTAGCCCTCTATCCGAAAGTGCGTCGGGTCGCCTCAGTGGGCACTGACAGTAGCGGTATTGATGAGTTCGTTCGGCTCTATCTGGTGCCCGAAGTGCTTTTCCCCGTGGCAATCGAACGCCGCGACTTGGCGCAGGAGCCAGCGATAGCCAACTGGCTGCGGAGCAAAAAACGCGCGATGCTCATCGAAGAGCTGCGCCGCCGCGACGTGGAGGAGTACATCGATCTGAGCGAAGATGTGCTTCGACGCTACTACGAGGCCAATCTGCACCGTTTCATGGAAGATCGAGAAGTGACCGTGCAGGAGATCCTAGTTGCCACCCACGAAGAGGCGGAGGCGCTAGCAGCACGCATTCGAGCAGGTGAAGCCATAGGCGATTTAGCTACAAGTCACAGCATCCGCCAAGGCAACGACAAGGGCCGCTTCCACATCCACTCCTTCGAGCGGGTGGTTTTCGGCGAGTTGTTGACCGCGGCCCTAGCCGCAGAGGTTGGCGTGCTCACTGGTCCGGTGGCCATCACTGCGACTCCACACCGCCAAGCTGGCTTCTCGCTATTTGAGGTGCTGGAAAAGACCCCCGAAAAGCCTAAGCCATACGACGAGGTGGTCAAACAAGTTCGCTACTGGTGGACCAAGGAGGAGGAGAATCGCCTCTATAACGAATTGATTGACCGCCTGCGGGAAAAATATGCCGCACAAATCTCCATCTACGAGGATCACTTGGCGACCATGTATGACGCGGCTCAGCTATAGAGTACTGGTTTTTTTCGCCTGTGCATTGCTTTGCGCTTGCGACGGTGCCGACGACCACTTAGCAGAAGCCAAGCGTCTAGCGACAGAGGGCAAATACACCGACGCCGTCGCCGCGTGCAACCAAATACTCGCAGCCAATAGCCAGCACCTTGAAGCCCTCTTGCTCTTGGCCCGCCTCAATCTGGTTCAAGGCCATCTAGCGCAGGCGGCGCAACTGGCCGAGCAAGCCGTTCAGTTAGCCCCTGACCACGCCGATGCCTATCTCCTTTTGGGCGACATCTACATCCGGCAGCGGCGCAACGCCGATGCTGCAATCATCTATCAAGAGGGTCTGCACGCTACCGCCGAGCGGGGCGACTTCTACCGCAAGCTCGCCATAGCCTACGCCGACGACGGGCACTACAGCGAAGCCATAGAGGCCCTCCAACAAGCCCTCCAACACTCCGACGACGCGGCCATTCACTACAATTTGGGCGTAGTTTATGAGCGGCAGGCGCACTATGACGAAGCCAGCCGCGCATTTGCCCGCACCACTGAGATAGACACCACCTATGGCGACGCTTATTTCCGGCTGGGGCAAATCCAAGGCAAGCAGGGCCTATTCGAGGAGGCTGCGGCTAACTTCGCGCGCATGATCAGCCTAGACCCAAACTACGCCCCTCCCTATACTGGACTTGGCCAAGTCCGCATGCAGCAAGGCCGCTTGGACGAAGCCGAGCGCTTCTTTAAACAAGCCATTGCCCTTGACCCCTTTGAGGGCGAAGCCTACCACCGACTCGGCACGCTCTTTTTGCGGCGGGGTGACCAAGACCGGGGCGAGAAGCTCTTGGCCATGTTCAAACGCATCCAACCCGTCAGCGCCGATATCGAGCGTTTCCGCTATATCCTCAACCTCTACCCCGACGACGCCAACGCGCATTACAACCTAGGCGTGCTCTACGGAGGGCTTGGTCGCTACGCCGAGGCCGGCGGCGAGTACGCTGCGGCATTGCGCATCAACGACCAAGACCTCAGTGCCCGCAACAACTTGGCCAATGCTCTCCTGCGGCAGGGACGCATTGACGAAGCGATCCACCACTACGAGATCGTGCTAGCACTCAATCCGCGCTATGCCCAAGGCTTTAACAATCTGGGCTCAGCTTATCTGATGAATGGCGATTTACAGCAAGCCTTCCAGGCTTTTGCCAAGGCGCTCAAGCTAGCACCAGACAACGCCGATACTCGCTTCAATCTTGCCCGTCTTTACAAAAGCCAAGGGCTGGATGCGCGGGCCGCCGCTGAGATGAAGATCTACAATCAGCTCGTACAGGTGGCTAAGAAAAAAGAACCCAGTGAGTGAAGAACAATTAAACCACCAAAATCGCTTGCTGCTCTACGGCACCGTAACCATCTCCGGGGCGGCAGTGATGATGCTAGAGCTGTTGGGCACGCGCATCATCGGCCCCTTCTACGGGGTCAGTCTCTACGTGTGGTCGTCACTCATATCCGTCGCTTTGATCGCCTTGGCACTGGGCTATTACCTCGGCGGCTTGGTCGCCGATAAACAGACGCGCTTCCGGCTTTCCTACGCCATAGCACTCGCCGGGCTGACAACGGCTGTGATTCCGCTCGTCAGCCGCCCGATCTTGCTGTGGACCAACGATCTAGGGCTGCGCGCTGGGGCTTTTACCAGTGCCCTGCTGCTTTTTTCTCTGCCGCTGACCTGCCTCGGGATGGTGGGGCCGCAGGTGATCGCACTGGCGGCGCGGCGGCGGGCAGGCGTGGGTATGGCAGCCGGCTCGGTCTTTGCAGTCAGCACGGTCGGCAGCGTGGTGGGCACCTTGCTATTGGGCTTTTTCCTACTGCCAGCCCTTGGGTCGCGGGTGATTCTCTACGGAGTTAGCGCAGCCTTGATCTTGTTGGCAATCGTCGTCGCATTGTACGAGCGACGGTGGGGCCAGGCGGGGTTAGGACCGGTCGCAGCCGCGGCGATTGCCACCGGCGCAGGACTCTGGCTACAGCCCAACCTAGGTCCGACCGAACACGGAGATTATCGCCTAGTTCACCAAGCCGAAAGCCACTACGGCTGGGTGCGGGTTGTCGATGACCGCGCCCGTCGAGTGCGGTGGATGCTGTCGGACGCTTCGGTCATCAGCGCGCTGCGGCTCGACACGCGCGGGCCAGTGCTCAGCTACCAAAAAATCATCGCCGCCTTGCCTCACTTGCACCCGGAGGGGCGCAACGCACTACTGATCGGCCTCGGCGGGGGCTACATTGCCATGGCATTTGCAGCGCAAGACATCGACACCGACGCTTTAGAGTTGGACCCAGAGGTAGCCAAAGCCGCGCAGCAATACTTTCTCTACGAGCCATCGGGCGCGCTGCTAGTCGGCGACGCCCGCTACGAAATCCGCCGTCTCAACCAGCAATACGACTTCATCGTCCACGACTGCTTCACCGGCGGGTCCGTGCCCAGCCATCTGCTAAGCGTTGAGATGCTCGCCGACCTCGACCGGCTCCTCAAAGACGACGGCCTATTAGCCCTAAACTTCGTCGGCTTCACCGAAGGACCAGAAGCCGATGCCGCTGCGGCCGTGTACCGGACGCTGGGCGAGGTTTATCCGCACCGACTGGCCCTCGTCTCGCTGCCCGGCGAAACATTTAACGACTTTGTCTTCTTGGTTTCGCGACAACCGATTTCCCTAGAGTCTGAGGATGCGGCGTGGCTAGCGGCGCACGAATATCCCATGCCCTCCGGAGGAGACCTCATCACCGACGACTTCAACCCGCTCGAACGGCTACAAGTGGCCAAGGCCGAGCGCTATCGCACCCTCTTGCTAGAGCGCATGGGACCGATGCTGCTGGCCTTCTGACAAAAGGAGCGTTGCCGTGCTAAAAATTCTCAAGGTTCCCGTGGAGCCGCTGACCCCCTCGGCCTTTGCCCCTTTCGGGCAAGTCATCTCCACCTTTGACGAGGCCAAACCCGAGGTTGTGGTAGGCGCACTCGTCGAACGCGCGTACACCGTGCGGGCCGAGGTCAAAGACCCCACATCCGACCAACTCGACCTATCCGAAGGCCGGCTGCGAGCGCACTTCGCCTTTCACGACGACGCCGGGCAGTCCTTCTATCCGAGCCGGCACTGCCCGACCGTCTTTTTCGTGGCCCCGATCCAGCCCATGATCGAGCCGGAGGATTTGCGCGCCTTTTACTCCGACGGCAGCACTGGCATCTGCATGCACCTAAAGGTGTGGCACACCATGCCCGTGTGCCTGCGCGGCGAGGAGGCGTACCTAACCGCGCGCGGCAACCAGAACTATCACGACCACTCGGTCGATGTCCACTTCGACCAAGACCGCGGCTTGGCCCTGCTGCCCGACATGAGCAGCGTCCCCAACTGGCAGGAATAGCCGATGGACAAGGTGCGCCTAGCCCTCGTCGGCTGCGGCGGCATGGGCACCCGCCATCTACACGGCCTCAAGCAACTAGCCGACTCCCCCTTCGACGCAGTCGAACTGAGCGCGGTCTGCGACATCAGCGCGGAAAACGCCGAGATGGCCGCCGCCGAAGCTGAGAAGCTCCTCGGGACCCGCCCCAAGGTCTGCACCAACATGGAAGCGATGGTCCAGAAAGTGCCGGACCTAGAAGCCGTGGACGTGGTGACCGATCCTTCAGTGCATCACACCGTCGTCTGCGAAGCCCTCGACTTGGGCTTGCACGTGCTAGTGGAAAAGCCGCTGGCCATCACAGTGCGAGCCTGCCAGCAGATCCTCGACGCAGCCACGCGCAACGAGCGCATTGTCTCCGTAGCTGAAAATTTCCGCCGCGACCCTTCGGCCCGCATCGTGCGCCACCTGCTCGACACCGGTGCCATCGGCACGCCCTACATGGGGATGTACCACTCGCTCGGCGCGGGCAATTCCATCTTTATCACCCCCTGGCGGCACCGCCGGGAGTTGGGCGGCTTTATCCTCGATATGGCCGTACACTTCACTCATATGATCCGCTACCAATTGGGGGACTTTGCCGAAGTCTATGCCGATGCGCGGATGATAGAACCGGAGCGACAAAAATCGGCATCCATGTCCATGGACTACGAGTTCTACAAAAAGCGCTTCGCGGCCATGCCCGAGCGCATCCCCGCCGCGGCCGAAGACACTACCCAAGCGATCTTCAAAATGGAGAGCGGTGCAACCCTAAACTGGATCGTCGGAATCGCCGGCCACGCGGGCACGCACCGCGAGCTAATCATGGGCACCGACGGCAGCATCGATGGCTTTGGCGTTCGCGGAGGACGCATAACGCTGACGCGACGCAATACCACGCCCCTCAGCCAAGAGGACATCCTCGCGTCTGCCGAGGGCGCGGGATTGGCATTCGACCCGCTGACTCACTACCTCTTTCCGAGCGGCGTCTCGGCCGGCGACCCGCTCGTCGATCTGAAGCTGATCGCGTACGAACTGCACGAAATGGCGGAGGCCGTGCGCGGCCAGCGCACCGTCGAAATGGATGGCCATTGCGGCCTGAAGGACGTGGCAGCGCTCTACGCAGTATTTGAATCCTGGCGCGCAGGTGGCCCAGTCGCGCTCAGCGCGGTCGAATCCTGCCAATCGTACGCTTATCAAGCTGAGATAGACGCCGCCTTAGGCATCGACTAACCACGTAACGAGAGGAGATTGCCATGTGGAACCTCGTCAAAATTCCGGTCGAACCGCTCGTACCCGAGACGTTTGCCCCCTTCGGCCATGTAATTCGCACCTTTGAAGAGCGCAAGCCGGACAAGGTCAAAGGCGGCTATGCCACCAACGCGTACCCAGTCCTCGCCATGCCCGGCCCCGAGCCCAAAGATGGCCCCGGCTGGTACACACCCCATCCGCAGCGCGTGCCCATCTCCGAGGGGCTAGAGCGCGCCCATTTTGCCTTTCACACGGACGCCGGCCAATCGTTTTACCCTAGCTTGCACTCGCCGAGCGTATTTCTCGTCGGGGCGATCCAAGACGACATCCAAGCCGAGGAACTGCGCGCTTTTTACTCAGCGGGCGACGTAGGCGTCTGCTTGCACCTCGGGGTGTGGCACACCATGCCCATCTGCGTCGAGGGCCACGACGTGTATCAAACCACGCGCGGCGACCAAGATTATCAAGCCCACTCCGTGGAAATCGACTTCGACTTGGAACGCGGGCAGTCCATTGTGCCGGATATGGATAATTTCAAAGGAGTTTGAGTAGATGCGACGAGTTGGTTTTCAGATGCAGGTCAAAAAGGATCGAATCGCCGAGTACAAGGAAGTGCATCGCCAAGTGTGGCCCGAAGTCTGCGCGGCCCTTACGCGCCACGGCTGGCACCGTTACTCGCTCTTTATGAACGCAGATGGCCTCGTCTTCGGCTACTTTGAGACCGAGACGGATTTCGCCACGGCCCTTGACGGCTTTCTCTCCGAAGAGGCCACGCAGCGCTGGGGGGAAGCCAACGAGGGATTAGTCGAAATACCGGAGGGCGGCCCCAAAGACGCGCTAATCGAACTAGAAGAGGTCTTCCACCTCGATTAGTCCATGAGTCCCTTGCGCCAGCGTAACTCACGTGGCGGCGACCCGGTGGCACTGGATTGATCATAGGGCGCGGCGTTGGCTGCATTCGCGTACGGGATGCGTGATTGGCAGCCCGTGGGATTTGGGAAAGCAAATGGCAGATTGTGTTCTCCAAACTTTGATACCAGCCATCGAACGCTTGGCAGCAACAACGGTCGCCAAGTATAGACTGCCCGGTATGGCACTCGGCATCATCCGTGACCAAGGACTCGCTTGGTTCGGCGGGTTCGGTGCAGCGGATCTCGATTCGGGCAAAAAGCCTACTGAAAGCACGATTGCCCGCATCGCCTCAGTGACCAAGACGTTCACTACAACTGCGATTATGCAGTTGCGGGATGCGGGACAACTCAAGTTGGACGATCCACTAGCACAGCACATCCCCGAATTTGCTTCAGTTCGCACTATCCGCGGCGATGTCAATGGTGTGACGCTCCGACGATTGCTGACACACCGCTCCGGCTTAGTCACCGAGTCGCCGACGCACGGTTGGAATGATCTCGACTTCCCCAGCCGCGAGGAGATGCTTGGCAAACTGCCGGAGACGGGGATTGTCATCCCGCAGGACTCCGCTTTCAAATACTCAAACCTTGCATTTGGGTTACTCGGCGAGGTGGTGTATCGGCTCACCGGCACGCCATACATCGAATACGTCCACGCCAATATCATTGAGCCGCTCGGCCTAGCGTCCACGGTTTTCGACCTGACGGACGAATTGCGTCCTCACTTCTTTGTCGGTTATAACCCGACGCCCTACCAAGACCGCCCTGAACGCGCTCCTTACGCCCACCTGAACGGGATTTCAGCCGCGGGACAACTGCATTCCACCGTTGGCGACTTGGCAAAGTGGGTATCGTTCCAATTCCAAACCGACGGCGGAGATCGCCGCGGGGCACAGGTACTCAAGGGATCAACACTGGTGGAGATTCAACAACCGCAATACGTCGAATCGGACTGGTCGGCAGGGCAATGTCTAGGCTGGCGAGCAACCCGCATCGGCGACCATGTCTATCACAATCACGGTGGCGGGATCCACGGCTTTGGCACACAGGTGTGGTTTAACGTTCCGCGGAAAACCGGCGTGGTTGTTCTCATCAACATGTGGCCCCCGCCCGGAGGTCTTGAGATTGCCCAAGAAGTGCTTGAAATGGTACTAAATGCCGACGAAGCAGTGCCGCTTGTACCCGAGCAGCCAGCGCTTGAACCAACACCAGAGGCATTGCGGCGCTTTGTCGGTTACTATCGCGCCGAGCCGGGCATTGATGTGGACCTTGAGGTGCGCGACGGCAGCCTGCGGCTTGCGGCTCACGGTGGGTCTGCGTATTCCCTACACGCCCCGGCAGTCCTCGAACCGACGGACAAGGAAGAGGAATGGCTTGTTCGCGAAGGTCGTGCAGCCGGGGAAATCGCCCTCTTTACATTTGACGACGATGATCGCGTAATAAGCTACGAATTGGGAGCTTTTGTGTTCAAAAAGTTAGTATGACGAGGCGGCCCCCTCTACTCAATTTCTGTGAGAACCGCCTTCAGTCGTTCCGGATAGTTCGTCAAAATCCCATCGACGCCGATCTCGATGTAAGCTCGCATATCTTCAGGGGTATCCGCATAGAAGACGTGCACAACTCGTCCTGCCGCATGGGCCTTTTGCACAAACTCCCGGGTCGTGATGTCCCGTCCCGGCTGCATCGTCCGCAGCCCCATCTCTACCGATTTTCGGATGTATTCCTCTGGTGTGCGATCCGCGCGAAAGAGCCGGCACTCAATCTGCGAGTCAATCTCGGCAAAAATTCCAACGCTTTCATCGTTGCATGCCAAAATAGAAGCCTCTACCATCTGAAACTCGTGCAATGCCTGTGCAGCTTTGCGTTCGTAGTGACCGTCTGGATTGCCCCCTTCTTTGAGGTGGACATTGAGTCTAACCTTCCCTTGTACGAGGTCTAATGCTTCCTCCCATGTCGGCACGCGCTCACCCCGAAACTGCTCACCAAACACGCTTCCGGCGTCAAGGGCTTTGATTTCAGCTAGTGTGAGTTCGGCAATCGCGCCCGTGCCATCTGTCGTTCGCTCTACGGTTGAGTCGTGCATGACAATTAGATGGTCATCCTTTGTCATGTGGAGATCCAGCTCAATCTCATCAACGCCAATTTCCAACGCCTTCTGAAAGGCGATCAACGTATTTTCGGGATAGTTTCCCGACGCACCCCTATGAGCAACATTAACAACCATTTTTTATACCTCCTGAAGTTACTAGGTGAACCTGCGATGGCAGCACCGTTGCAATGGCAGCCATATTCCTGTCAAGCGTCCTGAAATTACGGCGTCCTACGGTACGGCACCACCACAAACGCCGCCTCCGTAGGCGAGTACCGAGGGTTTTCATAGACTGTCACCAGCATACCAGCGGCGACTTCTGCAACCTGCTGCGCGCGCCCCGAAGGCCAACGCACGTGCACGGCATCCGCTCGTTGATGTGCGCCTAAGCCGACGAGCAAGGTAGCGCTGTTTTGGGCCGAGAAGCCCTCGCCGGCTCGGTGCTCGCGCAACAGCGTCCTCCCGCCGACATCCACTTCCACTTGCACGCCATACCCATCGCGCACGCTCCATTCGCGCGAAATCTCGTCGCGGTCGTTACCCCCCACAAACCGCAACGCGAGGACGTGCCCCGCCTTGCTGCGGTTGGCAAACAGCTCGCAGAGCGGCTCGTTGGCATTGACGACAGCCAAATCAATGCGCCCATCGCGGTCAAAGTCCAAGGTAGCGAAGGCGCGACCATCCGCAGGCGAATCCGCTGCCGACAAACCCGATATATCGATAAAGTCGCGACCTTCTACATTGAGAAAGAAGCGGTTGCGCTGGTATCCGCTAAGCGAGGCCCCCGCGTCGAGCCGCGCCCCCACATTGTACGCCCCATCCGTCCGGCCATGACGCACGACCGTGCGCCAAAACAGGCTTCAGGTATCCTCGGGGAGAGCGACTTCGGACGGCGGGGTGTAGTAGCCACTAAGAGCGTAGATGTCGAGATCTCCGTCGTTATCAAAGTCCAAAAACTGGCCGCCCCAGCCCCAGCCGCCATCCTCCACCGGCGAGTCTGCAACGAGGGTGAAACCCTCACTGCCGTTCCGCAGGAGGGAGTTGCCCCGGGCCAAAGGGGCAAACGCCGCACCCGCCCGCCCGGCGGCTTCCGTGATGCGGCGACCAGCGCTGCTGTGCATGTTGGTCACGTACAGGTCTTGGCGACCGTCCCCGTCGTAATCGGCCCAACTCGCGCCCATGCCAAAGCCCGGATCCGCGGCCCCGCTCTCCGCGGTAACATCAACGAGGGCACCACCGTCGTTACGGAGCAAGTTGTTAGCGGCAAAGTCATTGGCGAGATAGAGATCCGGGTCGCCGTCGCGGTCGTAGTCGGCCCAAGTCGCCTGTAACGTATTGCGCCACACAGCGGCAGTTGCAGCGAAGCGACCGTCACCAAGATTGCGCAGCAGGACGTTGGGCGGCCCTGGCGCGTCGTAGATAAGGTGGCCGATGCGGTCGCGGCTCAGGTCGTAGAGCGCGCGAGCGTGGTCCGCAGACAGGAAGTCGGCCAATAGCGCGCCTCCCCAAGAATCAGTTCGGGACGCGGAGGGGGCCGCGGCGAGCAACATCCGCGCGGCATACGTGGAAAAGTACGCATCGAGCAGACCGTCGCCGTTGTAATCGGCCGCCGAGATCGAGGCCACGAGGAACGGCAAGACGCCATCGCCTAAGTCGCGGGAAGCGAAGTGCCCGTCCTCGTTGACCAAGTAAAGACTGGGCGCAAGCGTGCGGCCGAGGAATACATCCGGGTCACCGTCGTTGTCAAAGTCGGCGAAAAGCGCAGCAGCCGTGTGGTGCTCCACATCAAGGCCGTATTGGGCCGCGCGCTCGGTGAACGTGCCATCGCCGCCGTTGTGCAACAGCATGTTCCGACCCTGGCGCACGGCAATGTACAGGTCGTCGTACCCATCGGCGTCGATATCCACGACGCTGATGCCGGGATGGCGGTCAAATGCCTGACGAGTGAAATAGCGATGCGGCGCGACGAACGCGGAGTCGCTAAACGACTGGCGCACCAGTTCGGCGTGGCGCGAAAACCTAGCCTGGGCGCGGTCCTCGTCGCGCGGGAGCGCCTCGTCGAGTACTTCGGCAAACAGCGCGTATTCCCGCGTGAGCATCTCCAGCGATTCGGTCTCCCAGCGTCGAATCCGCCAAGTGTCATCTTCCTGCCGCTGCCAGTCAAGCACCAGCCGAGCCAGTATTTGCGCGCGCTCCCCGTCTTGTGTCTGTGCTAGGGCGTCAAAGCGCACACGGGCTTGGTATATTGCCTCTTCCGCGTCGAGAAAATGCCCGGTCTCAATGTGGAAGGCCGCATAATCACAGGAACGCATCGCGGCAAAAAGCGGCTCCCATAGTTGAATGTCGGAACCGTGGAATTGCTCAGTGGGTAAAATCCGCCATCGCTTGCGCTTAATGCCCAGCGCCGGGACTACTTCGGTCGCCTCTGCCGTCTGCTCCACGTCCGCAACATCAACCGCAGGGGCAAAAAGCGCGCGAGCCGGCGCAGCGGGCAGTTGACCTTGGTACATCCCCAAGGCAAGCAGCGGCAGAGCCTCGCCGCTCAGGTGCTGCTGCACCGCTTCGCTGCGGTCAATAGTCGCCAAGAGCCGGTTGCGTTCCTGCACCTTTTGCAGTGAGCGGATCGTGCCGTATCCCCCGAGGACGGCAAACGTGCCAAAGACGAGGGCAACGAGGGCAATGGAAATCAGCGGCAGCCGAGGACATCGCCAAACGAGCCAACCGCCGCCAAAGAGCAAGGCAATCTGCAGGACGATGATACCCTCGATACCAAGCGGATGCCCCGGGAAAAAATGCGCGAGGGACAGCGGATTGAAAGCCAAGCCACTGAGCAGCAGGGCCGCACCGGCGAGGCGCACGGCGGCGCGCGGGCGACTGGTCACCGGTCGCATCCTCCGTCTAGCAAATCAGAGTTCAACCCTAGCCAGTACGAGATTAATTTACCCCATTGGATGCAGTTTTTGTCACGGCAACACAGCATAGTATATTAGACGCCGAATGGCAGATTGTTACAACAAAGGAGGTGTCCCCTGTTCGCTGAAATCGCCCGTCACGCCCTTGATCGAGTGCCCTTGTCCATCATCTTCGACGATTCCACGGTGCTGGTCAACCTCAACTATTTCTTCCTCCGCGACCGCACCATCGCCGAGGGCCGTTCCCAGCGCTGGGAGGACCTGCCGGTGGTCCATCCTGAGTCCTTTACCCGCGAATTCGCCGAGTGGTGCCTAGCAAGCGGCGTCCGAGGCAAGTTTTCAGTGGTGCCCTGCCCAGCGGCCCTAGGACGCATTGACGAGGGACTTCCTCTTTTTAGCAAAGCCCAGCAAGACGAATGGCTGACCATGTGCCGCGAGGTCATCGTCCCCGCTTTCGACATCACGCCCGAGATGCTCACCCACACGTTCGTGTTAAATCCCAAAACCTTGCAGCCGCTCCCTTCTAGAATATGGGAGCAATACGATTGGGCCGCGCTGCCCGAAGACCAAGAGGAGTTGGTCACCGAGTACATCGCCCAAGCGTGCCGCATTCTAGTCGCTGTGGGCCTGACGCCGCAAGGAGTAACCTCACCGGGTGGTTTCGGCGGCCGCACCCTGCCCTTTTACGCCCGCTGTGCTGGCGAAGCCGTGCGCCAAGTCACGGGTAACCGAGTGCCTTACTTTTTTCAGCGAGTCTCTAGGGAAGACACAGTGGACACCCCCGTGTGGTATCCCGATCGCCAAACCGGCCAAGCCACCGGCGAAATCATCGCCTCCACCGGCGACTGGACCGGCAGTTGGACCGGCTATGGCGAGGTCAATGCCGACAAATACATCACTCCCGACTTAGAGGGTGGCCGCCTACCAGCCCTCATCGACGCGGGCGAACCGGCTGTACTCATCAGCCATTGGCAGGGATTCTATGGGCTACACGATGAGGACCGGCGCGGCTTTAACGCATTCAAGAAAGTGGTAAGCCGCCTCGCCGAGCGCGATCCGAGGGGGGAGCGCACCCAATGGCGCACCTGTAGCCAAATCACCACCTATGCCTGCGCCCGCGCAATGGCCGAGATCGCAGTAGAGGGTAACACCATCCGCCTCGATCTGCCGGTGCAGACCCCTGACCTGACTCTGCGCCTTACAGACGGAGAGGTGCGCTCAGTGCGGGTGGGTGGCCGCCCATTGACGCGAGTTTCGAACCGCGCCGCTTTCAAAAGCGACACTTTCCTGCTAGAGGATGGAGCTACTTTAGTCGCCTTTGACTCAGCTCAACGCCGAGTATTAGTGGAAGTGGAACAACCAACTTAACACGGAGACGACCCCATGAACTCACGCCCCCAAATACTCATCGCCTGCAACAAGCACGTGCGCGAGCAGTACCTCGCCGCGACCGATTTCGCACGACTCGAAACCTTCACCGACTGGGACTGGTTCGAATGCGAAGGCGGCGGCATTTACGACACCAACGCAGATCCCGAGATCGGCCGGGTGCTGGGCGAGCGACTGAGCGGTTACGACGGCTTGGTCGTCTGCCACGGCTGCCCAACGATCGATGCCGCAATCTTGGATCAGACCTCCAACCTGAAAATCATCGGCGAGTTGGAAGGCGACCGCTTTGCCAGCCGCATCGACGTCGAGGCCGCTTGGGAGCGTGGCGTCTGCACGGTCGATACGACCAACGGCTCGTCGTATCCAGTGTCCGAGTGGGCCTTGGCGCTCATCATCATTGCCCTGCGCAACGCCGGAGCCCAATTCCGCCGCCTCATCGCCGGCGACGTGAGCCCTCGTCCGCAAAGCGACTTTGGCTTCATCCACGGCGATCTGACCGGCAAGCGCGTCGGCCTGATCGGCTGTGGGCACATTGGCCGGCGGCTAATCCAATTTTTGCGCCCCTTCCAGACCGAAGTGTGGGTGTTCGATCCCTATCTGGCGCGGGAGATGGCCGACGCGATCGGCTTCCTCAAAACCTCACTGGACAACGTGATGTCGCAGTGCGACGCCATCGTCTGTCTAGCCCCGCACACCCCGCGCACCGAGCGCATGATCGGGCAACGAGAGCTAGACCTAATCCAGCCGGGCGCGGTGTTCGTCAATGTGTCGCGCGGCAAAGTAGTGGATTCAGATGCACTAGTGAAGCGGCTCAAGCGGGGCGACATCGTCGCCGGTCTAGACGTGTTCGACCCGGATGTGGGCGAGGACAACGCCTATGGCGACAAAGAGATCCTCCATTTGGAAAACGTCTTCGTCACCCCTCACATCGCCGGCGTGACCGTACAGAGCTATCCACGCTTTTTCGAGCTGATGGTCGACGAACTCAACCGCTTCTTCCACGGGCACGAAACCCTCTTCGACCTAACGCCGCGCTCCATCGCCAACCGCCGGGGCAGTGACTTTTCCACGGAGAGTTAGACCATGCTGACCCCACTCCAAGTCGGCCGATTCCGCGCCCTGATCCGGCCGTTCTCCTATACCGATCACCTGATCGAGACTGCCGGTCCTCGCAGGCGGGCCATGGTCGCGCGCCTGCGGGAACTGGCCATTGCCTGAGTATGAAACCGCTTCTAGGCGAGCAATCCCCGCAGGTAGTCGACGGCCAGGCCAATGGCCTCGAGATCGCTTACCTTATTGCCCTGTCCCTCGAAGACGATGGACATATTGCCGTTGAAGTCGACTTGGCGGAGAATTTCGACAATGCGCTCATAGTCAAGCCACTCCTCCCGGCCGCGGTCAATTTTGTATATTTTGGCCCGCACATAGGTGGCGTGGGGCGCGGTCTGCTCCATGAAGTCATAGAAGTCGACCGCGGGATCCTCGGCCCCGGAGGGCGCCGCGCCCGGCGAGCCTTGCCACCAGCCCGTGTCGAGGATGAAGGTGAAGTTTTCGCGGTTGACATCGCGCAGTATTTTGAGAATATCGTCCCCAGTGGGCGCGATGACCGGGGCGTGGTTGTGGAGGCCGACGAACACGCCTTTGCCGGCGGCGTAGTCGCAGACCTCTTGGAAGCTGCCAATGGCGTCCTGCCACAGGACGCGGCGGTCGACGGCTGCGGCGGGGATGCCGCCGCCGAAGAGGCGGACCAAGGGCGCGCCCATAAAGGCGGCCAGATCAATGCCCTCTTTGACTTCGGCAATGCGCCGGCGGCGTTCGGCTTGGGGCAGGGCAACGCCCTGGGGGCGGCCGTCGATCTGCTCGACGCCGACAAAGCCGCGGCCCACGCCCAAAAAGCCAATGGGCAGGCCGCACTGCTGGCAGAGGGCCTTGATGGAGCGCAGATAGGCCGGGTCCCGGGCGCGGAAGCCGCGGAAGAGCTGAAAATCGACCACGTCGAGGTCCCAGGCGCGGATCTGGCGCACCAGGGCGGCGATATCCAGCCAGTTGCGCGGGTCTTCCTTGTCGGCATAGGGCAGGTCTTCGGCGACCCGCAGCATAGCGTTGCAGCCGAGTTTGATCATGCGATGTCGGTGTGTCCGGGCGCATCGGGCAGCAGTCGCCCATGCGCTCGACCTTGACCAAGCTCCCAAAAAAATTCTTATAATACACTACACAGAAAAGTTGAACCATGCATCTGATCGCCCCGACGGTAACGATACAAGTACCGGACTGGGTCGCGTACCCAGATCGCGACTGGATACAGATCACGCCGGCCGCAGCCGGTCTCGATGCGCGGAAATTCGCCGCCTGGCTGGACAGCCTCGATGTCAGAGGGGCGAGCTTTGGCGGCGAGGATCACAGCGGCAACCAGTACGGGACCGTGCTCACGCGCGGCGGATACCTAATGCACGCCTGGGGCGACCCCCACTATCGGCATCAGACGGCCTCGGTCGGCAAAGCCCTGACGTGGGTAGCGCTGGGCGCGGCCGTTGGCGACGGCCTCCTCGACCCGGACGAGCCGATCCACCAAACTTGGACCGGAGCCGGACAACTGTCGCACGAGCACAAGTACCTCAATTGCGGCCACCACCAAAAACTCACTTGGCGCCACTTGATCGGGCGACGCGATGAGAGCCTGCACTGGGGTGGCTTTCCCTTTGAAATCGGCAACCGCTGGCGGGAGCAGCGCACGGGTCTCGAAGAGCGGGACGCAGTTCCCGGCATCCCCGAATGGGCCACTTGGACGGGCGATCCCTTCTACGACTGCTACGCCCATGCCGAACCGGGCACCCAGGGGCTGTACAGCAGCGCCGGTTTCTGGCGGTTGGGTCAAGCGCTGACCTACGTTTGGGGCCGCGACCTCAAGGACGTGGTCCAGGAGCGCCTGTTCGACGCCATTGGCATCCCGTACGAGCGCTGGGACTGGCTCGCCGGCGGCGAAGTAAAAGAGCGGAAATATCTCTATCCCACCATTCCAGATGCGTACACCTACCTCGATCCACCCTACGAAATTGGCGGCCAAGTCGTGCGCAGCGGCCCGGGTTGGGTGGTCATCAGCGCCTCGGATCTGGCGCGCTTCGGCCACCTCAATGCCACCCGAGGCATGTGGAAGGGGGAGCGCGTCATCGACGACGCCTGGCTGCGCGGCCACGGAGGGGGCAATAAGAGCGGGGCCAGCGGCGAGTGCGAGCACTTCACGGCCATGGGCGCGGTGACGACAATCGGGCTGCCCGAGTACAGTCACGGGGTCGAGACCAAGAGCATCCTCCCCGACGACTTCTTCGTCTCAGAAGTCCAGCCGAGCTCCCAGAGGAGCTAGCGGAAAAGCTCAGCGGGCGGAATCCTCATAGGCGGGTCGGAACAACTGCTCAATGGGAGGGCGGAAAAGTCTCCGGCCAGCGCGGATCGTAGTCGCTTTCAAAGAGCCAGTCAAAGTGATCCGGCACAATGTGGGCGCGGTCCGGGCGCAGTTGGCACCGCAGCCGGGGAAAGAAGTCCATCAGGGCGTCGCGCTGGTTCTTGGGCAGGCCGCCCGAAACCCCGGCGGCGATCCACGAGGTGCCCATGGCTTTGCGGGGCACGGTGTCCTCATTCTGCCAGGCCGAGTGCAATCCAGCGCTGCAGAGCACTAGGATCTGTCCCCGGCGCGCCACTGCGGGGACGGGTTCGCACTCAAGCCAGGGCCTTTCGCCCAGGTCCGGGATGTACTCGGGGAAAGCGGACGCAGTCGACGGGACTGGAGCCGGCCGCAGGCCGTGCACGCGGGGTAATTCAGCTTTGTGTTCGGGCCGGAGGACCCGACTCCAGTGCGCCATGATGGGACGGTGGCTGCCGGGCAGGATGCGCATGGCGCCGCGATGAGCGGGCACATCGTTGAGCCAGAACCACAACTCGGCCCGCATCCGGCGGGGGGTGGCCTCAAAATCCTCCAGCGTGGCCTGGATGTCCACGTGGCAGCCGCGCGCCCACTGCTCGCAGGGATCGTCGTACGGCGCTGAGGCCGGAGCCCGCTCGTGGGGGGCCAGACCCCACCACAGATGGACCGCATCGGCGCGCAGTAGCTTCTTGGCCACCTCCTCAAAGTACGGGTGCTGGATAACTTCGATGTAATCCGGATCCTCGTACGGTGCACCGCCGTTGTCGCGTAAGCGGTCCCACGCTGCCTCTGCCCGGTCCAACTGCTCGGTGGTGAAGGGGCTGTCGATAGTTACGGCACCCTGCTCTTCGTACTGGGCCAATTGCGCATCGGTAATCATGGGCGTCCTCAATTATTTTGGCCAAGCATAGGGCATTGTTAATGGTGAGTCAATATCCCGCCAAAGAGACTTGATTGAGCTGCCCGGCTGGGGTTAATTGCACCTATTGATGCACGGATTGTCGCTGTAAGGTCAAAAGGTCGCAGCGCCAGACAGAAGACGAGGAGGACGATCATGAGCAAGACCCACGAGGTGATGTTCTACACCGACGGCCGCCATTCAAGCGTGTACTTATACGAGCCGCCCATGGGGGCCAAGCAGTACCTAGAACCCATCGACGAACTAGTCGATCTCGGCATTGACACCATCACCTATGCCGTGGGCGATTGCAGCGTTTTGCTCTACGCCACTAAGGTGGGCGAGCGCTGGGGGCACAATGTCGATCTGACCGACCACGACATTTGGTGGCGGGCGGCGCACAACGCCAAGCTGATGATCGAACAGGGCACGGACCCGCTCATGCTCGTGTGCCAGCGGGCGCAGCAGCGCGGTTTCCAGTTTCTGCCCAGCCTGCTGTTGAACATGATTCACACGCCGCACGACCGCGTCACCAATTGCCGGGTAGCCGACTTCACCACCGAGCATCCCGAATGGCAGGTCGGCGAAGAGCCCGAGTACCCCGAGGCCCGCTTCGACAACCCCAACCGGCTGTCCTTTGCCGTACCCGAAGTGCGGGCGGACCGGCTGGCGGTGATCTCCGAACTGGTCGGAGATTACCCCGGCGACGGCATTGAGCTGAACATGAACGACTACGCGCCGTTTATCGGCCGCGGGGAGGTCGCCGAGCACACCGAGACCTTGACCGAGTGGATGCGGGAAATACGCCTGCTCTGCGACCGGGCGGCCGCAGAGCAGGGCCGTCCCAAGCGGTTGGTAGTCCGCATAGGCGCAACCCTAGACGGCAATAAGCGCATGGGGATGGACGTGCAGACCTGGATCGAGGAGGGGATCGTCGATGCACTGATCTGCATGCAGGTCGTCGGTGGTTTTGCCAACGACACCACTGGATTGCGGGCCGTTGTCGCCGCCGCCGAAGGTAGGGATGTGCGGGTGTTGGCGGGTATGGAATCGACCAATAACCCCGAGCTTTCCCGGCCAGCAGTGCGGGCCGCTGCAGCCAATGCCTATGCCGCTGGGGCCCACGGCGTGTTCTTCCACACGTATTACCCAATGCCCAAGCGCTATCCATACGATGACGAAGCGGCTGGAAGGCTACGGTTTATGGGGCATCCAGACTTGCTGGACAATCTCGACAAGAGGTACCGGCTCGGCATCCCCATCAATCCCAAATCAGCCCCTACCTATGGCCTGTCCGAACAGCTACCGGCCGAATTGCCGTGCGGAGATCCAGCGCGGTCGTTCACGCTGGAGGTGAGCGACGACGTGGCCGGCCGGGACCAAGCCGGTGAGTTGTGGCGCTGCGAGCTGCGCCTGATGTTGCAACACCTGACGTACGAGGACCGGATCAAGCTGAAGTGGAATGGCGGTGAAATACCCGAGATCGCGTGGCGCAAGGCCGACTGGACCTACCAGTTGCGTCCCAGACCGGATTACGCAGTCAACGGGTACCGGCTGCACATTGATCTCAAGCAGATCCAGCGCCTGCCCCAGCGGGGGATAAATACAGTGGGGGTAGAGGTCGTGGAGAAAGACGCCCAGCTCATTCACCCGGTGACTCTAGTAGATGTAGAGCTGGTGGTCGAATACCTGCCGCACCGCAATGCGCTGCGGGACGACGAGGAGTACTTTGCCTGAATTCGCCCATCGCGGTCCACGGGGCCATGTCGGGCGTCGGCTCAATCAAACGGCGGGAAAAAGGTCAGATCCGTCCCGAAGTTATCCATCGCCACCACCTCGTCGCCGCGCAGCCGGGCGCGGATGGCGCTGTCCCGCCAAGTCAGGGTCGTCTCGTGGATGGGCAAGTCAAACGCAAAACCGATCCAGTGTCCCACGGGCGGATTCTCAATCATTGCATAGCCGTCGCGCAAGATCGGTCGGTCGGCACCCTCGACTTCGAGGCGGTCGCCGTCGAGCCAGGGCGGCAGGCGCACGTGCAGCGCTCCCGGCTGCTTGACTTTGACCGCTAGGCGCGGATGCGTATAGGGCGACTGTACGGCGAGGGCATCGGTCTCGCAGTCGAACACCATATCGACCCAATGCCCCGCTCCATCGCTGCGCACCACAGCCTTGTACGCCGCAGCCAGCGAGCCTACGGACCCACCGACAATGTCAATATTAAAGCCAATGCGCGGCTTGTTCGACTGCCAGATGCCCAGCGGCTCGTGCCCGTAAGGAGCCGGAAAACCAAAGCCGCCGCGCAGCCTGTGCGCCACCTCGTGTTTGCCATCTATCCCCTCGGGATTATCTGGCTCGACGATAAACGAGACATCGCGCAATTGCGACGGCAGCAAGTGGCTGCGCAACATGCGCTCGGCATCGGCGTAGTACTCGGGATAGCCCCAGTGCCCCAAGATGAGCGCGGTCTCGATAATATCGCCGGTATTGTTGGCCTCGCCCCGACGACAGAGCGTAGGCCGGCTCGACACCTCAATGGACCAGCCGATCTGATCGCGCAAATCCCACAGACCGCCATCGTAAAACCGCTTGACCCGCTCCATCAGCCCGGCGTCCCCCGTACATTCGGCGAGCTGAGCCAGCGACGACATCGCGCAGGTCGTCGAATGCACGTGCGAGCCAAAGCGCTCGGTGGCAAAGGAGCCGTCGTCGAGAAAGAATTCGCGCACGGCCTTGTCCTTGAGCACAGTAGCCAAATCCAAGGCCGGTTGGTACCCGGTGGCTTGGTACAATTTGACCAGCGGCCCAATGGCGCGCGCCGGCCCCTGGATAAAGGTCCCCTCGCCGGAATCGCGAAGGCGCACCGGCGTGTCGCGTTCAAGACGCACGCGATCCCACTGCTCGTTGGGCACCCAATAATCGAATAGCAAATCAATACTGGCCGCAGCCAATTCCATAGCCTGCTCGGACTTGCGGAAGGCTGTCAACGCGTAGAGCGCATGAAATCCCTCGCGCAAATTGTGCTCTTGCAATTCAATGGGATCGCCCTCGCCATTGGTGTGCTGGCCGATGCGCTGCAAGGGCAGCGGTGCCCGGCTGTAGGAGAAAAAAGCCGCGCGGGCGTGCTTGTCGATCACCTCTTCGTCCAGGTCCAAACCCATGGCGTCTTCAGCCGCCAGCATACCGTTCAAGAGGCGACCCGGCATGTGGCCTTCCATGCTGCCGCCCAAAAAGGCTTCGGGCCGTACCTGCGCTCCGCCATAGGGTATATCGGCGTCATCGGCGTTAAAAGCCCGGCTCATGGCTTGGCAACCCAAGCGAATGGCGTCGCCGATATCAGTGGTATTTACGTCGCGTAGCTGTACCATAGTTACATCATAATGAATGAGGATTCAACATAGATACATCCCTTGTGGGTGTCCCTACTAGCTCGACCGGCATCCGCATAGAGGCGATGAGATGATAGGTTGACGTATCACTTTATAGCCTATAGTTCGAGATTTTCATTTGCCCAAGGCACATTTTCAAACGGGTTTTCGTCGGCGATCCTTAGTCGATTCATATATTGACCGCGATACTCAAATTTTCTGAGCAGGATCACCTCTAAGTACCATAGGCTAAGGCGTAAAGCATCCAGCTGTACCTCCACGGAAAGACCACCATACTTCTTCTTTTTATGAATCAGATCGTTGCGGATCTCTACAATTGCTTCCGGTCCATCTCCCTTGTAATATTTACCTCTTTCCTGACTAACCTTCTGGGTGGAGAAATCCTTTAGATCCTGAAATGACTCAGGTATTTTATCGTCGATTCCGATTTCTTTTTCATTTAACGATGCCCTCAAAAATTTTGCTAGTGATTCTTTATCGCTTATAATATTTCCCACGATTTTATAGCATATGGATTCTAGGGCAGCCTGAGCTAGAATAATACCCACATGGAAAGGACCGTTGTTGCTATTGAGATACCAATCGATAACAGTACATATAGTATCTCTCCAATCCGAATCATCATATAGCCTCCAGAATCCAGAAAATAATTGAGGAAGACTATCTCCTCCATCTATCGTCGGCAGCCATGACCATGCGGTCCTTCCTTGGCTCCATGATTCAGTATGAGTGATCCCCCATTCTAAGACCATTTCTCTATCGTCTTGATCAACCGCTTTCACAAGGGTTAAGCCGCATGCAGAACCACGAGCAAATGACAGAAAGCTCGCAACCCACGCAAAATATGTTCCGCTTCCTCCACGCAAAATGTCTCACAGCCACAACGCTGGATGATTCCTGTGTGTGTTACAACATAACCATCATCTTGGTTTAATAACTTCTCGTTTTCAGAAAAAATAGGATCCTCCGTGATTTCAATCCGCCAGTCACCATGATTCATTTCCACAAAGCCTAATCGGTGACTGGATTCTCCGTTCAGATTAATCCACTTATCTTTTTGACCGTATAATTTCTGGAAATTCAGTACGCTAAAACTCACAGATCGAATCCAAACGTCTGTCTGAATTACGGTACAAGGAGTTTTGTGAGGAATCAAAGATCCCTTAAAGGTATCCTTTGACGATCCAAAGAGGAGATTATTGAGGTTGTAGCGTCGTAGAAATACCTTGATATTGCAACCATTCTTCAAGGTAACAAAGAAGGGGCTATTCTGACGGTTCACTAGCCATATCGGAAGATTATTTGAATCTATGCAGCACATTATCGTTGGATATAGGCTAAGGGTCACACGAACCGAACAAGGTGTAGGCAAACATTGATTATCTATGTGAGTGATACTAGTATCCTCTAGAAAAATCGTGTCATTTGGTTTTGAAAGAGGATTCTCTGAGACCATCATTGTGCCTTCCTTCTTAAAATGCGCGTTTCCCGCCGCCGCTTCGGTTTCCCCTTCATCCCCGCTTCCAGATATGCGCGAACCCGGTTTCACGACCGACTCATGTCCTACAAGGCTTCCTGATCGAAATAGTCTTCGTCAATTCGCTTAATCTCATGACGAATTCTGGTACGCACGCCGAGACTGTGCACGACCATCAGACGCGCTAGTTCTTTCCCGTCAATCAAAACGATGCGCTTCGGACTCCGTGCCACATAGTTCTTGGCGGCACTCGTGAAACCTGATGTGGTGACAAATACGCCCTTAGTCGTGCCCGCAGCGTCAATTGCACCGGCAAAATTGCGCAGATCGCCTTCGCCCACTGTATTGCTGTCGGCATACTTCTTCGCTTGGACATAAACTTCGTCTAGGCCTAGCGCGTCCTCCCGGATTGTGCCGTCAATTCCACCATCACCCGACCGTCCGGTCACTCGACCTCTCTCAGCATCGCCACCGCCATAGCCCATCGCGATCAACAGATCCACCACCACTTGTTCAAAAAATGCTGGCGGAGCTTCGCGTACCCGATCCAGAACATCGGCCTCCAGCTCATTGCGCAGTTGCCGAACGATCCGGTCCAACTCTTCCTCCGGCGTGTCCGCCGAATCATCCGGTGGTATGAGTGTGGCATCTCCACTCGACGGCGAGGTATTCTTGCTGGTCCGCCATGTAACATAGGCCGGATAGTTGCGGAGGTAATTCATATCGATGCGAGGAGGCGCGTCGGCCAGCAGGCTCTCCCCTTCCTCCGTCAGTCGCCAGACGCCGCGCCGAATTCTTTCTGACAGACCAGCGCGACCAAGATGGAGTAACGCCCAACTCACCCGGTTGACGAACACCGGCTGGCGACCGCTAGGAAGCAACTCCTGCATTTCCTCCGGTGTCAGTCCTTCGGCCTTGGCGATGTGGTTGCGTATTTCAGAGACCGGCTTTTCCGCACTATCGGAAAGTGCCTTGAGAGCCGGAAGCATGAGCGATTGAAAATCAGGAATGGGCATGGATGTTGTCCTTCACTCCATTACACGCCGTCCGTTGGGACTTCACGCGCTCGACAATCTGGCGGTCCGGCTGAGCAGCCCAAGCAAATGGCGTCGCCGATATCAGTGGTATTTACGTCGCGCAGTTGTACCATGGCTTTCCTCAAACATCGGCGACCAAGCGCACGGCCTCAACGGTCCGATCCCCCATGACAAACGGCTCGCCCGGCCCTCCGTCCACAAAACCCAACCCCTTCAACCGCGCGCCTTTCTCCTCGTCCTCGACACAAAGCCGCACCCAGCAACGCCCCTCGGCCCAGTCGATAGCTGCCCGCATCAAATTGGCCCAAGCCCCTCCGTAACGACCGTGGACGAAACCATCCACCTGACAAGCGTCCTCCCCGTCGAGCCGTGCACTGGCCAAACCCACTAGCCGCCCATCGCGGGTGCGGGCGGTAAACCAAGCGCCAGCGCCCTGTTCAACCAGCTTGGCATAGCGCGGATACAGCCCCATACAGGAATTCTGCTCGATGTAACGGGTCGAGTACAATTCGACATTGGCGTCCAGCACCCACCAGTCGTGCGGCGTGACGATCAAGGGGATCATGGGCACGCGCTGGGCCGGCGACCCCGGCTCGACTCCAACCTCATCACTAGCCCTAAAGTAATCTATCAGAAAAGACTCAGGCGATTCCCCGCTGGCGATCAAAGCCCAGATAGTAGAACCGGGCATCTTGCGCCAACCCAAGCGATGGTAAATGCGGGCCGCGACCGGGTTGACCGTACCCAAGAACAGGGCCTGTCCCCCCGCGGCCAAAAAGTCGTCGCACGCCGCCCGGCACAAGCGGCCGGCAATGCCCTGGCCGCGACATTGCGACGCGGTAGCCACTTCGCCTAACCCACTCAGTTCTGGGTTGCCCACCGCCGTAGTTAAATGGCTGCTACCGACCGTGCGTCCCCTCTGCTCCAAGAGATAGAACGTATCGCGGTTAAAGTCGCGTTCACCGCCGGCGTACGCAGGACGATCAGCTTGGTAACCATCCCCGAAAATCCCATCCCAAAAATCGATCAACTCCTCGGTCAGGCTGGCGTCCAGAGGAGGCGTCTCGACGCTTATATGCACGAGGTTAAGCCGGTGCCTTCCACTTCCTCAATTGCCTCTTCCACACCCTGTCCAACTCGCGGCGCACCACCTGCACGTCCTTCCAGCGGTCGGGAAAAACCGACAGATGGTAACCGCCGGCGATCTGTTCGGGACAGGCAAACATTTCTCGGCCCGGCTCGGCCGCTTCCAGCCAACAGGCCATGACCTGCTCGGCAAATTCCAGCCAATCGACAAATTCGGGAATGATCTTGCCCCTGTGGTCAATAGCCGGAATCATGGCGTGGTGCCCGTTGAATGGCCTGAAGTGAAACTGCTGCGCCAATTGAATCAGATCGACGCGCTCGGCTAGACGCTCCCAGTAGGGCGGCGACAAATGCTTGATCACCGCCGGATGGGAAAAGTCCCACGTCATTTTCAGCGGCTTCTTCTCCGCCTTCTCGTAACCAGCGGCCAAGGCATAGGTTTTTTCCGGCGTTTCCGTGCACGTATCGCGGTGCATCTCCACGGCCACGTCCATCTCCAAGTCTTCGGCCGCGTCCATCAAGCGCCGCGCCACTTCCACGGCCCGCAGGGTGAGCGTGTCGTGGTCGAGCATTTGCACGTTGACACAGCGCGCTCCCGCCGCCTTGATTTCGCGCAACTTGGGCCTGATCTCGCGGATGCCCCCCAAGTCGGTGGTACAGGCAAAGACCAACCCCGAGGCCGCGACCTCGTCCGGGGTCACCATGAAGACGCGCCCCACAAAGCCGTCGAAACCAGCGTCTTTTATTTTTTTGAGCTTTTTCGCCGCGCTCCACTCTCCCTTCTTGCCGCCGTATCCCATCAGGGAACCGAGGGAGCACATATGATAGATTTTAGGCCGTTTGATTTTCGCCATGTTCCACCCTCCTTGGAGTGATTGTTCTGCTACGATAGGGCCGCTAATATATCGCCCATATCCACGGAGACCAAACCGCGTAGGGGCCGGTATCTGCATCTATCTGTGTCTATCTGCGGATACCTTGCTTTTAATCAAACGGCGAGAAAAAGGTCAGATCAGCGCCAAAGTCATCCATCGCCACCACCTCGTCGCCGCGCAGCCGGGCGCGGATCGAACGAGTTCGATGCTGCAGGACCAACTCTTCTTCGGCTAGGGCAAAGCGAATCTCGATGGGAGTGTTCAAAGGCGGTTGGGCAAAAAAAAGAAACCCGCTGTCTATGCGCGGGGGCGCAACCCCCTTTACCACTAAGTCAGACGGCGTTACCCAGCCGGGCAGGCGCACCCACAAAGGCCCCGGCTGCTTGACCTCGACGCGCAGGACATCATGCGTATAAGGAGATTCAACGCGCACGGCCTCGGTCTCGTGGTCAAAGAGCAAATTGACCCGGTGCCCCGCCGGGCCGCTGCGCACCATCTCCCGGTACACCTCGCACAAAGACGCCACAGCCCCACCGACAATATCCATGTTGAAGCCAACACTCTCGGCTTCCACCGGCTCGTGACCGTACGGCGCTGGAAAGCCAAAGGCTCCCTGGTGCCGCTGGGCCAAGTCGCGCAGGCCGTCCACGCCCTCGGGATTGGGCGGCTCATCAATGAAGGAAATATCGCGCAGTTGCGACGGCAGCATATGGCCGCGCACAATGCGCTCGGCGTCTTGGAGATACTCGCTCCAGCCCCAGCGCCCCAAAGTCAGGGCGGTCTCGACGATGTCGCCAGTATTGTTGACCTCGCCTCGGTCGGGCGGCGCATCGGGATGCGTGCTTTCGACGACCCAACCCAATGGGTCGCGCATGTCCCACAGGCCATTATCGTAAAAAGCCTTGACGCGCAACAGAAGCGCCGCGTCGCCCGTCAGATCGGCCAATTGCGCCAACGACGACATGACGCAGGTGACCGAGTGCGTGTGGTCGCCCAGCAGTTCCCGGTCGTGGCCGCCGTCCGCCGTAAAAAACTCACCCGTGATCTTCTCTGCCAATTCCAAAGCCAACTCCAACGCCGGCCCATAGCCCGTCGCCCGATAGTACTTGACCAAAGGCCCCAAGGCCCGGGCCTCCCCCGGAATAAACAGACTCTCCCACGCCTCCAGCCCCAACCCCTGCAGCGCCGGTCGATCCCATCCCTCGTCCACGCTCCAGTAGCGGCGAAACGCCTCGATACTGGCCTCCGCTAGCTGTCGCGCCTGATCCGAGTCGCGGTATTGCACCAGCGGATAGAGCGCATGGAAGCCCTCGCGGATATTGTGCGGGATGAAGTTGACCAGCGGACCGCCCAACTCGGCCCGGTTGAGCGGCATGGCGATGGGGCCGCTGTACGAGTAGAACGCCGCCGCCGCGTGTTTTTCAATAGCCGCTTCATCCACTTCAACGCCCGCCGCGTCCTCGGCGTTGAGCAAGGCATTGAGATGGCGGCCGGGCACGTGCGCCTCCGAATGCGCGGCGCTGAAGCGCAATTCGGCTTGGGGACGCACGCGCGAGCCAAAAAAGGGTATATCGTTGTCGTCGACATTGAAGACGCTCGACATGGTGCGGCAACCCAATTCAATGGCGCTGCGCACATCCGTGGTATTGACGTCTTGTAAACGAGTCATGGTCATCTCCTGTTAAAATTATCGGCCAGTGAGGGACGTCGATTGACCATCCCCGCGCAATCCAATCTCGTTCTCCCAGCGCCGGTACATCTCGGGCCGGCGGTAATGGCGGAAGAACATCAGCGTCTCCCTGCGACTCTCCGCTAGCGCCGATGCATTCAAGTCGGCGACGACCATTTCCTCTTCGCTGCCGCTCTGCCCCTCGGCGATGACAGCACCGAGGGGATCGCAGATAAAGGTCACCCCCGCGAACGTGCGGCCGGCCCCATTATCGCCGACGTTATTGCAGATGGCGACGTACACGTTATTGTCGTACGCGCGGGCCGGAACGTAGCGCATCCAACGGGCCCGCTTTTCTGCGAGAGTCTCCCCCGGCGAGGCATGGGGCAGGAAGATCACTTCGGCTCCCTTTTCCGCCAACAAGGTACTCAACTCCGGGAAGTGGGAATCGTAACAAATCTCAATGCCGTAGCGAGCCTTTGCATGGTCGAACACCGGAAGGTCGTCGCCGTGGCGCCAAGTGCCGATCTCGGCATCGGGAACGTGCGTCTTGCGATAGCAGCCGACGTACCCCTCGGGACCGCAGACGACCTGCGTGTTATAGACGATACCGCTGACGTCCCGTTCGAGAATACCGGCGAGCAGAGTGATCTGACAGTTTCGCGCGATCTCTTCAAGCCTGCGGAGCGATTCCCCTTCGAGCGGCTCAGGCTCCGGCGTCGAGGTGTCGCCGGCATTGTACCCGCACACGCATAGCTCGGGAAAGCAGACGATGTCCACATCTTGCGCCGCTGCCACCTCGGCAAAGCGCTCGATTGTAGCCAGATTGCGTTCGTATTCCGCGACGCGACAGTTCATCTGCACCGCGGCGATGCGTAGATCTTGCATCGGATCGGTTCCTCCTCTTCTATATATTCATCTCTCGGATTGGATCATCTTCATGCGCCAACTCAACCTCAACCAATTTAAGACAGTTCTCGCGTTTGCCCTACGACTGGCAATGTGCACTGGCGTCGCCGCCTCGGCACAGGAAGAAGGCGAAGACAGCACCATATCCTGGTCCCTAACGCTGAAGACGATCCGCACCAAGTTCCCGACAGTCGCCCATATCTCGACCGATACGCTACAATCTTGGCTCGACGAATCTCCACAGCGGGAAAACCTCTTGCTGTTCGACGTCCGAAAACCCGAGGAATACGCCGTCAGCCATCTGCAGGGTGCCCGGCCAGCCCCCTCGAAAGACGAAGCCCTAAAAGCGCTCCAAGGAGTATCATCGGACCAGCGTATCGTTTTGTACTGTTCCGTAGGGTACCGCTCGTCAGAACTTGCCCAGTTTCTAATGAAAAAGGGATATACAGAGGTCTACAATCTAGAAGGATCAATCTTCGCTTGGGCAAACGAGGGACGACCAGTTTACCGGGGAAAGGAGCGGGTAAAGGTCGTCCATCCCTACGGCAGAACCTGGGGCAGAGTGCTAAAGAAATCGCTGCGAAAGCAGTAGCAGGGCGCAAATCCCTAGCACTGTGTACACTTTAAGGAGGACTTATGAAAGCATCTATTACCGACTTAAGACGACGCATGAAAGATATCTTGCTCGCTCTCGATCGCAACGAATCGGTCACCATTCTTTATCGAGGCAAGGAAAAAGCCATCCTGTCTCCTATCCGACAGCGTACAAGAAAACCTGTAAAAGACCATGAAGCTTTTGGGATGTGGCGAGACAGAAAAGATATGGCGGATGTCGATGCTTATGTCCGCAATTTGAGAAAAGGCCCCTTGAATGATTAAGACTTTTGCTTTACTCTACCGAGTAGGCCGCGCCCATTACGCCGCACGCGACTCCACGATGAGTTCCTGACCGAGTGCACACAGGGCCTTGTGAATCCGGTTGGCGGCCGTGTGGTGACGCGGGTCGAGCATGCGACGCACGACTTTCTCGTTGACGCCGAGGCGGCGAGCCAAGGCAAGGCGCGACAGCCCACTAGCGCGGAACGCTAGCGCGAACGCAGCCTTCGCGGCCATGTCCGGCGGCACGGCGATGAGCTGTTCACCAGCATGTCGCCGACTCGGCACCGGGATTGGCTCGCCATCGTCAATGCGGCCGGCGATAGCTTCCTCAAGCGCGTCGCGAGCCTCCATAAGAGCCTCGGTCTCGTCCTCGCCGGACGTGAGGCATTCGGGAAGATCTCGGAACGAGACGATGATCTCGCCCGAGAGATCGGGCTGAAGCCGTGCGGGATAGCGAAACTGCATGACGATCTCCTTTTTCCTACCTCATTGAAAGTCGCTACGGTTGAGGCCGAGTTGACGGATCATAGCGGATAAAAGACCGGGAGCAAGCTCCTTGCGGCGATCTTTTACGACGGTCTTACGCGTACCGTAATACAGCGTGACGTGGCTTCCCTTGCCGCGCTTGGTATCGAGGCGAACGGAAATCCCACGCTCCGCGCCAAGCTCAAAAACTCGATCTATGAATTCTCTGCCTTTCACGCTCTACAGAATAGGACATAAGTGTCCGAATAGCAAGTAGATGGGATAGGGCAAACAAGACTTGTTAAGTTGTAGATTAGCCCTACGTTAGCTATAATACGCCCGCCGACGCTCCAACTACCCACCCCAGAGGCCACCATGCCCGACACCCCCATCCCCATCGGCTCCGACCGCCAACTACTGCTCGACCGCCGCCTCATCGACGAGCTGCAGGACGCCCGCCAAGTCCTCCACCAGCCCATGCGCCGCAACGCCGCAGTGCGCATCGACCATCCTTGGGAAGAAGGCGGCCTCGCCTACGCCGTGCTCTTCAAAGACGGAGATCGCTTCCGCGCCTGGTACCGCTGTATCCCCCACGCCGACAACAACAAAACCGACCGCGCCTGCACCGCCTATGTCGAAAGCAGCGACGGCATAACCTGGCACAAACCAGAGTTGGGCCTCATCGACTTCCAAGGCTCGACGGCCAATAACTTGGTCCTCGACGATCCCGACCTAGTCAACTTCTCCCCATTCCTCGACCCACAAGCCCCAGAGCAAGAGCGCTACAAAGGCATCGGTCGGCGTGGTGCCATTTACACGGCGACCTCGCCCGACGGCTTCCACTGGCGCAAAAACCCCGAACCCGTGCAGACCGAAGGCCCGTTCGACTCGCACAACATCGCCTTCCGCGACCCGTGGACCGGCCAGTACGTCATGTACACCCGAGGCATTCGCAGCGACGGCGAACTAGGCCACGGTGCCACTCGCGCCTTTAAGGAGGGCGTGCGCTGGATCCGCCGCGCCACCTCCGACGACTTTGTCCACTGGAGTCCGCTAGAATCCATCGACACCGGCGATGCGCCGCTGGAGCACATGTACACCAATTCCTGCGTTCCCTACGAGCGCTCCCCCGGCCTCTACCTGATGTTCCCCTCGCGCTTTGTCAACAACCGCAGCCCCACGCCCGACTGGCCGTACCCTGGGGTCAACGACGGCGTGCTAATGAGCAGCCACGACGGCCTCCACTTCGACCGCCTCTTCCCCGAAGCCTTCGTGCGCCCGGGTCCCGATCCCGGAAATTGGCACGACCGCAGCGTGTACATCATGCGCGGCCTGCTGCGCACCGGACCCGCCGAACTGTCGCTCTACATGACCGAGCACTGGCGCATGCCCACCTCCTGCATCCGCCGCCTGACCATGCGCCTCGATGGTTTTGCGTCGGTACAAGCGCCCTATCGCGGCGGCCAGTTCACCACCAAGCCCCTGATCTTCAGCGGCGATCAGTTGCGGCTCAACATGGCCACCTCCGCGGCCGGTAGCATCCGCGTCGAGGTCCAAGACGAAAACGGCAAGCCCTTCCCCGGCCTGTCGCTAGCCGACTCGCCCGAACTTTTTCAGGATCAGACGGACTTAGCAGTAGAATGGGAATCAGGCGCTGAAGTAGGCCCGTTGGCCGGTCGGCCAGTGCGCCTGCGCTTTGTCATGTACGACGCCGACCTGTACGCACTGCGCTTTTGCCGCAAAGAAGAATAGGAGACGTAACCTATGTACCAATCCGTAGCTGTCGCCGCCATTTCCTTCCGGCCCAAAAAATTCGACCTAGCCGGCAATGCCGACCACTTGGAAGCCATGTTCCGCGCCGCCGCCAAAGGCGGTGCCCAACTAGCCTTGGCACCCGAAGGGGTACTGGAGGGCTACGTGGTCATGGAACTAATCACGGGAGAGGAACCGGAAGAACGGATGCGGGACGTGGCCGTCACCACGCGCGGCCCGGTCATTGGCCGCTTTCGCGATCTGGCCCGCGAATTGGGAATAAGCCTCTCCTTTGGGCTAGCCGAGCGCATCGGCGATGATGTGTACAACTGCGCCGTCTTCATCGACCACCGGGGCCGCCTGTGTGGCAAGTACCACAAAATGCAACTAGCCGAAGGCTACCATCCTTCCTGGTGGTACAACCGCCTCGGCGCTCATGCCCACGCCTTTGACACTCCGTTTGGCCGCTGCGGCTTCCTCATCTGCAACGACCGCTGGAACCCCGACATCGCCCGCATCCCAGTGCTCGACGGAGCACAGTACCTGCTCATCCCCTCCTATGGCTCCCGCTCCAAGGAGCAAGACCGCGCCGTGTTGGCCCGGGCGCGCGAAAACGGCGTCGCCATTGTCGAGGCCAACGTCGGCGTCACCTTGGTCATCAGCAAAGGAGAAATCGTCGCTCTGTCGCGCCGGGTAAACGAAATCACCTACGCCACCATCGAAATCCCAGCCCCAGCCTCGGCGCGCAACCGCGACGCGCAGGAACGCAGTTTTTTGCAATGGCGGCAAACGGAAATGCGCCACCGCTACAAACAAGGGGAAGCCAAGCGCGCCCGCTCCGGCCCGCACGACCCCGACAAGGTCAGCCACGACCAAAGGGGCCGCTTGATCCATTGAAATAGCTTACTGCACAAAAGCTTTCTTCCCCACAACACCCTCACCCTGCGCGATGTCGTAGCGCGACCCGGCCGCGAGCTGTTCAAGAGCTTCCACCGTCCCATCCGGCCAGCGAATCTCCAAGCGGTCGATCTGCTCAGCCTCACCCAAACCAACGGTCAGGCTCATCGGACTGTGGCTCAAATAGGAAGATCCCGTGCGCACCATGAACACCTGCTCCTGTTCGCCCACCCGCGCAGTCACCTTCGCGCCGATCGCGTCTCGATTGGGTGCCTTGCCCGTCAGGTCAAGCTCTACCACGCGGCCCGTCGGCCCCTCGTTGCGCAATAGATAAGCTGGACCTCCATTGGTCGTCAGCAACACGTCCAAGTCGCCGTCTGCGTCTATATCGCCGACGGACAGTCCTCGCGCCACCACTGGCTTGAGAAATGGCCCGCCCGTCTGCTCCGACACCTCGACCATCCGCCCGTCACCGTCATTCCAAAACAACTGCGGTGCCTGCTGGTACTCGATCTCCTTCTGCGTCGAGTTGATCTCTGGCTCGATGTGCCCATTGGCCAAGATCAGGTCTTGGTAGCCGTCGAGATCGTAGTCGAAAAAGCGCAGTCCAAAGGTCAGCGGCTGCAGCGTCGCCTGCATCAGCCGAGCTTTACCCGCAGCATCGACGAAGACCTCACTTCCAGCTTGGCTGTAGAGCGAGAGCGCCTCGCGGCTGAAGTTGCCAATGGCGATGGAGAGCACGCCGTCGTTGGCAACCGAGGTAATATCTACGCCCATCCCCGCTCGCGCCCGCCCAGTCTCGTCGTAGCCGATGCCCGCGGCGAGCCCCCGTTCCGCAAAGCGACCCCCACCTAAGTTTTGCAACAGGAAATTGGGCTGGGTGTCGTTGGTGACGACCAAGTCAATGCGCCCGTCGTCTTCAAAGTCGGTCATGGCCACGCCCATGGACTTGCCTTCGGGCAACAGCAGACCGGCTTCTTCAGTTATTTCCCGAAAGCGACCCTCGCCTAAGTTGCGGTAGAGCCTCGGCGTCGAGCCGGGGTATTGCTGTGGCGTGGCGTAGGACTTTCCCTTGCCATCGAGCGTGGTGTAGATGTCGGTGCTAGCTGACCAGCGCACGTAGTTGGTAACCAACAGATCCAGCCATCCGTCGCCATCCACATCAACCCAAGCCGCGCCCGTGGACCATTCGGGATTCTCATTGCCCGCATCGTCCCGCCAGACCGCACCTGCCACGCCCGCTTCTTGCGCCACATCGACAAAGCGTCCCGCGTCGTTGCGCAAGAGCAGGTTCGGCCCCAAGGTCGTCAGGTAGATATCCGGGTCGCCATCGGCGTCGTAGTCGGCAATCGTCGCGCCCATGCCATAGACCGAGAAGTCTAGACCCGCGCGTTTCGTCGCGTCATCAAAGGTGCCGTTGCCGAGATTGCGGTAGAGCTTGCCGGGAGCCTTTTCGCCGCCCCAGCCTTCGCTGTTGACCAAGAGCACATCCAACCAGCCGTCGCCATCGTAATCAAAAAGCGCACAGCCACTGCCCATGGTTTCCGGCATCCACTTGTCGCCGCGCGCACCGGTCTCGTGCCTGAATTCGAGACCAGCTTCCCTCGTCACATCGACAAAGCGCACCGCAGGAGCCTCTTTCCGCCCGCGCCCCACTGCGTAGTCGGCAGCCGGTTTGGTGTACTCAGGCTTCGGAGCCGGTTCCGAAGGCTCTTCCGGGCCGCACGCAGTCCATAACACCGCGCCGACCAACAGTCGCCAGATCGTGCTATGAGATGTTGGCATAAAATTTGCGCCTATTACGTACTTCCTCGTCATATCTCTTCCCATTAAGCCTTAGCAGTGTGAAAGGTTGATACACAAGTGTTTGCTAGAGTAACCGACACGCAAAAAGAATGCAATCGGATTAGCTCGACATGAATCGCAGCGAAGCCTACATCGCCGACGAAAAATTGACTTACCTACTGCACGACGAAAGCAAGAACGGTCTATTCGTTCTATTAGGCTATGACGACCACAATGTCGAGGGCTTACGCAGAGGTCTGTTAGTCATCGTCAGGACGCAACCGCTTACCGAACGCATTGCAACTGAGCACGGCACCAAATACATTATCCTTGGATATATTGACACACCATCATACGGCCTATTTCATCTGTGCACCGTGTGGTTCGTCCGCCAAGGCGAAACCACGTTGCGTTTTGTAACGGCCGTTCCACAAAGGAGTTAGTCCATGACTACCCTAGCCGAACCCCTAGATGAACCCCTAGCTGAACACCGACGGGCTGTCCTAACAGCCGATCAACCCGAAGCCGAGCTGATCGCCGGCGATGTCGGGGTCGTGGTCTTCATTCACGGCGAAGGAGCCGCGTACGAGGTGGAGTTTCCCAACCGCGCTGTCCTCACCCTAGAGGCCGACCAAGTGCGGGCGCTAGGCATGGAGGAAATTCTCCACGTGCGCCCTCAACCACCCTCCCCCAGCGGATGAACGTGGATCTTGAGCGCCTCGCGGTTGTCGTGCGGATGCTCTAGCCGGTAGCGGCGCGTCAACTCTTGCGCCGACTCGTCGATCTGGTAATACTGGTAAGCCTGCTCGGCGACGAGGGCCTCATCCTCGCGGCCAAGGGCGCGCAGCGAAAGCATCCGGTGGTAGTGGGCGACGCGGTCTTCCGGGTCAATGGCCAATACACCATCGAGAGCCTCCAAAGCCTCCTCAAAGCGGCCATCTAGATACAGCACCCGACCCAAGTTGCGCCACGTCGCCCGATCCTCGGGAAAGTCGCGCAACACCCGGCGATACGCCTGCGCCGCAGCCTCGTAGCGGCCATCCTCCTGCAACACCACGCCCCAGACCCAAGCCGTCTGCCCGTCGCCGCTAACTAACGCCTCGCAGTCCTCCAAATGCTCGTAGGCCCGCTCCAAGTGGCCGTCGCGCACTGCAACCTTAGCCAAGTTGCGGCAACCGTCCAAGCGCTCCGGCGCTAGCTGTTCCACCGTCGCAAAGGCTCGTGCGGCACCCTGGGTATCGTCTTGGAGCAGCAGACCGATGCCATAGTCATTGAAGCGCATCCAGTCGCCCGCATCCGGCGCACCCGTCACGGACGACTCTCCCACCACCAACTCCACCTCGCCGCGAGCAATCTCAGTTACCGGCAAATCCGGCACTTGGTCGAAGCGGCGGAAGCCCTGGCGGTTGTTGTTAAAGGCAAATTCCGTATAGGCGCGGTCGAACTTGCGCCACAGCAGCCGCGCCCGCAGCGTCAGCTTGCGCCCCGCGTAGTCCTCGGGCACCTCGAAGCTATAGTGCGCCACATCCGCCGTACCCGGACCAATAGTGCGCACGTACACGGCGGTGACGATGTCTTGGGCGTTGCGCCGGTGGATGGCTTGTCCTTTTGCATCGACCATCAACGCCTTGTAAAAGTGCGCCCCCGGATCGACGTGCCCGTCGTCTTGCACTGCCCCGCTCAAAGCCAGCACCTCATCGTCGCCGCTCACCACCGAAACCTCTAGCCAGCCCTCGTTGGAATCGTTGGTCCCTCCCGGGAAAGTGTGCCCGACGCCCTTGTTGCGCACCACCACGTCGAATGTGTACGCGCCGCCCGGCACCAGCGCCGGCTGGCTCTTATCCAGCGCGTAGTGCGCTTCTTCTTGGTGGTGCAGTGCGAACACATCGACGCTGAGTTTTTCGTCTTGCAAAAATTCCTCGATCCGTGCGATGGTCTCCTCGTCGCCGCGGATGAAGGGCAGGGCCGTGTTGACCGCCAAAAAGCGATGCGACTTGACGTACCCATCCCGCGCCGATACATCGCCAGCCACCGCTTCCTCCAGCGGCATGTGGCAATCCTGGCAGACCCGCTTGACAGCAGGCAAGTAGAAGGTCCTAGCGGCGTTGAGCGCCACGCCGCTATCGTGCCAATTGTCGAACTCGTTTTGGCCGCGCAGCCAGCGGTAGCCATTGACGCGCGAGTCGAGACTGACCTTGTGGCAGGTGGCGCAAAACTCAGAGGTGCGGAAGAAGGGCTTGAGCATTTGCTTCTTGTGGACGATGGGCCGTGCCTTCAGCGCGGTGTCGTGCACGAAGCGGCCCACGCCTTCTTTGGCATTGGCGAACAGATAGGGATCTTCCTGCTCGTCGGCAATGTTGTAGTTGCCGTTGCCGGTCTGGTCGTGAATTGCGTCGATGGCGTGACAGCCCAGACAAGTCAAGCCGGCTTGAGCCTGGGGCGAGGCGCGGTCGATCTCTTCGGTCATTTTGCCCGCCAGCATCAGCGCCGGATCGTGGCAACCAGAGCACCACTTGGACTTGATTTTGGCCTCTTCGCCCGCCAAGTCCTTGTAATAGGCGATATGCGCGTCAACCTCCGCATTGCTCTCGATCGAGTTGTCGCGCATGTGGTTGATCGTCGCCTCGTAGAAGGGATTGTTGAACGAGGCAAAGCGGTGCGCTGACGTCGCCCACTGTTCGACGATTGCCGCGTGGCAGCGGGCGCAAGTCTCCGAACCAATCGGCTCGTTGACCACGAAGCCGAACTCGTCGAGGTCGCCGGCGAGTTTTTCCGGCTGCGAGAGATCGCCGCGCGTGATGATCCGCGAGGGCAGCACGTCGCCGGTCGTAGTCGTAGTAGCCGCTGGGAAAAAGGGGCTTTCAGCCGGGACGAAATTGGCAGGGACAAAGTCGTCTGGAGCAAAGTCAGCGACCTCCCGCGCCTTGGACCCCGGCCCGGTGTGCTTGCCAGCGGCAAATGCCTGCTCGGCCGCCTGAGTGTACTGCTCGCCACTATAGCTCAACCCGTGCAGCACCACGGCCAGCGCCAACAGCCCAACCACCGCTATGGGCACGATGCGATAGCTTCGCGCCGAGGGCTTCCACAGTGAGAGGCGACGGTGAGCCAAGTAAAAGAGAGGGACTAAAACCGCCGCGGCCACGTGGCTCCAGTACGCCACCGGATTGCCTCGGTTGCTCGCCGCGCTGAGGATGAACTGTCCGCTGATGGCCAGTACAATGCCCAGCGTCAGGGTGGCGATGCCTGTGAGGATGGCCCGCTTGCGGCTTTTGCGCCACACCGCCGGTAAATGCCAAGCCACAAAGCCCATCGCCAGCACCACCAGCACCCAACCGACGCCCGTATGCGACAGCACCATGACTTGGTAAAACTTGGGCAGGGAAATGTCGGTGACGGCGAAGTAGTCGAAATCGAGGGCGTCGGCCAGCCGATTGGTCAGCAAATAGAGCGTATCGGCGACCATGAAGACACCCAAGACCACCACGGCCAGCAAGGTCCGTTGCTGGCGAGTGCTCAGGCGACTCGGGGTTCTCTTTTTCATGGCTTAGCTGGGCAGAGCGCGCATGGCCGGCGGGATTGCCGGGTTTCCTCCTTTAAAGATAGGAGGTACGCGCGATCTCTGGTAGGCTGCAACCCGAGGGGATGCTTATACCCACTGCCCTTCGGCTGAGCTCAGGTCGAAGCCTTGTAGCCAGCCGACGACTTTTTCGACCATGACTTGCGCGTGTTCGCTAAAGACGTGGTCGGCTCCGTCGATGACGACAAGTTCGGCATTGTCTCTGGTTTGAGCGAGGATGTCGTGCGAGTCGTCAATCGGCACCACGTCGTCCTCGTTGCCATGCACTAGCAACCAAGGCACTACAATCTCGGTCCCGCGTCTCACCACAGTGTCGATCTGAGCCATATCGTCCATGTAGGCTTGCGAGAGTGGGCAGTCCGGCTCGTCCCACATGCAGCCCTCGTCGGGCACCTCCTCGCCGAACTCGCGCTCGGCAAAGGCGTGCGTATGCACCATGCCCGCCAAGGAGACGAGCAGGTGAATGCGCTCGTCGCGACTGGCGCGCAAGACGCCGACCGCCCCGCCCATGCTGTGGCCGACATAGCAGACCGAGTAGCCGTCCAAGGCGCTGAGCACCGCGCCGAGGTCTTCTACTTCTTTGGAAACCGTCGCGTCGGCAAAGCGGCCCTCGGACGCGCCATTGCCGGCAAAGGAAAAGCGCAGCGCATGGATGCCAGCAGCAGCTAATCCCTCGGCGAGCGCTACGACAAAAGGGCGATCCTTATTGCCAGTCACGCCGTGCCCCAAAACGGCGATGTGCCGCGATCCCTCCGTGCCAGCGTGAAAAGTGTAGTCCAGCACTTCGCCGGACGGATTGCGAATGGTTCCAAACATGGGTTCGTCCTCCACAGGTAATCTATTGTTGTTTTATGGAATGCTTAGCGCGGCGATCGGTAACCAGCGTTCTATGAGACGGTGTCGGGCATCGTCGCTTCAGGCCGCGTAATCCGCGAGACGGCAGGCGTCCCTCAGTGTTTCGACTGTTCATTGCCGGCCTAGCCCCAGAGAACGCCGTAAACGGACCCCTCCGGCATGGGGTGCCAGCCGTCGAAGCTGTGCTCTCGATTGCCGCAGAGTTCGGTCAACCACTCTGTTGCTGTAGTGGGTGTGCGGTGAGAGAGAACCATCGCTGGTAACGTAAGCGTTCCGCGTGGCCGTGAGAATGCGATTTATATCGCTATGGGTCGGCAGAACGCGACCACCTGGGTCAATGCCGATACTCTCCAAGTATCGCAGGGCATGCGGCCGTCCATCGGCATCAACGCAGGAGTCAATGATCACCCAAGCTCCGTTGCCGACATGTAGGACGATGCTTTCTCCATAACCTGGACCGAAGACCGTGAACTCAAAGTCGTCGTCCCCTGGTGGCCCTTCCTCCCTCGTCACGGATTGAGCGATCGTGCGACTCTCTCCGCCCACTTCCGGCCTTCCTCAAAGTCGGCAGCGGTCATCCTAGGCAGATCGCGAAACACGATCTGCGAGACGCGCCGTTTCGTTCCTGATGCCGAACGTTCGTACCCGATCACCCAGCGAAAAATGTCGCCCTCGCTCATCTTTTCGGCATCATGCTCCGAGATTTCCTCCATTGGGATGGTCGCCTCGTCGGTTTCATAGGACATGCCAGCGGTCAAATCGACCAGCCTCGCCACAAACTCGTCTTCGCCGATTTCCACGACATAGCCTTCCCACTCTTGTAGAGCATGGAGGGTCGCAGACGGCGACCGATGTGCGCTCGGCTGCGGCAAGTTCAAAATCCGAGGGAGCACATCGTCGTCCTGTTCACGACTGGCGAACGTCAGCAGGGTCGTTCCTTCTATATCTTGGTCGTACACACTTGTCGTCGGAGAACTCTTTCTCTGCTCTAACACCAAAGGGACAGCTTGGATTGCATTCTGAAAGAGGTGCTCCTGCACGGCATCCTTATCGAAATCGCTGAGCCTTTCACGTGCATTGGCATATTGCAAATGTTGTGCCGCTGTGGATGGAACCGCCTGCGACATGAACTATTCCTCCTTTGTCTTTGCTAAGGACATGATGTGATCGATGATACCATTGCTACGCTCAAGTGACGCATCGAAGTTGTCATCGAAAAGATCGATCAAGCGCTCAGCGGTTCCGAACTCGGCATCGTCGATGGCATAGTGGTCGTTGACCCTGACGTAAACTCCAGTTTGCTTATTTCTAATCCGATTAGATGGCTCCACCGTAACGTTGATTTGCTACCCGTTGGCCTTCCATCGGGAGCGAGTTGCGACATCGTCAGCGACTTCATCCCACCATGCTTGCCATATAGATCGAGGTCATGCCCCCAAGCCCCCCACGGTTCTACCGGTGCCAGCGTTCTGCCGATTCGATCCCGTTCAGCCAAACTTTTCACTTGGAAATGAACGCTGCGATTGATTCCGAACGCCCTGAAGGGCGTATGGTGTAGGTACTCCTTGAATATCCGCGCGACGAGGTCTCGCAAGCGAATGTGAGGGGCTTGCAATGTTTCGACGGAGAATCTATCAACCGTGACGTGCAGAAGAAGCCAGTCGGCGGCAAATTCTGTCACCTGCTGGTGAGCGAGCCGCAAATCAGCGCTATCTGTAACACTCTCCGGCAGGAGGCCGTGTAGCGCGAACCAAGCCGGTGTGAAGATCGCTGGGTTGAAATCCCCGAGCAAGACGACACTCACGCCGCTGATTTCCGGCTCAATCCTCATGTTTTCCGTCCTTTCCGACAGAGCTAGTATCGTGCGCGGTCATGTTGCGAATCCAGCTTCACGAGATAATCTGTTTTGTCCGCGCTGCCGTCAAGAGGACGCGTAGCGTCATCAGCATCCGGCGAGAATGTCTGCGATGTATCATTAATAGACGGATAGACCCCGAATATCGTCGATGTTTTCATAGACTCAAAAACTCACAAGTCTGCCGCGCCACCACCAATTCCTCATCGGTGCGCAGCACGTAAATGGGCACTCGGCTCGACGCGACGTGCAAGCTGCCCTCGCCCCGAACGCTCTCATTTTTAGCCGCATCCATCACCACCCCCAGAAATTCCAAGTCTCGCAGAATTTCCCTGCGCACGGCAACCGAGTACTCGCCAATGCCGCCGGTAAAGCTAATCGCGTCTAGCCCGCCCATCTCCACCACAAAAGCCCCCAGCCAGTCGCGCGCCGCCGTCGCCAACACGTCTATAGCCAAAGCACAGCGCTCGTCCCCGCTTTCCGCCCCCGCCTCAATGTCGCGCATATCGCCGTACCCGCAAAGCCCCACTAGGCCGCCCTCGTTAGCGCACTGCGCCAACACCTCGTCCCACGGTCGTCCCTCGTTGCGCATCACTAAGTCCAGCGCATACGGATCCAAGTCGCCAATGCGATTGTTTTGCGGCAGACCGCCCTGCGGGCTAAGTCCGTGCGACGCCCCCTGCGAGATTCCGTCCTTTACAGCGCACAACGACGAGGACCCGCCCAAGTGCATGTTGACGTGTTTGATGTCGGCACGCCCTTCCAGTTCCACGACCTTCTCGGCAGCATAGCGGTGACTGGCCCCGTGGAAGCCGTAGCGCTGGATGCCGTACTGTTCATACCAAGCATAGGGCACCGCGTACATTTTGCGCCGCTGCGGCATCGCACCGTGGAACGCCGTCTCAAAGCACCCGACCCGCCGCGCCGTGGGGGCTACCCGCGCAAACTGCCGGATCGCCGCCACATAAGCGGGATTGTGCGCCGGAGCCACCGGATAAAAGTCCTCCATCCGCCCGACGACATCCTCGTCGAGTTCTACCACCCCAGAAATAGCGCGCGCGTGGACGGCCTTAAACCCCACGGCGTCCAACTCCTCCACAGAAGCCAACACCCCACCCTCGGCCAAGCGCACGAGGGCTTCGTCAATCGCGCTGGCGTGGTCGGGCAGGTCCACAGCCTGTTCAACCTCGTCGGCTCCGCCGATCTGGAAGGTGTGCACCGATCCTTGGCCCCCAATCCGATCCATGCCGCCCCGTGCCAAAACCACTTCCTCGGGCATGGAAAAGACCTTGTACTTAAACGAGGTACTGCCGAGATTGGAAACTAGGATTTTCATCTTAGGGCCGCGCCGGGCTGCCGTCGGGCAAGCGCGTCTGCGTCCACCCTATGACTTGGTCTTCACAAGGGTACTTAGCCGCCAAGTCCTCGTCGATGTCAATCCCCAACCCCGGCCCATCGCTCGGATACATGTACCCGTTGCGGACCTCGGGCAGCCCCGGAAACATTTCGTACACGTGCTCTGCGAACCGGCACCACTCCTGTATCCCGAAGTTGGGTGCCCACAAGTCCAGATGCAGGTTAGCCGCGTGCCCCACCGGCGAGGTGTCACCCGGGCCGTGCCAAGCCGTGCGCACCCCGTACATCTGCCCAAAAGCCGCCACATTGCGCGCTGGCGTGATCCCACCCATCTGGCTCACGTGCATACGCATAAAGTCAATCAGTCGCCCTTCGATGAGCGGCGTCCACTCGTGCGGATGGTTGAACAACTCGCCCATAGCCTGCGGCGTCGCGCACTGCTGGCGAATGTGGCGGAACCACTCAATGTCTTCGGGCGCGAGCGCGTCCTCTAAGAAGAACAGCTTGAACTCCTCCACGTCCTTGGCAAAACCCACCGCCTCAATCGGGTGCAACCGCTCGTGGATGTCGTGCAGCAGTTCCACCTCAAAGCCCAGTTCTGCGCGGATGTGTTCAAACATCCGCAGGTGGTTCATCATGTACTCTTTGCGGTTGTAATACGCGCCTTCGGGCGCGCCTTCGGGCTTGACCAAGGTCGATGCCTTGCCGCCGTAGCCGCCCATCTGGCAGCGGATGTAGCGATAGCCTTGCTCCTGGAACTGGCGGATGCTATCGACGACAGCCTCGGGCGTATCGCCACCCGCGTGGCCGTACACAGCCGCACCTTCGCGGCACTTGCCGCCCAGTAATTGGTACACCGGCATCCCCGCTCGCTTGCCCTTGATGTCCCACAGCGCCTGATCGACGCCAGAGATGGCGTTGTTGAGCACCGGGCCGTTGCGCCAATAGCCGTTGACCATCAACATCTGCCAAGTCTCCTCAATGCGATCCACGTCGCGGCCAATGAGGAAGGGCTTGAGATGCTGTTCGATAGCCGTATGCACGGCGTGGAAGCGCTGGGTAAAGGTCGCGCAACCAAGTCCGTACAGGCCGTCATCCGAAGTGATGATCTTGACGATGACCAAACGGGAACCGGCCGGTTGGGTGAGGATAGTTTGAACGTCTTTAATGGTAACGGGCATAAGGTCTCCTTGTTATGGTGAAATCAGGGGGTATTCTGCACACTGGCCCGCGTTTTTGTCAAGGGCGCGCCGTCCTTGTCGGGGTGGGCGACGACGGTTAGCTTAATCCCTCCATGCACTGGCTACAAGCACTCATCTTAGGCCTAGTCCAAGGTCTGACCGAATTCCTGCCCATCAGCAGCACCGCTCACCTGCGAGTAGTCCCCCATTTTCTCGGCTGGGACGATCCAGGCGCGGCATTTTCCGCGGTGATCCAACTGGGAACGCTCGCAGCCGTATTCGCGTACTTCACCGCCGATGTCAAAAGGCTGGTCGTCGCCGCGCTGCAAGGGGTTGTGCACCGCAACTTCAACCACAGCCCAGACTGCCGCATGGCGTGGTCCATTGCCGTGGGCACCATCCCCATTGCTGTGCTCGGCCTCGGGGCGCGCGACTTTATCGAGACCGAGGCGCGTCAGCTCCGCCTCATCGCCACAAGCTTGATCGTCCTCGCGCTGTTCTTGATACTAGCCGAGCGCGTGGGGCGGCGCGAGCGCACCATGCAGGACCTCGGCTTCTGGTCGATCCAGTTCATCGGCCTGTGCCAAGCCCTCGCCCTGATTCCCGGGTGTTCGCGGTCCGGTTCAACCATCATGGGCGGGCTTTTCGTGGGCCTCCAGCGCGCAGATGCCGCCCGCTTCTCCTTTTTGCTCGGCCTGCCGGCCATTGGTGCCAGCGGCCTCTTGCAACTATTCGCCCTGCTCGAAGGAGGCCTAGGTGGTGCCGGGCTGCTGAGTTTGGGATTGGGGATTCTCGCCGCCGCCGTCAGCGGCTACCTATCCATCGGCTTCTTACTCCGCTTCCTTCAGCGCCACGGTACATACTCATTTGCCGCCTATCGCATCCTGCTCGGCGGCCTCATCTTCTATTCACTGTACGGTTAAATCCAACGGAGCTATCCATGTATCCCAACAATCTAAAAGCGCGTTTGCGCAATGGCGAAATCCTCCTCGGCACCAGCCTGTCAGCTCCCACCCCACATGTGGCCGGGTTGATCATTTCCACCGGCCCCGATTTCATCTGGGCTGACACCGAACACATGCCCTTCGCCACCGAAGCGCTCGACTCAATCTTGGTGCTAATGCGGATGCGCGGCGTCGCGCCCATGGTGCGCGTCGCGTGGAACGATCCGGCGCTGATCAAGAAAGCGTATGACGCGGGCGCAGTGGCCGTGATGGTGCCGCAAGTAGATACGGCCGCGGAAGCCGCTGCCGCAGTCGAGGCCGCGCGCTACGCACCCGAAGGCCGGCGCGGTCTCTCACCCATGTGGACCCACATCGCCGGCGCGGACTGGAACGAGGTCATCAAAACCGCCAATGAGGAAACGCTCGTCGTCCTCCAACTCGAAAGCCAACGGGCCTACGACAACTTGGACGAAATCAAGCACGTGCCCGGCATTGACGTGATTTTCGTCGGGCCATTGGACCTGTCAGCGACCGTGGGGACGATCACCGACACCGGGTCTCGGCAAGTGCAGCAAATCATGCGCGACGTGCCGCAACAGCTAGCGGACACGGGGATCGCCGTGGGCACTACGCTAATGGACGTGTCCGAGATCCAAGAGAAAATTCGCTGGGGATATCGCTTCCTCAACGTCGGCAATGCCCTCCGCTACGGCGTACAAGTCCTCGATGACCACCTCAAGACTCTGCGCGCTAATCCGCGCGGCGACCAGTAGGGTGCGTGGAGATAAAAAATTTGGACTCTGCCGGAAATGATGGTATTTTAACTAGCAGTATCTACTCTTTCTAAGGAGGTGCCTTATGAAAAAGCAGATGCTGATGGCCGGTGTTGCTCTCGCGTTCGCGAGCGCGGCTTGGGCGCAATGTCCTCACGGTGCCATGGAGCTTATGGGACCGGAAGACGTAAGGGTCAGCCTTGCTAGCCCCCAGTCCCAGTTCGTGCTGGTTGAGTGGGAGGAGGTCGAAGACGCGACCCGCTACGCGATCTATTTGCAGGTTTTCGACCCCGACGAGATCGAAGTCGAAGCCGGTGGAGAGATCGTTGAGCCTGCCGAAACACAGCCCACCTTCGTGCCGTGGGGCCATGTGGAAGCCACGTCCGCTCAGGGTCGGTACAGTATGGAATTTTCTCCAGACTTGCCGAATCCCGAGTCCGCGGTTTATGGCGTGTCTGCGGAGGTCCAGATGCACGGCCGCTGGGTTTCGTCGCCGATCGTGCCCGCGAGTTGGGTTGCCCCTCAGATAAGCACGGCTGTTGAGGCCGTGACTTGGGGTCAAGTCAAAGCGACAGCCGCCGAGTAGTGCGTCTGTTCCATCAGACGTACGGACCCCGCCGAGCGCACTGTTCGGCGGGGTTTTTTATTGGTGAAAGTTCATTTAACCATCCATCCTAACACCGGAGCATACTGTGGAATCATTGCTAGCCAATCCTCGGCTCAGCCGCTTTGACCCGCTTGCGCGCATTCTGTGCTACGACGATTTCGACGCGGGACTAAACGGCTGGACCGGACTGATCGGCAATTACGAAGACTCGCTCGACGCCATGCTGCCCGACTACCAAGACCTGCGCCCCCCCATGTTGAGCAACCTGACGATGTGGGACACTGGCACGGCTGGTTCGATGGAAGGCACCTATGCCCTCAAGCTGGCTACCCGTCCGCAGGCCGGCGGTCTTTCCGTAGGCATCAAGCGGCACACCTTTCGAGCACTGGGCCAAGTGCAGTTGGAGTGCTATTTCGCGTTCAAACCCGAAGCATCCGAACTCAAGCTCGGCGAAATGGACGTCCGCGCTTGGGGCGTGCTCTTCGACGTGCAGGACGGCAACCCCCAAGGGCGGCGCTGGATGCCTCACTTGCGCTACCTCAACGCCGAGAGCGGACAACGGCAAGGACGCTGGCAGACTAAGCCCGCCACTCGGTCGGTACAGCCCATTGGCGGTAGCGGCAAGACCGTGTCGCATTTCCACTTGGGGCCGGAGGGTTGGGAGGATGTGCCGGGCAAGCCACAGCTTTTGTGCTACAACGAAATCGCTACCAAAATGAATTGGCACTATTTGCGCATCGGCTTGGACCTCAAACGGCGGGCTTTCACCGGCTTTCAGTGCAACGACCACACCTTCGGGCCGGAGGGAATGCACTGTATTGAACTGCCGGCCATGGCCAACCTGTGGTGTATGCTCAACGCGGCCTTTTGGGTCGAAGCCGACATGGATAAGCGGGCCTTTCTCTACATCGACTCTGTGTTGTTATCCGGGGAGTTTGCACAATGAATATGCGACAGAGCCACACCGCCGTCGTGGAGCGCAATCAGTGCTGGGAGGGCGACTTTGCCACCGAGCCGTACGAAGCGGGCTGGAGCCACGAGGCCATTTTCTTCGTGCGCATGCTCCGCGCTGAAGCGGCCAACTCGTCCTCTTTGATTGCCGTCGAACTACAGGTGCAGATATCGCCCGACGGCATCCACTGGTGCGACGAAGGATCGCGTCTGAACTTCGTCGCCCAACACGTACTCGACAAACCATCCTTTGTACGGGTGTCGCACTACGGCGGCTGGCTGCGCCTAGCCGGAACGGTAAAAGACGGCCGCGTCTGGGCACTCGTCCATCTAACGCTCAAGGCATGAGATCGGAGCTGCGACTGGCGAATCACAATGCCTTTATGCAATAAGTCAACAGCCGCTGGGGCTACGCCATTGATGCGGATGTCGGCGCTGGGTTTGAAATCGGGGACCGCTGTTGTTGATCCCGTCGATTTCGTCGGGAAGGAAGATCAGCGCGTGCTCTTGCCAGTCAGCACAAACCACACCGTTTGCAGCATAATTTTGAAGTCCAACCTGAGCGACATGTTCTCGATGTAGTATAAATCGTACTCCAGCCGCTCGCGGGCAATGCCTACCACGTCCTTGGAATCGAGGTCGAACTCGTGCTTGGATTGCGCCCAGCCCAACAGGCCGGGCTTGACGTTGAAACGCCGCATGTACAAGGGAATCTGCTGCTTGAATTGCTCGACAAAAAATGGGCGTTCGGGCCGTGGGCCGACCAAGCTCATGTCGCCGCGCAGGAAGTTGATACACTGGGGAATCTCGTCTAAGTGTAGGGTGCGCAGCACCCGGCCAATCGGGGTCACCCGTGGGTCGGCACCCTTGGCCCACACCGGCCCGGTCTTTTCCTCGGCATCTACGTACATCGAGCGGAATTTGAGCATCGCAAAGGTCCGGCCCCCCTCGCCGACGCGCTCTTGGCGGAAGAACACCGGCCCTTTGGAGGTCAGCTTAATCACCGCGGCCACCAACAGCCACAACGGGGCCAAGCCCGCGAGCACGACAATAGCCACCACCATGTCAATGAGCCGCTTGACCGTCCGCTGCCAAGCCGGCATCAACTCGGGCGTGAGCTCCATCAGCGGCACGCCGTAAATCTGCGTCGTGCGCACGTGGCCGGTCACAATGTCGTACAGGTCGGGCGTGATGCCAAAGAAAACCGGCAGCCCCTCGGCCTCCTCGACGATCTGCATGATCTCTTCATGTGAATTGGCTTGCAGGGCAATGAGCACGGCCTCAATGCCCTCGGCCCCAAGGATGGTACGCAGATCACCTACTGCGCCGAGCACGGGCAGGCCGTCAATAGCCGCGTGATCGTTCTCGCCGTGCGCCCGCACAAGGCCCACAATCTCATATCCCTGCGCCGGTGCCGCCCGCAACGCGCGCAGCAGCCGTATGCCGCGCGCATTCACGCCCACGATGGCCGTGCGCCTAAGGCCAATGCCGCGCAGCAAGAGCTGCCGCTCAAAGCTGCGCACTAGCACTCGCCCACCCGCTACTAGCGCGACCATGCCTATCCAGTAGAACAGGACCAGCAATCGAGTGAGGCGGATGTCGCGGTCAAAGGTAGCGACCATGGCCAGTAAGATGCCCAAGGTAACCACCTTGAGGACCTCGTATATTTCGTCGAAGCGCGAACTAGAGGGCGAGGATTGATAGAAACCAAAAAACAGGAACAGCAGCAGCCAGCAACCGCTTATCAGCGGCAACACGTCCGAATAATAGCCCAGCGCATACCAGAAACTCGGCCCTTCTACCGCGTCTGGATAGAGCCGCTCGTAGTTGTGGCGGACAATCTCCAGCCCACCGCCGGCCAACTTCATCCACAAAAAGAACACCGACGCCAAACTGACGGCGACTGTGTCACTCAACAACAGCAGGACAACTCGTTTCAGACGCGACATAAATGCTCTACCTCGCGGGCTGCCAGACGCGGTGGCGGCGGCCCATCAGGAAGCTCAGCAGTCCCAGCAGAGTACCCCAATTGGTAGCGGTGAAATAGGCCGGCACGTAGAACAGCCAATACCGCCCGAGCCGCTCTGGCAGCAAGAGGCCCAAAGTGGCCAAGCCGTAGAAAGCCACTTGCAGCGCGAGCAAGAGGCCGTAATACTCGCTTGCGGCCAACGGGATATTGACCGCGAGCACCACCACCAGCCACACCGGCACGAACCAGCGAAGCAGCTTGTGGGAAAACATCTGAAACGCAAACAAGAAGTGCGCGAACGGATTGAGTACGCCAGCCTCGGTCCACAGCCCGTAGAGCGAGCGCGAGACAATGCGGCGGCGGCGGCGGAACTCGTCGCCAAAGCGACCGCTGCTGTACTCGGTGGCAATGGCTGTTGGCTCGTACGCAATGCGAAAGCCGCGCCGCCAAGCGTGCAGAGGCGCGACAAAGTCGCTGATAATATCGCCGCGTAGCTCGACGAATAGCTCGCGCCGGAGCGCGTAGATCGCCCCATTAGCGCCCAGCGCAGAGCTAAGCAAGCTCTCCCAGCGCTTGAGAAACTGCTCGTAGCGCCAGTACAGGCCTTCGCCCTTGCCCGCGCCTTGATCTTCCGGATTGGCGTATTGCAACTCGCCACAGACGCAGCCGATCCGCTCATCGGCAAAGGGTGCCAACAGCCGCTTGAGCGCACTAGGCGCGTACATGCTGTTGGCGTCAGAAAACGCGACAAACTGCCACCGCGCCAAGCGCACCCCTGCGTTTTGCGCCTCGGTCTTGCCGCCGCGGACCTCCTGCCGGTGCAGCCGCACCCCGCGCGCGGCAAATTCAGCGGCAATGCGGTCGGTGTCATCGGTCGAGGCATCTGAGACGACGATGATGTCGAGCCGCTCAGCCGGATAGTCCATGGCCAGCGCATTTTCTAGCTTGGCGCGCAATACGCCTTCTTCGTTGTGCGCGGCAATGATCAGCGACACCCCGGGCCATTCGCTCAGTGGCGCGTACTCGGGCATCTTGCGACCAGCCGCCAAGAGCCAGAGCAAAACCGGGTAGATCAGATAGGTATAGACGACGAGGAATAAAGCGGCCCAAAAAATGGCGACGAGCATGGGATTTTGGCGGTAGAAGGTGTATCTTATCTCGTTATATTTTCGTCATTTGTATCCATTTATGCAACCGTGTACCGCGCGTTGTCCGGGATTGGTACCAGCGTTGGGAACCTGCGGACATTATCTGGCTCGCACTTCCTCGTAGAGTGCGTAAATGCGAGCCGCCACCCGGCGATAGTCGTAGCGTTCCTCGGCCTGCTGGCGAATCGCCGCGCGATCGTAGCGACCGTATTCGTCTAGCACCGCGAGGATGCCCGCCGCCAAGTCCTCCGCGTCGCCGACCGCCACTAGCCGTCCGATCTCCTCATTGACGACCTCCTCTGGCCCACCACAGCGCGTGGCGACCACGGGCAGGCCACAGGCCATGGCTTCGATCAGCGACGTGGTCAGGCCCTCGCTGAAACTGGGCAGCACGAACAGATCGGCGGCGGCCATATAGGAAGGTAGTTCCTCCCAATGTACCGCATCCTCAAACGACACATGCTCGGACAGGTTCAAGTCGTTGACTTGAGGTAGGAAAGGATCGGCAGTCCCGGTTGCCGGGTGGCCGCCGATCAAGGTCAACGAGACATCGCGGCCCTGACTGCGCACTTTAGCTAAAGCCGCTAGCAAGACGCGCAATCCCTTTGCCTCGACAAATCGGCCCACATAGAGTAGGTGCCACTTTTCTTTATTGGGCTGGTGCGACCCGGCCACCGAAAAGAGCCGACAGTCAACGCCGTTGGGAATATAGCGAACCTTATCGGCCGGGACGCCCAATTGCATCACCTCGCGGCGCAACTCTTGGCTGACGACAATAACAGCCGCGGCTTGCGTTAGGGCCTCAACGATCAACTGCCGCCATTGGGACTTGAGCTTGGGTAGGATCTTAATGTCTGAACCGTGGACCGTGATGACTACGGGCCGGCCGGTTTGTGAACCGTACTCAACAGCGGCCCGACCGTCGGGATAGGCGCAGTGTGCGTGGATGATGTCCGGCACACCCGCAACAGCGTTGCGCAAAGCCTTGAGGTGAAAACGCCACTGCTGAGTAAAAAAAATCCGCCGCGGTACGGCGAAGCGGCGGGGATGTCGTACCTCGATTCCGTCCACCACTTCGCAGCGTGGGACATGGCGGTAGGCACTCCACAACCCCAATCCCGGCAGGGGAAACCAAGGCACGGGTGCCACTACCTCTAGTTGACAATGATCTTGGAGGAAACGCGCCTGATTGTGGACAAAACTTCCGGAGAGCTTAGATATGACGTTGGGATAGAGGTGCGATAGCAGCAAAACTCTCACGATTGATCCTCGCGTTCTTCAAACGCCGGCACGGCAAACTTCACGGCGCGCGTGCGTCCGCGTCGAGCCGCTGCACGGCGAAGAGCATGCCGATGCAGAACCAAAACATGTTGCTGGGCAAGTCGCCATTGAACGTCTGATTGACCTGGAAGGCGACAAACGTGGCGATCAAGCCGATGGCTACGGCGCGCAAATAGGAATCCTGCATCTGCTGCAAGCGCCCCAAGCTCAAAAAGAACGTCTTCCCGACAAACCAAACAAAAGCCGCGAAACCAACAATGCCTAGTTCGCCCAAGACCGCAGTCACTATAGTGTGCGGCTCTTTCACTAGGGTCCAGTGGGGATATCCGGGCGGCGCGTATTGGGAGAATATTACTGGAAAGGATCGCCAACCAGTGCCCAAGAACGGATGGTCCGCAAACATGTCGAGCGAGGCCATGACGAGATAAATGCGCGCCGTACTCGAAGCGCGGCCGGTCGAGCCGAACTCGTCAAACAAGGTGAAGATGGAGGCTAAGCGCTCGAAGATGTACTCGGCATAAGGCACGAATTCTTTGAGGCCGAGCACCAGCAGGATAAAGGCAAAAACTCCAATAAAAAAATAGCGCAGCTTGCCGCTCAACCAGAGGATGACGAGCACGCCGGCCAGCGTTGACACCCAGCTAGAGCGGCTAAACGAGGCCAATAGCCCACCGAAGCCGATGACGACCGACAAGGCGAAGAGAGCACGCTGGCCTATAGGCTGCCGATAATTGAGCAAGACGGCCAACAGCGGCAGGACGCCGCTCATTACAAACGAGGCAAAAATGTTGGGGTTGTGAAAGGCCCCCGTCGCCCGCGGCACGTTGCCACCCAAGGCGGTGATGACCTTGGCTGGCAGGTGGAATTGGCCGGTGATGACCTGATAGGCCCCCATCACTGAGCCCGCTATCGTCAAGACCACCAGAGACCATAAGACCGCGGACACGGCTCGCCTAGAGTCGAGCGTGATTTGCACCATGTAGGTGAAGAGCACGAGGGCGCAAATCCGCAAGAAGCTGACGGTTGCCTCCGGCTGATTGGGCGTGTACGTCAGCGACACCGCAATAGACGCGAGGAACAAAAAGAGCGGCACCTTAATCTCGAAGTCGGGAAAGTGCACGCGCTGCCGCAGGCAGATGTTGGCGGCCAAGCCGAGGACCATCATCCCGAAGGCCAAGTGAAACCCCGTCAGCAAGAAGATCTCTTTCGAAGGGCCGGACTCGCCGAACAGCCGACCAGTGCTGTCGAGACCCGTCGTCAGCAACAAAATTGGGACGATGATCCACGGCTTTAGCAGCAGACCCGCGACAAAAAACGCGACGCAGAGCGCGCCGATGAGGAGGGCCGGGAGGAATTCGAAAACGAAGATGCTGCCAGCGACCACCGCGCCTTGGAAAACCAAAAATGCCGCAAAGTAGCGGCGGTCGAGGGCGAATGTCCGCAGGAACTTGGGAGCGGGGGCCGTCATAATCTACGCGCGAATAAAGGCCAGTACCTCGTCCCGCTTCTCGGCCATGCGCTCCGCGGAGAGCGCCTCTAGGTTGAGGCGCAACAGCGGCTCGGTATTGGAGGGCCGCACGTTGAAGTGCCAGTCGTCGTAGCTGACCGAAATCCCGTCGAGGCGCTGGATGTGACCGTCTTGGTAGCGGTCGGCTAGGGCTGCAATTTTGGCAGCGGGATCCGCGACCTCGGAGTTGATCTCAGAGGACGTGAAGTACTGGCGCTCTAGCGGAGCGAGCAGTTCAGAGAGCTTAGCCCCGCGCTGCGACAGCAGTTCCAGCATCACCAGCGACGGCACGATACCGGAGTCCGCGCCAAAGAAGTCGCGGAAGTAGTAATGGCCGCTCAGTTCGCCCGCAAAGACAGCTCCTTCCTCAAACATCCTCGGCTTGAGGAACGAATGGCCCACGCGTTCAATCAGTGGGGTGCCGCCGGCTGCTTTTACGAGGTCGGACACGGCCCACGAGCAGCGCACGTCGTACACGATCTTGGCCTTGGGATCGCGTTCTAGCATGTAGCAGGCCATCAGCGCGGTCGCAAAGTCGCCGGGCACGAAGCGACCCCGGTCATCGATGATGAAGAAGCGATCCCCGTCGCCGTCAAAGGCAAAGCCGACGTCTGCACCTTCGGCTAGGACGCGACGCTCCAAGTCGGCTCGGTTTTCCGGCTGCATGGGATCGAGGCCGTGGTTGGGAAGGTGACCATCTGGCTCTAGGTACATGCCGATAAACTCGATGGGCAACCGCTCGTACACGTCTTGCAGGATCGGCCCGACCATGCCGTTGCCCGTGTCAGCCACCACCTTGAGCGGCTTGATGCGGGCCGGATCCACGAGGCTCAACACCTTGTCGATAAAGCCCGGCGTCACGTCCTCAGCCCGAACCGCGCCCTGCCTCTGACCTGCGCCCCAGCTTTCCTCTGCCACGAGGCGGCGCAGGTCTTGGATCCCGGATTCGCCGCTGAGCAGATAGGGCATTTGGCGCACCATCTTGAAGCCGCAGTATTCGGGTGGGTTGTGCGAAGCCGTCACCATCGCACCCGGACGGTCCAAGGTAGCGCAGGCATAATAGTACTGATCGGTGCCGACCATGCCGATGTCGACGACGTCCGCGCCTTGATCGACGAGGCCGCGCAAGAGTTGCTCTTTTATGGCCGGACTCGAAAGGCGCATGTCACGCCCCACGACGACCTCCTCGCACCTTAGCAGGGCCACCAAGGCACGGCCTATGGCGTAGGCCACTTCTTTGCTCAGAGGGTCGGGATAAATGCCGCGGATATCGTACGCTTTGAAGATGGAAGGATCGACCTGCATTCTCAGACGAAGCGACGCAGGGTGATGTCGAGCGCGCGCACGCCGCCCGCAGCCGGTTGGTGCTGCACTAGGATCGGGCTTTGGTACGTGCCCTGGAGAATGCGATCCGCCCCGGTTCCGGCACTGTCTGAGACCAGCAGGCGGATGTGGCGCTTCAGGCGCAAGATGCGCTGGGCCGGCGTCGATAGCACCGAAACGATGCGGTCGATGA
>VXML01000045.1 GCA_009841115.1 Gemmatimonadota bacterium | reverse complement strand
GGGCTGCGTACCACAGCCGCACCAGTGAATATCCGGGTTGGATGGGCGGCTATGCTGGCACGTATGCGGCCCCGCCCTTGGAGACCGAAGAGCGCCAAATAGCTGTCGATGGTAAGCACCTAAGTATCACCCTGCCGCCCCATTGCGAAATCACCCTCGACCTAGAGACCCAGCGCTACGTCAATGAGCCTTCGCACCACGCTGGACCGTTTTAAGCGGCTTGACAGGTCATCGACGCTTTGGTTTATTCCAAATAAGTGCTCGAAGGGAGCCCTCAGGTCCGCGGTAAGGGTCAAACCCACCTCTCAGCAAAATAACAGCCTTCTTTCAGCCTGCGACGCGGACACCAGGCACTAACGAGAGAGGGTTGGCATGTCTAGAGCACTTCCCCGTAAGCCCCATATAGATTCCCTCAAAAAGCAGGCCCGGCAGTTACTCCAGGCGCACCGCGAGGGCCGGCCGGAAAGCCTCCGCAGCATTCGGACCTATATGCCTTATCTAGGCTCATTGTCCGATGAGGCCGTCCTGCAAAGGCCATTTACCTTGCAACAGGCCCAATGCGTCCTCAGCCGCGAGTATGGGTTTAGCAACTGGGCCGAATTAGTTCGAGCTGTCGAGATTATCCGTCAGGCCGAGTCGGCTATGCTGAGCCAAGTCGATGCCGCTCTGCGCAACGATCAATCTATCCATGTGTTGATTCCCGAGCACATGGCGGCGGACGTTGCCCAAAGGCTGACCGCTCGTTGCGGCCAAGATCAGGTACTCTTGGTACTTCGCGTAAGCCAAGAGCCGTTCAATGGCTGGATCGACCGGATAGCCGCGGCGGCAGTGGTAGTTAGTTCTCCTGGAGAGTTGGGCTTCCTCCACATGTATGAACGCTTGCAAAAACCTGAAGGACCATGGGATTTCGAGCAGCTTTTATCTGAAGCCCACGCCTTCGTGAACGTGCCGTTCAGAGATGAAAAGACGCCTTTAATTATTTCCGGCTTAGATGAAGAAACAGATACTGTCCGGGACCTGATTTCCATGTACCTGACGGAGTTCTATGGGTTATACGGTGCGATGATGGACCATCGATATTGACCTCTGGTAGTCAGAGAGGTTATAGGTGCAACCTTTTCCCTACAAAGCAGTTAGGACGGACACGACCTGTTCTTTAGTGGGCGTGCTGCCGTCGAGGATCAGGTCCGCGTAGCGGGCAGTGGGCTGGATGTGGCGGTGGTACATGGGGCGGACCTGCTCTTGGTATTGGGCGCGGATTGAGGCAGGGGAACGGCCGCGCTCGACGTGGTCGCGGGTGAGGCGGCGCTCCAAGCAGAGCGAGTCGTCAGCGGTGACGAAGAGGCGTAGGTGGTAGAGGGCGTTGATGTCGGACCAGTAGAGGGCAAAGAGGCCCTCGACGAGTAGGAAGTCGGTGGGGATGAGGCTATGTTGATGCGCTTGGCGCGTGTGGGTGGCGAAGTCGTACACGGGGATTTCGACGCGGCGACCGACAGCGAGCTGGCGGAGGTCCGCGGCGAGGCGCTGGTGGTCCATGGCCTCGGGGGCGTCGAAGTTGACGCGGGCCCTTTCTGCTAAGGAGAGGTCGGCTAAATCGCGGTAGTAAGAGTCTAGGGAGAGCACAGTGGCCGAGCCGGGCAGGTGGGTCTGGAGGGCGCGGGCGAGCGTGGTCTTACCGGCACCGGAGGGTCCGGCTAGGCCGATGAGACGAGGCGGCCCATTAGTTTTGGAACCAAGTGGCAATGGCTTCGCGGCTGAGCGCATTGGGGATGCCGGTGGCGCGGAGCCAGCCCTTGCGGGCAATGCCGATGCCGTAGCCGAGATGGTCTAGGCCACCGACGCTGTGGGCGTCGGTGTTGACGGCGATTTGGACGCCGTGGTCGCGCGCCTTTTTGACGTGCCGCCAGTCGAGGTCGAGCCGCGACGGATGGGCGTTGATTTCGAGGGCGACTCCACAGCGCCCGGCGGCTTTGATGATCGAGTCGATATCAACGGCGTAGCCTTCGCGGTCGAGAAGCAAGCGCCCGGTTGGATGGCCGACGATGGTGGTCGCCGGATGCTCGATGGCGCGGACGATGCGGGCGGTCATGGCGTCGCGGCTTAGGTTGAACTGCGAATGGACCGAGGCGACCACGAAGTCGAATTGGGCGAGCAGGTCGTCGTCGTAGTCGAGCGAGCCGTCGCCGAGAATATCCGATTCAATGCCCTTGAAGATGCGGAAGGGGGCCAATTCCTCGTTGAGCTGGTCGATTTCCTCCCACTGGCGCTGGACGTCCTCAACACGAAGCCCTCCGGCGTAGGCCGCGGCTTGGCTGTGGTCGGCAATGCCCATGTACTCAAAACCGCGCTCTTGCACGGCGCGGGCCATAGACTCCAGACTGTCGGCTCCATCCGAATAAGTCGAATGCACGTGGAGCATCCCGCGAATGTCGGCGGCTGTTACCAGATCGGGTAGCGCGTCAGCGGCCGCGGCCTCGACTTCACCTTGGTTTTCGCGCAACTCCGGTGGGATGTAGGCGAGGCCCAAGGCGGCGAACAAAGCCGCTTCATTCGCGCACTCGATGCGCTCGTCGCCGCGCCAGAGCCCGCGTTCGTCGAGGACTAGTCCGCGCTCGGTGGCCTTAGCGCACAGTGCAGCGCGATGTTCCTCGCTGCCTGTGTAGTAGTGTAGGGCTGCGGGGAAGGCATCGTCTGAGACTATATGCAAGTTGGCTTGTAGCCCGCTGGAAAGCCGCCCTTCGGCTGAGCTCAGGACTTCGGCGAGCTCAGTCGAGTCGTCGAAGCCTGCGCTCGGCGCGATGACTTCGGCGATATCCGGGTGGGAGACAAAGGCCGCAGTCGCAGCCTCGGCGTCGGTAGTGCTGATTACGAAGTCAAGCTGTTGGACCGTCTCCCGTGCTCGACGCAGTTCTCCGGCGATGGCAAAGTGCTGCGCGTGAGAGCACAGGGTTGTGAGCAGGCTTTGAGCGCTTTGGTGTGCGCTATCGACGCGGCAGTGGCCCTCGTGGGCGCGAATGAACTCGACGCCCTTGAGAATGGTTGCCTGGGTCTTGGAGCCAAAGCCCTTGAGGGCGGCGAGTTGGCCGTCGCGACAGGCTTGTTCGAGGGCATCGAGAGTCTCAATGCCGAGGGCCTTGCGGATGGCGACGATCTTGCGCGGCCCCAAGCCGGGGACTCGCAGCATGTCGAGCAGCCCCTCGGGCGTTGCGGCCCGCAGCTTTTCATAGGCTTGGGCCGTGCCGGTGTCGGCGAACTCGGCGACTAATTCGGCCACGCTGTCGCCGATGCCTTTGACCTCGGTTAGAGTCCCGGCGGCGAGAAGTTCGTCAAGAGGGGATGTTAGGGTTTCGAGGGCGCGCATGGCATTGGCGTAGGCGCGCACCCGGAAGGGGGAGGCTCCGCTGAGTTCGAGGAGGGTGGCGTACTCTGCGATAAAATCCGCTGCGATTCGGGCCGTTATCATTGCTTTTGCTCGTTCATTAGGTGGAGAATGTGCGATACCAGCGTCGCATTGCCCGCGGCGAGTCCGCCGGGGATGAGGGTATCGGCTTGGTTGTAGGTTCGCACTTGGTGGTCGCACGTGTGCATGAGGCCGCTGGCCTCGCGCACCAGTAGGTCGCCGGCGCAAACGTCCCACTCGTTTTTGTCTTGGATGCTAAAGTTGAGGTCGCAGGCCCCCGCAGCCACTAGGGCCAGCTTGTAGGCGACGCTGCCGACGGGGCGGATTGCGCCGAGGTGCGGGTGAAAGGGGTCGATCCCGCCGCGTTTGGTCTCGCTGCGGCTGACGACGGCCGTGGCTTGGCCGAGGGATTGGACCTCGCTGCAAAACACGCGCTGGCCGTTGTGGAAGGTGCCGCTGCCCGAGACAGCGGCGAAAATTTGCTCCTGGGCGGGATTGTAGATAACCGCCAAAGTTGGCACGCCGCCTTCGACTAAGGCCACGGCGACCACGTATTCGGGAATGCCTTCGACGAACTCGCGGGTGCCGTCGATGGGATCGACGATCCACACGGCTTCTTTGGCGAGACGTTGGCGGTCATCGACGGTCTCTTCAGAGAGCCAGCCGCAGTCTGGGCGCAGGTCGCGCAGGGCTTGCTTGAGGTAAGCGTCGGCTTGGAGATCCGCCGCGGTCAACGGATCGTTCCGGTCTTTGTAGGTGACCTCAAGCGGTCGGCCGAAGTACTGCAAGGTCAGCGCCCCGGCCTCGCGGGTGGCTGCTATGGCTTGTTGGAGTTGAGTCTGCATGAGAAAATTTGAAAATAGGGGTTAAAATTAGGGAGAGCAATGGGCCGCATGGTAGCTGTAGTGGCTTGACAAGACAAAGAGTCGTCGGGTAGATTGAGAAGGCAGAATTGACAACTTCAAATGAGGTGGAACATGCGTTGGAGATTATGGGTTTGGCTGCCGGCGATCTTGCTGGTGGCACGCGGGGCTGAGGCGACGATGGAGACCGAAGAGGTGCGGAGTCTGCTGCAAGAAATGCAGGCTGAAGAAGCGTGGGGCGAAGCCGTATTTACCGATGGTCGGGTGCGCTCGTTGCGCGTGCAGGAACTTGAGGCGGATTCAGTGGCAGTCGTCGAGGTAGTAGGTGCCTTACAGGAGCGGGAGACCGCATATGCGCTGGCTGAAATTCGCACGCTGCGCACGCTGGGGACGCATCGCATTCAGGCGCGTCACGCCGCGTACCGACAGCCGAAGTCCGGACTGTTGGCCTTCCTGCTGGAGATTCCCGTGCCGGGCGCGGGCTATTTCTACATTGGCGAGCACAAACAGGGACTCGCGCTCATGGGCTTGACGGTGACGGCGGTGGGGATGGCCATTCTGACTGGTGAGGATACTGCGGCTGGTTGGGTGCCGCTGTCGGCGTGGGTCAAGATCGCGTCGTTGTTCCATCTGCGCGACCAAGTCCAAACCATTAACAAGTTGGCCAAGAACGTAGAGCTAGGGGGTCTGCCCGGGCGTGAATCCACTGTTCCTGCTCTGCGGCTGAAGTTGGATTTTTAACGGCTGTAAGAGGGCTGTGCTAGCCCTGCGCCTGACTGGATACTCGACCGGCCCTTGCGGGGGCCGGTTTTTTTTATCCCCTCCCAATGCGACCGATCCAAGTCCTTAGATCCATGGCCAAGCTGAGGAAGGTGGGTACACTGCGGTCCGACTATACACACCCTGGGAACTCGCGCCCACGGATCAAGGGCCAGCCGTTGATAGGTTCCGGCCCGACAAGGCAACCGCGCTGTTTAAGGCGTTCGGTCTCTTCCGGTGTACCGATGTAACGCGTGTCCGAAGAGACGTAGTGAATCGACCAGCCTCGCCGCCGGTACGGCGTTGTATTCGGGCCGCTGCAATGGAGTGCCAGGCTGTGGTGAAAGGTCGCATCACCCGCCTTCAGTGGAACAGCGATCTCTTGGGCGAGCACATCCTCTGTCAGCATGTAGGGGAGATGGTCCCAGTTGACGAGGCCGAAGTGGTGGCTGCCCGGGATGAAACGCACACAACCGTTCTCGACAGTCGCATCGTCGAGCAGGATCTGGCATGTGACCTGGAAGTTGCTCGCGAAGAAAGCCCAGAAAATGGAATCCTGATGGTAGCGATTCGCTTTGGCGTATGGCGGCTTCGCAAAGACTTGGTCGTAGTAGAGCTTGATGTCCGGCCCCATCAGGGATTCGATGATGTCGACAATTTTGGGGCTTCGTACAAACGCATTGAAAACCGAATGGTGGTACGAAGGCAGGTTGAGATGACTTACCGTATCCAGCGGGTCCTCAGCCGGCGTGCGATCTTCTGGGACGGTTACTTCCCCTTTCGGGTAGACCTGAGTGCCGCGTCGGTCATGTCGGCTTCCGTGAGGTGTGGGCGGTTCCGCGGCTTGAGCTGTTCCCGGAGTGTGGTGAGAGACGTTGCCTTCCGGGTAGTCGGGGACGCGACCGAGCGCAAGGTCGGCGTAGTGGTTGCGCAGGGTCGCGAGTTCTTCTGTGGTCAGCAGTTCTTTGACGACGATATAGCCGTCTTGGAAAAATTGGTTTTTCTGTTCTTTGGTCAAAGTCATAAGTGTCTCCGAATGCAAAGGTGCCGGGTGAGTGCGGCGATGATCTTCACCTGCCCCTGCAAACCGGGCATTGGGTCACATCAACGCCGGAAAATGAGATCGGGATTCAATTATTAATGAATAGGCACCGATATCGGTACTATCAATTCGCTGAAACTGTTGTCAAGGGTCCGCCGGTCAGGGCGGCGACGATCCGCAGGCGCCCGCCACAGGCCGCCCTTACATCACCCTCCCGGCGCGGCTGATCCAGGCCCTCAGGTCCATGGCCAGGCTGAGGAACGTTGGCACCAGAAACAGGGTGAACAGGGTCGACAGCAGCAGCCCCCCAATCACCACGCTTCCCAGACCTCGATACAGCTCGGACCCCGCACCGGGGAAGATGACTAGCGGCAGCATCCCCAAGGCGCTGGTAATCATGGACATGAAAATCGGCCGCACGCGGCTGAAAACCGCATCGCGGATGGCCTCTTTGACTGGCGTTTCGGGCGCGTCGCGCAGGATATTGAGCGTCTGATGGACGATGAGGATGGCGTTGTTGACTACCACGCCGATGAGGATGACAAAGCCGAGCATGGTGAGGATGTCGAGCGGCTGATAGGTCAGCGTGAGGTTGACGACCTCCAGCCCGAGGATGCCGCCAGCCAGCGCCGGCGGTACGCTGAGCATGATGACGAACGGGTAGAGGAAACTCTCAAAGAGCGCGGCCATTAGCAGATAGGTAATCACCAAGGCCAACAGGAAGTTCCACTGGAGCGCTTGGCGGGTGCGCCGCAAGTCGTCGGCTGAACCGGAAAGCTGGATCTGGTAGGGCGGAGCTAACTCGCCCGAATCGACGAGGGGTTGGACGATTTGGGTCTGGATATCATCGAGCACTGTCTCTAAGGCGATGGTCTCCGGCGGGATGACTTGGACGGTGATAGCTCGGCTGCGCTCGATGTGGTTGATCTGCTCGGGGCCGGTAGTTACTTCGACGCGGGCTACAGCACTGAGCGGCACCAGTTGGCCGCGCGGGGTGTAGATGGGCAGTGCCTCAATATCCTGGGTGCGGAACCAATCCTCCTCGCCCCGCAGCACCAAATCGATCTCCTCACCTTGAAACTGATAGCCATCGACGAGGGCACCGTCTAGTAGCGCGTTGACCGCCGAGCCGATGTCCCGCGCCGAAAGCCCCAAGTCGGCGGCGCGCACGCGGTCGGGGAGGATGCGGACTTCTGGATTGCCCAAATCGAGGCTGGGGATGGGGCGGGCTTGGGCACCGGGCACGACTTGGCGGACTTGGCCGAATATTCGGCCTCCCAGCCCGATGAGGCGGCCCAGGTCGGGCCCAGTGATCTCGATGTCGATGGATCGCCCACTGCCGGTGACGCGCTGAAAGAGGCTCGACTGCTGCACAATGGCGAAGGTGCCTGGCACCCCGCCTAAGACTGGCCCTTGGATGATCGGGATCAACTCGCGCACTCGCTCCGGGTCGGTCGAGCGCGCGCCCATGAAGGCCGAGCGGCCAAACGCCACGAAGAACATGTTGGCAATCGGCGGTCCCGGCAGCGCTTGAGCTTGGGGACTATCGGGGGCTGCGGCCGCCTCCCAGTGAGGCTGCAGGACATCCTCGATGGTCTGGCCGACTTGGATCAGCTCGTCGAGGTTGTAGCCGGGGGGCGGCAGGACGATGCCGAAAATTAGGTTGCGGTTGCCAGTGGGCAGGTATTCGGATTTGGGCAGTAGAGTCCAGGCGATGACCAGCGAGAGGCCGATCAGCCCGGTGATGACGCCCAAGCGCAATACCGTGCTGCCGCTGATGCGGAAGACGCTTTGGGCGATAAAGTTGCGCGCGCGGTCGCCCCAAGCGGCCAACACGTCCCCGCGCTGTTTGTCGCCGCCGAGGATCTTGTTGGCCAAGCTGGGGATGACAGAGATAGCCACGATCAAGCTGAGTACCACCGAGCAGGAAACCGCAATGGCAATGTCGCGGAAGAGCTGACCGGCCTCGTCTTGGACAAAGACGATGGGCAGGAAGATGGCCACTGTAGTCAAGGTGCTGGCGAGGAGCGCCCCCCAGACCTCCGAGGCCCCGTCCAAGGCCGCGCGGACGCGGGTTTTGCCCATCTGCTGGTGGCGGAAAATGTTTTCGAGCGCGACGATAGCGTTGTCGATGACCATGCCCACCGCAAAGCTCATCCCGGCTAGACTAATGACGTTGATGTTGCGGCCCAAAAGCCACATGGCCAAAAAGGTGCCGACAATTGAAATCGGGATGGACGTGGCGATGATCGCCACCGAACTGACGCTGCGCAGAAAAATGAAGAGCACCGTTACGGCCAGCGTGCCGCCGATGAGGATGTTGGAGCGCACCAAGTTGATGGCGCTGTCGATGTAGTTGGTTTCGTCGTACACCTGCGTGAGGTAGAGACCCTCGCGGGCCAGCGGCCCCTCGTTGAGTTCGCGGATGGTGCGGCGGATGCCGTCCATGACTTCGAGGACGTTGGCTCCGGTCTCGCGCTGGGCGTTGACGGCAATGGCGGGGCGGCCCTTTTGCCGCACGGACGCTACGGTGCGGACGTAGCCGAGGCGGGTACGGGCGATCTCGCCGACCGTGACCCGGGTGCCATCGGCCGAGCGGACGACGACCTGCTCGATGTCGCTGGGTTGCTGGTACTGGCCGACGGTGCGCACGATGTAGCGGCGCTTGCCCTCGTCAAAGGTCCCGGCACTGGTATTGGCGTTTTCGCGGGTGAGAGCTTGGGCTAGGTCCTGGACCGTGATCTGGCGCGCGGCCATGGCCTGTGGATCGACGATGACCTGGAGTTGGCGGTCGTAGCCGCCATAGATGTCGCTCCGAGACACGCCGGGTACGCGCTCGAGGGCGGTTTTTACTACTTCCTCGCCGTAGTCGCGGTAGCGCTCGATATCCAGATCGTCGCGGTCTGGCAGGGGTTCGAGCATGATCCAGGTGATGGCCCCGCTTGGGCCGCTGCCGCCGGCCGAGATCACGGGCCGCTCAGCGTCGAGCGGATAGCCAAATACTTGATCGAGTTTATTGGAGACCAATAGCAGCACGGCGTCTGGATCGACGCCGACGTTGAATTCGAGGGTTACTACTCCGCGACTGTCGTTGCTCTCACTGGTCATCAATACCAATCCCTCGACGCTTTTGAGCTGTTCCTCTTGGCGCTGGACGATCTCTTGCTCGACTTCTTCTGGGCTAGCGCCCGGCCACACGGTAGAGACTGTGACCAAGGGTCGGTCGACGTCTGGAGTGAGCTGAACGGGGATGCGGAAGAGGGATATGAGGCCAAACAGTGCGACGAACAACACGCCGACGATCACGCTGACGGGACGCTTGATGGCAGTATCAACTAGGCGCATGACGGATTATGGCTGCCTGCGGATGATGCGCACGGCTTGGCCGTCCATCAGCCGCTCGTTGCCGCGTACCACCGTTAGGTCGCCGGGCGCAAGGTCACCCGTAACGGCTACGTAGCCCTTGTGCGCCAGTCCGGTTTCGACGGGGCGGCTGACGGCCTTGCCGTCGCGGGCGAGGTACACAACCTGGCCTTGCGGACCGGAGACTAGGGCGTCCTTGTGTACCAGAATCGATGTCTTAGGTTGCGCGACTTGGAAGCGCACTCGTGCGGACATATTGCTGCGCATCTGGCCGTCTGGGTTGAGTGCTCCGACGACGACCGGGAAGGTGTGGGAAGAGGCATAGCCTTCGGCGAGGATGACGGCCACGAGGCCGGCAATGGGGTCGCCGCCGAGGGCATCGACGAAGATGTCGGCGCGGTCGCCCAAGGTGAGTTGAGACACGTAGCGTTCGGGCACATCGACGTACACGCGGACGGTGTCGATGGAGATTACTTGGGCAATCTCGCCGCCGCGCCCAACCCATTGGCCGACCTCGGTAAAGGTCTGGATGATGTGCCCGGAGAAGGGGGCGCGGACGAAGAGGTCTTCTACTTGCGCTTGGAGGCCGGCCAGCTTGGCTTGGGCGCGGGATAGTTCGTAGGCGTCGTCGCGCAGGTCCTGTTCGGACACTGCGTCGGTGGCGCGCAACTGGCGGCTGCGGTCGTAGTTAAACTGGCGCAGTTCAAAATCGGCTTGGGCTTCGGCTAGCGAGGCTTGGAGCGGATCGTTGGCTAATTCGAAGAGGGGATCGCCGCCGCGCACGGTTTGGCCAGCTTCGATGAAGCGCCTTAGTACTCGCCCCTCGGTCTCGGTGGCGACGCGGCTGGAGCGCATGGGCAGGATGCGCCCAACAAAGGAGAGGTCTTCGACGAGCGGTTGTTCGAGGACCTCGGCGACGATGACCGGCGTCGGCGGGCGCTCTTGACCGAGGAGCGCGCTGGGCAGCAAGATCAGGAGCAGGAGGAAGACACGAAACATTTAGATTTCCTTGGCAGAGTAAGAAAGCGCCAAGAAAGTAGGAATTGAATTGAACCGGGACAATAGGCGCTACTTGCGCCGCAGAACGGCGGTCTCGCGCACAAACCGCGCTTGATAGCGCTGACCCCCGCTGGCTCCGTACTGGTCGATCAGGCGCTCGATGCGGCGGATGCGCTCGCCGGTAGGTGGGTGGCTGGCGAACAGGTTTTCTAAGTCGGAGCGTCGTCGCGCTTCGAGCTTTTTCAGTTTTTCAAAAAAGCGCAGCAGGCCGCGCGGATCGTACCCAGCCTCGATGGCGTAGCGGACGCCGAAGCTATCGGCTTCGCGCTCGTCGTCGCGACTGAAGCGGGCACTGCCGAGTTGGGAGGAGATCTGGCCAAGTTGGTAGGGATCTTCGCCGAGGGCGAGACTGGTGAGGAAGTCCATGCCGAAGC
>VXML01000016.1:52337-79919 GCA_009841115.1 Gemmatimonadota bacterium | reverse complement strand
CCCCCAGCCACAACCCCCGAGCAACTCATGGACAACCTCGACCGCGCCATGAGCACTCGCGACAAGGACCTCTACGAGACCTTGCTCGACAAAGACTTCTTGTTTACCGAGCCGGATTGTCTCGGCGAAGTAGTGTATTTCAACAATTTGGAAGAAGAACTGGAGGTGATGGGCGGCAGTCGCGATGGTTCGCAGCTAGGTATATTCGACGTATTTCGCGATTTTACCTTCGACTTTGAGCTTACTCGCCGCTTTCAAGAACTTGGCTCCGAACACCCAGAATCTTTTCCTGGGGATCCTGACGGCCACCCAGACGAAGACTGGGAGGTCTTCTATGGCCGGGTCCAGATGCTCATGCTCGACGAGAATGGCAACGGCTTTCGCGTAGATCAGTTTATGACTTACAAGCTCCGCCTCGATCCAGAAGACAGCCCGTGGAAAATCGTCCGCTGGGAAAACGATGCCTTGGCCGGCGACTGCGGCAGCACCGGCAAGCGCTTGGCAAACGTCTTTAGCTGGGCGGCACTAAAGCAACAAGTCGCGCCCTGAGCCAGTGAGTAAACGCTTGGTCAAGCGCCAGCGCCACCCCGGCTGGCACTTGACTCTTTCGGGTTTGTTGCTAACTGGCGCGGCCACCTTCTTGCTCTACAGGCCCGCGGCAGAAGAACGAACCAGCGATCTGCCCGTCATCGCGCCAACCGACGCGCCCGTTCCCCACCAAGCAGCCAACGCCGATCAGCTAGCCGCCGCGCTCTACGCGGGCATCGACAGTACCTTGGCCGATTTGGGCATCTGGCCGGCACTCTATTCCAAGCGCCGCCAAGAGTACTTCGACCGCATTGAGGTCGGCGTACCCGCCGACTTGCCGCTAGCCGAGGTCAACTTGGGCATCTCGCGCTTTGTCCAGCGGCTCGGCGGCCAAGTCCTCAGCGCCAGCGAGCGGCGGGGCCGGGTCGAAATCCGCGGCGGCTTTGGCGAGGTGCAGACGACCATTTTTATTTTATCTCCGGTTGTTGAGCGCCGCCGCACCGGCAACATTGCTATTGTTATCGACGACTTCGCCGAGGACGACCCCATCGCCGCGCACTTCTGCGCCATACCGCAGCCCCTGACCTTCTCTATCTTGCCCAGAGCAAGCCAAGCGCCCGCCCTCGCCGAGCGGGTGCTCGCCAACGGACACGAGGTGTTGGTCCACCTGCCGATGGAACCCCAAGGCGGGGCCTCTCTCGGTGCGAACGCCATCCTCGTGGGCCTCGACGACGAGGAAATCCGCCGCCGAGTGCGCCGCGCCTTGCAAAACGTGCCCCACGCCCGCGGGGTCAACAACCACATGGGCTCCAAGGCCACGGCCAACGAACGAGTCATGCGTCTAGTGCTTTCTGAACTAAAGGACCGCAATCTGCTGTTTCTCGACAGCCGCACCACGGCCTCGTCCGTCGCCTATCAACTAGCGGTAGATATGGATGTTAGGGCCATTAACCGCGACCTCTTTATCGACGAGATCGCCGATGCCCAAACTATTCAGGGAAGACTCTGGGAACTCGCCGCGATCGCGGCTCAGTCGGGCCAAGCCATTGGCGTGGGGCACAACCGCAGAGAGACTCTCATCGCCCTATTGGCTGTATTGCCGCAGCTAGAGAAGCGCGGCTTTCGCTTCGTCCCCGTCTCCCAGCTACTGCCATGAGCGCCTTCCGCTTTGAGCTCATCGCGCAAGACACGGCAACCGGGGCGCGGGCCGGCGTCCTCCACACGCCGCACGGCCCAGTGGAGACGCCAGTTTTCATGCCCGTCGGCACCCAAGCCACGGTCAAGACCCTCGACCAACAGGACCTAGCCGCGGCCCAAGCACAGATCATCCTCGGCAATGCCTATCACCTCTACTTGCGCCCCGGCCACCAGCTCATCGACCGGCTGGGGGGACTCCACGCCTTTATGAATTGGCCCAAGCCGATCCTCACCGACAGCGGCGGCTTTCAGGTCTTCAGCCTCAGCGACCGCAACGAGGTCACCGCAGACGGCGTGCGTTTCCAATCGCACTTGGACGGCTCGCATCACTTCTTTACCCCTGAAAAGGTCATGGAAATTGAGCACGGGCTGGGTGCCGATATCATCATGGCCTTCGACGAATGCACGCCCTATCCCTGTGAGCGCGACTACGCGCAAGAGTCCATGCAGCGAACATTGCGCTGGGCCGAGCGCTGCCTGAGCCGCCACCGAGAATTGGCGGCTGAGCGCGTCAACCGCCCCCCCCAAGCGCTCTTTGGCATTGTTCAAGGTAGCGTCTATCCAGACTTGCGCCGCGACTGCGCCCAAGCCCTGATGCAACTCGACCTGCCCGGCTATGCCATTGGCGGCCTAGCCGTAGGCGAACCGCGCGAGGACCTGTTCGCGGTCGTGCGCCAGACCACCACCTACCTGCCAACGGAAAAACCTCGCTACCTGATGGGCGTGGGCCTACCGCACGACTTGGTCGAGGCCGTCGCGGCTGGCGTCGATATGTTCGACTGCGTGGTCCCCACCCGCAATGCGCGCAACGCCACGGCCTTTACCCGCCAAGGACGCCTGCGTCTCAAAAACGCCTGCCACGCCGAAGACCCGCAACCGCTCGACGCGGATTGCGCTTGTGCCACTTGTCGCCACTACAGCCGGGCTTACCTGCGCCATCTTTTCCAGGCCAACGAAATACTCGGCCTGCGCCTAGCCACCTTCCACAACATCTTTTTCTTTCAGCAGCTAATGCGCGAGATGCGCGACGCAATCATCCGTGGGCACTTCGCGGCCTATCAGACGGAATTTCTCGCCCGCTACCAAAACCGTTAGAAGGCTTGGTTCAGGCCGCTTGATCGCAGGGCGCGCAGACCAAGGCAAACCGCCGCGCGCCGCCCACATCGAGTTCGGTCGCGAAATCCTTCTTGACTGGCACGGACTGCTCGCCGCAGAAATCGCACTTGCCGCGCTCTGCGTACTCGGGAATCGCCTCTAGTTCAAATTCGACCTGTTTGCGCTTTTCGCGTCCTTGGGAAAACAGCCGCGCAAAATTGAGTACTTGCCGGTCCGTATCGCGCTCCAAGGTCCGCTCTATGATCGCGTCGAGCGCTGGGTCGTCGGGTTTGCCGCCGTCTTCGAGCGTGTGCCAAGCAGCGCGGCGCACCCGCGCGTCTTGGTCTTCGAGCATCCGATAGAGCGCCTGCCAAACCTCGTCTATGCTCCGACGCACGTGGCAGGGGCACAAAAAGGACGCCGCCTGTAAACGATCTTCTGGATCGGCACTGCGCGACAATTGCAACAACTCTTGAATCTCTTCGCGCCCCACGCGCAACTCGCCTTGGCGGAAAGCTGCCCGCTGATACTTGTTCAGCCCTTGGTGCCGCGTCTTGCGTCCTTTTCTGCTCATGGCCAATTCTCCTGTCTCAATTTTGTTATCACCATCTTAATGACGAGCGTGTTGCAATGTCAAAGGGTTTGAAGTAGGGCGAGCGGCCGCTCGCCCCTAGAATTCTGCGTCCATCTGCGGATTATCTTACACCGATATTACTCAGCACGGGGATTTTTATTAAATTTCCTATGACTTTTAACCTACCGAAAGGAATTTGCCCGTGTTCGATCTCATTTCCACAGCCTACGCCCTCGGCAGCGGGCCCTCCGACGGCCAGCCCAACCCCATTGCCTCGCTCCTGCCCTTTGCGCTGATGTTTCTAGTTCTCTACCTCTTGATCTTGCGGCCGCAGATGAAGAAACAGAGAAACCAACAGCGGATGATCGACGAACTCGAAAAAAACGATGAAATCGTCACCAGTGGCGGGATCCACGGCACCATTCTCAATATCAAAGACGACATCCTCGTGGTCAAAATCGCTGACAACGTCAAGATCGAAGTTTCGCGGGCAGCCGTTTCGCGAGTCAAGAATAAAGAAGACGACAAGGGGAAGTAGTGAGGCTCGTTTTTATGGGAACCCCTCGCTTTGCGGTTCCCTCCTTAAAAGCCCTCGCTCAGAGCCGCCACCAGATCATCGCCGTCGTCACCAATCCCGACCGACCGCAGGGGCGGGGCCGCCAGCTTGCCAGTCCGCCCGTCAAAGAACAAGCCCTAAAGTTAGGATTAGAAGTACTGCAACCGGCCGCGGTCAACGGCCCTGAGCTAGCCGCGGCGCTAGCTGCGCGCACGCCCGACCTCTTTGTCGTCGTCGCCTTTTCAATTCTTCCTCGGCACCTACTCGCCATTCCTCGCCTTGGATCAATCAACCTGCATCCTTCGCTTTTGCCAGCCTATCGCGGCGCGGCTCCCATTATCTGGGCAATGGCCAATGGCGAGCAGGAAACTGGTATCACCACTTTCCAACTCAGCCCGCGCATTGACGCGGGTCACATCCTGCTCCAGCGCCGCTTTGCCATCGGCTGTGACGAGACGGGTGGTGAGTTGGAAGCCCGCTTGTGCGTGGAAGGTGCCAAGATGGTCGTGGAGACCGTCGATGGGCTGGAAGAAGGTCGCCTCACCGGACGGCCCCAAGGTACGGACGGTGTCAGTCGAGCCCCCAAGCTGACCAAAGAGGACGGCCAGATTGACTGGAACCAACCGGCGGAGCAGGTGCGCAACCTCGTCCGCAGCATGAATCCCGCGCCTGGAGCCTATACCCACTGGCAGGACAAAATGCTCAAAGTACACCGGACTCAGCACGCGGCGGGCTGCGGCGCACCGGGCACCGTACTCTGTGCCGATGGCCGTCGAGGTTTAACCGTGGCCTGCGGCGAGGGTGCTCTACAACTGACCCAAGTACAACCGGCGGGCAAAGCTGTCATGGAGGGAACGGCCTTTGTGCGGGGCTATCCGATTGCGGCTGGTATGCGGCTGGGCTAGCCTGCTCTTCGTCCTGTTTGCGGGACGACCGGCCTACGCCACAGAGACAGAGGCCGATTCTACTCGCACCGTGCCGTCCGCCGCCACCCTGCCTTCGGCGCATGGTGCGCTCCTGCGCTCGGCCGTGTTGCCCGGCTGGGGCCAGTTCTACAATGGCCGTCCCGTCAAGGGACTATTTTTCGGTGCGGCAAGCGCGACGGCCCTCACCTTGGTTGTGGTCGAGCATCGCCGCATCCGCTCTGCGCCCACGCCCGAGGAACACCAAGACCGCACCGCCCGCCGCAACAGTCGCCTGCTCTACTTCGCGCTCTCGGTCGCCTTGGCCGCCATCGACGCCTATGTCGATGCCCATCTCGCGGACTTTGGGGCCGGGGCTGCGATGCAAGTGGAGATGCAGCGCCACCAAGCGTGGCTTAGGCTAAAAGCACCGCTGCCTTAACGGCGCTGCTCAATTCGCTCGACGCGGCGTCTCAGCAGCTTGAGCCGGTCGAATGCGAACGGCATATACTGCCACGAGTAGTGGTAGGTGGTTTGGATCCGGCGACGGCGCTCCAAGTAGGTGAGCTCGCGCTCGAGTTCGATGGAGAGCTGGTCGGAAAAAAATAACACCAGCGGATGGGCGTTGAGCAGACTGCCGAGCCGCGCGGTGCGACCTCGGGACAGCATCTGCACCCGGAAGGCGAGCTGCCGCATCCTGCGCAAAGCTACTAGCCGCCCCAATATCGCATAGGCCGCATAGGCTAGGCAGATTAGGAAGACCCCGCAGGCTACATATGTGAAGTAGTAAAACATATCGACCTCGGCATCGCGCCTAATTTTAAATATCTAATACGCGGATCGACGGCTCAAGCCCATTGCCTATGCGCTAACGGGATAAAATGCTTGCTTAATTAGCCCCAAACAACCTATTTGAAGCGAACACCACCCTTAGCAGGCTGTCAAACGAAGACTGCCGATTCGAGGTATCCCATGAAAATTCGCCACCGTGCCTTACTATTCCTCGCCGCGTTGCTTGCTTCCTGTGGCACGGACTCGACCCAAAGCCCCAACGCCGATCCGCCGGTACTCTCAGCCCAACTCGATGGCCGCTACGCGCAAAGCATTCGCATTGAAGGGGACCAATTCACGGCGACCGGCCCCGGTCAAGAGATCGTCCTCACCTTTGCAGCCCAAGGCATGGTAAACGTCAAACAGTTTGAGTTGCGCCTAGAAATCGAACCGGTCAATGCCTTGGCTTTTGAAGGTTCTTCTTTCATCGCGACCGACCCCTTTCTCACCCCGCCCTTCAGCATTGAGCTAACGGAAGAGGGGCTGTGGCGCACCGGCGGCGCGAGCATCACCGAAACCAAAAGGGGCGACGATATCCTAGGGACGCTCACGCTGCGGACCGGCGACGGCTTCACTGCGGGAATGCAAGTGCAAGTACGCGTGGCCTTCTTCTCGCTAGGGCCCAGTTTCTCTGACCGCGACTCCTACACAGCCGCCGACCTCAACATGGGCGTGGTGATCAACGGCGGCTAAACTCGACTCCTTGACGATGTAGCGGGGGATTGCTTATCTTTTTTGCTCTTGTGGGGCTGTAGCTCAGTTGGGAGAGCGCCTGAATGGCATTCAGGAGGTCAGGGGTTCGATTCCCCTCAGCTCCACCATGATAAGCTGTCAGGTAATAAAGGGTTTACGACATGCCGTCGCAGACCCTTTTTTTCGGATATTCCGACCGTGAACATGCCCCCTCCGGCTGTTTTCGCCGCACAAATTTCTCTACTAGCACGTTGAGAACAGAATGGATTCAGCCCATTCACTCGACCACATCGTTCGCCTGACCTCCCAGACGGACCACTTCAAAGAGGTCGTCGCCCAGCTTGCCAATGGACAGCAACACATCCTGTTCCACGGGCTGCCTACGGCCCTAGCCGCGTTTCTCGCCAGCCACATCCGCACAGCCCTCGAACGCCCCGTGCTCATCGTCGCGGCCGACGAGGACCGCGCCGAACAGTGGCGCGACGACCTCCAAATCATCGCCGGTGAGCAGATGGTCCATTACTTCCCCGCTTGGGACGTTGGAATCTACGACCGGCAGTCCCCGGACCCCGAAATTACCAGCTTGCGCGTGGCCGCCGCTGCTCGGCTCATGCGCGGCGAACCAGCCATCGTCGTCGCCCCGATCGCGGCCCTGCTCGACCCGCTGATTCCACCCCATGCCCTCGAATTGGGCACAGAGGTCCTCAAAGTAGGAGAGGAACGCGACCTCGACGCGCTCTGTTCGCACTGGGTCGCCTGTGGCTTCGATCGCGTGGCGGCCATCGACGGCATCGGGCAGTTTAGCCTGCGCGGCGGCATCCTCGACATATACCCTTTCGGCGTTGAGCATCCCTACCGCTGCGAGTTCTTCGGCGACGAGATCGAATCCATCCGCTGCTTCGACGTCAGCACCCAGCGCTCGCTGAGTACCTGCGAAGAGGCTTGGGTGCTGCCGGCGCGCGAGGTGCTGCTCGATTCCCCCTTTTACGAAGATTACCTCCAGCGGATCGAGGCTGCTGGTGCGACAGAAGCCCTCGCTCCGCTGAAAGATCAGCTAGAGCTAGGCGAATCGCTCGACGGCATTGAGTGCTATACCTCCCTGCTCTACGGACGCGACGACGGGCTTTTTGAGTACCTCAAGGAGCCCGTGCTCTTTTTGGAGGAGCGCGAGGAAATCACCGCAGCCCTCGACAGGGCCCTAGCCAAGCCGCGCCAAGAGTACGAGCGGTCGCGGCACAAAGAATCGCTGTTGCCTCCGTCAGCACTCCTGCGCGACGGGGATTGGCTCATAGCGCAGCTAGACAACCGCACCCGGCTCGAACCAGCGCCCTTGGGTCAGCTCGACAACGCCATCCGCTTCGGGGCCACAGAGCCGCGCGTCTTTGCCGGCGAGCGCACCCTCCTCCAGCAGGAAATCGACCGGCTCGTAACCGAGTCCTACGCCATCCACATCCGCTGCGAGACCAAGGGGCAGGCCAGCCGCTTACAGGAAATTTTTGCCGACTGTCCCGAGATCCACTTCGGGCTTGGCTCGCTGCACCGGGGCTTTACCTTTCCGCAAGCCCAGCTAGCCCTGCTCAACGACCACGAGATCTTCAGCCGCCAGAAGCGCCGTTACCGCTACCGCCGGTTTCGCGCAGCCAAGTCCATCGCCAACTACGGAGCCTTGCAGCGCGGCGATTTCGTCGTCCACATCGACCACGGCATTGGCCGCTACTCGGGCATCCGCCGCCTGCGGATCGGCGGACGCGAGCACGATTGCCTCGTCGTGGCCTATCAAGACCAAGACCGCGTCTTCGTTCCCGTCGAACAGCTCGACCGCCTGCGCAAGTATTCCAGTGCCGAAGGCGAGGTGCCTCTGCTCAGTAAGCTGGGCACTGCCGCTTGGGAAAAACTCAAGGAGCGCACGCGCGAAGAGATCTTCAAAATGGCCAGCGAGCTGGTCCACCTCTACGCCGAGCGCAAGGCAAGGCCCGGCTTTGTGTTCTCAGCCGATGGCCCTCTGCACCGCGAGCTAGAGGCGGCCTTTCCCTTCCAAGAGACGCCCGACCAGTTGCGCACCATGGAAGAAGTCAAAAAAGACATGGAAGAGCCGAACCCAATGGATCGCTTAGTCTGTGGCGATGTCGGCTACGGCAAGACCGAGGTCGCCGTGCGCGCTGCCTTCAAGGCCGTCTGCGACCACAAGCAGACCGCCGTGCTAGTGCCCACCACTATTCTCGCCGAGCAGCACTACCAGACCTTCTCAGAACGCATGGGGCACACTCCGGCGCGCGTCGAGGTGCTCAGCCGCTTCCGCTCCCCCAAGGAACAGCAGCAGATCCTCCAAGATCTCAAAAACGGCCAAATCGATGTGCTCATCGGCACCCATCGCATCCTCTCCAAGGACATCCGCTTCCGCGACTTAGGGCTCTTGATCGTCGATGAGGAGCAGCGTTTTGGGGTCCGCCACAAGGAGCGGCTCAAGCAGCTCAAGCGGCTCGTTGATGTGCTGACCCTGACGGCGACCCCGATTCCGCGCACCCTGCACATGTCGATGATGGGCGCTCGGGACATGTCGGTGATCAACACCCCGCCGCAGGATCGCCTGCCCATCCACACCGAGATCCTAGCTTTTGACGAGAGCCGCATTGCCGAGGCCATCCACCGCGAGGTCGAACGCGGCGGTCAGGTTTACGTCGTCCACAACCGAGTGCAATCGATTCAGCGGCTCGCGGAATACCTGCAAGACCTCCTGCCGCAGGTGCGCTTTGGCGTCGCCCATGGGCAGATGCCGCCTAGGCAGCTAGAGAAGGTCATGGTCGATTTCTTGGAACGAAAGTACGACTGTTTAGTCTGCACTATGATCATTGAATCGGGTATCGACATTCCTTCGGTCAACACCATCATCGTCAACCGCGCCGACGCGCTGGGTCTGAGCCAACTCTACCAAATCAGAGGCCGGGTCGGCCGCTCTAACGAGCGCGCCTACGCCTACCTGCTGGTGCCCAAGGGCAAAAGGCTGACCAAGAAGAGTCGCATGCGCCTGCGCGCCATCGAGGAATTCGCCGACTTGGGGTCTGGGTTCAACATTGCCATGCGCGATCTAGAGATTCGCGGTGCCGGCAACCTCGTGGGGGCGCAGCAACACGGATTTATCGCCGCGGTCGGCTTCGACCTCTACTGCCGCTTGCTCGACGAGGCCATGCGCGAGATCAAGGGCGAGTACTCGCCCGACAACCCCGAACCAGAAATAAAAATCGCGGTCTCGGCTTATATTCCAGATGAGTACCTGCACGACCCAGACCAAAAGATGGAGTTCTACCAGCGCTTAGCCGACGCTGGCCGCATTGTCGAACTTTTGGATATCCGCGAAGAGATGCAGGATCGCTTTGGCCGCCTGCCCCAGCCAGCGCGCTCGCTAATGCACATCATGGAAATCAAGATCATGGCCCGCCAACTCGGCCTCGCAAGCGTTCAGTTGGAGCAGAGTCGCTTGCGCCTCGCCTTTCCGTCAGATAGGCCAGTCTCACCAGCCGACATCCAAAAGATGGTGGAGCAATGTTCCGCCCAGCTAGACTTCGACTTGGGCGAACATCTCAAGATCGAGGTTCGGGTGCCGGGCCGCGACGAGATAGAGCGCTTGGAAAAGGCGCGCAATACCCTGGAGGAAATCCTCTGAACGCACTGCTTGCCATCGCGCTCGCACTCAGCGTGCTGCCGGGGTGCGAATCGTCGAGCACCCGCGACATCATCGCCCGCGTCGGAGACGCCGCGCTCACCGAGAGCGAGCTCGCCAGCCAACTCGCGTCCGGCCTCGACGCCGAGCTAGCCGAAGAAGAGCGGGCGCAACTAATCGAGGACTGGGTGCGCCAAGAACTGCTCTATCAGGAAGCGCTCGACCGCGAGCTTCACCAACAAGCGCGGCTCAAAACGCTCTTAGCCCAGATGCGGCGAGACCTACTAGTGGCGGCCTTGCTCGACGCCGAGTTCCAAGACCAAGAGCTCGTCTTCAGCGAGGCCGAAATCCATCGCTACTACGACGAGCATCAAGCCGATTTTCGCCGGCAGCATCCCGAGATTAGGGCGCGGCATATCCTGCTGACTAGCCAGCGCGAGGCCAGCGCCCGGCGTCAAACTCTGCTGCAGCGCGGCGAGCGTTTTGCCGAGGCGGCTCGCAAGTACTCGCACGATGCCGCCACCCGCAACGAGGGAGGCGAGTTGGGCTATTTCTCCGAACTAGAAAATCCCATCCTGTGGGCCGCGTGCCAAGGACTACCGCTCAAAATCATCTCCGAGCCAGTGCCGACCGAGTACGGCTATCACCTCATTCAGGTCTTAGAGCACTGCGAGGCCGGCACGGTCCGCGACCTAACGCAGGTGCGCTCCCAGATTGTCGAGGCGCTGGTGCGCAAGCATCATCAATCTCAGCTCGACCAACTCGTCGCCAAACTCAAAAAATCCACAGACTGGGCTATCGTGGCCCCCACCAATCCCTGATTATGTTACTGCATTCGCCAAATCGCCTGTTGTTAGCGCTCTGCCTTGCGCTGTGTATCGCGCCACGAGCAAGGGCCTTGCCCGAACTCATCGACCGCATCGTCGCCACCGTTGACAATCACACGATCCTCTGGTCCGAACTCAACTACCGACTGCGCTTTGAGGCCGAACAGCGCGGGCTGTCAGTCTTTGCCGAATCCGAGCAAATCAAGGCGCTCCGCCGCGAGATCCTCGACGCCATGATCGACGAGCAAGTACTGGTTCTCAAGGCTCAACAGGACAGCATTCAGATCGACCCCTCCGAAGTTGAAGAAATGCTCGGCCAGCAGTTCCAGATGGCCAAGAGCAGCATGGACGACGGAGAATTCGCGCAGATGCTTGAGCGCGTGGGCTTGAGCGAGCGCCAGCTCAAGGCTCGCTACCGCAAGGAAATTCGCCATCGCCTACTCTCGCGCCAGATGCGCGCCTTTGTCTCGTACCGGGTACACGTCAGCCACCGCGACGTAGAAGAGTTTCGCATCGCCCACCAAGACACCTTGCCCTCCCAAATCTCGCTCAGCCACATTCTGATCCAGGTTCTGCCCAGCGATGAAGTGCTACAAGAAAAGCGGGCGCGGATCGAAGAGATCCAAGCCCTGCTGACCGCTGGCGGCGATTTCGCTACCATAGCCCGCACCCACTCTGAAGATCCCGGCAGCGCCTCGCTCGGCGGCGACTTGGGCTGTTTCTCGCCAGGGACCTTGGTACCCGAGTTCGAGGAAGCGGCCTTTGCCCTCAAACCGGGCCAGACCAGCGGGCCGGTCTTGAGTCCGTATGGCTACCACTTGATACAGGTGCGCGAAAAGCGCGAAGACTCCATCTGCGCCAGCCACATTCTCGTCTTGGCCCAAACCTCGGAAAGCGACCAAGAACGGACGCGGGAAACGCTAGAGAATTTGCGCTACCGCGCCCAGAACGGCGAGGAGTTTTCCCAACTCGCCCGCCAGTATTCGGCCAATCCGCAGACGGCCATGCAGGGCGGCCTCTGGGGCACCTTCCCTAAAAGCCAGATCCCCGAATTCCTCCAGCCTTACCTCCGCAATCTCAAGCTGGGCGACATCAGCAAACCCTTCTTTTTTGACGATGGCGGTCACATCATCAAAATTGACGACGATCAAGCCATAATCGAGGGCCTGATCCGCGAAAGCCGCACCGCCCAAGCCGTGCGCCAATTAATCGACGAATACCGGCAGCAAATCCACATCGAGGTCCGGCTCGATGAGGAAAACTTGCGCCGACCAGTACAGAATGCGACTGGATATCTTTCTGAAGAACACGGGGCTGATCAAGCAGCGCAGTGAAGCCAAGCGGGCCTGCGACGCCGGGCAAGTCCAGATCGGCGGCCAGCAGGCCAAGGCTTCGCATACCGTGGTCGTGGGTGAGCAGATACGCATTGCCACCCCCTCTCGCCTGCTCGACATCGAGGTGCTCGGCATCCCGGAGCGCCCGCCCGCCCGCCGTGACCGCCGGCGCTTTTATCGGATCCTCCGCGAGGAATATCGCGACCCGTACGAAGACCTGAGCTTTTAGGATGTGAGTTGTGGGCAGCGCCGCGCAATCGCCCTATCAAGGGCTAGCCCCCATTTACGACCATGTAATGGCCCACGTCGGTTACGGCGAATGGGCCGCTTACATCCACACCCTTTTCGCCCGCTTTGCTCCCGCCGCCACCCGCGTCGTGGACTTGGCCTGCGGGACCGGCAATGTGTCTTTTGCGCTCCACCGCCTCGGCTATGAGGTAATGGGTGTGGACCGCTCCGAGGCCATGTTAGAGGTCGCGCGCGAAAAGGCCGCCGATACCGGCGTCGAATTCGTCCAGCAAGACCTGCGTCAGCTAGGGGGACTAGGGCCTTTTGACGCGGCCACTTGCCTGTACGACAGCGTCAACTATCTGCTCGCACCAGCCGACATCGACGCGGCACTGCGCGGCACGCAGGCCATTGTGCAGCCGGGTGGGCTTTTTGTTTTTGACATCTGTACCGAGCGCAATTCGCTGCGCTATTTCCGCAACATGCGCCACAGCGAGTGCGGGCCGGGTTTTTCCTACGAGCGGCACAGCATCTACGATCCAGATCGGCGGCTACAGCGCAATCACTTCTGCATCCGCCGCGACGGGAGCGATGTCGCGTTCGAGGAAACCCATGTCCAGCGCATCTATCCGGTCGCCGCCGTCGCCGCCCGCGTCGAGGCGAGTGCTTGGGAGTTGTTCGCACTCTTCGACGGTTTCACATTTGACGAGGGGACTGAGGAATCGGACCGCGTTCACTTCGTCCTCCGCGCTCCGCCAGCGGAGAAATAACTTTGGACCTAAAGCTAAGAACAACGCGCGCATTCATTGAGGAAGCAGACGATTTCCTGCTTACTACCCACGTCAACAGCGACGCCGACGGTCTCGGTGCCTGCATGGCTTGGGTCCACCTGCTGAGGAGCCTCGGCAAACGCGCAGACATCGGCCTGCCCGAGCCACCGGCCGGCCAATGCTCCTTTCTCGCCGGCTGGGATGGCGTGCGCCACTTCGCCGACCTCGACTTGAGCCGCTATCGCTACGCCATTGTTGCCGACTGCCCCTCCCTCGACCGCATCGGCCCGGTGCGTCCGGGTCTCAGCCCCGACATCCGCCTCCTCAATATCGATCACCACCAAGACAACGAGTGCTTCGGCGCAGTAAATATCGTGGAGGAAGTCAGCTCTACTTGCGAGCTTCTCTACCATCTCGCCGGCGGCCTCGGCTATGAGGTCGATGCCGTCGCCGCCGCCCAACTCTATGCGGGGATTCTCTTCGATACTGGCGGCTTTCGCTTCTCGCTGACGTCGGCCACCACCTTTGAAGTGGCAGCCGATCTAGTGCGGCGCGGGGCGCGTCTCGACGCCATCGCCCAGGATGTCTTCGGCAACAAGAGCCTCGGCTCGGTCAAACAGCGCGGCCAAGCCATTGAAAGCTTGGTGCTGCGCCTCGGGGGCCGAGTGGCGGTGCTCCATCTCGACCTAGCGGCCATGAGCGCGGGCGAGCCGGATGAAGCAGTCAACTACGGTCTGATGATCCAAGGCGTCGAAGTGGCCGTGCTGCTCAAGGAGCGAGCTCCCGGATGCTACCGCGTCAGCTTGCGCTCCCGCGACAAGGTCGATGTCAGCCAAGTCGCTGGCACCTTCGGCGGCGGCGGTCACGCCCGTGCCGCCGGGCTGGAGCTAACGGGTGTGCCTCAAGATATTGTTGAGGATATATTAACAGAGATTAGCCGCTATTTGGATAAGTAATAATTATTCTTGATTATAAATTTTTATTTATTACATTGTTTTATTTCGCCACAAAAGAAAAGAAGGGTAAGGAAGGCATTCCATTGCATTTAATTACCTTAAAGGACTGGTCCTCAGCCGACGTGCAGCAAGCTGTCGAACTCGGCCTCGCCGTCAAGGCTACCCCGCAGCACTACGCCGACGCCCTTTCTGGGCGCACGGTGGTTCTGCTTTTCCAGAAGACTTCGACCCGCACCCGTTGCGCCGGCGAAATCGGCACCGCCCAGCTAGGCGGGCACGCCCTCTACTTGAACTGGCAGGACACCAACTTCGAACTAGCCGACTTAGGCGACGAATTCCGCGTACTCTCCGGCTATTCGGACTTCATCGTCGCCCGCCTGCTCGAACACGCCGACGTCCGCCGTGCCGCTGCCGCCTCGCAAGTGCCGCTGATAAACGGCTGCTGCAACCGCTACCATCCCTTGCAGGCGTTGACCGACTTGATGACCCTACAGGAGGCTTTGGGGCGGCTCGAAGGGGTGCGGCTGACATACGTCGGGGTGCTCAACAACGTCGCCAACTCGCTCATTGCCGCTGGGATCAAAGTGGGCATGCACGTCACTTGCGTCTGTCCCGAAGTCAACGCCGCTGCGCGCGACGACGAGCTCTACGCCGAAGCCAAGCGCTTGGGCCTCTACGAGCACACCGAGGAACTGCACCCGGCACTGGCAAAGTCCGACGTCGTGTACACCGATACTTGGATCGATATGGAGTTTTTCACTGATCCCAAGTTCGCCCGCGAAAAGGAGCGTCGGGTCCAGACCTTTCAGCCCTATCAGCTCAATCGCGAATTGCTCGCCGATCTAGACCTGAAAATCCTGCACTGCCTCCCTGCCCACCACGGCTATGAGATCGAAGGCGCGCTCTTGCACGACGAGCGCTCGCTGATCTTCACCCAAGCCGAAAATCGCCTGCACAGCCAAAAGGCCGTGCTGCTCAAGCTGGCGGGGACCCTTGCCTGAGACTCATCGTCGCTAGCTCCGCTGCAAAGAGAGACACTGGCATGTGTATAACGAACGGTATGCACTAATTGCCAGAGTGCATACCGTCCGTTTATAATTTAGTACGATAAACCTTTGTCTTGCATCGGCTTTTGTCATAGGCGGTGCTTGCTATCGCATTTCCCCTAGCAGGGCTTAGCTATGCTACGTCCAAAGCTCGTCCTCTTCCTGCTGCTGCTTTTTCCCTTCCAAACCTCGGCTGAGATCAGGAGCTGGCGAGTGGGCGACCAAGACCATCCTTGGAACCTCGTCCCAGTCTCTGGCCGCCTGACTTGGGGCCGAGGCTGGGCCGTCGAGATCCTGACCGACGACGATGGCGACGGACTCATCGATGAAGACCCCGTCGAGCTTGTCGATTCGGATGGCGACGGCCTTTTCAATGAAGACCCGCCCGACCCGCAAATCGACTCGGACGGCGACGGGCAACTCAACGAAGACCCCCCCAATAAAATCGACGACGACGGCGACGGACTCATCGACGAAGACCCGGTCGAAGCATTCGACAGCGATTTGGACGGGCGCATCGACGAGGACGGGCCTGATCCCCAGTTTGACTCAGATGGCGACGGGCAACTCAATGAAGACGGGCTAATGACCGATGGGGACGACGACTTAGACGGCCGCACCAACGAAGACCCATACAATGGCACTGACGATGACGGCGACGGACTCATCGACGAAGACGGGCCGCGGCTCCGCGACACCGACGGGGTCGCAACTTGGCTGCGGCCCATCCTTCTCAACGAGCGCCGCAACCTAGCCATCCTCCTCAACGAGCGCTATCTACAAGGGGAGTTCGGCGGCGTGGGGCCGGACGGCAAATTGCTCAATCCCTTTTTGGAAATTCCCAGCGAATTTGGCCCACGTGTCGAGCGGGCCGATCCCATCTCAGGCGACTATTTCAAGTCGGGGTCAGGTGGCGGCATCAACCGAGTTGACTACGGCAAAATGGTCGATGGCGACCTCTCCACTGCCTTCGGCACGACCAGCACCGACTATCGCGTCGCCGGCATCTACGGCATCCATGGAGGAGGAGCCTCACTCAACCTGATGGGCTTTTACCACATCAATCGCCTCATCTTCCAACCGCGACCGACCCTACCCGTCACGGCCATCGCCAACTACTTCGTGGTTTACGGCGATCCTACAACCGTCAATTCCGTGTTGGCGACCCTCGAAGTGAAGAAGTTCCTCGTTCCCGTGACGCGGGAACATACCGATCCAGTCAAGGATCTGCACTTCGACCCACCCGTGCTCCTAGGCCGGATAGATGTCGCTTCACTCGATTCCGATCTTGATTACAAGGAAACGGCAGAGGTAGGCCTCTTCGGCGAGGGCTTCTCCAGCGACGCCTCCTTTACCTCCGAGATCATCGACATCGGCACCCCTACGCCTCGCGCTCGGCGCTACAGCCAACTGCTCGAACTCTTAGATGATGCCGGGGAGGTCGAGGCTGAGTTTTCCGACCAACCCGGCTCGACCGTCAACTGGGGCAAAGTCCGCTGGCGGGGGCGCAAAACGGGTTCCGCTGGCGATGTGCGCATCCAGTTTCGCGCTGGCGATGCGCCCAACACGCACGTTTACGCCCGCGACAGCGGTGCCAACGAGATCGACACTCGCGGCGAGGACGGTCGGCCACTCGACGCCTTTTCCTGGCTCAAGCTGCGCCAAGGCCGCATTCCCGAAGCCGAACTTCGCTACAATGAACTTGGTCCAGATTTGGGCAGCGACGGTCCGAGAGGCTGGAGTTTTTGGTCGGCCCCCTTCAGCTTCGAGGACGGGCTGATCGACGAACGCCTTCCCGCAGAGCGCTGGTCCGAGGCGGGCGTACCCCTGCCGCTACCCACTGGCACCCGCTATCTGCAGTTCCGCATCCTCTTCGACAGCACCATCGAGAGTGCCGTTGCGCTCGACTATCTCGAATTCGACTACGGCGAGCCGCTAATTTCGGGGGGCGTGGTCGCCGAGGTCTTTCCGCCGCGCGTCGCGCTAGGCGAAGAAGCGTCCTTGCGCTACTTCCTGCGGCCTTTCTTTGCCGATGGGGAAGAAGGGGGGTTCAATCGCATCGAATTGACCGTGCCCGACGCTTCAACCCGGATCGACACTTTTAAGTTCGACGGCCGCGCTTGGGAGGAAATCGCCGTGCCCACCGCGACTACCGACGAAGACCCGCTGCTCCCAATGGACCCGCTGCGTCTAGAGCCAGAACCGGACAGCCCCTTCGTCGTCGGCCAGTTTGCCCAGACCATCGTCTCGGACCCCCGCACCGGCGAGACGCGGCTATTGGTCAAGTTTCCGCTGCTAAGGGCCTCCGACTTCAAGGCCCGCCAAAGCATTGAACTCAGCTTGCAGACGCGGCTCTTTCGCGGCTCAGCCCGCTTTGCAGGATCGGTGTGGAACGACAGCCTCGCCACGCGGGAGGCGACGATTCCCCAGCGAGTGCGCGACGGCGACGCAGTGCAGGAAGTGGCCACTGACGCAACGCTGGTCGTCGTCGATAATATCCAGCCGCGCCGCCTGCAAGTTCAGGCCGTCCCCAACCCCTTTACGCCCAATGGCGACGGCATAAACGATGCGATTGAATTCGCCTTCGACCTCTTTTTAGTCTTGGACCAAATCGAAGTAGCAGTGGAAATCCTCGATCTGTCGGGACGCAGAGTACACCACGTAGGTCCGGTATCGCGCACGGCGGGTCAAACAAAACTCAAATGGGATGGTCGCGACGCGGCCGGGCACCTGCTAGCGCCGGGTCTCTACCTCTACCGCCTGCAAGTCGCAGCCGACCAGACGTCCACCGAGGCACTTGGCGTCCTCTCGCTGGTGTACTAATGACGCACCTGATCCTCGCCGTCCTAATCTCCGCCACGGCCGCTTACGGCCAAGGCTACCGCCTAACTCCAAACGCCATCCGCGTCGATCGCGGCGAGCATTGGCGCGAGTGGATCTTCCAAAACGACGTAGTGCGCACCCTCAACGAGCGGGCCGACTCCACCGGCCTGTTCTCGTTGTCGGACGACGGGGTGCAACCTCGGCTCGTCGCGACGCTGACCAACGCCGCGCGCGACGCTGGGCAATTTAGCTACGTCGATGCCGTGCGCACCAACAGCGAGACCGTACAAGGGGGAGCTACCGCGCTGAGCAATGACCGAATCGTGGCGCGACTCATTGACGGCGACCTAGACACCTTCTGGGAGCCCGCTACAGCGGATTTTTCCGCCACAGGGTTGCGCAACTGGGAATTGCTAGTTGACCTCGGCCGCCTAGCCTTTATCGACAGCATCACCGTCTCCTTCCCCGCCGGGGACGCGCCCAAGGCTTTCTCGCTTTTTGTCTCCCTCGGAGAGCCCTTCCCCTTTCCCGACGGCAACGGTCTCAATTTTTCACTGGTGACGGAAACCAAAGCGACGGAACTGCCTCCTCCCGGAGCCGATGGCCTAGTGCGGCAGTCCTACCCCATAGCGCCTCTTTTGCTCGCCGACTTCAACCTCGATGGACAGCCAGATCTGCGAGGCTCTTTTCTTCAGTACATACGTCTGAAAATTACCGAGTCCGATCTCGAACGCCACCGCTTCGTCGGCGAGGGGGACGCCGGCCGCGACGCCTATCAAGCATTGCCGCCCGAGCGGCGCGGCGCGGTGGTCCACCAGCGGCTGACGGCGGGGGACTTCCTCATCGAGATCGACGAGGACACCTATTTCAACGACGTGTCCGCGGCGCAACGAGGACCTATCCGCTACTTTGAGCGCGAAGTCCCGCGCGTCGCCGAAGTAGAAGTCTGGACCAAGGGGGACAACCTAGCCCTCAATCCGCGCGAGCGCGCCGGCGACTCCTACGAAATAGGAGGTAGGGGCACGCCCAACCAAGCCACCGATGGACTCTACCAGACCGAGTGGACGGCTTGGGGCTACGATCCAACCATCGTCCGCGGCACCATGTGGCTGGACTTAGGCGCAACCTTCTGGGTCGATGGCCTCTATGCGGTGATGCGCCGCCAGCGCAGCGGTTCCGCCTTCGCCGGCCACGGCTTTCTAGTCTCCGACGGGACCCAACTTAAACCCGTGCAACTGGACAACGCCGAGGATTTCGTCCAACTCGAAGAGGCCCTGCAGTGGCGCGACATCATCAGCGCGGAGCACTTCGACAACCGACAGCCGAGAGTGCTGATGTTCGGCGAGGATTTCGCACCGCGCAAGATCCGCTTCGTGCAAATTCGCAACCTGCTCAGCCCCGGCAGCGGTGCCCGCCTCGCCGAAATGCAGCTCTACGGCGTCGGCTATCCAGTCGATGTCTCGCTGCACTCGCCGCCGATCCGCCTCACCAACGCCCGCGGCAACTTCATTCGCAAGACTTTGCCGCGTATCGCCTGGAGCGCCGACGCCGTCATACGAGAGGAAGACCCCCTCACCGGCCAGACCAGCGAGCGCATCGAGCCGTTGGATCACCATCCCGAAATCCGTCTCGACATTCAGACCCGCACCTCGGATCAGACCGACACCAACTTCACGTACTATCAGGTCGTGACCGTTGGTGGCGACGAAGAGCGCGAGGAAGTGACGAAAGAGGTGTACGACGAGATTGCCTTGGAGTGGACGGCTTGGGAGATCTGGCAAACCTTACCCGCCAGCCAGCAACACGCCTCGCGCACCGACGACGACGGCGACGGGGTCACCGACGAGGATCCGATTGACCTGATCGACAACGATGGCGACGGTCTGGTGGACGAGGACGGCAGGAAGCTGCGCCGGGCACCGCGCTCCAGCTTTGACAAGGACGGCGAACTGGCGTTTGTCGGCTGGAGCGAGTGGAGCGAGAACTACCAGCCCACCGACGGCCGTAGCGAAGCCACTATCACCTCGCCGAGTCCGCGCAAATTCGTCCAGATTCGCTTCAAGATATCTTCTGAGGATCCCTTCAAAACGGCGAGAATTCGCTCGTTCCACATCGATCTGGCACCGCCGCTGGCGCTGGAACTAGCTGGCGAACTGGCACTTTTGAGCCCACAAGGCACGACGCGGCCCATTGGCGACCTTAGTGCCGAGCCTATGGACTACAGTCCCCCGCAGGACATCAACCCGCTGACCCCACAGCGCTTTTCATATTTTGCCCGCCTCGCCGCACCCGACCCCGACGACCCGACCGTGCGCGACGGCGTTGACGAGATATTGATCGTCGCTCCCCAAGCGACCGAGCTACTAGGTGTGCGCATAGGCCGAGTCGAAGTCGAGCGGCAAGCATCAGATTTCGATCCAGCGATTTTCTCGACCCGCGTCCTCAAGACCCATTTCGACCAAGCCTTCGCGCGCAGACCCGACGGCCGCTTACAGGACGCCGATGGCCAAACCATAGCGATTCTGCCAACTGGCCCCGACTCGCTCTATTTGCGCTTCCCCGCCTCGCTCAACGCCGATCTATCCCCAGACACCCACGCCCTAGTCGAAGTGCAATTCGCTTCACAAGCCTTTCGCGAGGGGGTTCTCTTCCCTGCCTTCGCCCGCTCTTCGACTGATCCTGCGAGCTTTTTCCAGCGCGTCGATGCAGAAGCGCAGGACGCCACTGAACTAGTCGCCAGCGGCACGGCGCGCGTCTCGTTGCAAGCAGTCGGTCGCCGGTTGATAAACGACGTGCAGGTAGCCCGCGTTTTCACTCCGAACGGCGACGGGGTCAACGATCTGCTTCAGGGCCGTTTCGTGCTGTTGCGGATATTGGCAGAGCGGCGGTTGGACATCGCCTTCTACGATTTGGCAGGGGCGTTGCGCGGACGCGCCGGAAGCGACCTAGGGCAGGCCGGTCAGTGGAATTTCGCTTGGGACGGCCGCGACGAACACGGGCAGTTGGTGCCGCCGGGGATCTATCTGTGCCGGATCAAGATTGCGGCGGACCGGGGTGACGAGGAGGAGATCTTTCCGGTCCACGTGGCGTATTGAGCTGATTGGGTATTTCTTCGCAATACATACCTTCTCGGTCTTAGTAGCAGGAGTCCGACGGCGTGTTTCGATATACTCTCACAGCTACGCGAAAACAGCGGCGATGGCGAGTTGGCCTCGCGCTGTTAACCTCCGGCCTCTTGCATTTGTTCGCGCTCTTGGCGTACGAACGATGGGCGGCAGAAAACGTAGAACGAATCCTACACCCCGTCCGATTTCAAGCAGTCAAGCCGGCGTTGCCGACTGATCCCTTCAAAAGCACACCCCCTGTTTTTCCATTGACGCAACTCGAACGCATGATATCGGGGCAACCACCTGCCGATCCGTTGGCGGATGCCGAAACTATCGACCAAATCACTCCATTAGGCGAGACGCCCGATTCGATACTCGCATTGAGGGCACCCCGATTTATGGGCGAAAAAAGCGCCGAGTTCGAGGCGGTTCGGGATACTTTCATTTCTTTGGAGGATCTCTTCCTAGAAATGGAACACCAACGCGCCGAGGAGAAAGCGGACTATGCCCGTCTCTGGATGCCTGATGCAGACACGACGGATGCCGATAGCCGCAATAGGAAAAAAGCAGAAGAAATTGTCAACCGGGCTATTGAGGCGATGGGAGGTATGGACCGTCTTTTACAGGTACGGGACATACATACCGAGATCGAAATTTATAATCCTAGAGATTTCTTGTGGATTTCGTCAGGCGAACGGCTTTTCTATCAAGGCCGTAAGTTCATGGAAAACCTCCTTGGGGGGCAAACACGTGGGTACGACGGCGAGCGGGCTTGGGCATACCGATATGGCATTAGTAGGCCAGCCCATACGGAATTGCTCAAACGACAAGCGGAACGATGGGACTTTATATCCCGCTTCAAGGGAGAGGGAATCGTACTTCACTACCTGAGAGAGGTTACATTAGCCGGAGGAGAATCAGCACATGTTATCATAGGAGAATCAGCACATGTTATCCAAGTCGATGACCGTAAATATGGCGTTTTGCGCGAGGCTTACTTTAGCCCCACTAGCCATTTGCTTATAGCCGAAAAGCAGCATGGCGTACTGACTAGGGTGCAAGAATACAGAACCGTAGATGGCATCAAAACGCCGTATGAAGTGCAGCGCTATTTTCGTCGCTTCGTAAGCCGTTATAGGTTCAATACGAGGTTTAATACAGGCCTTGAATCCTCATTTTTTGATGATCCGGGCGAACGCACATGGGATTCGAATTCTATGGTCGCTCTGCTCGGGGTTCGGGCCGACTCTACAATGCAAGTCGCACTGAGTGAGATTACGCAAATTTATACTATATGGAAGGACGGCGACCCTGCGGATGTCATCATACGCGATGAATCACGCCACTTGCTATACGTTTATCTAGGCAAGAAGCTCAAATCGGCAGGCGTTTTGGGAGATGCGTCTAGTAGATACAATGTTGACGTCACTATTAAAGGATGCTATCGCGAGGCAATAGACCCAAGAGACCCTACCTATACCATAAATTTCCATCTCGTCGTTGTGGACAAAGAATCTACCAAACCCCTGTTAGATCGCATCGTATCCCACAAGTGGAAATCGACGCTTTATCCCCTGATAGACCAAGCGATCGCCGAACGGCTCACGTCGATGCTAGTAGAGTCAATTGGCTACGCACTTGCAAGTAAGAACAGAGGCTAATCTTCCCGCACCCACGTCCCGCTCTGCCCTCCCCGCTTCTCCATCAGCCGCAACTCGGAAATCACCATTCCGCGATCGACGCCCTTGCACATATCGTAAATGGTCAAAAGCGCCGTGCTCGCCGCCACCAAGGCCTCCATTTCCACGCCCGTGCGATCGTCAATTTTGGCCTCGGCCTCGACCTCGACCCGATCTTCGCCGACGTGCAAATCCACGCTGACCGCCGTGAGGTTGAGCGGATGGCACAAGGGGATTAGCTCCCCTGTGCGCTTGGCGGCCATAATCCCGGCCAGCCGCGCCGCTTCCAAGACACTGCCCTTGGCGACTTTATTCTCGGCGATCAGTCGCGCCGTCGCTCGGTCCATGCGGATCTCGCCGCGCACCCGCGCCAGCCGTGCCGTCGGCTCCTTGTCGCCTATATCGACCATCTTGAGGCGGCCCTGCTCGTCGAGGTGAGTCAGCTCGTCGGCCACTACATATTCTCGATAATTGCCGCGCCGAACTCCGAGCACTTGACCTCGGTCGGCTCGTCCATCAGCCGCGCAAAGTCGTAGGTGACAACTCGGTTCGCTATCGTCTGTTCCAGCCCCTTGACGATCAGGTCGGCGGCCTCGTTCCAGCCCAAGTGGCGGAGCATCATGTCGCCCGACAGGATCACCGAACCGGGATTGACCTTGTCTTGGCCGGCGTATTTGGGCGCGGTGCCGTGGGTGGCCTCAAAAATGGCGTGGCCCGTGGTGTAGTTGATGTTGCCGCCTGGAGCGATGCCGATGCCGCCGACGCAAGCGGCCAGCGCGTCGCTGATGTAATCGCCGTTGAGGTTCATCGTGGCGATGACCGAGTACTCGGCCGGGCGCGTGAGGATCTGCTGTAAAAAGGCATCGGCTATCGCGTCCTTAACCGTGATCTCGGTGCCGTCAACGACGATGCTAGTCCAAGGGCCGCCGTCTATCTCTTCGCCGCCATAAGCCTTTTGCGCCACCTCGTAGCCCCAGTCGCGGAAGGCCCCTTCGGTGAACTTCATGATGTTGCCTTTGTGGACCAAGGTCACGCTATCGCGGCCTTGGGCGGCAGCGTAGTCAATGGCGGCGCGGACCAGCCGCTCAGTGCCCTCTTGTGAGATCGGCTTGACGCCCAAGCCAGCGGTATCTGGAAAGCGGATTTTGCCATAGCGGTCGGCAAAGTGCTCTGCAAGCAGATCCTTAAAGCGCGCGTTGTCGTCCGTGCCCTGCTCAAACTCGATCCCGGCGTAGATATCCTCAGTGTTCTCGCGGAAGATGACCATATCCACCAACTCGGGTTGTCGCACCGGCGAAGGCACGCCGCTGAAGTAGCGCACCGGGCGCAGACACACGTAGAGGTCGAGTATCTGGCGCAAAGCCACGTTGAGGCTGCGGATCCCACCGCCGACTGGCGTCGTCAATGGGCCCTTGATGCCGACCAGATAGGTACCGAAGGCCTCCACTGTGGCGTCGGGCAGCCAGCTAGCGGTCTGCTCAAATGCCTTCCCACCGGCCAAAACCTCCATCCAGGCGATCTTCCGCTTACCGCCGTAAGCCTTCTCGACGGCTGCGTCGAAGACGCGCACGGCCGCTGTCCAGATGTCCGGCCCCGTGCCGTCGCCTTCGATAAAGGGAATGATGGGCTGATCTGGAACACTGAGTTCGCCATCCACTAAAGTTATTTTTTCGCCGTTTGCGGGGACCTTGGGCTGCCAATCGGCCATAGGATAAAACTCCTCGTCTTTTGTTTTATGGAATAATCGGCCCGGTTCGACTGCTGTGGTCGGGGGCCTATCTGTCGCAGCTTTTGAATTTAAGACTTTCGCTCGAGACAGCCAATGCAAGCCGCCAAGGCACTGCGCTCTATCTCGACTAGCTCGCAGGCGAATACGTCGGCATAGGCGCGCAGCAGTTCAGACTCGACTTCGCGCCGATCCAACTCACGCCCCAAGAGCGCGGCCATCGTAGTTATCTCCTCGCTGCCCAAGCCGCACGGCTTGATCGCCGCAAAGTGACTCAGGTCGGTAGCCACATTCAAGGCCAAACCGTGCGTCGTGATCCAGTGCCGCACATTCACGCCGATCGACGCCACCTTGGACGAGCCAACCCAAGTGCCGGTCAAGCCGCCCCGGGCCTCCCCCTCCAAGCCATAAGCACCCAACGTGCGGATCAGCACGGCCTCCAAATCGCGCAAGTACTGATGCACATCCCGACCGCGCTGGCGCAGATCGACAATCGGATAGGCCACAATCTGACCCGGTCCGTGAAACGTCACGCTGCCCCCGCGGTCGATCTCGACCACATCTAGCCCTTGGGTTAGGAGATGCTCGGGCAGCGTCGCCCGTCCGCCGGTATAGGTTGGCGGGTGTTCGACCAACATCAGCGTGTCTGGAATTTGCTCGGCTCGCCGCAATTGGCGCAGCGACTCTTGCCAAGCCCAAGCCCGAGCGAAATCGATCCGCCCGACTCGGCAAACGCGCGTTTCATTCATGGGTGGTTTCTTTTTTTGTTGAACGCCGACTGGAGAACGGCTAGGAGCCATAAAGCTACTTCCCCCATCGCCCTTCACAATATACCTTTTTCGCACAGAAACCGCTCACGCCCGTCAGATCATTCGTTAGCAGCAAACCGATTCCTGAGGAAGTAGGGAGAATGCGACCATGGAAAACGACACCTATCCCGAGCTAGCTGATCTCAACATCCGATTGCAGGAGCTAGAGAGCCAAGGATACACCGTATTTCCCGAGTATCTCGACCGCGACACTACAGCCGCAATTCGCGCTCATATCGACAGCCTCGTCGGTTCCGTTGAGTCCGCCGATCACACTGCCGCCAGACGCGACCTGCGGCATCCCATTCCAGGGGCCATCATGGCCCGCTTAGTGAACAATCCGACGACCCTTGAACTAGCTGCAACATTGATCGGGTCGCGCGATCTTCGCATGCGCGAGCAAGTTTTCATCCGCAGCGATCCTTCGCCGCCGCCATACCAAGCTCCGCAATGGCACATTGACGCAGCCTTTTGCCGCGCAGAGTTTGAAGTCAGGCCGCGACAGGTCTATTACCAGATGCTGCATTGCTGTAGTGCGGTTTCCACTAGAGGAGCCGCGTTTATGATCGTGCCCGGCTCGCACAAGTTGTCTCTCGCAGCCCTCGATAAAGCAGAGCGAGCAGAGGGACGGGGGCCCATCCAGAATCACACCGCTTTAGTCCCCGACGCCAATGACGACGACGGCATTGAAATTTGCGCCAACGACGGCGATCTCATCGTCTTCAACCCCCTGTGTTATCACTCCAGTTCTCCCAACCGGACAGATCAACCCCGCTACGTGTACTTCACCTCGTTCTATCACCCCTCAGCGGCCCGCCTAATAGACCTAGTACGCCGAACCAAGTACCGCGACAACTTTCCCGACTCCTTGCGCCAAGAATTGCCGCCCGAACTGCAGAGCTTGCTTGATTAATATTCAGTACCATCTGCGCTACCCCTGCTGTACTTTTGGGTATGGATCGACAAGGAGCTAGAAACTATGAGCGTATGGAGCCGGCAAGTTGTGAAATTGGTGACCAGAGGTCTCCTTGGGCTGGTGTTGTCGAGCGAGCGGAGCGGGGCGATAGAATCCGAGTCACGGCTTGAAGGCTGGGTGCGGCTGGCCTCTGGGCAGCCAGCGACCGGAGTGCAGGTACGGCTTTTCGATCTGACCGATCCGCGCCGGTCGGTCGGCACCACCACGGATGAGGAGGGGTACTTTGCGCTGGCCGCTCCTCGCTTAGCCAATGCCCGCCCTCAAGACTTTGCGCTACTACAGAACTATCCCAATCCGTTCAATCCTTCCACGATTATCCCCTACCAGCTACCAGCACCAGCCCACGTGCGGCTAGAAGTCTTCAATGTGCTTGGACAACACGTCGCTACCTTGGTAGATCGGGAACAGCCGACCGGCTGGCATACGGCGACTTGGCACGGCACAGATGCAGCCGGTCGCGCTGTGGCGGCGGGACTTTATCTCTATCGCATTCGTGGGACCGGGTCGAGTGAGACCCGGCGGATGGTGCTCGTCGATGGCCCAGTCAGTGCTCCGGGAGCGGCAGTCGCCGCTGAGCCTCCGACGAGTTTGGTGGCCTTCGAGCCGGCCTACGGGCTGACAGTCTCGGGCCGCGATGTGGTCACTCATGTGGACCCAGATTTCCAAGCCAACGTCGGACCAGTGGAGATCATCGTCGAAGCACGAGCCACCAGCCCGACCGCGATGAAGGCGACCACAAGTGACAGGATCTGGGGTGACGTAGATGCCAATGGCCAAGTTGACATCTATGACGCGCTGCTAGTGGGGATGTATAGCCTCGATCCCACGATTGCCATCCCCAACGATGGCGACATCTCCCTAGGCGATGTGAACCGCGACGGCCACATCGACATCACCGACGCTTACCTCATTGCCACCTACAGCGTCAATCCGACCGACCCCTCGCTGCCAGCGAGGATCGGCACCCTAGCGATCAAGGGCAAGATGTACTGGGTGGACGCGAGTCGGAATGGGGCTACGATTCAGCGAGCCGATCTCGACGGGTCACAAGTCGAAGCCCTAGTCACCACTGGACTGAAGGAGCCAATAGACCTCGCCTTGGACCTAGACGGGGGCAAAATGTACTGGGCGGATCGGAGCACCGGCAAGATTCAGCGCGCTAACCTCGACGGATCCCAAATAGAAGACATCGTCACTGGACTGAATGACATATGGAGCCTGGCGCTGGATGTTGCCGGAGGAAAGATGTACTGGACGGACGCGGTCA
>VXML01000016.1:0-52237 GCA_009841115.1 Gemmatimonadota bacterium | reverse complement strand
TGGAGCCTGGCGCTGGATGTTGCCGGAGGAAAGATGTACTGGACGGACGCGGTCAGGGGGAGGGCGAAGATTCAGCGCGCCAACCTCGATGGATCACAAGTCGAAGAGGTCGTCACTACCGGATTGCGTGCTCTACGGAGCCTAGCGCTGGATGTTGCCGGAGGAAAGATGTACTGGACGGACGCGGTCATAGGGGGGGCTAAAATTCAGCGCGCCAACCTCAATGGGTCACAGGTCGAAGCCCTCGTCATCTCTGGATTAAAACGTCCAAGTGACCTCGCCTTGGACCTCGTCGGGGGTAAGATGTACTGGGTGGAGGATTCTTTTGAGAATAAAATTCAGCGTGCTAACCTCGACGGGTCACAAATCGAAGAGATAGTCCCTAGTGAATCGGACGCTCCAAGCGGCCTCGCCTTAGACTTGGCCAGAGGCAAGATATATTGGACCGACGTGGTAAAGGACAAAATTCAGCGGGCCAATCTCGATGGATCACAAATCGAAAACCTCCTCGCCACCGGCTTGAACGTTCCACGGGGTCTGGCCCTAGAGTTTGCCGACATGCCAGAGGTCCGTGTGAATCGTCCGCCAGTATTGGACGGCATTCTCAAGCAGAGCGTAGCAAAGGGAAACCTCCTTCGCATCGACTTAGTCGCCCGCGACCCAGAGGGGGCTGAGGTCACCTATAAGGCACAGTCCAATGCCCCTGCCGTGGCGACGGTGAGCGTGTCCGGCCGCCAAATGACAATCACCCCAGTAGAGCTTGGCGTCGCCACGGTAGCAGTGATGGCGAGTGATGCTAGTGGCGCGACCACCACGCAGATCTTTACGGTAAACGTGACGAAACCTGTACCCGAGAGCCAAGGTAAGATGTACTGGACGGATTGGGAAACAGACAAGATTCAGCGAGCCAACCTCAACGGTTCCCAAATCGAAGATCTCGTTACCACCGGCTTGGATTCCCCAAGTAGCTTGGCTCTAGATGTGGCTAGGGGTAAGATGTACTGGATAGACGCGGGCACGGACAAGATTCAGCGAGCAAATCTCGACGGGTCACAAATCGAAACCCTCCTCTCCACCGAATTGGACTTTCCACAGGCCTTAGTTCTCGACTTAGCTGGAGGCAAGATGTACTGGACGGACGAATGGGACATAAGAAAAATCCAGCGAGCCAGCCTCGACGGGTCACAAATCGAAACCCTTGTCGACGATAGGAGTAGTCCGGCGGGTCTTGCTCTCGACTTGGACGGAGGCAAAATGTACTGGACGGACACCGGTCGCTCTCGCATAGTGCGGAGCAACTTCGACGGGTCACAAATCGAAACCCTCGTCAACTTCTCATTATTGAACATTCCCCAAGCCTTAGCCCTCGATCTGGCTGGGGGCAAGATGTACTGGATGGATCCGGGGACGATCAGAATTCAACGGGCCAACTTGGATGGCTCCCAAGTCGAAGACCTCGTCGTCACCGGGTTGGACTATCCAGACGGCCTAGCCCTCGATCTAGCTGAGGGTAAGATGTACTGGACAGACTGGGGCACAAACAAGATTCAGCGGGCCAACCTCGACGGGACTCGGATCGAGGACCTCGTCACCGGATTGAGCGGACCGGTGGGCTTGGCTTTAGACATCGTCGTCCCAGACGCCCCAGATCTGGTAGTCGAGTCTCCTTTGGCGAACCCGCCCAACCCAGCCCCAAGTCAATCCTTCACCTTGTCGATCGCCATCCACAATCGGGGGAAGGCACCGGCGCTACCGACGACGGTGCGCTACTATCTCTCTACCGATTCGACGATCACCACCGACGACACCGAGGTGGGCATGGGCACGGTGAGCGAATTGGCCGCTCCAAGCACCACCTTCAAATTGATCCGGCTGACAGCACCGTCGAATCCAGGAACCTACTACTACGGTGCCTGTGTACAGCCCGTCAGCGGCGAAAGCGATATCCAGAACAACTGCTCTTCAGCTAGCGAGGTAGTCGTAGTTGCTCGATGACCATGTCGATACCCGCTTCGGCTACTGAGCATCTATCGACCGGCGCTACGGATTACTTCCACTCTCAATAGACCATCCCATCCTGCCGATCCTCATCCGTGAGTTCGGCCCAATATGCGCCTCATTTGTACACGAGCTATACAGAGGGTTATTCTTGCACAAAAACGATATAATTCCTATATTTAACTGCTCAGCTTTGTTTTTTAGCACTCTCTTTTTTTGAGTGCCAGTTTTTCGTGCAAAACGAAATTTTCCATCCATCCACCCACCACCAACATCAAGGAGACATGTGTTATGGCTGCCAAACAGCTAGAATTTGATAGAGCGGCGCGCGACGCGCTGCAGCGAGGCGTCGATCAGTTGGCCGATGCCGTCAAGGTAACGCTGGGGCCAAAAGGCCGCAACGTAGTGTTAGACAAGAAGTTCGGGTCGCCGACCGTCACCAAAGACGGCGTCACCGTCGCCAAGGAAATCGAGCTCAAAGACGCCTATGAAAACATGGGCGCACAGATGGTCAAGGAAGTCGCTTCCAAAACCAGCGATGTCGCCGGCGATGGCACCACCACCGCCACAGTCTTTGCTCAGACCATCTTCCGCGAGGGCCTCAAAAACGTAACCGCCGGTGCCAACCCCATGGACCTCAAGCGCGGCATCGACAAAGCCGTTGCAGTCGTCGTGGACGAGATTCGCAAGTCCAGCAAGGAAGTCAAGTCGCGCGAGGAAATCGCCCAAGTCGGCACCATCTCAGCCAACAACGACTTGGCCATCGGCGAGCTGATCGCCGACGCGATGGAAAAAGTCGGTAAGGACGGCGTCATCACCGTCGAAGAAGCCAAGGGCACCGACACCAACTTGGATGTGGTCGAGGGCATGCAGTTCGACCGCGGCTACCTTTCGCCCTACTTCGTCACCGATCAAGAGTCAATGACCGCCGAACTCGAAGACGGCTATATCCTGATCCACGACAAGAAAGTCTCCTCAATGCGCGATCTGGTTCCGGTCCTCGAAAAGACCGCCCAGCTCAGCAAACCTCTGCTGATTATCGCCGAGGATGTCGAAGGCGAAGCCCTAGCGACGCTAGTCGTCAACAAAATTCGCGGCACCATCAAGGTCGCCGCGGTCAAGGCTCCAGGCTTCGGCGACCGCCGCACGGCCATGCTCGAAGACATCGCCACCCTCACCGGCGGCCGGGTCATCTCCGAAGAAGCAGGGCTCAAGCTCGAAGGCGTCACCCTCGACGACTTGGGCCAAGCCAAGCGCGTCGTCCTCGACAAGGACAACACCACCATCGTCGAAGGCGCAGGTCAGGCTGCGGACATCCAAGGCCGCGTCGCCCAAATCCGCCGCCAGATCGAGGAAACGACCTCGGACTACGACCGCGAGAAGCTGCAGGAGCGGTTGGCCAAGCTCGCCGGCGGCGTCGCCGTGATCAATGTCGGCGCACCGACCGAGACCGAAATGAAGGAAAAGAAAGCCCGCGTCGAAGACGCGCTGCACGCCACCCGCGCCGCCGTTGAAGAAGGCGTCGTCGCCGGTGGAGGCGTCGTCTTCCTCCGGGCGCAAGCGGCACTCGACCAGACCGAAGCCGCAGGCGACGAGGCCGTGGGCGTCAACATCATTCGCCGCGCCCTCGAAGAGCCACTGCGGATGATCGCCTCTAACGCGGGTACCGAAGGGGCCATTGTCGTCCGCAAGGTCGCCGATGAAAGTGGAGCCTTTGGCTTTAACGCCCGCACCGAGGAATACGAGGATCTGGTCGAAGCCGGTGTCGTGGACCCGGCCAAGGTCTCGCGTACCGCGCTCGAAAACGGCGCTAGCATCGCGTCGCTGCTGCTAACCACCGAAGCACTGATCGCCGAGCTGCCCGAAAAACCCGCTCCGGCCCCGGCCGGCCCTCCTGGCGGCGACATGTACGGCGGCGGGATGGGCATGTAACATCCCTCTGTCGCAAATGAAAAAGGCTCGCTGCTTCTTTGGCAGCGAGCCTTTTTTACATCCACAATCTGTAGCGCGAGGGGTCGCGGAACCGCCCATCCTCTTGGACGGCATAGTGCAACCCCGGCCTTCGAGATCCGCGTCCCTCATCTAACAACGCAATAGATTGCCCCTTGAGCACGTAGTCCCCCACATCGACGAGCAGGCGCGCGTTGTATCCGTATTGGGTCAGCAGACCGTTGCCGTGGTCGAGAGTCACCACGTAGCCGAGGTCCGCGTCGTAGTCCACTTGCAGCACTTGGCCCGCAGCACTGGCCTGTACCAAGCTGCCGGCAGCCGCGGCAATAACAACCGAGGGATGCTCCTCGCTAAAGGGCCTGATCACGGGCCCGCGCAGCGGCCACAAGGTGGGGACGGTATGCACGTGGCCCCAACGCAGCCGCTGCACGAAGGAGACATAAGGAGTCTCCTCGCTGGGCTGCGCCGCCGCCTCGTCTAATGCCTCGGGTGTGCCCAAGATCGCGCGCAACTGATCGTTGCCGCGCGTGAGCCGGACCAGCATTTCTTCGAGCTGTTCTATCTGGCCTACTTGCTCCAAGAGCAGGGCCTTGTCCTGCTCGAGCTGTGCTGCCTGCTGCGTTAGCTCGCGCTTGTCGAGGTAGGAACTAATCCCCACGGACAGAATTACGAGCACGGCAACACCACACAACCCCAGCAACCACACGAGTGTAGTGGAGGTCTTAAACTCAAAAGTCTTGCGACCCTTTTCTGGAACGATGATAAAGGTAATGTTGCTGCGCTTAAACATCTCGTACCGGTCTGTTTTCGCTTATAGGATGCATCAGCCCTTAATCCAATATATCTTATATCCGACGATTGAGCCGCGCTTTTCTCTGTAAAAAACAACCGATAGCCCATGTCGCCATTCCGCCTTTTGCCTTTAGCACTGTGCATGCTGGTGCCATGCAGCAGCTCCATTCGCGCCGAGCGCCTAGTTATGACTGCGGCGGATATCGGGGAAAACTGGGTCTATCCCCCCGGCAGCCTGCGCCTAGACGAAGCCGGCTCGTTGCGGCCAGTGCGGATCGGCAAAGACATCAACCCGCTCTCTGAGGCTACGGTCCGCGGAGCCGGCGCGGCACAATCTACGGCTGCCCGCGCCTTTGACGGCAACCTCGCCACTAGCTGGAGTCCACTGCCGGGCACGGCCCCAAAGGACTGGTGGCTCGAGATCGACTTGGGGCAGGTGTTCCCCGTCCAACAGGTTCGCCTGCGTTTTGCCGATAGCGCACCGCCCTTGCCCTTTTTCAACCTCTCGCTCTCCAAGGGCGAGCGCTTTATCAACAGCGCCAATGTCGTCGTCGAAGGCACCCTACTCTACAGCCACAGCGAGCGCTTTGCCTTCAACGAAGGGCGCGACGTGACGATCGACCTCGACGACGAGCTCGTTCAAGTTCTCCGCATCGAGGCCACCCGCGAAATGACCGGTGCGCCCGCGCTCGCCGAAATCCAAATCAAGGCTTTTGGCGACAATATCGCCTTTGACCTGATCGCCAACGGCGGCACCGTTGATGTCGAGGCCGCCATCGTCGCCGTGGCCGGCGTTCCTTCCGTCATGTTCGACGGCGATCTCTCGACCATGTGGCGCGTCAACCCCCTCGCCAAAGGCTCCAGCGGCGACAGCGAAACCTTCGGCGATTATCGCATTGATCTAGGAGCTACCTACTGGATCGATTCGGTCTGGCTCTTGGGCGAGCCGCTGGGCATTCCACCGCGGCTGCGGCATTACTACGCCAACTTCCTCTCCTATAAGCTACAGTACTCCGATGGCTCGCTGGCACCCGACGGCTCGCTGGCCTGGCAGGCGTTGGCCTCCATTCCCCCCGATCCCCGCTACCTCTTCGACGTGCGCAATTTTCGCCACGATGTCCCCCTAATCGCCGCCCGCTACCTGCGTCTGATCTATCCCACTAGCCAAGGCGGCAACATCATCGGCGGCGGCCTGTCGAGCAGCGATATCGCCAACACCGGTCGCTTGGACGGGCTAGGCCTAGTTAGCGAGTTCCAAGTGTACGGAGAGGGATACCCAGCCCGCGTTGTCCTGCGCTCGCCTGTTATCGACCTTGGCTCCAATTGGAATATCACTGCGCTTGAGTGGGAACTTGACGCACCGCTCGGGGCCCGATTCACCTTGCGCAGCCGCACCGGCGACCACGTCGTCGAGCAGATGCGCTATTTCGACAAAAACGGCAAAGAAGTTACCAAAAGGCGCTACGAAAAGCTGATCGCCTCGTTTCGCGGCCCCATCGAAACCACGCTCCAACCCGGCGATGGCTGGAGCGTGTGGAGCGAGGAATACCTCCATTCGGGCACCCGCTTCCGCTCGCCTTCGCCCCGGCGCTACGTCCAGTTCGAAGCCGAGCTGCGCGCCGACAATCCGCAGGCCGGTATTGCCCTCGACGCGCTGACCTTGATCTACTCTCGTCCTTTGGCGCGCACCGCCGTTGGCGAAGTCCACCCCGCACTCGTTGCGCCGGGCGAGCAAACCGACTTTACGTACTTCCTCCGCCCAGAATTCGCCCGCGACAGCCAAGGCTTTGAGGCCATTGCCCTTGAAGCCTCGGTGCCCCTCGCGTTCCGCGCCCTGCAAATCGACGGCGCGTCAGTCAACGCCGAGGTGGAACAGACGAATGCGGGCCTCCGCTTGCACTTGCCCGAGCCCATCGCAGCCGCCGAGCGCGTCGAGCTAGATTTCGCCGCCACTGTCTTCCAAAATAATACCCGCTTCCGCGCCTTTCTAGAGCGCAAAAGCGGGCTTGACACGCTGCGTCAGCAGGTTGATCCAGGCGATGCCGTCCCCGATTTGGCGGGAGCGGGCGATGCGGTGTCGCTGCCCGTGGACGGCAGCTTACTCACGCGCCTAGACATGGGCGCGGGAATCTTTACTCCCAACGGCGACGGCATCAACGACGCGCTCGCCATCTCTTTCGACGTACTCAAGGTCCTCGACGCTCGCCCCATTGAGGCCCGCATCTACGACCTGCGCGGCCGGCTAGTCCGCACGCTGCGAGACGCCAGCGGCGTGGCCGGCCATTATCAGCTAACTTGGGATGGCCGGCGAGACTCCGGCGCGATGGCCCTACCCGGCCTCTACCTGTTCCACTTGCAGATTGCTGGCGACTCCTCCACCCGCACCTTGGTCCGCAGCATCGGCCTGAGCTATTAAATCCCTAGCTCGCGCATCAGCGCCCCGTGCGCGCCACCGTGTAGTTCGGGCCGCATATAAACCTTGCGTACATAGTCGAGCCCGCCGGACAAATGCTCAAACTGCTCCTCTAGGGCACCGAAGAGCCGCGCTTGCGACACGAAGCCGAGCTGCGCCAGTTCGGCTGCCGCCCCATAAGCCCTTCTGCCCTGCTCTAAGTAGTAGCCGCCAAGCCCCTGCCGCTCGACCCACGTGCGGAAGAGCCCGGTGGTAAAAAGCGCGTAGTCGCCTACGTGCCGGCGGATATCCATCTCGCGGTCGAAGGACCAACGCCGCTCTGGCTGGCGCTGACGCCCGAGCTCCACCATCATCTCGGCGATGGTTTCGAGCGGTTGGCCACGCAGGTCGCGGATGCGGTAGAGCTGATCGGTGCGCGCAAAGCTCGTCAGTAGATCGACGACGTATTCGACCACTTCGCGGTCGGCAATGCCCAACGAAGTAAATCCGGGGAAGACCAAACGTTGGAAGAAGGACCGCAGTCCAGACGGGGATATCGGCTTTATGGCGCGACGCGGCATGTCGTATTAAAGACGTTCAGGTTAGAAGGTTGTGTTGGTCATAAGGTAAGCAAAGGTCATATCCCCGTTCCAGTCCTCAATCGAATCCTTGTAACGAGTAACACTGGTCATGCTGTCGTCGGCCATCACTCTCGACACTCCGGCAACGATGGTAAAGCCGGGGCGGTATTTGTACGTAAGCGTCAAATCGACTTCCTCGCCCAAATGGCTCGACTCCAAGTCGCCCTTTTGCGCGGTGAGGAAAGAGTGCCCGTGGACTCCGAGGGAGACCTGATCACTCAACGGCAACGCCGCCTTGAGAGCCAAGTCCTGCAGCCCCAGCCCGCCCGTGTGGACCGGAATATTGAGAAACAAATCGGCGTATCCATAGTACTTGTGATTGGTCGCAAAGAGCGTGTCAAAGACCTTGGTCTTGTCATCGGCCAGATCGTCGTCGCCAGACAAGTAGTCGTACCACAAAGTGAGATCTAGCCCGCCCAAAGACCCGCCAATGCGCCCACCAAACATGAAGGCCGATACATCCTGGGCGCTGCGCTGACCGGTCTGGAATGAACCTTCGAAACGATACGAGTACGCCATCTTTTTCCCAACCAGACGCGCCCCCATAGTAACCTGATCCGTTTCTTTGGCTCCGTCCTTGTTGTAGAGCGCGTAGAGGTCCAAGCTGTCGGACGGCAGTTGGTCCAAGGTCGCGTACGCGCCCGTCAGATAGGCGTCGTCTGCAAACTGCCCCGAGGTCGAGTCCGACTCAGCCACCTGAATCGCCGTCAGGTTCACCTGGCCCCAAGAGGGTGCCAGCAACAGTTGCAGACCGTCGAAAACCCGGCCTTGCTGGGTCCACTCGACCGCGCCGATCAGCCGCTGGCCGCCAAGGGCCACCATCTGACGGCCAATTTTGAGCGAATGGTCGCCGTCGCCGAGTTTCTTCAGGTGGACATAGCCCTGATGCAGGTCAAACTTATCGGCGCTGTAATCCGTCAGAGTATTCTTTTCCTCGCCCCACAAGCGCACGTCTTGGAGCTGGATCATCAGATCGACATCGCTATCGAGCGAGGCCACCATCTGAGTCCGCACCCGCATGGAGGTGAAGGAGTCGTAGTTGTTTGCGAACGGATCGCGGAACTCGTAGCGCGGCCGAATCTGGCCACCCCAGACGATCTCTTTTTTAGCGTAACTAGCGCTGGATGCAACTACGCTAAAAAAAAGTGCGGAATAGATTGCAACACGCACGGCGTTATCTCCGACGTAAAGAGGTTATAGATACAGATAAGTTAAATAGGCATCTCGATCAAGCTATTTGCTTTTTAGGACGATTGCGTCTAGGTGCTGCTGTGCTCCCATCGTTTAGCGCAGCAGCCGCTCGCTAAACAGCGTCCGCGCCAGAGCGCGCACATCCCGCTCACCAGCCAGATGAGTCCGCCCCACCGACACCAGCACCACCTCAACTTCCCCAAGCCCTATCCGATAGACGATGCGGAACCAGCCGCCCGGCGGGCGCAGGCAGCGGTAGCCCTTTAGCTCGCCGACCAAGGGCCAGCCCTGTTCCTCGGGATCGATTGCCAACCCTGTGATATATTGGTCCACTTGCTCGGCAATCCGCCGGTTGAGCAGGCCTTGCCGCGACTCTAAGGCGCGCTGCGCTAAGACGACGCGCAACGTCATTTCGCCTCCCAAACGGCGCGCTCGCCCGCCTCAATCTGGCGGATGCCTTCGCGCAACGCGGCGCACTCGGCCTCGTCGCCGAGCACCTCTAAGGTTTCGACAATGCCTTGGTAAAGCGACCACGGCATCAGCGCGAGCACCGGCTGACCGCGGCGCGTTACGGCGAGGGCACTCGCCTCAGGTTCGGCGGCGAAGCGGTCGGGCAATTGATTTAGGACTTTGCGGGCTTCGGCGATGGGCATGGATTGGAGCATATTTCCTCTTTTGTACTGTATATGGTACTAAATTGAGTACTCTTGGCGACGGTCTGAAAAATCCATAATTGGAGCATATTTCCGCGAATCCGCGAGCGCGTGGAATTTTCTAATAGATAACCTATTAATAATTCGCTATTTATGCGAATCCCAAAAAAGGCCCGCATTTGTATGTACATCTAAAGGTGCAAAAAAGAGTACTTTAATGCAAAGCTAAATTTTCAATCAGACGCGACGAGATGCAGGCTACGATGTAATTGAACTAAGTGGGGATCTGGGTCGCTTTTTGGGCCACAATAACAACTCATTTGCTTCCCCGTTGGCATTCCCTTTTCCCGCGCTTATATTTCGCGCATGTCCGACGGCGAATTCATCCGGCCCTTTCCCGCGCTCACCCCCGCCCAGCGCTATCACCTCGAAGTCTATGGCTATGTGGTCGTTGAAAACGCCGTCGAGCAAGACCTGACGGATCGCCTGCTAGAGGCCATGCTCCGGCTCAAACGCGATCTCCTGTCCGCCCCAGACCCGGCCAAAGCCTCCGTCCGCAACTGCCGTCTCTCCTCCTACCGGCCTCACCACCTGCACTTTGCCCACATCCTCGAAGCCGATCCCGCGATTTTCGAATACTTGGCTCATCCGCGTTTGGTCGGCATGGCCGAGGAACTTGTCGGCGGCAGCGTGCGCCTCGAAGAATCCGAGGCCGTCGTCAACGAGCGCGACCCAGAGATCGACCTTACTGCTGCGCCGCGCTACGGCTTCCACACCGGCACCAGCCCAGACGTGGGCACGTACGTCGAAAACGGCCTCTTCCACTGCACCTTTGTCAAAACCCTGACCAACCTCACGGAGCTAGGCCCAGACGACGGCGGCACCGTGGTCATCGCCGGCAGCCACAAGGTCAAATGCGAGCGCGAGACCATCATCGCGGCGGCGTACGAGGATCCCACGCTGATCCACCAAGTGGTCGCGCCTGCAGGATCAACCCTGCTCTTTGGCGAGGCCCTGATCCACGCCACCGGCCAGATCCGCTCCGACCGCGAGCGCGTCATCGTCATCGGCGGCTACACCCCGCCCATGTTCCAAGCCTGGAACGGCCAAGAACCGAGCGCCGAATTCATCGCCCAAACGCCCGAACCCCTCAAGCCGCTCATTGCCGGCAGCGACAAGTGGCACTGGCAGCAGCGCCGTCGCCGCCTCGACATGCCGGTCGCCTCGTGAGCCTTTGCTGGCCGTGATCCAGCTCGCACCCCCATACCTATTGTTCCTCGGCGACGCCGCCGACCAGCTAGCCGCCAAAACGGCCGTTGGCGTCGCCCAGTGGCGGCCCGAACAGTGCATTGGTCAGCTCCGCCTTCTCGACTGCCACGCCGACCTCGGACTGCCCGACCAAACCCTCGCCGAAGCCCGCGCCGCCGGTGCCCGCACCCTCATCATCGGCGTCGCCAATCGCGGCGGCACCATTTCCGACCTCTGGCGCGAGACCTTCCTGCAGGCCATCGACCTCGGCTACGATCTCGCCAGTGGCCTGCACACGCGCCTTGACACCATCACCGGCTTGGCCGACCGCGCCCGCGCAAAGGGCACTCGCCTCGTGGATGCCCGCTTTTCCGACCGCGCTTTTCCCATTGCAACCGGCGTCAAACGCCCGGGCAAACGCCTGCTCACCGTCGGCACCGACTGCTCGGTCGGCAAGATGTTTACCGCGCTGGCCATTGAGCGCGAGATGCAGGCGCGAGGCATGGCCTGCACCTTCCGCGCCACCGGCCAAACCGGCATTTTCATCGCCGGGACCGGCGTTGCCGTTGACGCCGTAGTTTCCGATTTCCTCGCCGGCTCCGTCGAAGTCCTAACCCCGGCCAACCACCCCGAGCACTGGGACCTAGTCGAAGGCCAAGGTTCGCTGTTTCACGCTTCCTATGCTGGCGTGTCGCTGGGTCTCCTGCACGGTGCCCAACCCGACGCGCTCGTCCTCTGCCACGATCCCAACCGTCCCCACATGCGCGGCCTGCCCGAATACCAACTGCCCGATCTGCTCGACTGCATTCGCCTCAACGAGCAGTGCGGCCGGCTCACCAACCCGGCCTGCCGCACCATTGGCATTGCAGTCAACACCTCGCACTTGCCGGAAGACCCCGCTGCCGAACTGCTCGAAACCATTGAAAGCCAAGCCGGCCTGCCCGCAGTCGATCCGCTGCGCCAAGGAGCCGCGCGCTTGGTCGATGCCCTGTGACCCACTTTTCCGTCCGCAGCGAGAGCTTCCCTCTCGCCCAGACCTTCACCATTTCGCGCGGTGCCAAAACCACCGCCGTCGTCGTCGTCGTCGAGCTGAGCCGCGACGGCTGTATTGGCCGCGGCGAATGCGTCCCCTACCCCCGCTACAACGAAAGCATGGCCGGAACCATAGACGCGCTAGAATCATTGCGTCCACAGGTAGAAGCCGGCCTCGACGGCTCGACTGAGCTCGCCGAAGTCCGAGCGGCATTGCAACGCGCTCTGCCGCCCGGTGCCGCCCGCAACGCCTTGGACTGTGCCCTGTGGGATCTAGAAGCCAAACTCAGCGGTCGCCCTGCCTATGAGCTGGCCGGATTAGCAGTACCGCGTCCAATATCGACGGCCTACACCCTCTCGCTCGACGACCCAGAAACCATGGGCCGGGCTGCTGCCCAGCACGCCGACCGCCCTCTGCTCAAAATCAAACTCGCCGGTCGCGACGACCTCGACCGCGTCGCCGCAATCCGCGCCAATGCCCCAGACTCAACCCTGATCGTCGATGCCAACGAAGGCTGGTCTGCCGACCAAGTCGAGCCGCTCTCAGCCGCACTAGCTCGCTTGGGCGTCGCGCTCATCGAACAGCCCCTGCCCGCCGACCAAGACGCCCTGCTCGCCAAGTTTGAACACCCGGTCCCTTTCTGCGCCGACGAATCCTGCCACACTGCCGACGATCTCGCGGAGCTGGCTGCCCGCTACGAATACGTCAACCTCAAGCTCGACAAGACCGGCGGCTTCAGCGAGGGCCTGCGCTTGGCCGCCGAGGCGCGTGCGTGCGGCTTGGACTTGATGGTCGGCTGCATGATCGCCACCTCGCTGTCCATGGCACCGGCTGTCCTGCTGGCGCAACAAGCCCGCTTCGTCGATCTCGACGGCCCCCTGCTCCTGCAAAAAGATCGAGAGCACGGGTTGCGCTACGAAGGCAGCCTCCTCCATCCGCCCCATCCTCAACTCTGGGGATAGGCGACTCGCACGTCGGCAAACCTTGCTGGACGCAGGTGGCGATTGAGTGTATTCTTCCCCTAAGTACACGACAGTAAAGCGGTATGGGATGCTTCGCTCAACCTGACGACATGGGCGTCAGCACCTGTCATGCTGAGCGGAGCAAAGCGGAGTCGAAGCATCTCAGCGCTCCCATGCCTAACGTCCACTGGATTACTATCGTGTACTTAGTTCTTCCCAAACGAACCTAATGAGCAACGCATTTTTATTGTTTGTCCAAGGGCTAGACGAGGCTGCGCTGCAACGCGCCGTACCCCCGCCCATCCGGCCACAGCAAATCGAGCCGTTGGCATGGAATGGCGACGAGTTCTCGTTTGCCTTGCCACCCGCAGCGCTAGAAGGTGCCCTAGAAATCCTGCCGTGCCTCTCGGTCGTCCAAAACGGCGCGTGGGGCTATCAGTTCGCGATAGAATGTGAAACCAAAGCGGGCCATAGCATCCGGGCCGCCCTCGACCCCATCGGCTCGTTTGTCGGGGCCGCAGTGAGCGCGGCAAACGAAGCGGTCGCAGCGGAAATCGACCTCCTGCGCATCCGCACCCCCTTACAAACGGCCACCCTACACCTACGCGTCCAAGGCGTCGCCCCCACGGCCCCGGCCTTGCTCTCGGTCTCGGTGCGCCGCGAGGGCGTAGTGCCCGTTCCGACGTCCACTGGCCGAGATACGGCTCTCGCCGTGCCGTCGCAAAGCCAGATGGTTCTGCGGCCTGAGCTAGCTTCCCACGTCTGTTCGCCGACCAGCGTCGCCATGCTCCTCGCGTATTACGGCCATAGCGCGGACATCTACGACGTGATTGCGGAGGCGCGCCACCAACCCAGCGGGCTATACGGCGTGTGGCCGGCCAACATCCACGCCGCCGCTCGCCGGGGCCTCTTAGGCTATCTATTGCACTTTCCCTCTTGGAAAGTGGCGCACGCGCTACTAGACGCGGGCTTTCCCATTGTTGCCTCTGTGCGCTACGAGGTCGGCGAGTTGAGCCGGGCGGCCATTGAGCGGACATCTGGGCACTTGCTCGTCGTCCGGGGCTGCTCGGGAGATACCGTACTGGTCAACGATCCAGCCGCGAACGACGAGGTCGCACGAGCGTACGACCTAGCGGAATTCTGCAAAGTCTGGTTGGAACGCAGCGCCGTGGGCTACGTGCTCTTTCCGCCGTTGTAACTGTACTATGGATAAAGCGAACTTCACTTCCATCGTCTTCGGCGAGATCCTCTACGACTGCTTCCCCGACCACACCTGCTTGGGAGGTGCCTCCCTGAACTTCGCCTGGAATCTGCGCCAACTCGGCTTCCCCGTAGCCATGGTCAGCGCCGTGGGGCAGGACGAACTGGGACAACAGGCGCGGGGCTTTCTCCGGCGCGCCGACATCGATCAACAGTGGGTCGCCGACCGGCCCGAGCCTACGGGCACGGTCGATGTATTGCTCGACGATGGCCAGCCTTCTTACACCATCCGCGCTGGCGTGGCTTGGGACTACATCGAAACTAAGCCAGCGTTAGACCAGCCCCCCGACTTGATCTACTATGGCACAGCAGCGCAGCGCAGCCCAGCCAATCGTCCGGGGCTAGAACACTTGCTGGCCGCCAAGCCCCGGCATCGGCTTTTCGACGTCAACTTGCGCAAGGACTGCTATACGCCGCAGACCGTGCTCTTTGGCCTCGAAGCGGCGACCATTGTCAAGCTCAACGACGAGGAATGGGAGGCCGTGCGGGACATCGCCGAGGTTGCCGCGCCCGCCGACTTAATCGCCCGCTACGCGCTGGATTGCCTAACGATTACCTTTGGCGGCGACGGCGCTCAGCTCCACATTCCAGGAGCTTCGTTCGCCGCACAGCCCGCGCCCGCGTCCGTCGTCGATGCGGTCGGGGCTGGCGACGCCTTTAGCGGGGTCCTGGCCGCCAGCGCCCTGCTCGGCACCGACCCGCAACAGGCCCTAGACTTAGCGTGCGCCGCCGGTGCCAGCGCGGTGCAGCACCCGGGTGCCCATTGTCCGCTGCCTGAATCCGTGAAGGCGGCGTTTGCTTAACCACTTATCAGCGAAAGGCTTTTCCCCATGCAGACTCCCATCCCCCTGTGCGATCCCCACTTCCACCTCTGGGACCTAGCCGAGCGGCCCAATCCCAACCTCGGCGATGTCATGCCGGCGTACCGAGCCGCCGATTACGCCCAAGACATGAGCGAACTGCCCCCTGAGTTGCAGCGGGTCAGCGGCGTCCACGTCGAAACCGTCGTCGGCCAAGTGCCTGACGGCATCCCCGTCGATACCGTAGAAGAAACCCGCTGGGTGCGCGGCCAACTCGAACCAACTTCAGCCGAACAGCCCTTTGGCATTGTCGCGTACGTGCATCTGGAGCGCGACATCGCCGCAGCCGAGCGCACCATTGAACAACACCTAGCGGCTGCTAAGGGCCATCTGTGCGGCGTGCGCATGATCCTCAATCACCATCCCGACAATCCCGACTTGACTTGGCCGCAGATAGAAGACGGAGTTTTGCAGAGTAGCCGCTTTCGCGATGGCTTAGCGCTTTTAGAACGCCACAACCTCGCCTTCGACCTCTCCTGCAATCCCCACCAAGTGGCCGATGCGGTCGCAGTTTTCCGCGACTTCCCCAACCTCCGCATCGTCACCAACCACCTCGGCTTCCTCCACGACGGCGAGGACCAAGCGCACGAGGACCTCTGGCGCGAAGGCATGGCTGCGCTGGCCGCATTGCCCAACATCTATATGAAGCTGTCTATGGCGTGGTTTGCTCGGGACGCCTTCCACGAGGACGCGGCCAAAGAGGCCAAAATCGCCGCAGTCGTCCAAGGGCTGATCGAACGCTTTGGCTGTAACCGCTGCATGTTTGCCAGCAACTATCCCGTCGATAAACTGCGGGGCATTAGCATCGGCTATCTCTACGCCAAGTTCCTTGAATGGAGCGCCGACTTTTCAGACGACGAGCGCCGGACGCTCTTCCACGACTCGGCTATCAGCGCCTATGGGCCGCTTGCGCAATAGCCATGAACGCAGAGGAATTCGACTATACCCAATGGTGCGACAGTACGGGCGCGCCGCTCGCGAAAATGCCCGACCGGCTCGGCGTGGCGGCCAATGGCTTTATCCGCGACAAGACCGGCAAAATCCTTCTGCAACAGCGCGCGGACAACGGCTTTTGGGGCATGCCCGGCGGCAATGTCGAACTCGGCGAATCCGTCGAGCAGACCGTGGTGCGCGAAGTCTATGAAGAAACGGGCTTGGAGGTGCGCGTCGAGCGGCTGATCGGGATTTACTCCGAGCCGGAGAGCTACCCATTCATGCGCTATCCCGACGGCACCATCGTCCACTACGTCACCCACGTCTTTATCTGCGAACCCGTCGCTGGCGCATTGCAGCTTTCCTCAGAAAGCACAAACATCGGCTATTTTGCCGCCGATGCTCTGCCCGCACAGACCTTACTCTCGCACCACATCCGCATCGCGGACGCGCTGACCGGCCTAGTGTACCCGTTTATTCGCTGAACTATGTTGACCGCACTTCGCCTAAAGGCAAATATTTCTTTTTTGCACATTCTAACCTTATCTCGTCAAGAAGAGGAACAATATGATCAAAATTGCCGAAGTCCTGCCCGATCATCCCACGCCGCTGTGGCGGATGGTCAAGCAATGCGGCGTTGACCACGTGGTCGGCGGCTTCTCCACACCCGGCGATCCCGCCGACATCCACCCCGAGCAACGGCCCTGGAGCTTCACCAACCTCGTGCGGATGAAAACCGCGTTTAACGACGGCGGCTTCTCCCTCGACGTCATCGAGGCCCGCCCGCCGCTCAACAAGGCCAAGCTCGGCCTCTCCGACCGCGACGAGGAGATCGAATACGCCTGCGAGCTGATTCGCAACATGGGCAAGGTCGGCATCCCAGTCTGGTGTCCCGAGTGGATGCCCGTACTCAACTGGACCCGGACCTCGATGGCGGCACCCGGCCGCGGCGGCGCCATGGTCACCGGCTTTGACAACGAGCTGATGAAAAACGCGCCCCTGACCGACGCCGGCGTCGTCACCGAAGAACAGCTTTGGGATAACCTGAAGTACTTCCTCGAAAAGGTCGTGCCGGTCGCCGAAGAAGCCGGCGTCAAACTCGCCATGCACCCCGACGACCCGCCGCTGTCGCCCCTCCGAGGCATGGGGCGGATCATGCGCAGCGTCGAAAACTACCAAAAGCTCATCGACCTAGTGCCCAGCCCAGCCAACGGCATCTGTCTGTGCCAAGGCAACTTCACCCTGATGACCGACGACTTGCCCGAAGTCATCCGCCACTTTGGCGACCGCATCTACTTCGTCCACTTCCGCGATGTGCGCGGCACGCCCGAAAAGTTCGTCGAGACCTTCCACGACGAAGGCCCAACCGACATGCGCGCCTGCATGGAAGCCTACCGCGACATCGGCTTTGAAGGCGTCCTGCGCCCTGACCACGTGCCGACGATGGAGGGCGACCGCAACGACCAGCCGGGCTATTCGTCAATCGGGCGCTTGTTCGCCATCGGCTACATAAAGGGACTGCGCGAGGCCGTGTACGCGAGTTAAAGTCTGTTGCTATAGCCGTTAAAAATAGATAGGCGATGAAGCTATGTTCCTGTCATTCTGATCATAGCGCAGCGAAGTCGAAGAATCTCCCACCAGTGCGGCTGGATCGGTAGGTTCAATGCTATGTGCGATCGTTTAGCGACAAAAATCCGCCTGTACTTGTTGGTGCTAGGCACGCCCCTGCTCGCCGTCCAGACGACCCTCGGAGCCGAAGAACTGCGCCTCGGCGGGCCGGGCGGCTGGAGCGAGTGGACGCTGCCCGGCGACGCGGTCGATGTCGCCGACGGCGTGCTCAAACCCGCGTTCGTGCGCCAGAATATCGACGCGGTGCAAAACGCCGCGACTTTTGGCGGCGGCATCCGCGCCGCCGGCACAGCGCTGAATCGTGCTCCCCTACTGATAGACGGAGACATGGAGACGGCCTGGACACCTGCTTCGGAAGCCCCGTTGGAGGACTGGTGGATAGAGGTCGATCTAGGCCGGGTGGTCTCGGCGCGCACCATCCGCCTGCATTTTGCCGAGGGCGGCGAGCCGCTCGAATTCTTCAAGGTTTTCACTTCCGACGGCGAGCCTTTCTTCACCAGCGCCGGCGTGGCCATTGAGGGCACCCTGCGCTACAACAAGCGCCGCCTGTACAGCTTTAACCAGGATCGGGTCATCGAGATCGACTTTGGCCTCAAGCCCTTGCAGCACATTCGCATCCAAGCCGACAAGAAGACGCTTGGTGCCCAGCTCAGCGAGTTGTCGGTAGAAAGCGTGGGCGACAATCTGTCTCTGGGCGCGCGAGAACGCGGCGGTCAGATCGACGTGCATAGCCTAGTCGGCTCCGGCCGGGATGAGCGCCATGAGAACCCCTTGATCAGCCGCAACCTAATTGACGGAGACATCACCTCGTACTGGGGTCGCAAGGAAGGGCGCGGAGTGACGCCGGTGGGGCTCTTCATCCTCGACTTGGGCGTGCTCTTCTGGGTCGATCGAGTGCGATTGTTGGGGGACTTCACCGGGCTGCCAACGACCGGCGAGAGAGCTCGCACTCGCTTTGGATCCATCAATTACCTGTGGTACAAAATGTCGGGGTCGGACGGATCGCTGGCCCCGGACGGATCGCTGCGCTGGGTCTCGTTGGGAGAATTGCCCGAATCGCTGCGCAACCGCCGCGATATCGTCCACTTTGAGGAGCGCTTTCCTCCGATGAAGTTGCGCTACGTCCGGCTCCTCTTTGGCATGACCTCTGGCGCGCTCTCGGGCACGACCGCGGAGTTCCAAGTCTTTGGCGAAGGATTTCCCGCCGCCTTGACAGCGCTCTCACCGATTTTCGACTTGGGCGGGAAAAAGACGATCTCGGCGCTCGATTGGCGAGCCTTAGTGCCGCCCGCTACTCGCCTAGAGATCCGCAGCCGTACCGGCAATTTGCTCGACGAAGAGTACTTTTTCTACGACAAGAACGGCAAAGAAGTCTCCGCCAGAAAATACGACAAGCTCATTCCCTCTTTTCGCGGGCGGATCGACACCGTGCGCACAATAGGTTCGGATTGGAGCAACTGGAGTCCGGTTTACGAGGTTTCCGGTCAGGGTTTTTTGTCGCCAGGACCTCGGCAGTTCGCCCAAATCGAAGTGCAGCTTTTGAGCGAAGATCCGTTCAGCGCCCCAGCACTAGAAACGCTAACCTTGCACTTCCACCCACCGCTGGTGCAACAGACGCTGGCGGAAATCTACCCGGCCGAGGTCGATCCGGGCGCACCGCAAAATTTCACCTATTTCCTCCGCACAACCGCGACTTCGGCCAACCGAGGATTTGACCAAATCCTGCTGAGTTCGTCAGCGGCAGTGCACTTCAAGACCTTGCGCATCAACGGGGAAGCAGCCTCCGTCCAAATCGAGGAGCGGGACGACGGAACCCTGCTCGTCCTCGACCACGCCGTGCGGCGCTCCGGGCTTTTGGAGATCGATTTCGAGAGTACGCTCTACCTCAACCAGACTCGTTTTGACGCGTTGCTCTTCAACAGCAATCTGGAAGGTCAAGTGCAACAGGTTGACGCGGGAGATGCCAGCGAGGCCGTGGCGAGCGAAACGGTGTCCGTAGCCCTGCCTGCGGCCTCCGATCTGCTCGACGACCTGACCATCTCAACCCAACTGCTAACTCCCAACGGCGACGGCGTTGGCGACCGGCTCACCCTCGAATTCAATCTGCTCAAAGTACTGGACCCGCGCACCGTGCGAGTGGCCATTTTCGACCTGACTGGGCGGCAGGTGCATCTTTTGAGCGAAGAGGATCAGGTAGCCGGACGAGTAGCCTTGGAATGGGACGGACGCGACCGCGCTGGCGGTCTAGTCGCACCGGGAAACTACGTCCTGCGCGTCGAAGTCAGCGGAGACGCGCGCACCGACCAAGTCAGCCGAATCGTTTCCGTGGCCTACTGAACCCGCCCCCTCTTGATCGAATCAAATAGCGGCACTTGCCTCCATCACCCCCAACCCTTCCTCCAACTCCTCGACGCTAGCAAAAGCTACCAAGGTGCAATGCACCCCCTCAGTCGCCAGCACCCACTGTATCGCCCGCTCGGTGCGCGGCACCAACTCGCCCGGCTCGGCTAACTCGTGCCAAGGGCCTGAGACAATCGGATAGACCAGCGGCAGCTCTCCGCGAATGCCTTCGCCCCTCGGCGATAGCTCCTCGACCTTTGACGCATCTACGGCCGACCAGTCGGTCTGCGTCTTGTCGGCCCAACTAATCCACTGGCCGCCTAAAGCCTTCATAATCAGCACGCCCTTCCCAGCCTGCGCCGACGCCGCAATGCCCGGGGCCTGCCAGCGGCAGACGTAGTTGTAGATGACCAAATCGGCGTCCGCCTCGGGTTCGGGGCCGCGCTCGGCGTAGGCTTGCTGATCGGCCAACATGTGGCGAATCAAGCACAAGGCGCGCACTTTGCCTTTGGCCTTGCACTCGGCGATGCGCTCGGCCAAGCCTTCGTTTTTCAGATAGGCATAGTGGTGTACCCGCAAAATATCGATAGCCTCGCGGCGCACATTAACGAGGTGTTTGTCGATAGTCCCCTCCACCTCAGCGGCTGCCGGCGCACCCACCTTGAGCGAGAAGAAGCGGTCGTCTCGCGGACCTTTCAGCTCGTCCGGTATGTGAACTTCGTCTCCGTAGCCCATGTCAAAGAGATTGACGCCCAACTCAGCGGCCCGCAGGTAAATCCGGCGCTTCTCCTCGGGCGGCGGATGGCCATTGATACCCTCATAGCGGGCCAATAGTCCACCCAAGCCAACGGTGCTCAGCTCCATGTCCGTCTGTCCAAAGCGGCGATATTCCACAATAACCTCCTTGCGTCGGTTGCGATGCGCTTACAGCTTGCTGCGCCCAATATGGCACATTAGTTTCTCCGGCGCGAAAAATCTATCCCATTAGCCTACATCGTCCAAGGGAGAATGCAGTACCGTAATTCTTAATTCCTAATTCTTAATTCCTGACTCACAACAGGAGGCCGTCACCGCGTGAAACTCTACTACAGCACCTATGGCATGAAGCAACTCGACGTCTTCGAAGCTCTGCCGCGCCTCGCCGACATGGGCTACGAGGGCATGGAAATCGCCGTCACTCCCGGCTGGCCAACCGAGCCGGCCAACATGGACGCGTCCGCGCGCAAAAGACTCGCCGACCTCTTCCGCCAACTCGGCTTCCCCACGCCAGCACTCATGGCCCTGCTCTCGCCCTGCGTCGAAGGCGAGGGGCGCGCCGCCGCACTCGCGCAGTTCAGGGCGACGTTTGAACTGAGCCGCGCACTCCGGCTCGACGACCGCCCAATGGTCGTCAGCACCACCCTCGGCGGCAAACCCGCCTGGGAGACCGGCAAAGAGCGCATCGTCGAGCTGGTACTCGAACTAGGCGACATGGCCGCCGAATACGACGTCATCGTCGCCATCGAGCCGCATGCAGGCGACGACTTCGAGACGCCGGAAAAAGCCGCATGGCTCATGCAGCAAACCAATCACCCGAATCTCGGCCTTAACTTCGACTACAGCCACTTCTGGGTCGAGGGCATCGACTTGCAGCACTCGATTGACCTGAATCTCCAGTACTCAGTCCACAATCACATCAAGGACGGCTATCTCGACGAAGAAGGGCGGGTCCGCTATCTCCTGCCCGGTAGCGGCAAGCTGGACATGAAGGCCTACTACAAGGCCGTGCAAGACGCCGGCTGGGACAATTACATCTGCCCAGAAGTCACCGGCCAGATATGGAACGCAAATGGGTACGACGCCTGGAGCACGGCGCAGTTTTGCTATGACGTGCTAAGCGCGACGCGGCGAGCATCGAACTGAGGGCCGATCCTAAGAAACTCTAAGGTGAGCACAAAGAAGCGCCCGATGTCTCGTCGGCATCGGGCGCTTTTGGTTTTCTCTCTATCTTATTCCACGCTCCTTGCGCGAGTTTATCGAATATCATAAACAGATAGTCAAACACGCGAACTGAGAAAACGAGCGGGTCCATGGTGCAAAGCGCACTACAACAAGTAACTCAAGCCTCCTTCCCCGGCATGTGCCCGGTCGAGGATGCGCTGATCAAGCTGGCGCAAGCGGGAATCGAGGAACGCGGCGCAATCTTTACAAAGCGCGAGGTTGTCGAGTTCATCCTTGACCTTGTCAACTATACCGCAGACCGACCTTTGCACAGAATTCGCCTGCTGGAGCCTTCTTTTGGCGGCGGCGATTTTCTTCTTATTGCAATAGAGCGCTTGCTCAAGGCGTGGAGCAAGCGAAAGGATAAAGTCGGTCCGGAAGAAATGCTGGCCAATGCCATTCGAGCAGTCGAGTTGCACGACGATACATTTCAGGCAACGCGCGAGAAGGTCATCGCCGTGCTCAAAGCCGAAGGGATTGAAACAAAGTCGGCCATCGCTCTCGCCGATACCTGGCTTATCAAGGGCGATTTTCTTCTCACGCCGCCGCCGTTTGCGTTTGATTGCGTAGTTGGCAATCCACCTTATGTGCGGCAAGAGCTAATTCCCGCTGCGCTTCTTGCCGAATACCGCATCCGCTATACGACCGTATTTGACCGCGCTGACCTCTATATCCCTTTTATCGAGCGTTCACTCAACCTGCTGGAGCCGGGCGGTACGCTTGGATTTATCTGCGCTGACCGCTGGATGAAAAACCGTTATGGAGGGCCGCTGCGTAAACTGACTGCTGATAATTTTCATCTGAAGATGTATGTCGATATGGTCGATACACCGGCCTTCCACGCAGATGTTATTGCCTATCCAGCTATTACCATTATTGCTAATGAAAAGCCGGGCAAAACTCGCGTCGCGCACCGTCCCGAGATTGAGCCAGCAACGCTCAAGGCTTTAAGCAAGACTCTGCTATCCAAAGACAAGCCCACCCCAGAGAGTGGGGTCAAGGAAATGAGCGGCGTTGCGGCAGGAGCCGAACCTTGGATATTGGCGTCGTCCGACCAACTTGCCCTTGTCCGGCGACTGGAGCGAGATTTTCCGCTAATCGAAGAGGTAGGATGTAAGATCGGCATCGGTGTCGCTACCGGTGACGATCAAGCCTTTATCGCCCCCTATGACGAGCTAGATGTAGAGCCGGATCGCAAACTACCACTGGCGATGACCCGCGATATTATCACAGGTACCGTCAAGTGGCGCGGCCTTGGCGTCGTCAACCCGTTCGCCGACGAAGGGGGGCTTGTTGATCTAGCAAAATTCCCCAAACTCAAAACCTATCTGGAAGCCCGCAAGGACCAGATAGCAAAACGGCATATCGCCAAGAAAGCACCTGCTAACTGGTATCGTACGATTGATCGTATCTATCCGGCCCTCGCCAGTAAGCCGAAGCTGCTAATCCCTGATATCAAAGGCCAAGCCCATATCGTCTATGAATGCGGCAAGTTGTACCCGCACCACAATCTCTACTTTATCACGAGCGACGAATGGGATTTGTACGCACTGCAAGCCGTGCTGCTATCGGGTATCGCCCGCCTGTTTGTGTCGATCTATTCGACCCGGATGCGCGGCGGCTACTTGCGATTTCAGGCGCAATATCTGCGCCGTATCCGCTTGCCTTACTGGCAAGACGTGGATGAAACGCTCAAAAATACTCTGAGAGAAGCTGCTAATCGCCGCGACATTGACGCTTGCAATGCGGCTGTATTCGAGTTCTATGGATTATCAAAGGACGAGCGGGCTGCGCTCGGTGGCAACGGTGAATAAGAAAGACTTTTGATGGCGATTGATCTGGCGAATTACGAGCAAAAAGCGCGCGAGGCCGTCAAGATATTCTGGGAGAGTCGCGAACAGGCGCGGCAGAAACAGATCGGCGCAGGCAAGGCCGACCAAGGTGAGCGTGCCGGCGTTACTGCCGGAAAAAACATGGACGGGTTTTTGGCCTTGGTAGTGGATATCGTCAGGGCCAATGGACTTGACAATGCCGAGATTCATCAAGAGCGCCGCGTACTCACGCTGCCGGGATATTTTCGCCCGACAAAGCTCTGGGATCTGTTGATAATGAATGAAGGCCGCCTAGTCGCAGCTATTGAGTTCAAAAGCCAAGTCGGGCCGTCCTTTGGTAACAATGCCAACAACCGGGCAGAGGAAGCTATCGGCACGGCGCACGATTTTTGGACCGCCTATCGCGAGGGAGCTTTTGGCGAACAGCCACGGCCTTTTGCCGGATGGATGATACTTCTTGAAGATGCGCCCGAGTCCCGTACACCGGTTACGGACGCGACGCCGCATTATTCAGTATTCAAGGAATTTGAAAATGCGTCCTATGCGGATCGTTACAACATTTTGTGCCGTAAGCTAATGCAGGAACAGCTCTACACGGCAGCATCGGTCATTGTTTCGCCTCGTTCAGCCATTGATACCGGCGAATATTCCGAGATGAGCGAGATGACCGGTCTAAGAACATTCTTAAGCGAGTTGGCCGGGCATGTGGCGAAAGAGGCGGCGCGGGCGTCTTCAGCCTAAATGCAGATCAGCCCTCAACGAAGTTCAAGTGAAGTCACCAGCGCACGAGGCCCAGTTCTCTCTTGACTCTGTAAAGGTGCCATCCTATCCTAGTCGTCAAGGCGTTTTAAGGACGCCTCGATCCGCGGAAAGGGTTGAACCCACCTTAGTTTTTTCGCCTGATGTTAAAGAACCTTCTTTCGGCTTGTCTTCGCGGATGACAGGCATTTTGAAAGAGGGTTTTGTATGGCTACCGTCCTACCTCCCAATCCCCATCTCGATCATCTGAAGAAACAGGCCAAGGACCTGCTCAAGTCCTTCCAGTCCGGCGATTCTCAGACCTGTGCGTCCGTGCAACAGTACCTGCCCCGGTTTTCCCGATTATCACCTGACGGATTCGCTCTGCACGACGCCCAGCACGTGATTGCCCGTCAGTACGGCTTCGACAATTGGCCGGCCCTGCGCCAAGCGGTCAAAGAAATCGCTGCGACAAGGCACCGCTCTGTGCCAACCGCAGACAGGCTGGACGAAAAGCTCAAGCGCCACATCGACGCGCTCGGCTTCCATAGCGTCGGTGCCTACCGCATCTGGTGCCACAAGCAGGGCCTCGACAAGGGCCTCGACAAGAGTGACGAGCAGTTGCAAAAGGAATGCGAGCTGTTCCAGCTTTGGCAAAAGACCCGCCGACCCGACCCCAAACCAGACTACCGCCCGAGCCAGGTCCGCTTCATCACCTTGGCCTACGAGGGCAAGACATCGGGCATCTGGGAGGGCTGGACGCGGCTTTTTGCCAATGTCGAGGACCCGGCCGAGCGCAAAGCCTTTTATCGCCTCCTGGTCCACTGCGAGAAATACGCCCGCATTGACGGCAAGCTGTTGGCACCGCTGGCCCGCTACCATCGCGACTGGCTCAGACCAATAGAGGACTGGTATCCGCAAAGCCAGAACAAGCGGCGACAACTCGGCGAATTAATCCGCCACCTTTTAGCCCGCTACGAGGTACCATTTTTCATGGACGAAGTCTGGCGCGAGACCTTCTTTGCGGACGGAGCTTGGCACCAAGAGGATCCAGCCGTCATCCGGCGGCAGCAAGCGTGGTTTATGCACATCGCCCAAGGCGGCAATATCCGCGCGATGGATACGGAAATCGCCCTCACCAAGCGCATGGCGCATCTGATCTTCGCGGTGCCGGACGTGGAATCGGTCTCAATGGGGTTGCGCTGGGCGCAGTTTCTCGGAATGGGCGGCAGCCGCAACCTAGTTTCAGCCGTGGTGCGCTCGCGTCTGCGCGACTTTATGGAGGACGAGCCGTTCTGGGCGACGGTAGTGCTCTTTCTGGCCAACCAGCCAATGCTCGAGCCCACTTACATCGGCCCAATCGTTGATTATATCTACAACCAGAAGTTTGCGCCCCAGCAGACGCGCGGGCCCGATGGGAATCTCACAGAAGGCCCGCCGCTGCAACCTCATTTCACCATGAAGGGCCGCACTATTGACAAGCTACTGCGCCAAGTTGAGGCGTGGCACGGCGAATTTGCCCTCGACCAGCACGTGGACTGGGAGGAATGGTCGAGCTCTGGCCTTCGTGGCTACGAGTGCGAGGAGGAAGACGGCCCCCTCGGCGCGACCCTGCGCTGGAGCGTGCGGGAATTGTGCGACTCCTGGGCCTTGGCCGAAGAGAGCCAGGCCATGTGTCACTGCGTCAAGTCGTACGCTAGGCGCTGCGCCAAGGGGGAGTATTCGATCTGGTCACTCCAAGCGGAAGGTGCCCAACAGAAGCGGCCGAACGTGCTGACCATTGCGGTGGACAACAAGCGGAGGCGGGTCATCGAATTCCGCGGCAAATACAACATGAGACCCAACGACAAACAGCGCACGGCCAAACAGCGGCATCAGACGAGCAAACCTTATCTCCACCTCTTGCGCAAGTCGCCAGAGATCATGCGCCGATGGATGGAGCGGGAGCAACTGCGGCACGGTTGAGTCAGGTTTGCACTCGCCGACCAACGCGATGGCCGAGGCGCGGGCGTCTTTTGATTAAATCGTCGGCACTTCGCGAACCTATCCCTCGTCGCTGACCTCGACCTCGCTGCCCTTCTCAAACGCCTGCGCCTTAAACTCCGCCAACGCCTTGTCGAGCAGTGCCTGCGCCTCCTCGGCCTCCTTGCCCCAAACGACGATATCCACTGGCAGCCGCTGACCATCGGCCGTGCGCTCCCTCAACGCGACGAAGGCCTTAAGGTAGGTATTGGGATATTGGCTCATCACGCTGTGCAGGATCGGACCGCACTGCGATTCGGGCAGGTTGACGGCGACCCGCAGCGAAAGCCGCACATCGTCGTATATCCCGGCCAAGGCATCCTCTACCGACTGGCGGAATAGCGCCTCGACCTCGCGCGGCGGGCCGGGTAGGCTGTAAATCGTGGTCGCGCCGACCTGCGACTCCACGCAGGGAGCCACGCCCGCCGGGTTGGGATGGGCCGTTGAGCTTTTTGGTTTGGTCGCCATCTTAATCAGCCCTTCGCTGACATCGGCGCGCTTTTCAATACCTCGGCTCTCCATATAGCGCTCGACTAAGGTTTCATCGACTTCCGTGTCTACCCCCATGATCTTGGCGATGGCCTCAACCGTCATATCGTCGGGCGTCGGCCCAAGCCCTCCGGTGGTGATCACCACCCGGGTTCCGCGCTGACAGGCGTCCTTGAGCACGCCGGTCAACTCGTCCATATCGTCGTCGAGAATTGCGATCCGCCGCACATAGCCACCGAGCGCTGCGATCTGCTGCGCCATCCAGAAGGAATTGGTGTCTTGGATCTGTCCGTTTAAAAGCTCGGTGCCGATTGAGTAAATTTCGATGGCCGGTCGGTCGCTCATGATCTCTTTCTCTGCTGTCGTGTTTGAAGGGCAAGAAAAGATAGGCAAGATAGACCAGCCATGCACCGGGCATTGAACACAGCTAGGCGAGTGGCAATATTAGAGTCTATCCAACCATCGAACTACAAGGAGAAAAACATGAGCAGCGTCCACGACTTCACCGCCCAAACCATCCACGGCCAAGCCGCCGACCTAGCCGACTACGCCGGCAAGACACTCCTCGTCGTCAACGTGGCCAGCGAGTGCGGCCTGACCCCGCAATACGCCGACCTAGAGGCACTGCATCGCCAGTACGCCGCCCAAGGCCTAGCGGTCCTCGGCTTCCCCTGCAACCAATTCAAGGGACAAGAGCCTGGCAGCGAGGAGCAGATCCTCGACTTCTGCCAGACCCGCTACGACGTGAGTTTCCCGCTCTTTAGCAAGATAGAAGTCAACGGCCCCAACCGTCATCCCCTCTACGCCTATCTCGCCGGCGAGGGCGCAGCTTTCCCCGGCGACATCTCCTGGAACTTCGAGAAATTCCTCATCGACAAGGACGGCCAACCGCTAGCCCGTTTCGCGCCCCGAACCACTCCCAACGATCCGGCAGTAGTCGCCGCCATCGAAGAGGCCCTCGCGTGACGCAGCCCAACATCGTCTTCATCCTCATCGACGATATGGGCTGGAAGGACCTCGTCTGCTACGGCAGTTCCTTCTACGAAACGCCCAACATCGACCGCCTCGCCCGCGAGGGCATGCGCTTTACCGACGCGTACGCAGCCTGCCCAGTCTGCTCGCCGACCCGCGCCAGCATCCTCACCGGCAAGTACCCAGCCACCGTCGGCATCACCGACTGGATCGACGTGCACGGGCACATCCACCCAGCGCGTGGCCAGCTCGTCGATGTGCCGTATCTCAAGCAACTGCCGACGCAGGAGCACTCGCTGGCCCGCGCGCTCAACGAGGGCGGCTATCAGACGTGGCACGTAGGCAAGTGGCACTTGGGCGGCGATGGGCACCTGCCCGAAGATCACGGCTTTGAGGTCAACATTGGCGGCGCGCACCAAGGCTCGCCGGGGCAGGGCGGGTACTTCAGCCCTTGGACCATTCCCCCGCTCGCCAACGCCGATGTCCCAGAGGGCACGTACCTAACCGACTACCTGACCGACCAAGTGCTCGACTTGATAAACAACCGGGACGAGCGCCCCTTCTTCCTGAATCTCTGGTACTACACCGTCCACACGCCGATCCAAGCTAAACCAGAAAAAATCGCCAAGTACGAAGCCAAAGCCCGCGCCCTCGGCTTGGACCAAGTCGAAACCTTTGCCGAGGGAGATTACTTCCCCTGCGAGCACAAAAAGGATCAGCGCGTCAAACGGCGGCTCATCCAATCCGACCCGGTCTATGCGGCCATGATCGAAAGCCTCGACGAAAACTTGGGCCGCCTCTTCAACCTGCTCGACGCGATCGACGAAACCGAAAACACCGCCGTGTTTTTCACCTCGGACAACGGCGGCCTCGCCACCTCCGAAAGCTCGCCGACCTGCAACGCGCCGCTGGCCGAGGGCAAGGGCTGGATGTACGAGGGCGGCACCCGCGAACCCTTGCTGGTGCGCTGGCCCGGTCAGGTCGCAGCCGGCAGCACCTGTCCCGTCCCGGTGACCAGCCCCGACTTCTACCCGACGATCCTCGAACTGGCCAACTTAGACCCCATCCCCGCGCAGCACTGCGACGGCACCAGCATCGCGCCGCTCATGCGCGGTGCCGAGTCCATAGAGCGCGAGGCCATCTTCTGGCACTATCCGCACTACGGCAATCAGGGCGGCACTCCCGGCTCGTCCGTGCGCTCCGGCGACTACAAGCTGATCGAGTTTTTTGAAGATGGGCGGCTAGAACTGTACAATCTGCGCGACGACATCGGCGAGGAGCGCAACCTAGCCGAGCAAATGCCGCAAATCCGCGACCGGCTGCACGGGCTGTTGCGCGAGTGGCGCGAAACGGTGGAAGCCAAAATCCCCCAACCCAATCCCGATTGGCAGGGCTAATCGGCCCAATCCCGCGGCTTGAGAAATACCTCGTAGAGCCGCGCTTCCTCCGATCCGGTCGCCGGCTGCCAATCGTACGCCCAACTCACCAAGGGCGGCAGCGACACCAAGACCGACTCGATGCGTCCCTTTGATTGCAGGCCGAAGAGCGTACCCCGGTCGCAAACCAAGTTGAACTCCACGTAGCGGCCCCGGCGGTAGAGCTGGAACTGCCGCTGCCGACGGCCGTACTCCCATCCCTTGCGCCGCTGCAAAATCGGCAGATACGCAGCTATGTACCCGTCGCCGACGCTGCGGGCCAAGGCAAAGCAATGCTCAAAGCCCCCTTCGTTGAAGTCGTCGAAGAACAAGCCGCCGATCCCCCTCGGTTCGTCGCGGTGCGGCAGAAAAAAGTACTCGTCGCACCACCGCTTGAATTTGGGGTAGAGTCCCTCGCCATAAGGATCGCAAGCGGCTTTGGCCGTCCGATGCCAATGCACCGCGTCTTCTTCAAAACCGTAATACGGCGTCAAGTCGAACCCACCGCCAAACCACCACACAGGTTCCTCCCCTTCTTTCTCCGCCGTGAAGAACCGCACATTCAGGTGCGAAGTCGGCGCATAGGGATTGTGCGGATGTGCAATCGCCGAAACACCCATCGCCTCAAAGCCTCGCCCCGCCAGCTCGGGGCGGCGCGCCGTAGCCGTCGGCGGCAACTCATTGCCCCGCACGTGCGAAAAATTCACCCCGGCCCGCTCAATCACCGACCCCTCCAACACGCGCGTACGGCCACCACCTCCCTTTGGCCGCTCCCAGCTATCTTCGCGGAAAGTGCCCTCGTCCTCTGCTTCCAAGGCCGCGCAAATCGCATCTTGCAACCCGAGCAAATACGCTTTGACGGCCTCTTTGTCTATCGTTCCCACTTGTCCTCGTCTCTAAATTGTTTGGTTGTCAGGGTGATAAAGTATAGTCAAGTTATCGTATTGGGAGGAACGCTACGTGAGCAAGAATGAACTAGGCGAACACAGGTTGTCACTTGACAACTCCTCAACTTCCTTCCACTTTTTGTAAGAAGCTGCATCCCAATGGCGAGAAAAGCTCATCCCAAACGAGAAATCGAGGCCGCTCTCAAACATGCAGAAGCACACGGATGGAGAGTCGAAGTAGGGGGTGGACACGCATGGGGTAAAATCTACTGCCCCTATAATGACAGCGAGTGCAGATGCGGGGAATTCTGCATAGCCAGCATTTGGAGCACCCCGCGCAACCTTGGGAACCACGCAAGACAAATTCGTCGAGTCGTTGACCACTGCACTACCCGTATGAGAAGCGAAAACGGCGAGGGATGAAAATGCACGAGTACGAGTTTACCTTGAAATTCAGCTTGCAAAACGCGCAAGCCAACCCGCAGGAATACGTCGAGTCATTGGGTAAAGCCGGATGCGACGATGCCCTAATTGGTGTTGGTCAATGCGGGCGCATTGCACTCAGTTTTACGCGAGAATCGATATCTGCTTACGAAGCCGTCTCAAGTGCCATAAAAGATATTCGCACGGTGCTCCCCAATGCGAAACTAGTAGAAGCTGTTCCTGACCTTGTCGGGCTGACAGAGGTTGCCGAGCTATTGGGCTTCACGCGACAGAACATGCGCAAACTCATGATTCGCGCTGGTGCAACCTTTCCTGCACCAGTGCGCGATGGCAAACCGGCGATATGGCATCTATCTCAGATTCTGGCTTGGATGACTAAGACTGGAAAATACGAGATCAACGAAGCGTTAATAGACGTTACAAAAACCAACATGATGTATAATGTTGCCATAGCAAGCCAAGATCTCGATCCTCAATTTCAACAAAAAATTATCCCACTGATTCGGGCGTGACTGGAACAGTCCCCACGCCAACCCGCTATCGCGACCGCCAAACCGGGTCTATCGTCGTCGAACACGTTCCGGGTCAGTCCCTCCTCCGTTGGTTCTACGGCACGAACACGGGACATCTCGTTTTTCGCACAGTCTTCAACCGGCCCCTTTTCTCCCGCCTCTACGGCTGGTGGAAGCAAAGCACTTGGACCCGGCGTCAAATCCGCCCTTTTGTCGAACGCTACCACATCGACCTCGACGAAATCGAATACCCCCTCAGCCACTATTCCAGCTTCAACGACTTCTTTATTCGCCGCCTCAAACCCGGAGCTAGGCCCTGCGATCCCGACCCCGAGCACCTCTGTTGCCCAGCCGACGGCAAGGTCCTCGTCTATCCGCAGGTCGCAGCCGAGGACGTGTTGCCGGTCAAAAGCAACCAACTCTCGGCCCGCGAACTCCTAGCCGAAACAATCGACCCCACCCCATACCACGGCGGTTCCGCCCTCGTCGTGCGCCTCGCCCCCTACGACTATCACCGTTTCCACTTCCCAGCCGATGGCCAAGTCGGTCAAACCCAGTGGATCGACGGCACCTACCACTCGGTCAACCCCATCGCCCTCGCCCGCGTGCCCGACGTTTTCCACCGCAACCGACGCTCCGTCTGCGAACTGACGACGCCCACCTTCGGCAGGATTGCTTACATCGAGGTCGGTGCTATCAACGTCGCCAGCATCGTCCAGACGTACTCGCCAGGACCTTGTGAACGCGGCCAAGAAAAGGGCTTTTTCCAATTCGGCGGCTCGACCGTCGTGCTGCTTTTCGAGCCAGGGGCGATAGCTTTCGACAGCGATCTAGTCGCCGACTCCGCATCCGGTCTAGAGGTACACGTCCCCACCGGAGCCGGCGTCGGCACCCGCGCTTGACCCGCTCCGGCGGCTTCGGCAAATTTCCCGCTCTGCAACCCCTTACCTTTGGAGGCTACTTATGTCCCTGCAAATGCGCGTAGGTCTGGGCCAGTTCAACGAACTCACCGACGAAAAGCTCGCCTTTATCAAGCAAATGGGCTGCGACGACTTTTTGATGAATACCCCCAAACTCCCCGGCGACAAACAGTGGGAATACGAGGACTTGGCCGCCCTCAAAAAGCGGGCCGACGACGCCGAGCTGCGGCTGATGGCGCTGGAAAATGTGCCCACATCGTTTTACGACCAGATCATGCTCGGCCAAAGCGGCCGCGAAGAACAACTCCAGCACATGATCACCACCGTGCGCAACATGGGCAAGACCGGCATCCCAATCCTCGGCTACCACTGGATCCCCAACAGCGTCTGGCGCACGCCCGAGCCAGCCACCTTGCGCGGCGGTGCTCGCGCCACTCGCTTTGCCCTCGCCGAACACGATCCCGAGGAATTGACCCACGACCGCGTCTTCACCCACGAGGAGATGTGGGAAAACTACTGCTGGTATTTGGAGCGCATCCTGCCCGTGGCCGAGGAAGTTGACGTGCGCCTAGCCCTGCACCCGGACGACCCACCCACCGGCACAACCCTCGGCGGCATAGCGCGAATTTGCAGTTCGTTCGACGACTTCAAGCGCAACATGGACACCTTCGACAGCCCGCATCACGGCCTCGACTTCTGCATGGGGTGCTGGTCGGAGATGGGCGGCCACGACAGCGTCATCCGCGCCGTTCGCCACTTCGGCGGGCAAAAGAAAATCATCTACATCCACTTCCGCGACGTCATCGGGCCGGTCGAGGACTTCCACGAGACCTTCATCGACTGCGGCCAAGTCGATACCTTCGAGGTCGTCAAGACGCTCAAGGCAGTCGGTTTCGACGGCTTTATGATCACCGATCACGTGCCCCATATCGTCGATGACTCGCCCTGGGGGCACAGAGGGCGCGCCCATTGCGTGGGCTTTATGCAGGCCCTCATCCAAGTGGTCAACAAGTAGGGGGCGGTTTCAAACCGCCCCCTACCCAAGACCTATCCAATCAGCTAGGTTATCATGCTGAAAAATCATGGTCTCTTGGATGCTCGATAGCCGTCCTTTTCCCGCGGCTCTGGCCCGTTGGTACATGGCGTGGGCAATGGCCACATCGACATACGCTAGACCCACTGCATTGAAATAGACCCGCTCCTCGGCTGATTCCCTACCGCCCTTTTCGCCAGCAACTACTTCGACCAAATCCGCGTAAATATCCTCGTCGGACAGCTCGCCATCCTTGTACATGCGACTGAGCGTTTGCGTTCTATGCTTCACGGTCTCCCAATCGTCGCACACAATTTTATCGCATTGTTTCGCCACTTCGTACTCGTCCTCCCAGCCGCCGATATGACTGTAGAAGGCTCCGGGCTTCATCCACGCCGCTTTGAGCAAAGGTGCCTGCGCACTAGTGGCGGTGACGAGAATATCGGCACCCTCCATGGCCCGCTGTGCATTCGCATCGGAGGCAACAAAGCGAAGATCGCTAAAGAGGGGGTTCATCTCTTCGACGAACTGCCTTTCTTCGTGGGCGTGCTTGGCGGAAATTCGGCACTCCTCAAGGGTTGGTATCACCGTCTTCATGGCAATTAAGTGCATCTTGGCCTGCTCGCCCGCGCCGATGAAAGCAATGCTTGTGGAATCCGGCTTGGCGAAATGCTTTGCAGCAATGGCACCCATCGCGCCCACGCGCACATTTGAGCAAAGGGTGCCGTCCATGAAGGCAATGGGGAATCCTCTCTCAATCTCGGATAGTATGATGACAGCAGAGAGATTCTGCACACCGTACTGCTCGGGATTGTTGGGAAATACAGATACCCATTTGACTCCGCATACCTTTTCGGGCAACAGCGTTGCCGGTAGGCAGTTGATGCGCTCTTGGGTACTGTCGTTGAAAATCTGGACCACTTTTTCTGGGAAAAGGATCTCATCTCTGCGGAAGGCGAGCATGGCGTTTTCCGCCGCGCTCATGGCCAAGCGCATATCCAAGCATCCGGCTTGCAGGAGGTCCTCCTGCGAAAGAAAGAGGCATTCGATGCGATTCTTATCCGTCATGGTTTCGCCTTTCTCGTGGCTTGTTTAATTTTGCTGGAAACTATCTGGCGCATAAACAATAATCCATAGGGCATTTTCATCAAATCAGACCGCCAATCGCTTGACACTCACCAATGATTTCCCAACGAAGAGCAAGTCTCCTCCTTGCACTCCTGCTCGCCACCCCGGCCCTAGCCCAAGACGAGCGCCCCCCCGTATCAATCCCCCAGCCCAAGCGCCAGCGCTCGACGCCGGCACCAGACAGCCCCCTGACTATCGTCCAAGTGAGCTACAAATACGCGATCAAGGAGCGAGACTATCTCTCGATGGCCGCGCAGGAACTGGTGAAGTACACCCGCACATCAACCCACCTCGAAGTGCCGCTGCACTCGCAAGTCCTCACCCTCGACGACCCCCGTATCGCGGATGCGCTGATGCTCTATATGACCGGCTTCGACTGCGTCATGCGCATAGACGATCAGGAAAAAAAGGGCCTTTCCCACTACCTGCGCAGTGGCGGCTTGCTCTTTGCCGAGGACATCTTGCCCTTAGAGTCAAACTTACGCGGGGAAGCTGGCGTAGCCGGCACTCCCTTCGACCAGCAGTTCAAGACCCTGCTCAAAGATCCACAAGTCCTCGGCAGTAGGGGAGGCCACTGGCGCAAGCTGCCCAAGAATGATCCGCTCTACTCGGCCTATTTCGATTTCTCCGATGGGCCTCCCTTAAGCGGCACAAACCGGGGCAACGTCTTCGCCTTGGAAGCCATAGAGCTCAAGGGCCGGCTCGCCGTTATCTTCAGCGATCTCAACATTAGCTGGTTCTGGGCCAACCGCGACGCCGAAGGCCGCGACCGCAGCTTGCAGTTCGGCACCAACCTCTTGATCTGCGCGTTGGCGCAAAAATACGCGGGTCAGCCTTTGCCCTTCAGGCGCTGAGATGGACACTGCTGCGGCGCACTCCGCCCAAATTCGCGCCGACCTCCTGCTCCTGCTCACGGCCCTGATCTGGGGCTTCGCCTTCGTTGCCCAACGCGCCGGCATGGAGCACGTCGGCCCCTTCTTCTTCAATGGCGTGCGCTTCGCCCTCGGCTGCTTGCCGCTTTTGCCTTTCGTCCTGCGCACCACCCCCACACCACTCTCATCCCGCCTCCGCCACGCCCTCCCAGGCGGCCTGCTCGCCGGGCTTTTTCTTTTTACTGCCGCTTCCCTGCAACAAGTCGGCATCGTCTACACGACAGCCGGCAAGGCCGGGTTCATCACCGGGCTATACGTAATCCTAGTGCCAATCATCGGTCTCTTACTGCGGCATCGCAGTCGCCGCAGCACTTGGACCGGCGCTCTGGTGGCGACCAGCGGCCTGTACCTGCTGAGCGTGGAGCCGCCGCTGGCCATTGCCCGCGGCGACGCCCTCGTGCTCGTGAGCGCGCTCTTTTGGGCCGGGCACGTGCTGGTCATCGGCAGCCTCTCGCGTCAACTCGATTGGGCGATGCTGGCTTTTTTGCAATTCTTCGTCTGCGCGCTGCTCAGCACAGCCGTCGCCGTCGGCACCGAGCACATCGCCCTGCAACCGCTCGTCGACGCGGCCCTACCCGTGTTTTACGGAGGCGTCATGTCGGTGGGCGTGGCCTATACCTTGCAGGTAGTGGCTCAGCGGCGAGCGGCCCCCAGCCACGCAGCCATCATCCTCAGTCTAGAGACGGTTTTTGCCGCGTTGGGGGGGTGGCTTTTGCTGGACGAGGACATGCCCTTGCGCGGGCTAGTTGGGTGTGGGCTGATGTTCGCGGGGATGCTGATCTCGCAGGTGGGACTGGGGCGGCGATCTAAAACGTAGAGACCTGCAATTAAGGGACTACAAAACGTCGTCTGTCATTAAAAACTATTCTCACTAAAGACCATATATGGCCTTTTATTCAATTTAGACTTTATATGGTCTTTTTCCCGAATGAAAATACCCCAAACTAAGATCCTCATATTGTAATATTCTCTTGACACTTTCTTTTTATGAAAATTATATATATGAGTTTCCATGAGTGCCCATGATCAAATTAGACGACGCTTATCCCGAACTCACGTTAGAGATTAATGACCTTCGTTTTAAAACTCCCTTGGTGTGTTGATCTTGCCTTGGGCGTACCCTCCAATTAAAGAGCAATGCTGAGATTCGCAGAAGAACTCATGCTTCTCTTGCTCGATAACGAGAATGGGGAGTTCATACAGGTACCAAATCGGACGATGCAGTATGCGCTCGCTGGTGCTGTACTGATGGACTTGGCCTTGGAGTACTGCATCGATACCGACCTCGAGCAACTTATCTTGATCGATCCGACGCCAGTTGGAGACGACCTGCTTGACCCGACGCTCGCAGACATTGCCCAAGAGACCAATGTGCAAGACATCGGCTTTTGGGTTGAGCGCGCCACAGAGCGGGCCGATTCGATCCGTGAAAAGGCACTAGCTCGGCTGAGCGAACGCGGGATTCTCGAAGTGGATGAAGGCGGTTTTGTCTCGCTCACGCTCTGGGTATCTCGCGCCCGCCGCTATCCCATCTCTGAGGACAAGGTCAAGCAAGAAGTTATGTTGCGCATCATGGGCGTTCTCTTTACCGACGACATTCCAGAGCCGCGCGATGTTGTACTCATCTGTTTGGTAGATGCCTGTAAAATTTTAGCGCGAATTTTGTCGAGGTCGGAATACGCAGAGGCCGAGGAACGGATCGAGCAAGTGCGTCAGATGGACCTCATCGGCCAATCGGTCTCCCGGGCCATTCAGAAGATGACCTTAGACGAGGAGCCGGAGCAAAGAAGAGTCGCCTCCAAGGCTCTTCCCCCCCGTGCGCCGGGATTGCCCTTGGTCGGCAATGCCCTCAGCATGATGGGGGACATACGTTCATTTCTCACAAAACAGTACCTACAGTTGGGGCCTATCTTTTCAGTACAGGCCCTTGATCGCACCTTCATTGTATTGGCCGGGCCGGAGGCCAATCTCTTTCTAGCACGCCAAGGTAAAACGCATCTGCGCTCCCGCGAACTCTGGATGGATTTCACGGCAGAGTTGGGCGCAACGCGCTTAGTCATAGGTATGGATGGCGGGGAGCACTTTCGTCTTCGCCGAGCGTTGAAGCGTGGGTATTCGCGTTCCTACATTACAAGTCACTTGGCGACGACCATCGATATTGCCCAGCGCGAAATCGCTGAGTGGCCGCTCAACGTACCCCTTGCGGGCCTGTACTCCCTCCAACGCATTATAACTGAGCAATTAGGAGTGCTGTGCACCAATACGTCTCCACGCGAATATCTGGACGATCTGATTCCTTTTTTTAACTCGCTGTTGCTCTCTCGATTAACGCATCATCGTCCGCGGCTGTTCATGTACACTCCGCGCTTGCGGCGCGCCCGCAAACGGGTCCATGCGCTATATGAACACATCTTGGCGGTGCATGAAACAAGCCCGGGCAACGGTCGGGAACCAGACCTGATAGACGACCTGCTCGATTTGCACCACAACGATCCCCAGTTCATGCCCGAGACCGATTTGATAGGTGCTGCGTTGGGGCCGTTTATTGCCGGTCTCGACACATCGGCTGGTGTCAGCGCGTTCACGCTCTATGCTTTGCTCAAACACCCCGAGCTACTAGCGCCGACCAAAGCCGAAGCGGACGCACTTTTTGCTGCGGGCATACCGACCTCGGCGACTCTGCACAAGCTAGATGTCATCCCTCGCGTGGCCATGGAGGCCCTGCGGATGTATCCGATTGCCCCGGCGTTGAGGCGCACAGTATCCAATTCGTTCGAGTTTGCCGGGTACAGAATTCCAGCCGGCACCCATGTTATCATAGCCACCACCGTACCGCACCACTTGCCGGAGTATTTCCCGAACCCAGAGCGTTTTGATATCGATCGCTACACTGCCGAGCGCAGAGAACACAAGCAACCGGGCGTATATGCCCCTTTTGGCTTGGGGCCGCACAGATGCTTGGGAAATGGCTTTGCTGAAGTGCAAATCGCGATGACGCTAGCAACAATTCTTCACAAAACCGAGCTCCAACTCGAGCCACCCAACTACGAATTGAAGGTCAGACAGGCCCCGCTACCCAAAGTGGACAAATCGTTCAAGTTTAGGCTTCTCCAGCGCCGATGATCGCACACTAGGCTGCCGAATCATTTGCCTTGGTAAAGATTTTTTCCATGTGCAAACCACAAAACACTCCCGATGTACAGCCCGTTGCGCGGCGCTATGACATGGACGCGATTCGAGGGGGGACCATGGTGCTGGTTGTCACAGTACACGCGAGTCTCTCTCTTTACATTGGCATGCCTTGGGTATTCTCCGATTCCACTCAGAATGTGACGACGACGCTGTTGATCAACTTCCTGATGGCAACACCCGTTCCCATATTTTTTATGATCAGCGGATACTTCACCGAGCAGACCCTACAACGCTATGGTGTTAAGGGGATGCTCAGGCGGCGCTTTCGCAGCGTGTTGCGACCCTTTCTAATCGCGGCGGTCACCGTGCTGCCGATTGCGTTTGTCTCGATCTGGTTGCTGTCCCAAGAGACGGACTCGTCCGCCGAACGCCCTAGCCGAGGTTTTGAATCGGTATGGGACGCGGTACGGAACGGCACCCTAGAAGATGTGCGTGAACAACTCGCATCCAATGCAGCGGATCGCCGTGCCAATCCTTATCTCGGCTATGGATCGTCGTCACTGCATCTGGCGGCGTACTTGGGTCGCCTCGACATGCTAGCGTTGCTCCTGCGGCATGGCGGCGAGATCGAAGCGCTAGACCTGAACGGGAATCGCCCGCTTCATGCCGCGGCCCTATTCGGGCGGGCCGAGGTATTCAAGACCCTGCGCCGCGAAGGCGCACTGCTCGACGCGCACAATCGGGAAGGCAAAACACCGCTGGATATGCTTGCGGTGGACTGGCGCCGCACGCGCACAATGGCTTATTGGCTGGATATTGAATTAACCGAATCCGAAGTGTGGGCCGGGCGGGCCGAGATTCGCGCAAGCCTCGGATTACCTCCACACCAACCTTTCTCGGTATGGGCGCGGCTTGTCCATTTTTTGGATTCCCTACCTGGATTACTGCATCTCTGGTTCCTATGGACCTTGTGGTCGCTGACCGTGCTCTATGCTGGCTATGCGGCACTGGCCAATCGCTTGCCGTGGCTCCGGCCTAGTCAGTGCATTGTTCTCTCTCCTCTGGGCATCGGCGTATGGGCTTTGGTCGCCTTTTGCGGGATTGAGATGACCGAATCCTTCTACATCAGCTTTGCTCCCAAAGCCGAGACAACGATCCTCAACAGATGGCCTGCGCTGCTTCTATACGGATCGTTTTTCTTTTGGGGTGCTTGGTACTTTAACTGCCAGCGTGAAGAGGAGCGATTCGGCAGGTATTGGCGTCTCACCCTGCCCGTCGTCCTAGTGGTGATATTTCCCGTCGGCATTGAACTGGTCTATGGGTTTTGGGGGTTCCGCGACCTATTCGGTGCTCAGGAAGCTCAGGTTTTCTTCGCCAATGTACTGGTGGTTTTGTTTGTCTGGCTTGCACTGTACTCAATCATCGGGCTAGCTAGGGACCATTTAGGTCGTCCGAATAGGGCGTTTTCCCTGTTATATGCGGGATCATTCTGGGTATATCTCGTCCACATGCCGGTGGCGATTGTCGCACAATGGGCCTTTCTACATGTGCCGGTACCGGGTCTGGTGAAATTAGTTCTGCTGTCGATCATTACCTTGGCAGTGCCGCTCTTGCCCTACCTATACATTATCCGCGGCACTTGGCTCGATCACTTTATTCATGGGCGTCAACTGAAAGAGCCGCAGATGGGGAGGGCCAATTGAAACAACGTACTTCTCTGCAGCATATGTTCTCCACGGCCCCACTCGGCACGTGGGTGCGCCTGCTCAGCGAAAACAGGGGCGTATCGCGTCCGTACTGGGGGAAAATGGCGATCATTCTGATGGTCAGTGCGCTGACAACTCCCCTGCGTCTGGTCGAACGCGTGTGCTACGGGCACCGCGTGGCAAAAACGCCGATTGACAAGCCGCCGTTGATCATTTTGGGCTACGGGCGCTCGGGCACAACGCATTTGCACAATTTGCTCGCGCACGACCCCAATCACGGGTCGGTCACGACATTTCAGGCACTTGCGCCGACATTTTCCCTCATTGGGCGCGGCTGGCTAAAGCGTCTGCTAGCGAAGAATGTGCCGTCGAAACGGCCTATGGACAATGTAGCGGTCTCCCTCGACCTGCCACAGGAAGAGGAGATTGCCTTTGCCAACACAACCCATTTGTCCTATTTGCACCATCTGTCATTTCCCAAGCAGACCAAAGCGTACTTTGAGAAATACGTAATGATGCGCGGGCTGACAGATGAGGAGCTCACCGCGTGGGATCGCGTCTGCTTGGATACGGTGTGCAAAGCCACACTGCATGCCAATGGCCGGCGTATTGTGTTGAAGAATCCAATCAATCTCGCCCGGATCCCCCACCTGTTGCGCCTCTTTCCCAAGGCAAAGTTTATTCACATCATGCGCAATCCATACGTTGTATATCCGTCCATAATGCGCATGTATCGCGCCCTTCTGCCTTCCTATCAGCTCGATACTTTTGCTTGGGAAGAGATGGAAAATCTCTTTGAGCGCAACTATGTACTGATGATGCAACAATACATGCAGGATAGGGTGTTACTGCCAAAGGAAAATTTCGCCGAAGTGCGTTTTGAAGCGCTAGAACAGGATCCCATATCAGAACTTGAGCGCCTCTACACAGAACTGGCCCTACCGGATTGGGAGCGCGCAAAAAAGCCTATAGAGGACTACTTGCAGACCCTATCCGGCTATCGCAAGAACCGCCACCAACTCGATAGTTCAATTATCGAGCGCGTCAACCAGAAATGGCGTTTTGCAGTGGACGCTTGGAATTACCAGCCGCCGGACGCCAGCGGCTGAGACGCGTCGGCGCACCATTCCCACACATTCCCTTCTCCTACCCTCCTCCTCTAACGCTGCCAACGCATAAGCCCCATTGCTCCCCTAAGAGTGCCGCTCTATACTATGCCTTTAACGCTGACACACGACCCCCACCCAGAGAAAGGACCAAAATGTCGGACAACGCACCCAAAGGCGCATTGACCAACCCGTTTGCCCTCAGCAATGACGACGGCTACACCTGGCTCAAGGGCAATCTCCACTCGCACACGACCAATTCCGACGGCAGGGCCACGCCGCAAGAGCGGCTCGACGGCTATGTCGGCCAGGGCTACGACTTCCTCTGCCTGTCCGACCACCACAAACTCACCTTTATCGATACCGTGCAGGCCCCAAGCGACTTCGTGCTCATCCAAGGGGCTGAACTGCACCCGGACAATCCCTTCGGCGGCCAGCGGCACCACTTCGTCTGTCTCAATTTCCACGAGGACATAAACGCGGAGAAGATGCCGCCCCAGCACGTCATCGACGAGGTCCGCCGCCAAGGCGGTGCGGTCTGGCTGGCCCATCCCCATTGGAGTTCGGTCAATATCCTGCGCGACGCAGTGCCGCTCAACGGGTTCGCTGGCATTGAGGTCTTCAACACCACCTGCCGCTGCGCCGGACGCGGCGAATCGAGCGTGCATTGGGACGACTGGATGGATCTAGAGAATCGCCTCTACCCCGCGCTGGCCAACGACGATTCGCACGCCCTCGAAGCCGACCAGCGCGACACGTACCAAGGCTGGACCTGGGTCCGCGTCAAAGAGCGCACCGCTGACGCAGTCGTCGCCGCCCTAGTCGCGGGCGCGTCGTACGGCAGCACCGGCCCCGCAATCCACGACATCCAGCTCCGCCGCACCGACCGCGAAGGCGACGACCGCACCCAGGTCGAAGCCACGGTGTCCTGCTCGCCGGCGCAGCGCATCGTCGGAGTGTCCGACTCTTTCGGCACCGAGTACCATCAGCACGGTGCTCTCTTTGAGACCGCGACCTTCGCGCTCAGGGCCAATGCCCGCTGGGTGCGCTTCGAGATCGTCGACGAGCGCGGCCAAAAGGCGTGGTCCAATCCGTTTGATCTGACCGCACTCAAACGGGCCGAATAAGGTCTATTTCTGCGTCGGCACGCGGCGCGACCAATCTTGCTCGTCAACCCAGCGTTGCTGTTCAAGGGCCATCTGCTGGGCCTTGTCGTAGTAGTGGGGATTGTTCGACAAGGGATGGTTGGCGCGAATCGCTCCCTCGGGAAAGAGATACCAGTCCTCGCGGCTCATTACATAGCCGCGAATGTGGGCGCGGGGCGCGTCGTCGGTGATGTAATTGACGACGTAGAGCGTCCCATCGGGTAGTTGCACCCAGCCCGAATAGCCGCTGTCGGCCGACAGGGCGCGGTCGTTGTCCAAAAAGGCGAAGCGGGCCTCAGTGTCGCCTTGGGATTGCTCTGGGTCGGCTGAAGCACCTGCCCAGGCAGGTGAGCCGCGCAAAGCCTCCGCCGCGGTCTCCACATAGAGCCCCAAGGACGTAGCAAGGCCGCAGGCGACCCGGTAGGTAATAGCCACCTCTCCCGAGCGCAAGCGGCCCACCGAGGGACGGCCCAGACAGCGCATCATGTGCGTGCGCACCGGCGTTGACCACGTCCGGCCGCCGTCGCCGGAAAAGCTCTTCCAGCCGCTCAGGCCCTCGCCGTCCTCGCGCATGTAGAGCACCAAGGTGCCATCGTCCATTTCGGCGAAATCCCCTTCGTTCAGACGCCAAGGCCCCCCAGTACAGGGCGCACCTTCGGGGTTAGGCACCTTAAAAGGGCCTTCCCAAGTCTGGCCCCGGTCGGCGGACAGATAGCACGTCTGCACTTCGACAAAATCCTCGGTCCCCCGCTGGCCGAGCCACTGTTCGGTGAGGCCGACGATCAGGTCCCCGTTGGACAACTCCTTGATAGAGGGGACGATGCCCTCGGTCATGCCGGTTTCCTCCGGCCCCTCCCACGTGGCTCCATTGTCGCGGCTGCGCAACAGGAGGTTCATGCAGATGCCCGGCTCCAAGTATTCTTCAAAAGTATCCTTGAGCAGCAAGTCAACGATGAGCAGCAAAGTTCCGTCGCGGCAGGCGGCGATGCGCGAACAGTTGAGCCGTCCCAGCCCTTGGGCGGTCTCTTCCTCAGTGCGCTCTACCACCACTTGGCGCGGGCTCCAAGTCAGGCCGCGGTCGAAGCTGCGGCGCACGATTACGCGAGAAAAGGGGCGCGAGCTGTGTCCCATGCTCTCGCGATACGTGCATACCAAGGTGCCGTCGGCCGCTTGGGCCACATCGGCGAACGCCTCGTAGATTTCGTCGTTGCGCGATACAGTGATCGTCTGCATGGTTGCCTCTCGGTTTTGAGTGAGTGTATGACAATATACGACGAGACCGGGGTGAGCATTGAGTTGAGCTTGCCCCCCCAACTCCCTTCTCCTACCTTCCCTCTCCAAATCGCTAATACCGCCCTCTGTCGAGAGACCAACATCATGGCCAACCGCCCCAAAATCGCCGGCATCGTCACCGAGTACCGCAAGTACTCCCACGCCCAGCACATCTGCGACCGCTTCCTCGAAGGCTACGGCTGGAACAGCCGACACCACCACCCGCCCATGGATCTGGTCTCCCTATACGTAGATCAGCGTCCCGAAGGCGATCTAAGCCAAGATCGGGTGACCCGTTTTCCCCACATGGTGATCTACCCCACCGTCGCCGACGCCCTGACGCTAGGCGGATCAGATTTAGCCGTCGATGGCGTCCTGCTCATCGCCGAGCACGGCACCTACGAGCACAATGAAAAGGGCCAGCATCTCTACCCGCGCTACGAGCTTTTCAAACAGATCGTCTCGGTCTATCGCACGACCGGCAAGAGCGCGCCCATATTCAACGACAAGCACCTCTCTTGGAACTGGGACTGGTGCCAAGAGATGTACGATATCTCTCAAGAACTCGATTTCGCCTTCATGGCCGGCTCATCGCTGCCTGTTACCTGGCGCACCCCTTCGCTCGACATGCCCCTTGGTGCCGAGGTCGAAGAAGCGGTCTGCGTCTGCTATGGCGGCGTCGATAGCTACGACTTCCACGGCTTGGAGACCTTGCAGTGCATGGTCGAGCGCAGAAAGGGCGGCGAGACCGGCGTCAAGTGGCTCCGGGCCTACCGCGACGATGCCTTCTGGCAGGCGCACGCCGAGGGCGCGTGGTCGCGCGAGCTTTTTGAAGCCTGCCTCTGCCGCAGCCACACACTCACTCCGGCAAGACCGGGGTTTAACAACCCCTTCCCCACCATCGACGAACTCAAGCACCTAGTCGAGAGCCCCGTCGCCTACCAGTACGAGCACGCCGACGGCCTCATCTCAACCATGATGCTGATGAACGGACTAGTCCAAGACTTCAACTTCGCCGCTCGGCTCACGGGACGGGACGAGCCGCTCTCGACCCAGATGTACTTGCCCATGCCCCCGGCCCGCACCACGCTGGCCAATTTCTTCAGCCCGCTGGCCAACAACATCGAGCAGATGTTCCTGACCGGCAAAGCCACCTATCCAGTCGAACGCACTCTGCTCACTTCGGGCTTGGTCATCGCCGGCGTCGATAGCCTTCAGCAAGACCAAATCCAGATCGAAACGCCCCATCTAAACATCGCCTACCAAGCCACTGAAGAATCCACTTTCTGGAGAACCTAGTTTCTCTTAAAGGCCCCCTCGCCTCTTTCCCCGGAGCTTTCGTCGCCCATGGCCACCAAACGCATTGCCGTCATCGCTACCATCTATCGCTATCTCTCGCACGCCCAGCACTTTGCCGACCGCTTCGTAGTCGGCTATCCCTACGGCGGTCGCTGGCACCGTCCCGACTGCAAAATCGTCTCTCTCTACGTCGATCAGCAGCCCGAAGGCGACCAAAGCCAAGACCGGGCGCGCGAATTCGGCTTCGCCGTGTACCCCACCATCGCCGAGGCCCTGCGCTGCGGCGGCGACGAACTAGCTTGCGACGCAGTGCTGATCATCGGCGAGCACGGCGAGTACCCTAAAAACGACAAAGGACAGGTTCTGTACCCGCGCTACGAATTTTTCAAAGAATGCGTCAAGGTCTTTGAAGAAGACGGCCGTTCCGTACCAGTTTACAACGACAAGCACCTCTCCTACAGCTTTGACAAAGCGCGAGAAATGGTCGACGACGGCCACCGGCTCGGCTTCCCAATTCTCGCCGGTTCCTCGCTGCCAGTCACTTGGCGTCTGCCCGATGTCGAGCTGCCTTTGGGCTGCCAGATCGAAGAGGCGCTGATGGTCGGCGTCGGCGGCTCCGACCCCATGGATTACCACGCGCTAGAGGCCATGCAGTGCATGATCGAGCGCCGCTCAGGCGGCGAGACCGGCGTCAAATCCGTGCAATTGATCGAAGGAGACGACGTGTGGAAGGCGGGTGAGGACGGCCGCTATTCGCTAAGACTGCTAGACTCCGCTCTCTCGCGCAGCGACTCTCCTTGCGGCAAAACCGACGAGGACGGCCGCACCCAAGACCTGCTCGGCAACGGCGAGCTACCTCAGCTCGTCAAAGAGCCAGCCGCGTACTTCATCGAGCACAACGACGGCCTCAAGACGACCCTCCTGATGCTCAACGGCGCCATCCGCGACTACTGCTTCGCCTGCAAACTCGCCGGCGAAGACGATCCCATCTCGACCCAATTTTTCTTGCCGCCGACGCCCAATGTCACGTACTCGGCCTGCCTAGTAGCCAAGATCTGGGAAATGATCGAGACCGGCCAAGCCCCCTTTCCCGCCGAGCGCACCCTAATCGTCAGCGGCGCACTCGAAAGCTGCCTGACCTCCAAAGTAGAGGGCCACAAGCAGCTCGAAACGCCCCACCTCAAGGTGGAGTACCAAGCGCCAGCCGAATCGCATCACGGCCGCTTCTAACGACTTTAGAGCAACCTGCAAACGAAAGGAAGCATCCCATGTCCACTATCCCCACGCGCGCTTTGCGCACCGGCGTCGAGCTAAGCACACTCGGCTTTGGCGGCGCTCCTTTGGGCGAGCTGTTCGATCCGGTCAGCGAATCCCAAGCCCAAGACACCCTGCAAGCGGCCTGGGACGCTGGCATCCGCTACTACGACACCGCCCCGTTCTACGGCTATGGCAAAAGCGAACACCGCCTCGGCTACTTTCTCCGCCAGCAGGAGCGCAAAGACTTCGTGCTCTCGACCAAGGTCGGCCGAGTGCTCACGGCCACCCGCAACCTCGATTCTTTCGAGAAGGGCTTCTGGATCGGCGGTCTGCCCTTTGACTTTCGCTTCGACTACGGGTACGACGGCATCATGCGCTCGTGGGAAGACAGCTTGCAGCGGCTGGGCCTCAACTCCATTGATCTGCTCCTAATCCACGACCTCGACAGCTTCTTCCACGACAGCGAGCAGCGCTTCTCCGCCCACGTCAACCACCTAATCACCAGCGGCTGGCGCGCCCTCGACGAGCTGCGCTCCCAAGGGCTAGTCAAGGCCGTCGGCGCGGGCCTCAACCGCATGGGGGCCATGCCGCGCCTGCTCGACGCGGCCGACCTCGACTTCTGCATCGTCGCCATGCCCTACACGCTCTTGGACCAAGACTCCCTCGACGAGGAATTCCCGCTTTGCGAGGAGCGCAACGTACGCATCGTCATCGGCTCGGTCTTTGCCTCCGGCATCCTTGCTTCTGGCCCAGTCGAAGGTGCCCGCTACGCCTATGATACAGCCTCACCCGAAATCCTCGAAAAAACCCGCCGCATCCAAGCCGTCTGCCAGCGGCACGACGTGCCCTTGCCCGCCGCCGCCATGCAGTTCCCGATCGGAAATCCCCTCGTCGCAGCCATTATCCCAGGGGCGCAGACACCGGCGCATATCGAGACCAACGCCCAGTGGTTTCAGCACGAAATACCAACGGACCTCTGGGCCGAGCTAAAAGCGGAAGGCTTGTTGCGGGAAGACGCGCCGACGCCGTGAAGGAATTAGGAACTGATATTATGCAGCCTTATGCACCTCTGCTGCGGCCACTTCGACAAGCTCAGTGGCCAAGTACTGAGCGCAGTCACCGGGCACTGAGCCTGTCGAAGTGCCGCGTAACGTCAGTTCCTAATTCTTAATTACAAAGACGTACGAGATTAAAAATGAACCACGCGGCCCCAAACCAGAAGACATTCGGTCACATCCTCGGACAGCAGTACACGGTTTTCGACGGGCTGGCCGGGATGTACGTGGAAGCCATCTACCAAGACCGCCACGGACTTCTCTGGATCGGCACAATCGACGGCGGCATAAGCCGCTTCGACGGAGCGCATTTTGACACCTTTGGCCTGTCGGACGGGCTGCCCCATCTCTCCGTAACAACGATTGTCGAAGATGCGGACGGAAGGCTGTTATTCGGCACGTTCGGCGGTGGGATAGCAGCCTACGACGGGCGCGGCTTTCAGGTGTACACCACCGAACACGGGCTACCCTCCAACGACATCTTCGGCCTGCAACCCCAAGCTGACGGCTCGGTGCGAGTGCTGACCACAGCGGGGGTGGGCCGGTTTGTCGAAGGACGGTGCATAGAGTGCATGACGGAACTAGCGGGTAAACCCCTAGGAGTGGTGTACGACATGGCAACCGACTCGGCGGGTACGACGTGGCTGGCGACGCAGGGACGTGGAGTCCTCAGCATGGATGGCCAGCGCATGAACACAGATTCAGGCGATGGACATGACGCGGGCCAGTTGCAGTGGCCTTGGAATTTCGCTCAAGACACCGCTGGCAACCTGTGGATCGGTTTCCGCTACGTAGGCACAGAAGTGATTGTAGGTCGCTACGATCCTATGAGCAAACAATTCGAGATCATTCGCAACGATGGGGCTGAAGGGGCGGAAGTCGTCCAGAATGGAACGCGCCATGTGCGTGTGGACGACCGCGACCGGCTCTGGCTGGGCCGCCGAGGCGTAATAGTGTACGACGGAGAGGAATGGCATCCTTTCTCAGCCGACTTGCCGGGTGTTCACTTTTCGGGTACGCGCCTGACCTACGAGGATAGCGAGGGAAATATATGGGTAGGGCTGTGGGGTGGTGGGCTGATCTTTTGCGATCCGATCAGCGTCCAGTTATACGACAAAGAAGACGGCCTGCCCGACAACGAGGTTCGGCAGCTAAGTGAAGACCGGGAGGGCCGGATCTGGATTGGCACGACCGGAGGCCTAGCCTGCTTGGAGGACGGTCAGATCCATCCGGTGGAGGTCGGTTATACCCTCTTATATATGGTAACAGATCAACAAGGGCAGATTTGGAGTGGTGGGCCAGATCGGCCAGTATTCAAGTCGATAGGTAGAGAAATCCAAGCGGTCGCGGTGAACGCAGAGGGTGTAGAAATCAAGATGTTATTCCAAGGCCGGGAAGGGAGCTTAATCGCCTGGACTTCCGAGGGGCAATTGGGACGAATCGAAGCAGACCGCTTTATTGCGATTGGGGATCTGTGGTCTCCAGATTGCAGAGTCGTACTACAGGATCGAGAAGGCTCCTTCTGGCTCGGCTGCTATGGAAAGAGGCCAGCTCTGTACAATTACAGGGACGGTCATCTCCGCACGTGTGACATGCCCGGCATAGAGGCCGTCGCCTATGTGAATGCTTTGTGTGAATATCAAGACGCGATTTGGGTGGGAACCACTCACGGCCTTTTCGCCATTTCCTACCAAGCCAAGGAGGTGCGCCAATTTACGGTTGACCAAGGCGATCTGTCCGCCAATGGCATTCTGGCCTTGGAAGCCGACCCGCAGCAAGCATGTCTGTGGATCGGGACCAGCGGCGGCGGCGTGCTGAAATACGACGGTCAAACCTTCCAAAGCATTCGCCTCGGAAAGTCCGCGCTTGAGAATATCGTCGATGCCATTCTGCGCGATAGCCAAGGCCGGCTGTGGTTCGGGACCCGGGCTGGTCTCATTGCGTATCAACCCGGGGAGACACCCCCGCGCATCCACATCCGCCAAGTCGTGGCCGGGCGGACTTTCGACGAGCCCCAATCTGTGTCCTGCCCAGATAGCACCCCCGAGATTCAGTTCCACTTTCAGGGCATCAGTTTCAGGAGCGGGGCCGAGCAGATGCGCTACAGCCACCGGCTCGTCGGCCACGGTCCGGCAGAAGAGTGGAGCGCATTCGCACCCGCCAATCGGGTGACGTACCAAGACGTGCCGGCCGGCCTGTTTCACTTTGAGGTGCGGACCGTAGATCGGGATGGCTTGATGTCGGACGTAGCTCGCCTAGCAGTGCGAGTGGTCCCCACTCATCTCCGACGCCTAGAGCAAATGCTGCGGGTCTCGAATCAGGGTTTTCTCAGCCAGAGCCAAGCCATGGCACGGCTCCTTGAACAAGTCGAATCAATGGCCGAGACGGATATGACGGTGCTGGTACTGGGCGAGACCGGGGTCGGCAAGGGCGTGCTGGCGCGGCTGCTCCACAATCTCAGCCCGCGCCAAGTAAGTCCCTTTATATCGGTCAATTGTGGGGGCCTGTCCTCCGGACTGATCGAAAGTGAACTATTCGGCCACGAAAAGGGAGCCTTTACCAGCGCAAACGCCCAAAAGATCGGCTACTTTGAACGGGCCGATGGCGGTACCTTGTTCCTCGACGAGGTGGGCGATTTGCCCTTAGACTCCCAACGGGCCTTGCTCCACATCCTAGAGGAGGGCCACCTGACGCGCGTCGGCGGCGAGCAGTCCATCCCGGTGGACGTGCGGGTCGTCGCTGCAACCAACAAGGATTTGGAAGAAGCCATTCAGGCGGGGACGTTCCGCGAGGATCTATTCTATCGGTTGAGCGTACTCTCCTTAATACTGCCACCCCTGCGGGAGCGTCAGGAGGATATTCCGCTCTTGGCAGCGCATTTTGCCAGCCGGTGTGCCGAACAGCTAGGGCGGCCGACGCCGGTTTTGGGCGAGGAGGTGGTGGTGCATTTGCAGCAATATGCGTGGCCGGGGAATGTGCGCGAGTTGGAGCACGTAATTCAGCAGGCGGTCGTGTTGGGCGACAGAGACGTCATTCAGGTGGCGGATGTGCCGTTTCAGGCTGCCGAGGCAGAGCTTGCCCTGCCTGTTGAACAAGGCTTCGACTGGGGTGCTGAAGACGAGGACGAAAAGCAGCGCATTTTGGCGGCCCTCCAAGCTACTAACTGGCGGATCTATGGCCCCCGGGGAGCAGCTCGTTTGTTGAGCATGGGACCGGAGAAACTGCGGTATCGCATGCGCAAGCACGGGTTGCAACGGCCAGAGAAGCCGTCGCCGTAAGAGCCTGTGCGGAGATTGCGGACTGACGCGTTCCTCCTCCTTGTCATGCTGAGCACAGCGAAGCACCCCATACCAAAGGACCCAAGCGCGACATCTATTTTGGACTAAAGAAGCCACAGCCAATCTGTAAAAATCGTTCAAAAATCGTTCAAAAATCGTTCAAAAATCGTTTATTTGAACGAAAAATCGTAGATCAGCTTGCAACGACATCTAATGCCCGCCTCGTAGCGCAATATTTTTCCGCTATTTAACCCCATGTTTTTCAATCCTTTAGGGTAACTCCTAAAGGATTTTTTTATTTTCGACTCTGATATTGGCACAAAATGTGCATTACGTCGATTCCAAGAGCCGTAAAAACGGTTTACGCATTTTGGACGAGTAGGCCAACCGAACGTCCATCAACTTCCCCCGACCTTGTCGGGGACACCTCAAAGGAGGCTTTAGATGAGTTCCTTTCGTTCGATGAAGTACCAAATCCTCGCAGCGGCAGCCCTGCTGCTCAGCGGCCCCTACATCACCGCAGCCGCAGACCCGCCCGACCAGGCCCAATGGAGTGAGTCCGTCCCCCTTGGCGACTCTCCTTGGGCTGGTGGTCCGGGCCAGCGTATAGAGGCATATATTGTCGATGGCTTGCTGCACGTCCGCCGCCTCGACCAAAACGACAGCCCCCGTTGGCACCTCATCCTCGCCGAAGCCGACCCGAACCAACCTCCTACTCTCGAACAACTCGGCGGTGGCACCGCTATCGAAGTGCGCCACGCCAACGGCATGTATTTCGTCCGCGACACCTTTCAGAGTTTCCCCTCGACCCTAGCGGCCCACCGGCAACAACTGGCACCGGAGGCATTCGCCAGCCTCGACACCACCCTCCGCCAGAATGGCATTGACGGGGACGGGAACAGCTACATTGTGAATGTGACTCCCGATAAGCTCCAAGAAATACCACCGGAGGCGTTCGCCAGCGTTGACTCCACTACTCTAGCGGGTCTGGTCCAACAACTGGGGCCGGAGGCGTTGGCCAGCCTTGACCCCGCCACTTTGGCTCTGATCAAAAAACGAGTGCCGGAAGCGTTCGCCAGCCTCGACAGCAGCACTGGCCAAAGTTCGCCCCCTCGGGTTCTGCAACGCGGCATCTTCAAATGGGAGAAAGATGGGCAACTCTGGGTAGCTCTAGGGCCGAATATGAACCATTGGGATACGCTCATTCGTCTGACTCCGACGCTGTTCGTGCCACAAATGCCGAATAAAGGCGCTTTCCCCGACGGAGCTTTTTTGACCTGGGACGACGTCCACGTCTGGGACAGTAGCGGAATGCTGATAGCCAGCTATGCCTCCCCTTTCACGCTGCAATTTAAGCGGCAATACCACAAGTTGGTCCGGGGTGCCATCCCCCTCAATATCGAAGCCCAGCGCTGGATCAACCCCATCGAGCACGGCGACCGCATAGGGTGGTTCAAGGGTAAAGTGGTACTGCTGCACTTTTGGGCTACTTGGTCGCCCGAATCCGTCGAGCAACTCGCCCACTACGACGAGTTATACAAAAAACACAAAGACCAAGGCCTCGTCGTCATCGCCATCCACAGTGCCGAAGAAGCCGACGATGTGGACACCTTCATCGCCGAGCATGGCTATACGTTGCCCATAGCGGTAGATGAAGGCGCGAGCGCGCAGCGCTACGGCATCTGGAATTTCCCCCAATCCGTCCTCCTCGACCGCGACGGTCGAATAGCTTGGCTCAGCCAAGAGGGCGAAGCGCCGAGTCCAGCCCAACTGGAGTACTTGCTCAACGACGCGTTCCCGA
>VXML01000034.1:144820-282117 GCA_009841115.1 Gemmatimonadota bacterium | reverse complement strand
ATTTTTTTTTAACCACCCCCCCCCCCCCCCCACCAACCCCGTAACCCGCGCCGCCCGCGCCACATGTCTAAACCCCCCCGGGGGAAGGTCGGGGTGGGATACCGACATTCGAGGGGTGCGTTGCAAGCGAGGCAGCGGTAGGGGGCTGGGGCTTGGGGATAGGAGGCCTGGCAGGCGGAGCAGTGGAAGGTGAGGGCCATAGGTGGATTCGCTAGACGCGATAGGCAAACAGTTTGGCTCCGAGCATACGCACTCGGATGCCGACGGCCTCGCCGGCCGCGGAGATGTCGGAGCGGCCTTGCCAGGTTACCACCCGGTCTTCGCAATCGCCCGTTAGACGGTCGCATTCGTCAAAGGTGAACCCCGGCAGCGGGTCGGCGTCGGGGAGCATTAGCGACGGCAGCTTCTCCAGTAGTTCAACCTGAATCCAGCCGCCCGGCTCGCAGCGATAGTTGAGGCGCAGTTCGTCGTGGACGCGGAAGAGGGAGGGCAGGGAGAAGCAGCCTTCGGCGCTGGCGCGTATCCCGCAGAACCGGTGCGGACGCCAGCGTGCCCAGCGAATCTGCTGCGGCTGACGAGCAGGAAAAAGCTCGGGCACCTTGTCCGCTGGGCAGTCGTGGATGACTGAGAAGGCCGCGTATGGACAGGCCCAGTAGCCATCGGGCAGCTCGACGAGGCCGCTGCGCCAGAAGTGGGCCATGCACTCGTCGCCGTCTCCTTCGGCACCCAGCGGCAGGATTGGCCGGCGCTCGGGACGGGACCAGTAGAGGCCGTCGCGACTGAAGGCGATCTGCCCGTCGATGGTACTGGCGATCTGGTGGTACACGGGGATGAGCATGCCGTGTAGGTCGTCGCGGCCTGGGTACGGGAAGTAGTTGGCACCGTAAAAGCTGATGTCGGGCGGGTCTTCGGTATCGGGGTGATGGATCAGCTTGGGAGCGGGCCAATTGGCAAAGTCGGAGGTGCGCGAAAAGCCGATCGTGCGGATCTGCATGCCCTGTTCGAGCCTGTTGACGCCAATGCCTTCGAGCAGTTCGGCGGGATAGCCCATTAGCTGGATGTAGGCGAAGTAGTTGCCTCGGTGTTCGTCGTAACGGGCCGATATGCCGCCGTTGACTGGTCGGTGCGCCAGCGGTTCTGGGAAGGGCGTCCAGTGGAGGCAGTCGGATGACGTCCAGGTGAGCATGTGGCCCGTGATTTCAGCCCGGGGACCGGTGTAGTTTTCTTGCTCCTGCTCGGCTTTGATGCGCCGAGATGGCTCCTCTCCAGACAGCTCTTCACCGGTGTCCGGATTCCACCAGTACATGCGGCCACCCATCGCCTTGAAGCGCTCCTCGGGCGGTGCGTTGGGGTCTTCGAAGATGCCGGTGGCCCCCTTGCACGAGTTGGCGAGCAGGTTGTTGTTGGACGAGCCGTTGAATTCGACCTCATTCAGGACGGGTCGCGTCCAGTTGTACGCATCGTCGCTGACCGCGTAACACTGGCCGCCCCCGCTGTCGTAGAGCAAGTGATAGCGCCTGTCCTGTTGCCAGATGTAGAGCGGCGAGACGTGAGTGCCTTCCCACTCCATTGTCGCTTGCAGGATCGGCTCGGACTTGACGGCCTCCTCGATCTCAAAGCGGATGCCAAGCGGGGCGTCGTAGAGCTCCAGCTCTCCGTGTCGACTGGATCCCCGGTGTCCTGGAAAGACGTCGATCATGTCAACTAAGGGACTCCAAGCGCCCGCGTTTAGGCGAATGCGGGGTGGACGGCGTCTGGGAGCTTTTTTCTGATCAGTCATTGAGGCAGTCTCTCGGTGGTGGCTATTTAGTGGACACCGAAAACTGGATTGCTGGTTGCGGTGAAACTATCTTACCAGTGAAATTCGAGTCCTCCTCCATGTCCGCTAAAGATATAGCGATCTATTTGCCTTTCAACCATCCTACCCATCTCGTCTCTGCTGAAAGGAAAATCCCATGAAAGTCACCAATGTCGAACGCATTATCGTCGATGTCCCGTTCACGCCTAGGCAGCAGGAGATAACCCGCCAGTCGGTTTACAACTGGTCCATCCTCGAGCTGTGCAAGGTAGCCACCGACACGGGCCACGTGGGCTGGGGAGAGACCGTCATTCACTACACCTATGGCCGCGTGACCGATGATACAGTTGCGCGAACCATCGGCCAAAGCCCGGCCGAACTGATGAACGAAGACAGCTTGGGCGCTGGTTTGCAGATGGCGCTGTTCGACGTAGTCGGCAAGATACTCGAAGTACCGGTGCATCGGCTGCTGGGCACCAAAGTGCGCGACTGGACGCCGATTTCTTGGTGGTGCAGCCACTCCTCGCCGGAAAACTGGGCCGCGGAAGCGGCCGAGGCCGTGGCGCAAGGGTACACGAATCTCAAGAACAAACCGAGACCCTGGCAGGACATCGTCGCGCAGGTCGATGCCATCTGCAAGGTGGTGCCCCCTCATTTCCATCTCGACCTCGATCCCAACGGCTCTTGGGAGAACGCGGCCAACGCCATTCCGATCATCAAGAAGCTCGAGCGCTACGAAAACGTGGCCATGTTCGAAACACCCATCCCGCAGGATGATATTCTCGGCAATCGCCAGATTCGCCAGGCCGTGAACAGGCCGGTGGCTATGCACTTTGGTTCGCCGCCGTTTATTACGGCGGTGCGCGAGGAAGTTTGCGACGGCTTTGTGATTGGGGGCGGGAAATCAATGACCATGCGCCAGGGGCAATGCGCTGCAGAAGTTTCCATGCCGTTCTGGTTGCAGATCGTCGGCAATGGGTTGACGACCACGTGGGACGCCCATCTCGGCTCAGTGCTGACGCACGCCCGGTGGCCGGCGATTAGCTGTATCAATATGTACAGCCATCATCTGCTGACCGAGCCTGTTCAGGTGATCAATGGGCATCAGCGGGTTCCCGATAGGCCTGGCCTCGGCGTCGAGGTTGATGAGGCGGCGGTTGAGCAATACCGCGTGCCGCAGGAGCAACTCGACGAACACGCGCGTCAGGGACAGCTCTACATCCATCCGAAACCGCGGCAGATCAGCACCATCGTCTATCCCGACGGCACCTGCATACACATGGAGCACCCTAATGCGCCGGGAACCTATGTGGAGGGCGTGCGCACCGAAATTTTAGAGGACGATGGCTCGCAAGAATGGCAGAATCTGTACGAGCGCGTGCAAAAGGAGAGGCAGGTGGTCAGTCGGTGGGAGGGGTAGTAACGACTGTCTCCCGGTAGCTGCATCAAAAAACGATTAGCTAGTCACCGCTCCTTGAGCGGCCGACGACACCGAGCGGGCGTATTTGGCCATCACGCCGGAGGTGTAGCGCGGCGGTGGGGTCTCCCAGGCAGCTAGACGAGTCTGCAACTCGGCCTCTTCTAGCGCTACGTCCAAACGACCGGCCGTGGTGTCGATGGTGATGGTATCGCCGTCGTGCAGAACGGCTAGGGGGCCGCCCACTGCGGCTTCGGGAGCGGCGTGGCCGATCATCAGGCCGCGCGTGGCGCCCGAAAAGCGGCCATCGGTGACCAGGGCCACGGAATCGCCCAGACCCGCCCCTACGATGGCGCCGGTGACAGCTAACATCTCGCGCATACCCGGCCCGCCCTTGGGGCCTTCGTAGCGGATAACCACCACGTCACCGGGCTGGATGTGACCCTGCTCAATGGCTGGCATAACCGCGTCTTCGCTGTCGAAGACGCGGGCCGGGCCTTGGTGCTGGGCGCGTTCGTGGCCGGCTAATTTCACTACTGCTCCTTCAGGGGCGAGATTGCCCTTGAGTATGACTAGCCCCCCCGATTTTTTCAGCGGTTTATCGACCGGGACCACGACCTGCTGGCCGGGGGTTTCCACGGCGCGGTCGGCCTCTTGGCCAATGGTGCGGCCCGATACTGTGAGGGCGTCTTCGTGCAGCAGGTCGGCTTCTTTGAGGCGGCGGGCCACTAGGGCGATGCCGCCGGCTTTGTCCAAGTCGGGGGCGACAAAGCGGCCGCCGGGCTTGAGATCGACCATGAGTGGGGTGGAACTGCTCAAGGTTTGGAAATCCTCAATGTCCAGTTCCAATCCGGCTTCCCGGGCGATGGCCAGAAAATGCAGTACGCCGTTGGTCGAGCCGCCGGTGGTGGCAATGGAGCGGATGGCGTTGTCGAGGGCGGGGCGGGTGATGATCTGCGAGGGGGTGCGATTTTGGCGCACTAATTCGACGGCTAGGGACCCAACTTGGGTGCCGACGGCTTCCTTGCGCGGGTCGGTGGCTGGCACCGAGCCTGAGCCCATGAGGGCCACTCCTAGGATCTCGGCCGCGGTGGCCATGGTATTGGCGGTGAATTGACCACCGCAGGACCCGGCTCCGGGGCAGGCATTCTCCTCGATGAGGCGCAATTGGTCGTCGTCGATGCGGCCGGTGGCGTGAGCGCCGATGGCTTCGTACACGTCTTGGATGGTGATGTCAACTTGGTCGTGGCGGCCGGGCATGATCGAGCCGCCGTAGAGCAGTACCGAGGGGATGTCCAGGCGGCACATGGCCATAATGGCCCCTGGGGTGGTTTTGTCGCAGCCGGTGAGGGCGACAAAGCCGTCGAGCATGTGGCCGCGCACCACCAGTTCCATGGAGTCGGCGATGACTTCGCGCGAAATGAGCGAGGTCTTCATGCCTTCGGTGCCCATGGTGATGCCGTCGGAGATCACCACCGTATTGAATTCGAGAGGGGTGCCGCCAGCTTGGCGGATACCGGCCTTGACGTGTTCGGCTAGGCCTCGCAGGCCAAAATTGCAGGGGCCGAGCTCAGTCCAGGTATTGGCGATGCCGATGAGGGGTTTGCGCAGGGCCTCGGCGTCGAAACCGGCGGCCCGGTACATGGCGCGGGCCCCAGCTCGGGACGGACCTTGGGTGATGTGTTTGCTGATGGGGATGGATTCGGTCATGGTGTGTGCTTTCTGATATGGGAAGTGGAACGAAAGACGGATAGTAGCGTCTGAGTTTTACCCCGTCAACTGAGAGCGGGACGTTGCCGCCGAACTCGGTTCTACTTTGCTGCGGATGCTGTCCCGGAATACACTTATCACTGTTCGCCGTCTTGTCCTTTGCCCTTCAAAGGAGGCCGTCATGAACCAGCTTCTGTCATCCATCGCGTTCCTTTGCCTCCTCGCTCTACCGCTCGCCGCTCAGGAAGAGGCTCTCCACGGCACTTGGGAGGGGACCTATATCGATGAGGAAAGCAGTGAGATTACCATGCGCCTGACCTTCGAGGCGGATGGCACCTTTGCGCTCGACCAAAACATCGAGGGGGGAGAAGACGATGTCGAATCTCCCATAGAGGCGCTCTCTGTCCAGTTCTCCGGCACCTATCGAGTTGAGGGCGATAGCCTGTGGGTTGATATAGTCGAATTGTACTATATCATCGACGATGAGAAGATGACCCCCGTTGAGTTCGGTGAGTTCATAAAGGAATTCTTCATTGGTTTCGCCCGTGGCTTCGCCCGTTTAGCCGCGGATCTGGAGGGAATCTCCGACGAGGACTACCCGGCATTTGAACAGGCGTTCGTCGATGAGTTCCTCGCCGAATTCGATGAGGACGAGTTCCTTGCGGATTTCGGATTCGGTGAATCCGAGGAGATAAATAGCACCTATGCCATTGAAGGTGATACCCTGTCCATCACTACTACGGAGGAGGGCGGGGTCGAAACCTTGGAACTTCACCGCATCGATGATGCTACTGCTGTCGTCCAAACTACTTGGGGCGACCTGAAAGCGGCTTGGCGTCCGTGAACTTCTTCTTCAGTCGATCATTACTTTTTCGCGGCGTTGGGCGCTGTCGTACAAGGCGTCGAGTATTTGCATGAAGTGATAGGCGTCTTGGGCATCGACATCGGCTTTGACTTGGCCGGCTACGGCGCGGGCGAAGTGTTCGATTTCGTAGTAGAAGGACAGGCCGTCTGCGGGGGGTTGGGTATGGGGCATATCCGATTCTGCGGCGGCTTCCCGCGCGGCAAATTGTCCGTCTTCCCAGTGCCATATAACTCCCTGAGATAGAGCACCCTCGCTGCCGTACAACTCCACGGTCGTGGGGGTATCGCAGTGCAGCCAACGCGAGCAGTCTATCTGGATGGTCTTGTCGCCTTCCAGACCGACCAAGCCTGAAAAATAATCTTCGGCCGCGCCCTCGGGGCCGTGGTACAGCGGCTCAAGGGTATGCTTGACGGCAAAGGCCCACTGCGGCTTGGGGCAGCCCATCCACCACCAAGCTAGGTCGAGCTCGTGCGAGGCGTGCTGGCCTAGGGCACCGCCCTTGTGACCATACACATTGGTCCAGCTTTCAAAGCTGTCGGCCGGCGGACGCGAATTGAATTTGAGGAAAATGCGGGCGTGATACGGCTCGCCGATGCAGCCCTCTTGTACTGCGACGCGCAATTTGCGGTTGTGGGGAAAGTGGCGCATGAAGTAGCAGAATTGCAAGGTGGTGCCGGCGCGCTCGGCCGCCGCGGCGAATTCCAAGATGTGCGCGGCTCGCACCGCGTGCGGCTTTTGCACCAAGACGTGTTTGCCGGCGGCAAAAGCGTCCAGGACCATGGGGTAGCGAGCGGGTGGATTGACGGCTAGTAGCACGGCCTGTACTTGGTCGTCGGCCAGCAGGTCTTGGTAGGGGCCGTATTGGCGCGGCACGCCTTCTTCGCTGGCGACGCGGTTGCGGCGTGGCTCGTCTAAGTCGGCCACGGCGACGACATTGACTAGGGAGCTGGCCTGAGCCGCTTTGACGGCCTGTTGGCCGGCCCAGCCGCAGCCGACGACGCCGAGTTTGAGTAGTTCCATTATTCCGGGAATTATATACTTAACGCCACTACACAACCGAGTGGGATTTTGAGGGGGTTTTTGGTGGTTTGTCCTATGTTTTTGTGATTCTGATTTTGTCCACTATAATGTCGGCATCCATTATTTTTTTGATGGCATCAACGCACTCCTGCGCCTCTTTGGAGTCTGGTCTTTTATTGTAGTTCTCCGACAGCTTTACAGAAGCAGCTTTTAAGTGGTCTGAAATTTCTTTTTTAAGCTCGGCTTTCATGGTCTCCCCTTTCTAAGAGGTTATGAGAGTGGTTTTACTGACTTGTGTACAGAAAGACCGCTAAAGCGCAAACGTGGTTGCTGAGAATCTGTAAACCAAACCCGAGAACAATGCAGGTTAAGCCAGCGATAGAATAACGACGGCGACGGTGCCAGTTCTTGACTGCTTCTGGATTCTCTTGTTCGTACGCCATGAAAACAAGGCCGTGAGGGTTTGCGTTGGTCGGTGGTAGCCCATTCCAAAATACTAAAATAACGGGAATTATATACCTATTGTCCTCGGCATAACCGATTAAAATGAATAAGTTGTCGGTATATTGCTAAGAAGCCGACCGGCGAACCAACAGCCGGTCGGCGTGGTGTTATCCAGCCAGGGCCCGGCCCATCGTCATCGCGCCCGTCGCCCAACTGGTATTTCAAGAGCCTTACAGCCCCGGTTCAGCCCTGTTTAGACTGCGGGGAGACTAACAGCAATATACCGGCAACTTATTTTAGTGCAAGGTATCGCGGTGGGATTTATTTGGATGGCTCCCAATTGGGATAAGTGTCGCCTTTTTTCCTGTTGTTTTCCCATTGTAACGGCTGGAGGTTTTTTATGTCGTCAGTGCCATATTCTTTAACGGGCCGTATATGGTCTATCTCCCATCCGGTTGACGAGTTAGTGTTTCCATAATCTTCGTATTTAATTTTCGCGCCGAACTTATCGAAGCCTTCAGTGGATACAGTAGTAATAGCATTGGGTTTATTTTTTCTTTTTTGCCAAACGAGCTCTATTGTTTTTTTGTCAAACGGCTCTCCGCTGGCGGTTGTGTTATGTTCTCTGCTCATTTTTTGCCTCCTATGGGCGATAGGGTTAATGAATGAGATAAAGTGGGAATTATATACCTGTTGGGTCTAACCCCGGATCGCGGCTTGAACTAAGCCTAAATTAAACAAATACATAGGGCCCTACACGGGGGAGTGTATAGACTGTGCCAATAGGATAGACTTTATTAGGTTCTCGGAATAGAAACGGCTCGGTGCCTGATTTAACGGATCAGGCCCGAGCCTCGCAGCTAAAATATCCACTGGTGACAAGTGGGTTGAAGAAAGGAACATGATGGAGATAATAGCTGTTGTGGCAAATATCGGAGGCTGTTGCGCGGTCGTCAAGTGGCTGGTGGATTTGATCCGAGGGCTGTGGAAGAGACGGCGGGAAAGGAAAAAACGAGAAGGAGATGTGGCCCTGATGAGGGCTTGGGTCGATGGAATGGGGAAGGTGAAAACGCGATCTTTTATACGCTGAAATATAGCCAGAAGGTCAGGATGTGGGCTTACTGGATTGATTTAAAACATCTCGAAGAGTGGGAGTAACCTTTTCCCTGCCTCTATTTGTAATTTCCCATAGCTGAGTATTTCCCTGAATATAGCCGGATCGGGCCATGTCTGCGCGGCGAGCGGTGGCCGAGTGACGCTTGAAGTCTGGTCCTCTTTTGTTTTCTACATGCTTCATTAGTTTGTCAACATGAGCGGTTCCGCCTAACTCTATTAGGGATTCTAAGATTAGATAAGGATAGGCAGACTTGCTTTTGATTGGGGTTTCTCTTTTTGGTCCGGTTGGTTTGGATGGTTTTTGAGGCAGGTTTGCAAGATATTCTTCGTATTCGTCTATTTTTGCTTCGATCCCTTCAAGTCGCTCGACTATTTCGTCGCGGAGAGCTTTGATTTGTGCGTTGATGTGTTTAATTACGGCAGCATTGCTTATTGGGCCGGTTTTGCTCATTGTTTGTTTCTCCTGATGATTGTTTGTTGTCTATCTACGTTTGCCGCATTTAGAGCAAAATTCCCTGTACTCTCTTTTGTAGCTGTCGCTCCAACGGTGCCTGCATAGTATTTGTCTTATCAAGGGCCAAGCCATAAGAGCGACCAAAATTACGCCGAGTATGCTTGCGTAGTGGGCTATGGTTTCTACCATTGCATGTCTCCTGAGCGTGGAGAACGGTATTGACTAAGCAGAGACAGGTCAAGTCCCGTCGCTCTTTGAACGAGCGCGGGGCTTTTTTGTGCCCGCTTGGGCTGCTGAGTGGATGCGAGAAAAAGTAACGGCCCCCGTGCGAGGATGCGCGAGAGCCGTTGCTTTAGAACTTGCTGAAGATAGAGCTTGTGGCTATTTTATAGCCTATCGCCAGATCATTGGGGTTGCCCCCCCTACTGGCGTTGTTCAAAAGTCTCCCCAAAGATACAGAAATTTCAGTAGAGAGCAAGTCCGATGTATATCTGTGTTTATGCCGGAGATACCGGCGACGGGCATGAGGGTCGCATCCTCACGCTTGGCAAGAGCAATCCTTTAACCAAGAAAGGGAGGGATAAGTCTAATGCGTAAAATTAGACCACAGGAATCGCCTTTGAGAGTGGTTCCTGTTCCTGTTCCAGTGCCGGTGCCTGCGCCGGTTCCGGTTCCAGCAGTTCCAGTGCCGGTTCCTGTTCCAGTGCCCGTGCCGGTGCCGAATCGGCCTGTAAGGTAGACTCGACTTGAGAAGCGGTCAAGCGAACCTTCTTGGTCGCTTCTCAAAATTATCACACTAACCACACAAAATCGGAGAGAAAAAAGGCAAATGGCTAAAAGAAGTGTGAATCAAAGGCAAGCATCTAGAGCCGCTAGAAAGCTCGCCAGTGACAATTCCACGAAGAAAGAGAGAACCGAGGCAGCACAAAAACTTAATAAGCACAAAGACTACCATAAACACGACTGATTCTATTGAGCTTATAGGTTCTCATAAGCAGTAAAAAGCCCCCGCTCGATGCCTTTGGGCAAGTAGCGGGGGCACTTCGGCCTGCGTGTTTGTCGAGAACACAGCAGAGTCGGAGACATTCCACCTCTTCTCTAAGGAGTCCAAAATGTCTCGTACTGGTAAGTCTACGGACGATTCTGCAAAAGAACAAGTCCGAAAATCTCGCCTGATCCCCCTGTCGCCCGATAGCTTCATCCCGCTGGATACGAAGATTGAACCGTTGACCCAAGGGGAGCCTGATCCCGCTTGACACAAAGCTCGAACCCCTACCCGAGGGGTGTGGATTTATCCCCTTCGATGGGAAAATCGAGCCGCTGCCAGAAGAATGTAGATTGGAGAAGTTGTAAAAAAATAGCCCTCGGTACTTACGAGTGCCGGGGGTTTTGTGTGCCTGATGTTTGTATGTTCAATGACCACTATGATTCTTTTCGGTACTGATCTCCCAGCCAATCCAAGTCCTTTTCAAATGCAGACATTTCCGCATCAGACATTTTTAACTCACCACTTTTGAACTTGTGAAGTAGCTCTGCAAATGCTTGCTGAGCATACTCGTTGACGGGAAATTGCTTGGCCCGAATCTTCTCCTGAAGATAGTCCCAACAGACTTTCCCCATTTTTTCGTACCAGAATCGAAAGTTGCAGAGAGCGAAAAAGGCATTGGTGTTATTATCACAGATCAGACTGCAATAGAGTTCACCTGCAACGAACTGCTCGAATTTGACTCCTAACGCTTTCGCGCCCCTACGACGCGTCTTGGCACCTTGAGGAGATAAAAATACGCGGTAGTGAGAGTCCTCCTTTTCTGTACTTGGCGTAGTCCAGTACATATCTTCTGCCTCGTTTCTGGTAGCAGAAGCATCTATTTTTGCCTTCACGTCTTTATCAAGCAGGTGCAGTGGAAGCACCTTGATAGATGTTGCGCCCGATGGAATTAAGAACTTTCTAAGAATCTTCCGACGATCTTCTTCGGGTGGTAACTGGCTGGACATTTGAATTTCCCCTTGAATTCAACTTGTAAGTGCAATCGCTTGGGTAGCTGGCATAGAAACGGCCAACTGGTATATTTCCCTTGGCCATTTCAAACGCAACTCCCGACGGAGGCGCTTATGGGAACGTATCACCAGTTGACCGAGCATCAAAGATACCAAATTTACGCGCTGAGGAAAGCCGGGCATGATCAGCAGCGTATCGCCGAGACGGTATCGGTGTCGCCCTCGACGATTTGTCGGGAGTTGCGGCGCAATCGAGGGCAGCGCGGCTACCGGCCTAGCCAAGCCCACCACAAAGCCCTGGCGCGTCGTCGCCACAAGGCGAAGGCGACCAAGATGACATCGGCTGTTATCGAGCGTATCGAAGCGGGTTTGCGTCAGCAGTGGAGTCCCGAGCAGATTTCGGGTCGGCTGGAGGCTACCGACGGTCTTCGATTGAGTCCGCAGCGCATCTACCAGCACATTCAGGCGGATCGCCAAGCGGGCGGTACGTTGTATCGCCATCTGCGTCGCAGTCAGAAGAAACGCAAAAAACGCTATGGAAAAGCCGATGGGCGAGGACAGATTAAAGACCGCGTCAGCATTGACCAGCGCCCGGCCATCGTCGCGGAAAAAAGTCGCATCGGCGATTGGGAAATCGACTTGGTGCTGGGCGGCCAGCGCTCCGGGGCCTTGGTCTCCCTGGTCGAACGGCGCTCGCGCTATACCGTGCTGGGCAAAACCCCCTCCAAACAGGCCGAGCAGGTGGCGGCGGTCACCATCGAGTTGCTCAAGCCCCATACGGGGCATACCCATACGATTACGGCCGATAACGGCAAGGAGTTTGCCCACCATGCCACCATTAGCCAAGCGTTGGACGCGACCGTCTATTTTGCCCATCCCTACCATGCAGGGCAACGCGGACTCAACGAGAATACCAACGGGTTGATTCGCCAGTATGTGCCCAAAGGGATGGCGCTGGATACGCTGTCCGACCAACAGGTACATCACATCATGGATCGGCTCAATCATCGACCGCGAAAGGGCTTGGCTTTTCAAACGCCCCATGAAATCTTATGTAAGGAAACAGGAACGCAACCTAAACATGGCGAAATTGCACTTACAAGTTGAATCCGCACTCAATGAAGAAGCAAGAAGAGGGGGAAAAAGCGGCGGCTCAATCTTATCAATCACACGCCCCTTAAAGGAAGCAATAACCTCTATGCTTCCCGTCTTCCGTATATCCTGAGTTTCCATTTAGTCATTTCTCCTACCTGAAAGGGTTAGTATGAATACGTCTCCCGATGGAAGGTGGCTCATTCTGAGCATAGAAGAGTCCACTGTTTATTTAGAGAATCGGAGTTCTGGCGATCCTTTTCCAGAAATCCTCGATTCGGACCCTGATTTTGTTCGTATTCCATATCGTTTCAAAGATCGGATGGAAAGATTGTTGGGAGAGCAGTAATTTCGCTCTTTCCTATACGAGCTTTGATTTTCCTCCTATACGATCAGGAATAGGAGCTATATATAAAGTCGGTAATGGTTTAGAAGTAGTCATTTTTCCCTCCTACACAGGTCAGTGGTTTTTTCTCCAAGTTCTTGTTTAATTTAGGCTTATTTCAGGCTGAAACTCGGGATTGGTGGTGTTAAGTATATATATAATTCCCATTATTCCTCTATTCCTCCAGCCATTGATGATAGTGCGCCAGGGCCTCTGCCTGCAGATCGTCCCACTCGGTCAGTAGCAACAAGCGAATGGTGAACGTCAGGTGCTGGCCGGCTTGGACGTCGTCGCCGCCCAAGTGGAAGTACTGGGCGTTGTGGTAGCTGTTGTAGCCCGACAGGCCCAGGCAGTCGGCAGGACGAGCCATGAGCAGAATGGCGTGACCGTAGCGGTGCTCTTGCAGAGTCAGGGCATGGGCGTAGTACGGTCCCCGACGCCAGTTGAGAGGATAGCCGTCGAGCCAGCGGCCGTCGCGGAACACGGCTTCAGCGTCTTCATCGCGCGCCCACGATTCGGCCTCATTGTGGCCGTACCACTGCTTTTGGTACCAAGTGACGCCTTCGGGATGGGTGCGGTCGTCCTGCACGGGGAAGTACGGCGTGTAGTGGGGAGTAAAATAATTGGCTATAAAGAATTCAAAACGCCGGTAATCGGCTGCTAGGCGGGCGCTGAAGGTGGCGTCGAGGCTATCGGGTCCAGCGATGCGGTAGTGCGCCTGCAATTCGGCTTGCACCGCAGGGCAGGCCGCCCAGCGCACTGCGACGCCATCGCCTTCTTGGGCCACTTGGTCTGGGGTGCGCTCGCGCGTGATTTCGAGTTGGCGACCGTCGGCTAGGGTGCGGTAGATATTGAGCCAAGCAAAGTCGGGCCCCTCGTCGAGGTGAAAGCTGGTCAGGCCAGTCAGACGCAAGCCTTGGGGGCCGAGGACGGTGGCGATGCCTCGACTTAGAGGGGCTTGGAAAAGAGCGGGATGGGAGACGCGGGCGAAGGCCATACAATCCTCATTTCCACAGGTAAAAGTTGCCGTTTGGAGAACTCGTTCCAGCCGGAGCTGTCGTGCGGTCCGCTTGTGCATCAACCGGAAGCAATTGCGTTTGCAGGGTAAGTTTATATACTGAAGTGAGCAAGAAAAAGGAAGAGCAGTGTCCATCCATTTGGAAAGGAGATAAACGCCAATGGGGTACGTGAGCAGCTCCATCCTTTGGTGAAAGAGCAAGATCGCCGCTTGGCTTCTCAAAAAGGAGAGTCGTCGTGAAACACCTAACAGCAGTACTCATTGTGGCATTAACCATCCTCTTGCCCGCCGCGTATCCCGCCATCGCTCAAGACCCTGAGGTAACAGCCGGCGATGTGGTGGATCGGGAAACCCTGAAAGCCTTTGTGCATGCGGCGAAGGCGTACTTGGACAACGCCGCAAGCCTTGCCGAGTATCTGGCTATCTTGCAGGAATTCAGAACCGAAGGGGTTTGGAAGCAGGGATCTGTCTACCTCTTTGCTGGAACGCCCGATGGGGTCCTAATCCTTCACGGAGCCAATCCAGACCTTGAAGGCCAAAACATCTACGATCTTGAAGACGCCAACGGCGTCAAAATGACCCAAGAACTCATCGCCGCGGCGGCTGAAGGCGGCGGTTTTGTCGAGTACCTTTGGCCCCATCCAGAGATAGAAGGGGACACCGGCTCGCCTAAAGTGAGCTATGCTATTCCCTATTCTGCCCTCGGCCAAGATTTTGTCTTAGGTGCTGGCTTTTATCCGGCAACCGCTTCTACGTCGATTGAAGATCGGTCTTGGGGACAGCTCAAAAGCCGCCAATAAGAGGATTCCGCCATGCTGAAACTTCCGCCATCTTTCTTGGGTGCGCTTGTCTGCGCTCGATTCTAACCGAAAACAATTTTAGGAACGCTTCTTAAGGAGTAATCCGATGAAATTCATCTACTTCACCGACATTCATCTCGACTCCGGGATAGACGCCTTCCGGGGATTTGAGTTGTGTGTGGAATCTATGCTGGAGCATCAACCTGAAGTCCTGATCAACGGCGGCGATGTGGGCCTCATACCCGAGGCACTAGCGCAATACGCCCAGACCATGGAGAGGGTATCTGTGCCGGTGCTGTTGAGCCACGGCAACCACGAGATGTGCAGCGGCTATCTGCCCCGGGAACAAGGGGGGACGGCGCACGCCAGTGCCGATATTGGCGGCGTGCACTTTGTGCTGCTGGACGTGGTGCGCTATTTCGAGCCGACCGAGGATCATCCGTCCAACTGGCACGTCTTGGCCGACGAGGGTCTGTTGGAGTGGCTGGCTGCGGATTTGGCGGGGCTGGACCGGGCCGCTCCACTGGTGGTGGCCAGTCATGTGCCGGTATCGACGACTTTTCCCCAGCGCTCGGGTCAGGCACCGGATATGGCCTTTCCCACCAACGAGATCGCTGGAGCACGGCGCTTGCTGACGCTATTGCAGCCCTTTGAACGGGTGATCACCTTGCACGGCCACCACCATGAAAACGATCGCCACTTCGTCGGCGCTATGGAGGTTATGACCACTGCGGCGGTGTCGGGCAATTGGTGGAAGACGGGGCTGGAAAGCTGCGGCCCGCAAGGACGCGAACCGCAGGGGTATCGGGTGGTCGAGGTCGATGCGGAAGGGGGGTTCAGGAACCAGTACCATGCTTTCCAGCCGCACCAAGACGAGGCGGTGGAATTGTGCCGGCATCAGGCTTCGGGTCGCCGCTTTGTCAATGTGTTCGATGGTTCGCCGCGCACGCAGGTCGAGGTGGGGGATTTGGGGCCATTAGCGCGGATCGATCCGCTGGCCGAATCGTCGCGCGATCTGGCGACGCATCTGTGGGAGTTGCCGGCCGACTTTGACCGGCAGCAGGTGGAGGTGCGGGTGGTCTTTGAGGACGGGCGGGAGTGCGAAGGGGTGCTGGAGGAGCGGGTGTGGGAGTGAAATTTTGTCTTATAACGTTCCTCTTGAATCCCTGAAACTATGTCCCTGCCATCAGTAAACCCCGACCGGCACACCTTCCGATCGCCGAAATTCAAGAGTGTAGTCAAGGAAGCTGTCGAATTTCTCACCAAAACCCCGGTTCATCCCTTACCACCTGCTACCGACTTTGTCGGGGTCGGCGTTTACGTCCTCTATTATCTCGGCTCCTTTGACTATTACAGCCATATTGCCCGCCAAAACCAGCAGGATTGCCGCCAGCCCATCTACATAGGTAAGGCCGTGCCTGCCGGCTGGCGGACAGCCCGAACCGCTCACACGGACCAAGACAAGGCGCTCTATCAACGCCTACAGGAACACGCCCGCTCTATCGCTAGCGTTGAGAATTTGGAGGTACATGATTTCTATTGCCGCTTCATGATACTCAATGGCGTCGAGACTGATCTGATTTCAGCGGTAGAGTCCGAATTGATACGCACTTACACTCCGCTGTGGAATACCGTAGTGGATGGATTCGGCAACCACGATCCGGGCAAAGGCCGCTATAACCAAGCCCGTTCCGAATGGGATGTACTGCATCGAGGTAGGAGTTGGGCCGACCGCCTCACTGGTCCAGCGCCTCAATGGGAGGACATCATAGCCGAAATTCGGCAGAGCAGCTAGGGCTTTCGCAGTTCTACCACAGCCTCATAGAGTTGGTGGGCGTCTTTGGCCTTGGCGACTCGTACATCGGACTTAATGATGCTGTTGCCCACGCGGGTAGCCCTGGGCACATGGATATCTACTAGCTCTAGACCGGCGGCTTCAGCAATCGTACCCAAGAAGCGATCCGTAGGTACCATTATCCCTTGCAGGATGCTGTTGCCGATCACTACCAAGGCTGTCCCTCCTGGCTTGAGCGCGTAATGGGCTGATTCGGAGAAGCGGTAGCAATCGTTGAAGTACGAGGCGGCGTAATTGGCCCAGCCGTTGCCGCCGTACACGCCTTTTTCTGGGTGTTTTTTCCGCAACGCCTCTAAGCATCCTTGGATTTCTGGATCCTCTAGTTCAAAACTAAGTCCCACGCACTCCTGATCCCGGACCGTTTGCCAGAATTTGCCAAAATTCTGCTCTTCTAGCGGCTTGAGGTCGCGGGGTGCCTCTGCAAATCCCAACCAGTAGAGATGAGGCCGAGTATTGCGGTTGTAGTGATAGTTGTTCAGATAGGGGGGCGAGGTGATGAGCACATCTACTGAATCGGCGGTAAGATGATCTTTGCAGGTAAAGAAAGATTCGGGAAATACCTCGTTGGCAGGATGCTTTCCATTCAACTGTCCCCTCATCCACTCGATATCTTGGGCCATATCCGTGAGCTTCTGCGCAATCGTCTCTCCCACAGGAAAATCCTCAATGTCGGCCTTGCCAGCCGTAGACCTGCGGCCCAAACTCGGCTCGTAGGAATAGTTTGAGTAGGTGATCATGGTGGCCCCAAAGGCAACCCGAAAGAGGTCTTGCAACAGGCCCTCTTCTAGGTCCGCTATGAAGTCCTGCACGCCGAGGACTTTGTGCAGCACTTTGGGGCTGTAGAATGAGCCTCGGGTTTTAAAACCTGGTGGTGGGGTACTATCTGGTATGTAGGAGTCCTTGGACGCCAATTCGTAAAACGTCCAGAACCTCGTGAGCATTGCCCGCACGGTTTGTGGATCGAGGGTACAGGCATTCAGCTTGGTACGGCAGGCTAGCGCCGCATAGGGATTGATCTCAAATCCTAGGGCATGGTGGCCTGAGAGTATGGCTTCGACCAAGGTCGTCCCTACTCCGGCGAAAGGGTCGAGCACTGTCCCCTGAGTTGGCAGGTAGCGCTTGAGGGCGTCTTGGACAAACTGCTGAGAGTATCCAGCGATCCACGGCACCCAACGATGAATGGGAAGACGCTTGTTGCCGGAAAAGGCCGGGTCGCTGAAGACTGATCCCTTATCCACCGCGTCCTTCTCATTGAACAACGACGCCTGCGCTACCCTGTGCTCCATCCTGCCCCTTTCTTCGTCTTTATCAACATTGTCAGAATCTCATGAAACCTCGTCAACCCTTGAAGACATTTATTCTCGTTTCACGTGCTGAAAATGAGGAAGGGGAGCGCGTGCCAAAAGGTGTGCGACATCCGTTTCAATTACCAATCTCGGCGGCCGACGTACAGGCTCCGATTGGTCATTGGGAGCGCGACGCGTTGCCCGCCCAATCGGTGTGACTCGATCATGCCCATCAACATCTCTTGGCTCCGGCGAGCGAGGTGAACCGGCCCCTTTGTCTCGCGGTCCTTATCAATCGCCTCTGCGATGTCTGCAATGCCCATCACTGTTCCGGTGGTGCGGGGTACGTCTGGGAACGTCACCTCTTCAAAGAAGACGTGGCTCTTTTTGCGGAATTGGCATTCTCGGCTGTTGTTGAGGATGCGGATCTTCCCTTCGCTGCCGCAGACCTCGAATTCGGGACCAGTGCCCGCGGTGTTATAGCCGTGGACGCCATTGGCGAAGCGGACGTAGCCACTGGTAATCGCCGGATCAATGTCCAGCCGATTGCCATCCCAATCTGAATCGCTACAGACGATGGTTCCCTGGACGAAGTCAACTTCCGGGTCGCTGGCGAGGAAGAGCAGCATATCGGCGGCGTGCGTCAAGCCCCAGAGTGCTGAACTCGCTCCGTATTGGGCGATCGTGCATTGGATATTGCCGATTTCGCCGGCATCCACCAACTCTCGTACCTTGCGATAGACCGGCATATAGCGGCGTTGCGTACCGTAGTTGAATTTGACCCCGTACTTTTGGACGACGGCAACCATTGCATCCGCTTCCTCCATCGAACAGCAGAGCGGCTTTTCGCAGTAGATGCCCTTGACGTTGTTTTCAGCGGCGAAGACCGTGATGTCTGCGTGCGGTCCGGGTCGGGTGGCGATGCAGACGATATCCGGCTTTTCCTTTTCAACCATCTGGCGATAATCGGTGTAGGCGCGCTCGGCACCGTAGCGTTGCCGTATGGATTCCGCTTTCTCGGCGACCACGTCCGAAACTGCGACGAGGTCGGTTCTGTCGCAGGCGACAGCGGCTGCGGCGTGCGAGAACGGTTGCCACAGATAGCGATCCGGCCGGCCTTCGACTTCGTCGTCAATGGTCGCGCCCATCCGTCCGCAGCCGATCAGGCAGGCTCTGTAGGTGCGCGGCATAATGTTCTCCTTTATTAGCTGCCAGTGTAGAGTTTTGAAAAGTAGGGCCTAAAACCGGCTGGGCCGGGATACCCGTTCCAGTATTGGGCATTGGTGGGCAGTTCGCCTTCGCCGCCGTTGCGGAGCCAAGCGATTAATCCAGGGTCCGTGCCGCGGCGTTCGAGTTCATCAATTGCGGCGGCGTGCATTTGAGTGACGACCTCTGGATGCGCCTTCTCAACGTAGTCCAACGAACCAAGTCGCGCCAAGCGCGAGTGTTCTGGCTGCGCGGCGACTTCGAGGCTCCAGGTTTTGTCAAAGGCGGTAAAGAGGACGAAGTTCGGATTCTGCCCGGCTTGATTCCAGCGTTCGAGGCTCCCACCTGCCAATGCGAGCTGCCGTTGGCCGGCTTCACCGCGCCGGGCGGGAGTTAAAATATCACAGCCCTCAATGCCTTCCGGTTCTGTTTCGCCGAGGATTGCGAGGATGGTGGAGAAGAAGTCTTGCGGTTGCACAATAACATCGCTCCGTCCGGTATCGCCATCTGGCATTCGGATGAAGAGCGGGACATGCGCTTCGGCCTCGCGCACTGGTTGCCCTTTGCCAAAAGTGCCGCGCTCACCGACGTTGGTGCCGTGGTCGCCGGTTAAGATGACGGCCGTGTTCCGGTCGAGCCCGGTGGATTCGAGCGCGTCCAAGAATTGCCCAAAACAGTGGTCCATCCAGGTCAATTTCGCTGGGTATTGCGCTTTGATGTGTTCCTTGGCCTCGTCGGGGAGGTCTTTGTTGTTCCGTCCGCCGAAGAGGCTGCGCGGGTCAACACGCCCATCGTAGTCCGGCCGCACGTCGTACTTTTTCATAAACTCGGGCGGTGCATCCCAGGGTTCGTGGGGATCGAAACAATCCACCCAGAGGAAGAAATTCTCGCGCTGTGCATTGTCTTTGAGGAATTGGGCCGCGCTCCTGAACAACTTTGCGCAGTTCCAATCCTCCAGCTTTTTGCGGTTGCGGTTCGCCCGGGAGTAGGTCTGGAGGAGCCCATTTCTCCCGACGTTTTCGCCGAGGCAGGCAAACATCGGTTGGTGGCACCAGTTGTCCGGCCAGGCCGCGGAATCGTCGATCCAGTCGCGATCAACTTCAGCCCCACGGATGAACGTCCACGCGTGAAACGGCCAATCGAAGTTGTGGCCGCCGTTGACGAGGTGTGGGGTATCGTGGATCAGTTGCGTGGCATAGCCGCGTTCGGCAAGGGTCCAGGGGAGGGTCTGTCGTTCGTGCCGCAGCGGTTGCCACGGATGAAAGGGGCCTCCGTACTGACCGGTTATAACATCAGTTCGGTACGGGATCGTTGGGAAGCTGGCGCAGAAGGCGCGGTCAAACGCCCATGCTTTCGCTGCAAAGCGGTCGATATTCGGCGTTTCGATCCAGGTATTGCCGTTTGCGCCGATATAATCGTAGCGGAGGGTGTCAATCACGATGAGCGCGATATTCATTTTTTTCAGCTCCGTTTCTGGGTCGCGTGCTGCGGAAGGCATGGAACGGTATGCGCCAGGGCTACCACGGAGTCGCGATGGAGAATTCCTCCGCCACTTCCTCAAGCCCCTCGACTGCTTGCGCCGAAATCGGCACACCTTCTCTGCGGTACTCGGTTTCTCGCGCTAACTCCTTGCCGCCGGGTAGGAACGACTCGCTGAAGCTGGGCAGTGGCTTCATGCGACTGGCCTCGTCCATCAGGCGGTCCATGTCGGCCTTGAAAGCGTCGAGATCGGAAAAACAGTTCACGTCTAGAGCGAGGAAGAAGCCCGATTGGTCGGCACCTGTGAATTCGGTGTTGCCGCGCGAAAACTCCGTCAGCATCTGTCCTCCCAAAGTACCCGATAGGATATTGCCTACGTGCGAGATGCCGATGGCCTTGATGAAAACCGGTGGGTACTTCAGGAAAGTTTCGTCGTCGATTGCGTAGTGGCTGGCGAAGTCGAGCAGGAAGGTCGGGTTGCCCTCTCCGGCCGGCATGCCGAAGGCCAAAGGTGGGCTGCCTTGGATGGAGCCCCGGATCGTCGAATCGCGATTGTAGTGGTCGGAGGCATTGCGGCCGGAGGTGGAGATGCCGATCAGGTCTGCGCGCATGGCCATGCGTGCGTAGTTGCCGGTGCTGCCAAGATGGGCGTGGTAGGTGGAGGTAGCTGCGCCGATCCCAAATTCTTGGGCCTTGGCGATGGCCATTTCCATGCCCTTGGTGGCGACGAGGTAGCCCAGTCCGCCGTCGCCGGAGAGCGCGGCGGTAGTCGGTCCTTCCTTGAGTACGCGGATTTGCGGGTGCGGGTTGACAGTGCCGTCTTGGAATGAGCGGACGTAGCGATTGACTTGGAGGGTGCCGTGGCTGACGACGCCGCGCAGGTCGCATTCGACCAGTTTACTGGCGATGAGCTGAGCGTGATCTTCTGGTATCGGCACTGCCTTGAAAATATCGACGACTAGTTGCTCAAGGTCGGTGACGGCGACGCGGATGCCGTCGGTAGGGGGTACGTTCATAAGTATACTCCTCTCGCAATGTAGTATTCATACATTTTCATTTTGGCGCGAACTCTTCGTCTCACTAAGTTTCACTCCAGCTTTGCGTCCTTGCAACCCATCCCAATCGTCTCCGCGGAAGGTTCCTTATGAAACGCGTTCTTCTGGCCAAATTCAACCACGAAGTCGGCAGCTTTAACCCCCAGCTTACTTATTACGACGACTTCACGATTCACCGGGGATCAGGCCTGCTAGAAGCTACCCGCTCTTCCAATTCCACGCTGGCCGGCAATATCGACATTCTCGAGGCTCGTCCCGACATCGAACTGGTCCCCACGTATGGGGCTTGGTGCAATACCACTGGCGGTTTGGTTGCTGGTCCCGATATGGAGCGTCTCATCGGCGAATTGTTGGCTGCTGTCGAGGCCCACGCCCCAGTTGATGCGGTCTGTCTATCGCTGCACGGGGCTATGGCCGGCGAAACCGAAATCGATCCCGAGGGCCGCGTCGCGTCCGGCATTCGGCAGATCGTCGGGGACGTGCCCATTGTCGCGGCCATGGACCTGCACGCGGTTATCTCGCAACGGCTGGTCGATGCAGCTGACGCCTTGGTCTTTCTCCATACCTATCCACACACGGATATGCGCGATACTGGCCAGCGCGCGGCTCGCCTGCTGTTGCGCCAATTGGACGGGGAAGTCAAGCCGACCACCGCTCGCGTATCCATCCCATTATTGGCCCGCGGCGATGAACTCATCACCGCCAGCGGCCGCTTTGGCGAAGCCATCCGCCGCTGCCAAGAGATTGAGGCGTCTCCAGGCGGTCTGGCCGCGGGCGTCATCATTGGCAACCCCTTTACCGACGTGCCCGATTTGCAGTCCAATGCAATCGTCACCACCGACGACGATCCAGCTCAAGCCGAGGAATTGGCGCTGGAATTGGCCCGCTTCATGTGGGAAAACCGCCCCCACTGGATCCCCAAACTCACCCCGCTCGAACAAGCTGTGCGTCTGGCCGAAGAGACCGAGGGGCTCACGGTGTTCTCCGACGCTGCGGATTCCACGGCCTCGGGTGCCAGCGGCGACAGCAATGCCATTCTCAAGGGGCTGCTCCAATACAACTACAGCAAGCGCGCCCTCATTCCCATAGTGGATGCTCCTGCGGTGGAAGCTGCTTATCAGACTGGAGTAGGGGGGCAGTTCACTTGGCCTTTGGGCGGCACCCTCGATTCGGAGCGCTTTGCGCCGGTGGAATTGCCTTTGTACGTCAAAAGCCTGTCCGACGGGGCCTTCACCACCGAATTCGGGTATGTAGTGCCGCCTAGCCGCACCGCCATTTTGACTAGTGACAATCTCACGCTGCTGGTGACCCAAGAAGCCGCCCCCATCGTTGGGCGCAAGGTGTACCAAAGCCAGGGGCACGATCCGGCCGACTACGACTTGGTCGTGTGCAAATCGCCCAATGGCTTCCGCACTCACTATCAGGCCATCGCCGCCCGCATTGTCGCTGTCGATGTGCCCGGGTCCACCAGCGCCAATCTCAAAACCTTGCCCTACCAGCACTGTGTGCGTCCCATTTTTCCGCTGGACGAGGGGGTGGTGCCGCCTTTTGCTGAGGCCGACTAAATGCACATCGAGGATCTCTTCACGCCAGCGCAACAAGCCCTTGTCGCCGATTTGCATAGACGCGATCAGCAGGAGCGTCAAGCCGGGTCCACGGACCCGTTGCGTCTCAAGGCCGTCAGCCTTCAAGTGGCCCATTATCTCTGTCTCACTGCAATCCATCAACAGGCTCAGATCTTGGTCGAATTCGGCACGTCGCATGGCTATTCTACCCTACACTTGGCCGCTGCGGCTCAACGCACCGGGGGCCGCGTCTTCAGCTTGGATCGAGTGCCTGAAAAAACGGCGGCGGCGCGGGCCAATTTGCGCCAAGCTGGTTTGGATCAATTGGTGGAATGCTACACCGGGGAAGGGGATGACTTTATCGCGGCCCTCCCCGAGCGCGTGGATTTTGTCTTTGTGGATTTTGGCCTGCCCGCATTTGCGCCCATGTTCACCATGCTGGAAAGCCGTCTGGTGGTAGGGGCGTTTCTCTTTGTCGATGGCTGGTCCAAAGTCGAACAATGGGATCAGAATCCGGATTGGGCTGCCTTTAGAAGCCGCTTAGACGAGACTGCCGATTGGCTGACCTACATCCTGCCGTTGGAAAAATCGCACCTCATTGCCGTTAAGCTGTCGTGAGCACCGGAGCCAGCAGGGCACGCACCAGAGAAGCGATGAAGCCACGCAGATTGGCTATCGGTCGCAAGGTCAAGTGCTGACCGCCTTTGTTTACGCATCTAAATCGGATATATTCTATTGCGTCCTGAGCGGGTCGTTGCGATCTGGAGGACTACGTCCAAAGCGCGTCCATATTTAAGGAGTCACAGAAATGGCTGATTTACTTCAACAGGTATTCTCAGAGATACAGAAACTGCCAGCCGACCAGCGGGATGCCATTGCCGCCCGGATTCTAACTGACTTAAAAGATGAGCAGGCTTGGACAAAACGTTTTGAGGCCACAACGGATGAGCAGTGGGATCGTTTGGCTGAATCCGCAAGAAGGGAAATTGCTGGGGGTGCTACGGTACCACTGGATGATGTTTTTGTAGTTGATTCATCTCAGCAATGACGTCCAGTATTACGAGAGCCTTTCGACGCCATCTCAGCCGACTTTCTCTCCAAGCCCAACGGCAAGCTACTCAAGCTTATAGACTTTGGCGTTCTGATCCCTATCACTCCAGTCTCCAATTTAAGCAAGTCAGCCCGCGTCAGCCCATCTTTGCTGTTCGCATTGGGATGGGCCATCGGGCGTTGGGTTTGCGAGAAGGAGAGCATATTTTTTGGTTTTGGATAGGATCGCACGCGGACTATGACCAGTTACTCAAGCGTCTGTAATTGAAGCTGATGTCGCACCTCGTTGCCGTTAAGCTGTGAATTAAAATTCCCTCTCGTATATCTCGTCAAACAGGGCTTTAACCCCTTCGACGAGCCCCGGCTCTGGTGCTGGATGGGGTGGCCCTAAGCGGTGGTTGGGGTAGAGGCCCTTCAATTGGATGGCCGCTTTTATGGAAGCTAGCCAGTTGTGCTTGATGGCCCACTGCAACCACGGCTCTTCATAGCGGTACACCAAATCCCAAGCTCCGGCCGCATCGCCGTTGACCAGCGCATTGTGGAAGGCATTGGCGATGTCGGGCCGGAAGGGTGCAACTGTGCACAAATAGGCGGGGGAGCCGAGCGGATAGCCAAAGGCGAAATTGCGCATCTGCCCGCCGCTGATCACGCCGAAACCAAAATCTCGCGTCTGGCGGATCAGGTCGTAATACGTGTAGAATTGGTCGCCGTCGTTCTTCATGCCGATGATGTGAGGGCGCTGGGCTAGTTCCACGGCTGCTTCCAAGGGGAAGGGGGGCTGGCCGCCGGCCCACAGCAGCAGGGGGATATCAGCGGCTCCTTCCAAAGCGTCGAAGTAATTGATTAGGACCGGCGTGGTATTGCCTAGATAGGGATGGACTTGGACTTTGACCGCGTCCATGCCCACGGCTTGGGCGTGGGCTAGATAATCCCGCGTCTTTCCCGCCTTCCAAAAACCCGTGCCGCCGATGCAGAAAGCCCGGCCAGCGCAGGCTTGACCCACCGTCTCGGTCACGGCCCATATATCCTCGTCGTCTAGGCAGGCGAATTCGCTGCTGCCGTAGGTCAACATCAGGATGGGCGCTCCCTGTTCGCTGAGCCAATCCACGTATGTAGCTACTGCTTGGTGGTCTAATGCGCCGGTCTCGTCGAAGCACAAATTGAGCGGGACCACTGGTCCCTTCATGCGCGCTAACGCTGTGGTCGCCTTGTCCATTGTCTATCTCCTCTGTGATCAGATCAGTAAACTATTGAAACCAACTCGACAGCTAGCTCGGTACTCCCATCTCCTTCGACCTTCAACCGCGCTATATAATTGCCCGGCGGCACTTGCTCTCCCATCGCGGTGCGTCCATCCCACACCAACCGCAGCGGTCCAGCCGTGCCCATCGATTCTACCCCGGCCACGCGCCGTCCCGCCAAATCGAAAATCTCCAGTTGCACGGGCCGTGTTGTCAAAACATCGACCAGATTCAGTGCGGCGACCAACTCGTCGTTGACCCCGTCGCCATTGGGCGTCAACACGCTGGGGGCAATGGACATATTGGCCCACAAGGATCGACCCAGCGGCAAGCGCACCACATTGGTGCTGCTTTCCACCGACTCCTCAGCATCTCCTGGTTCGACCCGCTGGCGCACGGGCTCGGCCAGACGACTGTCCTCCAAGAATAACTCAAAGCGAGTGGCGTCGAGGAATATGGCCGCGGCAAAATCCACTTCCACCAACTGCCCCGAGCGCACAGGCTGCGGCAACTGCACGGCAAAACCATCCTCCACCACAGCCACTGCCGCTTCCCGCACCACCCCATCTACCCGCACCTCATCGAACTGCAAATCCGTCGAGGCCTGTACTAATAGTCGGTCAAAGCCGTTGCGCGTGCGCTCGGGCCGCACATAGTACGTGAAAATCTCCTGCTGACCCGGTTGCACCAGTACGGGTGCTAGTTCCGCGGCTACCTGCTGGGCTAGGGGCTCGGAAAAATCCAGCACCACCCAATCCAGTTGCGCCCCCACCAACGGATCGTCGGAGACTAACCGCCCCTCTAGCTGTACATAACGCCGCATAGAGGGCGACTGGAAGGGCTGGTCCGGCTCCAAATACACCGGACTCCACGGACTCCAATCCGCTCCTATCACAAAGACCGTATCAATAGGCCCGCGAAAAGAGGGGATGCGCCGCTCCCACTTCCGCTGAGTGATTTCCTTGCCCTCTGGATCGCGGTATATCACCTCGGTATCGAGCGTATTGCCCGAGCGGCTGCGCAGTTCCAGACGCGTGCCCCCCGGGACCTGACCGCCCCAGCGCAAGGCATTGATATTCTTCTGCCCCTGCAAATCCAAAATGGGCGAGCGCAGATCTACCTGGACCGGCACGCCGCGGCCAAAGACCTGGAGTTCGGAAATAGTACCAGAAGCTCCACAGCCGCGCGCAGCCTCGCTGCCGAACTCGTCGCCGCAGTTGGCGTCCCACGTCTTCCAGCTAATGCGCACAAAGCGGACCGGTAGGCTGGTAAAACGGTGATCGGCCAAGCCCTGCCTCCGGTTGAGCCAGCCACCCCAACCGGAAAAGTGCTTGGTCCAGCGCAGCGAGCCGTCCGGGGCCCGCGCACCGTCCGAGGTCAATACCTCGTAGAAATTGAACGAGAACCAGCGGTACTGGCGGGCAAAGGTGATCATCCGCACCAAGTCAACCCAGTAAACAGCCCCCAGATCCATGGTGATTTGGGCAATCACATCGGTATCGGCCCGGGTCGCCCGGATATTGGACCAGACTGAGCTGATGCGGCCGTCCATCAACTGCAAAGCATTGGCTAGGTTCGGGGTATCGGGATTCTTGGTATCGACTCCCACGACAATGTCCACGCCGCCGCCTCGCTCGATGGCCCTCTGTACCAGATTGTCGCCAAAGGCCTCCACCTCGATCTCGACCAGTCGCGCCTCGGGTGCCGCTTTTAGGACCTCTACCCGCACGAAGTGCACTGGGAAAGGCTCGTCCGGGTTCAATTCATAGGTGATCCGGCGGCGATCCCCGGTAAAGCGTTCTTTAATCCGGTACGCCAGGGTGCCTTCTATCTGCGTGCGGGTCTCGTCGCGGAACTGTTCGCCGGTAGATAGCAGCAGATCGAAAATCTCAAAGGGAGGCCCGTGCGCGGAAAAAATTAGATGCACCCGATGGGCCGAAACCACCCGGCCCAGATCCACTTCGATAAACCAATCCTCGGCCCTCTCGTCCAAATCCGGACCCCAGCCTGTGTTCTCATCCCCGTCCATCACCTCCGGTGCCTCTAGGGCATTGGAACCTACCCGGCTGATCCCGCCGCCAAAGACCACCGCGTCCGAGGCCGCATTGTTGTTCCGGCGCACCGCCACCGGCCGAATGCTCCCTTCCTGTGTCAGTTCCACCGCCCCGAGGGGCAACTCCCACTGGCGCCACTGAGCCGCTGTTGCAAAGCGCAATTCGTCGCCGAAGCCCTTTTGCCAAGGGGCCAACAGAATGCCGATGGCGAGCAAAAAGTTTACCAAGTGGTGCTGCTGCGGTTGGCCAAGTAGCGATCGAGGTCTTCTTTCTTGGTCGGCTGGATCACTTTTACGGTGCCGTAGATGCCGCCCATGCCCTCTCCGTCGAACACGTATAGCGCGACCGTATTCTCGCCATCGCGCATGACTTGGTCGCTGATATCGAGAATGAACGGCCGACTCCACTTATTGTGTTCGCCGACCCAGTGGCCATTGACGTACACAGTGGCGTGCTGATCTACTCCGCCGAAGGCTAGATGCACGGGCTGGCCTTCTTTTGCATCCACCTTAATTTGGGTCCGGTACCAAGCCCCCCCGTTGTAACCGGCATAGCCTTGGGCCTCCCAAGCCTGTCCAATGCTGATGTCGGCCCATTCCGAATCGTCGAAGCCCGAGGCGGCGTATTCGCGATCCAGTAGAGGATTCAGCCGGCGCTCATCGAGGCGCTCATCGAGGCGGAATTTCCACTGCGTAGGCACCTTGGATACCTTTTTATGGGAGTAAGGGACCACCACAGGCGAGTTGGCATAGGAGGAGTACTGCTGATCCACTCCCTTCTTCAAGCTAGGTGAGGCCCAATCGAAGATAGGCTGATACACATTGATCCTATCAATACTCGTCATGTCCGTCCCGCCGTACACGTACAGGGCCACGGTATTCTCGCCATCGCGCACGGCTGTGGAGCCAATATTGACGATGATTGGCTGTTCCATGATGTTGGTGCTACCATGGAAGGCGGTCGCGCGGCCGTTGACGTACACCTCGATAATCCGAAACTTCCCTTCAATATACATATGTACCGGACGCACGTGATCGGCCGCTACCGCGAACTTGGCACGGTACCAAGCTCCTCTCTCGTAGTCGGCATAGCCTTGATCTGCCCAAGGCCGTCCGATCTCTATATCGGTCCATTCCGAATCGTCGAAGTCCGCAACGGCGTACTCGTGGAACCGCGACGGACGCTCCGTAGGCTTCCGGTCTGCGTCGAGGTGGAATTCCCACTTTGTGGGTACCTTGGCCACTGGGTCCATGTCGGTAGCACGACGGAGGAATTTTTTAATATCTGCCTTGCGATCTTTCCCTAAAGTTTTCCAAGAAAAAAGAATTTCATCGTGAAAGGGGTGATCGTAGTCTAACAGACTCTGCCACTCAATTTGCTGATTGTCCTGTTCCATCTGCCGCTCGGCCTGTTCCATCTGCTGCTGGAGAGCTTTTAACTGTCGGCGCACCTGCTCGTCGATGAATACCGAGTCAACACCGATGCCTAGGGAGGACTTGAGATCCCCCAAGTGATCCTGTAGCCCGTGCAGCCGCTCGGAGCGGAAGCCTTGCCGCTGGATGGTTTTCAACTGTCCCTCTAGCTGCCGCTGGAGGGCCTCCATCTGCCGTTTGGCCTGTTTCATTTGACGCTCGGCCTGTTTCATCTGCTGCTCCATCTGCCGTTGGGTGGCCTCTAACTGCCGGCGCACCTGCTCGTTGATGAACGCCGAGTCGGCATCGGTGCTCTGCTTGGCCTGCTCCAGTCGCTGCTTGGTCCGCTCCGTTAGCTGCTTGAGTTGTTCCATCTGCCGCTCAGTCTGCTCCGTTAGCTGCCGCTGGATGGCCTCTAGCTGTCGCTCGGTCAGTTCCTTCTGCTGCTTAGCCCGCTCCACTACCTGCTGCACCTGTCGGCGAATATAGGATTCAGAGGTAGTGCGATGGGACGGCCGCTCGATCACTGCCTCGCGTTGGTGAGTCGATCCCAGACGCCGTGCCGCCTCCGCTCCCACCTGTGGCTGGTCGGGGTACTTGTCGCGGACGGCTTCGTAAGTCTGGCGCGCCTGTGCCAGCCCTAACTTCTCTTGGCACACGCCGATGCGTAGTTGCGCCCGGGCCGCTAGCCCCTCGTCTCCCTCGCCCTTTTCGTGTGCCTCAATCACTTGTTTATAGAGGCGAATGGCCTCCTCCAAATTGCCCTCGCCCTTCTCCTGCGTGAGGGCCGCCTGATAAGTGTCTTCGACACTACTAGCCTGTAAGCTGTCGGCAGTCAGCAATAGGCAACTGAGGAAAATTGCGGTAACGCGCGCCATGATGGACCTCCTTGTTTAGGTGGGTGAATGCGCGGTTGTGCGCTCACCTTTGAACCTAAACGCTGACCTTGTCCGAGTTGTCATGGTTTTGTCATGGATGTGCAAAAAGGTTGTACTTTTCGGCCACGGGGGTATGGCCTTACTCTACAAAGCGGTATCCGACTCCGTGTACTGTGAGGATGTGGCGCGGCTGGGCTGGGTCGGCCTCCAAGCGGTTGCGCAACTCGGCGATGTGGTTATCTACCGTGCGCGTGGTAGGGTACACTTCGTAGCCCCACACCTGCTCCAAGATCTGCGCCCGAGTTAGGGCACGGCCCTTGCTCTCCCACAGGAGGCGTAGCACGCCGAATGCCTTGGGGGACAGGTGCACGGTTTGGCCATCCACGGTCGCCTCGTAGCGGTCGAAGTCGATCCGCGCCTTCCCGAACTCCAGAACGGCACCCGCGGCTGATGTCAACTCGCCCCGCCTCAACACCGCTTTGATCCTGGCCATGAGTTCGCGGACGCCCACTGGTTTGGTGACGTAGTCGTCAGCCCCCAACTCCAAGCCTAGGACTTTATCGATTTCTTCGCCGCGAGCCGTGAGCATGATGATGGGTGTAGCAGCCCCCTGCGCCCGCAGACGACGACACACGTCGTACCCATCCATCGTGGGCAGCACCACATCCAGCAAAATCAGGTCCGGCTGCCAAGCCAAGGCCCGCTCTAGCCCCTCGGCTCCATCGGCGACCGCCTCGGCCTCGTGGCCTTCAAAGATCAAATTATCGACCAGCACTCGGGCGATGGCCGCTTCGTCTTCTACTACCAGAATCCTAGGCATGGGCGTTGTCCTCGGTATGCACCGGGAAGTACAGACGGAATACACTGCCGCCGTCCGTCCGGTTGGCGGCCTCTACTCGACCTCCATGTGCCTCGACCACGTTTTTGACTAGAGACAATCCCAATCCTGTGCCCGCCGTGCTGGCCGCGTTGGCCCCTCGGTGAAATTGCTCGAAGATGCGCTCTTCCTCGCCTGCGGGGAGGCCGATGCCTCGGTCGGCTACTTCGACAACCACCTCAGCGCCGCGCTGTTCTACGGCTAGGCGGATGGCCTTGTGCTCGGACGAGAACTTGACTGCGTTGCCTAGGATATTGGCCACGGCACCTTCCACCGCTTCTTGGTCGGCTAGTACCGGGGGCAGTTCCGCAGCAATAGCTTCCTCCACCTCGAAGCCCTCTGCGGCGAATACTCCGCCAAAGGTCTCCAGCGCGGCCTGAGCCACAGTCCCTAGGTCGCAGGGTTGGCGCTGGTAGGTCCGGTCGCCGCGCTCAATGCGGGCGAAATCGAGCACATTATCGACCAAGCGCGACAGCCGTCGGCTCTCGTGCAAGAGGGTAGTCAGATAGTCCTGCATCTGTTCGGCTGACCGGTAGCGGCCCATGAGCAGGGTCTCGGCGTACATGCGGATGGACGTGAGCGGGGTGCGCAACTCGTGCGATACATTGGCGACAAATTCGGAGCGCAAGCGGGCTACCTGCACCTCGCGCCCGGCATCTCGCAGGATCATAAACCCACCCAAAACCACAGATACGGCCAAGGCGAAAATGCCGCCGCCCACCAGATAGTTGCGCGTGCGGTAGTACCCAGTGGCCGCAGAAGTATCAGCCGCCCAAATCCCTAGCCGTATTCGGTCCATCCAGCGGCTGGCCGGCCCGGTCTCGTAGATAGCCTCCCGATGCGCGGCCAGAAAAGCGGCCTCTGCATCGGCGTCGAACAGGGCGAGGGAAAAATCCCGCTCTGCCAGACCTTCCACTTGTTCCTGCACTAGGGTAGTCAGCTCGGCCCAGTCGAATAGAATGCCCACCGCGCCACCACTTTCAGCCGCGCCCAAGTACATGAGAAAACTCGTTCCATCGGGCCACACTCCCGATAGATAACCCTGCTCTCGGGCTGTAGCCCATTGGTCCTCCACTACGGGGCCGAAGCGCATTGAGAAATCAAGGGCTTTCTCGATCAGGGCCAACCGCTCCAGTAGAACGGGACGGTCTTCCATGTCTGCCAGCCGACCTTGGGCCAACGCGTGAGCCTCTTGCAGGGCCTGCTGGCAGCCTGCGTACAGGGGATAGCGGCCTTTGAGTAGCGCTTCGGTCCAAGCCATCAGACTGGCTTGGGCCTGCTCGGGTGCGGCATAGCGCCCTAGGCGCAAATGGCTCAGGGTAACAGGATGAGCTCCGTCGGCGTCGAAGACATGGCCGTAGAGAGTCACCAGTGTCCGGTGCGCCTTCTCCTCCATTGCCGCGTCCTTTCCTTTGTAGGCGCAACGGGCAAGAGCGTTGAGGGCTTCGGCTTCCTCTGCGGGACTGGCCGCTTCCTTATAGGCTTGGTGGTAGAGCTGCACGCCGCCTGTCCAGTCTTGGTGGCCGAATTCTCGCTCTGCGGCCTTTTCCATCTGAGTGGCAAAGGCCGCTCGGCGCTCCTGCAAGTGCAAGGGCTGCACCGCAGGATGGTGCAGCACCCCCGAGGGATCGACGGCGAAAATTTGCGCAATCTCGGAAAAACCCGCGTACAGGCGCGGATCCATTGCACCGTCTTCGCTATATGCGGACAGGAGTTGGGCGCGGCTGTCGACGAAGCGGTCGAAGGCGTCCTGCGCTAGTACTGCCTTGGAGCGCAATTCTTGGCGCACACTGTCGCGGACATCGCGCAGCGAGCGCACGCTCAGAAAGGCCAGCAGGGCGGCCGGCACGAGAATGGACAGTAAATAGAGGGCTACCCAGCGAATTCCTAGGCGCGACATGAGGTTGGTAGGAGGTGAGGGTAGAGAGTGTGGATTGTGAGCGAGGAATATAGCGGGCGGCCCTTCCTCGTTCAAATTTGCTCCGTGCGTTTGTTTGACATCTGTAGGGGAAGCGGCATATAGTTGCCACTGATACTGTAATTATACCCGATTTGCTCTTTACCTAGGGTGAGAGAATCCACATAGCTATGAAAACCAGCTCCGTCGTGCAGAAAATTTTCGTCGGCTTGGCGCTGAGCTTGGCACCTGTTGAGGCTCAGCGGGGCTACCAGCTAAGCGGCGACGAAGTGGTAGTCGATCTGGCGCAGCACTGGCGGCAGTGGACCATCCCCGCCCATCTGGCGCATATCGACGAGGCTGGATCCGTGCGGACGCGCCAGTTGCGGACGGTGTACAATGTCTTAGAGGATCGCACGCTCAGACGGCCGATAATCATTAACACGGACGACCCGCGCATTGGCACCATCGACAGCACCATGCAGTTCGATGTGTTTGGCGAGCCGATCCGCAATACGCTCAACGAACTGGTCTTCGATTACTGGGTGCGGCCGGGGATTAGCCGGGTGGGGTCCAATCCTCAGCTAGCGGAGCATATTCTCGACGGCGATCCGACCACGTTCTGGGAGCCGGATCCGCGCGACCCGATTGAGCAGTGGTGGATTGAGGTCGATCTGGGGCGGGCCGTGCCCGTGGAGCGGCTCAAGCTAAAGTTTGTCGATGAAGAACTCGGCGATCCCTTTTTGCAGTTTATCATGCTGTTGTCGCGCCGGCAGAGCGCGCTGTTGCACGAGCCGAATAGCCGCATTGGCTTCCAACTGTTCATTCCGCAGGATGCGCCCAGTACCACGCAGCGCGAATACATCTTTGAAAGCGAGCACACTAGCCCCGAACTGCCTCCAGCTTCCGGCGTGGTCAGCGATCGGCTGCTGATAGAAGCGAGAAAGCCCTCGCCCGAGTGGACGGGCAAGAGCATTGAGACCATCCGCATTGTAATCACGGATACGCGGGGCGGGCGGGCCGAACAGATTACCGAGAAGGCGTGGGAGGAGTTGTCGGCCGACGAGCGGGGGGATGTGGTTTATTTTGCGCGGGACGTGGCCGGGCGCGAGGAGCCGGTGGATGAGGCGACCTATCAGGCTCTAGCTGAAGAGCGGCAGGGGCGGCGGGACTACTACCGCCGGGAATTGCCGCGCTTGGCCGAGGTCGAGGCTTGGGGCTGGGGCGACAACATCGGCATCAACTTGGTCAAAAACGGCGGTTCGCTCGCGCTGACCACGCCGGGCAAGAATCCGCTGACGGCATTCGACGGGGACGACGCCACCGCTTACTCCCACCAAACCCGCAATCCACTCAATCCCGGCGGCAACGTGCTGACCGTCGATATTGGCGGCGCAGTGTGGTTGGAGCAGGTGCGCCTTACGGGATCGGGTATGCGTGGCTACATCATGCGAGCTTCTGCTGGCGGACGCGATGTCCGCGGTGGCCTCAAATGGCAGCGCATTAGTCCGCCGGAGCGAGAGTACAGCGTGGCTGAAGCGCTGCCGCGCGGCGACTCGGGCCGCTTCAGTTCGATCGTCGATCCCCAAGATCCGCCGCTCAAGGTCCGCCTCCTCGACTTGATCGTCTTTGCCCACTTTCCTCCGGGTTTTGTCGGCGGTCGCTCCGAAAGCGGAGCCGGGCAGGGGATTTTGGTCAATGCCTTCTGGTCGTCGATTACCGAGATCATGCTGTTTTCCAGCCGTCCGCCGGCCGAGGTGGTGTTGGAATCGGACTTGATCGAGTTGCCGGGGCTGGTGGCTCTCGGGGCGGTCCACTGGGACGCCGACACGCCGCCGGACACAGACGTGGAAATCCGCACCCGCACTGGCGACCAATTGTTGCAGCAAATTCGCTACTTCGACAAAACCGGCAACGAGAAGACTGCGGACGAATACAGAACCTTGGCCGGCTTTCTCAAGGGGCCTTCGGATACCACGGTGGTCGTCGGACCGGGGTGGAGTACGTGGAGCCAGCAGTACCGGCAGCCGGGGGAGTTGGCGAGTTCGCCGAGTCTGCGGCGCTTTATGCAGCTTCAGGTGCGGCTCAAAAACGATGGCGGTCAGCACGTGCCAGTGCTGCATCGCATTTCAGTGGGTCTTCATCAGCCGGTGGTGCAGCGGCTGCGCGCCGAGGTGTGGCCGACGGCAGTGGAAGCGGGCGTGCTCGATACGTTTGCCCTTTTTGTGCAGCCTGACTTTTTAGCGCAGCCAGCCAATATGCGCAGCTTGGGTTTTGACGAAGTGCGGGTACGCGCCGAGCCGGGACTGGACCTGCGGCTGGTCGATGTGGCCTTGGGCACGGAAGCGGAGTTGGCGTCTGAGACTCCGTTTCAGCGTTTTGCGCGAGGTGGCGACGGTCGGCTGCTCGACGCGCAGGGGGCCGAGTTGGCCGTGCACGCCGAGGGAGACTCGCTGTGGCTGCGCTTTCCCGAGACTGTGCAGGGTACGCCGGCCGAAATTCTCGCGCCGGTGTACTACCGTGCGGTGGCTCCCGGCGACGAGGTGCCCACCGGGCTGGATCGCAATTTGTTGACCTTTACCTCGTACAGTCTCCTGCCCGAGGCCGAACAGGGCGCGGTGCGCTATTTCCGGCGGGAGGAGAGCGGTGGTCTGGTCGAGGTGGACGCGGAGACCTACGAGGCGCTAGCCGCAGTCGAGCAGGGGCCGGTGCGCTACTTCCGCAAGGTCGTCGGGTTAGGCGATCAGGTGCCCTTTGATGTGGCTGGCGATAGCCTCGACCAAAGTCGATACAACAGGCTGGGTGATCAGCGAGGTTGGGTGGTGGACCGGGGCCGATTGATGCGGCTGCGCTTTGCCTCGCGGGTGTATTTGCAAGGGACGCGCTTGGCCGTTGCAGTGCGGCAAAGCGAGCCTCCGACCGCATGGCAGGCAGCAGACGGCGGCGATGTAACCGGGCTGAGTCCCGCAAAGAGCTTGGCCATTCGTGCCCAAGGGGGCGACATGGCCATTGCCCAAGTGGCGATCGCGCCGAATCCTTTTACGCCCAACGGCGATGGGGTCAACGAGGTGGCCGAGATCGGCTTTTCCTTGTTCCGGGTACAGGAGGAGCGGTCGTTGGCAGTGCGGATTTATACGCTGGCGGGTCGCCAAGTGCGGCAGTTGGAGGCGTTGGCTACGGGTGGGCAGCAGCGGTTTGTCTGGGATGGACGGGACGAAGATGGGCAGGTTGTGGCTCCGGGTTTGTATTTGTGCAAGATCGAGGTGGATGCGGACGCTACGGCCTTTAGTGGACAGACCCGAGTTCACCTCATCGCCGTGGCCTATTGAGACGCGGCGGTCGTCCTATGAACAACTCGACAAGACGAAAATTCGCCATACTGCTCGGCCTTGCAGTCTGTTGCGACAGCGCCGCTCAGGTCGAGTACGGCAATCGGCTGGGATTGCAGCAGGGCACGGAAGCTCGGCTGATGACCTTGAGTCCGGAGGTGTATCTGGCCGCGCTGGACCCGGCGGTGCGGCGCTGGTACGTGCCGCAGGAACTATACGAAGAATACCGCTGGCGGCAGTGGCAGTACACCAACCGGGCGCGGCTGCCGTACCGGCGCTACGTGGAAGTCGATTTGCAGGGGGATTACTTCTACGATTTGTATGGGAATTACCTGACCCAGGGTTGGCTGGTGTTCAACACTGCGCAGACGCGGCCTCAGGAGGCGGGCAGCACCCTGTTCAAGACGAATGTATTCGACCGGTGGTTTAATCAACTGGTGATCGCCGGGGACCGAAAGGGCCAGTATCACTACGCGCTGACAGTGAGCAACAATCTACGCACGACCCTGACGCCGCTGTCCTTTTCCAAGCCGCGTTTGAACGGATTTCAACTGGATTTGGCCACGGACAAATATCAGATGACCTTCCTGCATTCGTTGATTTCAGGGCCTAGGGCCATCCAGGAGACGGAGCGGGCCTTTACGGACGCCACGTCTTTGGCGGGAGGTCGTTTTGCAGCGCACGTGGGCGATTTTGTCGAAGTGGGGTTGCACGCGGTCAGCGCCCACCAGACCAATAGTGTGGCGGACCAACTCGTGGAGACCTTGCACAAAGGATCTTTGACCAACGAACAGAATCAGACGGTTGGGCAGATCGAGATCCTATTGAAGGACGACTCACCGGAGGACGGCCGCGGCGGTGCGGCCTTTTTCCCAGACGCCTCGGACGTGATCATTACCTATCGCGATGGTACGGTGGAGCAGGGGCGGGACATCCGCTTTGGTCCGGTGATTGAAGGGGGGTTGGAGCGACGGGGTTTTCTCAGCGCGGACGGCAGCGAGCAGATCAGCCTGCTCTACGACTTTGACAGTGCGTCGTTTGTCAACCGGGCTGCGGCCGACAAGGCGGAGATCGTCTCCGTAGAATTCCGGCTGGTGTTGGCTAATGACTATCAGGTCTGGATGAGTTCCGATCGCCAGTTGGGGCTGCTCGATCCAGGCGAGGGGGTGCGCGGCTTGGGCGAGGAGGGATTTACCCGGCTCGACGTAGCGCCGACGGAAAATCCCTTTTTTACGATGGTGTCTCAGGCGGCGGGCAATGTGCAGGACATTTCCAATTTAGGCGTGGTCAGCTTTGCCTACGGCCTGCCCACTGCTACCACTGTGGGCGGTGGCACGCTTCGGGTGGAGGACTTGCTCGGGTTCGACGTGTATGGCGAATACGACTTGAGTTGGAGTTGGCGTCAATACCCAAATGTTGCCGAGGAAACCCACACGGCCTCGGCGGGGGTTAAGGGCCAACCCAGTGCGCCGGCTTGGATGGTCAATGTGCGCAAGGCTTGGGCACCGTTCACGTTGTTCGGCGAGGTGTATTCCATTGACCCACGCTACAACACCCAGGCTTTTGTCACTACTACTACTGGACTCGACTACGCCCGCCAGGGCAACCGTTTTGATCTGGTCGAAGACAACGACGACCAAGACCGCTTCCCCGATGCCTTCCGCGCCGATTTTCTGGTTGACGACCGGCAGGTCTTTCCCGGTTGGGATCTCAACAACGACTTGGTGCCCGACTTCAACCAGAACGACAACCGCGTCAAGGCCAATAACATTCCCGATTACCAAGAGCCTTTCCTGCGCTTCCAAGTGGACCGGCCCGAATTTCTCTTTGGCGTGGATATGAACCACAACTTCTGGGTTGACTTATACGAAAACGACACCGAGCCGGACTATCCCTACCGCCGCGATCAGGCTGGCTTCAATGTCTATGGCGGGGTGGGACTAGGTCGGCACTGGCAGTTCAAAGCCGGGGCGTTGCGCGAGGCGCAGATCTCAGCCGACCGCAAAAATCACAGCACGTACGTGCAGGTGGGCTACGAGCGGATGTGGCCGAAGTGGGGCCGGGTGCGGCTATTTGAGATGAGCCAATTGGTCGCGGACGACATTCCCAATCCGCTCTTGCAATGGCGGCCGGACAACACCTTGCGGGGCGGACAGTTGGTACATCTTGACGATCCGCTGTTGGCGCGGGATACGTGGGTCAATCAGCTTTTTGTCGGCCACAGCCTGACCGGCGAAAAACTACAGGTGATGAGCAAGCTCAACTGGGTGCTTTTCCGGCAGTTGATGAGCGCCAAGCAGCGCCGACAGCACGATTTGGCTCCGGCGGATTTTTTCTTTGGCTTGATCAATAAGGCGAGTTATCGCTACGCTTGGCGGGGCGTGACTGTGGAGCCGCGCTGGAAGAGCGAATGGGTGCAACAGAGCCGGTCGCTGTTTGATCAGGAGAAGCAAACGACGCTGCTGGAGTTGGTTTCGGTGTTGTTGGAGACTCAGCTTTTGTCGGCGACTAGGGTGCAGGCCGGGGTGGAGTACGCCTTTTTCAACGATTTAGACCGAGATAGTGAGGACTTCAACTCGCTGAGTTGGGCTTTCCAGTTGGTGACGGAGTCGGCCTATCTAGGATATCGGATCCAAGCTCTGGCTGGCTTTGTGGTGGAGCGCAAGGATTTTGCAGAGGCCGAGACTCTCACGGCTACTCAGAGTTTTGTCACTCTCTACGCCGGATTGCAGTAGGTCGAGCGCTTAGCGCGCCCCTTCCTCCCACGACGGCAAGCTCAAGCCGTCCTGATCCCAGACAATTTCGCCGGCTCGCAGAGTCATGCGGCCCTCTATTTTTTGGCTGCCTTGCAGGGTGCTGCGGGTGGCATCGACAAAGCCGAAGCGGCCTTCGTGCACGGCCAGCACTGCCACGTCGGCTTCAGCGCCTACGCTCAGGTGGCCTAGCTCGGGTCGGCGAATGACTTCGGCGGGGCGCTGCGTCGAGCGGTAGATGACCTCTTGCAACGGCATTCCCAAGGCCAACATCTTCGACATGGTGATATTCATGGTGGCATTGGGCAGCAGGCGGCTGCGGCGGTGTAGGTCGGTGCTGATGGTATCGGGCGGGAAGCCTTGGGCCATGGCTGGCACGGCAATGTGGAAGCGGAAGGAGGCGTTGCCGTGGCCCAAGTCGAAAATCACGCCGCGCTCGCGGGCCTGCCAGACGAAGTCGAAAATGCGGTCCTCGTCGTCGAGCATAGGCGTGCGCATGGAGTAGCAGTGCGTGTGGATGTCGCCGGGACTGTAGCGGGCGAGCAATTCGGAGTAGGTGCGGGTGGGTTTGGGCGAGAAATCGACCATGACGATGGTGCCGGCCCGCCGCGCTGCTTCGATGGCCCCGCCGGTCGATTCCCACCCCGGCCCGCCAAAATGGGCCGATTTGACCCCGACGATGTGCTCGGGGTAGCGCTCGACCGCAGCGGCGCAGGGGATGGGGTCCATATCGGTGGTGTCCTGCTCCGGCGGACCGGTCATGCCAGCGCCGACGATGTTGACAAAAGCGAGGACGCGGGTGATGGACTGGTCCATGATGGTTTCTTTGAAATTTGCAATATCCTTGTATCCAGCGCCGCCCGTATCGACGCAGGTGGTGACCCCGTGCGGCAGGTTGTGGGGATCGGGGAAGAGCCAAGCGTTAAAGCCGCCGTACACGTGCAGGTGGATGTCGATGAGGCCGGGGGTGACGTAGAGGCCGGCGACATCGGCTTGTCGCTCCGCAGTGCCGGGCAACTGCGGCCCCACAGCGGCGATTTTGCCGTCTTTGATGGCGAGGTCGGCCGGGCCGTTGATGTTGTTTTTGGGGTCTATGAGGTGGCCGTTTTTGAGTAAGACGTCGTAGTGGGGGGGCATGGTGCTCCTTTTTGAATGCTGTCAGTCGCCGGGGAAGTGTCCTTTGTATTTCAGACCTAGTAGCTCACGGGATCGGGCGACGTTGCAGTACTTATCCGCGTCCGGGTGACTGGCCGTGTGCATGATGTCGAAGTCAATGGTCTCAGATGTGAGGGCTAGGTGGCAGGCTTCCGCCAAATCGTGCCGACAGACCCAGCTAACGCCGCCGTGAGCGGGGTTGCCGTCTCGACTGATGCCGAGTCTGCTGTCGCCAATGCTACAGGGCCGGAAGACGATGATCCGCAAGCCATAGGCGTCGTGGTACTGGCGGCACATTTCCTCCTGCAGGCGCTTTGAGATGCCGTACGGGCTTCCTTCCTTGCTGCGGATATCTGACGAAAGAAAAAGACCGTCTGGATGTTGCACGACGCAGGAGCCCATGTGTACTACTCGTTTGAGTTCGTGGCGACGGGCCGACTCCAAGACGTTCCACATCCCCTTGAGGTTGATGAGAAAGGGGTTCACATCGTCCTCGGGCGGGTTCTCGTAGCCGAAGTAGGCGGCTAGGTGGACGACGCCGTCCATGCCTTCCAAGGTCCTGTGGACGGCGTGGAAGTCGGCGATGTCCCCGTAGAGCTTTTCTCCCTCCCAGTCGCCGTCGAAGCGGTGGTACGTCGCCCAAGCTTCGGGACTGTAATCAAAGGCGCGCACCTGATGGCGACCGGCGAAGTTTTCCAGCACGGCCCGGCCGACCCACCCGGCGGCACCCATGATGGCTACTTTCACGAGCAATTCTCCTGAGAAACGGTATCGCAGCTAGGTACCTGTGACCAGCCCTCCGCGGTCATTCGCTGTACACCGCCTCGATCAGGCCCCTCATGTAGCCAATGGCGTAGAGGCGCTCCATGGAGTGCACATCGACGAAGTCCTCGTAGGTTAGCTGCGGGAAATGGTCGGGGCGTGCGACTCCCTCGTATCCTGTGTCGCGATAGGCCCTGACACAGGCCGCCATGTCGTGCTTGCCGTCGTCGTGGAAGGCCTCGTCAAACTTCTCCGGCGTGCCCCTGATGTCGCGGAAATGGACGAAGTGGATCTTCTGCTGCTCGCCAAAATGGCGAATGACGCTCGGCAGGTCGTCGGTCATCAGGCCGAAGTTGCCCTGACAGAGGCCGATGCCGTTTGCCGGGCTGGGAACGAGATCGACCATCTTCTGGTAGTTCTCAACGCTGCTGATGATGCGGGCGATGCCCTGGATCGGCGACAGGGGTGGGTCGTCGGGGTGCATGGCGAGCTTGACGTTCGCCTCTTCGGCGACCGGGACAACGCGTTCGAGGAAGTATTTCAGGTTGTCCCACTGGTCCTCCTCGGTGACTTCGCCATGCTCGCCGGCGGGATGGGTCTTGTTGAATTCTTCAAGGTCGAAGCCGGTCACCTTGGCACCGCCTCGCGTCGGGATTTCGGACGACGTGCGAATCACGAAGAGGATCGGCATCCACGCAGGACACCACACCGGGATGCCGACTGCCCCCATGTTGCGGATGAACTCGCAGACGACGGCGATTTCTTCGTCGCGCCCCGGCTGGGCTAGTTTGATCTTTTCCATGGGAGGACGGCTTTCAATGACCGATAGATGATAACCGTTTTTCTCGTACTGCGCCTTGAAATGAGCTAGGGACTGGCGGCTGAACGGCTGCGCTTCGTCGTCGATTGGTTTATCTGGTATCGGCGCGAGACCGAAGGTGCCGACGGCATGCTCGACGCCACATTGGGTACCGAAGGTCGATACGGCGCTGGCGTCTGGTCCGAGTGCCAAAGCGATTTTCATAGCTGATCCTTTCTTTATGTTTTGAGAATGGACGGCGTGGAAGCCGGCAATGTCTCCGAATACTAGCTGCGGATTTCAGGAAGTTTCGTAGGGTCCAAGAAATCGGTTCCCATCGAAATGGATGATATGCGTTGGTGTTTCCGCAACCCATACCTCAGTTTCCCAAGAGATCTCAGTTATATACTTTCCCATTGTCGTGCGGTCTGGAAAGGCCGTAACATATACTAAACCAGGTATAGCCTTGGCAAATAATGTAGAAAGTTCACGATGTCTTTTGCTATCTACAGGCCCATGGGTTGTCACGGCCTCAATTAAAAAAAGCCAATTTTTCTCCTGATAATAGAGCACTACGTCCGGCATTTTGCCATGTTCATCCACCTCAACACCTAGCTCTAACAACCTGCTTTGTTGTAAGTAGCCAATTTTGCTTCCCGTATCGCCTACATAAATCACTTCGCTTCCCGGGGCATATCGAGGTGCGAATTCGACGATGATATCTTTAATCAGCTTGCTGTGTGTACCAGGAGTGAGAGCAATTTCGTAGTCCTCTTCAACTTCTACGGGGATCATCTGCATTTTTCGCTGCATCTCATAAAGTTGAGCTAGGGTTTCTCGCTCTTCTAAATATGAAGAAAGGGTTTGGTCCCACTGGTCTGTGCCATAGGTGAGAATGACTGCAAAAGTTTCTGGACTGATCTGATAACATGCTTTGGGGCTATTTACGGGACGATCTGGTTCGTCTGGGTTATACAGTGCGATGCCCGCTTCGACAAATTGGTGCATGGTTTGACGGCGGAAAGTTTCACGAGTATTGGGCGCGTACTCTTTGCCGTAGAAAGCCCGGCAAAATTCCATGATAGGGGTGATACCCATCAACGGTTGTTCCAGTTCTTGCCAGCTTCCATCTGGTTTGAGGTTCAAAATGGCAAGCAGTGTCAGTGCGGAGCGTTCGTTTTGTTGGCCTCTGGGAAGGCCGAAGTTTATCAAGAGATTTAGTGCCTCATTTATTTTCTGTTGCGCCTGGATTGGATCAAGCATGGATTTCTTTCCCATTCTACTGACTTCTTGGTTGATCAGATAATCGATATCCTTTTGTAGCGGAATCTTACCTTTAGCTAGAGAACCAAATTTAGCTAAGGTCTCTAGGCTTGGATAATGAATCGTCCTGAGATCGGCAGAATTGACTTGTGTGTGGCCATTAAATTGGCGGAAGTATTTATCGACTAGGGTGCAATTTAGATAGACGGCTAGCCCCAAGGCTATTTCTTTAGATAATCCCTGCTTTTGTCGATGGAATACGTTTAGGTGATTTTCAAAGCCGACTTTACGGGCAGGTAGAGATGAATCATATATCGCTGCTACGATGCGCCTTCGTTCTTCTTTAGCAGTAAAGCGTTTGGTCACCACATAGTGGCCATTATTAGACCAAAGCCACTTTTCAGAATCAGGTGTAATATTAATAGCATTGGGCTTCTTCCCACTCTTGGGCCATGTCAGTCCATCGGCATCAAAGTGAGCAGGATAAAGCAAGGGGGCTGTACCTGGTCCAGGTTTCTGGCGCAAATGTTCTTTCAGCCTGAAATCTACTAGGGGACCAGTGGATACTTCGATGCCTAAATCTTCTAGCGTATAATTAAATACTGAAATTCGATCTACTACATGCTGTTCAAAATCAGTAGTGGCTATATGAATAAATTGCTCTGGATCGTCGGGCTTGACAACGCTGGTATAGGGGACTGTCCTCTGGGTCATATCCTCTACGATCATTTCTCCGTACTCCTTGGAGAATTCTACACTATAACTTGAGGTGATTCTGACAGTTCCTAAGGCTGATCCTTTTACCGCATGGAAAATTATGTTTTCCTGTAGTACTTCATCGTCCTTAAACGCATGAGTGCGAGATTCAAATACATGAAAACGTTTGATCATCATCTGTTCGAGTAAAAATCTACGAAAAGATTTGAAGTACGGACCATTGCAGAACGAACGAGGGACGATGGCCACAAGCTCACCCCCTGGCCTTAACATCTCGATAGCAATTGTTAGAAATCCTGCATATAAATTTGAGATTTCTACACCCACGGCTTGCAGCCATTTTCTATGTGGAGAATTGGAGCGGATTTTTTTATAGGGAGGGTTCATGATTACATGAGTGAAAGACTCCTTGACTGGAGGACACTGAAATAGATCACTTGCCAGTTGTTTCGCCCCTCCTTCAATAAAATCTTCAACTTCAATTTTCTCTTGAAGGTCGATTCCGTTGTCCCGGCACAATCGGCGACAGTTGGTAAGCGTAGATTGTAGATACTCAATCATCGTCGGCTCTAATTCGTAAGCCTTGATGTAAATCTCCTGGGGATGAGCAGTACGAGAGCAAAATTCCTCTACAAAAGCGGCCGTTAAGGAACCTACTCCAGCACCGGCATCTAAAAGGCGGATCTGACCGTATCCAACAGAGTCAAAAAGCGAGGCCATAAACCGAGCAATAGAGACAGAAGTCAGGAACTGTCCCATTTCCGAACGTTTCTTGGGAACTAATTTTCGAGATATATCTAGGCGATAGCTTTCTGCTAGTTCGGTTGCAGATGCTGTCTCGCTTTGACTTAAGTTGATACTATTCATAGATGTTAAAGGATTTGCACAGGAGGGAATGCCCTTAAATTTCGGGCGTCCTATTGAGCTGATTCTCGTTTTTGCTGAGCAAGGTACCGTCGAGTCAAAATTAGGCGATTGGGGAAGGTGGGGCAACGATCTTCATAAGCACTCCTCCGCTATACAGTAGTAAGGGTATTATAGCGGGCGGCCCTTCCTCTTTCAAGGTGGCTTGCCCTTTACGTCCCTAGGGATATAGATTGACCAGAGCAATTGGCGTCCTCATACCGCACACCTCAACAACACTCAGGAGCTTATTATATGACTGATCCGATCAAAGTCGCCGTGCTGGGCATGGCCCACGACCACTTGTGGGGCAACCTCAGGGAACTAGCCGACCGGGAGGAAGCCCTCCTCGTGGGTGGTGCCGACCCCAACCCCGTGCTGCTGGACCGCTTCCGCGAGCGCACGGGCTGCGACCAAGTGTACGGCGAGTACGAAGCCCTGCTCGACGCGCAAACTCCCGACGCAGTTTTCGTTTTTTCGGCCACTGCCCACCATGCCCCCCTCGTCGAGCTGTGCGCGGCTCGGGGTATTCACGTGATGGTCGAAAAACCCATGGCCGCCACGCTCGAACAGGCCGACCGCATGCTGACCGCGGCCCAGCGTCACCAGACCTGTCTGATGGTCAACTGGCCTACGGCGTGGTCGCGGCCCTTGCACACGGCCCACCGCCTCGTCGGGGAAGGGGCCATTGGGCAATTGTGGCAGCTCACCTGGCGCGGTGGCCACTGCGGCCCCGATGAGCTAGGCTGCTCCGACGAATTTTGCGGCTTCCTCTTCGATCTTCAACTCAACGGAGCCGGGGCCTTCAACGACTACAGCGGATACGGTGCCAGCCTGTGCGTCCACTTTTTGGGCCGGCCGCACAGCGTCGTGGCCATGGCTGGCCGCTTGCTCAAGACTCACCTGCCGGTTGACGACAACGGCATTATGGTGCTGCGCTACCCGCAAGCCTTGTGCCGCCTGGAAATGAGTTGGACTGAAGCCGTGCCGCACGTGCCGCCCCACGACGTGGTGCTCTACGGTACCGAGGGGACTATGGTGGTGGGGAATCAGGTGACGGTGTACACCCGCCAGAATCGCGAGGGAACAGAGGTAGAACTCGACGAATTGTCTGCCTCCCAGAGCAATGCCGCCACGCACTTTCTGCACTGCATCCGCTCGGGCCAGCCGCCCCAGGGCACGACCAATGCCACCCAATCGCGGCACGCCCAAGAGATTATGGAAGCCGGTTTGCAGGCGGCCACTTCGGGCATTGAAGTGAGTCTGCCCATTGAGGGCCATTTGTTCCGCGCATAATTCGCAATCCGCTCAATACCCAACTCTCGACAGGAGACATCATGCCTGATTCCCACTGGCGCAATATCCTGCATCACCACGACGAGCCCGACGAGGCTATGCAGCGCATCGACGCCCAAGTTGCTCCGCTGGAGGAACTGCCCGATGCGGTGCGCCACATCCGCGCCCTGATCTCGCGCTTCGACTCGCTGACCCACTACTGCGCCTTTGACAATCTCGACCTGATCGTCCGCGCCATTGGCGAAGGCACTTATCCGGGTCAGCCGGCCGTCGATGTGCTCACTCGGGCTTGGGAAATGGACGACCAGCGTCGGGGTCGGGCCAAGACCTATGTGCAAACTCTGCAAGCTTGGTCTGAAAGGAAGTCTGCGGAAGAAGCTCAGCAGGTAGTGGGCGATGTGGAATTGTGTGCTGAGTTGTACGGTATTTTAGGTCCGCTCGAAGAGCACAAGGCCTGGTTGGCCGCCTCTTTAGCCCATACCCTCAAAGCCTTCGCCTACGAGGCTCAAGACTTGCTCAACGAAGCGGCCGAGGCGGATTTTGTGCGTGGGGTCTATCGTGCAGCGCTCGGTCGCGACCCCTCGTCCGACGACTTGCAAAACCGCTTGATCGAACTAGCCGACGGCAAAAGCCGGGACCATTTCGTCCGCGAGATCTTCGACTCGGCCGAAAGCCGCCAGCGCCAACAGTGGCAGGTGCTGGAAAAGTTGCACGCCGACGGGGAATGAGAGGGAAGTTGGACATGGGCGTTTTTCCCGATGCGGCCCTGCGCCAGATAGCCGCGGCCTTTGACGGCCGTATGGGCTGGCATATAGAAGATCTGGCTACTGGTCAAGTGCATCAGTACAGAGCTGACGAGCGCTTTCCCACGGCCTCGGTCATCAAAATTGCCGTATTGGTCGAGTTGTTCCGCCAAGCCGAGGCAGGACGGCTGTCGCTAGACGGCCGACACCGGTTGCGGGGCGATATTTCAACGCACGGTTCGGGGGTGTTGCAAATCGCCCAAGACGAGCCCGAGTTGACCTTGCGCGACTACGCCCGCCTGATGATGGGCATCAGCGACAATATTGCCACTGATTTCCTCATGGGATTGCTGGGGCTAGACCAGATCAACGCCACCCTCGACCGGCTGGGCTGTGCCAATGTGCGGGCAGCCGCGACCATGGGCCGCTATCACTACCGCATGGTAGGGATGGACGAGGTGCCCACCAATCAGGCCAACGATGTAGTGTACAGGGAGCGGGTCAGCACTCAGGGCCTTGACTACGGCAGCGTGTCCTTTGGGGGTTCGCTGGAAAACAATGTGGCCGCTCCTGGCGAATTGGCTTCTTTATTGGCAGCTATATATCGCGGGCAGGTCGTCAGTGCGGCGGCTTCCAAAGCCATGATAGAGCTGCTCAAAACCGGTCGGGATACCCGCATGATCCGGTGCTATTTGCAGCCGGATGTGGTGGTGGCGCACAAGTACGGCTCTAGCGGCATCATCAAAGGGGATGCTGGCCTTGTGTTTTTGCCAGCAGGGCCCTTGGTCGTGGTGGCCTTTGCCTTGGCCCGCGACGACGGATCCGCCGCTGCCGAGGCCATTGCCCAGGTCGCCCGTTTGGCCGTGGAGGCACTGGCCCCCGAGTGCGTGGTGGATAATAGTAGTTAATGGGGTTGCTCATGCGATTCAGTTTTTACCATAGGAGGGACTTGTGATCATTGACACTCATCTACACGTGTGGAGCGAGGACGCGGAGCGCTATCCTTTTGCCGAGGGCCGGACTCAGGTAGGCGGTGGATCTGTGGAATTGCTCAACCAGACCATGGACGAGGTCGGGGTCGATAAAGCGGTTATTGTGCAGCCGATTTACTATTTGTTCGACAACCGGTACGTGGCCGACTGTTTGCGCCGCTTTCCGGGCCGCTTTGCCGCCATTGGCTTGGTTGATCCCAAGGCTCCGGATGCGGTTGACCGGCTGGAAAGGCTAGTGCGCGAGGACGGTTTTGGTGGCTTGCGCATTCACTCGTCGCGACTCGACCACCCTTCGGAATGGGCCGCCCCCGACCAAGATCCGCTGTGGCGGCGGTCGGAGGAATTGGGCACGTGTTTTATCGTCCACGGTCCGGCGGCCAATTTGCCTCATTTGGAGCCTATCATCGGCCGCTTTCCCGAGGTACCGGTAGTGCTGGACCACATCGGCGGGGCGCCGACCAATGAGGAAGCGCCCTTTCCGCTGTTGAGCCACGTGCTCGACTTGGCGCGCTTTCCCAAGGTGTACGTGAAATTCACGCCGCAGGCGCACAAGTCCGAGTTGCCCTTTCCGCACGCGGATACATTTCCCGCCTTCCGCCGCATCTACGACGCCTTTGGGCCGCAGCGGCTGATGTGGGGTACCAATTTCCCCGGTGTAATGAAAGAGGTGGGGTACGGCCCGGCCTTGGAGATGTTCCGCGACCACGTCGATTTTCTCACCGACGACGACAAGGCGTGGCTCTTCCACCGCACGGCTTTGCAGGTGTGGAGCTTTGCAGGAGTCGCGGAGTAGTCACCAGTTGAGAAACTTCTCGTTCCAAGCGGTCGGATATTGAGCGAGTGATTGACCTGCTTTGCAGGCTAGAGTATTATTAAATCGTCACTGTGGTAATACCTAAGAGGAGCAATGAATACTATTTCGCTAAAGATGCCCGATCCGCTCGCGGCTGAACTCGCTGAAATGGCGCAGCGGAGGGGCGTGAGCAAGTCTGCGCTGATTCGCGAGGCGCTGGAGGCGTACCTGCAAACGGACGGAGCTGAACCAGCCGGTTCTGCCCTCTCGCAGGTGGGCGATCTCAGGGGTATACTTTCCGGGCCTGAAGACCTGTCCGCGAACAAGGACTACCTGCGGAAATTCGGCCGTTGATCAAGGAAGTCATTCTCGACACCGGTCCGCTGGTCGCGCTGCTGAATCGACGCGACCAGCATCATCGCTGGGCGAAGGACCAGTGGGCGCGTATAGCTCCACCCCTGCTCACCTGCGAAGCGGTCCTCGCGGAAGCCTGCTTTCTCGTCCAGCCATTCGCTGGAGGGCAGGGGGCCGTGCTCGAGTTGGTCCGGCGCGGCGTTTTGGACTTATCGTTTTCTCTGGCCGAAGAAACAGCAGCTATCTCGCGGTTGCTAAAGAAATACCGGGACGTTCCCATGTCCCTTGCGGATGGCTGTATCGTTCGGATGGCTGAACGCCATGCGAAAGGGGTCGTCTTCACTTTGGATCGCGATTTTGCGATTTACCGCAAGAACGAGCGTCAACTCATTCCAACGTTGACACCGGCCCCATGAGCGCCTTCTTCCAAGACGCGCCCATGGAATGGTCGGCGTACCGAATTCAAATCGACGTTCAAACACGTTTTTAAGAGGAGGGAACCGTATGAGAATGCGGATATTCGGGCTGGCGGCGGTCCTGCTGCTGGCGGTGCAAACGGGCCGCGCCGAAGACAAGAAGATCACCATCTGGTGGGCGCAATGGGATCCAGCCGCGGCGCTACAAGAGTTGGGCCACGAGTTTGCCGAAGAGACCGGGATTGCCGTCGAGGTGTACCAGATCCCTTGGCCAGCTTATCAAGACCAAGTCTTTCTCAATTTTGGCAACAAGCAGACCGACTTCGACATCGTCGTCGGCGACAGCCAGTGGATCGGCCGCGGCGCGACCAAGGGGCTGTATCTGGAGCTGACCGATTGGCTACCCGAGGCCGTTGACGTGGGCGCGATTCATCCGCGCGCCGCGCGCTATTTGTGCGAGTACCCGCCGGGCAGCAGCCGGTTTTTTGCCGCGCCTTGCCAGACGGATGCTATTGGCTTTGTCTATCGCAAGGACTGGTTTACAGACTCGGCCGAGCAGGAGGCGTTTGCCGCTCGCTACGGTCGTCCGCTCGCCGCGCCCGACACGTGGGAGGAATTCCGCGACTTGGCCGAGTTTTTCCACCGCCCGGAGCAAAAGCGCTACGGCTGCTCGCTGCTGACGGGTCGGGGGTACGATTCCATCGTCATGGGCTTCCAGCCCTTTCTGTGGGCTTGGGGCGGCGCTTGGGGCGACCCGCAGAGCTACAAGGTGCAAGGCCACCTCAACACCGAGGGAGCTGTGGCGGGGCTGGAGTTTTTCAAGTCCCTATTGCAATTTACGCCCGAAGGCGGCACCAATGCCGATTACTTCTTCAACTTAGAGGCGTTCTCCAACGGTTCCACGGCTATGGTCTTAGACTACTTTCCGTTCTATCCGGGAATCGTCGCCAGCATGGGCGACCAAGTTGGCTTCTTTATGGTGCCGCGCCACGGCGACACGCGCGTTATCTCGCTGGGCGGGCAGGGCTTTAGCATTTCGACCAAGACCACGCCAGAAAAGCAGGAATGGGCCAAGCAGTTTATCGCTTGGTTTTCCCAGACTGCCATCCAGGAGAAGTGGATATCCTATCCCGGCTCGTTCACTGCCAATACCGAGTTGCTGGCGAGCGAGGAATTTGCTGCGGCTGCGCCGTACAACGCCGTGTTTGCTGAATCGCTAGATTACTTGCAGGACTTTTGGAACGTGCCAGTGTACAACGAGCTGTTAGCCGCGGCTGTGCGCCACTTGGGCGCGGCCCTTGACGGTACGAGCGCGAGTGCCGATGCGCTCGACGCGCTGGCCGCTGAGCACGAGATGATTCTGATGGAAGCGGGCTTGCTAGAGATGGAATAAGGAGGCGGCGTGAGGGGTAGTACGGGCCGGTGCCGCGATTGGACGCCATATGCGTTCGTGGGGCCGGCCCTCATTTTGCTCATCGGCATCAATGTCTTCCCACTGCTGTACAGCATCGCGCTCAGCTTCACCAATGTAGATCTGGTCGGCGGGGCGTGGAAATTCGTGGGGGAATTCAACTACGCCGTGGCGTTCAAGTTTGCCAAGTACGGGGCCGCGCTGCGGACCACTGCGCTTTTTGTCTGCGTGGCCGTGGCCGTGGAACTGATCTTGGGCTTTGCCTTGGCGCTGGCACTCAAAGATCGCTTCGGTGGCCGGGCGTTTGCGCTGACCGCGCTTTTGGTGCCGATGATGTTGCCGCCGGCGGTGATCGCGCTCTTTTGGAAGCTGGTGCTCAACGGACACTACGGTATCCTCAATCAATGCCTCGATGCGCTGGGGCTAGGCCAACCCCAGTGGATTACAGATCCCGACCTCAAGCTGCTGTCGATTTTGCTGGTTGACGTGTGGATGTGGACGCCGTTTATGATGCTGATTGCACTGGCGGCGCTCAATGCCATCCCCGGCTATCTGTACGAGGCCGCGGCCATTGACCGAGCCTCGCGGTGGAAAGTCTTCCGCCGGATTACCCTGCCTTTGTGTGCGCCGCTTTTGGGGCTGGCCGTGCTGCTGCGGGCTACGGATGCGATCAAGCAGTTCGATTTGGTCATGGCCATCACCGGCCCCAACGACCCCGCAACGCAAACGGTGAGTGCGCTGCTCTATCAGGTGGTATTCCGCGATGGCAAGGTGGGACTGGGTGCGGCGTATTCGTACGTGGTACTGGTGCTGGTGCTCGCTCTGGCCAGTGTGTTTGTGCGCTACATGAGTTCAGTGCAGCGGCGCGAGGAGGCCGGGGCACAGTGAAAGCGCTGCGCATCGCCTTTGTCGGGGGCTACTTCTGCGCGGCCATGCTGCCGCTGATATGGCTCTTGCTGACCTCGTTTAAGACGCGGGATGACAGCATTGCCGTGCATCCGAAGTTCGTGCCCACTTGGGCCGAAGAGGTCGCGGCCGATGGGATCTACTTCCGCGCCAATCTCGACGGCTATCGCCAACTGGCCGCGGTGTACGCCGGTGGGGAGCACGCCTTTTTTCACTACTTGGGCAACAGCTTGATCATTGGTCTGCTCAGCACCTTGTGCTCGGTGCTGATCGGCACCTGCGCGGCCTATGGCTTTAGTCGATTTGCCATCCCCGGGGGGAGAGACTGGCTGTTCTTCATTCTCTCGACGCGCTTTTTGCCGCCACTCGCCGTGGTGGTGCCGGTGTTGATGATGTATCGCGAATTCGATCTCCAGAACAGCCACATGGGCTTGGTACTGCTGTACACGGCGTTCAACATGTCACTGGCCGTGTGGCTGATGAAGGGCTTTATCGACGAAATACCCACGGCGTACGAAGAAGCCGCGCTGGTGGCTGGTTATACTCGCTTCCAAGCCTTCCGCTTGGTCGTCTTGCCTCGGGCCGTGCCCGGGATGGCGGTGACTGCGGTGTTCTGCTTGATCTCCGCGTGGAACGAGTATGGGTTTGCCATGACGCTCAACAATCAAAAGGCCGTTACAGTGCCGGTTTACTTCGCTGGTTTGCAGGGCAATGTGTCGGGTTTGCCGTGGGCGCAGATCAGCGCGGGGATGCTGATTTTTGTCGCGCCGATCATCGTCTTCACGGTGTTGGTGCGCAAGCATCTGTTGCGCGGCGTCACTTTTGGGACGATCAAGCGATGAGCCGCTGGTTAGATCGCTGCGCGCGCGTGGGCATGGTCGCCGGAGTGGGATTGATGCTGCAACCGTTCTGGGGGACGGGGCTGAAGTATGGGTTTTTTGTCGCGGCCTTTAGCACGCTGTTGCACGTTGTGACGTCGCGTCGGCAGATGGACGGGCCATGAGTTTTCTCGAGTGCCGAGATTTGGTCAAGACCTTTGCCGACGGTACGCGTGCCGTCCAGGGCATTGATTTGCACTGTAGCGAGGGCGAGTTCGCCGTGCTGTTGGGGCCTTCTGGGTGCGGTAAGACTACTACGTTGCGGATGGTCGCAGGTCTCGAAAAGCCGACGGCCGGGCAGATTGTGCTGGCCGGCGCGGACATCACCGATCGTTCGCCCGCTGAGCGGGACGTGGGGTTTGCGTTTCAGTTTTACGCGCTCTATCCGCATCTAAAGGTCGAGGACAATATCGGCTTTCCGCTGGAGAGCATGGGGTTGAATCGGCGGGAGCGACGGCAGCGGGTGGCCGACATTGTCGAGCGGTTGGGGCTGGGTGCGTTGGTCGGGCGCTATCCTCGGCAGCTTTCGGGCGGGGATCAGCAGCGGGTGGCTTTGGCGCGGGCCATGGTGCGGCGACCGCAGATCTATCTGATGGACGAGCCGTTGGGCACGCTTGATGCGGGGTTGCGGCTGGAGATGCGGGAGATGATCCGCGCCCAACAGCTCGACGCGGGGATCGCCACCTTGTACGTGACTCACGACCAAGAGGAGGCCATGAGCTTGGCCGATCAAGTGGTGGTCATGGACGAGGGACGGATTCGCCAGAGTGGGGCTGCGGCCTTGGTGTACGATCAGCCGGCCGACCTGTTTGTGGCGCATTTTATCGGCAGCCCCAGCATGAACTTCGTCACTGGGGAAATCCGCGAGGACTGCTTTGTTGCGCCTGGGTTGGTCTGGCCGCTGGCTGAGCGATTGCGGCCGGGGCCGGCGACGCTGGGGGTGCGGCCGGAGTTTGTCCGGCCGGCTGCCAAAGGTCGGCTGCGGGCCGAGGTGGTGCGCGACGAGTACCAAGGCGCGTGCCGCTATATTCACCTGCAGGCCGAGTGCGGTCGGTTGGTTATGCAGGTGGCTGATCGGGAGCGGGAGGCTGTGGGAGCGTCTTTGGGCTTGGACTTTGCTCGGGTGCTGTTGTTTGATCCGGTGAGTGGCAAGCGGCTCTAAGAAGTGGGTTGGAAATCTCTGGCGAACCGCGTTGGGCAGTGGGCGACAGGCTGGGTTTTCGGGTTCAATATTGAGCACTCGCTTTGATTTCCAGTTGATCGTCAAGCTCCAAATCAACATGTCTTGACACAGAGAATGGCCGTACTGTATAATGTAAATGTTTAATGTAAACGTATTCTGCTAAGTGGAAGCACGGCTCCGGTTAGAAGGCCGCTTAACCCGAATTCACGTTAGGGAAGGAGATTCTCACATGCTGCGCTTTGTCTTACTTCTTGCCCTATTCTGCGCCCTCTCTTGCTCAAAAGAGCCACCGCCGACTGCGGCCGCTGGGAAAAGCAACTGTGCCTTGTGCGACATTTTAGGGGACGGCACTCACCAAGCGCCCGAAGGATCGGGCGGACATACCACGCCCGATGACGACGATCAGGGCACGTCCGACGATGACGATCAGGACACGTCCGACGATGATGATCAGGGCACGTCCGACGACGATCAGGACACGTCCGCCAGTTTATCGGTTTCGTCTCCTGACAGTTCTTCGCTGTCTGATGAGATTCTTATCCCGGATACTGCTTTGAGGACATTTATAGAGCAAGCGCTAGAGAAGAGTCCCGGTGAGACGATTACTCAAGCTGATATGAATACTTTAACGAGTCTTGAGGCAACAGATCTAGGGATCAAGGATCTTAGAGGCTTAGAAACAGCTAAGAACCTGACATCTGTAAATATTGATAGTAATAGGGTTCTTGATCTCACTCCATTGGCGACGTTAACCAACTTGGAGTCTTTAGCTTTTTCTAACACTCAAGTTTTTAATCTCACTCCATTGGCGACGTTAACCAACTTAGAGTTTTTAGCTTTTTCTAACACTCAAGTTTTTAATCTCACTCCGTTGGCGACGTTAACCAACTTGAAAGATTTATACTTTTATGATAATCAGGTTTCTGATCTCACTCCATTGGCGACGTTAACCAATCTGGAGGCTTTAGGTTTTTATGATAATCGGGTTTCTGATATTACTCCATTGGCGGCATTAACCAACTTGGAATGGTTGTATTTTTCTGTGAATCAGGTTTCTAATCTCACTCCATTGGCGACGTTAACTAACCTGAAATGGTTATACTTTTCTGACAATCGGGTTTCTGATCTCGCTCCATTAAAAAATTTATCCAATCTACGAGATCTTAATTTTGCATGGAATAGCGTTTCAGACTTATCGCCATTGGTAGCATTGCCCCACTTGGAACGACTGGATGCTCTGTCCAATCCTTTAAGTAAAGCCTCTATCGATGAACATATTCCAGCGTTGCAACGCCGTGATGTCGATGTATCTTTTGCGCCTTTTCATTCATTCACAGTTACAGAGACCGAAAGTCCCTTCAATATTGAATTTGTCTTTCTTGGTGGTTTCACAGAGGAGGAGCAGGAGGTATGGCACCATGCTGCCAATCGTTGGGAAGCGGCTATACAGACTGAGTTTCCCGATTACACGTTTTCTAGTGCATGGTCTGGAGCATGTGGCTATCAAGCGATTAATATACCTGACGGCGAACGAATAGATGACCTACGAATTTATGTATCGAAGTTTAGAGAAGGAAACCCTTTGCTGCGAGGATACGGTGGCTATGGATCCCCCATAGTGTTGCGCTCAAGCTCCTTGCCGATTATTGGTTGTATCGGAATTGCAACACCGTCCACTTTTAGTCTCCAGAGGCTGAGGCAGGCAGTACTTCATGAAATAGGACACGTCTTGGGAATCGGGACTATCTGGTTCAGCAAGGGAATGATTCGTGAGCTAAATGGTGATACTCATTTTCCTGGGCCAAAAGCTATTGCGGCTTTTGACCAAGCCGGTGGCACAGATTACCAAGGTGCGAAAGTACCAACCGAACGAGATGGGACCCATTGGCGCACTAGCGCTCTATCTGGTGAGCTTATGTCAACAGTTGCACCGAATCCCGTAATCTCAGCGATAACGCTGCAAGCGCTAAGCGATATGGGCTACTCAGTTGATCTTTCCGCGACCGATCCCTACGTGCGGCCCTCCCCAACGGCCGCAAAACCCGTCGCCGACGAGGAGTTGGAGTTCTTCTGCTCGCTTGAAGGGCTGCCCGCGCCGGTCTATTTGGACGATTGATTCAACAGAGGCGGGCGCTGAGGATGCTGCCGACCTCCGCGCCCGCTCCTTTGCTACGTCTCTACCGACACGCCGACCGCACGACCAACGGCTAGGCGCAGCCGGTAGCTTGCGCTTGGCCCGATTCTTTCCCAACATACGCTTCTGATCGAAATCAAAGGCCGTTCCACCGCTTCAGTTAAGCGGCTTCTTGCGCACGGTCGTTATTTCCCAACGAAGCGAACGCATTCTAAGATGTCCTGGTTACAGCTAAAAGGAGTGACGCGGCGCTTTGGCAAGGCCGAGGTTCTGTCTGGCATTGACCTGTCGCTGGGGGCCGACGAGATGCTGGTGGTGCTGGGGCCGACTGGTGCGGGCAAGACTACGCTGCTGCGGATCGTCGCCGGGTTGGACGCGCCCGACGCCGGACAGGTCGAGATGGACGGCGAGGAGGTGACGCACTGGCCACCAGCCGACCGCGACATTGCGTTTGTCTTCCAGCATTTTGCCTTATATCCCGACTGGAGCGTGCGGCGCAACTTGGAATTTCCGCTCAAGGCACCGCGCCAGCAGCTTGCGCGCGACGAGATTGACCAGCGCGTCGGCTGGGCGGCCGAGCTGCTGAAGATTGAGCGGCTGCTCGACCGGCCCGCAGCTCGCCTGTCGGGGGGAGAGATGCAGCGGGTGGCCATTGGACAGGCAATTGTGCGGCGGCCGCGCCTGTTTCTTTTTGACGAGCCGCTGACTAATTTGGACGCCAAGCTGCGGGAGTCCCTCCGTCTAGAGTTGGCTCTGTTGCGGCAGGAGTTGGGCATCCCGGCGATCTACGTGACTCACGACCAAGCCGAGGCCCTGTCCATGGGCGATTCCATTGCCGTGCTGGCTGAGGGACGGATTTTGCAGCAGGGTAGCCCAGAGGCTATTTATCGCCAGCCGATCTCGCCGGTAGTGGCGCGCCAATTGGGACAACCCACGATCAACATCCTCAGCGTCCAGCGGCGCGGAGATGCGTGGATTGGCCCGAATCAAGCCGAGCGAATGCCAGCGCTGAGTGGGACAGGCGAGATGCTACTTGGCGTGCGGCCGGAAGACATCGCGCCCGAAGGAGGACACGTGCCGGGCGTGGTGCGCGTCGTCGAGGACGCAGGGGCCGCGTGGATTTTATGGGTGGATTGGGCCGGGGCGTCCATCCACATCATCGCGTCGAAGGAACGGCGTTTTGCTCCGGGAGAGACCGTGCATCCGCGCATTGACGCAGAGCGGGCGCTGCTCTGGCCGCGCTAACCCTAGTCGAGGTGATAGGTTCACTCATCGGTCCTTATGCAGAACGGGCCTCCCACACTATCGTCAAATAATCATTGCAAATGAATCGAATCGAGATTGGCGGTAAGCTGCTGTTGGTAGTTGTTAGTTTGGCTGTTACCGCGCTCGCCATTGAAGTCTCTTTTTGGCTCTTGGCTCGGTCCGAGCGGCTCTATCCCTTGGTCTATTACCAGACGGACGATCCAAATCTCGATCTGTGGTGCTACGACGGGCACTTTGTGGGCACTCCCGACAGGGATCTGCGGCGGGCACACCCGTATGGTCAGTTGACCCATCTGGGAAATGCCAACGATGATTCCACTCTCGCCAATCTAGCGCCGATCAAAGTGCCCAATGCCATTGAGATGCGCCGCAACGAAGAGCAACTGCGCGAACGGCCGATGGCCGAATTCGACGCGCAAAGGGACAAAATCGTCTTGGTTATCGGCGATTCCTTTGGCTTTGGGCAGGGGGTCCGGGTCGAGGAGCGCTTTTCGCATATCTTAGAGATTCGATTGAATCGGGAGCGCCCAGCGGCGCGCTATCAGTTCTTCAACGCCTGTGTGCCGGGCATGAATATCAAGCGGATCGCCAAGACCATGGAGCGCTATGTCGAATACTTTACGCGGGTCGAGCGCGTTGTGTATTCGTTTACCCTGAACGATCCATTTAGGAGCGGGCGTCTGCTAGAGATGGAAAAGAAACTGGCCGATTTTATGCACTTGCGGTCCAATGCAGGGGCAACCCGATTTCTGGCGGGGAGGGATAGCTATACACTGCGTTGGTTTGGCGCGCGGTTGGAGAGGCAGCAGATCTCCCGAGATACCATTGAGTGGTACCGACAACTCTACAAAGACAACCTAGGTTGGACACAGACCCGCCAGTTGCTCAGCCGAATGAAGAAATCCTGCGCCGATAAGGGTATTGAATTCTCTTTGGTCGTCTTCCCCGTGTTCTACCAACTCGAAGCCTATCCTCTAACAGAGGTGCACGAAACGCTCGGGGCATTTGCCCGGCAGGAGGGAATACACTACGTCGATCTTCTCGCGCAATTTGCTGGAAAGGACGAACGGGATTACTGGGTCCACCCAACGGATTTTCACCCCAACAGTCGGGCGCATCGGGAAGCAGGGAATTTCCTGTATGAGGCTATTCCTTGGTAAAGTCAATTTTCAGTACGTGGCATACACGACGCCGGTTTTTTCGACCTTTTCTCGGTCGGCAGCGACCAAAACTCGATATAGGTAAATCCCCGGTGGCACCAAGCTGCCGGCCTCGTCCCGACCGTTCCACGTCCGCTCGTACTCGCCGATCCCATCCGCGCCCGCATACACCTGCTGCACCCGGCGACCTGACAAATCCCACACTTCTACCGTCACCTGCGCACGGCCCGTAATCTCCAATATGTTGTAGCGGATGCCTATCTCGTCGTTGCGGCCATCGCCGTTGGGCGTGAAAATGGTCGGCTCGACTCGCACCTGCAACAGCCTCTGCTCCTGCGCGGCGGTGACCACCGACACCCGATTGCCCTCGTATTTGGCCGTAGCGTCCCCCGCATTGACTCCCTGCGGCACCTCCAAAGGCCGGTCGCTGTCCGACACCTGCGCTGCAAAGATTGCTCCGTAGCGCAGCACCTGTGCTGCAAAATCGACCTCGACCAGCGTTCCCGAATCTCGCTCCTCAAGGCGTGGGAAACTGACTGCCAGCCGATGCGGCTCCTCGGCTTCCACCGCAAAGGCCACGGGCACGTCGCCAATGCGCACGGCCTCCACCGCGCTGATGATTGAAGAGGTCTCAATTTCCAGTCGGTCAAAGCCGATATCGCCCGGGTGAATCGTTGGCCGCAACGCATAGGTGAAGGACGACTGTTGTCCTACTCTTGCTTCGACCGGCCAGACCTCGCCCACTAGGTTTGTCGCCACGGGCTCGGAGGCGCGCAACTCCACGAAGCCTACCCGGCCGCCGGCGTCTTCACGGGGCAGAAAGTCGATCTTGAACTGGAAATAGCGTCTAGGACTCGCCGATACTACTGGCGTGCCGCTGCTGTCGGCAAAGTCGTAGGGGGCCGACCAAAAGGTCCAGTGGTCGAGATCGTGGGTGATGCCGGCTTTTTCGTCGCGTTTGAGATCGTCGTAGCCGTCGCGACTCACCTCGATTTTGCCGCCGCGGCCGGTGAAGCGCCAGAACACGTCCGCATCGTCGTCTAGGCCGCTGCGGGTCTGGATGAGGACCTGGGCTCCGGGATCCTGTACCCCGGACCAGCGCAGATCTCCCCAGGCCATGGGCCGCTCGAAATCAATGACATCGGAAATATAGGCGGCCTGTTTGACGAATCCCTTGGCATAGACTTCTATTTCGTTCACTTCCCAGTCCGTGTTGTGCTCGGCCAAGGAGACCTGGACAAACTCTACTGGCTCGTGCGGTGGGATGGGAATGTCGAGGATTTGCTCCCGGTTGTCTCGCACTTCGACAATCCAGGGCGATTTCGGCGGAACGATGCCGTAGTTGACTATGGGTAGCGGGCCGATGTGGACGCGGAGGATGCCCACGGTGCGGCCCGGGTCAGTAAACCCGGATATCACCCGAAGTCGGTCGATGTTGTAGAGACCGCCTAGGAAGATATTGGCCGTGCCCGCCCGCCCGAAAACATCGATGCAGGCCCCGGAGCCGCTGCGGTGTTTGGCGCACAGATACTGTTCCGCCAGCCAGAAAGTACCTGTATCCCCATCCCACACCGCTGCGTTCACATCGGCTCTTAAATACTCGCCCCCTTTTTCTTTGATTCCGGGTGCTATGTTAAAGTCTGGATTGCGTTTGAGAGGCTGGATACCGGTGCTATCCACGTCCAAGTCAATGGCTGCCCCATGAGGTTCTGCATCGAAATCCATCCAGCTCAATTGTCTGAAGTCCACTCCGGCATGGCCTTCCTCAGGCGGTTTGGGCTGATCTTCACCGCCGAACCGGTAAATGGTCAGACCCGAGGCTGGATCGGCCCAAAAACCGACCGCCGAAGAAAAAATCCAGAATAGGGAAAGGAGTGGCGCTGCTTTCATCGACGTTCACTCCGCAAATGTAGCTTAGGGCGCTGTTCGTGAGTCAATTGGACGAATTGCATTGTTCCCCCGAGTTGAATCACATCGGCATCCTGCTCGCCCTCAAAATAGGGCGTAATTACCCTCCAACCAACTTTTCCTGCTGGGAAGGACACTAGGAATTTTTAGAAACTTCTTAACCTCCCGGCCCCTCTTTTGCTACCTTCCTCTTGCCCTAATTTTTTGCTTAGATATATCTATGGTATGCACAAGACGTTCAAATTGGTAGAGTCGTGGTCGCCAACCCCCATCCATTGACCCCGGCTCCCGTCCGTCCTCTCTGGGCTTTGTCCGCGGGGACGGCCTTGAGCGTTCTAGTCGCTTTTTGGGGGCCTTATAATAGCTTGGTGGTGCGCGGTTCCTACCTGACTATTGACTTTACCACCGCGGCCGCAGTTTTCCTGCTGTTTTTCCTCGCCCTGTTCGTCAATGGTCTGCTGCGCCGTTTCCTTCCCTACCTAGCCCTGTCTTCAGGGGAACTGGCCATTGCCTATGTGATGGCGGCCATTTCCTGTTCTATATGTACCATGGGGCTGACCCTGTACCTGATTCCCATCCTGCCGGCGATTTCCTATATGGCCTCCCCTGAAAACCAATGGGCCGAACTCATTCATCCTTTTGTGCCGCACTGGTTGGTGCCCCAAGGCGAGGACGTCATACGCGGCTTTTACGAGGGCATTGCCCGCGACCAGCCCATTCCTTGGATGGCCTGGATCCGCCCCCTGCTGAACTGGCTGCCAGTCTTGTTGGGCCTGTACATGGTCATGATCGCGCTGGCCATTCTCTTCCGCCGCCAGTGGATCGAATACGAGCGCTTGGCCTATCCCTTGGCCCAACTGCCCCTGGTGATGGGCACCCAGGAGCCTGGTCGCGCGCTCAATTCCTTTTTTCGCAATCCGGTGATGTGGAGCGGCTTTGCCGTCCCCTTCGTCGTCACTTCGCTCAACGGCCTCAACGCCTACTTCCACTTCTTCCCCCGCATCGTCCTCAACACCAGCGTACCCGTTTTCCACGGCATGGAGAACCTGACCATCAATCTCAGTTTCCCCATGATGGGCTTTGCCTACCTCATTCACCAGGAAGTGGCGCTCAGCGTCTGGTTTTTCTATTTGCTGGGCTACATAATCAAAGGCTATTTCAGCGTTATCGGCCTCACCCGCACCCTCGACGTCGATATCTACACGCAGAGCGATGGCGGCCCGATCATGGCCTTCGTCCAGTTCGGTGCCCTCATGGCCTTGGTGGGCCACACCCTGTGGATCGCCCGTCGGCACCTGCGGCAGAGCTGGAAGGCGGCCCTGCGTCCGGAAACTGCCTCTGGTGCCGACTTTTCGGCCAGGGCCGTTTATCTGCAACTGTTTCTGGGCTTGGCGCTGATGACCGGATGGTTTATTGCCATTGGGGTGCCTTGGTGGGCCGCCCTTACTTTTGTGCTGATGGCTTCGCTCACCTTTCTGGGCATCACCCGCATTCTCTGCGAATCGGGCTTGGCCGCCACCCGAGCTCAATTGATCACCCCCACGGTGGTCCGCAGTTTTTTCGGTACCCAGGTGCTGGGTGCCCCCGGCACCATAGGCGTGCTTACCTTCGGCCAGGTGTGGATGAGCGATGTGCGCACCTTTGTCATGGCTGCGGCGGCCAACGGCCTCAAGCTGACCGAATCGATCCGCAACAAAGGCTTGGTCCTGGGCAGCATGATACTGGCAGTGGTCTTGAGTCTGGGCGTATCGGTGTGGACGACCCTGTACTACGCCTACGAGAGCGGTGCCAACAACGCCAATACTTGGTTCTTTCTCAACGGCCCCCGCTATACCGTTGACTTTGCGGCCAGTTATCTGCGCGATCCGGCCGGACCAGATTACAGCGGCTTGGGCCTGATGGCTTTGGGCGGGGCAGTCATGACCGCCCTCTACTGGATCCGCAGTCATCTGCTGACCTTCCCCATCCATCCCATAGGCTTTGCCGTCTCGCAGATGATGCTGACCCGCCACATCTGGTTCAGTGTCTTTTTAGTGTGGCTGTTCAAGGCCGTGCTGACGCGCTACGGCGGCCCCCGGGTGCTCAAGGCCGTGCGGCCTTTTTTTCTCGGACTTATCCTCGGTCAATTCGCCGTTATCGCTTTCTGGCTGATCGTCGACCTGATCACGGGCGCACAGGGGCACGGGCTCTACTGGGTGTGAAAACGGTCCAATGCAAAAGCTCTCCTGAGCGGCAGCTAATTAATGAAGAGGAGCTATCAGTGGCACCCTACCTCTCCCAACAGAAAGGAGTTCGGAAATGGATACACGGCTAGGCGCGGCCAAACACGTTAGTACGCCGTGGGCCTTGCGCCGCTATCGGACACTGGCGGAGTGGGAGCAGCGGGCCGCGGCGATCCGCCGGCACATTCTCGTCTGCGCGGGATTGTGGCCGCTGCCGACGAAGACGCCGCTCAAGGCGCAGGTCTTTGGGCGGATTGAGCGGGAGGGCTATGCGGTGGAAAAGGTCTTTTTTGAGAGCCTGCCCGGCTTTTTCGTCTGCGGCAATTTGTACCGGCCGCTGGGCGAGGGGCCTTTTCCGGGGATTGCTTGTCCGCACGGCCACTGGGGGCGCGGGCGTCTCGAAAATACCGAGCTGGGGTCGATTGCTGGGCGCTGCATCAACTTTGCGCGGCAGGGCATGGTGGCCTTTTCGTACGACATGGTTGGGTACAATGACAGCGACCAGTTCGTGCATCGGGAGATTGGGGGGCGGCGCGAGGCCCTGTGGGGGATTGGCGCGTTGAGTTTGCAATTGTGGAACAGCATTCGAGTGGTTGACTTCCTCGCCTCGCTGGCGGATGTAGATGCCGAGCGCATGGGCTGCACGGGCGCGTCCGGTGGGGGGACGCAGACCTTTTTGCTGATGGCGGTTGACGAGCGGATCAAAGCGGCGGCTCCCGTCAATATGGTCTCGGCCTTTATGCAGGGAGGCTGTCGCTGCGAGAATCAGGGCCACTTGCGGCTGGACATCAACAACGTAGAAATCGCGAGCTGCATGGCGCCGAGGCCCTTGTTGATGGTGTCGTGTACTGGCGATTGGACGGCGAACACGCCGGAGGTCGAGTTCCCGGCGGTGCGCGCGGTCTACGGCCTCTACGGGGCACAAAACAAGGTGAGCGAAGTGCAGATAGATGCCCCGCACAACTACAACCAGCCGAGCCGCGAGGCAGTGTACGCGTTTTTCAAGCGCCACCTGCTCGGCGGGCAAGGGAAGGTAGCCGAACAGCCGTTTACCGTGGAGCGGGACGAGGATTTGCTGGTGTTCAGCGGGCGCAAAAAACCGGCCTATGCACTCGACTCGCAAGGTGTCTTTGACGCCGTGATCGCTCGTAGCGAGAAGCGCTTGGCCACGCGGTTGGCATCGGCCCGCATTCGGCGCTTCCAGTGGGAGACTCGCCCGGCGCTGGCGAGTCTGCTCGGAGTGGATGCCACGCCTCAAGTAGCGGTCGAGAGCTTGGGATTTCGGCGGGAGGAAGGCTATATGGCTGAGGATTTGGTCTTGGGGCGCGTGGGCTGCGGGGAGCGGGTGCGCGCGATGTTTTTTCTTCCGCGTGGTCCCCAAGGCAAGGTGCCGGCGACGCTGATTGCCGATGCGAATTGGGACGGTGATGAGCCGGGTGCGCTGGCGCAGGGGCTGCTGCAGGCGGGTGGGGCTGTGCTGATCGTCGCTCCTTTTCTGACTGATGGGACAGAGAGGGAAGGACACGACGAGATGGATCCCCTGTACCACACTTACAATCAGGCGACGCTGGCTTGCCGGGTGCAGGACATCCTCACGGGCCTGGCCTATCTGGACCAGCACCTGCGCGTGGGCAAGCGCCACCTCGTCGGTCAGGGCGAAGCCGGCATCTGGAGCCTATTTGCGCGGGCGCTGGCTAGTGGCGTCGGCAGCACCGCAGTGGACTGGGGTGGTCGAGATTTAGGAGATGACGAAGCGTGGAGCGGAGCGCTTTTTGCGCCGGGGATTCGCGCGTTGGGCGATGTGCGGACGGCGCTGGCGTTGTGTGCGCCGGGGCGGCTGTTGGTACATGGGACAGGAGATTATTTCCCGGAGCGCGTCGCTAGGCGATGCTACCGCGCGGCGGGTAAGGGAAAGCAGCTCGTGGTTGAGGCTGAGGGGATGAGCGAGGATGCGATTGTCGAGTGGATCAACTAGCCTAGCGCGAATACTAACCTCCAACAAAGGAAGACGACATGGCAGAGAAGTATCGAGTGGGCATTATCGGCTGTGGCAGCATCGCCAACTACCACGTGCAAGGCTGGAACGGAGTGGACCAAGTCGAGGTGGTGGCGCTGGCCGATCCGGTGGCTGCGGCGCGGGAGGATTTCGGCGAGCGGCATGGGATCGCCCAACGCTATGAGGATGTTCGCCAAATGCTCGACGAGGAGGCGCTCGACATTGTCTCGGTGTGCACTTGGCACAAGCTGCACGCGCCGATGACGATTGCCGCCTGTGCGCGCAAGCCCAAAGCCGTGCTGTGCGAAAAGCCCATGGCGACTAGTTTGGGCGATTGCGACGATATGCTGATCGCCGCCCGGCGCAACCGCGTCAAGCTGGCGATTGCCCATCAGCGCCGCTTCAATCCGGCGTGGACTTTGGCCAAGAAACTGGTGGCAGAAGGGGCCATCGGCGAGGTGCGGCAGGTCAATGCGCGCGGCGGCCAGGGCTTGCTCAACGATTGCTCGCACCTGTTGGACATGATGCGCTATGTGATGGGCGATCCGCAGGCCGTGTGGGTGATGGGCAATATCGAGCGCAAGACTGAGCGCTTTGAGCGCGACATCCCCATTGAAGATCGCAGCCTGTGCATCGTGCAATTCGACAACGGGGCCATTGGCCAGCTTTTGCAGGAGTTGGCCGGCCCGAATCACCAAGGCGGGATCTTCTACGGGTCGGAGGGCATCATTGAGCTCGACGAGAGCAAGGTGCGGCTGCTCAACAGCAAGACTGGCACTTGGGAGGAGCGTCCGGGCGAAGGCGAGGATCCCAGCATTGGGCAGCAGCGCGAGATCGTGGAGTGGATAGAAGGCAAGGTCGAGCATCGCGGCCAAGCGGAAAACGGCCGGGCGGCAGTGGAGATCATCATGGCTACGTACGAGTCGGCGCGGCTACACGAGGTGACTGCGCTGCCCCTGCGGACGATGGCTTCGCCGCTGGAAGTGATGATCAAGGCGGGGGACTTGCCAGTAGAGAGGCCGGGCCGCTACGACATCCGCGCCTTCCTGCTGCGCGGCGAGGACATGCAGCCCGGAGATAGGTAGTCATGTCGAAACACCCCTTGCCACGTCGGAAAATTCCGGCACAGAGGGGGCTGGTTGGTTTGTTGGAAAGGGTTGGTCCCGTCCCTAAAAGGTCTCATGGATGGGTCGTGCCCGATACAGTTTCACCCCGCACGACCTTGGTCTCTCCGCTACCCGGCCGCCGTGGCATGGATCTTGCAATATCCGGTGCGGAGGTTTTTCTCGCTGTTGTATTATATTGTTTAGCAAACCGGAGGTTGGATAATGAGTGAATCCCATCCGTCGCCGGAGCGTCCGCACCTATTAGACCACGAAGGGCGCATCGCCCGGCTAGAGGGCATTGTCGAGCAAATCGATGTCCGCTTGGGACGCATCGAGACCAAGATCGACGCCAATGACGCCAAAATTGACGCGACCCGCGAGGTGCTCGAAGGCAAAATTGACCGGCTCTACCACTGGGTGATACCGCTGCAGATCACGACGATCTTAGCCATTGCAGGGCTGGCGTTTAAGGCATTTAGCGGCTAGTACCATTTACTAAAATTGTAACTGTGGCAACAACCCGGCCTCGTCCCTTGACCATCAACAGTCACACCGAGCCGCCAGCCCCAATCCAAATGTACTAAGCACGGCCAGTGCTCTAGCTCCTAGGACCATACGAAAATCGCCGACATGCAGCATAATGCTAGTCGGTATTAGGCACTTGTTCCACCGACCCGTGCCAGAAGGCGATCCGCTCGCGCCTCCACGTATAGGTAATGGCCATGCCGACTTGGGTGGGGATGATCGCCGGATAGGAGTACTCGCCGTCGGCGGTTTCTAAGTCCAAGCGGCGCGGCCATGTCTGACCATTGTCTGTTGAGAGTAGGATCGAGAGCGGGCTGCGGGTGCGTTCCACTGGGTTGCAGACGAGGGCGAGGGTGCCGTCGTGGAGGCGGGCTGCGTCGAGGCCGCTGTTGTTGTTGGGCAGGTCCGTTGGATAGAGCGGCGACCAAGTCCGTCCCCCGTCCGCTGAGTCGCTGCGACCGATCCGCCCGCAGGTGCTGCGGACCAGCATGTGCACCTGCCCCGGAGCCGATTCCCAAAGCGCCGGTTGGATCGCGCCGCGGCCGGTAAATAGCGAGCGGTCGCGTGCTATGAGATCGCTGGCCTGCCAAGTTGCCCCTCGGTCCGCGCTGCGATCGACAAAGACCTCCCATCCCTCCTTTTCCAGCGAGGCCCCGGCCAGCCACGTGCCGTCGGCGAGCACGAGGAGCTTGTTTTTGACTGGCCCGCGCCCACCTCGGTCACCCGGCACTAGTGCCCGCGGCTCGGTCCAAGTTTGGCCGTCGTCGGTCGATTCCACCACCCAAGTTTCCCAATCGGCTATCTGCTCGCCCACCTTGAAGAACAGATAGACGCAGCCGTCGCTGCCGGCGTGGAGTACTGGATTCCAGTGGGCGCAGTCACGCACCTTGGCCAAGCAGCGCGAAGCCGACCAACGCCCATGCCGGCGTTCGGCTCCCCAGATCCCAACATCCGCTTGGCCCTCGCCGGTGCCGCCAAACCACGCGGCGAGAAACGCGCCGTTTTTGAGCTGCACCAAGGTTGAGGCGTGGCACTGGGCGAAGGGCCGGTCGTCGGCAAAGAGGTGCTCGCGGATGTGGATTAAGTGGCGCAGGTAGTCGCCGTAGGCGGACAGGTTGAGCGACTGGCCGCCGGCCTCAATGGCTTGCTGGATTGCGGCGAGGGGCGCATCCTGCAAGTCGCGCCCCTCGTGCTGGCAGACTCGCGCCGCCGTGCCGGCAGCAAAGCCCATCTGGGCGCAGGTCGCTTGGATGCGGAAGGAACTCATGGCCATTTGGTCGCCCGAGGCCGAGCGCCCGGCCACTAGAAGATTAGCGGCTCCTTTGGGCACTAGACTGCGCAGTGGGATGTGATATGGCTCGACCATGGTGGTAATGCCCGTACCGGCGCGCTCGACGCGGTCGGGCCAGTGGTAGTCGAGATGGTAGGTGCCCACTGCCACGGCGTCGGGGAACGTGCTGGCATGGGTGACGTCCTCCTCGGTCAGGAGATATTCGCCGACAATGCGCCGTCCCTCGCGAGCGCCGATGTGCCGGGAGACCGAGGCGAGGACATGGGTGTTGAGCCGGGTGCCGCGATAGCCCTTAGTCTGCAAGTAGTAAATCAGGCCCATCATCTGCCGCCGCGCATGTAGTTCGGCGCGGGACAGGCTCTGGCCATCGGCCGCGTCAAACCCCACGACCTTCATCTTGACTTCGACCTTGCCGGAGGGGAACACGTGCAAGGTGGTCATGGGCAGGGACTCGTCGTCGTCCCAAGTCGGGCAGCCCGGCGGCAGGAAGGGGGTGACGGGTCGGCCGGTGTCCCACAGCACAAAGTAAAGGCTCATGGGCAGTTGTTTGTTGGCCCCCTCGTGGATGGTTGCAAACCCGGCCGCGTGGGCTAGGGCGCAGTCACCAGTGGCATCGACGACCATGCCGGGCTGGAACTCGATGCGGTCAGAGGCGCAGGCAACCTCGACCAAGGCGATGTGCCCATCGACGCGCTGTGCTGCTAAGGCGCGGGCGTGGAAGAGGATCTCGACGCCGGCTGAGGCGACCATTTCCTGTAAAAAGAAGGCGCACAATTCCAAGTCGTACGCGCGGCGGTCGGCGAGTGGGTCGTACTCGGCGATGAGCTCGTGCTGGGCCAAGGTCTCGACGAGGTGGGCAAAAGGGGCGTTGACGCGCTGGCTGTCGCCGCAAAAACCAGCGACGCCCCCGGCCGTGCCTTGGCCTCCCAAGACATTGGCTGGCTCGACAATGGCAACGGTGGTAGCGGGCGTTTTGGCGGCGAGCGCGGCAAAGGTGCCGGCCATGCCGCCGCCGAGGACTAGGGTGTCTATGGGGCGGGTGATGGGCATAGGGGCATCCGTTTGTTGGAGGAATGGGAGTAATATGTGCCTTCAGGAGAGCTGGAAACAGATGACGGCGGGGTTTTGACACTGTTCAGTGCCCCGTCGTCCGTTTTAAGAAGCTTATAAAAACCGCGCAGAAAGGAGCAACGAGTGAACAAACGCGCCTGCAGCACCTTGACCGTCTGGCTGATGTTGATAGCAGTAGCCTCGGCCCAAGCGGTCGATTGGCCTTACTACACCTCGGATCTGGGCGGTACCAAGTACTCGCCCGCCGCCCAGATTGGCCCGGATAACTTCGACCAATTGCGCGTAGTGTGGCGCTTTCGCCCGCCCGATCAGCAGATATACGAGACGGCCGAGCGCGACCTAGACTTTGATGAGCACCGCGGTACGCCGATCGCCGTCAATGGAGTGCTGTACTACGCCTCGCCATTCAATATCCTCGTCGCTCTCGATGGAGCTAGCGGCGAGGAATTGTGGACGTTTGATCCAGAAGCCTGGCGCATTGAGCCTCGCTTCTTGGGCAACCTGCGCGGCGTAAGCTACTGGACCGACGGCGCAGTCGAGCGGATTTTTCTCGCCACTTCAACTGCCTATTTGTACTCCATTGATGCCAAGACCGGCCTTCTAGACCCGGCGTTTGGCCAAGATGGCCGGGTTGACTTGGGCGCGTCCCTGCGCCGCCCATTGACCGACGGCGACCGCTGGAACTACGGCGTGACCGCCCCGCCCGTGATCTGCCGCGACGTGGTCGCGGTCGGCTCGGCCATTGGCGACTGGCGCGGCCGTCCCCCGGCTGAGTATACGCCCCCCGGCGATGTACAGGCTTTTGACGCAAGGACGGGGGCCAAGGTCTGGGAGTTCCACACGATTCCGCAGGCGGGCGAATACGGCAACGAGACGTGGGAAAGCGACGCATGGAAGACCTACGGTGCCGCTAATGTCTGGGCCTCAATGACCGCGGACGAAGAGTTAGGCTACCTCTACTTGCCGGTGAGTACGGCCAGCCACGACTACTACGGCGGCGAGCGCCCCGGCGACAACCTGTTCAGCGAGTCGATTGTCTGCCTGAAGGCCGAGACCGGCGAGCGGGTGTGGCACTATCAATTGGTCCACCACGGCCTGTGGGACTACGATCCGCCAGCCCCGCCGGTGTTGCTGGATGTGGAAGTGGATGGTCGCCTGCGCCAGATCGTTGCCGTGCTGACCAAGCAGGCCTTCTGCTTTGTGTTTGACCGCAAAAGCGGCGAGCCGATCTGGCCGATTGTCGAACGGCCGGTACCCCAGTCGCAGGTGCCGGGCGAGCAGACTTCGCCGACTCAGCCCTTCCCGACCAAACCTGCGCCGTTTGAACGCCAAGGCATTGGCGAAGACGATCTGATTGACTTCACGTCCGAACTGCGCGAGGAAGCCAAGGCGATCCTCGCCCGCTACGACTACGGCCCGCTCTACGCGCCACCGACCGAGAAGGGGGTTTTGGTGGTGCCTGGGCAATGGGGCGGTGCTGACTGGGCTGGGGGCGCGGCGGATCCGCGCACGGGTGTGCTCTACGTGCCGTCGCACATGGCCATCACTACCGTGCAGTTGCATCGGGTAGAGGACCCGGAGGCTCATTCGACGTTTTCTGCTAGCAACAACCAGCACGTCGTTGGTCCTCGGGGTCTGCCACTGGTCAAGCCCCCGTACGGCAGCATCACCGCCATTGACCTCAACACCGGCGAGTACCTATGGCGGACGACGGTGGGCAAGGGGCCGGTTGATCACCCGGCGCTCAAGGGACTCGACCTGCCGGATATGGGCTGGGACAACCGCACCTTCGTGCTGACCACTCCCCGGTTGCTGCTGGCCGCCTCGCAAGACCCACACGATCTGAGCGACGCTGGTATGGACTACTTCGTCGATCGCGACGCTTACTTACGCGCCTACGACCTGGCGTCGGGCCGGGAAATCGGCCGCGTCGAGTTGCCCAGCAATGCCTACGGCGCGCCGATGAGCTATGTGGCGGATGGACGTCAGTACGTGATCGTCCCGGTAGGCAATGATTTTGGCGATCCCGATCGCCCGCCCGAACTGGTGGCATTGGCCATTCCGCGCGTGGGCGAATCCTTGCCGCCGCAAGGCCGCGACCGCGGCGACGCCGGGCATCCAGCCTTTTACCGGGCCGTCCAAGCCATTGACGCCGGCGATGTGGAGACGCTCAGGAACCTACTCGCCGAACATCCCGAACTGACGGCCGCGCAGGGCTATTTCGACGAGTACTACGAATACTCCTACTTCCGCGGGGCCACTCTCTTGCACCACGTGGCCGGCGAGCCGCAGCGAGTGCCGCTGCCCGAAAATGCCGTTGAGTTGGCCGCTGTCTTGCTCGCTGCTGGGGCCGATCCCAACGCCGCGACTTACGATGCGGTTACGGTGCTGGAATTGGTGGCCCAAAGTGCTCAGCTCGATTGGGCTGGTACCAAAGGAGAGTTGGTCAGCCTCTTGGTCGATCGAGGGGCTGATTTGGATCGCAACCGCGGCCGAATAGTGTGGAAGGCCCTGATCGCCGAAAATCCCGAATTGGCGCGGCTGTTGATTGAGGCCGGGGCCACAGTCGATTTGCGCTTTGCCGCCGGAGCCAATCGCGTCGATCTGATGGCCGAGTTCTTCGACGCCGAGGGCAAGCTGAAACAGGGGATCGGCCATTTGTATCACCCCACCCCGGACACCGTGCTCACTGACGAGCAAATCCTCGTCGAGGCGCTCAACTTTGCTGCCTACAGTGGCGCGTTGGAAGCGGCGGCCTTCTTACTGGATCGCGGGGCCGACATCGACGGTTTTGCCGGCGCATTCCGCTCCTACGACCGCGGCAGTACGCCCCTGCACAAAACCGTCGTCGCCGACCAACTCGAAATGGCCCGCTTTCTCCTGTCGCGGGGAGCCGATTCCCTCGTGGGCGATGTGCGCTTTGACAACACGCCGTACGGATGGACCAACTACAACCAAACCTCCACGGCCCTCGACGACTTGCTTCGGGAGTATTATCAAGCGGCCGTGGAGAAGGTGGGGGATTAGGAGGCCGAAGACGCCTTAGGACCAGACAAAAATTTCCGGTTTGTCCTCTGACATGGCGAAGAAGAAGGCCAGTACGACGCGGCGGCGCTGGCGCGTTAGGCGCTCTACTTCGTGGATGTTTTCGGTGCAGAAGAAGCAGAGATCGCCCGGCGTCAGTCGGACTTGGACGCGGGGGATGTGGTGTTCGGCCGCGTACTCGGCGAAGCGGTCTTCGCGCAGGATTTCCTCGATGTGGGGTTGGGTGCCCCAGCACCGGTAGATAAAGGGTTCGTCGGCGCTTGCCTCATCGCCGGTCTGCAAGCACAACACCCCGGCGAATTGGCGCTGGAAGTCGGCGACTGCGTATTCGTAGCCTGGGCGGGAGCGCTTGGCCACGGAGTCGTAGTGGGGCCTGTGGCCTTCGGCGGCGTGATACATGCGGAAGATGGCTGGTCCGTAGAGCCGTCCGTCCGATTCGCGCGCGGTTTGCACTACTTTGCCCTCGGCTAGGTCGGATAGGGCCGCGTACATCGTGCGCACCGGATCAGTAAACCCCTCGAAGAGCGTAGCGAACAACTCGTGAGTGCGAGCGGCATGGGCGAAGAAGGCCGTTGGATCGGCTCCGAGCCGTCCGAGGCTGGTGCCCAAGTCGAGATAGGGGCCGCCGCTTAGCTGGGAAGCCTGGCCCACGGTGGCCGGATCGAAATAGCCCCGCTCCTCAAAGCGGTGCATCAAGGCGCGGCAGTGGTCGGGTGGGTAGGCTCCTCGCAGGACTACGGCGGGGATGTCTCCAGCGGCCAAGGCGGTGAGAGGACGGGGTAGGCTGTGCAGCAAGTCGGCCGTGCTATGGGCCTCGGCGGGTGTCCAGGCGTTGGGCTGGGTCATAAAATTTCCTTGCGAATAATTGTAATATTTTCACGTCAACTTGTTGTAGAAGTATAGGTTATAATACGACCTCTCGGCCCGTGCGAGCCGATTCGTAACAGGCATCGACGACCTTTTGAAGGTTGAGTAGCTGGCGGGCGTCCTGCATGTCCCAAGGCTCGCCAGCGCGGAGTTGGGCGATGAGGGTGGCGTCTTGAGTGTAGACGCTTTGGAACCAGTCGTCGCCGCCGTCGAGTTGGGGCGTCTGATCGACAATCTCGCCTTCGACATCGACCTTGACTGCAAAGGGTTCGCCGGTCACCGTGGCACGGGTGGTGGTCAGCTCAAAGCTGTGGAAGTCGGTCTTCTCGCTGCACCAGTTGCCCTCCAAGGAGTAAAATGCACCGTTGTCAAAGCGCACCAAGGCGCTGATGAGGTCTTCGGCGTCGTAGCGCGCGTGTATAGCGGCGTCGATTTTGGGACCGCGCTTGTCGGGGAAGAGGCGTCGGGTCGCTGCGCTGACGGTGAGCGGATTGGGCGAGCCGCCGACCCACATTGCTAGGTCGAGCGTGTGGACTAAGGTCGAGGCGAGGACTCCGCCGCCGGAAGTGGCTAGGTGATAGTGCGGCCCCCAGACAGGAGGGTCGTCGTGGCAGCCCCACGCCTTGGCGAACACTGGCTCGCCGATGGTGCCGCCTTGGACTAGGTCGTGCAAGTACCGCGAACTCGGCATATAGCGCATGTTGGTGCCGAGCTGGACTTGTAGCCCGGTTTCCTCGGCTTTGGCGAGGACGGCTTCGGCTTGGGCGACATTCATCATAAAGGGCTTTTCGCACAGCACGCAGGCCCCGGCGTCGAGGCTAGCCAAGGATATGGCTTCGTGCGTGTTGGGCATGGTGGCGACGATGACCAAGTCGAGGTCGCCGGGCGCGAGCATGTCCCGGTAGTCTTTGGCCGCACGGGCTTCGGGCCAGAGTTGGCAGGCCGCGGCGAGGCGCTCGTCGTCGAGGTCGCAGACCGCGGCAATCGTCGCTTGGTCCGCGCCCAGTGCTTTGATACCGGCAAAGTGGACGTTGGCTTGGGTGCCGCAGCCGATCGTTCCGATGCGCACGGCGCGATCTAGCATGGATAGTTCCTTTCTGTTGGTAGCTCAACGCAGGTATTCAGAGTATAATGTCCCTCTGAATACGTAGAATGAAACACAACCGGCGTCAAGGTGCCGGACAAACGCAAGGAGTGGCATGAATGAAGACGCCAGATAAGTGTGCGGATATGGGAGATATACGTGTGGAGATTGATCGAATCGATAGAGAGGTTATTGCGCTGCTAGGTCAACGGTTTCAATACGTGCAAGCAGCAGCACAATTCAAAACGAGTGCGGGGAGTGTGAAGGCTCCAGAACGACTAAAATCCATGCTAGAGCAACGAAGACTCTGGGCGGCGGAGGAAGGCCTCAGTCCAGACGCGATTGAGAAGATGTACAACGATCTCGTGAGCTACTTTATCAGGGAAGAAATGACAAAATGGAAAACGGCGGCCGCTACTAATGATTGATCCATCAGCTACGAGGCTTGGAGGACGGCATCTAATTTTTGTACCAACTGGCCTTTAGGGGCTGCGCCGACGACGGTGTCCTGAACTTGGCCGTCCTTGAAAAAGAGCAGGGTCGGCAGGCCGCGGATCTGGTAGCGCGAGACCGTCTCTCGGTACTGGTCGGCGTCAAGTTTGGCCACTTTGACGCGGCCGGCGTATTCTCCAGCCAGTTCTTCGACTACCGGCTCTAGGACGCGGCAGGGAGGGCACCAGACGGCACTGAAATCTACCAGGACCGGCTCTTGCGCTTGCAGTACTTCTTCATCGAAGGTGGCGTCTGTGAGGACGACGGTGTTTTTGGCCATTTTAGGCTCCTTATTATGATTGTGGTGCTTTCCCCGGAGTATAGCGGCTGAAGGCGGGGAAGAAGAAACTGGGTTCGATGCCTGCGACGCGGCCGAAATCGCACATTTCGCCGATGTGGCTGGTGTTGGGCGCGGTTTTGCCCGTTTCCCAGCGGGCGATGGTGCATTGCGGTACCTGTAGTTTTTCGGCCAATTGGGTCTGGGTCAGGCCGAGGCACCGGCGGAATTCCTTGATCTGTTGATGATCAAAAGGCATTTATAGCATCTTTGCTATTTGTTATAGCATATATGATATAATATTAAAGCCTCTCTGTCAAGGGGCTTAACGGATAATCCTCGTCCGCGAGCGGATTGGCTGGGGTTCGTCGAGTAGGCCGCATGGGGTGGCACAGGCGGATGATCCGGCGCGCACGGTGCGATCTAGGATGGATAGTTCCTTTCTGTTGGTGGCTCAACGCAGATTTTCAGCGTATAATGTCCCTGAATACGCAGAGTGAAACACAACCGGTCGGACAAACGCGAGGCTTGGCTATGACGCAACAGGTAGATGTGCTGGTTATCGGTGGTGGCGTCGTTGGTATCTGCACGGCGCACTTTCTCCGGGAGCAGGGTCGCGAGGTTACTGTGGTCGAAAAGGACGAGGTCTGCGCGGGGAGTTCCTACGGCAACGCCGGGCTGATCGTCCCCAGCCACAGCGTGCCGCTGGCCGAGCCGGGGGTCATCGCCCAAGGCTTGCGGTGGATGTTCGACCCGGACAGCCCCTTCTACATCAAATGGCGCTGGGATCTCGACCTTGTGGCTTGGCTGTGGCAATTCCGCAAGGCCAGCACCATGCGGCGGGTGCGGCAGGCCATGCCGCTTTTGCGCGATATGCACTTGGAGAGCTTTCGGCTCTATGAGGCGCTGGCCGCGGAATTGGATTTTGCCTTTGGGCACGAAGGCCGACTCCTGCTGTGTAAGACCGAGCAGGGGATGGAAAGCATCCACGAAGAGGCCGAACTGATGCAGGAGATAGGGATAGAGGTAGAGATGGTCGATGCTCAACAGGCGCAGCAGCGCGCTGAGGTCGTGGAATTGGACTGCGTGGGCGGGGCGTTTTACGCACAGGACGCCCACTTGGACCCGGCGCGTCTTGTGCGTGCCTTGGCTGCTCGTTGCGTCGAGCGAGGGGTTCAGCTCAACGAGAAGACCGAGGTGTTGGGGTTTGGCAAACAGGGGCGTCGCATCAAAGTAGTCGAGACGACGCGCGGGGATTTTGCCGTTGACGAAGTCGTGCTGTGCAGCGGGGCGTGGTCGCCGGGTGTGGGCCGTGGGCTGGGTCTGTCCCTGCCAGTGCAGCCGGCCAAAGGGTACAGCGTCACCGTCCACAAGCCGGATCCGTGCCCAGAGGTACCGCTGATGATGGTGGAAGCCCGCGTCGGCACCACCCCGATGGGGGACAAGCTGCGCTTTGCCGGTACGCTCGAATTGGCAGGCATGGATACGTCGATCAACCGTCGGCGGGTCGACGCGATTGTCAATGCGGTGCCGCGCTACGTACCGGCATGGACGCCGGATGCGTTAGAGTTGATCGAAGTGTGGCGTGGACTGCGGCCCTGTACGCCGGATGGCTTGCCTTTTTTGGGGCGGCCGCGGGACTACGACAATCTCACGGTGGCGGCTGGGCACGCCATGGTTGGGGTTTCGTTGGGGGCGGTGACCGGGGTAGTGACTGCGTGGGTGGTGCAGGGGGAGGAGCCGGGTTTTGATCTGAGTTTGTGCAACGTGGATAGGTTCGGATAGGAGGGTTAGATGCGCTGCGCACTGGGCATTGATTTGGGCACGGGAAGCACCAAGGCCGTCCTCCTCGACGAGGCAGGCGACCTCATTGGCAGAGGGCAGGCCGAGTATCCGCTCCACAAGCCGCATCCTGGGTGGGTCGAGCAGGACCCGGAGGATTGGTGGCAAGGGCTGTGCGCGTCTGCGCGTCAGGCTATTGCCGATATTGATCCAGCACAGGTCGCCTGTGTCGGCCTGTCGGGGCAGATCAACGGCGCGGTATTTGTCGATAGCGCCGGGCAGCCCCTGCAGCGGGTGCCGATCTGGCTCGACCACCGCTCGCAAGCAGAGTGCGATTGGGCCGAGCAGCGCGCGGGTGACTTGCTGCGGGAGCGGACGCTAATGCGGTTGGGGCCAGTTAATACATTGGCAAAGGTGTTGTGGGTAAAAGACCATGCGACAGACGTTTACAAGCAAAGCCGATGGATGCTGCTGCCCAAGGATTGGCTGCGCTACCGGCTCACCGGACAGATAGCGGCAGAGGTGTCGGATGCCTCGACAACAGCGGCTTTTGACCTGCACGAGCGCCAGTGGTCCGGGGAAATTTTGGAGGCGTTGGAAGTCGATGTGGGACTGTTCCCAAGTTTGGCCGATTCGCCAGAAGTGGTCGGGGCCATAACCCAAGAGGCTGCCGAGCAGACTGGGTTGGCTAAGGGCACGCCCGTCGTCGCTGGCGGCGGAGACATGCCCTGCATGATTCTCGGCGCTGGGGTGATTGAACCGGGCATTATCAGCTTGGGGATCGGCACGGCGGCGCACGCCACGGCTTTTGCCGAGACGCTGGATCCACGGGCTTTTGACAAGCTCTGGCCGATGTGCCATCCCATCCCCGGCAAATACGCTTGGCTGGGTTGTTCGTTTACTGGAGGGGCCTCGCTCAAGTGGTTTAAGGAGGAGTTCGGGGGAAGCTATGAAGAATTGACCGAGGCTGCGGCTGCGGTTCCCGTTGGCGCCGAGGGGCTGTTTTTTATGCCTTGGCTCGAAGGAAGGGCCACGCCGCGTCCCGACGCCCACGCTCGCGGCGGCTTTGTCGGGTTGTCGCTGGGGCACACGAAGGGGCATCTGGTGCGGGCGGTGCTGGAGGGGGTCGTCTTCGATTTGCGGCACTCGCTCGACTGCTTTGCCGAAATCGGCTTGCCCATTGACGAGTTGCGGATCGGCGAAGGCGGCTCGCACTCAGAGGTGTGGCGGCAGATTCAGGCCGATATTTTGGGGCGCGACGTGGTGCGGATTGCCACCGACGATCTGTCGGCGGTTGGGGCGGCGTTGTTGGCGGGCGTTGGCGGCGAACTCTATGCGGATTTTGCCACCGCCTGCCAGCGCACGGTCAAGTTGGCCGAGACAGTGCGCTGTGACCCGGAGCGGGTCGAATACTATCGGCGAGCTTTTGATCGCTATCGGGCACTCTATCCGGCCTTGCAGGACTGGTACGATCCTAGCTCTCAATAAACGGCCCTTCGTCCTGTAATCTCTTGAGAACTCGGGCGTATTCGGCGGAGCCGTCGTCGGTCCAGTACTCGAAGTTGAGGCCCTGGAGGCGGCCCTCTTCAGTGCCAGTTAGACGGTTGATAGCGGGGCTGCCCAAGCTGTAGGCTTTGTGGCCGCCGGCAAAGTGTACCACGCCGATATAGTCGTACCTGGGCAGGTGGGCGCGGGCGGCGGCTTGGGCCAGAGCTTCTTCGTCCACTTCCACGCCTAGCCCCGGACCTTCGGGCACAGGTGAAAAGCCCTCGACAACCGGGATTTTTTCGGCGATATCGGACTCGAACTGGTCGTCGATGTTGACGATATGGGCCGAGGCCGTGGGCAGGACTGCGGCTTGGTGCAGGGTGAGGGCCTTCATCAGGGTATTGCCGCATTGCTGGATCAGGCACTGGATATTGGCCTTGCCGTAGGCAAAACCCGAGGTCAGGGTGTCGCCGATGCGTCCGCCAATCATGTAGATATCGGCGACCCCGCGGATCACTTCTTGGATGCCGCCCAATTGGGGGACGTGCATGACGAGGGGGATTTTGGTCTTTTCGCGCAGGGTGCGCCAGCCGTCGATGTCACTCCACACTAGCGGGTCTTCGAGAAATCCGACGATCGGCGATTTTTCCAGTTCGGCGATAATGGGCAGGATCGTGCCTAGGGTGCGGTTGTGGTTGAGATCCCAGTGCAGCTTGAAGCCGGGTGGTGCTACCTTTTCCGCAGCTCGGGTTTGCTCTATGACGTCGTAGCGGGCGTCCGAGTGCATTTTGAAGACGCGGTAGCCCTGATCGACGGCGCGCTGGATCTCACCGGCGAAAACATCGGGCGGGCAGGGGCGGGTCCAGGCGGCGCAGGGGACGGCGTCGCGCACTTTTTGTCCCATTAGTTTGTATGCGGGCACGCTTACGTGCTTGCCCATCAGGTCGTAGAGCGCCATGCCCAAAGCCATGTGAAAATTGTTGAGCAGATAGTCGAAAGGGTTGGTGCCGATGAGCGCGTCGATCTCGGCTTGGGGTACGGGCCTGGGGTTATCTTCGTAGTCGCCGTAGCCGACTAACCCATTGTCGCCGTGCACCTTAACTACTAGATGTTGATCCATGTCGTACATGCGCATGCGGCCGGCGTGGTTGTCGTAGCGCTTGGCTAGGGGCATGGCGATGGGGATTTGCTCGATGTGGGCGATTTTCATGGGAAGCTCCTGTTGGAAAAGCTCTGATGGGGCCTCCAATAATTGATTTGGGTGGTGGCCTGTCAAGGCGGTGGCCGCGTATATTAGGGCGGCGCGGAATACCTACAATCATCTCGCATTGAGAAATCATGCTGAAACTTGCCACGTTTCAATCCGACGTTACGCCGCCGCTGGGCCATCCGCTCTGTGCGGGGTGGTATCCACCGGCTAAGGGGGTAGCCGACCCGCTGTCCGCCTTGGGGCTGATTTTAGTGCCGGACGATCAATTGCCCATGGTTTTGTGCGCCTTGGACTGGGCTGAGTTGAGCAATGGCGATTACGACCGCTGGCGCGGGGAACTGGCTCAGGCCGTGGGTACCGAGGCCGAGCGCGTGGCTGTGCACTGTATCCACGCCCACGATACGCCTTGGCCCGACCGCGATGCTCAGGACATTCTCGACGCCCACGGCTGTCCCAATATCATCATGGCCGGGGATTGGGCTGAAAAAGTACGGGCGCAAGCAGCGCAAGCGGCGGGCGAGGCTATGACCAAGCTGCAGCCCTGCACGGATATTGCGGTGGGTCAGGCCAAAGTCGAGAAAATTGCCTCCAATCGGCGGGTGATGGGGCCAGACGGCAAGGTGGCTGGGGTGCGCTGGACTCAGTGCCGCGACCCACAAGTGCGGGACGCTCCCGAGGGTATCATCGACCCCATGCTAAAGACGATTGGCTTTTATCAGGGGGAGACCGCTCTGGCCCTGTTGCACTACTACGCCGTCCATCCCACCAGCGAGGACGGCACCGGACTGGTGACGCCTGAATTCGTCGGCTTGGCGCGCAACCGCCGCAGAGAAGAAAGCGGCGTGCCGCACATATACTTCACCGGCTGCGCGGGCAATGTCACCGCGGGCAAGTACAATGATGGCATTGCTGACAACCGGGAATTGTTCACCGGGAGCATCCATCGGGCTATGTTGGAGGCGGAGCAGGGCAGTGCGCGGCAGCCGCTGGAGCGCGTGCGCTGGACGGTCGAGCCGGTACGGCTGCCGCCGAGGGAGGATCTCGTCGAGGAAAACCTGCTGGCACAAATCGCCTCGGCGGCCACCGGGGCCAAAGTACACAGCAAAGCCGCCCTCATGCTGACGTATCTGCGCCGCCGCGAGCGGCCCATTCCCATCACTTGTTTGCACCTCAACGACCGGGTGGCGGTGGTCCATTTGCCGGGCGAGATATTTATCGAATACCAACTGCACGCGCAGGAGAGTCGTCCAGACGCTTTTGTCGCAGTAGCGGGATACGGGGATTTGGGGACCGGGTATATAACCTTGGCGAGTTCCTTTGCCGAGGGGGGATACGAGCCGGTGGACGCCTTTGTGTCGGGGCGGTCGGAAAAAATCGTGCGCGCTGCCATTGAGAAGGTCCTGCGGGGCCTTTAACCAACGAGAGCAGGAGAAGAGAATAATGAACGATTTACTGGCTGGAGCCGGCGGTGCCCGGATCACTCCACCGATCGGCTGTCCCATGGGAGGGTACGGTGCCCGCGACCACGGAGCCGAGGGCGTATACGACCACCTCAACACTCACGCCCTGTTCCTCGACGACGGCTCGACCCAGGCCGTGATCATCGCCAACGATCTGCTCGGCATGCGGGCGGAGCAGATCGCTCGCGTGCGCGAGCTGGTGCACGCGGCGACGGGGGTGCCTGCGGCCCACGTATTCCTCGCCTTCTCGCATACGCACGGTGGTCCGCTGATGTACTCTGACTTTTCGGCGCTGGAGGAACAGGTCGCCACTTATATCGACGCGGTGAGCTACTACATGGCCGGTGCGGCTCTGCAAGCGGCCACCTCGGCGGTGCCCGTGCGCTGGGGCACGGGCCGTCATCCGCTACAGGTCGGCGTCAACCGCAGGGAGCGACAGGCGGATGGTACGACTCGCATCGGCGTCAACCCCGACGGAGCGGTGGCGCCTTGGGTCGATGCGGTGTGGTTTGAGCGCGACGACGGCGGGCCACTGGCGGTGATCTACCAGCATGCGGCCCACGGAACCTGCCTAGTGAGCGACAACTACTTGTTCACAGCCGATTGGATGGGCCACGCCATGCAGTTGATCGAGGCCCAACTGACGGGCGTGACGGCACTGTTCGTCAACGGTTGTGCCGGCAATATCAACCCTCATCCGCGCGGTTCCTATGACTTGGCCGGGCGCCACGGCACCAGAGCCGGTGACGCGGTGCTGCAGACGGTGTTGGCCCGAGACGACCTGAGACGGGGCGGCCGGTTGCGCTGTGCCCAGCATGCTTTTGAGCTGCCTCTTCAGCCCATGCCGTCGCAGCAGGAGTGCGAGCGCGAATTAGCGGAGTGGGAGCCGGCCTTTCGCCAACTCAAGGGCGAGTACCATCGGAGTTGGCAGGTCTGCCGCCGCTATTTTGCCGCCAAGGAGCGGCTTGAGGCGTGTCAGAGCGGCTCGGTGGCCACAGGTCTGCCCCTAGACCTGCAGGTCGTGGCCTTGGACGACGTGGCTCTCATCGGCCTGCCGGGGGAGATCTTCGTCGAGACGGGGCTGGCGATTGCCGAGGCATCGCCCTTCTCCTTGACCCTGCCGGTGGGGTACGCCAACGGTGCCATCGGCTACGTGCCGACGAGTGAGGAGGTGCCCTACGGGGGCTACGAGGTCCTCGATGCGAGGGCTAGCCACCAGGGGCGCTTTCTGCGCGATGACGCGGATCGAGTCCTGACCGACGGGGCACTTCGGGCCTTGGAACTGGCTGCGGCAGAGTGAATTGCGTGGATTATCTTGCAGCGATCTTGGCCGGAGTTGAGGGCCTGCGGCTGCGGCTGCCGGTAATCTCGGAGGCCGCCGATCACGTTGCTGGACGCCTTGTAGCGGATGGACGGTTACTGCTGGCTAGTGTGCGGCCGGACTTTACGTCGGAGGGCTTCATCCGCTCTGGTGGGCTGATGTTGGCCGAGGAGTGGACGCCCGAGACGGTGCTGTCACCGAATGACGTGGTGATTCTCGGGTGGTCGGGTGCCTCGCCGGACCAGGAGTTGGAGTTGTTGCGGGACCTGCGCGCCTCGGGTGCCCTGATCGTCTGCATTGGGCCGGCCTTGTGGGGTGGGGCGGATTCGCAGATGGGTGTCGACCTATTCTTGGAGAGCGCCATCCCCCTGTCAGAGTCAGTGACCGCTCCATTCGGCGGTGAGGGATACCCGCTGATCTCCCTGCAGAATTTGGTTGTCTTGTGGACCTTTACCGGCGAGATCGTGGCCGCCTTGAGCCGGAGCGGGCGGATGCCTGCCATGTATCAGAGTGTGCTGGTGGCAGGGGCGAGGGATCGCAATGCCCGGTTTGTCGGCTCGCGGTTCCATCCGACACACCAAGTGCCGGCGATGCCTCCAGGACAGGTGGGTGGGGACTACTTGGACGCAATCGGAGGGATTCTGCTCGCTCTGATCGAGGAGGAAGCCGGGGCGATTGACCGGGTCGGTGCGGTCTGTGCTCAGGTTCTCAACGATGGCGGCATCATCCATGCGGGCATGATTTCTCACTTCCCCGTGTATCAGCACGGAGCGCCGGGCGATCCGCTGTACATGCGTCGCCTAGCGCGGCTCGACGGGGAGTCGCCGTCGGTGGCCGAACTCGAGCGCGAGTTACAGCGAGGGGATCTGTTCTTTTTTCTCGGATACTACCGGCGGCCAATGCAAGCCTATCAGGTCGCGCGCCGGGCAGGTGCGCGGATCGTCGAGGTGATCACCGGGGATGGATCGGATGGCCCGCCGCAGCCGGACTACGTCATCCGGCCGAAGTGGCCTTTCGGCGATGCGGTGACGCGGGTGCCGGGGTACGACGTGGAGATCTTGCCCAGTTCCGGTATTGTGCAGGCGGCGATTTACTGGGCCGTGGTGGCGGCGATCTGGCAGGCGCTATTCCGACAGGATCGCGTCTAGTAAGCCGCATCTACTCGTATTTTGTGAGGTGGAAATGATGAACGGTACAGAAACGACGACAGTTCAACTCCGCAGCGGCGAAAAGTTGACGATCGAGGTGTGCGAGCCGCCTTTTCCCGGTGGAGAGCACAGCCTTTGCTGGTGGGGGGATATTGCCGCCGACCTGATGGCTGGGAACCTGCGGCCTTGGCTGTACACGCCCTACTACTTGGGGAAGATCGACGGAGAGTTGGTGGGCTACATGGGCTGCCAGACACCCGCGGATACGCGCGAGGTGGGGCTCGTCGAGTTCGTCTGGACTGCCGAGGCGCACCGGCGCAAGGGGATTGCTTCGCTCCTGCTAGGTCAGCTCGTGGAGGAGTTTACGCAAGCTGGGGGACTGGCGCTCTATCTGTGTACGGCTAATCCCCATGCTGGCAGTCTGTACGAGCGCCATGGATTTCGCTATTTCGTCGGAGATGGAATGCGCTACTTGGCACCCGGTGCTGAAGACTTTGACCGCGACTACCTCGACGGCGGCAGTCCGGCCGAGGTTCGCGACGCTACTTGGGCCGATCTGCCGGGGGCTTCGGTGCTCTATAATCATCCCGAGCCGAGGTGGATCGTGAAGGACTACCTGAGCCAGAGTTTCCGCGACACTCGCTACGAGAGTCACTTTGTGAAGACCCTCCGGCGCTTAGAAGGTCAGCGGGGGTTCTGTCTCGCCCTGGAGAACGCCAAGCGCCGCTTGATGGGCTTGGCCACGGTCGAACGGCGGGGGAGTTTTGCCGAGCAGCACACGGGTATATTGAGCTTTCGCGTGGCACCGGCCTTCAGCGGCCAGACTGCGGATTTGCTCGGTGCGGTGGTCGAGCGGTGCGCAGACTTGGAGATCGCGGTACTGCATGTCTATCTGGCGGACTGCGACGGCGATCAGAAGCAGTTGCTTGAGGAAGCTGGATTTGGCGAAGAGACACGCTTCAAGCGGCGGCTGCGGGTCGATGGGCGGTTCGTGGATATGGTAGTGTACGGTCGGACCCTAGCGCAGACGGCGGCAGTTCTCTTCGACGAGGGCTACTACTACGGGGGGCGCAAGGACTGGCAGCGGGAGCGAGCTGGCGGCGCGGACTGAAGGGCGCAAGTCAGCGTCAACCCTTAAGCGATCGCGTCCGTCTAGTCGCAGGCCGAGAAAACCAGTTCGATTAGCTCCGGATTGGCCCCTTCGCCACCGCGCACCCCGAGCGGATCCGGGTTTTGCACGATCACCAGTTCCTCGCCGGGGAATACGGCGGTGTAATGGCCGCCGGCACCCCACGAATGAAAGCCGTCGCGCGGCAACTCAGGCCAGATCATGCCCTCGGAGTTGCTCCAGAACCCGTTCCCGTAGAGCCAGTCATTTTCGGGGCAGTGCGCCTTGATATGTGGCGCGACCTGAGTCGAATCGCGCATCCACGCTTCCGGCACGAGCTGTGCATCTCCCCAGCGGCCGTAATTGCACCACAGCCACCCGGTGCGAGCCAAGTCGAGCGCGGTGGTCGAGATCCTCGTGCCATAGCCGAAAATATGCTGTCGCGCCGAGGGGTGCAGATCCATGGTGCCCGATGAGAACGCCCATGCCGCGCCGAGCGGCTCCGCCAACTTCTCCCGCATCAGCCGCATGCAGCCGTCGGATTTCTCTGGGTCTTGCGCGTCGTAATAGCCGTATAGGTGCGCCACGGCGTGTGAAAGGATATTCATTCCCCAACTCTGGTAGTGGAACACCGTCCCGGGCTCTTCGCCGGGCTTCATATAGCCGGAGGTATTCGATATGAGCTGGCGAAAGGTAATATGGCGGTCTTTCGGGAAGGCGTAGCGGCCGTCCTTCGGGCCGGTCCCTTCCGGCACGTCCATATATTCAGGCCAGTAATCGTAGATCGCCGCGTCAACCGAAGGCAATTTCCCCTCGGCGACGGCGATGCCCAATACATTCGACAGCATCGACTTCCACGTCGAGGCTATCGCCAGCTTCTCATCGCGCTCGACCCGATGGTTCCACTCGACGACGAGCTTGCCGCCCCGCACGATCTCGAAGCGGTACTTGCGGTCTGCCACGCGCTCGTCCAGCCAGACTTTGGCTTTGTGCAGGCGATCGGGATCGAAGCCGGCTTCATCAGCGGGAACCGTCTCCCAGTTATCCTTTGGCAATGTCATGGAGGCCAATGGCTTGCTCCTTGATCGATGGATGGATCATTAGCTCAGATTTTATTCTTCTCGATATAATCCCAGTTGATATTCATCCCCAACCCAGGCCGTTGGGGGACGTGGACAAAGCCCTGATCGTCCATGAGTTCGCCGTGTTCGTGCAACCACGGGGCGGGTTGGTCGAAGTCGATGAAGGGGTGCAACAGGCCGCGTTCGTAGAACTCGCCGTTGTGCATGGCGCACAGGGCGTGCAGGTTGCCGGGGCCGCCGCCGTGGATCTCGCAGCGCATGCCAAATGATTCGCACAGATGCACGGTTTTCATCAAGGGGGTGAGGCCACCCACGTCGCCCACGCCGCAGCGGCTGATGTCGCAGGCACCGGCTTTGATCCACTCGGCGCGCACGTACATTTTGCCCTCACAGGTCTCAGGGCCGCAGATCGGCAAGCTGGTCTGTTCGCACAGCCAGATGTAGGACGACATGCTATGTTCGTCCATGGGTTCTTCCATCCAGTAATAGTCGAGCTTTTCCAGTTCTTTGGCTAGGAATAGGGCGGCCTCGCGGTCGTAGTAGTGGTAGGGGTCGAGCATACAGGGCACATCGGGGCCGACGGCGTCGCGCACGGCGGCGCAGGCTTCAATGTCGCGTTTGGGGTCGGGCGCGCCGGCGTAGGGGGGTTGCCAAGTGTGCAATTTGAAGGCGGGGTACCCGCGCTCCATGCACCACTGGGCGTAATTGGCGTAATCCTCGGGCGTGGCCAAGCCGCCTTTGAGGTCGTCGCCGCACATGGTGGAGGCATAGGCTGGCACTTTGTCGCGCAAGCCGCCCAACAGTTTGTACACGGGTTGCTCTAGGGCGCGTCCGGCCAGATCCCACAGGGCTAGGTCAACGGACATGAGCACTTGGTCGGACAGCGTGCCCAGATTGAGGCGCTGGCGGTGGTTGAGGTCGCGCCAGATTTTTTCGCGGTAAAAGGGGTCTTCGCCGATGATCGCGGGTTTGACGAGGCTGTCGATAACTTGGGCATTGGCACTAAACCAGTAGCCGGAGACGCCTTCGTCAGTGTCTATCTGCAGCAGGGTCTGGATGGTTTCGCGCTCGGGGCCGGGATGGCCGTGGCCGTCGGAGTCGCGCTCGGTATTGGTGATGGTTTTGAAGCGAATGGTCTCTACTTGGGTGATTTTCATGCGTTGTCCTTTTGAAGATGGCGACCGAGGTCGCCGGTGATAAGTAGCCTAAACCCCGCTTTCTGCAATTAGTCGCCCGACAATTTCCACGGAACGCTCCATGCACTCCCGCCCGTATGCGGCGCAGGCGTCGCGTGGGTCCTCTCCGCCGACTCCTTGCGGCCACACGCTCCGATCTGCCGACAATTGTCCGATATCTACCAAATCCTCTTGATAGTGCATCACTAGCGAAGTCTCGTTGCGCGCGGCGTGGTCCATCTGGCTTTTCCATTCCTGTGCTACTTCGTCCGTAACTCCCGCCAACTTGAGGCCGAAGCGCTGCTCCCGCTCGGCCATGGCTTCGCGCCAAGCCCAGCGGCTCGGCCCGTGTCCGTCGGCAAACACAAACTTGAAACCCGCGCGCTTGATCTGCTCTAAGATCGCATCGACTAGCATTCCGAAAAATCCGTCCGACACCCAATAGCAGCTACCGTCTAGTTGCCGGTGGGGATCGGTGCTGTCGGCGCAGTCCATGCCGTGGAGCACTTTGCCTCCGCCGCGATCCCACGCCCGATCCGGCCCGAGGTGAATTGGCGGCATGACGATCCCGCCAAAGCGCTTGGCGCACTCGATCATCAGCCCTTCGCTCTGGATCGCGTCGCTGCCCAAGGGCAAGTGCTCGCCATGCCATTCGAGCGTGCCCAGCGGCAGATAGGCAACTGGCTTAGCCGCCAGCCGCTGGCGAAACTCCCACGGCAACAAATCGGAATATCTGACTTTTTCCATTGAAAATTTCTCCTTTAACGTTGTGAGATTCGATAGCCCGGTCGTTCCGACTTGAACAAATCGGGATTTAGTCTGACGCCCAGACCGCTGCCTTGGGGTAGATTCACATATCCGCCTTTGATTTCCACTTCCACGTCAATCAGCTCCCGATACACCGTCTGGATCTGCGCTCGCACGGTTTCCTGATAGCAGCAATTGGCTATCGCGCCCCCCACGTGTAAACCGGCGAAGAGCGTTAGCGGGCCGGTGCAGTCGTGCATGCTGACTGGCACATTATAGGTCTGCGCCAGATGGGCGATTCGCGCAGTCTCGGAAATCCCGCCGACCCAGGTCGGGTCGATCATTACGTAATCGGCGGCCTGATGCATCAGCACGGAGTTGTAGTCGGCGCGGCTCAACAGCATCTCGCTCACGGAAATGGGCATCCGGCTCTGGCGGCGGAAGTCGGCGACCGTGTCGAGGTTATCCATTTTGATCACGTCCTCCAGCCACAGCGGCGCGACCTCGCGCAATGCCTCGGCGATGCGCAGAGCCGCTGGGAGTTGGAAATGCGCGTGGCCATCGACGAAGATGTCGAGGTCCATGCCCACCTTGTCGCGGATCTCGCGCAAGGGCTGCACGCCTTCCTCGATTGCGCGGTGCGGAATGCGTGCCGGGCCGTATTGGATAGCTGCTTGATCGAAGGGCCAGACTTTTAGGCCGCTGTAGCCCAGTTCGACTAGCTCCTCGGCCAGCGCCACTGGTTCGTGGAACAGCTTCCACGAATCACCTAGCGGCCCTGGCTCGCCGATGGCACCAAAGCCCGGCCAGCCTTTGCGTCCGGTGGTGCTCGGCCCGTATTGCGGGTTGCCGCAGCTATTGTACACCAGAATTTTGTCGCGCACTGGCCCGCCGAGCAGGCGATAGATCGGCTGGTTGCAGACTTGGCCGAGAATGTCCCACAGCGCCACGTCCAGCGCGGACAAAGCGCGGATTTCCGTGCCTCGGACGCCGAAATTCGCGGCGCGCTCGTAGAGGAAGCGCCAGTGCGATTCGATGGCCAGCGCGTCTTCGCCGAGCAGTCGGCGCGCCATCCAGTCGTGCAGCATGGCCTGTACGGCCTCGGCGCAGTAGTACGTTTCGCCGTGGCCGATGAGTCCGGCGTCGGTGTGGATGCGCACCAGCAGCAGGTCGGGGAACAGGTCGAGCGGCTGCACGGATTCGATTGCAGTTACGGTGACTTTGCCTTCGTCAATGGGGGACGGAGGCAGGTGGGGTTTTGCCGTCATCTAATATCCCTTCTCTAGGTCGCATACGTTCAATAGTGCTTCGCCCGCCAGATAGCGGTGCAGATTTTCTACGAAGATGGCCTTGCGGCGCTCGATCAGTTGTACGGACTCGGCCGAGGTGTGCGGCGAGATCAGCATATTGGGCGCGTCCCACAGCGGGCTGTCGGGCGGCAGCGGCTCGACCTCCGTCGCGTCGAGTGCGGCCCCGCCGATTCGGCCCGCGTGTAGGCCCTCGGCTAGCGCTTCTTCATCGACGATTCCTCCGCGCGAGACGACCACCACAAATGCTCCTTCTTTGAGCAGGGCGAGCCGTTGCCGATTGATCATTCCGGTCGTCGCTTTAGTGCGCGGGGCCGTTATCACGAGCCAATCTACCATCTCCAGCATCTCGTCCAAGCGCTCGACCGGCCACACCGCGCACACGCCCGGCGGCGGCTCCATCGGCAGGATATCTACCGCGTACACCTTGATTCCGAACGCTGCGGCCCGCGTGGCTACGGCCCGGCCAATATCTCCCATCGCCAGCACCCCCATCTTGGTCCCGGCCAATTCGATGATGCGCTGCACGTAGCGCGGGGTATTCCACTGGTGGTTACGCTGATCTTCGAGCAGTTCGGGGATGCGGTGGGCGTACGAGAGGATGGCGGCGAAGACGTGATCGGCCATGGGCACGACGTGCGTCTGGCGCGCATTGGTCATCACTACGTCGCCCGTGCGGAACTCCGGTATATTGCGCACGACCGAGTCGAAGCCGATGCCCACATAGTGCAACCACTTGAGTTTTTCAGCCGCCAAAAATACGGGCCGCGTCATCAACCCAAACACAACCTCCGCATCGGCCACCTCTTGCATCTGCTCCGCTTCGCCATACGCCGGGCAAAAGTCCAACTCGGGGAACGTCGTTTGCAATTCTTCGACGAAGGATTCTCCCATATCATATGTCAGTACGACCTTCACGCTACGATCCTTTCTGAAGGGGCGGATTTCAATTCCGCGCAGATTTTTTTTATAATGCCGGTTAAGTTAGCGAAAAAAGAGATTGTGGAGAAAAGCGGGGCGGGGCAATGAGGAGATTCTTGGCCTTTAACTACGTGAGGAACACAGGAGTTTAGAATGAAACAGCAATGGCGGGAACGGCTGGGGACGGTGACGCTGGAACCTTGCGCACCGGTAGTGGCCGGCAGCTACCAGCAATGGACTTTGACCCTGACCGTGGGTAGCTACGGTATTGACGAGGGCGGCACCATTAAGATCGCCCAGCGCCTCGCCTGCGATATGCAGCCGGCCCAGTTCAGCGATCCAGCCGCGCCAGCTTATTGCACGGTGCAGACCAATGGGGCGGCCAAGCTGGCACCGCGCTTTGCCCCCAAGGGACACGAGCGGCCGTGGATGATCTGGTGCGTGGTGATTGATGTGTATGACGGGTCCCTCGCGCCCGGCGATACAGTGACCGTGGTCTTGGGCGAGCGCAGCGGCGGTTCGCCGGGGATCCGGGTGCAGACCTTTGTCGAGTCAGCCCACGAATTCCGCGTTTTTGTCGATCCGACCAATGCTGCGGTGGCCCGGGCCGTGGTGGATTCGCCCAAGTTTCCCATTGTTGCGGGAGAGGCCGTGGAATTGGTGTGCATAGCGCCGAGCCAGGCGGTGGTGGGTGAGGCGGTGGAGATTTTTGTCAAAGGGCAGGATATGTGGGGCAATCCGACGGCGGTGGCTGGGCCGGTTGAACTGGAGTGGGAAGGGGAGGGGGAGGTCGTGGTTGAGGGGTGCAAGGTGTCTTTTTGCGCTCCGGGTAGCGGACGGCTGATGGCGGCGGCAGACGGCTTGCGCTGTTACAGCAATCCGGTTGCCGTTTCTGAGGCTGCGCCTCAGTGGCATCGCTACTGGGGGGATTTGCACGCTCAGTCCGACGCTACTGTCGGCATAGGCACGGAGGAGGAGTACTTCACTTTTGCCCGCGACTGGGCGAGGGTGGATTTTGCCTCGCATCAGGGCAATGATTTCCAGGTTGACGACGAGGACTGGCAGCGGCTCAACGAGACGGTGCGGGCTTTTCACCGGGACGGCGAGTTCGTGGTCTTTCCCGGCTACGAGTGGTCGGCCAATTCTCCGGCCGGAGGGGATCGCAACGTCTTTTACTTTGCCGAGGGATTGCCCATTGTGCGCAATAGCCACTGGCAGATCCCGCACGTGCCCGAGGACGAGGTGTCGCCCGCACATCCGGCCGATGTGTTTTTCGCCCGGCTCGCCCGACTGGTGCCGCGCGACCAAGTGATTATCGGTTCGCATGTGGGCGGGCGCTGGGCCGACGTGAAAGCGTATTTCGACCCCGAGGCGCACAATCTGGTGGAAGTCGTCTCGAGCTGGGGCGTGTTTGAGTGGATGCTGTTCGATGCGCTGGACTGCGGGCACGTGGTTGGGGTCATGTGCAATAGCGACGGCCACAAGGGGCGGCCTGGGGCCGAAGGGCCGGGGGCTGGTGAGTTTGGTATTGCCGGTGGTCTGACTTGCGTGTTGGCTGGCGAGTTGTCGCGTGCGGGCGTGTGGGAGGCTCTATGCAGTCGGCGCTGTTACGGCACGACTGGTGCGCGCATACTTCTAGATGTACAGATAGCGGGCGCGCTCATGGGGGCAGTGGTGACAGATGTGGACTCGGTGGATATTCGCGCTCGGGTTGTGGGAGTGGCACCGCTGGAGGCGCTGCAAGTGTATCGCGGTCGGCAATTGCTCGCCGAGGTGCAGCCGTCTGAATTCCGGGATCTGGGGCATTCCAACAGGGTGCGCCTGATGTGGTCGGGCTCGCGGATGCGCGGGCGTGGGCGGCGGGTGGATTGGTCCGGGGTTATCCGCACCACTCAGGCGACCATCTTGGAGGCGACTGCGGTTAGCTTTGACTCTGCGGCCGATGGGATCACTGCGACTGAGCCGCAGGCTGTGGCTTTTCAGTCGCAGACTACGGGGGATTGCGACGGCATTGAGTTGGTGCTAGACGATGGGCGGGTCGGCCGTTTGGCATTCGAGTCGGCGGCGGGGACGACGGAGATTGATCTGGCGGGGTTAGGCCATGAGCCGCTGCGCTTTGACTACGGCGGCTTGGACATGCAGTTGGTGGTGCAGCGCTATCCCGAGCGGGTGGAGGCGCTGGAATTGACACTGGAGACTGTGGATCAGCCGCCGGGGGAGGGGCAGGCCGCTTATTTCGTCAAGGCCATTCAGTGCGACGGGGAGATGGCTTGGTCGAGTCCGGTGTATGTTTCAGGCTGATGGGGGGCCTATTTTTTGGAGCCGCGTAGTGCGCGATACACTTGCAATTAATGAGCAATATCACATCTTCATCTTAATTGTGAAGCAGCACACATACCGACTAACTTACGGAGACGGTACTATGGCTACGCACGACGACAACCTGACCGATGTGCGGACGATCAAGGCATCTGAGTTCAAGGCCAAATGCCTCAAGCTGATGGACGAGGTCGCCGACAGCGGCGTCGAGATCGTCATTACTAAGAACGGTCGCCCAGTGTCGCGCCTCGTACCCTATCGCGACGAGGAACCGAGCATGTTTGGCCGCGACCGAGATCGGATACGGATACTCGGGGACATTATTTCTCCTCTGGAAGTTGACTGGGATGAGGAAAGAGAATTGGCACTCATCCAAGGGAAAACCCCAGACAAGCCATGAATGGAAATAACAACTCTCAAACCGAACTCCCGTCACAGCTTAACTGGCTCAACTCACTCGGTGTATCAGACGAAGACACCGTCGTTGTTGTCGAGTATCAATTTTACTCTGATGCACATATCACGGGTCAATTCACCAACGGCGTGGGTCCGTATAGCTTTCTAAACGCTGTCCCGTTTCCCAGTAGCCCCGGTGTCGTCAATGCTCCGATCATTCTGAGAGCCGAGATACACTTGCCACAGGCTCTTCCTGACATGTCCAAGACGGACGAATCGCGTTACCACGGTGGGTGGTTTATCGATGAACTCGCGGCACTTACGTCGGTTGCTCTCGGTGTACGGATACGTGCAGGCGGCGAATCACGACGATTTGAACCCGGTCAAGATCCGTATGGACACCCTAGCGATTTTAGGTACCGACCCAAACCCGTTGTTCATGTTCAATCCAATCGACAGAGTCTGATCCTTCCATCAGTTGTTGATACACATTCAATGAGTCAATTGGAAATAATGAAATCAGTTCCTCGGATTAAGCCTGCTCGATACGTCAACCTAATTCGTGCGTGTAGATCCTACCAAGATGCACTTTGGATTGCGGAATCCGAACCAAATCTCGCGTGGCTCATGTTCGTCTCTGCTCTTGAAACGGCCGCAAACGATGTTTATACAGCCGACGCTAGTCCTGGTGAACGCCTCAGACAGTCTAAATCAGATCTTGCAGAGCTTCTCAAAGAACATGGAGGTGATGAACTCGTTGATCAGGTGGCCAAGTTAATTGCAGACACATTGGGGGCAACCCAGAAGTTCATCAAATTTACGCTTAGATTCAAACCAAATGAGCCAGACCAAAGACCTAGCCACGATTTATTCCAAGTCAAATGGTCGAACACTGGATTGAGGGATATCCTCGACAAGGTCTATCAATATCGTTCTCGAGTTCTACATGACGGAATACCATTTCCCGCCCCAATGCTTAGACCCCCATTCTACGATTCCTCAGATTCGCCTGCATCAGAAGTTCCATTTACAGGTCTTGCTTCACATTCACACGGTGGAACATGGACTCCGAAAGATGTTCCCATTAATCTTCATTGCTTTCACTACATTACTCGTGGAGCACTACTCAAATGGTGGGAAGAGATGTCAGAAGAGGAAAGCCAATAAAAACAATCTACTACGGTTATTCTTATGACTATTAGTACCACTCGCTGGGACTCAGCAGAGTATCTCAAGACTGAAGAGGATATACAATTATACTTGTATACTTGGAAGCATGCCTTGAAGAAGCTGGAGATGATCCCGCTTTTATAGACTATACTTTGGATGTAATCGCTCGTGCCAAAGATATGAATCAGCTACGAGTACCAAACGATGAGTGAACAGTACAAAAGCGAGATGTTAGCGGCCATACACGAGACAGCCCTTGGGCTCCACGAAGCGGATGTCCTGAACAAAATGACCATGAGGATGTTCGACGAGATGTGCCTGACGCCGGTCAAAACGGAACAGATACGGCAAATCCGACTACGCGAAAAGGTTAGTCAATCCCGGAGGGCTTGGCGAAACGCATCACCAGAGAGAGGGCGGCGACCATGGCTATTCCGAACCCCACAGTCAAGTTTACCTATGAAGACTACCTGAATGCGCCGGAAGACAAGCGCTACGAGCTTTTGGACGGAGAGTTGGTTCTGATCCCTACCCCAGGAGAACGTCACCAGAGCATTTCCATCCTGCTAGGATCGAAATTGGTTCAATTCGCATATGAGAATAGCTTGGGGCGGGTTTATCACGCGCCTTTTGACGTAGTGTTGTCGGATGTGGACGTGGTACAGCCAGATCTGCTGTTCGTCTCCAATGAGCGCGGCCACATCATCACTCCCGCGAATATTCAGGGCGCGCCGGACTTGGTCGTCGAAATCCTGTCCCCTTCCACAGCCGAACGCGACAGGACATTCAAGCGCACGCTGTATGCCAAGCACGGCGTGAACGAATACTGGATGGTGGACACGACCGCAAAAGACATAACCATCCTATTACTCGGCGAGCGCGGATACGAGGTCGTGGGTACCTACGGCGAAGGAGAGACATTGACTTCGCCGACATTGCAAGGCTTCGCGCTAAATATCGGCGATCTATTCTAATTTCTCTGACAGCTTGAATTTCACGGAGAGTCAGCCCGTCAGTTGGTATATCCGCCTTGGCCTCCATCCCTGTGGCTAGTACATCTTCAATCGTCAAGAGACGCGCATCAGGTCAGAGTAAAGGCTCTTACGGAGTGTTCTCTAAGGCTTCGGCCAGAGCCAATTCGAGGAATGCCTCGGCTTGCTCGCGGCTTACGCTTGGGAAGCCGTCGAGGAATTGCTCAAGGGAATCACCGGCCTTCAGGTGAATGATGAGGCTATCTACGGGAACTCGGGTGCCCGTGAACACGGGAGTTCCCCCTATGATCTCGGGATCAGAGTGGTAAATTTGCTGTTTGTCCATTTTGTCATCTCACAGGGTTGTTTCTCTTTAAGATTACTCTACAGCGCAGGGCAGGCAAGCGGCTTGAATCACAATCCACGCTGCTGCCGGTTGCTCTAAAATCCTTCCTACAGCTCCACCCGCCGCCCGCTGCGGGCCGATTCAAAAGCCGCCTCGACCACTCTGAGCGTGCCGTCTGCATGGTCGGCCATATAGGCGGGGGTCTCTTCTCCGCGCATACATTGCTGGAAAAAGTCGATGGCCGGCTGGAACGGCGGCGTGCCGGTCTGGAGGGTCTCGTCGCGGCTATCATCGGAGCCGATGACCACGTCAAAGCTGCTCTCCGCGCCGGGATGATACGGGGAGGGCACAACCAGTCGGCCCTGGTCGCCAGTGACAAGGGCATGAGCACCGCCGCGGCCCTCGAAGCTGCAATACAAGGTCGCGGTGACACCGTCGGGGTATTCGAGGATGAGCGAGGTGGCCACGTCCACCCCGGCTTGCGCGTCAAAGCGCATGTGCGCCTGAACGCTAACCGGGTCGGTGCCGGCGATAAAGCGCGAAAAGGTGATGGGGTACACGCCGCCGTCGTAAATGCTGCCGCCGCCCAACGCCTTAATCAGGCGAATGTTGCTGGGGTCGTCGATGACGTAGGTCATGCCGGCGTTAATGTGGCGCAAGGTGCCGATTTCGCCTGCTGCGATGATTTCCCTGAGACGGCGACTTTGGGGATGGTGCATGAAGACAAAAGCCTCAAAGAGCAGCACGTCGGCCTTGCGGCAAGCCTCGACCATTTGCCGGCCTTCGGCTGCGGTGACGGCTAGCGGTTTTTCGCAAAAAATGTGTTTGCTCGCCTCGGCGGCTTTGATGGTCCATTCGGCGTGCAGCAAATTGGGCAGCGAGATATAGATGGCGTCGATGTCCGGGTGGTCGAGCAGGGCTTGGTAACTGCCCAGCGCCACGGGAATATCGTGGGCTTGGGCAAAGGCCTCGGCGGTGGCTTGGCTGCGGCTGGCTACGGCATGGACTTGGGCGTCGGGCGTGGCGCGGGCCGAGGGGATGAAGGCGGTGACGCCGATTCTGGCGGTGCTGAGGATGCCCCATTTGATGGGTCGTGAACTGATCATTGAAGAATCTCCTGCGACTTAATTTTATGTGGTTTTAACAGTATATATAGACCAAATAGACCAACGAAGTAAATGCGGCCGATGATTGCGGACATCCGCCGGGATACTATCTTGATCCAGCAACTAGAGAGACAATCCAACAATAGAGAGGCAACCATGGCCCAGCGCAAAAAGATCGCCGCCGTTATCACCGAATACCGCGTCCCAGCACACGCCGACGTCATTGTCGGCAAGTTCATCAAGGGTTTTCCTACTGACGAGGGCATGCAGGAGCCGCAGGTGGATATCGCCTCCATGTACCTGGATCAGATACCCGACAATGATATCGGCCTACAAGTATCCAAAGAATACGATATACCCGTGTATCAGAGTATCCCCGCGGCTCTGTGTCTGGGTGGCGACAAATTGGCCGTCGATGGCGTGATTTCCATTGGCGAACACGGCACGTACGCCTTCAACGAGAAGGGCCAGCACCTGTATCCCCGGCGCTTTTTCTTTGAACAGATCTGCGGCGTTATGGCCACCTCCGGCCGCTCGGTGCCAGTGTTCAGCGACAAGCACCTGTCCTACAACTGGAGCGACGCCAAGTGGATGTACGACCGGGCAGTGGAGCTGAACGTCCCCTTTATGGCTGGCTCTTCAGTGCCCTTGGGCTGGCGCGACCCTTGGCTCGAACACGAGCGGGATGCCCCCATCGAAGACGCCCTCATGCTCAGCTTTGGTGGCATTGAGTCCTACGGCTATCACGGCTTTGAGGGCCTGCAGGCCATGGTCGAGCGGCGTCGGGGCGGAGAGACAGGTCTGGCGGCCGTGCAGTGTTTGGAGGGCGAGGCCGTGTGGCAGGCCGGTGCCGATGGCCTGTGGTCACGCGAGTTGGCCGCCGCGGCCGCGGCCGTCGGCAAAACCTCGGCCGAACCCATGGAGGAGGCCTGCGAAAATCCAGCGGCCTTTCTGCTGGAATACAGGGATGGATTCAAAGCCGCCCTGCTGCAGTTGAACGGGTACGTTGAGGAATGGTCGTACGCGGCCCGCGTCAACGGCCAGGTACAGGCCACGGGCCTGCGCTTGCACGGGCCGCCCTATCCCCACTTCAGCTACTTGGGCCTCAATATCCAGGAGATGTTTCTCACGGGTCAGCCGCAGTACCCGGTGGAGCGCACCCTGCTGGTAAGCGGCGGTCTGGACGCCCTGATGGATTCGCGTCACCAGGGCCATATACGGCTGGAGACACCGCATTTGGACGTGCAATATCAGGCCCCTGAAAACATGCCCATCCGTCCCACTGGACCCCGGCCGCAGGGGGCGAGTACAGTGCCTTTCGACAGGATTTAGGACTAGGTCCGGCACAACGGTCGCCTCGCTCCAATTGCGGAAGCGGCCTTGTCAACTCCGGTGTCTGCGCTTTGATTTGCTCATTATGAATGATTCTCAAGAACAACTCGTCTCTGAGCCGCGCAAGGTCGGCTACGTCTGGATCGTCTATTTGCTGCTTTACGCGCTGGCCGTTCCCTGGTACTGGCCCGAAGGGTATCGGGGGCCGCTGGTGTTGGGCTTCCCGTTGTGGGTGGCGGTGTCGCTGGGGGCGGTGCTGCTGTTGGCCGCTTGGACGGCTTTTGTGATCCACCGCTACTGGATTAATGCCGAGGAGGAAGAGTGATGGGCGGCATGGTGTTTGGTCCGGGCGCGCTCATCGCGGTGGGGCTGTACTTGGTCTCGATGATCGGCGTGGGGTGGATTGCGCGCACGCGCCGCCGCTCCAACAGCATGGCCGACTTCTATCTAGCAGGGCGCTCGATGGGCCTGCTGGTGCTCTTTTTGACGCTCTATGCGACCCAGTACAGCGGCAACACTCTCTTTGGCTACACGGGCACGGCCTATCGCATTGGCTTTGGGTGGACGGCGTCGGTGCTCTTTATGTTCTCGGTTATCGTCGGCTACATGCTCTTTGCCCCGCGCTTGGTCACACTGGCGCGCAAAGAGGGGTTTATCACCCCTGGCGACTACATTACGCACCGCTTCCGCTCGTCGGTGCTGACGCTGCTGAGCACGATCTTGATGATCTACGCGCTGGGCAACTACGCACTGGCCCAGCTCAAGGCGATGGGCGCGGCCGTCGAGGGAATCACCGATGGCGCAGTCCCCGGCAGCTACGGCATTATCGGCTTGGCGGTGATCATGGTCATCTATGAGACCTTGGGGGGGATGCGCTCGGTAGCGTGGACGGATATGATGCAGGGAGGTGTGCTGCTGTTGGGCTTCGGTATTTTGGTCTTTCTCATTCCGCAGAAATTAGGTGGGGGCCTGGGGCATGTGGTGGCCCAACTGAGCGAAATGGATCCGTCAAAAGTCCAAGCGCCGAGCCTAGAGGGGGCCAACAAGTGGATCAGCTACGTGCTGCTGTTGGGCTGCGGGGCGGCTATTTACCCGCAGGCGATCCAACGGCTGTACGCCAGCCGCTCGGTCGCAGTGCTCAAGCGCTCGTTGACCCTGATGGCCTTTATGCCGCTGACTACTACTTTGGTGGCCTTGGTGTGCGGCTTGACGGCCGTGGTGGTGTTGCCCGATCTGAATCTGACCAAAACCGAAAGCGACCAAGTGCTGGCCCGGCTCTGTGCGCTGGTGATGGGCGAATCTGCGCTGGGCTACTGGCTGGTGGTGGCGATTTTTGCTGCGGTGTTGGCGGCGCTGATGTCCACTGCGGATTCGGCGCTGTTGTCGATCTCGTCGATGTTCACCAAGGACATTTACCTGCCGTACTTCCGGCCGCAGGCCACTGAGGCTGAGCTGACGAAGGTGGGCAAGATCTGCTCGTGGGTCATCGTCGCCGTGCTGGTCGCGGTGGCGATTGGCACCGATGCGACTTTGGTGCGGCTGCTGGAGCTGAAGTTCGAGGTCTTGATCCAAGTTGTGCCGTGCTTTTTTCTGGGACTGTACTGGAAGCGGCTATCGGCGCAGACGGCGCTGCTCGGTATGGTGTGCGGGCTGGCAGTGGCGCTGGGGTTGACCTTCGGGGGCAAACCGATGATCTGGGGCTTTCACGCCGGGGTGATTGGTCTCGTCGTCAACGTGGCGGTCTGCGCCATTGGTGCCTGCTGTAAACCAGCGACATCTGAATAGAAGGAGATTTATGCGTCCAGCATCCAAGCGATTTCTCGTTGATTTACTCAGTGCCCCTGGTCCTTCGGGTTACGAAGGGCCGGTCCGGGCAGTGTGGAAGGACGCGGTGGCAAAGTACGCCGACCGCGTCGAAGTCGATGTCCACGGCAATACCATCGGCGTCCACAATGAGGCTGGCGGCCCCAAGATAATGTTCGCCGGGCACGCCGACGAGTTGGGTTTCCAAATCGTTTACATCGACGACAAAGGCTATCTGTACTTTGACACCATCGGCGGCTTTGACTTGCAGATCGTGCCGGGCCGCAAGGTGCGCATTCACACGGCGCAAGGGACGGTCTTGGGCGTACTGGGCAAAAAGCCCATCCACCTGATGAAGGCAGCGGATCGCACCAAAGTACCGGACAAACACGACTTGTGGATCGATATCGGCGCGGCAAATGCGGACGAGGCGAAGCAACTGGTGGCTATTGGTGACCCGGCGACCTACGATGCCAACTTTGAAGAGCTGCGCAATGGGCTGGTGGTGTCGCGGGGAATCGACAATAAGGCCGGTGCCTGGGTGGTTGCCGAGGCGCTGCTGCGGGTGAGTCGCGCCAAGCGCAAGTGCCGCGCTGCGGTATATGCGGTGGCCACCGTGCAGGAGGAAGTGGGGTTGCGGGGAGCCAAGACCAGTGCGTACGGAGTCGATCCGTTGGTTGGCATTGCCGTGGATGTTACTTGGGCGACGGACCATCCAGATATCGATAAGCGCCAAGTCGGCGAGTGCAAGCTGGGCGGGGGGCCGGTCATTTTGCGCGGGGCCAACGCCAGCCCGGTCGTGTACGAGCGGCTGGTGCAGGTGGCAGAAAAGAAGAAAATTCCCTATCAAATCCAAGCCGAGCCAGGAGGTACAGGCACGGACGCCAACGCCATCCAGCTCAGTCGGGCCGGGGTGGCCACTGGCTTAGTCAGCGTGCCGCAACGCTACATGCACACGCCGGTCGAGATCGCGTCCTTAGAGGACTTGGATCACACCGCACAGTTATTGGCGGAGTTCGCGTTAACCGTCGATGGAAAGGCGAGTTTTATCCCATGAAAATAACGTCTGTCGATATTTGGACCGTGGTGGTGCCGACGATCCCCGGGCGAGTGCATAGCCCGGAATGCGTCGCCGAGACCGGGTGGGACCAAGTGCCCAAACACATTGTGCGCCTGAATACGGATACCGAGTTGGTGGGCCTAGGTGAGACTGGCCGCGGCGTGCCAATAGAACAGGTCCGGGAAGGGGCGGCCCAGCTTTTGGGCAAAGATCCCGAGCAACTGACCTTGCAGGATATTTTCGCTGCTCGGCACGACGGTACGGAGGAACTACCGACGGTGGGGGCCGGGCCGGCGTACGACGCTTTTGAGATGGCGATCTTCGACTTGGTGGGCAAGGCTCGCCAAATGCCGGTACACGCGCTGCTGGGCGGCGCGGTGCGCGACCGGGTGCGGGCCGACTATTGGATGGGGCATCAGACGCCGGAAGACGGCAAGCGGGCAGTCGAGCGGGCGCTTGAGCACGGGTTCAAAGGCGTCAAGATCAAGTGCAAGATCGAGGAGCCGATGGTCGAGAGGCTTCAGGCCATGCGCGAGGTCGGCGGCGTGGATTTCAAGGTGACGGTCGATCCCAACGAGCGCTTCCACACGGCCGAGCAGACCATCGAACTGGCGCAGCAGCTAGAGGCCGTGGGCAATGTCGAGGTCTTTGAGGATCCTATCCCTAAGTCCGACTTGGAAGGCTACATTCAGATACACGAGGCGATCAACCTGCCGGTGGCCATGCATGTGGGGAGTGGGCCGGCGATCATCCGCGCCATCAAGGCCGAGGTCGTCGATTGCCTGAATTTGGGCGGCAGCCTCGTGGGCTTTCAGAAGAACGCGGCCGTAGCAGCCGCAGCGGGCCTGCGCTGCTGGCACGGCTCGGGCAACGACCTGGGCATTGTCGATACCGCGTACGTCCACGCGGCCGCGGCTGCGCCCAACTGCACGATGGCTTCGGATTTTGTCGGGAGTTGGACTCGCGAAGACGATCTAATTGTCGAGCCGATTCCTTTTGTCGATGGGTACGTACCTACGCCCATGCAGCCGGGACTGGGCTGCGCGCTGGACGAAAAAGCTCTGGTGCGCTACGTTCGGGGAAGCGAAACTGCTTCTTGAGCGAGGCAACTATTTACCATCCTGTGCGTCAGGCAGACGCTTGGCGCACGTAATTCCTTTAGGAGGATAGTATCATGCGCAAATGGCTGGATAAAACCACGGCCTTGGTCCTGTGCGGTGCTCTGGTGCTGGTCGCCTGTGGTGGCGACGACGACGAAGCCGCGCCCGTAGAGCCCGAGCCGGCGGCGGCTGAGATAACGCCTGAAATCGTCGGCTTATACGGTACGGTGGTCACCGCTTTTACGAATATCTTCTTCGCCGCGCTAGTTCCCGGTACGACGTCGGTGCCGGGGGCAGGCGGCGGTTCGGTGGAGATCTCAGGTAACGATTGGACGTTGAACGAGTATTCACCCGATGGCGAGTTGATAGCCAACGGTGCCTTGAGTGTCGGCTTGGATCAGACGCCCATTCCGCTGAGCGGGGAAGTTACCCTTTCCGGATCACATGAGGCCGAGTTGGTACTCGATATGCAGCTTTCGGTCGGCACCGACGGCCTTTCTGCTACCGGGACGATAACCATTAACGGCGCAGAATTTGACGTCGCCGAAGTCTCGGCTGCTGCCGCTGCTGCCGCCGAGGCTGCCGCTGCTGCTGGCTAGTAGGCCGTGCCGTTTTGGTGTTTGGTCGCGGCCCTAGCCTGGTGCTGGGGCTGCGACCGCGGTCTCGATGCCGAGGCCACTAGGCAGACCGGGATCGCCGGTCGGCTGCACTTTGTCGGCGAGTGGCCCGCGAATGTGGGTCAGGTAGCTGTGGCCGTCTATCGCGAGCCGCCTGCTTCGCTGGCTGATTTTTTTAGAATCAACGGCTGGGACACCGAAGTCGCGCTCGGGGTCGAGTCGTACGACTATTTCGTTCCCTTAGATGGAGAAGGCGTATATCAGTGGATTGTCGTGGCTTGGCGCCAAGAGGATCAGTTCTGGGATCTTACCTCGCTTTTGGGCTGTTATTACCTGCCTGACGCCGACTTCCCCTCGCCGGTAGAAGTCGGCCCCGGGGAGGTTGTCTCTGACATAGATATCGAAGTCAACTTCGCTGTATTGGACCATGAGACCGAGCTTAGCACTGCTCTATGCGAGCGCGCTTTGCCTGCTGAATTGCTGGCCGAGCTCGGCCGCTGATATTGTCGTCCGCGTCTTCGACGCCAGCGACCAAACTCCACTGCCCGGCGCGACGTTGGCGGTGCTGGGGACGGAATTTGGAGGGTACGCCAACGAAGAGGGCTACTGCCGGGTCGAGGGCTTGCCGCCCGGCCAATACGACCTGCTTTGTTCGCATATTGGCTATCGCTCGCACACGCTACGCGGCGTTGTGCCCGGGGAGGAGGGGCGCGTCGTCGCCCTCGAACCTACGGCCGTCGAAGTTCCCGAGCTAGTCGTCTCCGCTGCCCGCCGCTCCCAAACCTTTGCTCAAGCCCCCATTAGCATCTCAGTAGCCGATGCCGAGCGTATCGCCGATCACAACGCCTTCTCGCTGACCGGTCCCCTGCGCTATGTCTCGGGCATCAGTCAAGTAGGTAGCCAGCCCGTCGTCCGCGGGTCGAGCGGGTACAGTCGCGGTACGGGCAGTCGGCTGCTGATGCTGGTGGATGGATTTCCCATGCTGTCGTCGGATATAGGCGACATCAAGTGGGATGCCGTGCCCTTGCAGCAAGTCGAGCGCGTGGAGGTGGTCAAAGGGGCTGGTTCGGCTCTGTACGGCACGGGGGCTTTGGGCGGGGTAATCAACGTGCTTACCCGCGATCCGGCGCGTGAGCCGGGCACCCGCTTTCGGCTGCTCAGTGGGTTGTATAGCCAACCGGCGTATAGCCAGTGGCGCTGGCGCGAGTCCCCGATGCACTTTGTCGGGTTTGACGTAAGCCACAATCGCGTCTTGGGCCGGACCGGTTTGGCGCTGAGCGGGGGGCACAACCGGGGCACCGGCTATCATCAAAACGGCGATGGCCGCCGCTACCATCTCTACGCCAAGGCAGTGCATCGCTTTTCGCCGACGAGCTATTGGCGCGTGATGGGCAACTGGGCACTGGACGACCACGGGGTTTTCATCCAGTGGCGCGACCGCAGCCGTCCGCTGGCTGTGCCCAAAAACGACGCACCGGCCCATACCGTCTCGTGGAAACTGCATCTCAATTCCGAGTATTATCGACTGGTACACAGCGAGTTAGGCTACCGACTTAAGACGGGGTATTACCTAACGGATTTTACCAACAACGCGGCGGCTGGAGGCTTGGCTTCGACTGGTCACAAAATTTCGGGCGAAGGTCAGTTCGACTACACGGGATTGGGCAGTTGGAATTGGACGCTGGGGTTGGCCGGGATAGCTGATCTGGTGCGCTCGCCCAGCGATTTTCTCGGCGTGCGCTCCCTGATGACCGCCTCTAGCTACGCCCAAGGCGTGTACGAAATCAGTCCGCTGGCCGAGTGGACAGTCGGGTTGCGCTATGACTGGAGTCGGCTTTCTGATGCCTCTGGGTTGGCAGAAGGGCCGTGCGGGGTGCCGTCGGTCGCGAGTAAAAGCACTGGGGAATTTAGTCCCCAGACCGGCTTTTCCTACCGGCTGTCGGAGGCGACCGCGCTGCGGGCTTCGATCGGTCGGGGCTTTCGCGTGCCTGCGGTGATTGAAGTCTTTTCCCAGGCCGAAGCCTCTGGTATCCGCGTCTGTCCTAATCCGGCCTTGGATCCTGAACGGGCTTGGTCTAGCGAGGTGGGGATCAAGCAGGAACTGACAAAGTGGTTGGCCTTGGATATGGCGCTGTTTTGGAACGAATACCGGGGATTCATCGAGGCGCGTCCAGACCCCTATGCTGGAGGGACCGTGCCCATAGCCCGCTTTATGAACTTGGCGCAGGCGCGGGTCGGCGGGTTTGAAAGCGAGCTCTTGGTCGCCTTGCCGCTGGGCCTAGGGGCTAGGGCGGCTTATACCTTGGTCGATGGCGTGGAATTTCTCGATGCGGACCAAGTGCTGCCGCCTTATTGTCACGGCGACTATGGCGATCAGGCACCGCTGCCTTACCGGTCGCGCCACGTCCTCAATCTGGGCCTCCAAGGGAAGCGCGGCCCCACGAGTGGGCGGATAAACTTCCAACACCTAAGCCGTTTTGAACGGGTATCCGGCCTGTTTGCCGAGTGCGGGCGCGACTATGTGCCCATTTACTTGCTTGATGTACAGTTGAGCCGCAAGCTAGGCCCCTTGCAGATCAACCTGCGGGTGGATAATGCGCTGCAGTATTACTACGCAACGATCGAGCGCAAAATACGTCCCTTACGCCGCATCTCCTTGAGCGTGAATGGTACGCTCTAACAATCCCTATACAGCTAGTATAGCCCAGTGGCAGGCCGCCATTGAGCAGGGCCGCTTTGACTGCGAGTTCGGGCGGATCTACGGGCGGGAGCAGGTGGCGGTTTGGCGGATCAATTACTTGGAGGCCCTGCGGCACTTTGCCGCCCGCTACGGCAGCGAGGGCCGCTTGGTCGTGGCGCGCTGCCCCGGGCAGATGAACGTCATGGGTATGCACATTGACTACGGAGGCATGCCTTCGGTGCGGATGGCCGTGCGCGGCGCAGATACGTTGGTCGTGGCGCGGGCAGCCGCCAGTCGGCGAGTGCGGCTGGCCAGCTTTTTGCGCAGCCCAGGTGCGGCTGCCGATCGCTTCAAGCCCATTGAAATAGACTTGGAGGCGATTCTGCCGAAGGCTCGCGTGGCCGAGCGGCAGGCGCTGATGGACTACGCGGGTCAGGTTTGCCGCCAGCGATTAGAGCGCACGGGCAGCGCCTTGGCCAGCGGTTGGTCGGCGCTGGTGGAAGGTCAACTCGTGTACTTGGAGAGTTACTTTCGTGGGCGCGTGGTCTTGGGCGGCTTCGATGGGCTCGTGTGGAGCAGTGTCTCGCCTAGCGGGGGGATGAGTTCGTCCTCGGCGCTGGTCGTGGCAACGGCGCTGGCGGCGATGGGGGTGCACGGATTGGTGCCGCGCCGCGATATGTCTGAAGCGGATTTAGTCGATGGGCTGGGTACCTCGGAGTGGATGCGCGGCACGCGCGGCGGTACGGCTGATCACGGAGGGATGATCTTGGGCCGGGCGGGCAAGCTGGTCGGCGTCGGCGTCTTTCCGGCCCGCGTGCAAGGGGAGGCTGCGCTGCCCGACGAGTATGCCGCTTTAGTGCTCGACAGCGGCGTCGTGCGCGAATACGATGAAGCGGTCAAGGAAGAGACGGTCATCGCCTATCCGCTCGGCGCGTTTATCGCCCGCGAGTTGGTTTTGCCACAACTGGGCAAAAGTCGAGCTGTGCGCGAGCGCGTTCTCTATCTGCGGGACGTTGTGCCCAAGACGCTGGAACTGTCGCTTGCGGAGCTATACCGGGTCTTGGGTCAGTTGCCTCAGCAGACTAGTCTGGCGGAGTTAGCTGCTGAAGCGCAAGCGGCCGGCGTCGGGGCGCATTTCGAAGCCATGTACCAGCGCGAGGTCGCCGGCAAGTTCCAGCTCCTATCTGAGGACACGCCGTTGTTTATTCGTCGGCGCTGTGTTTATGGCTTGGCCGAGCAGGACCGGGTGGCCGGTATGCTCGCATACCTCAATGCAGGCGATATGGCCACGGCCTTGGAACTGATCCGCATCTCGCACGACGGTGATTTGGACCGGGAAGTCGAAGACGAGGTCTTGGCGCAGCTTGTAGAGCGGGCTGAGCGCGGGGAGGAGCGAGCGCAACTGCGTTTTTTGCCGGGGGGCTATGGCCGGATGACGCCGGCCTATGATCGGACCGTGCGGGTGGTCAATCGGTTTCTCACCGCTGAGGGACCAACAGCGGGGGCCGTGCAGCGGCTGGGCGCTGGCTGGGGCGGCAATATCGGCGGGCTAGTCCACCGGACATTCGTCGATGGGGAACGCCGCGATGGGTTTGCAGAGATGTTGCGTACGGAATTGGGCCATGAGCCGGAGCTAGCCGTGGCCGTGCCCGGTGAAGGGGCCGGTTTGCTCGCCGCGCCCCAAGGAGGTTGAGATGGAACATTTATTGGACGGCGTGCGGGTGCTCGACTTGACGCGAGTCTTGGCTGGGCCGTACGCGTCCATGGTGTTGGCCGACTTGGGCGCGGAAGTAATCAAGATTGAGCTACCGGGCACGGGCGACGAGGCGCGGGGATTTGGACCGTTTCAAAACGGCGAGAGCGCGTACTTTGCCAGCGTCAACCGAGGCAAAAAAAGCGCGACGATCGATTTGAGGCAGCCGCAGGGCCAGGATTTGGCACGGCGTTTGGTTGGCGAGTGCGACGTGTTGATTGAGAACTTTCGTCCCGGTAGCATGGATCGCTTTGGATTGGGATACGCGGACCTGCACGCGCTGTATCCGCGTTTGGTGTACGCGTCGATTTCGGGTTTTGGCCAGACCGGTCCGTACTCGCAGCGGCCCGCGTACGATGTGCTCATTCAGGCGATGGGGGGACTGGCCAGCATCACCGGGCAGCCCGATGGCCCACCGGTGCGGGTCGGCTCGTCGATTGCCGACTTGAGCGCGGCGCTCTTTGGGGCTATTGGCATCCTCGCGGCCTTAGAGCGGGCGCGGCGCACCGGCGAGGGACAGCAGGTCGATATTTCCATGCTCGACTGTCAGGTGGCGCTGTTGGAAAACGCCCTCGCCCGCTACGCCGTATCCGGCGAAGTGCCCAAGCCGCTCGGGTCGCGGCATCCGGCTATTACGCCTTTTCAGTTTTTTGCCGCCCGCGATGGCTACATCGTTATTGCAGCAGGCAATGATAGGCTCTGGCGGCAGCTCTGCGATTCTCTGGGCCTCGGCGCACTGGCCGACGATCCGCGTTTTGCCAGTAATGCGCTTCGCACTGGGAATCACGCGGCGTTGGAGCCGATTTTGGAGCGGGTGCTAGCCGAGAAGACAGTTGATGAATGGTGCTCTATACTAGCTGAGGCCGGCGTGCCGAGCGGGCCGTTGTGCGATGTGGGGCAGGTTTTTGGCGACGAGCAGGTGGCGGCGCGGAATATGATCGTTGAACTGGAGCATCCAGTCGCGGGCCGACAGACGGTGGCGAACTCGCCGCTGCGGTTTTCTGCGACGCCGGTCGAGTTGCGCGGGCCAGCGCCCTTGTTGGGGCAGCATACCGAGGAGGTCTTGAGTGGCGTCTTGAGGCTGACGGAAGGGGAGGTGGAGGCGTTGCGGGCTGAGGGGGTAATATAGATGACCTCCGACGACATTCTCACCGAACGCGATATGCTCGATGGCGGCTATGTGGTGCCTGGGTGGAAAATGCCGCTGACAGACGTATTCTAACTGCTGGATCAGGATTTGGCGTTACACAACGTGAGGGCAGCCATCTCAGCTAGAATCGTTCAATCATTCAGGATTGCTATATGAGCGGTCCGATTGGGCATCTTGCCAAGTTCGTGAGCAAGACCGTAGAACCGATCGCGATCAAGGCGTTGCTGGTGCGGGAGCGGCTCGAATCGGGGGTTTCCTACCATCCCGGCTCGGCCGAGATCCTAGGGGACCCGTATCCAAAGTACGCCCAGATGCGGCAGCGGGATCCCGTGCATCGGATGCGGTTGCTGGACGGGTGGGCACTGACGCGCTACAAAGACTGCGACGCGGTTTTGCGGGACCACGCCCGATTCTCCAATGCCATCCCCAGCGAGGTGCGCGAACAGACCGGCCTCATCAGCATGTTGCACCAAGATCCGCCCGAGCACACGCGCCTGCGGGCGCTCGTCTCGCAGGCGTTCACGCCACGCGCCATTGAAAAGCTGCGCTTTAGAGTGGAACAGACCGCCGAACAGTTGCTCGACGCGGTCGCCGGCCAGCCCAGCTTCGACCTGATCGCTGCTTTGGCGTACCCTTTGCCGATCACGATCATCGCCGACCTGATGGGCGTCCCGCCCAAAGACATGGACCGCTTCAAGGACTGGTCCAACGACCTCGCGCTCAGCGTTGAACCGTTTTTGCCTGAAGACGCAATGGAGCGCGTTGGACGCGCTGCGGAAGAATTGACCGAGTACTTTGAGGCCATCATCGCCGTGCGGCGACAGGGGCCGAGGGACGACCTAATCAGCGTCCTGCTAGCGGCCGAAGAAGAAGGCAGCAAGCTGACGCACGACGAACTCATCAAGACACTCATTCTGCTGCTGGTTGCCGGGAATGAGACGACTCGGAACCTGATCGGCAACGGCATGTTGGCGCTGCTGTCGAACCCGGATCAACTGCAACGCCTGTGGGACAACCCGGACTTGCTGAATTCTGCCGTCAAGGAACTTTTGCGCTACGACCCGCCGGTTCAGCTCGACGGGCGGGTTGTGCGCCAAGATGTGGAGATTGGCGGCAAGCACATTCGCGCTGGGCAACTGGTCATTTCCTTGATCGGCGCGGCCAACCGCGACCCAGCAGTTTTTGAGCAGCCGGATGTGCTGGACATTGGCCGCAAGGGCACCAGCCACCTCTCATTCGGGCGCGGCATCCACTACTGCTTGGGCGCGTCGTTGGCCGAGTTGGAGGGCCGCATTGCGTTCAAGACCATACTGCGGCGGTTTCGGTCGCTGAGCTTGGCGGGCGAGCCGAAGCGCAGGGAGCAAATATCCTTGCGCGGGGTCGAGGAACTCTGGGTCGAGGTGGAGGTGGGAGCAGACGGGTGAATGTGCATGTCGGCGCTTACTACAATGTGTAAGCTGCGCGGGGCGGTCGTCGGTGCCGTGTTAATTGGGGGATGTGCGCTGATCGCCGCACCGGCTACAACGTCTCCGGAACCCTCGCCCAAAGCCGCGCAGCTTTTGGCCGAAGGCGGCTATGTGGAGGCGCACCTGATGCGCCGCTTTGCCGAGGGGCGCTTGTTAGTGCGGTTGCCGGACAGGACCGTCTGGATGCTCGACCCCAAAGAGCATTGTTCTTGGTGCTGGATCTACGTCGGTAAGAGGGTATGGGTCAAGCTGGGAGAGCGCTCCGCCACGCTCCTCAACCCCAAGGGTGAGACCGCCGAGTGCTGGAACGGCGGGCAGATGAGCGAGTACTAATCAGGCCTTGAACTTCAAGTAACGGCCCGGCCAAGTCGGCCCCAAATCTTCGACCGCGCATCCGTTGCAGACAATGGGAACCCCGTTGACTAGGACGTGCTCGACGCCGACCGAGTACTGGTGAGGGTCGGCGTACGTGGCGCGATCCGCAACGGTCTCCGCGTCAAAGACGACCAAGTCCGCGTAGAATCCTTCGGTAATTTGCCCCCGTTGTGTCAGTCCAAAACGCGATGCTGGGTGGGCGCTTAGCTTGTACACGGCGTCTTCGAGCGAAAAGAGCTGGTGGTCGCGTACGCAAGGCCCCAACAGACGCGCGGCCGATCCGTATAAACGCGGGTGAACCGCGCCGTCGGGGAAGTAAATCCCATCGCTTCCCAGCATGTATTTGTCGTGCGACAGGAAGGGATGGACCAAGGCGTCGTCGCCGTGGTGGAAGACGAGGAGTACCGCCAAATTTTCCTCGATCAGCAGGTCGCAGAGCGCGTCGGTCGGGGGTGCGCCGGCCTGTTGGACGTATTCGTCTAAGGTGCGGCCGATAAAGCGGGCGTTGTCTCGTCCGGGCAGCCAGGCAATGGTCATCCGGTCGAGGGGGTTGGCGTAGCGGTCGAGGACGCGGGCGAAGCGGCGGCGGATCGAGGGATCGTTGAGTTTGGGCAAGACGCCCAACGGGCCGTCCTCCCACACCTCATAGGGCAACATGAAGTTGAGCATGGTCGAGCCGGGCAGGTACGGGTACACATCGAAGCTAAAGTCCACCTCGTTGACTGCGACTTGGTCCACGTACGATAGTAATTCGTCGATTTGCTGAGGGGAGGTACCCTTGAAGTGGGAAATGTGGACCGGGACCCCGGCGCGGCGGCCGATCTCGACGGCTTCCTGCACACCGGCGAGGGTGCCCTTTTTATAGCGCACGTGGGTGGCGTAGAGGCCCTGTTGGGGTGCCATGGCGGTGCAGGCTTCGACGAGTTCGCCCGTGGTGGCAAAGCATTCGGCGATGTAGTCGAGTCCGGTTGACATGCCGACCGCACCTTCAGTCATGCCGCGCTCGACTCCGGCGAGAATCTCTTCCATTTGCACGTCATCGGGGACGCGGCGGTCCCAGCCGCAGGCCATGGCTCGCAGGTGGGCGTAGGGGAGGTGGGTGATGGTGTTTTGCGCGGTGCGGCCGTCGAGTAGCTGCATGTAATCGGCGAGGCTCTCCCAGCCTGAGTAGTGGCTTTGCATTAGGCCGTTGAGGGAACGCATGTAGTAGAGCCAGTGGGCACGGGTGGCGGCGTCAACCGGGGCGTAGGAGATGCCGTCGGCCATGAGAACTTCAGTGGTAAAGCCTTGGAGGGTCTTGGGGAGGAAGTTGGGCTTTTGCAAGAGCCAGCCGTCGGAGTGGTTGTGGACATCGACAAAGCCTGGGGCGACGATTTTGTCTTGGGCGTTGATGCTATGCTGTGATTCGGCATCGCCGAGGTCGCCGATAGCTGCGATGCGGTCGGCGCGGAGGCCAATATCCGCGGGATAGCGGTCGGCGCGGGTGCCGTCGATGATGATGCCGTTGCGAATGATCAGGTCGAACAAGTCAGGTCTCCTGTGGGCCGCAGGGTGAAAAAAGGTGCCGGTCAATCTAGGCGACTGGACGCAGCCTCGCAAGCTGGACGGGCGCGGCCCTTTTTCGCATGTTATCGCCCCGACACTTCTCAGAAAGGATGCTCAATGCGCATTATCGACCCTCATGTACACGTATGGATCAACGATCCGGCTTTTCCCTGGCCAGCGGAAAACCCTAATCCGCCCGCCGAAGACCACACAGCGGAAGAACTACTGGCGCTGATGGACGCCAACGGGGTGGAAAAGACCGTGCTAGTGCAGGTCATCCACTACCGCTGGGACAACAGCTATGTCGCCCACGTCATCAAGCAATATCCTGACCGCTTCATGGCCGTGGGGCGGATCAATCCCGAAGACCCGGCCTCGCCCGACCACATGTCGATGTGGACCGAAGAACACGGCCTGCACGGGATGCGGCTCTCGCCGTCGCGGGATGCGAGCGGCGATTGGTTTAAGGGGCCGGGGATGGACCCGATTTTCGCCCGCGCCCAGGATTTGGGGATTCCGATGCTGATTTTGACCGGAGCGAGTCGGATGCCGGATTTGGCGCGGATTCTGGACCGCTACCCGGATGTGGATTGCTGCATTGACCACATGGCCGACGCCCATCCCGACAACCCGGAGGAGCGGCAATTGCTGATGGATATGGCGCGTTATCCCCGCGTGTACGTCAAGATCAGCCACACTTGGTCGATTTCCCAGCAGGGCTATCCGTGGCCCGATACGCACGGGATGGTCGAGGAAGTGTATCAGACCTTTGGGCCGCAGCGCATTATGTGGGGCACGGATTGGCCAGTGTGCCTGTCCAAGGCCCGCTACGATCAGGCCCTGACGGTGGTGCGCGACGAGATGAAGTTCATCGCGCCGGAGGATCTGGAATGGGTGCTAGGCAAGACGGTGTTAAAGCTGTGGAATTTCGGGGAGGCATAAGGTGCTGAACATCGGTATCATCGGGGCGGAAAACAGCCACACGGCCGCTATCGCCAAGGTACTCAACGTCGAAAAAAGGGTGCGGGGAGTGCGGGTGACCCACGTGTGGGGCGAGACCGCCCAATACGCGCAAGCTGCCGCTACCGCCGGTCAAATCCCGCACATCATCAGCACGCCTGAAGAGCTGATCGGCGAAGTCGATGGGGCGGTGGTCGATCACCGCCACGGCAAGGAGCACTTGCCAGCGGCCCGACCGCTGCTGGAGGCTAAGATCCCGCTTTTTATCGACAAGCCGTTTTGCTACCGCCAGGCCGAGGGGAAGCGCTTTTTGGCGCGGGCTGCGGAGTTGGGCGTGCCGGTCTGTTCTTTTTCCACATTGCCCAAACAGGCTTCGTACCGGGCCTTTGCCAAAAAGATGCGCCAGCTCGGCCCTATCCAGGCCGTGGTCTCCACTGGCCCCTGCGATATCAAGTCGAAGTGGGGCGGCGTCTTTTTTTACGGCATTCACCAAGTGGATATGGTGCTGCGCTTGCTTGGCACGGATATACGCTGGGCTGAGATCCATCGCGGGGCGGGTGCCAACCATACGGCTGTCCTCACGTACCGCGACGGCTGCGTAGCCACCCTGAACTTAGTGGGGGGTGCTGCGCCTGGATTCCACCTGAGCGTCATCGGCGAGAACGGTCGCATAGACGAGCCGATTACATTCGACGAAAGCTCGTATCTGAGCGGCATCCGCGATTTTTGCACCATGTTCCGCACGGGCAAAACCGACGAGACCGCGCAGACCATGCTGGGGCCGGTGGCAGTGCTGGAGGCGCTGGAGAAGTCTTTGATAAAAAAGAGCCGAGTGCGAGTGCAGCTATGACCGAGAAAACCATATAAATATCAAGGAGGAAAATGGTTCCATGAGTATTCAACTCAAATCAGCAGACCAGACCCACTACGACGCCATCGCCCTAGGCGAAGTCCTCATGCGCATCGATCCCGGCCAAGTGCCCACGGCTCGGGCACGCACCGCCCGGATCTGGCACGGGGGCGGCGAGACCAATGTCGCCGAGGGCTTGAGTTACTGCTTCGGCCTGAGAGCTGCCGTCATTACGGCTCTTGTGGACGACGGCATTGGCCGCAACATCGAAAACCAACTGCGCGAAGCTGGACTGGACACCGGGCACATCATCTGGTTTAACAACAGCGGCAAGGGCCAATTCAGCACTGACGCCAAGGGGACTTTGCACAACGGGATCAACTTCACTTGGGCCGGTAAGGGTCTCCTACCGTCGGTGACCGAGTACTATCGCGCCCATGCCCCAGTGCGAGAAATCGGGCCTGGCGATGTGGATTGGGACCATCTCTTCGGCGCGTTGGGGACGCGGTGGTTTAGCACCGGCGGGATTTACACCTTGCTCTCGGAGAAGACGGCCGCATTGGCGCTAGAGGGCATGCAGAAAGCTGGCGAGCACGGCGCAGGTCGCTCCTTTGACCTCAACTACCGCTCCAAGGTCGAGCCGGACAAGGAGCGCGCCCGCCAGATCAATCGCTCTATTGTGCCGCACGTCGAGTTCCTCGTCGGCAACCAGGACGACTTTGACGACGCGCTGGGCTACGAAACCGAAAAGGTGGCCAAAGATGCCAGTTTTGATCAGTGGTTGGAAATCTACACCAAGATGCTGCACCAAGTCGCCAACGACTATCCGAACCTCAAGTACATCGGCACGCAGTTGCGCGGTGCGCTGACCGCGGATCGCATCAACTGGGGCGCGGTGCTCTTCGACGTCAAGGAGGGCGAAATCTATCAGGCGGCCGTGCGCGAAAACATTGAAATCGCCGATCGCACCGGCGGTGGCGATTCCTTTGCCTCGGGCGTGATCGCGGCGTTGCTCGATGGCCGGGGGGCTGCCGACGCAGTGCAGTGGGGCGCTGCCCACGGCATCTTGGTGCAGGAGTGCATCGGCGACACCACTATGGTCACGCGAGATGATGTCGAAAAAGAAGTCGCCCGCGCTCTCAAAGGCGGCGGGGTTTCAGCGCTCAGATGAGGAAGCATACGATGAAATTGTTACAGTGCGTTATGTTGGCGGCGCTGGCCGCGCCCGCTGTGGCCCAGGTCACAGTTGAGGAAATCGAGTACAAAGGCTGGGCAAGATCGATTGAAATTGCCAATCCCGATGTGCGCCTAGTCGTGGTGCCGGCCATTGGTCGCATCATGCACTACGGGTTTGTCGGGGGCGAAAATATTCTATGGTCCGATCCCGAACTACACGGTCAGGTGTTGCCCGACGGCCAGCCTAATGTCGATGAGGAAGACCAGTACGTGTGGACCAATTTCGGCGGCGACAAGGTCTGGCCCAATCAGCAGAGCGAATTTGTCAAAATCAACGGCCACTCTTGGCCGCCCGATCACGCTTTCGACGGCGCGGTACACGAGGTTGAGTTGCTACCCGAGGGGGTGGTGATCAGCAGTCCAGTGAGCGAGTACAATGGGGCGCGCAGTGTGCGCGAAATCCGCTTGGCGGAACGGGGCACGCGCGTGGAGATCCACCAGCAGATCGAAAAACTGGCTGATGCCAAGGTCGAGCCGTTGCGCTACACCATTTGGAACGTCACCCAGATGCAGCCGCCCGAGCAGACCCTCTATCCGCTCAATCCGCACAGTCACTTCGATCTGCGCTATCATCCCTTTGGCTTTGCCGAGGGCGCGGCCATGCGCAACTTCACCATTGAGGGCGACATTGGCATTTTTGTGCCCGACCCGGAGGAGCCGCAGAAGACCGGGGCCGACTCGGACCGCTGGCTGGCTGGCATTGTCGGCGACGTGGTTATGGCCGAGTTTTTTCGCCGCGATGGGACCCAGCGCTACCCGGACGGGGGTTTGAGTGCCGAGGTCTATACCTGTCCGGATTACACCGAGCTAGAACTGTTAAGCCCTTGGGTTTATTTGCAGGTGGGCGAGACCTTGACGCACGAAATCGCTTGGGAATTGCACCGCTTGCCAGCGAGCGCGGACACGCCGCAGGCGCGGCGGCAAGCTGCTGTCGAATGGCTCACCACGCGGTCGGATTGAGGAGATGGTTGATAAATTCGTGCGGTTTTTAGTGGAGAATCACTGTGGTTTGAACTGACGCAGCGGATGGTGGACATCCGGCACGGGCGGATCTAGCGAGAAAAGGGGCAGGTCTGCGGCGACCTGCCCCTCGGAAAATGGTTCCTACTTGGAGCCTTTGCGGCCGGGGAAGGTCAGCTCGGCAATGCCCGATTTGTCGAGCTCGCCGAGGCCCAGTTTTTTCATCTTGTCGTACTGGCGCTTGGTCGCCTGTGCCAGCGGCAGGCTGAGCTTATTTTGGCGGGCCAGTGCGAGGGCGATGCCGGAGTCCTTGGCCGCGTGGTCCGCAGAAAAGTAGCACTCGTGGTCGCGGATGGTCATGTCCTCGCCGTCGGTCTCCAAGACGCGCGAGTTGGCACCGGTCTGGGAGAAGACCTTCATCAGCGTCTTCAGGTCCAGCCCGAGGGCTTGGCCTAGGCCCAAGCCTTCGGCCAGTCCAGCGGTGTTGATGTTCATGACCATGTTGACGAGGGCCTTGACTTGGGCTGCTTGACCGGCCGGGCCGATATAGCGCAGATCGACGCTCAGGGCGTCGAGGATGGGCCGAACGCGGTTGAAGACACTGCGCTTGCCGCCGCACATCAGATACAGCGTGCCTTGGCGCGCTTGGGTGATGCTAGAGGCCATACAGCCTTCGAGGGAGGAAGCACCGACTGCGGCGGCGCGCTCTTCGACTTGGACGTGGACCGCGGGCGAGATGGTGGCGCAGTTGATAAAGGTCGTGCCTTTGGCGTCGGTCAGCAGCGAATCGCCAGAAGTGGAAAAGATCGAGCGCATGGCCGCGTCGTCGGTGACCACGGTGATGACCACGTCGGAGAGGGCCGTAACTTCGGCTAGGGTTTTGGGAGCAGCGCAACCAAGCCCCTTGGCTAGGCTGCGGGCGGCGCGGCGGTTGGCGTCGAATACAGCCGAGATATTGAAGCCTTTGTCGTTGAGGTTGAGGGCCATGTTGGCTCCCATGCGCCCGACGCCGACAAAGCCGATCTGAAAATCCTTTTTGCCCTTTTTGCGTTTGGTGGATTTTCTTTTTGCCATTTTGTTCTCCTTGTTGAAGGGGTAAAATGTTCTAACCGCCGACCAAAGCAGTCGGCGCAAAATAAATCGCGGGCCGGATGCGATGGCCCATAACATACTGAGCGCGTTAGATATATTCAATAGAGGTGCATTATGAAAATAGGAATCACGCAGATCATTTTGGGAAACATGTCGCTGGAGGACACGCTGCGGTTGTGCGAGGACGCTGGCTACCAAGCCGTGGAACTGGTCTTTGCCGAGGGCAAGGACCTATATCCGAATATGAGCGCCGATGAGATCGCGCAGGTCGGGCAGCAGTGCTCGGACGCCGGTGTTGAAATAGGCAGCGTCATCGTCTGGTATCAAGAGCGCGGCAACCTGCTCAGCCGCGATGCCAGCGAGCGCGAGCGGTGCCTCAAATGCTTGCGGCGCTCGCTTGAGATCGCCGGTGCGCTGTCGGTCGATGGGGTGCTGTTGCACCCAGGGCAGTTAGCGGTCGAGGGCACTTATCAGCAGGCTTGGGATGGGTTGCGGGACGCGCTGAGCGATACGGTCTCCTTGGCCGAGGAAATGGGCGCGGCTATTGGCTTGGAAAACGTCTGGAATAAGTTCCTGCTCAGCCCGCGCGAAGCCCGGCTTTTCGTCGATGAAATCGGCAGCGAGTGGGTGGGTATCTACCTCGACACGGCCAACATGATGGCCTACGGCTATCCAGAGCACTGGATCCGCGAGTTAGGGCCACGCATTAAAAAGGTTCATTTCAAGGATTTCCGCCGAGGGGAGCATAGCTTCGTCAACTTGCTCGAAGGAGATACGGACTGGCCGGCGGTCATGGCCGAGTTGAGGGCGGTGGGATACGATTCCACGCTGATCCACGAGGTGGGTGGCAGCCGCGAGGAACTCATCGATCTCGGTGCGCGCATGCGCCAGATCGTTGCTTTGTAAACCTAGGAGGGATAAGACATGGTGTATATCATCAATTGGCGCGACGTCCAACCCAACATAGCCCACCTGAGTGCCGTGCATTGGGGTGGGTTGCGCGACCGCGATGGAGACGACGATCCCGATCCGCGCAATTGCCTAAAGCGCCTACAGGGCTTTGCCCGCCACGCGCTCCAGGGCCGCAAGAATTCGGATTACCACAAGCACGAAAACCTCGAACAGGTGTACTACATACTCTCAGGTAGCGGCCACGTACTCTTTGATAAGGAGCGGTTTCCCGTACAGGAGGGCGATGCGGTGTACCTGCCGTCGGGTATCCACCACCAGATGTTTAACGACACCAGCGATGACTGGCTCGAACACCACGTGATCAGCCAAAGAATCGCGGCCAACAGCGGCGAGTTTGCCATCCGCAACTGGCGAGATGTGCCGGCGATGGGCGACGGCGCGGGCGCGGTGCGCTGGCACCAGCTAGGGCCAGTCGGCGAGGAGGACGTGGGTTTTACGCAGGGGTTGCGCTGTATTGATCGGGAGGCGGTACAGCCGCGTGGGCAGACGGTTGAGCGGTGCTGTGAAGAATTGGAGCAGGTCTATTACGTGCTGGAAAACAGCGGCGTCTTGCAAGTTGATGGCGAAGAGCAGGAAATTCGAGAAGGGGATATGATCCACCTGCCACCGGGCACGCGCTACGCGATCCGCAACCCGCACGCCGAGTGGCTTGCCTACCTCATCATGGCGGCTTGAGCTATGGCACTAGATCAATTACACACCGAACTACAAGCGCTGATGGCGGCTATCGACAACGGTGAGGGCGAGTCAATTGCCACGCATCTGCGGCAGCTTGACGAACTCGGCCAAGAGCTGGGTAGCGAAGCCCCGCCGATGTTGCGCCACTACTTGGAGAAGCGCAGCTATACCAAGGCCCTGGATTTTCTGGAAGGGCGCGATGAGGCCGCGGCTCCCAATTGCTGAAAGCCCCATGCGCCGGGCGTTCTATGAGACCATCGCCTGCGTGCCCTACGGCAAGGTAGCCACCTACGGGCAGATTGCCACCTTGGCCGGTTACCCAGGGCGCGCGCGGCAGGTTGGATTCGCCTTGGCGGGAATGCCTGGGGAGTCGGATCTGCCGTGGCACCGCATCATCAACGCCCAAGGGAAGGTCTCGCCGCGCAGCGGCAGTAGTCATCTGGTGCAATACGAGCTTTTGGCCAGCGAGGGCGTTGTCTTTACCGCGCAACGCATCGATCTGAAACGGTTTGGCTGGCGACCTGAGGCGGAGGATTGAACTCACTCGACCGCAGGATTCTCAGCCTCGCCGTCCCCAGTATCCTCGCTGCCCTATCTACACCGCTGATCGGCCTCGCCGACACCGCGATGATCGGCCATTTGCCAGAAGTGGCCTTTATGGGCGCGGTCTCTACGGCGAGTTTGATCTTCAATGGCATATTCTGGTGCTTGGCCTTTTTGCGCATGGGGACCACGGCACTAGTGGCCCAGTACAGCGGGGCAGGGGATCGACGGCAGAGCGCGGGGGTACTCTACCGTTCGCTTATTGTGGCCGTCTGCCTCGGCATGGGGATCGTGGCGGCCAGTGGCTGGATCAGTCGGATTGGGTTTGAGTTGGCCGGTGGGTCTCCCCAAGTCCAGCACTGGGGCATACGCTACTTCGCCATCCGGGTGTGGGAAGCGCCCTTGGCGTTGAGCATTATGACGCTCAACGGCTTTTTCCTCGGGACCGCCAATGTCATAGCACCCCTCTGGGTTATGACTGTTGCCAACTTGGTCAACATCGGCGCGGACTATGTGCTTATCTATGGCAAGTTGGGCGCTCCCAGGCTGGGTGTTGAAGGGGCGGCTTGGGCTTCTGTGTTGGGCAATGTGGCGGCGCTGGCCACCGGGATTTTTTGGTTATTCTCCCGCTACCGCCCCTATCTGCGGGAGTGGCCTACAAGGCTGTGGGATTTGCGTGCGATGAAGCGCTTGATGCAGACCAACGCCTTCCTCTTTGGCCGCACTCTTTGCCTGCAATTTGCCGGTTTTTTCACGCTCGGCATGGTCTCGCGGATGGGCGAAGCACCGCTGGCGGCCAACGCCGTGATTTTGCAGGTCTGGGGGCTGACTAGCTTCGCTGTTGATGGTTTTGCTCACGCGGCTGAGACGCTGGTCGGCCGCTGCCTAGGAGCGCACCTTTTTGTCGAGGCCCGGCAGTTTGCTTGGCGGATCATCTGCTGGGGGTTGGGGCTGGGAACGGGGTTTGGCTTGGCTTACTTTGCGGCCTTGGAGCCAATTGCCGCGCTGTTTACTCCGCATCGGGAAGTTGTACAACAGGTCGGCGCACTTTATGTACTCATCGCGCTACTCCAACCGCTGAACGCCGTGGTCTTCGTCTTTGACGGAATTTTCATCGGCGCTAGCGATATGGGGTACCTGTTCAAGGCTATGGCGCTAGCCACCTTTGGGGTGTTTTTGCCTGCGGCGTTGGTTTTTATATACTGGTTGGATTGGGAATTGGCCGGTGCTTGGATGGCCTATAGCGGCCTGATGGTCGGCCGGTTTGTTACGCTGTGGCCGCGCTATCGCGGCGACGCTTGGTTGCGGAGCTTTGTCGAATAGGAGAGGAGACTATGCCTTTTATCAACCCCGCAGAACTTGCGGCTGTGGAGCTTTTTCCCCAAATCAACAGCGGCTTGGTGGCTGGCGAGCGGCTGATGCTGTCGTTTTTGGACATGGAAGAAGGCTGTGAAGTGCCCGAGCACAGCCATCCGCACGAGCAGGCTGGCTTGGTGCTCGCCGGGCGCTTCCGTTTCCGCATTGGGTCAGAGGAACGCGTCACCGGCCCGGGCGACGCCTTTTTGATTCCGCCGAATGTGGTCCACTGGGGGATAGTCGAAGAAGGGCCTGCTAAAATCCTCGACATCTTCAGTCCGCCGCGCGAGGATTACATAGAGCACTACAATAGACACGCCACAACCTCCACTGAGACCGTGTGGGCCTAGCGAATAAAGGAGAATACTATGCAGATGTTGCAACAGGAACAGTGCCACAACGTGCTGGTTGTGGCGATTACGCCCCGCGATGCGGAACGGGGCATTGACTTGGCGGGGATTGGCCGCAATGTGCGCTTTCTCTGTGAGCGGGGCGTCGATTTTATCATGCCAGCGTGCGGCACGGGGCTGGTGTACGATATGACATTAGACGAATATGAGGTCGCCGTTGGGGCTTTTGTCGAGGCGGCAGCCGGAGAGGCACTGGTGGTGCCGGGGATCGGGCCGGGGTATGGTCGGGCGCTGGAGATGGGGCGGATTGCTCGTTCTTTGGGCGTCGCTGGAGTGATGATTATGCCCATCGTCGGGCCGGCCTCAGCCGGGGGCGTTGCCGTTGGCTTGCGCGACATTGCCGAGAAGACCCAGTTGCCCACGATTCTGTATCAGCGCCGTCTGGATATTATGCCGGTCGAGCAAGTAGTGGCACTGTGTCGGCTAGACGAAGTAGTGGGGCTTAAATACGCCGTTGACGATTTAGAGGCGTTTCGGCGGATCGTCGCCGGTGCTGGGGAAGATGCGGCCATGGTCTGCGGCATGGCCGAGGATCCCTGTATCGACTATATGGCCACTGGCGCGGTTGGGTTTAGCTCGGGGATGGCCAACTTTGTTCCCGGCATGAGCTTGACGCTCCTAGAACGCTTTGCGGCGGGAGATCGCGCTGGGGCGGAGGAGATTCGGCAGCAGATGGTGCCGTTTGAGGATCTGCGCGGCGAGCGAGCGGCGCGCTATAGTGGCTCGGCATTGCACGCGGCTATGGAGCGGTTTGGACTGGCCGGAGGGCCGGTGGTGCCTTTTGCCGAGGACGTGACCGCAGAGGATATGCCGAGATTGCACGCGCTCGTCGATAAGCTAGCTGAGGTGGAAAGGCAAATGCAATTGCAAATGAAAGAGGTCGTATGAATCAGGATGCACTGCGAGTAGGCTTGGTGGGCACAGGCGGCGTGTGTGCAGGGGTACACTATCCAGGGCTGCGGCTGATTCCCGGGGTCGAAATCGCTGGGATCTGCGAGCCTGACGAGATGCTACGGCAAAAGCGGCAAGCGGAATGGGGTATTGCCGACGCTTTTGACCGGCTAGATGCGCTCTTAGATGCGGTGGCCCCAGACGCGGTCTGCATTGCCGTGCCTAATGTCTATCACCATGAGTTGATTGTCCAAGCTTTAGACGCTAACTGCCACGTGCTGTGCGAGAAGCCCCTAGGTATGGACTTTGCCCAAACCCAAGAAATATACGCTAGGGGCAAGGCATCGGGGCGTCGCCACATGACGGCTTTTACCTATCGCTTTGTGCCGGCCATGAACTACATCCGCCACTTGGTGCAGACCGGAGCCTTGGGGGCGATTCGCCACGCCCGATTCCAGCGTCTGCAAGATTGGGGAGAGCGCGCCATTGGCTGGCGGCAGTACAAGCGCTACGCCGGGTCGGGTGAACTGGGCGATATGGGCATTCACCGCATTGATTTTGCCGAGGATCTGCTGGGTCCGATAGAGGCTGTATGTAGCGCGGCCAAGCAGTTGGTTCCACGGGATCAGACCCGCGAAGGCCAGCCGTGCCCACCGCAGGACGTGGAAGATTGGATCGCGTGGATCGCCGAGTTCAAAAGCGGCACCACGGGGGTCTTCGAGATGGGCAAGTTGAGCAAGGGCTACGGCCCAAAGGGCGACCACGACTTGGCCGAGTTCAATGGGGAGGAAGCCTCGGTCGTCTATCACCTGCACGCACCACACGAGGTGCTCTTTGCGCCTCGTGGCGAGCCCTATCAGAGTCAGCCCGTGCCCGCAGAGTTCCTCACGCGGCCCAATGCGCCGCGCGATCCGTCTGTCGGCGATCCCGTGCAGACTTTTCGCTACGACCAAGCTTGGGAATTCATCAGCGCCATCCGCGAGGGGCGCGATTGCGTGCCTTCGTTTTATCACGGGATGCGGGCACAGGCCGTTGCCGATTCCATCCTCCAGGCCGCGGCCGAGCGGCGGTGGGTCGATATTCCCGATTGTCCGGTTTAGGAGGGACGATGATGAGCGAAAGCCCCCAAGCGGCGTATGTGCGGGATGGGTTTTATATCAACGATGAAGTCGTATGGCCCCCAGATATCGTTGATCTCGCTGTGGAGGGTATGGATGCGGTGCGGCGGGGCGAGTACGATACCGGGGTGCCGCCCCAACCTTCGGCTTGGAGCCCAGGCGACGATCCGCAGCGGCTGTGCAAAATTGAGAAGCCCCAAATCGCCAATCGGGCTATTATGGATCTGATCAAACATCCGGCCCTCGGGGCTTTGGCCGCTGAAGTCTGTGGGGCCGAGTGGGTCCAAGTTTGGTGGGTGCAGTTGCTGTACAAGCCTCCGGTCACGGGTGCAGGGTCTAGCGGAACCCATGTGGGATGGCATCAGGACCGCAACTATTGGGGGGCTTGGGAAGAGGGCAGCGAGCTATTTACGGCTTGGATCGCCTTGAGCGAGGTCGGCTCGGCGGACGGGCCGATGCACTTTGTGCGCGGCTCACACCAGTGGGAATTGCTGCCGGGCAGCGATTTCTTCGGCCAAGACCTAGCCGAACAAAAACGAGAGCTAGCCGCGCTAGCTAGCGACGAGTGGGTAGAAGTAGCGGCGATTCTGTCCAAAGGGGGCGTGAGCTTTCACCATTGCCTGACGCTACACGGCAGTGGCCCCAATCATTCTGCGAGCCCGCGGCGGAGCTTGGCCGTTCACATGCGCACCGAGCGATCCCGCCCGGTGGACAACAAACGGGAGGGCCTGACGGCCTTTATCGACGATCCGACGCATTGCCCGGTAGTATTTAACCGCGATTCCTAATTACAATTTTGCGGGCGGCGACCAGCGTTAGCGCGAGGGCACAGAGCATCAGCGGCCAGTCCCCCCAGCGCGTGTAAATCGTCTGTCCTTGGTGCAGAGGCACGTCTATTGCAAAGCCCACGGTAGTGAAAAGTGGCGTGCGATAAGCAATGCGTCCGCTCGGTTCGATTAAGCCGGAAATGCCGGTATTAGCAGCGCGGACTACGGCCCGCCCGCTTTCCACAGCCCGCAAGACAGCTTGCGCAAAGTGCTGGTGAGGGGCAGCGGTGGTGCCAAACCAAGCGTCGTTGGTGGTGTTGATGAGAAAGTCTGGGTCTTGGGCCATCAGCGCGCGGGTGATTTCCGGAAAGATAGATTCGTAGCAAATAAAAACCCCGAATGAGGTGTCACTGCGCGGAAGCCTCAGTACCTTGTGCCTTTCCCCGTGGGCGAAGATGCCGCTTTCTGCCGTGAGCCCTCCCAAATACTGAAAGATGGATGGGAAGGGCAGAAACTCGCCAAAAGGCACCAAGTGCACTTTGTCGGCGTAATCGACTACTTCCCCTTGAGCATTGAGTAGGAAAGCCCGGTTATAGACCGGAGCCGTGCGGTTTTGCGAATCCCCCTTGAGGCTGCCTACCAGCATAGGAGTATCTAGTTCCGGCGCTAGGGCTGTAATCGAATCGACATAGGTCGCGTACAAGGGGTCGCCAAAATAGAGCGGCAGAGCCGTCTCAGGATAGATGATCAGCGCTGGTTTTTCCGCGGCCGCCAAGTCCCGGGTAAGTGCGGCGTAGTGCCGAGCCGTCCAGGCCAGCCGATTCTCCTTCCACTTGCGATCTTGAGGGATATTGCCTTGGACGACGCCGACCTTCAGGGGCGCGGTCGGCGGATTCGGCACGTTGTGCATCCGATAGAAGCCCCATAGATGAACTGCAACTAGCAGAAAAAGAGGCAAGCTCAGATAAGGTATGAAGGCGCGGTGCGAGAGGGCTTGAGCCAACGCGGCGTTGAAGAGGACGATGAGGAAACTCAGGCCATAGACGCCGGTGATGGTAGCCCATTGTAGGAAGGGCAGGTTGAGGTATTGCGAGTCGCCCAAGAATTGCCAGGGAAAGCCGCTCAACATCCAGTTTTGCGCCCACTCTAACAGGACCCAGATGCTAGCCGCCGACCAAGCAAAGAGGGGAGAAGAAAAGTTTAGGCGACGGCACACAGCGACAAAACAGGCCAGATACAAGGCCATGTATAAGATGAGCAGCGCATTCGTCGCCGCGGCGGTCGCCCAAGAGAGGGCACCGTACAATTGTAGGGTCTCGGTGATCCAGTAGGTGCGTCCGGTGGTCCAGGCGAGGCCGGCGACCAGTCCGAGGGCGAAGTGGCTTTGGATGGACAGCCAGTGCCGAGCCAGAAAAAGCGGCAGCAGGCAAATCCAAGCGAGGTAGTACTGATCGAATTTGGGGATGCTAACTACAAAGAGCAGGCCCGAGAGCAAGGCCGGAGCCAGCAGAGGGAAGAGCCGCTGCTGCAATTCAGACGCCTCGGTGCCAATCCTCGAGCCCTTGGCGCAATTTTTCTAACCCACTCTGCTCAAGCGCAGCCATTGCGTCGCGAGAAATGCCTAGGCGCGCTGCGACTTGGCCAGGCGATTTCTTATACTGATAGCGGAGTTGAATAACGCGCATCTCGTCGTCGGAGAGGGCTTGGAGGGCACGGTGGACGAGCTGGCGCAACTCTTGGGCTTCGAGGCGATCTTGGGCGTCTTCGGTGACGAGCAGGGATACGAAGCGCTCGTCGAGACGGATGCGCTCGGCCGGAGCAGTGGTGGGATCGTCGGGGACCTTATTATAGATAGGCATAGAAAAAATCAGGGAGCCGCAAGCGACTCCCTGAAAAGATGGTAGCGGGGCTAGGATTTGAACCTAGGACCTTTGGGTTATGAGCCCAACGAGCTACCAGACTGCTCCACCCCGCAACAAGCTATGTGGCAATTAATCTAAAGGATGGGGCAGGCGGGCGCAACCCTCTCAATGGCCGACGGGTGTCAAGCGCCGGAGTTTGACTTGGGCGATGCGCTGGCCCTCCACTTTGAGAATGTCGAGCTCTAGATCGTTTACCTTGAAGGCTAAGCCCTCCACGGGAATGCTCCCCAAGTGGTCGTAGATAAATCCCCCTAAGGTTTCAAAGCCCGTCCTCGGCAGATCGGTGGAAAGCAACTTGTTGAGATCGTCTATATCGATGCGGGCATTGGCGATGAGTACCTCGCCGGGGACCTCCCAGTGGTGCAGTTCTTCTTCCTCGTCGTACTCGTCTTGGATTTCCCCGACGATTTCTTCGACGAGGTCTTCGGTGGTGACCAAGCCAGCCGTGCCGCCGTATTCGTCGAGGACGATGGCGAGGCGAATTTTGTTGGCTCTCAAGTCGTTGAGCAGGATATCGATCTTCTTGGTCTCAGGGATGTAATAAGGCTCATGGGTAAAACGCAGATCGTCCTCTTGCTGGCTGGTCAGTAGTTGATTTATCGGCGTCGCCAGATCGATTTCGGGACGGGACACCAATATCTGCAGCAGATCTTTGGCGTACACGATCCCTTGGATGTGGTCGAGGCTTTCTCGGTAAATGGGCAGGCGCGAGTGCCCCTTGTCCCGGATGAGATCGATCAAGTCTTTCAAGGAGGCTACTTGGTCGATGGCGACCATATCGACGCGGGGGATCATGACTTCGCGGACGATGCGGTCGTGGAAACCAAAAACGCCCTCAATCATCTCGCGCTCGCCTTCTTCTAGGACGCCAGACTCGCCTTCTGACTCGACGATGCTACGCAGTTCTTCTTCCTTTTCCGCGCGGAAGTCCTCGTCGCTGTAATCGAAGCTGCTGAGACGTTCGAGCAGATTGGTCAAGGGGAGGAGCAGAGCGTGTACCGGCACATAGGCTAAGGCGACGATGGGGACGCGTACTTCGTCGCCTTCTTCGTCAAAGCGAATGCGTCGCGGTGTCGCTACGACCATAAAAAGCCCTAGCGCACCCAATAAGGCTACGGCCGCGGAGATATAGCTCGGAAAGGTAAGAGCCTGTGAGAGAAAGAACAGGGAGAGAGCGAGGACGATGATGCCGATGGCTTCACCGAGGCGGGCCATCAGGCGCAGGCGTAGGCGTGGCTCGTAGATGCGGAGCATGGCGTCCGCATGGGATACGCCGCTTTCGGCCATTTTCTCCAATACGGATTTGGATAGAATGGCGAAGGTTGTCTCATAGCTGGCTACCACGAAGAGCCAGACGAGACTGAGCGTGCCGACCAGCGCGGCGTATGCGACCAAGGATAAGTCAACTTGTGGGGGTTCCAAAAAGGCTCCTTTCGGTAAAGCGGCCGGCCAAGGTCGCTTGGGGAGAGTGGGAGGCTGTGGTAAGAAAGTGGTCTGTTTCGTGCTCCATAGCGTCTAACTGCTCGGATGTGTCGTGTACCCAGCCGGCTAGGTGCAGTAGGCCGTGTACCAACAGGCGGGCTAGCTCCACTAAGGGGGGAACACTGAGCGCGATAGCTTGCCGTTGCACTTGGGGCAGTGAAATGTACACTTCGCCGTTGCTGTTCTGACCCGGTATGGTTCCTAAGTCGAAAGACAGGACGTCCGTGGTGCCCTCCTTGCCGCGATAGGTGGTGTTGAGATCGCTCATGTAGTCGTCGTCGATGAGGACGAGCTGGACTGCGTTTGGCAGTTTGTGGGCGTAAGCGACCTGCGCGGCGATGTGATGTAGGGCTGCAAGCGCGTCTGCATGCAGAGGGGTTAGGCCCGCGTCTTGGACTATGTGGAGGGGACTCGCTAGACGGTCTGCCATTTGCGATTGGCCTTCTGCCAAGGGTATGCCATCCGGCTGTGAAGGACGCCCATCAGCACGCGGATGAAGCTGTCCTCTATTTTGAGCAAATCCCGCAGGGTCAGCGCGCACTCATCGAGTTCTCCAGCGGTGAATTTCTGCTGGATAATTTTATGCACTAACTGGCGCATCCGGCTGGGCGTGCGCTCGGCGAGGGTGCGGGCCGCCGCTTCGACTGAGTCGGCCAACATCAAGATGCCGGCTTCTTTGGTCTGGGGCTTGGGGCCATTGTACCTGAAATCTTCCTCGCGCACGCTGCGGTCGCCCAGTTCTACGGCGCGCTCGTAAAAGTACTCAATGACGGTAGTGCCGTGGTGCTGGGCGATCAGGTCGCAGATAGATTGGGGAAGGCCGTGTTCCTCGGCCAACTCGAGCCCCTCGCGGACGTGCGAGGCGATGATGAGCATGCTAAGATAGGGCATCAGACGATCGTGGGGATTGCGTCCACCTTGCAGTCCCTGATTTTCGCTGAAGTATTCTGGCTTGTTCACCTTGCCGATGTCGTGGTAATAACAGCCGACACGGGCCAAGAGCGGATTCGCGGCAATGGCCTCGGCGGCGCCCTCGGAGAGGTTGGCCATAATCAGGCTGTGAGTATAGGTTCCGGGTGCCCGGACAGCCAATTGGCGGAGCAAGGTCCGATTGGGATCCGATAGCTCCAACAGGGTGATATCCGTGGTGATGTGGAAAAGACTTTCAAAGATCGGCAGCAGGCCGATGGTGAGGATGGGAGCAGCCGCTCCAATGACGATCCCGGGCAGAATATGATCGTATATCTGTTCGACCGGAAAGAAGCGCAATAGATCTGCCGCCGCGATGAGCAATGCGTAAGAAATCGGCAGGAAGATCATGGGCCGGTAGAACTGATTGCGGTGGCGCACGTGCCGCACCGCATAGACGGCGATGGCCGCCGTTAGGGCGCAGATTATGACTACGTAGAAGTCAGCGAAGAGGTTGCTCACAAAAAGCGCGAGCACAAACGAGAGCACTAAGCCGATTTGTGGTGTTAGCAGGATCGTCGCTAGCATGGCGGCGAGAGGAATCGGCACCCAGTAAGGAGAGAGGTCGTGCGTTTTGATATAGGAGGCCGCGGCGGTTGTGGCAACGATCAGGATGGCTAAGAGGACGAGTTGGCCGGGATGTTCAAAAACAGCGCGTTCGTGCGTGGCGAGGAAGTAGCCGAAGACGAAGATCAGGAGTCCGGAAATCGTCGCGGCCGCAGCCACTTGAATCAGGCGCTTAATCGGATGTTGAGATTGATCTTGGGCGATGCGGGCGGCTAGGGCGTCGAGTGCATCGACGTGCTCCTCGGTGACGGTGGCGTTTTTGTCGATGATGAGGTCGTTTTGGGCATAGATCCTCTTGATGCTGGCCACGCCGCGTCGCGCCGCGTCCCTGAGGCGGGTGGTCTCCGGCTCGTCAATGGTTAGATTGGGAACCACAAAGAGGCTTAACAACTCGTGTACGGCTTGGATGGCATCGCGGTCGGCGATCGTGCGGTACGTTTGGATGTGAGAGATTAATTCGCCTTGTTTGAGCTTTTCTTCGCTATAGAGAGTTTCTATGTGCTGTTCTTGATCTCCGAGGCGGACTTGGGTTGAAGGGCTTAGGAGAATCGGTTGTTTGGAGGCGATGATGCCCGCAGTGTAGTAATTGGCCAGAATCTGCCGACAGATGGCTTGGAAATCGTGCACATAAGGTTCGCTGGCTGTGGAGAGGACGTCGATGAGAGTCGAAAGCGCATCGAGCGAGAGCGAACCTACGACTTGGGGAAGGGCGCGTTGGAGTTCGCGTTGCTTGAAGGAGTTGGCCATCTGGACCCGGATTCTTGGGATCATTACTGCAAAGACCGAGTCTAACTGAGCTAGCTGCTGCTCCTGAATTAGGGGATTGCGGTGCAAAATAGTGGGTATCTCGGCGCTAGCTGCTTGTCGCTCGCGCTCCAATTCGGCATCGCTTTTGGGCACATTAAAGAGAAAAGGTGCCTCGATGCGCTCTTGAGCGACGCTGCCGACGCGTAGTTGGGCAACGTTGTAGGGACGTTGGTAAGGCGATAGATAGGTGAGCAGGCCGATGACTAGGCCTGCCAAGGCGATGTGAAATACCCGCAAGCTATGCGGGTGCCAAGGTTGGGGCTGATTGCTGCGGCGTTTAGAACCAAACCACTTGAATTTAAGCGCGTTCATGGATCGGCCGAGGTGTGGGCGTCCTCATAGCTGTCGTAGGCTTTGATGATCTTCTGCACGAGCGGGTTGCGCACCACATCCCGTTCGTTGAGCCGAACAAAGGCCAAGCCAGCGATCCCGGTCAGAATTTTGGGTGCGACGACCAAGCCCGAGGGTTGGTCGTCGCTGAGGTCTGTCTGGGTAATATCGCCAGTAACTACGGCCTTTGAGTGACTACCCAATCGAGTGAGAAACATCTTCATCTGCTGGGGCGTAGTATTTTGGGCTTCGTCGAGAATAATAAACGAGTCGTTGAGTGTGCGGCCACGCATGTAGGCCAGCGGCACGACTTCGACAATTTTCATATCCTGCATCCGCCGCAGGCGCTCGGGTTCCATGAGATCCTGTAGTGCGTCGTAGAGTGGGCGCAAGTAGGGGTCAACCTTATCCTCAAAAGAGCCAGGCAAAAAACCGAGCTTCTCTCCGGCTTCGACAGCTGGCCGAGCGAGCAGGATGCGAGATATTTGCTTCTGCCGCAGCGCAGCAACGGCCATGGCCACCGCAAGATACGTTTTGCCGGTGCCAGCTGGGCCGATGCTGAAGACCACGTCGTTGTTGTCGATAGCTGCGAGATATTTCGCTTGGCCTTCGGTGCGGGGATAGATGGCCGTCTTATAGGTATAAGCTGCGGAGTTTGAGAGAGTGCTATGGTCGCCCTTAGGCAAAATCGAGTTGCAGTGAATTAAGCTCTCTAACTCGGCTGCTTCGATGGGTGGACCGTGGCGCATGCGTTTTATGAGGGGACTGAGGAAGCTATCGGCCTCGCGTACCGAGGCATCGGATCCCTTAATCGTCAGCTTGTCGCCGCGGGCGACTAAGCGAATGCCATATCTCTCTTCAAGATGAGCCAAGTGTTGATCGTTGCGCCCGAAGAGAGAGCGGCGATCAATGCCGGCGATAGAAATGTCCTTCATAGTTCTGGTAGCTGGACAAAAATACAAAAAGGGGTTTGAAATCCTCCCTTAAACCCGGAAGGATCAAACCCCCTTAAGTCTTGAAACGTATTTAAATCAAGTAGTCGTAATTACTTGGGAATTTCGAGGACTTGAGCAGGAAAAATCATATCTGGCGCGACGATTTGCTGCTTGTTGGCCTCGTAGATTTTATGCCATTTTCCGGCATTGTTGTAAAGCTCGGCGGCAATTTTGAAGAGGAAGTCTCCTCGGGTGACCAAATACTGATTTTCGGCTACCCCAAACGGCACGCCCAAGACTTGTTTGGGGTAGATTAAATCCGGGTCTTTGATTTGATCTTTGTTCTCCCGGTAGATGCGGGGCCACATATAGGGATCGTCGTAGAGTTGTTCTTTTTTCGCGATATTCCACAAGTTGTCGCCCCGCACGACCTTATAGTCGATGACCACGGGTTGGGCTACGCGCGCTTTGAGATCGGCGAGCATCTGGTCGATGGTCGCTAGCTTGTCCATCATTTCGGGCAGGGCAGCTATGTTGCTCCGCTTGAGCTCGGCGACTCGGGAATCGATGGCGGTGACCTCACCGCGCCGCATAATGAGCACTTCTGGAGCTAGCGCCATTAGCCCTTCAAGTTGGGCGATAATAGCGTCGAGTTCGCGCCCAAAGGCCGTGACTTCGGATTCGGAGTGGCCGATTGCTGCGAGGATTTGGGCATTGAGATCGGCGTTGGCCCGGTCGAGCTGGGCAATCTGCATATTAAGCGCTTCAAGCTGGGCGTTTAGCTCTTCGATCTGGGTGTTGGCTGCGTTTTCGCGGTTGACGAGTTCGTTTCCTAGAGCCATGTACTCTTCACAGGTCATCTGCTGCTCTTGAGCAGAGATGTTTCCGCTCGCTAGGACTAGCAATGCTAAAGCCAACCCACCAACGGACAACTTCTTCATAGTCGGACCCTTTCTTATTTGCCTTGGTTGGCGAGGTTGTTTTTCGTAGCGGCTAGTTTTTCTTCTAGTGCTTTTTTGGTGGCTTGCCGCTCAGCGAGTTCGCGTTCGAGCTGTGCTTTTGCGGCCTGTAGCTCGGTTACTTTTACTTCGGCGGCCAGAGTGGCTTGCCGCTGTTGTTCTAGGTATTCCATGTCCTCCTGCGACGGAACACGCGAACAGCTAGCCACAAGCGACAGAATCACTACCGCCAAGGCGACGCCCGAGTATCTCAAATTGGATAAAGTGGAAAGACAGCTCATTAAGTAGTTCCTCCACCTAGCTTAAGGGTCAAACAATGATCTTAATTAATATACGGGATATTGGCACAAATATAGGCGACCTAGAGTGGATGTCAAGCAGTACAAGTGAAAATCTACCCTACTTGTTAAGTTTTCAGGCAGACCGAATACCCAGTTCGCGCAACTGGCCCAAATCGACGGAAGAAGGGGCGTTTTCCATCAAGCCCACGGCCCTATTGGTCTTGGGGAAGGCGATGACTTCGCGAATTGAATCTTCGTTGGCGAGCAAGGCGATCAGCCGGTCAAAGCCAAAGGCAATACCACCGTGTGGCGGGGCTCCATAGTCGAGTGCTTCTAGGAGGAAACCGAATTTGGTCGCGGCTTCTTCGGCACCGATTTCTAAGAGTTGAAAGAGACGGGTTTGTACTGAGCGCTGGAAAATTCGCATGCTGCCCCCGGCAATTTCATTGCCGTTGAGGACCAAGTCATAGGCTCGCGCCCTAGCGTCGGCAGGGGCGCTATCCAATAGGGCGAAGTCCTCTTCTAAGGGAGCTGTGAAGGGGTGGTGCACGGCTGTAAAGCGGTCGGCTTCCTCATCGCGTTCTAGCAGTGGGAATTGGCTGACCCAAAGGGGTTGCCAAGAATCCTCGGGTACTAATGAGAGGCGCTGAGCTAACTCCAAGCGCAGTGCTCCAAGTATCCGGGGGACCTGCTTGGGCTGATCGGCGACAAAAAGCATTAGGTCGCCAGGGGCGGATTCGAGGGTCTCGATCAACAGGCCTTGAGCCGCTTGGGGGAAGAATTTGACGATGGAGGATTCAAGGCCGACGTCGGTGTGTTTGATCCAGCTAAGACCCTTGGCACCTAATCCTTGGGCGAAGGCGATTAAATCGTCAATTTGTCCACGCGAGAACCCACTGCAGCCCTTAGCATTTATGCCTTTAACTTGACCACCACTGTCAAGAACGGAATGAAAGACTTGGAATTGGGAAGCGCGCGCTGCCGCCGCTGTGTCTTTAAGTTCTAAGCCAAAGCGCAGATCGGGTTTGTCTGAGCCAAAGCGCTCCATGGCTTCGCGATAAGTGAGACGCGGAAAGGGGTTGGGTAACTCGATTTGGCGCAACTCAGCAAAGAGGGCGCGGGTTATATCCTCGGCAATAGCCATGACGTGCTCCTCGCGCACGAAGGCCATTTCGATATCGATTTGGGTAAATTCGGGCTGGCGATCGGCTCGCAAATCCTCGTCGCGGAAGCACTTGACGATCTGGAAGTAGCGGTCGTAGCCGGCGATCATCAAGAGCTGTTTGTAGGTTTGAGGTGATTGGGGCAGAGCGAAAAAATGCCTAGGATGTACTCGACTGGGGACGAGATAATCTCGGGCTCCTTCGGGGGTGCTCTTGGTCAGAAACGGAGTTTCAACTTCGATGAAGCCTCGCTGGTCGAGCAGGTGGCGCACGATCTGATAGCCCCGGTGCCTGAGTAGCAAATTGCCTTGGACGCGGGGCCGACGCAGGTCCAGATAGCGATACTTGAGCCGAATCTCCTCTCCAGCGTCGGTTTGGTCTTCAATGAGAAAAGGTGGGGTCTGACAGCGGTTGAGGAGGCGAAGTTGATCACAGTTTACCTCAATCGCCCCGGTGGGTAATTGAGGGTTGACCATACCTTCGGGGCGGGCCTCGACTTCGCCTTGTACGGCGATGACGTACTCGCTGCGCAAATGGTCGGCCTGTTGGTAGGCGATTGGATCGCGCTGTGGGTTGAAGACGATTTGGGTAATGCCGTAGCGGTCGCGGAGGTCAATAAAAATAACGCCGCCGTGGTCACGGCGGCGCCAGACCCAACCCATTAGCAGGACGCGCTGACCGATGTCTTTATCTGTGAGCGTGCCGCAGTCGTGCGTACGCTCCCAGTCGCCTAAGTCTGCGCTCGGTTCTTCCATAAGTTACACCTAAATGATAAAATTGGATTTTAAGTGGGAAACAAAATAAAATAGAATGCAGTTTGGAGAGTGTCAAGAAAGGACCGGGTTGGTTGACATCGTGGATTTTGGTTCTTTTAATCGTGAGGGGAGATTTTTGTGATTGGCCTATCGGTCGTCGAGCAGATTGGTGATACGCCGCTTTTGCGGCTGAGGGATCCGGCGATTCCACCAAAGGTGGAAGTGTATGCCAAGCTGGAGTTTTTCAATCCTGGGGGGTCGGTCAAGGACCGGCCAGCGCGACGGATGATCGAGGATGGCGAGCAGGACGGGTCGCTGGGGCCGGGCAAGGTCATTTTGGATTCCACTTCTGGAAATACTGGCATTGCCTACGCTATGATCGGTGCTGCTAAAGGCTATCGGGTAACATTGGCCATGCCGGCCAATGTTAGTCGCGAGCGCAAGGCCATTCTCGCCGCCTATGGTGCCGAAGTGGTGTACACCGACCCAGGGGAACTTTCTGACGGAGCTATACGGGAAGCGCGGCGGATATACGAAGCCGACCCCGACCGGTACTTCAAACCCGACCAATACAACAATCCCGCGAATTGGTACGCCCATCGCGATACCACTGCGCCCGAAATCTGGGAGCAGACCCAAGGTCGAGTTACTCATTTTGTTGCCACTATCGGTACCAGCGGTACCCTGATGGGCACTGGTCGAGGTCTTAGAAAATTCAATCCGGCGACCCAGATCATTGCTGCTGAGCCAGCCGAGCCGTTTCACGGCATTGAGGGCCTTAAACACATGGAAAGTTCAATTGTCCCTGGTATCTACGACGAGACGCTTCTCGACTACAAAATGCCGATAGATACCGATGATGCTTATGATACGGCACTGCGTCTGCCGATCGAGCAGGGGATTCTCGTCGGCCAATCTTCGGGTGGAGCTTATTGGGCCGCGCTGGAAGTTGCTCGTCAGCTAGATACGGGGGTGGTGGTGACGATATTTTGCGATGGCGGTGACAAGTACATGAGTACTCCTATGTGGCGACTGGCCTTTGAGGGCGTTACTAAGTGAAGGAATGGCTGAATGCTGCGCATCGCCCGAGAGGACTTTGATCGGATTTGCGTCCAAGCCTTGGCCGGGTACCCACACGAGTGTTGCGGTCTGTTGGTGGAGAAGGTGCCGAGTGGGGTGTCCGTTGCCCATGCTTGTACTAATGTACAGCAGCAGCGGCATGAAGAAGACTCTAAGCGCTATCCTCGCGATGCAAGAACGGCCTATCTGATTGACGCCGGCGAGCAGCTACGCATCGCGGAGGCGGCTGAAAAAGCCGGTGGTCGGGTCTCGGGTTGCTACCATTCCCACATTGATTGCGCGGCCTATTTTTCGGCCGAAGACGAAAGGCGCACTTGGATATTCAACAGCCGAGAAGCCGGTGACGACCCGGATGACCCGGACGCGATGTATCTGGTGCTTTCAGTCTATGGCGAGGAGACGGGTGGCCAGCGGAAAGTGCAAGGCTACAAATGTTTTGCTTGGGACGGCAGCCACTACGCCGAAACGGGTGTTGAAATAGTTTAGTAGAGCCACTATTGAATAAATAGAATGCGGGCGGTGGAGCCGCTCAAACTACCACATGGAGGATGAAATGCCGGTTACTGTTCACATTCCCACGCCGTTGCGGAAATTGACCCACAATCAGGCCGAGGTCGAGTTGGAGGCAGGGACTATTAGCGAGTTGGTAGATGGTCTCGACGGCTCCTACGAGGGCTTGGCCGATAAACTACTCGACGAGAGGGGCGAGATACGCCGCTATGTCAATATTTTCGTCAACGACGAAGATATTCGCTTCCTCGACGGCAAGGACACACCCCTTAACGACGGTGACAGCGTCTCTATCGTCCCGGCCATTGCTGGCGGCAGTTGAGGGCTAGCACAGGCGGTTGGCGTTAGGTTTGGTGCAGGATGAAACGCGCCCATAATGTGCTGGAGTTAATCGGGGCTACGCCTATGGTCCGCCTCAGCCGAGTAGTCGGGGAGGATGCCGCCGAGGTGTGGGGCAAGTTGGAGGCGACCAATCCGGGCGGTAGTGTCAAGGACCGCATCGCTTTAGCGATGATCGAAGCTGCCGAAGAGCAGGGACTGCTGGCCAAGGGCGGCACGATCATTGAGCCCACTAGCGGCAATACCGGCATTGGCTTGGCCATGGTGGCTGCCTACAAGGGCTACAAGCTCATCGTCACCATGTTTGACACTGCTAGCCGCGAGCGCCGCTTGCAGATGCAGGCTTACGGTGCCGAAGTTGTGTTGACGCCAGCGGCCGAGGGTATGCGCGGCGCTATCGATAAAGCGCTTGAACTCAAGCGCGAGCATCCAGATTACTTTTTGCCACAGCAGTTTATGAATGCAGCGAACCCCGAAATACACCGCCGCACGACCGGCCGTGAGATCATAGAACAGCTAGATGGCCGAATCGATGCCTTTGTGGCGGGGGTGGGTACTGGGGGATCGTTGACTGGTGTCGGCGAAGTACTCAAGGAAGCTCTGTCCACAGTGCGGGTCATCGCCGTCGAGCCTGCCGGGTCGCCCGTACTTTCAGGCGGGAGAGCTGGATTCAGTTATATAGAGGGTATTGGCGCGGGTTTTGTACCGCCAATTCTCAACCGCGAAGTTATCGACGAGGTGCGGGTCATTACCGACGACGACGCGTATGAAATGGCCCGCCGCTTGGCGCGAGAGGAAGGACTTTTGGTGGGGATTTCAGCAGGGGCTAACGCCTATATCGCCGCCCAAATCGCTCGCGAGATGGGCAGAAATGCTCGGGTCGTGACGATCCTCTGCGACAGCGGATTGCGCTACTTGAGTACTCGCGCCTTTGAATGAGGGACCATCAGGCTATCGTCTGCACGAGCCGGTTCAACCGCGACTTGTAGCGGGCGGCGGCATTTTTATGGATAATGCCCTTGTTGTTGGTCCTGTCAATGATCGAGACCGCTGCCTGTAGAGCGGTTTCGGCCGAGGCTTTGTCCGGAGCTTGACGGACTTTCTTGAGGGCCGTACGCATCCGCGAGCGGATTGCGCGGTTGCGTACGTAGGCTTTGGCACTAGTAATTTGGTGCTTCTTGGCAGACTTGAGTTTGGGCAATTTTGCGCTCCTTCAATAAAATTATTAAATATATAAGAAGTGGGGAGAAGGGGCAAGGCGGGTCTTCAAAAAGAGGCTAGCGAAGGCCAGAACGAAATGGAGCCCCGCATAGAGCTAGCCCTGTGGTCTTATCATGGCTTCTTCTAGTGATCAGATGGGATTTGATTTTGGCGAACGATGCCCTACTGGCGACAGTGAGCAGATCGCTACGCGCTGTGTGCACTGTCGGCTAGAGATTGAGGTGCCTACTTGGTATGCGGGTCAAGCGCAGTTGCACTTTTGCGACGCGTCCTGCCGCCGTGCTTGGACAGAGGCTATGCCCTCGTTAAAGGTTCGCTTAGGGGCAACTTCCAAACGGCGAGGGGCCAATTGGGAACTCCAAGCGTTAAAAGCGCGGACGCGCGATAGCTTCATCTGCCAGGTATGCGGGGTTAGTGAAGAGGAACTTGGGCGCCAGCTTGACGTACATCACAAGATTCCCTATCGCAGTTTCTCTTCCAATATAGAGGCCAATAAGCTGGAACATCTGATTTCGGTTTGCCCCTCTTGCCACTCTAAGTTGGAGGCCGAATTGCGCCACGATCTTCCTCTTTTTGCAAGATCTTGACCTTTCTGCGTGCTAGGTGCTGATAGACCATATAGTTTAGAAACTACCTCTTGCATCCTGGATATTAGATGCGTATTTTGTAGTGAGTACGTGAAATGATCTCAGGCTTCTCTACACGCTCTTCAATTAAGCTATTGTTGTAAGGGTCGCTAAGGGAGAGGAACCATGAGTGCGGTGGTGGAAGGTGGTTACGGCCTTAGAGCGGCGAGGCGGCGGTCTAGTGCACAAAGTTGCGCTACAACTTAAACTTAAAACTTAAATCTCTCATTGGAGGGTCAATTATGAGCGGTTGTGTAGTTAGTAACAAACTTATTTGGAATAGAGCGCTGTCCTGCCTGAGTATGCTTTTTCTGGCGGTCACTTTGATGCTGGCTCCGGAGGCTGAAGCCCAAGATGCGCCGAGCTTTGGCGGTGCGACGGTTGCCAACCAAATGTACGAGGCCGGGGTCGCGATAGAGGCTCTGGGGCTACCTGAGGCTACAGGTGGCAGTGGCGATTTGACATATGCTCTGAGTCCCTTGCCGCCGGGATTGGCGTTTGATGTCGCTTCTCGGACGCTTTCGGGCACGCCTTCGGATGTTGTCACCTTCCCGGAAAAGATCTTTTACTCGATGGTCTACGAAGTAACGGATGCCGATGGTGCTACTGCCACATTGACATTCAATATTTCAGTAGAAGAGGAGGATGTAGCTCCGAGCTTTGATGAGGCGACGGTTCCTGATCAGATGTTCTCGGACGAGGTGGCGATAGAGGGTCTGGAGTTACCTGCCGCTTCGGGCGGTAACGGGGGCTTGACTTATAGCTTGAGGCCCGTGCCGCCGGGATTGGCATTTGATCCGGCGACTCGGACGCTTTCGGGGACCCCTTCGGAAGTGGCTATTTCCTTGATGACCTACGAAGTAACGGATGCCGACGGCGATACGGCTACGTTGACATTCGAGCTAGAAGTCGATACAAGGCCGAGCTTTGAGGGGGCGACGGTTCCTGATCAGTCGTACCGGACAGGCGATGATATAGGAGTTCTGGAATTGCCTCCGGCTTCGGTGGGAGAGTATGAGGAACCTCCGAGATATAGCTTGTCATCTATGTCATCTAGCTTGGTCGGGGAGTTGCCGGAGGGTCTGGTATTTGATGCCGCATCTCGGACGCTTTCGGGTACGCCGACCATAGCCGGGACGTATGAAATGACCTACCGGGTGGAAGATTCCGATACCAATATGGAGGAGAGCGACGCCGAGGAATTGACCTTTACGATCTATGTAGAGTTGACCTTCGCGGCGGTTGCTGCGCGTCAAACAACCTTTACGGCAGGCGAAGAGATAAAACAGCCTTGGGAGTTGCCAGTGGGTCGGTCCACCGATCCTCTGACGTATAGCTTGATCGGGGAATTGCCTGACGGCCTGTCGTTTGATCCGGCGACTCGGATGATTTCGGGTACGCCGCCGGCTGATGTGTTGTATGACGAGTCATATCCGTTCACGTATCGGGCGGAGGATTCCGATGGCGATTCGGCTGAGTTGACCTTCACGATTGTGATAGCTGCTATGCCCAGCTTCGTCCGGGAGGAGGAAGATCATCTGTACGAGGCGGGCAATGAGGTGAGCTTAGGTTTGCCGGAGGCGGAAGGTGGGAATGTAGCGTTGACGTATAGTTTGGAAGGGGAGTTGCCTGCGGGTCTTTCGTTTGATGGCGTGGCTCGGACGATTTCGGGTACGCCGCCGACGGATGTGACCTATGATGAGTCCTATGCGTTCACGTATCGGGTGACAGATGTGGATGGCGATGCTGTGACGTTGACCTTCTCGATTCGGGTGAATGGTATTCCCAGTTTCGTCCAGGAGCAGGAAGATCCGCAGTATATGGCGGGTGATGCGGTGAGCTTAGAGTTGCCAGAAGCAGAAGGTGGGAACGTGGCGCGGACGTATCGCTTGGACGGGGAGTTGCCTGCGGGTCTGTCGTTTGATCCGGGGACTCGGACTATTTCGGGTGATCTGCCGGAGTTTGCGTGGTATACCTTTGACGGGTATACGGTGACGTATCGGGTAGCAGATGTTGATGGCGAAGAGCCGGCCCCGTTGGTGTTCACGATTCGGGTGAATGGTATCCCTCGCTTCGACGAAACCGTGTCGGAGCAAGTCACCTTTGCCGAAGGGCAGACGATTGATCCTTGGGTGTTGCCGTCGGCTTCGGGCGGCAACGGCGAGGTGACGTATGAGTTGGTCGGGGAGTTGCCGGAGGGTCTGAGCTATGATGGTGCGACGCGGACGATTTCGGGTACGCTGGATGCGGATGCGACGTATGCTGCTGAGAGCGAAGGCTATCCGTTGACGTATCAGGTGATGGATCAGGATGGCGATGCACCCGAGGCTTTAGTCTTTACGATCGTGGTGCATGGGATGCCCAGCTTCCACGCTCAGGTCGTAGACGACCAGCTATACACGGCGGGCAATGAGGTGAGCTTAGGTTTGCCGGAGGCGGCAGGTGGGAATAACGGTTTGACGTATAGTTTGGAAGGGGAGTTGCCTGCGGGTCTTTCGTTTGATGGCGTGG
>VXML01000034.1:0-144810 GCA_009841115.1 Gemmatimonadota bacterium | reverse complement strand
TTGACGTATAGTTTGGAAGGGGAGTTGCCTGCGGGTCTTTCGTTTGATGGCGTGGCTCGGACGATTTCGGGTACGCCGCCGACGGATGTGACCTATGATGAGTCCTATGCGTTCACGTATCGGGTGACAGATGTGGATGGCGATGCTGTGACGTTGACCTTCTCGATTCGGGTGAATGGTATTCCCAGTTTCGTCCAGGAGCAGGAAGATCCGCAGTATATGGCGGGTGATGCGGTGAGCTTAGAGTTGCCAGAAGCAGAAGGTGGGAACGTGGCGCGGACGTATCGCTTGGACGGGGAGTTGCCTGCGGGTCTGTCGTTTGATCCGGGGACTCGGACTATTTCGGGTGATCTGCCGGAGTTTGCGTGGTATACCTTTGACGGGTATACGGTGACGTATCGGGTAGCAGATGTTGATGGCGAAGAGCCGGCCCCGTTGGTGTTCACGATTCGGGTGAATGGTATCCCTCGCTTCGACGAAACCGTGTCGGAGCAAGTCACCTTTGCCGAAGGGCAGACGATTGATCCTTGGGTGTTGCCGTCGGCTTCGGGCGGCAACGGCGAGGTGACGTATGAGTTGGTCGGGGAGTTGCCGGAGGGTCTGAGCTATGATGGTGCGACGCGGACGATTTCGGGTACGCTGGATGCGGATGCGACGTATGCTGCTGAGAGCGAAGGCTATCCGTTGACGTATCAGGTGATGGATCAGGATGGCGATGCACCCGAGGCTTTAGTCTTTACGATCGTGGTGCATGGGATGCCCAGCTTCCACGCTCAGGTCGTAGACGACCAGCTATACACGGCGGGCAATGAGGTGATCTTAGGTTTGCCGGAGGCAGTCGGCGGGAATGGCGCGTTGGCGTATAGTTTGGAAGGGGAGTTGCCGCCGGATCTTTCGTTTGATGGCGCGGCTCGGACGATTTCGGGTACGCTGCCGGCCGATTATTTATATGTTGCCGAGGGCTATGTGTTGACGTATCGGGTGACAGATGTCGATGGCGACGCTGTGACATTGCGCTTCACGATTGCGGTGAATGGCATACCTAGCTTCGGCGATCAGGTTGTAGAAGACCAGCAGTATACGGCGGGCGATGCGGTGAGCTTAGAGTTGCCGGAGGCAGTCGGTGGGAATGTGGCGTTGACGTATTTCTTGGATGGGGAGTTGCCACCGGGTCTGGCGTTTAATCCCACGGCTCGGACGATTTCGGGTGAGTTGTCGCCTAATGTGTCGTATTCTCCCGAAGGGTATGCGTTGACGTATCGGGTGGCGGATGTCGATGGTGAAGAGCCTGACCCGTTGACCTTCACGATCTCAGTAAATGGTATGCCCTTCTTTGAGGGATCTATTACGAATCAGTGGATTCCTGAAGGGGAGGAGATGGCTCCGTTGGAGTTGCCTGTGGCTTTGGGCGGTAACGGCGAGTTGACCTATAGCTTGAGTGAGGAGAATTTGCCTCCGGGTCTGGCGTTTGATGCCGCGTCGCGGACGATTTCGGGTACGCCGGAGCTTCATGTGTCGCATCCCGCCGAGGGATATGAGTTGACGTTTCGGGTGGAAGACGAAGATGGCGATTCGGCTGAGTTGAGCTTCTTCCTGACAGTCGACGGTAATCCTACCTTTTTTGACGCGGTCATTGAGGATCGAATCTTGCGTCAGAATGAGGCGATGGATTCGTGGGAATTCCCTGCGGCTTCGGGCGGCAACGGCGACTTGACATATACTTTAGATATGAATGTGCCGGGTCTGAGCTTCGACGCTGCAGCCCGGACGCTTTCGGGCACGCCGACGCATACTGGCGTGTATCGCTTGGTCTACCAGGTGGAGGATATCGATGGCGATTCGGCTGAGTTGACCTTTCACATAACGGTAGATGGTGCGCCCAGCTTTAGCGGGGACGTGGCCAACCAGACGTACATAGATGGTGAGGCGATTGAAGACTTGGTGTTGCCCTTGGCTTCGGGCGGCAACTTGCTCTCGCTAAATCCGGACGGCGAAGTCGTGTTCGGCGAGTTGACTTATACTCTAGATAACGTGCCGCCGGGTCTGACGTTTGACCCCAACCCCATGTCGCCGATGCTTTCGGGCACACCGACGGAGGTCGGAACGTATACGTTGACGTATACGGCCCACGACTCCGACGACAATATGACTGCTGAGGACGCAGCTATCCTCAGCTTCGAGGTTCGAGTGGAAGAATCGGCTACGGATCGTTTTGCGGAGCTCAACGAACAGATCTTGTCCAAGTACGCATTGGCTATTGCCGATGGAACGAATCGCGCCATCGAAAATCGCCTTGAGCATATGGACAGAGCCGGTGATGAGAATAGGTCTTTTCGCTTCGCCGCTGAGTCCACTCTCCACGACATGATTCAATCCGGTCGGATCTTTGAGAATCGTCCAGTCAATCTAGCACAAGTTATGAATGGCTCGTCCTTTGCAACGCCGTTTGGTTTTGGCAGAGGATGTATTCTTTGTCCCGGCAGTCCTACATTCTGGGGCCGGGGAGATTACGGCCAAATGTCTAGCGACGACGGTTCGCTGGATTGGGAGGGCAACCTAAGCCGTGCTCAGATTGGTTTGGACGCCCGGCCAGGTGCCGAAATGCTAACCGGGTTGGCGCTGTCATGGGCCCAAGGATCGTTTGATTATACCGCCCCGTTGCTCGGTGAAGAGCGAGTCGACGGTACCTATGAGACTCGCATGCTGAGCCTGCATCCATACGTCGGGTTCTCGCCAGGGCGGTTGGGGGTATGGTTGACGGCGGGTTTAGGGCGCGGCAACCTCGATATTGACGACGAACAGGGAACCATAGGCCAGCAGTCGAGCGATACGTCGCTGCGGACTGCAAGTGTAGGGGCTAGCGGTGACTTGCTCGCCAGCGGGCCGACTCAGTTGCGGATCAAGGCTGCGGCCACAGTTGCCCAAGTCGAAGTCGAGGGTGGAGCTCTCGATGTTGGCGAGGGTGGAAACCGGATCGCCGAACAGACCGTGAGTGCTAACCGCTTGAGGCTGGCTGTCAAAGCCTCCCATGCTTACGAAGCGGGTATGGATGGGCAGGTGACACCCGAGTTAGAGGTTGCTCTGCGCCAAGATGGCGGCGACGGACTGACCGGGGCCGGCGTAGAAGTTGGCGGTGGCCTGCGCTATGAGGGAGGTGGCTTCACGCTGGAAGCTATGGCGCGGAGTCTGGTAAGTGACGGAGACGACGTGGTCGAATACCAAGAATGGGGTGCGCATCTGTTGCTCCAGCGCTCGGCTGGCACCAATGGTCGAGGGCTGTCGTTGCGGGTGATGCCAACCTACGGTACGCAGGCGAACAGTCTGACGCTGTGGGAGCGCAGTGTAGCCGAGATAGCGGACCGGGGTGTTGCGAGCGCACGAGGCCAGCTCAGAGCCGAGGTCGGCTACGGTTTAGCCGCACTTGGTGGTCGAGGAGTGTACACTGTGTACAGCGGAATGACGCAAGCGCCAGAGCGCATGCAGTTGCGCTTAGGTACGCGCTTTGAGGTGGACTCGTCGATGTCGGTGAGCCTCGAGAGTTCGCGCTGGCAGCGCATGGCGGGTGCCTCGCATGGACTTCTGTTGCGTGGGCGTCTGGTCTTTTAATTAATTCACATACATGTAGCAAAGTATACGATACACGCTTCCGGAGCTAAGCTTTGGGAGCGTGTGTCGTATTATGCTACAGCCTGTCTTTCTTTACTTTGTATTCTCATTCGACCTCACTTCCACAGCCGAACGAGTGCATAACTATTGTGTCCGGCCTGCCCCGTTCTGGTACCTCGATGCTGATGAAGATGTTGGCTGCGGGTGGATTGCCGCCCCTAACAGACGGTATCCGAGAGGCCGACGCCGATAATCCCGGGGGATATTACGAGTTCGAGAAGGTTAAACAGCTAGAAAGAGACACTGCATGGCTCGAATCGGCGAGGGGTAAAGCTGTCAAGGTCATATCCCAATTGCTCGACCAATTGCCGCCTAACAGGCCATATAAAATCGTGTTTGCCCTTCGGAAAATGGACGAGATTTTGGCTTCGCAGCGGGCGATGTTAGCGCGGCGCGGACAGCCCTGCGACCGAATCTCTGACGCTGAGATGGCCACCGCCTTCGGTCGGCACTTGAGTGCAGTGCAACAGTGGTTGTCGGAGCACCCGCAAATGAAGGTGCTTTATGTCGACTACGCCGCTGTCTTGCGCGACCCGCTTGCCACGAGCCACGAGATCAAGACCTTTCTCGCTCTCCCCTTAGATGTGCGGCAAATGGCTAGCGTGGTAGATCAGAGCCTATATCGCCAGCGCATAGTCTGACTGCTTGTCGAGTCCCCTTCACACTAACCTTATCGACCAACTGTATGAGTATCGCGCAGATTCGCAATTTCTCCATTATTGCCCACATTGATCACGGCAAATCAACGCTAGCGGACCGCCTGCTTGAAAAAACTGCGACCCTGACCGCCAAGCAGATGCAAGAGCAGGTCCTCGACAGCATGGATTTAGAGCGCGAACGGGGCATTACAATCAAGGCCCACGCCGTGCGAATGCACTATCAAGTGGCCGACGGTAGTATTTGCCAATTCAACTTGATCGACACGCCGGGGCACGTGGATTTTACCTATGAGGTGTCGCGTAGTTTGGCTGCCTGCGAAGGGGCGATATTGGTCGTCGATGCTACGCAGGGCGTAGAAGCCCAGACCGTGAGCAATTTGCTGTTGGCGCTAAACAGCGACTTGGTCGTCATCCCGGTGCTCAATAAAATCGACATGCCCGCAGCTCAGGTCGAGGCAGTGCAGCAACAGGTGCTTGATCTACTGGGAGGGGAAGCCGAGGATATTTTGCAAATCAGCGCCAAAGAGGGGGTTGGGGTCGAGGAGGTGATAGAGGCGATTGTCGATCGCATACCACCGCCGGCTGGGCGTCAGCAGGAGCCGTTGCGAGCACTGATTTTTGATTCGCTCTACGACCAGTACCGAGGTGTAATTTGCTTTATCCGAGTCGTTGATGGACGCATTCACAAGGGGCAGAAAATTCGCTTCTACTCCACTGGACGGCTCTACGAAGTCGAAGAAGTCGGCCACTTGGTCTTAAACCGGGTGCCAGCTCAAGCACTTGAGACCGGCGAAGTCGGCTATTTCATCGCTGGAATCAAAGAGCTAGCCGAGGCTCACGTTGGTGACACGGTCGTTTATGCAGAGGCGGAAGTAGAGCCGTTACCTGGGTACCAACCGCTCAAACCCATGGTTTTCAGCGGCCTTTATCCCGTTATCCCAGAGGAATACGAGGTGCTGCGCGATGCTTTAGAGCGGCTCAAGCTCAACGACGCCGCGTTCTCCTATGAGCCGGAGACCTCGCCAGCGTTGGGCTTTGGTTTTCGCTGCGGCTTCCTCGGCCTGTTGCACATGGAGATCGTACAGGAGCGTCTCGACCGCGAGTACCAGGTTGAAATCATCACTACCCTCCCCAATGTACTCTACGAGATTCTGACCAAGGATGGGGAACTGATCGATGTTGACAATCCCTCCTTGTTGCCGCCTGCCGCTGAAATCGACGAGGTGCGCGAGCCGATTCTCGCCGTCCAGATATTAGTGCCGAGGGATTATATCGGCGCGGTGATGAAGATTTGCACAGACCGGCGCGGCAGCTATCGCAATACCGAGTATCTCGACGGTAGCCGGGCTATCCTGAGCTTTGAGATGCCTTTGGCCGAAGTGGTGATTGACTTCTATGATCGCCTCAAGTCGGTTTCACGGGGTTATGCGTCATTCGATTACGAGCATCTGGAGATGCGGGCCGGTTTGCTGTCTAGGCTTGATATTATGATCAATGGCGAGCCGATGGACGCGCTCTCAGTGATCATCCATCGCGACAAGGCCTATGAGTGGGGCCGACAGCTCTGCACTAAGCTCAAGGAACTAATCCCGCGGCAGATGTTCGAGGTGGTCATCCAAGGGACGGTAGGAAGTAAGGTTATCGCTCGCGAAGTGGTCAAGCCGTTTCGCAAGAATGTGACGGCCAAGTGCTATGGCGGCGATGTGACCCGCAAGCGCAAATTGCTCGAAAGGCAGAAGGAAGGCAAGAAGCGCATGAAGCAGTTTGGGAAGGTGGAAATTCCCCAGGAAGCGTTTTTGGCCGCGCTCAAGATGGAAGCCTAATTACGAGCAAGAGGCGTACTTGCCGACCCTGCGTCCCCTAATCCCGAAAAAGTAAATAATGGCGTTGGGCCTCTATATCCACGTGCCGTTTTGTCCCCAACGCTGCCCTTACTGTGCCTTTGCTACGGTTGTTGGCCAAGCAGACCTCCACGGTCTATATGCCGAGGCGATCTGCCGAGAAATCGAGTCTTGGGTCCATTTGTCGGGACCGGTGGAGACTGTGTTCTTGGGCGGGGGCACTCCTAGCCAAGTCGAGCCGGCGCTAATCGGACAGATGCTCGAGGCAGCTCAGCGGCATTTGGGGCTACATGAAGACGCGGAAGTTTCCATTGAAGTCAACCCTGGAACCGTTGACTGCGAGAAATTCGCCTTGCTAAAGGCGCTGGGGTTCAACCGCATTAGCATTGGCGCGCAGGCTTTTCGAGATGCCGATCTGCGTCACTTGGGTCGGCAACATAGCGCAGCCGATGTCGAAAGAGCGTATGCAGCGGCTAGAGCGGCTGGTTTTGCCAATGTGAGCTTGGACCTGGTGGCCAATGTACCTGGAGTCTCAGAGGCCAATTGGCACTTTAGCGTCGAGCGGGCTATCGCCTTAGCTCCAGAGCATCTTTCGGTCTATAGCCTCACCATTGAAGAAGGCACGATCTTCGCCCAACGACAGCGTCAGGGGCTGTTAGAACCTGTCGTGGACGACAGGCAGGCTCACACCTTGGAATGGACCGATGCGCAATTGGTAGCGGCTGGCTACGAACACTACGAGATTTCAAACTACGCTCGGCGTGGCTACCGCTCGCGCCACAACTGGGGCTACTGGACGGGGGTTCCTTATTTAGGTGTTGGGCTTGGGGCCCATAGCTTCATCGATAGGAAGCGATTTTGGAATACGCGAGATCTCAATGCTTATCTCGACGCTATGCACCAGGACCGGTCGCCGTGCGCAGGGGAGGAAACCATAGTCCCGGACACGGCCCGGAGAGAACGTCTATGGATGGGTTTACGCACCATAGAGGGGATTGAACTGACTGAAGAAGAGGTCGGTCGCGTGCAGAGGAGCAAGCGCTTTGACGATCTGGAGAAAGTTGGATACGTCGCGCTCGAAGGACAGAGGTTGCGTTTGACCCGGGCGGGATTTTTACTAGCTGACGCCTTGAGCTTAGAACTGGACCGGATCGTGGAAGAGGAGTAATAAGCGCGCTTGAATCTGGATCTTAGAACAAAAGAAAAGGCCGTCCCCGAAACGGGACGGCCTTTTCTCTATTAGTGGTGGGGGGAGCAGGATTCGAACCTACGAAGGCATAAGCCAACAGATTTACAGTCTGCCCCGTTTGACCGCTTCGGTATCCCCCCGGCGAATTTTCAGGTGCCGCTAGCTAGCGTTTTAAGCACCTGGTGCCGCGAAGGATGGCGCAGCTTGCTGAGTGCCCGCTCTTTGAGCTGGCGGATGCGCTCGCGCGTGAGATTCATCATGTCGCCGATTTCCTCGAGCGTCAGGGCCTCATTGCCGTCGAGGCCAAAATAGAGCCGGATAATGCGCAATTCGCGCTCCTCGAGGGTTTCCAAGGCCGTTTCGAGCTGCTCCCGGGCCGATTCGCTCAGGATATCAGCGTCTGGGGCTGCGGCCGTATTGTCGGCCAAGGTGTTGAGCAGGCTGCGCTCGTCGTCGTCGGTGAAGGATTCGTCGAGTGAACACACGGCGCGGGCGCTGAGGATGGTCTCTAGAACCTCTTCGGCCGGGACTTCAAGTTCAGCGGCGATTTCCTCTATGGCAGGCTCGCTGGCGCGATGTTGGCCCAGTTTGCGCGAGGCTTTGGAAATATCCTTGAGTAAGCTGACCTTGTTGAGAGGAAGGCGCACGGTGCGCACGTGCTCGGCGAGGGTCTGGAGAATGGACTGGCGGATCCACCAAACCGCGTATGAAATGAACTTGTAGCCCTTGGTACCATCAAAGCGGTCGGCCGCCGTGATGAGGCCCAGATTGCCGGCGCTAATCAAGTCGGATAGAGACAACCCGCGGTTTTGGTACTTCTTGGCGACATCGACGACAAACCGCAAATTGGCACTGATCATTTCTTCGCGAGCATTCATATCGCCATTTTTGATGCGGTCGGCCAGTTCTACTTCGCGTTCTCTCGAAAGGGGCGTGGACTCAGCAATATCGTCGAAATAGAGTCTCAGGGTGTTTTCTTCGTCGTGCAGATTGTGCATAGAGCCTCTCATCTTTGACGTATAAAGGGGCTACTTTACCCCTCACCACTGCACCAAAATCTCGGTACACATGGTAAGCGTAGAATAAGTATTGGCGAAACTAACTGATTATACATAAGGAGTAGCGCCGCGTCAAGTCGTTTGCAAGGCCTTAAGCAAGGCGGCGGTATTCGCCAGCTTCGTCCCAATCCACTAAGCTACGGCCATTTAGATCCCAGACCACTTGGCCCGCTCTCAACGTTAGCTCGCATTCGAGTTTTTGCCGACCCGGCATGCGCGCTCGGCCCGAATCGACAAAGGCAAAATCCCCTTCGTGCAGGGCAAAAGCCGCTAGGTCGGCTTCGGCCCCGATACTGAGATGTCCTAGCTGTGGGTGCCTGATTACCTCGGCCGGTTTGTGTGTCGAGCGATAGACGACCTCTTGGAGGGACATGCCGAGGTTCAAGAATTTGGACATAGTTATGGACATGGTGGCGTTGGGCAGCATGCGACTGGACTTGTGGAGATCCGTGCTGATGGTATCCGGGGGAAAATTTTGCGCCATGGCGGGCACGGCAATGCGAAACCAGAAGGAGCCGTTGCCGTGCCCAGTGTCAAAGATGATGCCGCGCTGGCGAGCTTGGCGCACGTAGTCCGCGACTTTTTTGTCGGCATCGAGCAAGGGGATGTGGGCGGCATAGAGGTGTGTGTGAATGTCCCCGGGGCTCATGCGCTCAAGCAATTCCTCGTACGTGCGGGTGGGGCGGGGGGCAAAGTCGATCATGGCAATGGAATCGCTCTGTCGCGCCGCCTCGATCGCACCACCTGCCGACTCCCAACCTGGGCCGCCGAAGTGGGCCGACTTGGCTCCGACGACGTGCTCACGGTACTGCTCAATCGCCTCGGCGCAGAGCGCGGGGTCCATTTCGCTGACGTCTTGTTCGGGGGCACCGATCATGCCAGCGCCGACGATATTGACAAAGGCCAAGACGCGGGTCTGGGCGGGGTCGATGATGGTGCGCTTGAAATCGGCAAAATCCTTCCACCCAGCGCCGCCTGTATCTACTACGGTGGTCACGCCGTAGGGCAGAGCGTGCTGGTCGGGGAAGAGCCAGCCCTGATATCCTCCATAGACGTGGACGTGGATATCGATTAAGCCCGGGGTGACATAGAGACCGGACACATTGATGACCTTTGCCGAACTGTACTCAATTCGGTCGGCGACCGCAGCGACTAGCCCGTCCTTAATGGCAATATCGGCTAGGCCGTTGAGGTCGTTTTTGGGATCAATGAGATGTCCTCCTTGGATGATGAGATCAAAGTCGCCGCTCATAATGGCCGTCCTTTCGCCCGTGGGCCTTGTGTTGGAAGAACCGTAGAATAATCAGAGGGCCAAGATGTAGTCAATGGCTGGGCTCGCATTGCACAGAACGATTTTTTTTGGCAGATTTTCTCTGTCTAAAAACTGCCTTATTTAGGAGGAATACATGGCACAAACTATGAAAGTAGCCGTCACTGGGGCGGCTGGCCAGATCGGCTACGCTATATTGCCGCGTTTAGCCTCGGGCGAGGTTTTCGGTCGCGATGTCCGGGTTTCGCTGCACTTGCTGGAGATTACTCCGGCGCTCAAAGCCCTCGAAGGCGTGGTTATGGAACTCGACGACTGCGCCTTTCCGCTTCTTGACGACATCGTAATTACCGACCAAGCCGAAGTGGCTTTTGACGGGATCAATTGGGGGCTGCTGATTGGCTCCAAGCCGCGCGGTCCCGGCATGGAGCGGGGCGACTTAATTCGGGAGAACGGCCCGATATTCGTCGGCCAAGGTCAGGCGCTCGCCCGAGCTGCCGCGGATGTGCGGGTCTTGGTCGTGGGCAATCCGGCTAACACCAATGGCTTGATTGCCATGAGCCACGGCCAGAAGGCTGGTATCCCCCGCGACCGCTTCTACGCGATGACCCGGCTAGATCAAAACCGCGCCCAAGCCCAGCTTGCCCAAAAAGCCGGAGTCAAGGTCTCGGCGGTGACCAATATGGCCATCTGGGGCAACCACAGCGCCACGCAGTACCCGGATGCCGAGAACGCGCGCATCGAGGGGCGTCCAGCGCACGACGTCATAGGCCATCACGCTTGGTTACGAGAGGAATTCATCCAGATCGTCCAGCAGCGGGGAGCAGCCGTCATTGACGCCCGTGGTTTGTCGTCTGCCGCGTCGGCGGCTAATGCCGCGCTCGACCACATCGTCAGCGTGGAGAGCGCCACGCCAGCGGGTGACTTTTTCTCGGCTGGCGTCTATTCGGACGGCAGCTACGGGATTGACGAGGGATTGATGTTCTCCTTTCCCATTCGCAGCGACGGCCAAGGCGGCTGGGAGATCGTCCAGGACTTGGAGTTGAGCGACTTCGCCCGTGCCAAGATCAAGGCTACCGAAGACGAGCTCAAAGAGGAGCGCGCGGTTATCGCCGATCTCTTGGGCTGATATGTTCCAAGACCCCAAGCGCTATCAAGCCAAACACCACTATGTAATCGCCGGAGGTGTCGACTTGGTGGAGGTTTTGGCCCCCCAAGCTGGCGAGCGCGTCCTCGACTTGGGATGCGGTACCGGTCAACTGAGTGCCCAGATTGCCGCGGCCGGGGCTGAGGTCGTGGGCATCGACTTGTCGGCCGAGATGGTCGAGGCCGCCCGCGAGCAGTTCCCAGGCTTGTCTTTTGCCGTCGGCGATGCGAGGGATTTCTCCTTTGCCGAGTCGTTCGATGCGGTCTTTTCCAACGCAACCCTGCACTGGGTTAAGCCGCCGGAAGAGGCACTTGCGTGCATTGTTGCTTGTCTGGGGCAGGGCGGGCGTTTTGTCGCCGAGTTGGGCGGTGCGCGGAACGTGGCCACCATCCGCCAAGGGCTGATCGGTCAATTGGCCGCTCGGGGCTTTCATCCGCAGTCGCCTTGGTATTTTCCCAGCTTGGGAGAGTATGCACGGCTTGTGGAACAGGCCGGGCTGCGCGTTGCTTATGCCAACCATTTCCCTCGTCCAACGCCCCTAGAAGGCGAGAGCGGGTTACGCGACTGGATGGAGATGTTTGCAGAGACGCTTACAGAGGCCGTCCCTTCGGCGATGCGCGAAGAGCTGTGGGACGCAGTGGAGGACGCTGTTCGCCCGGCATTGTACGATGAAGGGGGCTGGTACGCCGACTACTGGCGTCTGCGCATGGTCGCCTACAAAGAGTGAACTTACGACCGCTATCTATGAAGCCGCGCCACGTGATTTGGGACTGGAACGGCACTTTGGTGGACGATGCTTGGCTGTGCGTCGAGATCGTCAACGAGTTGTTAGCGCGACGGGGACTTGCGCCGACCACGCCGTGCAAATACAGCGAGGTCTTCGGGTTCCCCCTGCGGACTTACTACCAGCGCGTAGGCTTTGACTTAGAGCGCGAGGATTTTGCGGCCACAGGCGACGAATTCAACGTCCTCTATGGTCAGCGCCTCCGCGAGTGCCAGTTGCGCGAGGGAGCGAGCAAAGTGCTGACCGCATTGGGCCGCAACGGGATCGGACAATCCCTCTTATCGGCCTCCAACGAAGTGGACCTTGAAGAAATGGTCGCTCTCTACGGGGTGCGGTCACACTTCGCCGCAGTCGCCGGGGTGGATAATGGCTTGGGGGAGGGGAAAATCGAGCGCGGACATCGGCATCTTGCGGAACTCAACTGCCAGAGTGACGAAGTCTTGCTAGTCGGCGATACGCTGCACGACATTGAGGTGGCCGCTGCGCTCGGTGTCCATTGTGTCCTGTTGCCTTCCGGTCATCAGAGTCGGCGTCGGTTGGAACTTGGGGAATGCACCGTGGTGGATGGGCTTTTTGCTGTGGCCGCTTTGCTTGGCCTAAAAGGAGATATTCATGACTGAAACGTGGCGCGGAATCATGCCGATTGTAGTGACCCCCTTTACCGAGAGCTACGCGCTCGATGAGAGGGCCTTGCGGGACTTAGTTACCTTCAGTATTGAAGCGGGTGCTACGGGCTTAGTGGGGCCGGCCAATGCCAGCGAATTTGCGACCCTTTCCGACGAGGAACGCCGCCGCTGGATCGAGGTCGTCGTCGCCGCCGCCGCTGGCCGAGTACCCGTGGTGGCCTCCGTCACCTCGGGCCATGCCGTGCCGGCCGTAGCCCTCGCTCAGTTTGCTCAAGCCGCGGGAGCCGACGGGATCATGTCCATGCCGCCGCACGTATTGCGCGTTGACCAAGAAGGCTGCTACGCCTTTTACCAGCAGTTAGCGGCTGCGGTTGAGGTCCCGATCTGCGTGCAGAATTTCGACGCGCCGGTCGGTACACCCATGAGCGGCGAATTATTGGGGCGGATGTGCCGCGAGCTGGCGGGCGTCGATTACATCAAGGAAGAGACCGTTCCCGAGCCTTGGCAGGTTAGCCGCACGCTGGCGCTGGCTGGAGCGGCCTGCAAAGGCGTATTGGGTGGCAAAGGGGGCGTCTATTTGCTCGATGAGTATCGACGCGGTGCCTGCGGCAATATGCCGGGTTGTCACGTGACTGACGCTATGGCGGCGATCTGGGATGCCCTCGAAGCAGGAGGCGAGGCGACGGCGCGGGAACACTTCTATCAACTCCTGCCACTGATGAACTACGAGCGGCTCTACGGGATTGCGATCTACAAGTGGATTTTGCAAAAGCGCGGGTTGATTCGCTCGGCGGTCTGCCGGGCACCCGTGCCCGTCCTCGACGGCGACGCGCTGACCGAATTGGAGATCATTTGGTCGGGCATCGCACCACTTATGCGAGGGTGAAGTGGCTACCTACAGACAGTGCATTGAGCGCGACGGCTTTTGCGTTATCGAGCAAGTGATTCCCGAGGCCGTGGTCGGGGAGATATGCGCCGAGATCGCAGCCGCGGTCGAGCGCAATCGCCAGCATTCCGAAGCCGATTTGGCTGCAATTCGCCGCCGCGGTCACCGGATCGGCAACCCGGGAGTGTCCCAACTCAGACAAGTCATCAATCAGGTGCAATCCTTTGCTCCGTACTTGGCTGACCGTCGGCTCCTAGCGGTCATCGAGTCTTTTTTCGGGGCTTGGGCGCGGATTTCCTGCACCGACTGCGTGGTCAATCACCCGGGTAATGTGCGGGGCTATTGGCACGCCGATTGGCCTTACAACGCAACGAATGCCTCTCACATCCCTGCGCCGTACCCAGACGCGGTTTTGCACCTTTCAACGATATGGATGCTGACGCCGTTTGCCGCTGAGACGGGGGGGACTTTCGTGGTGCCGGGCAGCCACCGCTGGCCACGCAACCCCGCAGCCGGAGACATGCTCGCAATGGATCAGGACGCGCCCTATCCGACCGAGTGCCAAGTTGAAGGAACGGCCGGCAGCGTCTTGGTGTACGACAGCCGGCTTTGGCACGCGGTGGCGTCCAACCGAAGCGCAAGTGATCGCGTTGCTCTCATCGTGCGCTACGCTCCGTGGTGGCTAAACCTAAACCCCACGCTCATCGGCCGGCCTGAACACGAGGCGATGAGCGTGGAGACCGGAGGTAAAAACTACGAGATGGTGCCGATAGAGCGGGAAGTTTTTGACCGGTTGCCCGTAGCTATCAAGCCGCTGTATCGCCACTGGGTTGTGCAGTCTGCCCAGCCTGATGAAGGGCACGGGCGCTGACGCCTAAGACGCCGAGGAAGCCTTCGGAGTCGCGATGGTCGAAGTCACCGATGGCCTCCATGGAAGCGGTGTCCTCGCTGTAGAGCGAATGGGGGGCGTCGCTGGCCGCACAAAAGGCGACTTGGCCTTTGTAGAGCGAGACGGAGATGGTTCCGGTCGCCAATTGATTAAAGTGATCAATGAGCTTCCAGCTCGCTTGAGTCGCTGTGTCAAACCAATAGCCTTGGTAGATTTGCTCGGCAATAAACCCGGAGACAACGGTGAAAATCCGCCGCGCGCGGCGATCGAAAATAAGTTGGAGCAAGTAATCGTAACACTGGCCGAGCAGCTCTAGGGCTGGCGCCTCATAGACGCCGCGCGATTTGATGCCAACGAAGCGGTTTTCCACCGCGTGTAAGCCAATGCCGACCCCGTGCCGCCCGGCAATGGCGTTGCTTTGCCCAATGGCCGAGACCGGATCGACGGCGTGGCCGTTGATGGCGATTGGAACGCCTCGTTCAAAGCGCACGGTAAAAGTCTCGGCGGTATCCGGAGCCTGCTGTGGGAAACAACCCATGCCGGGAGCGATGAGGCTGGCTGCGGTATCTAAGGCTTCGAGTTGGCCCGCTTCGTGCGTCAGTCCGAGCATGTTGGCATCCGTGGAGTAGGGCTTGTCTGGAGTGGCGGTTATGGGCAGGCGGTGCCCTTGGCAGTAAGCGATCATTTCGCTGCGCCCACCAAAGTTTTGCAGGAAGGCTGGGTCGCGCCAGGGAGCGTACACCGCGATGTGTGGCGCGAGCATCTGCGCAGCCAGTTGGAAGCGGACTTGGTCGTTGCCGCGCCCGGTAGCTCCGTGCGCCATCACTTGGATGCCGCGTTCCTGCATGTGAGGCAACATGCCGGCTACCGTTACGTGCCGGGCGATGCCGGTAGTGTTCCAATAGCCCCCTTCGTAGCGGGCCTGAGCTTGGACGAGTTGGATGCCGGCTTGGCAAATAGCCTCTCTGCGGTCGTCGAGGATCATCTCAGTGGCCCCACAGGCCTGCATCCGGCTCCGTATATCTTCGATGCGCTCCTCGTCGGGTTGGCCTAGATCGGCGGTATAGGCGACCACCTCTAGGCCTTGGGATTGCAGCCAATGGGTGATGGTACAGCTATCGAGGCCACCGGATGCGGCCAGCATGATCTTCTGACCCTTTAGATCCGCTATATTCATGGTTGCTCCTTTTGTGAGTAGAGAATAATATAATAAATAATAATTATTAATCAAGAATAATTATTACAAAATACTACAAATAAGCTATACTTTATCTTGACAGTTTTTACCCGTGAGAATATCATTAACAAATGCTCATTGACGCGCATAATCACCCTAATTGGCACGGGTTTAACGCCGCCAAAATCCTGCGCAACATGGACGAGCAGGGCATCGACCAGATGTGGCTTTTCTCGTGGGAGGTCCCTGCAGATGAATACTCGCCTTCGTATCACTCGGTGTTGCCCCCTACGGGCTGGGGGATTCCCTTTGAAGATGTGCTGGCCGTCGGTAGGGAAGCACCTGATCGCTTTGTCCTCGGCTATATGCCGCATCCCAAGCGGCCCGACGCCATAGATCGGCTCAAGGCCGCAGTCGAAATCCACGGTGTGCAGGTGGCTTCCGAGTTGAAAGTGCGGCTGCCGTTTGACGATCCAGACGCGTTGCGCCTGTACGAGGCTTGCGGCGCAATGCGCTTGCCCATTACGATCCACCTCGACTATCCAATTGACCACGGCCGCGGCGATTATCCGCGCCCTAACTGGTGGTACGGCGGCAGCCTCGACGCGCTTGAACGCGCGGTTGTAGCTTGTCCGCAGACGGTCTTTATCGGTCATGCTCCTGGATTCTGGGCCCATATTTCCGGGGATGATCGCCACGCCAAGGAGAGCTATCCGAGTGGGCCGGTGTTGCCGAATGGGCGATTGGCTCCGATGATGCGTCAGTACCGTAATCTATATGCCGATCTGTCGGCTGGATCAGGTTTGCGCGCGCTGCAAAGAGATCGGGACTTCGGGCGCGATTTTCTCCTCGAATTTCAGGACAAATTGCTCTTTGGTCGGGATTACTTTGATACCCAACTGATGGATTTTCTGCGCACCCTTGAGCTACCTGCAGAAGCCTTTGACAAGATCGCCTACCAAAACGCCGAGCGTCTCTTGTCTTCCTATTTAGATACGCCGTGAAGACGGCCAAGAGCTAAGACTATGGGGGTATGGGAGGCAGCGGGCCTTATGGTCCTATCCTTCGTGCTGTTGGCCAAATGCGCCGACTATTTGGTGGAGGGAGCCATTGATATTGCGCGCTACCTCCACGCTCCGCCGATTTTGATCGGCATCGTCATCGTCGGCCTTGGCACTACCGCGCCCGAACTGGCGGTCTCCGTGACCGCCGCCCTTAGGGACTCGCCCGAAGTGGCACTGGGCAATGCCGTGGGGTCGGTTATTTACGACGATGGCTTGGCTCTGCCCATGGCTGCGCTTTTTGCTACTACGGCCATTGCCATCGACCGCATCGTGCTGCGCTCGGCGGCGATTTTTCTCATCACCGTAGATCTAGTGGCTTGGTACATGGCTTTCGACGGGACGCTAGCCCGGGTGGAAGGCGGCGCGTTGGTGGGTCTTTTTGTCCTATACCTGATATACTCGTTCTGGGAGCAGAAGCGACGGCCGCGCGCCGAGATAGTCGAAGAGGAAGCCCCCTCGCGCAGCCTCTGGCTGGTCGCCTTGCTATTCGTCGGCGGTTTGGCTGGGGTGGTCGTCAGCAGCCACTTTATCGTCGAAGCCACCCCGGTGGTAGGGGAAGCATTGGGGCTGCCGAATGTGGTCATAGGCTTGGTGGTTGTGGCCTTGGGCACCTCGATACCCGAGGTCGCCACCTGCATTGTCGCCGCCCGCAAGGGTCAAGGGGCCTTGGCGGTGGGCAACATCCTTGGAGCCGACATCCTCAATATCTGCTGGATTGCCGGCGCTTCGGCTCTGGCCAATCCACTGGTGGTCCCAGCCGACGTGATCAATTTCATGTTCCCGTGGATGCTGGCGATCGTGCTGACGATGCTCGGGTTGATGCGCATTGGCTACGAGTTAAACCGCTGGAAGGGCTTGGTGTTGTTGGCGTTGTGCATTGCTTATTTGATCGCGCTTTTTGCAACCAACCCCGGTGCGCTGGCTCCGGGCATTGAAAAAGGAGTGTAGTTTGAATCTAGGACTCAAAGATAAAGTCGCCTTGGTGACCGGAGCTAGCCGCGGCATTGGCAAGCGCATCGCCGCCGCCTTGGCCGCCGAAGGAGCGCGGCTCTGTATTTGCGCGCGCGGTGCGGACGCGCTGGCGGAAGCGGCTGACGAATTAGTAGATCAAGGCGCAGAGGTGGAGGCCATCGCGCAAGATGTGACCACGCCGGAGGGTGCGATTGCCGTAGTGGAGGCTACAAAAAGTCGCTTTGGCGGGCTCGATATTCTCGTCAACAATGTCGGCGGATCGAAGTGGACTCCCTTTGTCGAGATCGACGATGCCGAGTGGAACGACATCATCAATTTGAGCTTTCTTTCGGCTGTGCGGGTGAGCCGGGCGGCGATTCCCTTGATGGAAGCGCGCGGGGGCGGCAGCATCGTCCACATCTCTTCAATTTTTGGCCGTGAATCCGGCGGGCCGGTTTCCTATAACGCCGCCAAAGCAGCGCTTATTAGCCTAGGAGCTAACTTGGCCATTGAAGCGGCGAAAAAGAACATCCGCGTCAATACCGTGGCCCCAGGCTCCATTCTCTTTCCCGGGGGAAGCTGGGAGCGGCGGATGAAGGAGAATCCAGCGCAAATCCAGGCCTTTATCGACGCCAATATTCCCTTTGGCCGTTTTGGCACCCCGGAGGAAGTCGCCGATGTAGTGGCTTTTTTGGCGTCCGACCGGGCGCAATGGGTGACCGGTGCCTGCATCAACGTCGATGGGGGGCAATCCAAGTCGAATATCTAATCCGCAGATGAACGCAGATGAGCGCAGAAGTGGGATGATGTTGCTCGGGAGTCACCTAGAGTTTTGAACGCCCCGATGTGTTGGCTGGCTTGGGCGGTGTGCGGGGTTGGCTGGGCTACGGCCGCTGTGGCCGATGACGTGGTAGCACTCAGACAACAGTACAACCACGTGTCCGCCAGCATTGACACCTTGGTCCGTCTCTATGGAGGGGACAAGCTGCGCGAATTGGCAAAGCGAAAGGCAGACAGTCGGCTATTGCCAGCCAATTCCAAACTGGTTCTGATATTTTGGGCCGACGACGAAGCCGAGCTGTTCCTCAATGGACACCGGATTGGGGAGACGCGTTTGACTCCGGCCCGAGTCGAAATTCCCGTCGTGTACCTGCGCGAGTCCAATGTCTTACGCGCTCATTGCTGGGACACCGACCGAGTCGAGAGCGGCTTTATGGCCGGTTTGTATTTGCAAGATAGCCGCGGCCGCTTGCGCAAGGTGCTGGTTACTGGCGACGGTAGCTGGTGGGTGGACGGCCAGCGGGCCGAACCGCGTTTTTACAACCACAGCTTGCCCGACATTCCCAGGGCCGAAGTCATCTGGGGGACGACGCTGTTTGGCGAGGTCGAATTAGAGACCCAGTTCGACGCCGCACAATTGGCCCGCGCTGCACGGCGACGCCCGCTCACTGGCGCGGCTAGCGCGGCACAGCACCAGCCCATGGAGACTCATATGGTCGTCAGCCGTCTGGTGCATCTGCAAAAGCAACGCGATGAATTGGCGCAAAAGCTCCACGCGCGCCGTAGTGCGACACAGGACGTAATCTACCAGGGATTTGTCCGCGGGCGGCTGGCTTTTTCCCTCGGGAAAGCGAGCAAATTGGCCGAAGTCGAAAGTATAGACGCGGCGAAAAAACTGCTCGCTTGGACCGAGGCACTGCCCGTCGCGCAACGCGAGTTAGTTTTCCCAAAAAAACAAGCTCTTAAAGGTACGAGCCACGTCGTGCCACAGCGCACTGTCGTCGGCACAGCGCGCGGGGAAGCAGACCGCCGCCGAGATTACGCACCCCCGGTTGCACGTGGTTCGACCAAAGGTGAGGGACGTGCAACGGGAACGGGAATGAGTGGACAGAAATCGTCCGCTCAGGGCGTCTACAGTATCCGCAGCACGTCGTGGGAACTGTGGGGGATTGCAACAGGCCTGCTGTTCTATCTGGGAGTGGTGAGTCGGCAATGGTGGAGGCTCTTGAGTGCGAAGGGATGGACCTCTTGAATGACGAATTAGCATTAGGCAGTAGCATCCTGTTGACACTGGCTGGTGGCGTCACCGTTAGCTGTTTGCACTTACGACGAGCCCGGCGTATGCGCCGGTACGACGCAGCGTACTCTCTATACGTGTCCCGCCTGCGATTCCTCGCTAGCAGTATAGGCTTGCTGACCGGGTCAATTGTCGGGGGACTGGCCGCTTATTACCTCTTTATCAACCCGCAGCTAGCCAGTCCCTTTGCGTGGATTGGCCGCTTCTCATACGTGCTGATCGCTTGGTCGGCTGGTGGCCATCTGTTGAGCTTGGCATACATTAATTCGCACCTTCGGCGCGAGGAACGGGCTTGGGAGAGGAAAGGAGATCCCGGCGCTAACACCTTGGGTCGCAGGAGAATGGAAAAGCTAGCGGAATTGCAACGCCAAGCCGCCAACTACAGCGATCTCAAGAGCCGGGACGAGGAGTTGGTGGACGAGTTGGTGGGCTTTCTCGGCGATCCTTTGACGCACGTGCGCCGCGACCTGACGCGGATTCCCCTGTACGGTTACTTGGGCACGGTCTGCGGTATCCTGCTGACCGCGCAGGAATTGAGTCAGATCGACGAGGCGACCCAGACCTTTAAGGCGCTCAGCGCCATGGCCGAGGGTTTGGTTTTGGCCTTTAAGACCACGCTCGTCGGACTCTTGGCCTACTTGCCGCTGCGCAAGATCGCCGACTACTTGGTCCAGCGGCTGGCCCGGCAGGAGGACGCTTGGGTCAGAGAGAGGAATAGAAAATTGTGAGCCGCTATCTCAAGCGTCAAGCCGCCGAACTTGAAGAGCACGATATTAGCAAGGAACTCTTCTTGGGCATTATGATGCTGATGTTGAGCTTGGGCATTATGATTCTCAACGCGACGCAACCGGTTTGGCGGGTACACCGCCACGATCCACAGCCTGGGGATCGGGTCGTGCTCTACACGAGCGCAGGCATGGGGCTATCGCGCGATGGTTATACCATCGACAGCCCCTTGAGCGAGTGGGATTTCCGCCGCATGGTGCGTCGCCTCGCCGCCGAACCTGAAGCTAATTTGCACTTATTTCTCAAAGGAGGTAGCCGCGAGCGGCTGGCCAAACACGCATCGTTTGCCGACTCGCTGCTTTCGACCGACCAAGCCGGGGAGAAGGTGCGCTCGGCGGTCTATGTTCACACTTGGTGAAGGCCAAGCTATTCCTTGAGTATCGCTAAGACGCCCGTGCCACCGGCTAACTCGTTGAGGAACGCGACCTGCACGCCGGCGTCGCCGTGCGTCATTTCGTAGTCATCCCCCTTCCTGAGTCTGCCGTAGTGATCGACGAGAGCCTCGATTTCACCTGGTAGCGAGATGGTTTGGCCAATAGGCGCGACTTGGGCACCTGGGCTGTCGGGGCGGATATTTTTAACTAATTCGTACTGCTTGCGGAACCCGCTGCCAAAGGGCCGACGAGTTTTGAGGTAGCCCTGCTCTATGAGTTGGGTTTCGTTGGCAGCATAGAGGTACACTGCGTTTTGTGCTGCGACTCGGGACTTGGCTTGGGCCAGTTCGGTCTTGGTCTGGGCCAACTCCTGCTCTAAGCGGCGGATGTGATCGCTCTGGCGGCGGATGCTGCTGTGGGTTTCCAACAGCTCGCCATTGAGGCGGTCGGTCTCGGTGCGCAGCTGGGAGATGGTGTAACGGTCTGCTTGCTTTTCCTGTCTTAACTGATCGATTTCGATCTTTAACCGCTCATTACTCTGCTTGTATTCGGTGGCCAGTTTACTCCAGTGCCGCAGTTCCTTGTTGAGCTTTTGCACGTTTTCGAGGAGCTTGTCGTTGACCTGTTGGGTGCTATCTACTTGCGCCCGCATGTCATCGAGCAAGCGGTTGGAGTCGTCGAGCGAGTAGGTCAGCGAGTCAATGGTGGCGTTGGCGCGGACCATGTCGCTTTGCAATTGGAGCAGGAGCATCTCTTGCTCTTTATTGGTGCAGGCAGCAAGGAACAGGGCGATGAAAGGGATGAAGGTGCGTTTCATTGTCAGCTCCTTAAGGCGTTGGCGACGTTCTGCGATATAGGCTATCAACTTGGGCCATAGTTTGGTTCAAGTCGTTGTATAGGGCGCTCAGGCTGCGGGCGAGCGCGTCGAGTTTTTGGACTGAGAGCGTTTGGGTCTCGCGGCTGGCGGCGATTTTGTCTATGATCGCCTGTTGATTGCGCTGCAAGGTCGCGGTTTGTTCTTGCAGACGAGACAACTCGTTGTTGAGGGGGCCGAACTGCGCCAGCACGTTCGCCAAGGAGCGCTTTTGGGTATCAGCGAGGTTTTGGTAGCGCAAGTCCTCCTGCCGGAAGCGTTCTTCGAGCTTGCGGTCCGTGTCGGATTGGTAGCGCAGCCGCTCCTTGCGCTCGGATTCCATTTTGTTTTGCAGCGAGTTGTTGTGATCTATTTGGGTTGCTAATTGGTTACGGGTGCGCTTGTGATGATCCTTTTCGTTTTGCAAGAGGGTGCGGATCTCGAATTCAGAGGCGGTCAGATTGGCTTTTTCCTCTAGTTGGCCAATGAGCCGGGTGCTCAGTTCGGAGAGGCGATTGGAGAAGTCCTCCATTTGCGTCTCTAGCTGATAGCGATGCTCCTTTTGCCGCTCGTGATTGATAAAGAGTACCAAGCCCATGACACAGCCGACGACGACAGTAGTGTACGCCGCGAGGATCAGCACGTGTTTGCGCTCAAAGGGATCCGCAATGCGGAGCAGGCCCAAAAACCCACCCCAGACCAAGAGGACACCTCCTAAAATTGCAGCAATGATGACGTTCACAGGGCCTCGAATAGGGCAATAGACATATTCGATATAAGTACATATAAGTAATGCAGCAGTCCACGAGGGCGCAACCAGCGAGAGAAGGAGGTGCTTATGCAGCGGAAAGTTGCGGCTATTGATGGCCGCGGTCAGGGGGTATGTCTAGAGGAAACCATGCCTGCCCTCGGCCCCGGTGAAGTGAAAGTGCGGGTGGAGGCTTCGTTGATCAGCCCAGGAACCGAACTCGGGAGGGTGGGGGCCATGCGGGAAAACCCCCAACTCGACCGGCCACCGCGCCCCTTTGGCTACACCAACGCGGGCGTCGTCGAGGAGATCGGGGCCGAGGTGGAGCAATTCGAGGTGGGGCAGGGCGTGGCCTGCATGGGGGGTGGGTACGCCTTGCACGCCGATTGGGCCTGTGTACCGCAGAATTTGTGCGTTGCCATACCCGAAGGCGTTAGCTTTGCCGAGGCCGCGTCTGTGCATCTGGCGGCGACCGGATTGCACGCGGTGCGCCGCACAGCTCCTTTGTACGGGGAAAATGGGGTCGTCGTCGGGTTGGGCTTAGTCGGCCAGTTCACGGCTCAATTTGCCCAGCTAAGCGGCTGTCACGTTTTGGGGGCCGATCGCTTTGCGCGCCGTCTGGACATTGCCCGGCAGGTGGGTATAGAGTGCGTCGTTGATCCGGCTGTACAGGACATGGTCGAGCAGGCCGGGGAATTTACCCAGGGGTATGGCATGGATTTCGGCGTCATTGCCTTTGGCGGCGAGGCCAGCGATGCCTTGGAAACCATCTATCAGAGCCTAAAGCAAGCGCCGGATACGCATCGCATGGGGCGCATTGTCCTCGTAGGGGGAGCGCAGGTAACGCACGGCTTTGGGTCAGCGCTGGGCAATGTGGATGTGCGGAGTGCGGCACGCACTGGTCCCGGCTATCACGATCCAGCCTACGAGCGCGGTCAAGCGTATCCCGAAGTCTTTGTCGGGTGGCCGACGCAGCGCAACCTAGCCGAGTGCCTGCGCGCCATAGCCGCCGGGAAGCTGCGCGTCCAACCGCTCTATACCCACGAGTTTACGCTCGAAGAGATCGCCGAGGCCGTAGATGTACTCGTCGAGTCGCCGGACGAGGCGCTGGGCGTCGTGCTCAAACCGGCTCGCCGGTGACGAGGTTGCGCTTGCCCTCTGGATAGAAGGTCACCGGCGGCAGGTCGATTTCTTCGCCGGCGATCATTTGCTCCAACAGCGCGGCGACCCCGTCCACGGCTGGCCCCACTAGAGCCTCGCCCTTGGCGCGCGTGCCCAAGGCCGCGGCCGGATTGTCGATGGCCTCGGTCTGCACGCGCTCTGGCGCTAGGTATAGCATTGTCGAGGTCTCAAATTCGTCGGCGTGTCCAGGCAGGCGTCCCCGCTCCATGTGTTGCTGCACGTAGTCGGGGTCGTACACGTCCCAATAGGACTGGAAGCGGAGGTTGACGCCAAGTTTTTCCCGATATTCGTCAATGCGGCGCATCATGGGTTTGACGTTGCCGCCGTGGCCGTTGAGCACCAATATGTTCTCAACGCCAGCGCGCACGAGCGAATGGCAGACATCGAAGACGTATTCGCAGAAAATTTCCGGCCGTACGGTCAGGGTGCCAATATGCTCCATCCAGTGCTCGGAAACGCCGATGCTCACCGGTGTGGCGACCACCACTTGGGGCAGGAGCTTTTTGGCCGCGTGCTCGGCCATATAGCTGGCGTGGAAAGTGTCGTGGATCATGTGCAGGTGTTCGTCGTGCTGTTCGGTCGCGGCGGTGGGCACGATGGCGGCCTTGATCGTGCCAGCTTGGATGCGCTCGCGGAATTCTTTGCGGGTCAGGTCGCCAACAAAGACGCGTTCGTCGGTCATCGTAACAATCTCCTTTGCGTTGGTTAGGGCCGGTAGCTTAACGGCTGTCCATCCATGCGTCAAGTGGCTGAGTTGGTTGACTGCGAGAGGAAATCACACTTGAATTCACTGCATCAACAAGGGGGCTGTCATCGCCAATCCTTTCGCAGAGTGGAATAAAAACTTCGCGCTTTTGGCCGTAGCTGTGGCTGGGACGGGGGTGTTTTTCGGGGTGCAGCTAACCCTGTTTAACAACTTCATCGTCGAGCGACTGGGCATTGAGCCGCACGAATTGGGCTACGTCGAGGCCCTGCGCGAAGTTCCCGGTTTTCTCAACGCGTTTTTTCTGGCACTGATCGTCCGCTGGGCCCCGCCGAAAGTTGCTGCGATTGCACTGGTGGTGATGGGTATCGGGCTTGCCGCGTACGCAGAGGTGTCCTCGGTCTTCATGCTGGCCTCGTTCTCGCTGGTGTGGAGCTTGGGCTTTCACTGCTGGCTCCCGCTAGAGCAGAGTATGGGTCTAGCCTACGGCCCGACTGCAGACAAGGGGCGCTGGCTGGGGCAGTTGCGCAGCATCAGCAGCTTGGCATGGCTAGCGGCGATTGGCGTGTGCATGGTGGCGCTGGAGTTTTTGCGCTACGAGGGGGTCTTTGTCTTGGCCGGAGTGTGTACGGCAGCGGGCGGCTTGGCCCTGTTTTGGGCCGATAACAAAGACGCGCCCGCAGGCGAAAAGCGCTTGGTGCTCAAGCGGCGCTATCTGCTCTTCTACGCCCTGAATTTTCTCCAGGGCCTGCGCAAGCAGATGTTCATTACCTTCGCCATCTTCGCCCTCGTGAAAGTACACGGGATGCCGGTGGAGACGACCATGGTCTTAGTGCTGATCAACCAAGTGCTCATCACCTTGACGGCTGCGTGGATGGGCCGCTTGGTCGATCGCTTTGGCGAGCGGCGGATGCTCACGCTAAGTTATAGCGTGTTGGTCTTCGTCTTTTTGGGTTATGCGATCGTGGAGCACCGGCCGAGTTTGTACGCGCTCTATTGCCTCGACAACCTCATTTTCTTCGGAGGAATCGCGCTGACGACCTACGCGCATAAGATTACACCCCCAGACGAACTCAAGCCCACCCTCTCCATGGGGGTGACTATGAACCACGTCGCCGCGGTGGCCGCGCCCCTAGTCGGCGGCTACGTCTGGCTCTTTTTTGGCTACGAGATCATTTTTATCAGCGGCGCGCTCATAGCCCTTGTCTCGCTGGTAGTAACCCAGTGGGTCGATCCAGATAAGCAGCGCCGCATACCCATTTAATCCAATAGAAGGGAACACACCATGAAAATCGGCACCCGCATGCCCCCATTTTCCCGCCAGATCGGCTTTGACGCCTATGCCACGTGGTTGGCCGAGAATGGTTTTGGCGCGGTCGATACCCCGCCTTTGACCCGGCAGATCGCCCGTACCTGCGAGCGACTAGACTTGGCTATTGGCTCTTCGGACGGCGGCGGCCAGGTCCTCACCCGCGACGCGGCCAAGCGCCGCAAGGGCTTGAGCGAGATCAAGAAGAACTTGAGCGCGATAGCCCGGCACGGCGGCCACACGCTCTTTACTGTGCTCGGCCCAGACGACCCCAGCATGTCCAAAGCCGAGACCTTTGAGATTTTTGCCAAGGTTTATCCCCGGGTCGTGGCCCACGCCGAGAAGGTGGGCGTCAATATCGCCATCGAACCTTGGCCGGGCGGTCGGCCCCACTACCCCAATCTGGGCTGCTCACCCGAGAGCCTGCGCTTGATTTTTGAAGCGTGCCCATCGCAACTGCTGGGCATCTGCTACGATCCCTCCCACTTCGTGCGCTTGCAGATAGACTATCAGCGGCTCTTGCACGAGTTTGGCGACCGCGTGCGGCACGTCCATCTCAAGGATACCGAGATCATGCCGGAAAAGCTCTATGAATCCGGCAACTTGGGCGAGGCATACAGTTCGACCTACGTGTGCGGCGAGGGCTGGTGGCGCTATACCATTCCCGGCGAAGGCGAAGTGGATTGGAATTTTGTAATACGCCGACTCGAAGACGTGGGCTACGATGGCGTGCTCTCGGTGGAACTCGAAGACCACTACTTCTGGCAGACGCCCGAGTTGCAACAGGAAGGTTTGTTGCGCGCCAAGGACCATATTGAGCCGCTGTTCAGGGGATAGCAGTGGGTGCCCTGCTGCTCGTGCTCCTGCTGTCGGCAGCTAGCTATGGGCAGAGCCACTTCGTTGAGGTCGCCCGCGAGTTAGGCATCGACTTCGTCCACCAAAACGGGGCCTCGCCGCAAAAGCGATTGCCCGAGACCAATGGCGCTGGCAGTGCCTTTCTCGACTACGACGATGACGGAGATTGGGACTTGTACTTGGTCAACAGCGGAGACATGGAGCGGGGACGGGGCACCGCCTCTAATCAGCTCTTTCGCAACGACGGCCGCGCCTTTGTGCGGGTGGACGGCGCAGCCGGCGCGCCCGGCACCTCCTATGGCATGGGGGTGACTGCGGCTGACTACGATGGGGACGGCGACCCAGATCTCTACCTGACGGCGTGGGGGCCAGATCAGTTCTACCGTCGCGAAGGGGACGGCTATGTCGATGCGACGACCGCAGTCGGCCTCGGACACGCAGGATGGACGACCAGCGCCGTTGCGTTCGACTACGATCTCGACGGCGACCTCGACCTCTTCGCCGCGCAATATGTCCGCTTTGTCTTAGGGGAGCAGCCTTGGTGCGGACGCGAGGATATGGGGCTGCGCTTCTACTGCGACCCGAGGGTCTTTGCGCCCACGGCAGATATTCTCTACCGCAATGAGGGCCGCGGCGTCTTTTCCGAGGTCAGCCGCCAAGCAGGCATCGCGCACGAGGGCAATGGGTTAGGCACGGTAGCTGGCGACTTCGATGGGGACGGCGACCCCGACCTGTACGTGGCCAACGACTTGACTCCCAATTTCCACTACGTCAACCAAGGCGACGGCACCTTTGCCGAGACTGGCTTGCTGGCCGGGACCGCGCTGAGCGCAGACGGGGCTAGCCAAGCGGGCATGGGCGTCGATGCCGGCGACATAGATCAAGACGGCGATCTCGACCTCTTCGTCACCAACTACCAGTTGGAAAACAACGGGCTATATCGCAACGATGGCTCGTTTTACTCCGAGATCAGCTTTAAAGCCGGCCTCGGCGACCTCAGCCTGAACTATCTTGGTTTTGGCACGGGATTTTTCGACTCGGACAACGATGGGTACCTCGACCTGTTCGTGGGCAACGGCCACGTCCACGACAACATCGAACAGTACGACGAATTGGTGACCTACGCGCAACAGGCACAGCTCTTTCGCAATGGGGGCGCGGGCGTCTTCCGCGAAGTGACTGCTGAAAGCGGCCCGGCTTTCTCCGCCTTCTACGTGGTACGCGGCTCTTCCTTTGGGGACATCGACCAAGATGGCGACTTGGACATTGCCCTCGTCAACAACGGCCGCCGCTTCGCCCTGCTGCGCAACGACGGTGCCCGAGGCAATTACCTCGCCGTCGCGCTAGAGGGCAGAGAGAGCAACCGCGACGGCATCGGTGCCCGCCTGTATCTATGGGCTGGGGGACGTCAGCAGTTCAGGGAGGTAAAGGCGGGATCGGGTTTCCTCTCGACGAGTCAGCGCGATCCCGTATTTGGATTGGGAACAGCCGAGGGCATTGAGCGACTAGAGATTCACTGGCCGGCCGGAGGGGTACAAGTGCTTGAAGACTTGGCCGTCAATCAGCGGTTGCACGTGATGGAAGATTGACGGACGACAAGGTGGTACAAATTGCTTAGGTTGATTTCTTGATTTATGATAGATACTTTTGATATATACCAACAAGGAGGATTTTATCGTGCAACCTAAAATTGCTAAGCTCTTTATGAATGGTCGCAGTCAAGCCGTGCGGCTGCCTAAAGAATTTCGCTTTGCAGGCGAGGAAGTATTGATCAGAAAAGAAGGCCAGAATATCATCCTCTCGCCCTGTCCGTCGTCTTGGGATGCATTCTTTAAGGAGACGCCGCTTCCTTCCGAAGATTTTATGGCGACTCGTGAGGACCTCCCGCCCCAAAGCCGCCAGGATATGTTTTAGATGTACATGCTGGATACCGATATATGCATCTATATCATCAAAAAACGACCGGCTAACTTGCTGGAGAAATTCAATGCAATTCCTCCTGATACTCTCTGTATTTCCACGATCACGTATGCAGAACTGCAATATGGGGTCGAGCGGTCTTCGTCGAAAAAAATGAACCAGCGCATTTTGGCCGATTTCGTCGCCCACCTAGCCGTGCAGCCTTGGGATGTGGAAGCGGCTCGACAATACGGTAAAATCCGCACTAGCTTAGAAAAAAGGGGCAAGCCCATCGGCAATATGGATCTGCTAATCGCTGCCCATGCCCTGAGTCAGCAGTGCATCCTAGTGAGCAATAACCTGAGAGAGTTCAGCCGGATTCAGGGATTGCAATGTGAAAACTGGGTCTAAGCCTCGGGCGAATAGCGCCGTTCAGGCAAGGAACTAGAGAGGAAGCTAGAAACAGATAAGGACTAGGATGACTGAAAAAATTCCTGCCCTATGGGAGGGAGAGCCTGTCTGTCCAGACGATCCGAGGCTTGCTAAAGGTCGCTCTGGCTATACCTGCCTTAGCTGTGGCGCGGGGCTTACCCTTAAGGGCGGCAATGGCGGGACGGGGAAGAATGGAAGGAAGCTACCGAGCCGGTACTTTTCCCATCCCCCAAGCAAGTCTTGCGACACCCATAAGATCATCCAAGCGTGGATCGAGTCTGTATTGCTACGTGAGATGATTAAGGGGTTGCCTCCGCACCTTGGCCTAATCGTCCCTGAAAGGGGCTTTTTGGTGAAGCGTGCCAAGAGCGAATATAAGGATGATGGACTTGGTAGGCGGTACGATGTCCGTCTTGAGGGTATGCCTATATATGGGCACGGCGACGAACAGGAATGGGCCAGGAACTGGTATCTGAAACCGTGGGGCAAGAGCAAGAAGCTGACCTCTCAGTGGATGGCCCTCAAGGAGGAGACAGAGGAGGCAAACGAACGGGGAGATAAGATAGTGAACGCCCTCAAAGCAAGAGGAGCGACTCGTCCTCCATGGTTCTTGACAGATGAAGAATGGAGAGACCATTGGGCACCTCCGCCTTACATCCATTCTGCCTTTTACGATAAAAGGGCTATTGCTGACTTAAAGAAAAGGGTTGGCAAAGACGGAGCAAAGCGTCTAACCGCCAGAACGCTGCAGGACCCAAGAGAGCTTATTTTTGAAATTTTCTATAGCAACCCGAAAAATGACGACTTTAAGAAGCAGATGAAGGAGGGTAAGCGTCTTGCCCTTGAAGTAGATGCCAAGAAGTTTGCCGCGGGCGACTTCACGCTGGACAGGCTAATAAAGTGCAGCGCGTGGCTGTGGCCCGGTGATATACCCTAAATCACACAGCGGCGAAGGCTGTAGAAAGGAATTGTATGCGCTCTATGATCCAGTTGTTTGTGCTTATGGTCTGGATCTTTCTCATGGGGGTAGGTGTAGCCAGTTTTCTCAATGAGTCCCTTTACCTGTACCATGAGAACTTATCGGGTCGCCTTGATGAGCTAGAGGGTAGCATCAAGCAGCTAGAGGCTAAGGTGAATCAGGCCACGGCACCCTTGGAGGTCAAGTCAACCCCCGCTGCCACCCCTTCTCCCAGCCCTTCTTCGCCAAACAAGCAGATGAAAGCATCGTTGTCCCCTTCGCCTAAGAGTCTAGTCTATGACGAAGACGGGTCCGTAATACTGTGCGAAGAGGCCGACGTGGCGTCATGTAGGCAGGTCTTTGACTCGTACGATGCCGCGTTTAGGAGTATCATGGGCAACCCGTACGATACTACGATTTTAGGAGATCTTGTCCGAGAGTATAAGTGGAAGCATAGCAGGCGTCATATCAGCTTGCGATATGAGATGGGAGGTCCATCTATAGTGGAGTATCATAGTCGCCCTCTGAAGAGTTATGAATGAAGCTGGAGTCGGTACTCTATGGTCCTTGTGATAAGGCGGTATCTCAAAAATCTGCTAAGGAGCTAGTCAAATGATCGGATTTGCCGTTGTAGGGTTGGGCATGGGGCGCAATCGCGCCCGGCAAGTAGCTGAGACCGAAGGGGCTGAACTGCGCGTGGTCGTTGATCTCAACGAGGACTTGGCCCGTCAAGTAGGCGAGGAAATGGGCTGCGCGTGGTGTACGGTCCTTGAAGACGCCTTGGGGAGGAGCAATGTGGATGTCGTGTTGGTGATGACTCCGAGCGGGCTGCACGCGTCCATAGGCGTCGAGGCGCTCAAGGCTGGCAAGCACGTAATCACCACCAAGCCCATGGACGTCAGCACCAAAGCCTGCGACGAGCTGATCGCCGCAGCCGACGCGGGCGGCCTCTTGATCGGCGTCGATTACCAAAGTCGCTACGTTGACAATAACTATCGCGTCGCCGAAGCCCTCAAGCAGGGTCTATTGGGCAAGCCCATTCTCGGCGAAGTGCGCTTTAAGTGGTTTCGCTCGCAGGAGTACTTTGAACACGGCGGCGGCTGGCGCGGCACTTGGGCCATGGACGGGGGTGGGTCGCTGGCCAATCAGGGATCGCACCTGATCGATCTCCTGCTGTGGTTCATGGGCGTGCCCAAGACCGTCTATGGCGAAACGGCGATTATGAACCACGACATTGAGACCGAGGATATTGGCCAGGCCATCTTGAATTTCGAAAGCGGGGCCAAGGGAGGGATCTTGGGCACGACGACCTTCCCAGCAAGCCCCTACTTTAGCGCCGAGGTTCACGGCAGCGAAGGGGGGGTGCTACTGGACGCCGTGCTGTCGGGCGACATGCGCGTCTTTGGCGATGGACTGGAAGAGAAGCTACTGGCCATAGACAATCCGCTGACCAACGTCGTCGAGGACGTGGTATCAGCCTTAGAGAACGGGACCGCTCTGCGGGTGGATGGCCGCGAGGGCCGCCGCACGGTGGCGCTGTTGGAAAATGTTTACCGCTCGGCGCGGGAAGGAAAGGTAGTGGATTACCATGACGGATAAAGTATGCGCTGCTCTCGTTGGGCTGGACAATCCCCACAGCCGTGGGTGGCTGACCTCGCTGCAACACTGCGAGGCGGTGAACCGCTTAGTAGTCTGTGCGGCCGAAGAATGCACTGACGTCGATCAGGTATATGGCAACCTAGATGCGCTGCTGGCGGACGAGAAGCTGGGCTTAGCCATAGTGTGTACGCGCAATGACCAAGCGCCAGACCGCATCGCGCAGCTTTTGCAGGCCGGCGTGCCGACCATTGCCGAGAAACCGGTCGCGCGTACGGCTGCTGATATCGCTCGTCTCAACGAAATCGCCGCCGCGCAGGAGGTTTTGTGGGCGACGGCCTTTTTGAACCGCTGCCATCCGATTGCCGACAAGGCGCGTCAACTCGTCGCCGCTGGTGTCCTGGGCCGCATCGTCTCCATCGAGGGGCGGATGGTCACCAGCACCGTCCAGCAGCGCAACCCGGACCACTGGCTCTTTGACCGCGCACAGGCGGGCGGGGGCATCCTGCACTGGCTGGCGATCCACACGGTCGATCTGATTCGCTATATCAGCGGCTTGGAATACAAGGGTGTCAGCGCCCACAAGGCGACCCTGAGCGGTACTGGCATCGACGTCGAGGACGTGCTTGCCGCTTCGTTCCGCATGGACAACGGCGCGCTGGGCAGCCTGCACGCGGGCTACGTCTTGCCGCGCCGCTACGGTGATATCTACTTGTGTTTCAGAGGAACGGCAGGGGATGCGACCTGGGTGATGCAAGATTGGGACGGACGCGGCGACCGGCTCATCGTCCAGAGTCAAGCCGAAGGTTGGACCGAGGACGAGTACCGCCGATTCGACCTCTCGGTCGGCGAGGCTCCTGGGTACGGCGGGGCGGCCGGATTGGGTTTTATCGCCGACTTTGTCGCCGCTAGCCGTGGACAAGGTAATTTTATCACCAATGGCGACGATGCTTGGCAGGCTATGCGCTTTGTCGAGGCGGCGTACGGCGCGGCTGAACGAGGCTGCCAACTCGAACTATAAGAATTAAGTGGTTACATCAACCTAATGTGCGCCAAGAAAATAGCTGCTATCCAAACCTTTGAACTGTCGCCCCCGCCGCCGAGCGAGGAAGGGACTCGACCGCTGCGGGAGCAGTCGTGGCTTTGGGCACCTAAGCAGGCCACGCCAATGGATAAATTCGCGCCCGAGGAGCGGCTCATGCCCAAGCCGGGCGGAGCGATCTGGGTCAAGGTCATTGCCGAGGACGGCACCTTTGGCTTGGGCCGCACGGATTCGGGCCATGCGACCCAGCCGATTATTGCCGAGTGCTTAGCGCCCCTAGTCGTCGGTCAGGAAGTGGGTGCCATTGACCGGTGCAACGATCGCATGTGGAGGGGGACGCTTTCCTTTGGCAACGAAGGACTTACGGCGCGGGCGGTCGCCGGAGTCGATCTGGCGCTGTGGGACCTGTGGGGCAAAACCCTCGATCAGCCCGTCTATCGGCTGGCCGGAGGCCCGCAGCGCACTCAGATGGAAGTCTATGCCACCGGCAACGATGTCGATTGGTACTTGGAGTTGGGCTTCAAAAAGTTCAAGTTGGCCCGTCCGCACGGACCCGTTGATGGCCAAGCCGGAATCGACGGCACGGTCGAACTGATGGCTAGGTGCCGCGAGTTGATCGGCCCGGCCGCGGACTTGATGCTCGATTGCTGGATGACCTTTGACCTCGACTTTGCCGTGCGCATCTGCGAGGCGCTCAAGCCATATCGGATGCGCTGGATGGAGGAAATGCTGATGCCCCACGACTGGGAGGGGCACCGCGCCCTGCGCCAGCGCGTTCCTTGGCAGACGCTAGCCGACGGCGAGCACTGGTCCACTCGCCATCCCGGCATGAGGGCCGTTCAAGAGCGGCTCGTCGATTTGATCCAGGCTGATATCTACTGGATAGGGGGTTTTACCGAGGCGATGAAGCTGGCCCACTACGCCGATGCACAAGGCGTCCAGATGTGTCTGCACACCGGGGGCAATGACCCGTATGGCCAGCACTGGACGGCGGCGATGCCCAATACCCCGTTGATTGAATTTTTCATCGGCTCCCTGCCCGGGGTGCCGCTGGCGGAGTGCTATATCGGGACGCCTTCAAAATCGGGACAACGACACTACAAAGTTCCGCCGGGGACCAACGTGCCCCAAAACGGTCTCCTTGGTCTGCCCAAAGGCCCCGGCTTTGGGATCGACATCCCCGAGGACTGGCTAAGGGAGGTGTAATCGTGAAAATCACCCAGATCGAAGAGTTTGTCACCGCAGTGCCGCATATTCCCTCAATTGAAAAGAGTCGTCCTGGACATTACTTGGAGCAGCCTATCAGCCTGATCAAAGTGCATACCGACGAAGGTATCTACGGAGTGGGCGAAGGGGGACGAGGCGGTTCGTTGTCCAGCTTGGAGGCCGAGTGGGTCGGCGTCGATCCCATACAGGTCAACTTGGGGGACAAAGGCGGGGCGATGATCATGGCCCTGTACGACATCGTCGGCAAGGCCCTCGGGGTGCCGGCTTGGAAGCTGATGGGGTCCAAGCATTGGGACCGAGTGCCGGTGGGCTGGTGGTCGCCGCCGCTGGAGCCGCGCGAATTCGCTGCCATGGCGGAGGAAGGGGCTAGGCGGGGGTTTAAGACCCACAAGCTCAAGGCGCGGCCTTGGAATATCGTCGAGACCGTCAAACTGATGGCCAAAGCCGCTGGCCCGGACTACGGCATTATCGTCGATCCGAATTTCACCTTTGGCGATTTGAGCACGAGCCTGCGGCTGGCCGAGTCATTGGAGCCGTATAACATTGAGGCGTTTGAGGATCCTTTCCAATACTTGCCGGGGTGGCATCAGTACCGCGACTTTCGCCGCCACACCCGCATCCGGCTCGCGCCCCATTTAGGTGATCCACAGATGGTGCTGGGCGCGATCCGCGCCGAGGCGGCCGATTGCTTCAATCTGGGTGGCAACGTCGAGCGCGCGCAGATCTGCGCCGGCATGGCCGCGGCGGCCGGGATGCCGGTTTGGTTGCAGGTCGTGGGGCTGGGACTAGGTGTGTCGGGTGCGTATGGCACGCACGTCCACGCGACCATTCCCAATGCAACTATTCCCTCCGACAGCCTGCATTTCACGCGCGAAAACGACCTAATCGGCGGTGCGCTGACGCCGGTTGATGGCTTCGTCGCCGTGCCGGATGCGCCCGGGCTAGGCGTTGAACTGGACATGGAGGCTGTGGAGAAGTATCGCGTGGGGTAGGCACCCTGACTGAACCCCGGCGCGGGAGACACATCGTGAAAAATCACCGCGAATTAGGGTCTTTTCTTCAGGTATTGCTGCTCTGCAGCATGATATCACCCGCAGCAGGCGAGGAACTACGGATTGGGACCAACGCGGATTGGGATGCGTGGCAGCGGCCCGGCAATGCCATCGAAATCAGCCGTGGGAAAGCTGGCCCCAGATTTGTGCGGCGGAATATCGACGCGGTCGCCAATGCTGGGGATTTCGGTGGTGGCATCCGCGCTGCAGGATCCAACAGCGGCGATGCTGGCAACCTGATCGACGGGAGCTTGAGCAGCTTCTGGGCTCCCGATTGGGATGACGATCCCGAGAACATGTACGTCGAGATCGATCTAGGCCGCGTGGTTTCCGCACGGCGAGTGATCTTGCAGCTTAGGGAAGATGGGCCGCCGCTGGAGCTTTTTCAGGTTCTGCTTTCCAATGGCGAGCGCTTTTTTGATTCGACCGGACTGCCCCTGCCGAGTATTGTGCGCTACAGTGATCGCGTCCGCTACAGCTTCAACAAACAACGGGAGTTGGTTATCGAATACGGCCTTAAACCGCTGCAATTCATTCGCATTGAAGTGGATTTGCCCACCGTGGGAGCGGGGATTAGCTCGATTGCGGTGGAGGCCGTAGGGGACAATATCTCGCTGGGAATGCGGGAACGCGGTGGGCAAGTCGATATCCTCAACGAAATCGGCACGCGGGCCGAAGGCTACGAGTCAACGGGCAATAGCAACGCGCTGATCGACGGCGATATTGTGTCGAGTTGGCGCTACTGGGGGTTTTCCCAACCGGGGGACACTGAATTCACCTTTGATTTGGGTGCCCTGTACTGGGTGGATCGGGTGCGGATTTTGGGCGATCTGGCTGGCATCGCGCCCAGCAACGTTGACTGGCGCTGGACTCGGCGCAACGCTATCCACTTTCCTTGGTATATCCTCTGGGGGTCGGACGGATCGCTGGCACCGGACGGATCGTTGCGCTGGCAAGTCCTAGGGGAGTTGCCCGAACACCCCCGCAATTTGCGCGATATTGTCCACTTTGAAGAGCAGTTTTCACTCCGGCCACTGCGCTACTTGCGGATGCGCTATCCGAACAGGCAGTGTTGCATTACGGGAACGACGGCCGAATTTCAGGTCTTTGGCGAAGGCTATCCCGCGGGCACCATCTTGCAATCCCCGATCTACGATCTGGGGGCTGTGCGCAACGCCACAGGGTTGAGTTGGCAGGTCGAGGCTCCTGAGAGGACTCGCGTAGAAATTCGTTCGCGGACGGGCAATCTGTTACAGGAGTCTTATGTCTTCCACGACAAAAACGGCAAGGAAGTAACCGAAAGGAAATACAACAAGCTAATTCCCAGTTTCAAAGGCCGGATTGATACCGTCCGTTCGCCCGGCGACGACTGGAGTATCTGGAGTCAGGCATACGAGCGGTCGGATCGGGGCTTTCTCTCGCCGACGCCGAGGCGTTTCGTCCAATTGCAAGCCTATTTGCTCAGCGACGACCCGATGCAGAGGGCGGTCCTCGACGAGCTAGTCCTGAGCTACGCCGAGCCTTTGGCCGCCGCAACGCGAGCTGAGATCTATCCGATCCAGGCCCAACCAGGGCAGCGCACGGAGTTTACCTATTATCTTGGTTGGGATAGCGGTGCTGGCAGTACGGGTTTCGATCAGTTGCTCATGCGTTCAGGGGCAGACATTGAGCTTGGCGAGATTCGCTCGGCAGGACAGGTATTGGACGCGGAAATCATCCCAGTGGATGGCGGATGGGACATTACCTTTGCCGATCCGTTCGTGCGGACTGGGTTGATTGAGTTCGACTTCGCCAGCACGATATACCGCCAACAGATGCCCTTTGAGGCGTTTCTAGCCAGTGGGCGGGAAGAGCGACAAGTAAGGCAACGGGTGGATGTGGGCGATGCTAGCGACGCGGTCGCCAGCGAAGCGATTGCCGTGTCGCTGCCGGTCGGCCCTACGTTAATTGACGGCCTCTCGGTGTCGGCCGCGCTCGTGACTCCCAACGGAGATGGCATCGGTGATTTCTTGCAGATAGGGTTCTCCTTGTTGAACGTCCTCCAGCCCCGCTTGCTGCACGTGGCACTCTACGACCTGAGTGGACGGGAAGTCCGGGTGCTACACGATCAGCGGCAAACAGCCGGGCCGATAACGTTGAGTTGGGATGGGCAGGACGAATTTGGGCAGTTGGCCGCGCCGGGAAACTACATTTTGCGGGTTGTGGTACAAGGCGATGCGCAGACGCAGAAAACGGCCAAAATTATCGCGTTGGCCTACTGAGCTTATTGGCAGGTACCGCTGGGCCTAGGACAAAAGCCGCCAATGCAGTAGGAAGTCTTGCGAGGGATACGCAAACCGCTTATTTTGAATTAGATACACCACCGATAGAGCCTATAGCTCAGCTGGTAGAGCACCGGACTTTTAATCCGTAGGTCCTGGGTTCGATTCCCAGTGGGCTCACCAAAAAAACAGGCACTTGCGACCGATCGCAGGTGCCTGTTTTGCTGGATTGTGATTTTACGTCCCTGCTTCCATCGGCAGCATGGTTTCTAGGGTAAAAGCCGCCGCGTGCTTGTGCCCTCCACCGCCGTAATCGCGCGCGATGCGACCCACATCCGCGGCTTCGTCTCCTTTGGAGCGCAGATTGTACACGACCTTGCTGTCCGGACGGACGAAGAACACCGCAGAAAAAGGATGCCCTTCGGCGAGGGCATTGCCGATTTCAGAAGTCATAAACGTGGCATTGGTAATGGGGACGCGAAACCCACTGATGGTGGTCCAGCCGTGGTACCGAACGCGCGGCCGGATGAGCCGGTGTTGGAAGCGGAGAATGGCTTGGCCTTCCACGGCGAGGGCTTGTGGTCCACGCTCGGCGATTTCATCCCACACGGCAAAGTCGCGCGGGTACGAGGCGAGGGCGGCGTTGACGGCCTTGGAATCAGCCAAGGCCCACCGCCACAGGTCGCGGTCTTCGGTATAGGAAACCAGCCAAGGGACGTCGTTAGCACTGACCTGAGAGCGGGGATCGAAAAAGTATTCCCAGGTCATGCGTGCTCCAGACTTGTCCTCGGCGAATACGCAATAGTCGAGCCCGGCTAAGGCGTCCGCAGCCGTCTCGTGATGATCCAAAACCAAGAGCGAGCGGGCGTGGTCGTGCATCTCCATGAGCTGTGCCCGCTCGTAGCTGAAGTCGAGGATGACAACATCGCGGTCAGCCGTAGCCGGCGGGTCGGTGTTGTATTGAACCGCTTTAAACTCGGCTTGTGGATTGACGTAGCGCCGGTAGATCCACGCGGCACAGAAGCCGTCGTTACAGCCGCCGTGGAATAAGACCAGAGGTTTCATAGATTGAGGCCCCTTCCTTGACAGGGATGAGAGGCGGGCGATATGTTTTTCTCAATATATCGCGTCCCTTGTACAGCGGAAAGGCCAAAGTGGAACAGACTACTCCTGTGATCAAAGCGTATCTCAATCCGTATTGTCCTTGGAGTCCAGGCGTGCGGACGGCACTCGATAGAACCGGATTGCCATACGAGGAACTGGATATTACCAGCGACCGCAAAGCCTTTGCGGAAATGGTTGCCAAGAGCCGACAATACGCCTCGCCCTGCGTCGAAATCGACGGCGTTATGCTGGCCGATGTCGGCGGAGCGGAGGTCGAGGCATGGTTGCGGCAGCGCGGTTTGCCATGTTGAGCAAGACCGGGGTGGGGGCGTTCTGCTTGATGATCTTGTGTGCAGTCTCCAGTCGTCCAGCCCGAGCAGAGGCCGAGCCGCTGATTCTCGACTTGCAAACCGGGTTGGCTTTGGTGCAAGAAAACAACGAGCGCCTGTTGCAAGCCCGCATTGATCTACTGCGCGGACGCGAAGAGCTACGCGTAGCGCGAGCGGCGGGGTTGCCGCAAGTCGATGCCTCCTTCACGTATAGCCGCAATTGGCTGCTGCCTTCTTTTGTCTTTGCTGGCAATGCCGTCAGGATCGGCACGGAAAACAACCTCACGGGCGTCCTGAGCGTGCGCCAGCCGCTCTATGCCGGAGGTCGCATTCGCGCTACTGAGGACATGGCTCGCCGCCAATTTGCCATGCTCGGCGAAACCGAGCGGCAGACAACTCAGCTTGTGCTAGCCGAAGTAGAGGAGCGATTTTACGACCTGCTCCTAGCCGAGGAATTGCGCACCGTGTCGCACTTGGCGCTGGCGTGGGCTAGACGCAATCTGGCCCAAGTGGAGGCACGGGCGCAGGCTGGTCGGGCCGCTGAGTTGGACCAGTTGCGCGCTCAGGTACAGGTCTCAAACATGCGGGCCGACTCTATCAGCGCCGAAAATAACCTGCGACTGGCCACTATGGCCTTTAAGGATGTCGTGGGTTTAGACTTAGACCAAGCCATAGAAGTAAGGGGAACGTTCCGCACCGAGACGACACTGGATCTCGATGATCTGGACGCTCTCGTTGCCTTGGGCCTAACGAAGCGACCAGAGTTGGCACACGTCGAACAGGAAATAGGATGGCACGAGCGGAAGATCGCAGCCGATCAGGCGTCCACCCGGCCTAGCGTGGAGCTAGTAGCCGCTGGGCAAACCCAGTTCCAAAGCGACGAGTTCGACCTAGCCGATCGGGAGTGGCGCAAGAGTTGGAACACTGGGCTAGTAGTGCAAATGCCGCTTTTCGACGGGCGGCTCACTGGGGCCCGTGTAGCGCAGGCGCGGCAGGATCTGCGCCGGATAGAGTACGATCATCAGCGAATCGCGAGAGAAGTGCGGTTGCAAATCCAGCAGGCCTATTATGCGGTCGAGGAAGCCAGCCAGCGCATTGAGGCCCACCGCGATGCAGTATTACAGGCCGAGAAGGGGCTGGAAGTCGCCGAGTTGCGCTATACGAGCGGGGTCGGCACGCAATTGGAAAATCTGGACGCGCAATTGGCCCTAGTCGAGGCGCGCACGCAAAGCGCTGTCGCGCGCCGCGACAAGGCGCTTGCCCTGATGGGGCTCGAACAGACCGTGGGCGTCCTCGGCGAGTAGCTACAAACACTTAACAGAAAGGGAAAGGCATCATGGACGATAGACAGTACACAGTTAGGGCCTCGCATTGCGACCATCGGGCGAGCGAGGAAGAAATCTACGAGGTACTCAAACGGACTACCGATCCACTGGATCGCTCTTGGAAGAAGCTAGAAAAGGCGCGGCGGATTGTATTAAAATTCAATATGATCAAACCGCCGGAGCGCATCGAGTACTTCGCTGGCCGCCGGAGAGAGTTGGTAGATGATGCCGTGGCCCGCGCGGTGCTGCGCCTGCTGCGAGAGCGGACTACAGCCGAGCTAGTCGCCACCGACACCTACCCCTATGGCAACGGCCATGTAACCCCCGACGACTTTAACTACCGCTATATATTGGACGATTTTGACGTCCGCTATGTGGACTCGAACTTGCCTCCCTTTGCCACGTACGACGTGCCCGGTGGCGGCTGTATGTTCGACCGCTACCTACTCAATGCCATTTTTGCCGAGGCCGACGAGGTGGTATCCATCGCCAAGATGAAGAATCACGCCTTTATGGGCATTACCTTGACCCTGAAAAACCTCTTTGGCCTGCCGCCGATGATCCCGCCGGAAGGGCGGACGCGGTCGTATTACCACCATCTCATCCGGCTTTCCTACGTCCTGCCGGACTTGGGCATGATTACCAAACCCTGCCTCAATATCGTCGAGGCCCTCACCGGCCAATGGGGCCGCGAATGGGGCGGCGAGGGCCGGATTTGCAATGCCTTGATGGCCGGCGATCATCCGGTGGCGACCGATGCCTGCGGCATGACCTTGATGGGCCACGATCCTCACTCCGATTGGCCGACTCCGCCTTTCCGCCGCGACCGCAATCATCTGCTGATAGCTGCTAAGCACGGCTTTGGCACAGTGGATTTGAACGAGATCGATTTTGTGAGCGAGGTCGAGGCTCCGCTGGCCGAATTTGACTCCGTATCTACGGACTCAGACGCCACAGTGGCCAACTGGCGGCGCACGACCTGCGAGCAAGGGCTGATCTACCAAGACGAACAGCGGAAGCTCATCGACCGCTATCGAGGGGAGTTCATCTATATGCAGGACGGCCAAGTGGTGTGGAACGGCATTGATCCGAGCAACCTCGGCAGCCGCCGCAAACTTAGCGGCGACAAGAAGGACAGCGCCCTTTGGCTCAAGTACGTCGATCCAGCAGAGGGGGAAGGGGAGCGATTTGAGCGCTACAGCGAGTGTTTGCGCTTGGCGTCTTAACCCTAGGGAGGAGCAGATGATTAGGGGCGACAAGGAATTGTACGTAGTCGGCGACCGCGTGCTCATCCGGGTTGACGACATGGAAGAGCGCACGGCCGTGGGGCTCTATTTGCCGCCGACCGCCTTGGAAAAGGAGGATGTGCAAAGCGGGCGCATCGAAGAAGTGGGGCCGGGCGTTCCCTTGCCGCCAAAAGCTGATGACGACGGAGCACCTTGGGAAGAGGGAGGCGAGCAGATGCGCTACATCGGCCTCCAAGCCAAAAAAGGCGACCACGCCATTTTCCTGCGCAAGGACGCGGTGGAAATCAAGTTCGACGACGAGAAGTTTATCGTCGTGCCGCAGGCGGCGATTTTGGTGCTCGTCCGCGATATTGCTTGAGGGCCGTTTGGTACCGTATGCAAGAAAGGAGAACGAAATGGGCGTTGCTGATCTGATGCAAAAATTCCAGTTTGTCGTGGACTCTAATGGCGAGAAGCAATCAGTGCTGATCGACTATGCGGTTTGGGAAGAGCTGTTGAATTTGCTGGAGGATATTGAAGACTCGGAGGAAATTGACCGTCTGCGCGCCGCCACAGAAGAATCCATCCCATGGGAGCAGGCTAAGGTAGAGTTGCAAGCAAGCAGGGCAGATGTATAGCGTTCGCATCATTCGGCGGGCGATGCGAGATCTCTCGAATCTGCCGCAACAATACGCCGACTTGCTAAGCCAACATATCGATAGCCTGTCAGAAAATCCTCGTCCTAGATCTGCAAAAAGGCTTCAAGGGAGAACGGATTACAGCTTACGTGTCGGAGTTTATCGGATTATCTACGATATAGATGATCGCGAACTAGTTGTTACCATCTACCGGGTGAAACATCGCCGCGAGGCATATCGCTAATCGGCAATCTTGATGCTGATCGCGATATTGCTTGAGAGGCACGATTCCAACCTGTAAAAGTCCAATCTTGACACCCCATGCAACGCAAAACAAACACCCGACGCTCCACTTCCCTCAGCCGAGGTCCGCTCCTCTGGTCTGGCGAACACTGGATTCTCTATCTGCGTCCACCCGGAGCCGAAGCCAATAGCGGACAACTCAGTCTATACTGTGCCGCCTATAGCCCCGTCGGTCAGGGAACAGTGGCCTATATCGACATTCCCGGCTCTGAGGGCCTGACCGCAGTCTGCACCGACAATCTCGATTTGGCCGATTTCATTTTTGACACCATGATTCGCGGCAGCAAGAATCCATTCGACCGCGATCTGCCTCAATGGCGAGCGACCTTTAGCCGCGTCGGCCGCATCGACCGCAATCCTTCTTGGACCATCCAAAGCGAGTCCCACACTCTGACTGCCACTTGGGAGGAACTGGAAAGCCCCCTAGTCGGCCCGCCCACCGTCAACCCGCACATCGTCTTCACGGTGCTGATTTTTGCCGCCGCTGGACAGATGCAACTCAACGGCATGGCTGTACCCGGTCGCCCCTATCCCCGCGACGCTTGGAGCAAGAGTTTGGGCCAAGCTCGCAGTTCTTGCTGCTTTGCGCTGGCCGAAACTATGGTGGCGGCCTAAAAGTTACGTACATCAGTGCTCTATAACATTCGCCGCCGATTGAGTTTTGGTTTTTCAGTAGGCTATCAGGGGTTCCAAGCGCGAACTATACCACACAAATTGCGAAATTCCCTCTGGAATTGTGCCTTTCGATGGCCGTTACCCCCGGATGGATGTGGGAAACCACGCAGTACTCTTCGTTCCTTGTCGAAGCCGATTATCTTCAGCGCATCTGTGGTGACCGCCTTGCCCAACGGCACGATCAACGCATCGGGCACTTGATCGAGTTCCGGCAGCAGAGTGGAGGTAAGGAGAGACTTGAGCAGTGGCGATCTGTGAATTGGCGGATTGGACCCCGTATAGTTCTTCCCTCGGTTGAATACTGGATACCGGAGCGCGGACGTGGAGTGTAGAAGGTGCGATGCGTCGTCGAATAGCTGGGTGGTGCTGGCAAGTCCAAGACGCTCCGCCACACCGATCTTGTCGAGCATATCGTTCAGATTCGTCCGCATAGGTCCCTTGAACGCCATCCGGCGACGGATCTCCTTGAAGAGGTGTGGTGGTTTCATGTCCTCGTGGAGCAGTCTCCGGGCCTCAGTGAACGCGGCGCGCATCTGCACGGCACTTGGCGTTATACCGACGATGACGATCTTTGCATCGGTGGTTATGCCGTGGAGCGGCGCGTAGTACACCTCGATTAGACCCTCTTCTCTGAGCAGGAAATCCGAGGTAACGACGTCTCTATCCGTCGGATTCGCAGGCAACGACCGAATCTTGTCGATGTAGTCGTCAAAGCGTGGTGTCATGGTGTCTTCCTTCGTGAATAGGTTGAATTAATTGGATTAGATGTAGTGAGACATTACTCGGGGGATAAGGCAAGCTCGTATAACAACAAAAGCCCAAGCCATTTTTACGCGGCTTGGGCTTTTGGGATGGAGATGGGAATGTTTCAGACCAGCGCTATCAGTTCTGATTGAGGCCGTACTTGCCCCGCGTCAACAGAACTTCCTTCCAATAGTTTTCTCGATAGATTACAGTATCATCGGGTGTGGGGGCTGGTCGGTATTCAAGTAGTGTGAACTTGAAATTTTCTTGGGCATAGTCCAACTTGTCGCCAACTAACTCCTGCAATTCCTTGTTCCAGCCATGGCCAGACCTGACGTATGCTTCCCACCGAGACCAGATTCCCTGATCGCCATAAGCTGAACCGACATATCGTTTGCCTGTGCTAGTGTCGGTAATCAAATAGACGCCTTTTACGTTCTCCAAGGCTGATTTCCAATCGGGCTTATCGTTCCGAATCAAAGTTGCGAGTTCCTTAAAGGGAAGATCGATGTTCTCATAGCCGGGAAAAATTCGCCCCGAATACGGCTCCCGCAGTATTTCCGCTACCTCGAAGTCGTCATAGTGATTTTCGAGTTTTACTCGAGGCGACTTTTTCCGATAGTACCGAAAAATCTTGAGCCGTCCTATAAAGCCTGAGCCATGATCTGTCAACTCGACTTCGTATCCGTTCCCATAACCATGATCAGCTAGGACGCGAAAGACTCCTCCGAATAGCCAGACATCTTCCTCTGGGTAAAACCTCATTAGAGAAAAGATGAATTCTCGATTGAACTCGTTTTTTTTTGGACGATGTGCTTGCCAATAGACCCAATTGTCAGGGTCCTCTAACCAGTCATCCAACGGCTCTCTTGCTATGCCATCCTCTCCCGTTACACGACGTGCAAAATGTACTTTGTAATCGCCAACATTCTCGATTGGCTAGATGTCCTTCAGCTTAATCGACATGAGCATAATCTCCTTCGGCCTTTTGCGTCCATTCCAGCGTCAACGGATTCATAGAGTACTTGCCCTTTTTGCATAATTTCCCGAAGAAACCAGTCGTTATGCGAGACTCGGTAAGCAATTTCTTCTGGGGAACGGACGAGCAAATCCATGCGGAAGCGGCGGGGGATACGCTGCCGAATCTCCACGGTTTGGCGACGAGTCTGCGATTCAGGGATCGCCATGACCACGCACAAATCGACATCCGAGTCTTCCGTGGGGGTGCCGTAAGCATAGGAGCCGAAGAGAATAATTTTCAGGGGGCAAATTCTCGGGCTATGTCATCACAGGTCGCCTGAATGTCTTTTGGGTCAACCATGCTTGCCAGTCCGTATAATTCTGTTGAAAGAAAAAGGCTTGGGATCGAGGGCTCGACGCCTTCAATCCCAAGGACACAATTCAAGGTACTAAGGTCTCTCGCCTGCGACAACCCCGACTTAGCCGACACAAAATAGCCCGGACCGCTCAAGGAGGCCCGGGCTATTATCGTGAAATGCTGTAAAGTTTAGGATTTAGAAAAACGACCCTTGCTTGAGGAACTCCACCGGCGCTTCCTGGCCCCAGCCCCGCGTATAGTAGTCCTGCATGGTCAAGGCCAGCAGGATGCACAGCCAGAAGAAGCCAGCGACCGCGAAAAGCCCGACCAGCTTGGGGCTGTATTTCACGTGCATAAAGAACAAGATGACCAGCGATGCCTTTACTAAAGCGATAATCAGGGCGACCGGGGTATTCAAAAAGCCCATGTTGACGAAGGCGGCGGCCACCGTGATGACCGTGCCGATCATCAGGGCGAAGAAGATCAGAAAGTAGATCTTGAGTGGGACGACGTGATGTTCAGAGTGATGTTCAGACATTAGTGACGTCCAATCAGATAGAGCAGCGGGAAGAGGAAAATCCACACGATATCGACGAAGTGCCAATAAAGGCCGCTGATTTCAATCGGCGTAAAGTACTGCGCCGAAATCTCGTTGCGCCGGACCTTGGCGATCATCCACAGCATAATGCCGACGCCGACGACCATGTGTAGCGCGTGCATCCCGGTCATTACGAAGTAAAACGAGAAGAAAATTTTGGCGTTGCCGAGCGTGACCTCGGGGTGGTTCCACTGGAACATGCTTCCGGGGATGAGGTGTTCGTGCCATTTGTGGCTGTACTCGATGTACTTGACGCCCAAGAAGGCGCAGCCGAGAATGATCGTGGCGACGAGCCACCCCGTAATCGCGTTGCGACCAGCATTGGTCTGCGCGGCGCGGACGGCCAGCGCCATGGTCAGGCTGCTGGCGATCAGCACGATGGTGTTGAAGGTGCCCCAGCCGATGCTGAGGAGGTGAGAGCCAGCGGTAAAGGCTTCGATATATTCGTTGCGATACACGGTGTAGGCACCGAACAACCCCCCGAAGAACAGAATCTCCTGGATGATGAACGCCCACATGCCGAGACTAGCGGCTTCGTATTGCTGCTGCGCTGTCTCGAATTGGTGCAGGTGGTGGGCGCTATGTGCGTGCTCAGACAACTTCATCCTCCTTAGCGCGTTCAGGTACGGCCTCAGTGCTCGGTTCCGTCGATTCCTCCTCACCGTACGGATAGGCTTCCCAAGTAACTATCGGAATAGCTTCAAAGTTGTGGGCTATGGGCGGCGAGGGGATATCCCATTCGAGACCCTTGGCTTGGAACGGATTGGCGGGGGCCTTCTCGCCTTTAAACAGGGACCAAAGGAGATAGATGATGGTCAGTGAGAAGCCCAGCCCGAGGACGGTAGCGCCCGCGGTGGACATGATGTTGAGGGCTTGCCATTCCTCGGGATAGGCGTGATAGCGCCGAGGCATCCCTAGGTAACCCAAGATAAATTGGGGAAAGAAGGTCAGGTTAAACCCAGCGAAGACGAACATCACGCCGAGCTTGGCCGCCCCTTCCGAGTACATGCGCCCAGTCATTTTAGGCCACCAAAAATGCAGGCCACAGAGGAACCCCATGACCATGCCACCCACCATGACATAGTGAAAGTGGGCGACCACGAAGTAGGTATCGTGGAGATGGATGTCTAGGCCCAAGGTGGAAAGGAACAGGCCCGTCAGACCGCCGATAGTGAAAAGGCCGATAAAGCCCATCACGTAGAGCATCGGCGAGTCTAGCTTAACCGAGGCTTTGTGGAGAGTGAAAGCCCAGTTGAAAATTTTGATGGCCGTGGGTACGGCGATGAAGAAGGTGATGAAGGAAAAGACCATGCTGGCATAGGTGGATTGGCCCGATACGAACAAATGGTGGCCCCAGACGAGAAAGCCAAGGACGGCGATGGCCAGCGAGGAAAAAGCCACAAAGGAATAGCCGAAGACGCGCTTGCGCGAGAAGCAAGCTATGACATCGCTGATGACGGCAAAGCCCGGCAAGATCATGATGTACACGGCCGGATGCGAGTAAAACCAGAACATGTGCTGGAAAAGCACCGGATCACCGCCGTAATTGGGATCGAAAATGCCGATCTTGAAGGCGCGCTCGAAGCAGACCAGCAACAAGGTGATGGCCACCACCGGGGTGCCTAGTACCTGAATCAAGCTGGTCGCGTAGTGCCCCCAAATAAAAAGCGGCAAGCGGAACCACGTCATACCCGGGGCCCGCATCTTGTGGATGGTGACCATGAAGTTGACCCCAGTGAGGATCGAAGAGAAGCCGTTGACAAAAACGCCGACTAAGGCTAGGGAAACGAACGAAGTGGAGTACGTACTGCTATAAGGCGTGTAAAAGGTCCAACCCGTATCAATGCCCCCCATGATGATGGCCAGCACGGCGAAGGCCCCGCCGGCGACGTAGAGGTAATAGCTGAGGAGATTCAAGCGGGGGAAGGCCACGTCCCGCGCGCCGATTTGTAGGGGAATGAGAAAGTTGCCCAACACCGCCGGGATCGAGGGGATCAGAAAGAAGAAGATCATCACCACCCCATGCATGGTGAAGAGCTTGTTGTAGGTCTCTGCTTCGACCAAATCGCCTTTGGGCGTCATCAACTCAAAGCGAATGAGGCTGGCGAACATGCTGCCGACCAAGAAGAAGACCGCCAGCGTTATCAAGTAGAGGATACCGATGCGCTTGTGGTCTAGGGTCAGGAGCCAAGATTTGATCCCATACGTTTCGTTGAGATAGTTTCTCGGCTCGCCGTTGGCGCTGACTGCGTGGCTCATGGCTTGAATGACCTCGTTGAGATGTTCACTCTGCGGACTCACTCAGGGATTTGATATAAGACGTGATTTGCAGCAGCGATTGCTCGCTGACCTGCCCTTCGAAGATAGGCATAATCGGCTCGTACCCAGCGACGATCTTGGCCGTGGGCTGGAGTATGGACTCGCGAATGTAGTCGCTATCGACGACGACTTCTTGCCCGTTGCTGAGCGTTACCGGCTTGTCGTAAATCCCGACCAACGAAGGCCCGCGACCCGTGGCCGTGGATTTGTGGCAGGTCTCGCAGCCGAGTTGCTGGAACTGGCGTTCGCCCGCCTCGACCATGGATTCGCCGCTGGACGCTCCCATCAGCCAGTCGTGGTAGTCCGCTGGCTCTAAGACGATCACCTTGCCGATCATGCCCGAGTGCTGGGTACCACAATACTCAGCGCAAAACAAGTGGAACTCGCCCGTCTGCGTGGCTTCGAACCACAGGGTTGTGTAGCGCCCGGGCAACACGTCGTTTTTGACGCGGAAGGCCGGGATGAAAAAGTCGTGGATTACGTCCTCCGAGGTCATGGTCAGGCGGACGGGCTGTCCCTTGGGCACATGTAGGGTATTGATTTCTCGCTTACCCGATTCGTGCTGGATTTTCCACATCCACTGCTTGCCGACCGCGTAAATTTCCAAGGGGTCGGACGGCGACCGCTGGAGCCGGAAGAAGACATCGGCCCCGAGCAAAAAGACAAAAAGCGCCAAAAAGAGCGGAACGATAGTCCAAGACAGTTCGAGGACGAGATTGCCGTGAGTCTGCTCGGGCTGTTCGTCTTCCGACCGGCGGCGGTACTTGATGGCGAAGATGATTACCATGCCGAAGACGAGCAAGCAGAAGACCACAGTCAAGACCAGCAAGAAGGCGTATAGGGCATCTACTTGCCAGGCGATGGTGGAGGCTTGGGCGGGAAAAAGTGGAAAGTCGGACATGCGGTTCAAGGCTCCGAACTAGTTGAGCTGAGGCTGGTGCAGGTTGTTGCGGCGATCCCGCTTGAGCATAGCGACGATAAAGACGACGAGAGCGAGCACAGTAATCAACCCCCCGATGCGCAGGGAATTGCGGATGTAGAGACCGTATTTGCCGGTCATTGGGTCGTAGCTATAGCAGAGCAGAAGTAGCTGATCGACCGGATTACCGATAGCACCGTCGGCTGCTTCGACGAGGCCCCAGCGCAAGTCGCGCGGGGGATAGTCGATACCGTATAAATAGCGCGCCAGTTTGCCGTCCGGCGTCAGTACCATCAAGCCGCTGGCGTGGATGTACTGGTCGGTGTCTTCGTCGTATTCGTAGCGAAAGCCGACCGCTGCTGCTAGTTGCTTGATCTGGTCTGCTTCGCCGGTGAGAAAATGCCAACCCGTAGAACCATCACGACCGCGGTAGTTTTTGCTGTACTCGGCTTTTTTGGCTGCGGCCAGTTCCGCAGTTTCCCCGGGATCGACGCTGATGGTCAAGACGTCGAATTCCGTGCCAATGCCAAAACTCAGCACATTCATCGCCCGCAAGAGGCTATTCAGCACTTGGGTGCAGAGCATGGGGCACTCGTAGTACACCAAGGTGAGCACGATGGGCTTCTGACCGAAATATTGGCTCAGGGAGACGCGCTCTTCGCTTGAGTTGGTGAATTCCAGATCCAAGGGGATTTGGTCGCCTAATTTCTGGTCGATGCCGATGGTCTTTTGTAGCTGCTGGGTATAGACCTGCGCCCCGGTCTGGCCGGCTAGTAAAAGCGGCAGCGTTAATGCCAAAAAAATCGCGCTGCGAGCGAATGTCGTCGTAGGTCTGCTCATGGTGTCGCTGGCGGAGGCGGCGCGAGGAGCGGCATTTTGCCCTCGCTCACCAGATCAATTGCTCGCTCGATGGGGATGTGTACTACCTTCACTTGTTCGTCGATCCAGCCATAGGAGTTGAGGGTCGCGGCCTCGCTTTGGGCCAACTCGAACTTTTGCTTTGGCGGATCTACCTGTAGCCTCGGCGCGTCGCTGGCAACGCGGTTTTCGACCAGTGGCGGAACCGGATCGTCAAAGCGCTCTTGGTAATAGGCAAGAGCCCTGAACAAGACGATCATGCCGACAAAGGAAGCGATGACTAACACGGCAATAAAAGCGCCGGTCTGTGCCAGGGGCTTTACATGCGCATCCGTCGTCTCGTAGCCGGAGTTGTTTTGGTCGTGTGCTTGTTCAGCCATGATTGCTTTCGCCGCTGTAGAGGTCTGCAAAGCGGGGGTCGTTTTGCGCGATTAAGGCGCGCTTTTTTAGCTGCGCGAAGAAAAGCGCCAGGACGATGCCGCCGATGCCTATTGGAATGGCTAAGTCGAGCCAGTGTAGGGTGATCCCGGTGCTGTGGAAGCTCGGTCCCTTCTCGGCGTGGACTTTGGTGAAGGCCGGTGCCGTGATCCAGTACAAATCGACCAAGCGCATGAACACCAAGCCGACGGCAATGGTGGCGAGCAGCTTGGTTTTGGACTTCATCGTGCTGGATATGAGAAAGAGAAAGGGAACGGCAAAGTGAAACACCAGCAGCCCGTAGCCGACGTATTGCCAGCCGCCCTCCAAACGGGTCATGTACCAAGTGATTTCCTCGGGCAAATTAGCCGACCAGATGATCAGCAACTGGGAAAAAGAGGTATAGGCCCAGAGCATGACGCAGGCCAGCATAAAGGTGCCCAAGTCACGTAGGTGCTGCTCGGTGATTACGCCCTGTAGCGGCTCCCGGCGCGAGAGTGGGACGGCGATGAGAAACGTGAATCCCCAGGTCATCAGCCCCATACCTATGATGTAGATGATGCCAAAGATCGTCGAAAACCAATGCGGCTCAAGCGACATCAGCCAATCGACACAGGCTAGCGTCGCAGTGAGAAAGAAAATGACGATGCCCGGACCGCTCAGGACCTGCATGCGATGGGTCGGATGCGTCTCTGTCGTCTGGTCCTGTTGCAACGACCAGCGGTTGAGCAAGAAGGCGAACAGCCCCCAGATGGCGAAGTAGAGCACGGTGCGCGCGATAAAGAACGGCTCGTTGAGAAAGGGGGCCTTTTGCTGAAGAATGTTGTCTTTTTGCACGACGTTTTGATGAGTCCACTCGTAAAGGTCGTGCAGTCCGAAGAAGAGGATCGGCAGCGACAGCAGGAACAGCAACGGGAGAGTGCGGGTCCCGGCTTCGAGCAGACGCCGGACCGAAAATCCCCAAGTACCACCGCCGACGTGGTGGATCATGAGGATGCCCAAGCTGCCCAAAGGCAGGCCGATCCAGAAGGTAAAGGCCAGCAAATAAGAGCGGAAGAACTGCTCCTCGGCGGTGAAGTAGCCGACCGCAGTGGCGGCCAAACCGACCAAGCCCACGACTAGCGCGTAGCGCTGGAGATTATCTAAATAGGGATGCAGAGCGGCGGACTGTTGGGTAATCGACTCGTTCATTGAAGTTGCCTTTGGTCCTCGGCTGGCAATTGGTCGAATTCGAGGTTTTGGCTTAACTGTAACACTTTGACATAGGCGACGATGGCCCAGCGGTCGGCCACGGGAATGCGGGAGGCGTAGCTATACATGACGCCAAATCCATTGGTAATTACATCGTAAAAGTGACCGACGGGCACCTCGCGCAGCCGCTGTTGATGATAGGTTGGTGGCTGTTTGAGCCCGCGCTGGACGATCATGCCGTTGCCCGCGCCGGTCCTGCCGTGGCAGGGAGCGCAGAAAATGTTGTAGCGCTCTTGGCCGCGCTCTAGCAACTGGCGGTCAACGGCCACCGGCAAGGTCTCCGCGAGTTGGCCTTGTATTTTCCCTTGGTAGAAGTGCTCGTCGAGCATCAATTGGCCCCGCGCCACGGTGCCGTCAACCTGCGAGCGGAAAGACATACCGTCGGCAAAGAACGCCGAGGCTTCTAGCGGCTCGTATTTTTCTTGGTCGTACATGGCCTGCCGCAACTCGCAACCGGCGGTGCCAATCAGCAACAGCACTGCTCCCAACAGGGCAGCTAACCGTCGCTTAGCGATGGTCATTTCACTTTTCAACTTCGACAACCTCATGCGGATTCAGGCCGCGCAGAAATTCCTCGGTTTTTTCGCGGTCGAACTGGGGATCTTCGGCCTCGATGCTGAGAAAGAATCGATCTTGGCTGGCGCGAGCGAAATTGGGCGCATTAAAAACTGGGTGATAGGGCTGGGGCAGGCCGTTGGCGATGAACATGCCAAAGGCCGAACTGAGCGCGGCAAAGAGGATGGTCAGCTCAAAAGTCACCGGGATGAACATCGGCCCGCTGTGCAAGGGCTTGCCGGCGATATTGAGTGGATAGTCAATGGCCGAAACCCAATAGCACAGGGAGTAGCCCGTGATGGCACCAAGCAGGCCAAAGGCGAAAACCAGCCAAGGCAACCTAGTGCGAGGAAAGCCGATAGCTTCGCCCAAGCCGTGGACGGGCATGGGCGAATAGGCGTCGATCTTGCGATAGCCAGCGGCAAAGGTCTCCTTGGCCGCGGCCAGCAAGTCGTCGGGAGATTCAAATTCGGCCAGCAGGCCGTATTGCGTTGATTCTTCGTGCTGCTGCATAAGTTCAATGGCTCACTTGTGGTCTCCGGAGACCAGCAAATTGCGGATCTCGTGGATGGAAATCATCGGTAGGCCGCGGACGAACAGAAAAAACAGGAATATGAACAGGCCAATGGTCCCCACGTAGATGGCGATGTCCCAAATCGTCGGGTGGAACATGTCCCAAGAAGAGGGCATAAAATCTCGGTGTAGGCTCGTGACGACGATGACAAAGCGCTCCAGCCACATGCCGACGTTGATGAATTGGGAAATGAAAAACAGCCAGAACATGCTCGTGCGGAAGTGTCTAAACCACAAAAGCTGCGGCACGACTATGTTGCAGAGGATCAAGGCCCAGTAGTAGGGGCCGTACGGGCCGTGCATGCGGTTTTGCATCATAAAGCCCTCAAAGACACTGGCACTGTACCAGGCGATGAGCTGCTCCATGAAATAACCATATCCCACAATCAGCCCGGAAGCCAACATGACTTTGGCCATGTTGTTTAGATGGCGCTCGGTTATGAAGTCGTCCAAGCCGTATATGAGGCGCATGGGGATCATCAAGGTCAGGACCATGGCAAAGCCCGCATAGATCGCTCCGGCGACGAAATAGGGGGGGAATATGGTCGTGTGCCATCCGGGGATAAGCCCTACGGCAAAGTCGAGACTGACGACGCTGTGGACAGAAAGCACGAGGGGCGTGGAGAGGCCGGCCAGCAGGAGGGACGCCATTTCGTAGCGCTCCCAGTGAATGGCCGAGCCGCGCCAGCCAAGCGCCAGCACGCCGTAGATGACTTGGGCGATGCGGTTTTTGGCGCGGTCGCGCAGGCTCGCTAAGTCTGGAACTAAGCCGACAAACCAAAAGACCAGCGACACTGTCAAATACGTCGAGACCGCGAAGACATCCCAGATCAGTGGGCTGCGGAATTGCGGCCAGATGTCCATGGAGTTGGGATAGGGCAACAGCCAGTAGCAGGCCAGCCAGGGCCGCCCTGTGTGGAAGAGCGGAAATTGCGCAGCGCAGAGCACGGCAAAGATGGTCATGGCTTCTGCCGCGCGGTTGATCGAGGTGCGCCACCGCTGCCGGAACAGCAGTAGAATCGCCGATATCAGGGTGCCGGCGTGGCCGATACCGATCCACCAGACAAAATTGATGATGGCCCAACCCCAGCCTATGGGGTTGTTGATTCCCCAGATGCCCACGCCCTCAAAGAGCAGGTACGGAACGCCTATCATGAACCCGTGCAGCAGCAAGAAGCCCAAAGCAAAGCAGAGGAACCACGCCAGTGGGGTGTTTTTGGTCAGGACGATCCCACTGATCTTGTCGGTGATCGAGGTGTACGAGGTCTGGCTCGGGCCTAGTTCCGATACTGGGGGGCGATACGGCGTTTTTGCAGCTTCGGACATGCTAAGCCTCGGCAATCTTGGGATTCGGGTTTTTGATACTTGCCAAATACGTAGTGCGAGGGCGCGTGTTCAGTTCAGTGAGAATGCCGTAGTTGAGCGGCGATGCCTTGAGGGCGGAGACTTGGCTATTGGGGTCGTTGATGTCCCCGAAGATGATGGATTCGGTAGGACAGGCCTGTTCACAGGCCGTGACAATTTCGCCATCGCCTATGGTGCGCTTGGCCTTTTTGGCATCAATCCGCGCTTGATTGATGCGCTGGACACAGTACGTGCATTTTTCCATTACGCCGCGGGAGCGCGTGGTGACATCTGGGTTGCGCTGCAATTTTAAGCTTTCAGTATCGCGGTCGGCGTATTGGAGGAAATTGAATCGCCGGACCTTGTAGGGACAGTTGTTGGCGCAGTAGCGGGTGCCGACGCAGCGATTGTAGGTCATGTCGTTGAGACCTTCGTCGCTGTGCGTCGTCGCTGCGACTGGACAGACCAACTCGCAAGGGGCGTTTTCGCACTGCATGCAGGGCACGGGTTGGTGCACGATCTCGTCGGGGTTGTCGCGCGAGCCTTTGTAGTAGCGATCGACGCGTACCCAAGACATTTCGCGACCGTTGAGGACTTCGTCCTTGCCCACGACGGGGATGTTGTTTTCGGCCTGGCAGGCCATTGCACACGTATTGCAGCCGATGCAGGCCCCTAAATCGATGACCATACCCCAGGCATAGCCCGTGTACTGGTGATCCGTGCGGTTGTGCAGCGTCAAGTCATCGGGCGGATCGTGGGTTCCCTCGTGGGCAAAGTGCGGATGCGCTTGGTAATAGTCCAGCGAGGCTTGGCGCACGAAATTGCGGCCCTCCATGCTGTTATGATCCTGGGTGCAGGCGAGGCGATAGTTGTCGTAGGAGCCGCTGACCTGTAGGCCGGTGCCGCTCCACAAGGCCGCCGTCGGCCGCAGGGCATAGGCATTAAATCCCGTATCGCGCCCGACGCGTCCACTGCGCTGTTGGCCGTAGCCCAAGTGCAGGGTGACGACGCCGTCGGCTTGGCCGGGCACGACCCAAACCGCTGCGTTGATCGCGCGTCCGTCAAAGCGCAGTTCGGCGAGGAATTCTTTCTTGAGTCGCAGGCGCTCGGCCGTGGCTGGGCTGACGAGGGCGGCGTTGTCCCAAGTGAGCTTCGTGATGGGCTTCGGAGTTTCCTGTAACCAAGCGTTGTTGGCAAAGCGGCCGTCCCACACCATGGGATCGGGCCGAAAATGGATTTCGAGATCTTCTTCCTCGGGAAGGTTCCCGGTCGTTGCCGGCAACTGCAAAGTATCTAGCTCCACGGATTGGGCTTCGGGGCGTGCGCCCTCGACGAAGCCGTCGTGCAGTGCGCGGCGCCAAGCAATCGCATCTAGGCCTTGGCTCTCCCAATACTGACGCACGATGTCGAGATCGGGGACCCCGGGCTGGCCGGTGAGTACCGCCAAGAGGTCATGGGCTGATTTGCTCTTGTAGAGCGGGCGAATCAGCGGCTGGACGATCGTGGCGAGGCCATCATGGGCGCGGGTGTCGCTCCACGCTTCGAGAAAGTGCGATTCCGGAATGTGCCAGTGGCAGAGTTCCGACGTCTCGTTGTCGTACAGGCCGAGGTGGACGCGGTAGCCGACTTTGTCGAGCGCCGCGGCAAAGTCGAGATCCACGGGCGCGTCGTACACCGGATTGCCGCCGAGAATGAACAGTGATTCGACTTTGCCGGCGTTCATGTCGGCTACTAACGTGGATAGCGACTCGCGCTGGTCAACCGACTCGACTTCGAGGGGTTTGGTGTAGTGTACGGTTGTACCTGCATTGCCTAGGGCGAGGTTGATCGCATGAGCCAAAGCGTGTACCGCAGGAGACTGTTGGTCGCCAGCGAGCACGAGGCTTTGGCCGGGATTGGACTTTAGGTCGTCGACCAGAGCCGCAATCCAAGGATCGTGAGCGGAGAAGTCGCCGGGAATGCTCGGCCCTTTCCAGTCGATGCCAAGCCCTTGGGCCACCTTTAAGGCCAAGGCTTCGATGTGCGCCGTGCCCAAGGCCAAACGATGATCGGCTACGCTGCCCGTGCCCGTTGGACTGCTCTCGACCACATAGAGCCGGTTGAAGGCCTTTGAGCCATTGCGGACGTTCCGGCCAGCTGCGAAGTCCCGAGCGTGGCGGACATTGCCAGCACCGCTGCTGGTAAAGTCCGCGTCCAGCGATAGAATGACCTTAGCTTTGGTTAAGTCGTAAAACGCATGCACCGGCTCGCCAAACGCCATTTGGGCCCCGGCACGGGCGTTGTCGCGATTGACCGTTTCGTACTGGTGCCACTGGGCTTGAGGAAATTTATCCCGCAGGGCCTGCAATTGGTGCCCGAGGGTTGGAGAAGTTACCGTCTGAGTCAGGATGCGCAGGCCGACACCGCCGTTGGCCTCGTGCAAGCTCAGACGCTGCGTCAGATCTGCTAGGAAGATGCTCCAAGTGCTGATGCGACCGGCGTTTTTGACCGTTTGCGACCGATCGGGATCGTAGAGGTCGAGGATCGAAGCCTGTACGAGCGCATTCGAGCCGCGGCTGCCGGAGGGATGCTCGGGATTGCCCTCGATTTTGGTCGGCCGGCCCATGTGGCTCTCGACGAGGATACCCATGCCAATGCCGCCGAACGAAATGGCGGAGGCAAAGTACTGAGGCTTGCCAGGGATGACGTTTTCGGGCGCTCGGACCTGAGGGACTATTTTTTCGCTAGGCTGAATCGTACAGCTCGAAAGTCCGCCTAGTGCCAGCGATGCACTCATGAGCTTGAGAAAATTCCGCCGACTTACCGGATCCTTCAACTCGGCAGCTTGCTCGGGGAACTCGCGCTGGACCATGGTGGCGAATTCTTCGGTCTGAGCTAATTGGTCCAAGCTGCGCCAGTACTCTTGGCCCTGAGTGGCTTCGAGACGGGAGCGGATGGCCGAGAGATCGATATTTTTTCTGGTTTCCATATTTAGCGGTGGCAGATAGAGCAGTTGGTGAGTTGGCTGGTCTGCACGCCGTATTCGGCGACGAGTTGCGCGCCCAAGATCTCTTGGTCGGCTGGATACTGATAAGTCATGTTAAAGACTTGATCGCGCGGGCGGATGTACTGGGCGGGGTCGCGGTGGCAATCGAGACACCATTCCATATTCAGCGATTCGGCTTTCCACATCAGGGGCATTTGATCGACTTGGCCGTGGCAGGACTGGCAGCCAATGCCTTGGTTGACGTGGATGCTGTGGTTGAAATAGGCGAAGTCGGGCAAGTCGTGGACGCGATTCCACTCGATGGGCACGTTGTCGCGGAAGCTGGCGCGCACGGGTTCGAGGATAGGCGCTTCGGTCCAGATTTGCGAGTGGCAGGTCATGCAGGTTTCGGTCGGGGGAACGCCGGCAAAAGCACTCTCCTCGACGGTAGTATGGCAATAGCGGCAGTCGATGCCCATACCGGTGACGTGGTGTTTGTGGCTGAAGGGAACGGGCTGATCAATGGGCACATTGACTTGATTGACGAAGTAAATGCGATTGATGTTGAGTACGATACCGAGGATACTGCCGACTAGGACGAGGCCAACGAGGATGCTGGCTTTGGAAGCCCAGTTAGCGCTGCGCGGAAATACTTGAGCCATATTTTATATTAAATTTAGCTGAAGTTGTAGAAAGCTGGCCTTATGACCAAAACAATCTTGTAAATTAGGCCAGTTTAATTTAGTGTCAACACATGGAATAAAAAACTCGGGCATTTGACTTTGAGTCTCGCACAGTATAGTATGAATAGCGCCTCTCCTATAGCCCCCGTAGCTCAGCAGGATAGAGCAACAGATTCCTAATCTGTGGGTCGGCGGTTCGAATCCGCCCGGGGGTAGTTTATTTTTCTGCTAACGGCTGCCCCCCATACGTTTACGATCGTGCGGTACATTCCTATATATATATAGCGGCGAATTATATAACTTAGGTCAATAGGTTACGCATTGAGATGACGAGGAGTGAAGAGACGCTACAAATAGCTAGCCAAGTCGAAGCCATGCTGGCTGCCTTGGAGCGGCTCTCCTCCTTTAGTCGGCTGCTTGCACCCGCCGAGATTGAGCGGTTGCGTTCCTTACTGCATTGTGCGCAAGCGTGTGCCGACAGGCTAGCGGGCGGTAAAGAGGCCCAGCGCACTGCGGACGAATTGGCCGTGCAACATCAGCGTTGCTCAGATGCGCTTCTCGCGGCAGCGCTTAACGGCGATTGGGGCGGTGGCGCGCCGGATTTACAAGGGCTATTGCTCAATCGGCTCCTCGATGGCCAACACCCATTTTTGCGCGCTTGCGAAAAGCAATCTCCAGCAGAGGTTCCCGACGCGCTGTACCAAGTTGCACGGCGAGATTTGCAAAGTGCCGCGACCTTGGCTCGCCCCCCTTGGGGAGCATGGTTGCGGCTGATCGGCGGCGACGTAGAACCATTGGCTCCCATGCCCGGGGATGGGGTGGAACCGGCAGCCGTTGGCCAACTGAAAGAGCGTTTTGCCCTCAGCGAGGATTGGGCTGAGTTGGCTGAGGCGCTCGGATGCTTGATACGCGAGCATGGGCGAGGTGCGCTGCGTCGATTCCCGGCCTTTCGCTTGGTCGCCAGAGAGGCCAAGCCCATCCTGGAACCCATCCGCCATTTTGCAGAATTTCCCCTCGGCTGGCTGGAGGGCAACGAAGCGAGAATCCAAGTCCTTGAGGAAAACACGCGCTATTTCCTCGCCGGTTATCGGGCGCACAACGCGCTGATCTGGGGGCCGCGAGGAGGCGGTAAATCGACGCTGATACGGGCATTGGTGGGAAAGTTCTTTGATCGCGGCCTGCGCGCCATCGAGATCTCCCCGTCTTGCTACCATCTGTTGCCCGATCTCTTTACTCTCGTCCGGGGGCGTCGCCAGCGCTTTGTGGGTGTGCTGGACAATGTGTCCTTGGGCCGGGGTGACGACAGTCTGCATCTGCTCTCGCGGACGCTCGATGGAGGACTCGAGGCGTGTCCGGACAACTTGGTCTTTTATGCGACCTCCAACTACAAGGACTTAGTCGACCGGGAGGGCGAGCGTCCGCAAGGGCTTGGCCAGATGCAGCTAGACGACGAGCGTCCCAACCGCGTTAACCAAGGCATTCAGGCCGAATTCTACGACCCCCAACAACTGCAACGCCTCGATCAGGAGCGGGCGCTAGACGACCGTTTTGCCCTCAAGGTCTTCCTCGACCTGCCTAGCAGGCAGCAATATCGCTCCATGGTCCTGTCCTATGCCCGTCGAGCGGGGATCGACCTGTCGGAAGAAGACTTATTGGCCGCCTTCGAAGTTTGGCGGATGCGGCACAACCACGATTTAGTGGGTGGCCGGACGGCGCGGGACTTCATCGACGCCTACTTGCCGCAGTATCTGCGCGACAAGGGCGAGTCAAATCAATCTTCGAGTAGCTCGATCTCGTAACCATCGGGATCGTCGATAAAGGCCATCTTGCGGCCGGTGGGAAAGGTCGTGCGCCAATCGCTGGGCCATATTTCGATCCCGTTGTTTTCCAAAGTGTCGCAAAAGTCGATTAAATCGGGAACCGCGATTGCGAGGTGCATGAGATCTTCGGGGACGGCGAGTTGGTAATCGGCGGAATAGGTCAATTCTAAGGTGTGTTCATTACCGGGCAGTTCGAGATGGACGATTTGGTTGCCAGCGGGCGATTTATCAGAGCGGCTCCGGACTTCGAAGCCGAGATGGGTGCAATACCACTCAATAGAGCGTTCGAGATCGCCGACGCGGATGCGGGTGTGTAGGAAGCGAGCCATAGGGACATCCTTTCGTGGGTTGGATATAATTTTGATAGGGACTGCCGCTCGTGCAGACAACCCCTTGCGCGGGTTGGAACGAGGCGTGTAGATTAAATCACTTAAGGAGTAAGAAGCGAAAAGTGGTGCCGAAGAGAGGACTCGAACCTCCACGGGGTTGCCCCCACATGGTCCTGAACCATGCGCGTCTACCAATTTCGCCACTTCGGCAAGTGAACAGCAAAAATTAAGCGCAGGGCTTGCAGCCGTCAAGCCCGTTTCCTTCGCGAAAATAGGCGGGTTATGGCCAAGATAGAGAGCGGTGCCAAGTGCGAGTTAATCGCCGTGCAAAATCGCAAAGCTCGGCACGACTACGAGGTGATGGGCCGCTATGAGACTGGCATTGTCCTGCGCGGCACGGAGGTCAAGTCGTTGCGCGCCGGGCGCGCTAACCTCAAGGACAGTTTCGCTGTAGTTGAACGAGGCGAAATTTTCCTACACAATGTGCATATTGCCCAGTACGAGCGCGGCAACAGTTTCAACCACGACCCAGAGCGCGTGCGCAAATTGCTCTTGCACCGCAGCGAAATCCGCAGGCTGACAGGGAGGACGCAACAACAGGGCCTTACCTTGGTGCCGCTGAAGATCTACTTCAAACGCGGCAGAGCTAAGGTGGAATTGGCGCTGGTCCGCGGCAAAAAGCAGTTCGATAAGCGTCAGGCTTTGGCGCAACGTCAAGCCGACCGCGATGTCGCCCGGGCCCTCAAGGAGCGCCACCAGTGAGTTTGCCCGCGTCCAACCAAGCCGCGACGCGCTGTTCTAAGTGCAGCGGTGGAGGTCTGTACTATGACCCGATAGTCAAAGCGGGCCGTTATGGTACGCTGCGGCTTTGCGAGTGCGTCGAGTGCTGCTGTGGGGGGAGGACACCTTACCAGTACTGGGACGACGATTCGCGCCACCAGTGGTGTCCCTGCCGTCCCTATCGCCGCAAAATGACGGAAACCAATCGCCTGTTTCGCCAAGCCGATATCCCCGAGCGCTACAAGTGGAAGTTCGTTGATGACTTCCGAATGGCGGCACCAGATGGGACGCCTATCGACCTAGCGACCACAGTCTATCTCCGCATTCACCAAGATCTGATTGATGCAGCAGAAGAGCCTAAGCGCGGCTATCTCCTCCATGGAAATCCCGGCACGGGCAAGACCTTGATGGGCTGCATTACACTCAACGAGCTCATGCTGCGCTGGACCAAGCCGGGTCGCTTCCTTAGTCTGTCGCGCACGTATTTTCAGAAATTGCGCGATACCTATTCAGCCGATAGCGAGCGCTATGGCCACACTTGGTCGATGCTCGAAGAGTTGTGCAATATGCCCTACCTCGTCCTAGACGACTTCGGCATCCAGCGGGGGACCGAGTGGGAAATAGAAATGCTCTACGATCTCGTAGATGCCCGCTACGGCGATCAGCGATTCACGGTTGTTACCACTAATCAACCCCTCGACGAACTCAAGAACCTAGCCAAGGGTCGCATCTATTCGCGCCTAGTAGAGATGTGCCAACCGATCCCCATGGACGGCCCTGATTATCGGATGCATCTCAATGAGTGAGACGAGCTGGAAGCGCAGTGATGGACGCCAGCCCGATCAGTTGCGGCCGGTGCAGATTTCCCCGAGGTACTTGAAAACGGCGGCTGGATCGGCTCTGATCGAAATGGGTGATACAAAGGTGCTCTGCACAGTGTCGTCCGTCGATGGAGTACCGCCCTTTCTGGCGGGGACCGGCAAGGGCTGGCTGACTGCGGAGTACAGCATGCTCCCTGGCTCCTCTACGCGCCGAGTAACCCGCGAACCCAATAGTCGGGCGCGTGAAATTCAGCGCCTAATCGGTCGGTCGCTGAGAGCGGTAGTGGATTTGGAGCAAATAGGCGAGCGGACGCTGTATGTCGATTGCGATGTTATACAGGCGGATGGCGGCACGCGCACGGCCTCAATAACAGGGGCTTATGTGGCTTTAGTAGAGGCGTTGCAGACGCGGCAAGGCGCTGTACCCGTAGATCAGGTCGCCGCTGTTAGCGTCGGAGTAGTGGGGGACCATTCCTTATTGGATCTATGCTATGAGGAAGATAGCCGCGCCGAAACCGATATGAACGTCGTTATGACCGGCTCGGGGGGGATCGTCGAAGTCCAAGGCACGGCCGAGGGGCGTCCCTTTACCCGTGCGCAGGCTATTGAGTTGCTTGACTTGGCGGCTGTGGGCATAAAGCGCCTACTGGCTGTGCAACAGTCTGTTTTAAGCGCACTTACGGGGGCTTAGGGGTTTGGGAGAAATTGCTTGACAGGTTTTGTGCCCCCGGCTAAGTTATACACAATCTTTAGTTTGAAGCATGTGTAGCTTTCCTTTTCCTCCCCACTCTAAACGAAGAGGATGGTTCCATGGCGGGTATGACTAAAGCTCCATTTTGGGATATGGAAGATTGCCTCGGGAGTTATCTGGCTGAAATTGCCCATTCCAAGCCACTCTCCCCGGCCGATGAGGTCAATCTAGCGCGGAAAATCAAGCAAGGGGATGAGGACGCACGCAATCGCTTAGTCGAAGCGAACTTGCGCTTTGTGGTCAGCGTGGCAAAGGAATACCAAAATCGCGGCGTCCCCCTCGCAGATTTGGTCAGTGCCGGGAATATGGGATTGATCACAGCCGCCGAGCGCTTTGACGAAGACAAGGGATTCAAGTTCATCTCCTATGCCGTTTGGTGGATCCGCCAAGCCATCCTACAGACGCTAGCTGAACAGTCGCGTACGGTTCGCTTGCCGCTGAACAAGATCGGTTTGCTCTACAAGATATCCAAAGCGTCCCGCATCTTGCAGCAAGAGCGCACCGACGATCCCCACCCAGAAGCTATCGCCGAACAGCTCGATGTCCCAGTTGAAGAGGTCAAGGAGACCTTGATGTGCAGTCGCTCGATGCGGTCGCTCGACGCGGCCTTTCTCGGCGAAGAAGATCACAGTCTGCTAGACGTGCTGCCAGACGAGCGGCAAGAGTCCCCTGAAAACCAAGTGATGCGCGGCTGTCTGCGCGGGCAGATTGACTCGGCTCTGAATAGGCTCATCGGGCGAGAGGCCGAGATTCTCCGCCTCTACTTTGGGTTGAATGGGGAAGAGCCTATGACCTTAGACCAGATTGGTATGCGCTTTGGGCTTACGCGCGAGCGAGTTCGGCAAATCAAGGAGAAAGCACTACACCGCTTGCGCCACCCCAGCCGCTGCGATCATCTGCGCTCCTACAGCCGCGCTTGAAAATGACTCCCCACAAGGCTCCCCTGCTCCCCAATAATCGCAGGAGTATGCCATGTCAGAAGATGCAGTTGAGGAGGACCTGCTGAATTCTATAGATGAAGTAGACGATCAGATCAAAAATTTCCGCCAGCGGGTGCGGGCCGTTTTGGACGCTGCCCAGGCCGAGAGAGCGCGGCGCAACGAAAAGGAAGGGAGCGCGAGGCGATAAGCGACGCGTAGATTTACCAAAGAGGGGATGGCTTGGCTGTCCCCTCTTTTAATTTGTCTGCAACCAAATGGAGAGGACCGAAATGGCTAAATGGGCAACAGGCATATTTACCTCTATTGACGAGGGCTTAGGGGCCGGGTTGGATTCGGTTAAGGAGCTAGGGGTTTCCACCGTGCATCTGCACGCTCCGGGCCGCGATTTGCGCACTGCCGAGAAAACCGCGGAAATCAAGGCCCAGTTCGCCGCGGCCGGGATTGAAATCAGCGTGGTTTTCGCCGGTTTTCCCGACGACGATTACACCACGCCGGAAATCGCCCAACAAACGGTCGGGCTCGTGCCTTTAGAGCGCCGGGAGCACCGACTCGAAGAGACTCTAGCTATCGCGGACTTTGCTGCTGCGCTAGGCGTAGATGCTGTTGGCATGCACTTGGGCTTTGTGCCGGAGGCGTCGGATCCGGATTTTGTCGCGGTCGTCGAAGTTGCGCGCACCGTGTGCGATCACTGCCAGAGGCACGGCCAGTATTTTCACTTGGAAACCGGTCAGGAGACCGCCGCTGAACTTCTCACCTTTATCGAAGCTGTTGAGCGCCAGAACCTCGCGGTCAATTTCGACCCGGCCAATATGATCCTCTACCAAGCTGGCCCGCCGCTAGAGGCATTGGATCAGGTGGGGCGCTTTGTCCGCAGCGTACACTGCAAAGACGCCGCGATTGAGCGCCGCCCGGGCCAGCCTTGGTATGAGGATGCGCCGCTTGGCCAAGGCGACGTCAACATCAGGGCATTCCTTTTGAAGTTACGCGATTTGGGATATGAGGGGCCGCTGACCATTGAGCGCGAATATGCCCCGGACCAAGTCGGGGATATCCGCGCGGCTCTGCAACTACTCACTGACTTGCGCCGAGAGATTTTGGGTTGAGCGCGTCGCTGCGGAGTTGCTTGGATTTTGCAGTAGATGCGGCTTGGCAAGCGGGCAAGATCACTTTGCGCTACTTCCAATCGGGCATCCACGCTGAGTGGAAGGAAGACCTATCGCCGGTGACCGTCGCCGACCGCGAAGCCGAGGCCAAGATACGGGACTTGTTGGCCCGGGCCTATCCCGACGATGGGATTGTCGGCGAGGAATTTGGCCGGGTCGAGGGAAGCTCCGGTACGCGCTGGATTATTGATCCCATTGACGGGACGAAATCCTTTGTCCAAGGGGTGCCGCTCTACGGAGTACTTATCGCGCGGGAAGGGTCCGATGGGGTTGACGTGGGCTGTTGCTACATGCCGGCCCTTGACGAGATGGTGTGGGCCGCTAGGGGCGAAGGTTGTTGGTGGAATGGTCGGCGGGCGGCAGTGTCCTCGGTAGCTGAGTTAGGCCAAGCCTGCATTTGCTATACGTCGTGGCCGAGCTTCGCCGAACAAGGCCGCGAACAGGAGTGGCAGAAGCTGGTCGCCAGCACTCGGCTGCGCCGGGGATGGGGCGATTGTTACGGCCACATACTCGTGGCCACCGGCCGAGCCGAGGCCAGTTTTGACCCCATTATGAATCCGTGGGATTGCGGACCACTGTTGCCGATTCTACAGGAAGCTGGTGGCACCTTTACGGATTGGCAGGGGGTGCCGACGATATACGGCAAAGACGCCTTTTCCTCCAACGGGTACCTATTTGCGTCCATCATGGAGCATCTGGATTAGCGGCAGTGATAGACGCGCTTAGAAGCCGGATCGCCTTCTGTCTAGCAGTTGGCCGCGATGCCGTGGTGGCGACGTACCGCCACGATTGCACGACTGCGGCCCCGGCCATGGCTTTTGACTTTATATTTGCCATTTTCCCGGGCATTCTCGTTCTGACGGCCCTGTTGGGATTCTTGGGCATATCGTCGGAGGATTTCATCACAGTACTCGAAATTTTGGGCATTGTCATCCCCGTTCCGCTGCTGGAGGCCGTCGAAGACAATATCAGCTTTCTCTCGTCGCAAAGTTTGTTCGTCATCGGGTTCTTAGGCGTCATCTGGCCGGCGTCGGCCAGCATGTCCACGACGATGATGGCGCTCAACCGAGCCTACGGCGTGCAAGAACATCGGTCCTTTTACAAGCGGCGCATTCTTTCGCTCGCCTTAATCGTCATCTTGGGAATTTCTTTCGTTTTTTTCTTTAATCTCATTATATTCGGCGAACACGTCGAGAGCTGGCTGCGAGGCTATTGGGCTTCCTCACATTTTTCTCCGTTGGTAGCCTTGTTGAGGCGCGCAGTGGTCGTGATCGGCATGGTCGCTACGACCGCCTGTATTTACTACATCATGCCCGCCGTGCGCCTGCGCTGGTTGGACGTGTTGCCGGGGAGTGTGATGTCTTCTGGGCTGGCCGGGGTTATCGCCATTGCCTTGGATTACATCGAGCGGTTTAGCTATTACAATATCATTTATGGCGTGCTCGGGACTGCCATCATCCTCTTGCTGTCCGCGTACTTGCTGGCTTTTTCATTACTTTTGGGCGGCGAATTGAACGCGGTGCTCTATCGCCGCCGCCATTCATTTGACGCATATCCGACAGATTATTAGGTTGAGGCTTATAGGTAGTAATGTCTTTGGGAAAATGGAGGAGACCATGCATAAAAATTTAATCCTATTCGCGCTCGTCAGCGGGCTTTTGGCCTGTGGGGAAAAAAGAGATGAGTTAACTCCTTATATCCAAACTTTGCAGGGCTTGGAAAGCCATAGCCAACAGCTAATGCGCTATCAGAAGTACCTAACCACCGAGGGCATGACCTCTCAGGCCCACGACGTCGAGCAGGTCATGCAAAACTTGCTCGACGAACTGGAAAAGGTGGAACTCGAAGACAAGCGCCTTCGGGCCTTGCACAACGCCATGAAGCGGGCCATAAAGGCGGCGATGCGCAAGCTGGTCGAGCCGGACTTCCCGACCTTTGTGCCTAATGCCCAAAAGAGCATTGGACGCCTCGAAGACGAATTCACCAAGATATATGGCAACCTAGAGCTGATGTGGCAGAGGGCCGGCAAGACCGAACCCTTCCCGCTCAAGTGGGAAGCCGTGGAATAGTCGAGTCTGCCGCTCGCTGCATTGCGTAGAGCTCCCCCGGTAACAGGGGGAGCTTTTTGTGTTAAATTCTAGGGTAAAAAGAAGGAACGAATAAACCATGGTGTTCGTGTTTTTCAAACTGCTGTTGGCGACGGCGATCGTGTTGCTGTGTTACGCTGTGTACCGGCAGCTAAAAAGCGGTCCTCGCCGAGGTGCGTCCAACCAACGCAGCAGCATTGATCCAAGCCGCGTCGCTGAGGCCGAATACAGCATATTGGACGAAGAAGAGGTCGAACGCAAAGATCGTGGCTAAGAGAGCCAAAGGGCTAAGTCCCGCTGCACTGCTAGCCGAAATCGCCAAGGGGGATATTTGGCCTTTTTATTTGCTGCACGGGGACGAGGAATACGAGCGCGAAGCTTTGGTCGCGTCTATGATCGAAGCTTTGGTGCCAGTTCAGACGCGGGATTTTAATCTCGACGTACTGAGGACTGAGCGCCTAGAGGTACTAGATTTTTTTCAGGTCTATGAGACCTATCCTATGATGGCCGAGAGTCGGCTGATTGTGCTGCGCGATGCCGAGGCTCTGACGACCGACCAGTGTCGCGGCTTGGAGCGCGTATTTGCAACTCCGGTGGAGACCAGTCGCCTCCTAGTAGTGGGCCAAAAAGTCGATATGCGGCGCAAGTTCTTTCGCGAACTTTCGCGACGAGGTCGCGCGCTAGAATTTAAGCCGCCCTACGACAACCAAGTTCCGCAGTGGATACAGCGGTACGCCAAGCGTCAGGAGGTGCAGATCGAGCCTGCGGCCGTCCAGCTACTCAGCCAGTACGTAGGGGCCAAGCCGCGCGAATTGGTCAGCGAGATAGAAAAGTTGGTTAGTTTTGTCGGGGTGGGCCAGTCGATCACCGCCTCTGCGGTCGAACAAGTCGCTGGCATCACGCGCGGGGCTAGCGTGTTCGAACTCGCCGATGCCCTCGGCAAAGGGCAGGGCAAGCTAGCGCAAAAGCTGATGCAAAAGTTCCTCAGCCAAGGAGAAGAGCCAACTCGCGCCATAGCCATGGTCACCCGCCACTTCCAACTTTTGCTCAAGGCTAAGGGGCTAATAGACCAGTCGCTACCACGCGACAAAATGGCCGCTGAATTGGGGGTTGCGCCGTTCTTTTTGCCCGGGTATTTGGAGCAGGCCCAGCGCCGCTCTGCCGCTTGGTTGTGGGCGGGGTTGAGCGCCTTGAGCGAAGCCGATTGGCGTCTGAAATCGCAGGGACGACGCCAAGAGCATCTGGTTTTGGATCTGCTGATGAGCAAGTTATGCAGGAAGCACTGAGCTTGACAATGGGTAGTGCCACAACTATAATTGAAACACAAGGTGTTGTGTTTGTAACATATTGAAAAGTATAAACTAACAAGCAAAGGATGATCTATCGTGAGCGAACCTATCGTCTTAACCGATGACAATTTCAACTCCGAAGTCCTCAACGCCAGCCAGCCCGTACTCGTGGATTTTTGGGCGACGTGGTGCGGGCCGTGCCGAATGATCGCGCCGATTGTCCAAGAATTGAGCAGCGAATACGAAGGCCGGGCCAAAGTGGGCAAATTGGACGTCGACGCGGCCCAGAAAACAGCGGCCGACTTCGGTATCCGCAGCATTCCTACCTTGCTCATTTTCAAGGAGGGTAAAGTCGCCGACCAGATTATTGGTGCCGTCCCCAAAGGGCAAATCACCGAAAAGCTAGAGGCCGCCTTGGCCTAATTGTGCGGACGAGCGGGCGTGGGGCGTTGTCTGTCTAAGCGGGAGTGCTAAGCACATGCCGTCTGATCCTCTCTGGAGGCATGTCTTTCGTCGTCTGCAAGAGCGCGTAAGGAGCAGCCGCAAGGAGGAAGAGACCGCCGCCTGCAAGCTCTTGCAGAAAGTGCCCATTTTTCAGGAACTAAGCGAGCGCGAGCTGCACAAGATAGAAGAGATGCTCTACGGGCCGCGGGATTGGCGCGCTGGGGAGGCGATTATCAACCAAGGAGACCCCGGGATGGGGATGTACATCGTTGCCTCCGGCCAAATACGGATCGTACAGATGGGCGATGATGGGTTTGAGAAGCAGCTAGCCACCTTAACCCAGGGGAATTTTTTTGGTGCCCAGGCCCTTGTCGATCAATCGCCGCGCCCCGCTTCAGCTTACGCCCTCCAACCCTGTAGTCTCCTCGTTTTTTGCCGCCCCGACTTACTCGAACTCATAGATACCAATCTGCCGCTCGCCTTGAAGATTGTCGAAGGCTTGGCGCAAGCCATCTCGACTGACCTACTCGAAGTCATAGAGAAACTCTCGGCGCAGTTGAGCGACTCTGAGCGCCTGTTAAAAGGGGCGCGGCGCGCGGGCAGTATTCAATGATGAATTGGCAAGTTAAAGTAATACTCGCCTTGGTGGCCATAGCGGTCGGCGGATGGTTTGTATATGAGATTCGCGGCATCCTCACGCCTTTTGTTTTGGCTTTTATCTTGGCCTATGTCCTCTACCCAATCATCGATTGGATGGAGAGAAGAGGCTTGGGGCGAGCTTGGAGTACTCTGCTCGTCTTTTCGCTCGTTTTTGCGGGCTTGGGGCTAGGCGCATTCAAGGTTGGAGACAAGCTGGCTGGAGAAACGGTAGATAGGGTTTTTACCATCGCCAACACCGGCGACCAACCTCTAATCATCCACGGAATGGTTTGGGAAGACGATTCGCGGGACCAGCCGTTTGTCCTAAGGGAAGAACACCGCTGGCCGCTCGAGATCGCCCCCATGGAGGAGTTAGCCGTTCTGCTGCGCTTTGTGCCCAATGACCAAGCACCGGCTGCAAACGCGCTCTTGATTGTGTACTCGCAGGGCCAAGATGAGCACAGTCAGCGCATTAGCGTCCACGGCAATGGCGGTGTGGTCGCAGGAGGCCAAGCCGGTAAGTCGGGTTCTGTTGTGTTTTCGCGTGCCGATATTGGCTTTGGCGAGGCCGACCCCAACGTCTTGGTGGAAATCGGCGATAGGATCTTGGCGGAAACCAGCACCAGAGCTGCAAAAATTGAGCCCATGTTACAGCCCTATTTAGGAAGCGATTTCCGCCTCGCCGAGTTGATTAGGGAGCATGGCGAGCGGCTGATGAGGACCATGTTGGGAGGCACTACGCTGTTTATCGAGGGCGTGATCTCGGGCCTTACTTTTGTGGTGATCGTGCCGTTTGTGGCCTTTTTCTTTCTCAAAGAAGGACGGCGCTTGACGCGATGCCTGATGGCACTGGTTCCCAACGCCTATTTTGAATTGTGCCTAAACCTAATGTACCAAGCCAATAGGCAGATCGGGAATTACATTCGTGGCCAGCTTTTGGCCGTCCTCGTCGTATCGGTACTCGCGATTAGCGGCTTGTCCATTCTTGGCGTCTATTATGCCCTGCCTTTGGGGCTGCTCGCCGGATTGGCCAACGTAATCCCGTTTCTCGGGCCATTGATCGGGATCGTCTGTTCTTCGATTGTGGCCTTGGCCACTGGCGGTGGCTTGGCGATGGTGGCCAAAGTGATCGTCATGTTTTTGGTTATTCAACTGATCGACAACGTACTCATTCAACCCACGATGGTGGCCAAAAGCGTCGAGTTGCACCCGTTGGTCGTCCTTTTTGTCGTCATGGTGGGGAGCCAGTTGATGGGCATCGTCGGGATGCTGATCGCCGTGCCGCTGACGGGCATCGCGAAAGTAAGTGGCCAAACCATCTACGAAGGGGTCAAGCAATACCGATTGAGATAGGTTGACAAACCCATCTATATTTTGCTTAACTACACCTTACATCTCAAGCTACGGTACGAGGTACTTAAGGCCCTTTAAGGGGTAGGAGGAACGTTAATTGGGTAGTTCAATACAGTTAGAAAGCACGGCGGTGAGCGAATTGGCTCAACGCATCGGGGATGCCCGCAAGCTCTACGGCAACGATAGTCCTTACGTCATAGGTGTGATGACGGCTGTCGAATGGATAACCCAAGATGCCGAGGGTGGCCAGGGGCTCAAGCAAGACCTGCTCGCCCGCGTTCTAGAGAGCGAAGGAAAGAAACAGCCGTCTCGTCCGCTTCCCAGCAGTGCAGAGAGCAGCCCCCCGCCGCACGAACGCCGCGCTTTGGCGGAAAACACCTGGACTCGTGGCATAGTCAAGTGGTTTAACAACGATAAGGGATATGGTTTTATCTCTACAGACAGCCATGTCGATGTCTTTGTCCATTGGCGTGATATTTCATCTTGGGACCGGACTTTGACCCAAGATGACGAAGTTGAGTTCATGGTGACCCGCACTGCCAAGGGATTCCAAGCCATCAACGTGATGAAGGCTGGCCAAGACAAAGCCGAAGAGGAGGCGGACTCGGTCGAGGAGACAGAGGTCCCCGACGAAACCGAGGAGGTCGAAAGCACCGACGGCGATGTCTCTGATGTCTCTGATGTCTCTAATGTTTCTGAGAGTACAGACAGTGTCCCGGACTCCCAGGACGACGAGGGCGGGCTGTAGGAGAAGATGGGTAAAAAAACGTCCGATATAGCCTGTTCGTTCTGCGGCAAGGGGGGCGACCAAGTCGAGAAGATCATTCAGGGCCCCTCAGTGTATATATGCAGTGAATGCATCGGCTTGTGCAATGAGAGGCTGTCAGAGGACGACAAGCACGAGCCTAGTCTCAATGGCCGTCCTTTGCCTAAACCGGCCGAAATCAAGGCCCATCTCGACGCTCACATTATCGGCCAAGAACGCGCTAAAAAGGCGCTTTCGGTCGCCGTGTACAACCACTACAAGCGGGTGCATTCCGGTGCTGGGGATGTCCAGCTCAGCAAGAGCAATATCCTGCTTATCGGCCCCACCGGAGTGGGTAAGACGCTTTTGGCGGAGACGTTGGCGCGCATATTACAAGTGCCCTTCGCAATCGTCGATGCTACGGTCCTTACTGAGGCCGGGTATGTAGGCGAGGACGTGGAAAATATCCTCGTGCGGCTCCTCCAAGCCGCGGATTACGATGTCAAACAAGCCGAGCGCGGGATTTTGTTTATCGACGAGCTAGACAAAGTCGCCCGCAAATCCGGTAATCCCTCCATAACTCGCGACGTTTCAGGCGAAGGTGTCCAACAGGAACTCCTTAAGATCTTAGAGGGAACCGTCTCGGGGGTGCCTCCAAAGGGAGGGCGCAAGCATCCCGAACAGCCTTTGGTGCAAATAAACACCAAAAACATTCTCTTTATCTGCGGCGGGGCTTTCGATGGGCTAGATAGAATTATCAGCCAGCGCATCGGAACCAAGTCCATGGGCTTTGGCAGTTCCCTCGACGACCACGAGGAAGTGAGCGCGGCCAATCTGTTGGCGCGGGTCGAACCCGAGGAATTGATCCAGTACGGCCTGATTCCCGAGCTGATTGGCCGCTTGCCAGTGGTGGGCGTCTTGCACCCCCTGAGCGATCAAGTGCTAATGGACATCCTGCTCAAACCGCGGAACGCACTCATCAAGCAATACCAGAAACTGTTTGAGATGGACGGTATTGCACTGCGGTTTGAAGAGGAGGCGCTGTACAAGGTCGTCGAACTAACCCAAGAAAAGGAAATGGGTGCGCGTGGTCTGCGGGCGGTCTTAGAGACCGTCATGTTTGAAATCATGTTTGAGCTCCCGACCCGAGACGACATCGCCGAATGCGTCATTACCAAGGAATTTATCCAAAAAAAGGCCCCGCCCACCTTCGTGTACAACAAGAAGCGGGCTTGATTCCCAGACCGGGCGTTGAGCTTTAACTAGGTCCCTTCTCTACTAGCGCGTTCGCTGGAGGAGAAGGGTTTTTTGTGAGAAAAGTGTCATGCACGCTAGGTATTATCCATCGCGGGTGCTGTGGCGACACCAGCCCGTGGCCACAGCACCCACCACGACTGGGGAAGTGGCTGTGCGAGGGAGGCTTCTCCACTTCGCCGCAGGTCGAGGGAGGATCGCAGACGAGAGTGGAGAGGTTGATTTTGTTGTGAAAACGCGGGTAGCAGGGATAAAAGCCGGTGATATAGTTGAGCTGTATGGTATTGTGGTAGAAGGTATTATAGACGCTACTCAAGTTCGATTATTAGCCCCCAGCAGTGCAGTATGGCATCAAGGAGATTGGTCGCGGTTCCACGCCAACGGACTGTGGGCGAATATGCGGGTGCGGGCTGCGGTATTAGACGCCGTCCGCGATTTTTTCAAGGATGCGGACTTTCTCGCGGTAGAGACGCCCACGTTGGTCCTCGCCTCGGCGCAAGAGGAACACATCCAGCTATTTGCCACTGAGTACCAAGGCGACAAGGCGCAAAAGCAGCTTTACCTCGCTCCCTCGCCCGAACTGTACATGAAGCGATTGCTAGGGGTAGGTTTTGAGCGGATTTACCAGATCAGCCGCTCGTACCGCAATGGGGAGATGGGACCGCAACACAATCCCGAGTTTACCCTAATCGAATGGTATCGGGCGTACGCCAGTTACGAGGAAATTATGGCCGATGTCGAGGATTTGGTATCGCATGTGGCGAAAAGCGTCTTGGGGCGGTCGAGCGTGGTCCGAGCAGGGCGCGAGATCGACTTGCAGCCGCCGTGGGAGCGGCTCAGCGTCCGCGATGCTTTTGCGCGCTGGGCCGCAGTCGATTTGGATGCCTGTACAGATGCGGAATCGCTTTTTCGCCGTGCGCGTGCCTTGGGCTATGGTAGCGCTAGACGAGAGGATAGTTGGGAGGACTTATATCACAAAATTCTGCTGGAGAGCGTCGAGCCAGAACTGGCCAAACTAGGAGCTATCCACCTTTTCGATTATCCCCGGCAATTGGCCGCATTGGCCAAACTAAAAGAAGGTGATTCAGCCATAGCAGAGAGGACGGAAGCGTATTTGGGGGGAGTGGAGTTGTCAAACGGCTATACAGAGTTAAACGACCCCGCCCAACAGCGCGAGCGCTTTGCGCGGAGCGCGCGACCGAGGGGCGCTCCAGCCGACGAGGCATTTCTCGCGGCTATGGAGCGAGGCATTCCACCGGCTGGTGGCGTGGCCTTAGGATTGGACCGGCTGGTTATGATCGTTGCCGGCGCGTCTTGCTTAGACGAAGTGATCGCCTTTCCGCTAGGGCATTAGTCGACGAGAGCTGCTAGCTCTTTTTCGGACGCCAGTAGCCCGTCAATCAGGCCGAAGTCGATTGCCTCTGCGGGCGACAGAAAGTAATCGCGTTCGGTGACTAGCTCGATGCGCTCGAGCGGCTGGCCGGTATCTTGGACTAAGATCTGGTTGAGCCGGTCGCGCCACTCGACGATTTCGCGGGCGTGGATTTCGATATCAGCCGCTTGGCCGCGGACGCCACCCCAAGGCTGGTGCAGCATGAGCCGAGAATGGGCGAGGGCGTGGCGCTTGCCCTTGGTCCCGCCAGCAAGGAGAATTGCGCTCATGCTGTACGCTTGGCCGATGCAGAGCGTCGCTACATCGCAGGGGACGTACTTCATGGTATCGTAGATGGCCAAGCCGGCCGTGAGGCTGCCGCCGGGGCTGTTGATGTAGAGCGAGATGTCTTTCTTGGGATCTTCTGAGGTCAGAAAGAGCAACTGGGCGATGACGAGGTTGGCTTCGTGGTCGTCGATCGGAGTGCTGATAAAGATTATTCGCTCCTTGAGGAGGCGAGAGAAAATGTCGTAGGCGCGCTCGCCGCGGCCGGTCTGTTCGATTACTACAGGTACGATGGCCATGTGCTATTCTGTCGTTAGAAGAGAGTCTATTTGCTGGTTAATGGACTATAGGCGATGCCCAATATAGTGTCAATGGAACATCGCTCAGGTTGGTTGACCATATTGGGTTAGCTCGGTAAATTTTACCTGCTCACAGCGTGTCGTCGTTTGTCGAAAGTAAAGCCCTTAATAAATTGCAGGGCATAGTGTTACGATTTTTTGGATTCTATTGTTTGGGCCTAGCTGGCCACAGGAACGCGTGCTTGTAGGCATTACCGGCGGTATGGGGGCAGGCAAGTCCGCACTAGCGCAAATGCTCGCCGAGTTAGGCGCACTGCGGGTCGATGCCGATGAAGTAGCCCGCGAAGTAGCGGCAATCCCAGCGGTGATAGAGCATCTACAAGCAGCATTCGGCCACGACTTGCTTGGCCCGGACGGGTACTTGAACCGCCAAGAGTTGGGACGGCGCGCCCTGCGGTCGGACGAGGCGAGGCAGCGGTTAGAGGCGATCATGCGACCCCCACTATCAGAGGCCATAGAGCGCCGGCTGGCGCAGGCTGTGGAAGAGGCCGCTGGTGGAGTCGTGGTATTTGACGCGCCGCTGATATACGAGTGGGGAAATGAGGGGAACTTTGACCGGATCGTAGTGGTCGATGCTGAGGAGGAGCAGTGTGTGTCGAGGGTGCAGCAGCGCAGCGGCTTGCCAGTGTGCGAGATCAGGCAGCGGCTGGCGCGCCAGATGGATCCGCAAGAAAAAAAGGCCCGCGCCGACTTTGTCATCGACAATAACAAGGGCTTGGCCGCGCTCGCCGCGCAGGCGAAAACACTGTGGGCCGAGTTAGTCAGCGCCGCGCAGGGAAGAGGCAACTATGACAAATGAGCGTTTGCAACGGACGCCGCTCTATGAGGTCGCCGTGGCCGAAGGCGGGCGCATGGCACCCTTTGGCGGGTGGGAAATGCCGGTCCAGTTCGAGGGGATTCGCAGCGAACACTGGACAGTGCGCCGAGAGGTCGGGCTGTTCGACATCTCGCACATGGGTCGAATCGCCGTTTCCGGGGAGCATGGGCTGGGGTTCCTCGACAGCCTCTTGCCAGCGAGGCTACGCGAATTGACCATCGGCCAGATGCTCTACGCGCCGCTGTGCAATGAACAGGGGGGATGCGTGGACGATCTAGTGGTGTACCGGCTTGCACTGCAGGAGTATCTCTTGGTGGTCAACGCGAGCCGTAAGGCAACTGACTGGCAGTGGATTACTGCGTGCGCAGCGGGGTGGTCGGATGTGCAAATCGAGGACTTGAGCGATGGACAGGGCATGGTAGCGGTGCAGGGGCCGCAGGCCGCCGCCCTAGTCGCAGCACTCGCTGGGCCGGCTAGCGTGTCGCTAGGGTATTATCGCTGCGCGATGATGGAGATCGCCGGGATACGAGCCTTGCTCAGCCGCAATGGCTATACCGGCGAAGACGGGTTTGAGATCATGTGTCCGGCCGGCCAAGTCGCCGAGTTGTGGGCCAAACTCCGCGCAGCCGGTGCTCAGCCTTGCGGGCTAGGCGCGCGCGACACCTTGCGCCTTGAAATGGGGTTTTGTCTCTATGGTCGTGAATTGGACGAGCAGACGACTCCCTTAGAGGCGGGTTTGTCTTGGACCTTGGACCTGGAAAAAGAGGCGAATTTTGTCGGGGCCGAGGCGCTACGGGCACAGCGAGCGGCCGGAGGCTATCGCCGTTTGCGCGGCTTCCGCATGTTGGAGAGGGGCATTCCGCGGCCGGATTATCCGATTTTCGACCAGCGCGGGGAGCAGGTGGGTACCGTGACCAGTGGGACGCATTCGCCGGTGCTTGGCGAGGGGATAGGGCTAGCCTATTTACAGCGCAGCGCGCAAAAAATAGGCACTCAAGTGTACATTGACATGAAGGGTAAGCGGCAACCCGCTGAGGTGGCCAAGCTGCCCTTTGTGCCTTCATCTATTAAAAAAGACTAAAATGTTGCAACCGCTGCCTTTAGGCAGTGCAACGCTTTAATCGCTGCCTTTAGGCAGTAAACGGAGGTACATGGGCGACGAATTTGGACCTAGCGATGCTTTTGTCCGCCGACACATCGGCCCTACGGACGCGGATATAATCGCCATGCTCGCGGCGGTGGGAGCCGACAGCTTGGACGACCTCATGGCCGAGTCCCTGCCGGCGGCGATTCGCATGCAGGGTCCCTTGGCGCTGGGAGAAGGTATCAGTGAGTACGAACTGATGGGGCGATTGCGCGAATTAGCCGGCCATAATCGCATACACCGCAGTTTTATCGGCATGGGTTACTCAGACTGCATAACCCCTCCGGTGATCCAGCGCAACATATTGGAGAATCCAGGCTGGTACACCCAATACACGCCCTACCAGTCCGAAATCGCCCAAGGGCGGCTAGAGGCTCTGCTCAACTTCCAAACTATGGTTGGCGACCTGACGGGTTTTGCCCTAGCCAATGCCTCTTTGTTGGACGAAGCCACGGCCGCGGCCGAAGCCATCGCCATGCTACGGGCGGTACAAAAGAAAAACGCCAGCCAGCGCGTCTTTGTCTCGTCGGCCTGCCATCCACAAACCATAGCAGTGGTCAAGGTCCGGGCCGAGTCGCGGGGGTGGGAGGTTGTAGTAGGCGATCACCGCGAATACGATTTTGCGGCTGGGGCCTTTGCCGCTCTGCTCCAGTACCCAGCCTCAGATGGTGCGCTATACGACTACGCGGACTTCTGCGCTCAGGCTCACTCCCATCAGACACTCGTGTGCGTGGCCGTCGATTTGCTCGCCCTGTGTTTGCTGCGACCCCCGGGAGAGTTTGGGGCTGATGTGGCCATCGGGAGCGCGCAGCGCTTTGGTATGCCAATGGGGTACGGTGGCCCGCACGCAGCCTTTTTGGCGACGAGATCCGAGTATCAGCGGCAAGTGCCTGGGCGCATCATTGGCGTCTCTGAGGACGTCCGTGGCCAGCCCGCCCTGCGCATGGCCCTGCAAACCCGCGAACAGCACATCAAACGAGAACGGGCGACGAGCAACATCTGCACAGCCGAGGTCTTACCAGCCGTGGTGGCGAGCATGTACGCGGTCTATCACGGGCCAGAGCGGTTGCAGCGGATAGCCCGTCGCATACACCGTCAGGCGCGGGTGCTCGCCCGGGGGATAGAGAAAGCCGGCTATCGAATCGTCCACGATCAGTACTTCGACACACTGCGCGTTGAAGTGGGGGCACAGGGAGATGCGCTATTGGCGGAGGCGCGGGCCGAGGGGATGAACTTCCGCGATCTGGGGGCCGGACACTGGGGCATTGCCCTCGACGAAACGACCGACAAGGCCGATTTACAAGCCATCCTCACCTTACTGGGCGGCAAGTTGTCCACCGAAGTCGATGAGGGGCCTGCTTGGGGGCCAGATCACGTCCGCCACTCGCGTTTCATGGAGCATCCCGTCTTTGCATCGCATCACTCCGAGACTGAGATGATGCGCTACATGCGCCGGCTCGAAGCCAAGGATCTGTCCTTGATCCACGCGATGATTCCCCTCGGCTCGTGTACCATGAAGCTCAATGCGACCGCGGAAATGATGGCGATTACGTGGCCCGAATTTGCTGGCCTGCATCCGTTTGCGCCCGTAGAGCAGGCCCAAGGGTACGCGGTAATTTTCGCCGAAATGGAGGACATGCTGCGCGAAATCACCGGCCTCAAGGGCGTTTCGCTGCAACCCAACGCGGGTTCGCAGGGCGAATACGCCGGCCTCCTCATCGTGCGCAAATACCACCAGAAGCGCGGCGAAGCCCTGCGCAACGTCTGCCTCATTCCGGCCTCGGCTCATGGAACGAACCCAGCTAGCGCGGCTATGGCCGGCTTGGACGTGGTCGTCGTCGCCTGTGATGCGGACGGCAACATCGACTTGGCGGATTTGCGGGCGAAAGCCGACACACACCGCGAGAGGTTGGCCGCTCTGATGGTGACGTATCCATCGACCCACGGGGTATTTGAAGAGGCCATCGGCGAGATCTGCGCGGTCGTCCACCAAGCGGGTGGTCAGGTCTATATGGATGGTGCCAATATGAATGCCTTGGTCGGATTGTGCCGGCCTGGGGAAATCGGCATTGACGTGTGCCATTTGAATTTGCACAAGACCTTTTGCATTCCCCATGGTGGAGGCGGCCCGGGGATGGGGCCTATTGCCGTGGCCGAGCACTTGGTGGAGTTTTTGCCCTCGCATCCTCTCGTCCACACCGGCGGGGTTGAGTCGATTGGTCCCATTGCGGCCGCTCCGTGGGGCAGTGCCTCGATTTTGCTCATATCTTGGGCGTACTTGCGGCTGATGGGGCGCGTGGGCCTCACCGAAGCGACACAGGTGGCGATCCTCAATGCCAATTATCTGAGCAGTCGCTTGGCAGACTCCTTTCCCGTGCTATACAAAGGGCATAATGGACGCGTGGCCCACGAGTGCATCCTCGACCTGCGCTGGGCGCGGGAACACGGCATTGGCGTAGAAGACGTGGCTAAACGCTTGATGGACTACGGGTTCCACGCGCCTACGGTATCCTTCCCGGTCGTCGGGACTCTGATGGTCGAACCTACCGAAAGCGAGTCCAAGGCCGAATTGGACCGATTTTGTGAGGCCATGATCGCCATTGGCGGCGAAATCCAGCAAATAGCTGCCGGGGAAATAGACCGCGCCAACAACCCTCTCGTCCACGCACCGCACCCGATGGATGTCGTGCTGGCCACCGAGTGGGATCGGCCTTATTCTAGAACCGTTGCCGCCCTGCCGGCCCCTTGGCTGTTGGAGCGCAAGTTCTGGCCAGCCGTCGGGAGACTGAACGACGCGCAGGGCGACCGCAACCTGATCTGTTCCTGTCCGCCTATAGAGGCATATTCTCAAGAGGAATGAAATGAGCCAGAAGCGCGCTTTAATCACTGGTATTACCGGGCAAGACGGTTCGTACTTGGCCGAATTGCTGCTAGAAAAGGACTATGAGGTTTTCGGGCTGGTGCGACGCAGCAGCACGGTCAATTTCGAACGGATCAGCCATTTGCAGGACCAAATCGAGCTGATCTCCGGCGATCTGTTAGATCAGAAGTCGTTGGTTTCGGCGCTGCAGGCCGCGCGGCCGCAGGAAGTGTATAACCTAGGTGCCCAATCCTTTATACCGGTCTCTTGGGAGCAACCCATGTTGACCGGCGAGATCACCGGCTTGGGCGTGACGCGGCTTTTGGAAGCTATCCGCGTCTGCGACGAGAACATTCGCTTTTACCAAGCCAGCACCAGCGAGTTGTTCGGCAAGGTGCAAGAGACGCCGCAGAACGAGCAAACGGCCTTTTATCCGCGTTCACCCTATGGGGTGTCCAAGTTGTACGCGCATTGGATCACCATCAACTACCGCGAAAGCTACGGTATGTTCGCCTGCACGGGCATTCTCTTCAATCACGAGTCGCCGCGCCGCGGGCGTGAATTCGTCACCCGCAAAATCACGCACGGCGTGGCCCGCATCAAACACGGGCTGGACCAAGAGCTGCGCCTCGGCGACCTAACTCCCCGCCGCGATTGGGGCTATGCGGGCGACTTTGTTCGCGCGATGTGGATGATGCTCCAGCAGGACGAACCCGACGATTACGTCATCGCCACGGGCACCTCCCGCACCATCGGCGAATTCTGCGAGGTCGCCTTTGCCCACGCTGGCTTGAACTGGCGGCAATACGTGGTCTTGGATGAGCGCTTTTTGCGTCCCGCCGAGGTGCATACCCTATTGGGCGATGCGACTAAGGCGCGGGAAAAATTAGGTTGGGAACCCGAGGTCGGCTTTGAGGAAATGGTCCGGCAGATGGTTGACTGGGACTTGGAGCAGGTGGCCCATCAGTCGGCCTCAGTACGCCCGGCACTGCGGCGATAGCGGCGGCTGAACTTGCGGATCTGGCCGCACATCGTCTGAATCGCCCGCACATCGCGAACTTCCAAATCGACCTTGTTAAAGAAGCGGCGCAGCACGCGGCCGAAGTGATCCGGCTTGTTGTTGTACGGGGTAAACTCTATCTCGGCAAGGGCTTGCAGGATCTGCGCGAACATGCGCTCGCGCTCGTCAGCCGTAGCTAGTTGCACAGGCGGGTCCGGCGGCTGTGCGCTCACCGCCGCATACAGGCCGTAGGTGAACAGGAGCACAGCGTGGGAGAGGTTGAGGGAGGGATAGGCTGTGGCCGTGGGGAATCTCAACACTTGGTGACAGAGCGCGAGTTCCTCATGCCACAAGCCGTCCCTTTCGCGCCCGAACACAAGGGCGATGCGGCGGTGATGTACTTGAGAGGCTAGTTGGTCAATCAGGGGTCCCGGTGCGGAAGTAACCGTGCGGAAGCGGCCCTGCCGATGGGTGGTGCCGACGACGATGTGGCAATCGGCTACGGCCACGGCGAGGCTGGGGAAGATTTGGCTACCGTCGAGAATATCGCCTGCGCCGTGGGCAAAGGTACGGGCTTCCGGTGTATCCCACGCTCCGGGATTGACCAAGGCCAACTGGCTTATACCCGTGGTTTTGAGCACGCGGGCCGTAGCGCCGATATTGCCGGGCGTCGCCGGCTCGACGAGCACAACGCGAATGTTGTCGAGAGGATTCATGCGGCTGGCCAAACTAAACCAAGAAAGACCCAGCGCGCCAATGCACACCGCCGGTGAATTCACCCGCGTCCAACTCGCGGACAGCGTTTATTTGCATCTGCACAGCATTGGGCTGTACAAGACGATCCGGGTGGATGTGTGCCTGAGCACGCCATTGTGTGCGCCGCGACATTCACTGGTGGCCCTGAGCAGCCGACTGCTGGCTCGGGGTACTCACAAGCTGCCCGATGTACAGAGCCTCAACCGCTTTATCGACGACCTCTACGGAGCGCATTACTCGGTGCAAGTTGATCGCTTGGGGGAGCATCAGGTTATTCATTTGTGCATAGAGGTCATCGATGAAAACTCCTTAGGGGAGAAAGGGATATTGGAACGCGGTCTGACCTTTCTCCGCGACGTCTTGCGCGATGGTAGTGGATTCCAACGCGACTATCTAGAGCGAGAAAAGAACCACCTCACGCGGCAAATCGCCGATGGTTTCAACGACAAACTAGGCTACGCACAAAGGCGATGCAGCGAAGAGATGTGCCGGGGCGAACCCACGGGCCTATCTCCGCTGGGCAACCCCGCGGACTTTGCCGCTGTGCAGGCCGACGAACTGTGGGCTTTCCACCGCGAGCGGACTACTGCCGACCGCCTAGACCTCTTCGTAAGCGGCGACCTGAGCTTGGAGCAGATTCAGCCCTTGATGGAGTCGCTCTTTACTTGGGAGCGCGCGGCAAACCAGGCCCACTCCCCGCCACGGCACCCGCGCCGTGCTGGGCCGCGGCGCGAGGTTTTTGAATGCCAAGCGGTGCGAGAGGCCAAAGTAGTGTTGGGCTATCGCACGCAAGTTGCTTATGGCGCGGACGGCACAGACGACTATCCGGCTTTGGCGCTCCTAAACCTGATACTGGGTGGCGATGGTCCATCGCGGCTGTTCAAGCACCTCCGCGAAGAGGAAGGCTTGTGCTACTACATCGCATCGCATATCGAGGCATTGAGCGGCCTGCTCTTTGTAGCCGCGGGCATTGAGGCTGCCGCATACTCCGAAGTTCGGGATAAGGTGGAACAGGAGCTCCAGTCGCTGCGCGCAGGGGCCTTTGATTGCCGCGAAATCGAAGCGGCTCGTCACTTGTTGCGAGCGCGGCTGTTGGGGTTGGCCGAAGCCCGCGAGGGCTTTTTTCGCTATCAATTGCGGGAGGGACTGATAGGGGGCAGCCAGTCCCCGGAAACGCTATGGCAGCGCATCGAGCAAGTCGGCGTCGAGGACCTAACCCGCGTGGCCGGTGGCATTGTAGCAGACACGGCCTTTTTATTGCACGGGACGTGAGAACGTGATCGCGGATGCGCTATTGGGGGAAGGGGTGTACCGCAGCCGCTTGGGCGGCCTCGATGTATGGGCAGTGCCGCGGCCGGGCAGTCGGCAAAAAGCGGCCGTGCTGTACATAGACTACGGTTCGGTCGATCTGCATTTGCGCGCCCGCGAATCCGGACAGGTACAGACTACGCCGGCTGGCACCGCGCACTTTCTCGAACACCGCCTTTTTGCCAAACCTTACGGCGACATCACCGAGCAAATCAACCGCCTCGGTGGCGACGTAAACGCCAGCACCAGTTTTACTTCAACCGTCTTTTCTCTGACGTGTATTGAGCATTTTGCCGACCATTTAGCGCTGCTCTTTGAACTCGCGTTGGATCTGCACGTCCTGCCAGATGGCGTCGCTCAAGAGCGCGAAATTATTGACCACGAGCTACAGATAAGCTGCGACGACCTGGAGTGGATCGGGTTTTTACACGGCCTTGAAGGGCTGTACCAGAATGGCCCCTTGGCGTCGGACATGGCCGGCACGCGGGAGAGCATTGAGCAGATTGACGAGGATACGCTAACTCGTTGCCACGAGGTATTTTATCGGCCCGAATACATGGGGCTGTACTTGTGCGGAGATTTCGATGTAGAGGCTACTTACGCAGCAGTCGAGTCCACTTTGCTAAAGTACAGCCAGCCGCGCTCCGCATGGGACCGAGTGGAACGCCCCGTGGTATTGCCCACTCCGCAGCCGCTCGGGGCCTTGGCACTGCCGGTCAGCCGTCCCTATACCTTGCTGTTTTTCGGCGATGACAAGGCGGGCCGGTCAGGCCGCGACTTGCTCTTGCGGGAATTGGCCTTAGAGCTGGCCTTGGACATTGCCTTGGGGCCAGCGAGCGATTTTTTTGCCGCGCACTACGAAGATGGCCTGATCGACGGCGATGCCTTTGGAGCCGAAGTCTATGCTGAGCCGACGTTCTGCTTTTGCACAGTGGGCGGATATACCCAGCAAAGCGAGCGGTTGTGCGAGGAAATAGGTGCCGCATTGGCCAGTCTCGACGAGCTTATTGTGGCCGCGGATTTGGGCCGCGCCAAGCGCAAAGCCTACGGTCTGCTGCTGCGTGCGTGGGAGCAAGCCGAGGACGTGGCTGATATGCTTTGTTCTGCCGCGGCCAGCGGGGCTACGCCCAGCGTCTATTTTGACGTACACGAGCAGATCGGGGTCGGCGATATCCTCGAGGTGTTGGAGAGCTGTTTGTCGCCGGCGCACCAGAGCGCGATGCAGATTGTGCCCACCGGACGCGTGGAGTAATGGCCGACAAGATATATCGCTATTGGATAGCGGTGCCGAGCGGGTTGGAGGCGGTGGCACTCGACGAGTTGCGCGAGTACGCGCCCGAAATACAGCAGGTCGACGTCGAACCGGGCGGGCGCGTGGGGCAGATTTTCTTTACATACAAGCGCAGTCCGGGGCGGCTGCTACAGTTGCGCTCGGCCATGCAGTGCGCCGGTTTAATTAGTCAGATGCACGGCGTTACAGTAGGGCGACCGGGCCTCGAATACATCTGCAAACGCATCGCCCGTTGCGATCTGACTCCGGCCAAAAGCCTCGCTCAGGTCCAGTCTGCTGCGATTGACACCCACGCTTTTGCCTTGAGCGCGACGCTGCGAGGCCGGTACCGATTCAATGCGGCCGAGCTAACCGCAGCCGTGGCGGCGATTTTGCGCGACAAGCACGGATTGCGTCCAAGCAAAGGGCCGCATCTGCTGCGCCTTCACTTGCAACTGACCGGACGGCGTGCCCTGTTGGGATTGCGGCTAGGGGAGGGCATAGGGCCGAATGCGGCCGTGGCGTATTGCTTGGCCCGCTTGGTGGCCATGCAGCCGGGGGCATGCGTCCTGTGGGCGCGCCGCGATCCGCGCGAGTTGGTCGCACTACAAGAGGCGTTTGCGCCACGCCTGCTAGTAGGTATCCCAGCGCACCTAATCGCCGCGCTGGATCATCTGCCTTTTGTGAGCGAGCACCTCGATTACGCGTTGAGCTTGGCCGGAGAAAACCCTGCCGCTGAGTTGGCCGAATTGGCTCGAGTGTTGCGCGCCGGTGGAATCGCCGTGGTGCAAGTCGCTGATTTTGATCACTTCATCGCCCTTTTGGAAGCTGGGGACTATCCTCTGGAAGTCTTGGCCGACTTGGAGATGCACGAGCGCGGGCGGGCGTATCGGTTGGTCGTTCTGGAGCGTTTGGCAGAGGAAGATGCTGGACTCTTACAAGTGGAGCAGTGGAGCTAGCCCTGATCTGATAGAGAACAGGGGAGGGACTTGCCATTATTGCGCATCGGTCGAGTTGGTCAGATATTCATTGGATTGAATGCGCTTCTTTCAAGTCAACAGCTTCTGAGATGGACTCATGTCGGCACCTAGATCCGCAGCAGCCTTTACCCAAGCACAGCAGGTCATCCCCGGAGGCGTGAACAGTCCGGCGCGGGCTTTTGGCGCGGTGGGTGGTGGCCCTCGCTTTATAGACCGGGGGGTTGGTTCGCGGATTTTTGATGTTGATGGTCGCGAATACATCGATTACGTGTGCTCTTGGGGCCCCCTCATTTTCGGCCATGCCCATCCTCGCGTCGTAAAAGCCGTGCAGCAAGCCTGTGCAAAGGGGACTAGTTTTGGTGCCCCAACTGGGCTGGAAGTCGCGCTGGCCGAGCGCATTGTGGAGATGGTGCCTTCCATCGAAATGGTGCGGATGGTCAGTTCGGGGACCGAGGCGACGATGGCGGCGGTGCGCTTGGCCCGCGGCCATACCAGCCGGGACAAAATTGCCAAATTCGAGGGCTGCTGGCACGGGCATGGGGACAGCTTCTTGAGCGAGGCTGGGTCTTCGGCCCTGACCTTGGGGGTTCCCACCAGCCCGGGCGTGCCGCAAAGCGTGGTTGATTCGACCTTGACGCTGCCGTATAACGACGCGGATGCCGTGCGCGCGGCCATGCGGGAAAATAGCGGCCAGATCGCTGCCATCATCGTCGAGCCAGTGGCCGGCAATATGGGAACCGTGCCGCCGCGCGAGGGTTTCCTCCTCGCGTTGCGCCAAATAGCCGACGAAGAGGGGATCGTCCTCATTTTTGACGAGGTCATTACCGGGTTCCGCGTCGGCCCAGGTGGGGCGCAAGAGCGCTATGGGGTGATGCCCGACCTGACGTGCTTGGGCAAAATCGTCGGGGGCGGCTTGCCGGCCGCGGCGTACGGCGGCAAGCGGGAGATCATGGAAAACGTGTCGCCACTGGGCATAAAGGTCTCGCAGGCCGGCACCTTATCGGGCAACCCGCTCGCCATGGCCGCAGGTTTGGAACAACTGACCATGCTATCCGAACCCGGAGTCTATGAAACGCTGGAGAGCCGCTGCGCCGACTTGGCGGCTGGCATGGCCGACAACCTGCAAAAATTAGGCTTGAACTACGCCCTAAACCGAGTCGGTGCCATGCTCTGCATGTTTTTTACGTCGCAACCGGTGGTGGATTTTGCCAGCGTCGAAACGGTTGATCTGGCGCGCTTTAAGCGCTACTTCTGGGCTTGCCTAGAGCAGGGCCTCTATCTAGCGCCCTCCCAATACGAATGCATGTTCCCCTCGCTCGTCCACGGAGAAGGGGATATCGAGGAAACACTCCGCATTCACTTTGACGCGCTCAAGGCTGTACATTGAGCGCGGCGAATCCCAATCGGCTATGGATGTTCGCTTGGACCGTTCTCTGGGTCGGGGGATGCGCCGATAGCGATGTCCGCGAATCCGAACCGGTCCCCGAATCCGAACCCGCTGGCCGCAGTGAAATAGTCATCTTAACGCCGGCTGACTCCGCGTCCACCCCAGCCGGTGCCAGCGATGCTAGCGATACCAGCGACGCCAGTGGTGCCAGCGATACTGGCGATACCGATGATACCAGCGATGCTATCCCCGTATTTTTTGATCCCGACGGCCAATTCACCATTCAAGTCGGCGTCTTTCGGGACGCCAACCGCGCCGATCAGAAGGTGCGCGAATTGAAGGACGCGGGCTATCCGGCCTATAGCCTACAGAGCGATGCTGGCGTGCGGGTGCGGATCGGCTATTTCGCCAACCGCGCCGACGCTGAGCGCTTTGGCCGCATTTTTGCCAAGGATCGCGGTGTCGAGTATTGGATAGCCCGGCGCGCCGATGAATAAAACTCGCGTATTGTGCTGCGGCACTTTTGATTACCTGCACCCAGGCCACCGCTCCTTCATCGCGCAGGCGGCAGCACTGGGCGATGAACTGTTCGTCGTGGTCGCCCGCGACGAGAACGTCCGACGCATCAAGGGGCACTATCCCGACCAATCCCAAGAGGAGCGCAAAGCCGCGCTGGCGAAGCTGCCCGAAGTCGCCGAAGTCCGCCTCGGCCACGAGGGGTGTAACTTTTTGCGCATCGTCGGCGAGATCGCGCCCCACATTATCGCCATTGGCTACGACCAAAGGAGACCAGCGGGTTTGGCCGAAGCCTTCCCCCAGTGCGAAATTGTCGTGCTCCAGCCCCATTGCCCCGAGCAGTTTAAGTCGTCCATTTTCCGACGTCGGGAAGGCCGCACTTGAGTCCTTTGCCCCAGCTCATCCTCTGGTTTGGGCGAGAGATGACCCCGGACTTACCGGAAATGGCCGGCTATCGTCTGCGGACGTACCAGCCGGGCGACGAGGAGGGCTGGTTAGCCCTATTGCGGGCCAACGGCGAATTGGGTCATTGGGATCGACAGCGGCTAGAGGACGTCTTGGCAGGAACTCGAGTCCAGCTCTTTGCCGAGTGCGAAGGGCAGATCGTCGCCTGTACAGGTTGTAACGACCGCACCCGTGAACTGCGGCCGTGTTGGGAAATAGGTTGGGTTGCAGTACACCCAGACTTTCAGGGGCGCGGCCTAGGCAGGTTCATCGTAGCAGCGGCGGTGGCCCAAGCCAAGACGCTAGGCTCTAGGCCCATATACTTACTGACCGACGATTTCCGCATTCCGGCTCTGCGCTGCTATCTCAAGTTAGGCTTCTTGCCCAATAACAGCCATCCATCCTACCCGCACCGGTGGGCCGACATTTTTGCCCATTTGGGGGCGGACTATCAGGCCCTAAAACCAGCGTTCGTCGCCTCAAATCAGTCGAGGTAACCCAGTTCGCGCAGCCGCTGATCCAATATCGCGCGATCAGTGGCTGGGGTAAGCTCTGCTTGTACATATCTGGAAGCCGCTCTGAGTGCTGCGTACGCTTGGTGGTATGGACGAGTGTCTAGCGCTGCAAGCGGCTGCTCGCTAAACGTTTCGACCAAGGTCTCGCGCTGGGTCGCTTGATCGCAGGTGAATTTAGCGCTGGCGTCGAAGAGGGACCATTGGCGGCCTTGTTGCGCGGCTGGGCCGGGGTCGATTTCGGCCAAGTAGTACTCGGGAGGGGAAGGGGAGTGGATGTCGCGGGCAAAGCCGTTGTATGGGTGATCTAAATCCAACAGAGACAGGAAAGTAGGGAAAAGATCTACGAGAGAAATTAACCCGCGCCCGACTGGTTCTTTCGAGGGAAGTCGGTAGTACAGAGGCACTCGCAGTACGTCGTTGCACAAGGTCTGGCCGTGATAGGGTTCGTCATCTCGCCAGCTCTGGCCGTGGTCGCTGATGATGAAAACGGCCCATGCGCTTAGGTCTAAGGCGGCCAACAGCCGGGCTATATGCCGCTCAAAGAGTTGTTCAACGGCCATGCGGTAGCGCGCCTGCACCTCGCTAATGCGCCCAGCCGTCAGCAACCGGCCGACTTCCCCGAAGGCTAGCCCATCTGTGGCACCGTAAGGAGGATGAACGCTCCAGTAGTGAATAAAGAGAACGGTCGGCTCGCGACGTTGTAGCCAGCCAGTGAGTTGCTCATCGGAGGGTAAGGGAGCGATGTAGTCGGCATAGCTCAGACCGGTGAAAATATCCCGAGCCTCTGAAAACGCGCCGACCGCATAGCCAGCTCGACGGCAGAGGTCGAAAAGGTCGGCCGCGCCCTGCCGCATAGCGGGGGAATGCTGGCCTTCGATGCCGTGTTCAAACGGGTATAGCCCGGTAAAAATCGAGGTGTGGACCGGACGAGTTGCCGAAGAAACCGAAAAGCAGTGCTGACAGAGGTAAAAATCGCGCGTCAAAGCGGAAAATCCGGGCGTGCGCACGGTCGCACTGATCCCCGGGGCAAAATCCAAGCGCAGGCTATCGACCGAAATCAACAGCAGGTTCATGGTCGGTGCTGGACGATTCGGCTCTTTACGGCGTTGGAGGGTTTGAAGGTCGGGGTCTTGCGCTTGGGGATTGCGATGGTCGCGCCGGCTTTGGGGTTGCGACCGGTGCGCGGTGCGCGCTCCACGACCTTGAAGGTGCCAAAGCCGCGGATTTCGACGTGGTCGCCCTTTTCCAATGCTTGGGCTATGGCTTCGATGAACCCCTCGATAACGGCCGTAGTGTCCACTTGGGAGAGTCCAGTACTCCGGGCTAGCTGCCGGGCGATCTCGGCTTTAGTCATATGCTTTCTCCGTTGCTATTACTCGGCGTCAGCGCAAGAGGCCCCGCGCCGAGATGTTCCATATTTTCTCCACGCGCCCCTTGCGGACGGCGACGAAGTAATTGTGCAGAAAGGTCGTCGAATCGGAATAGCCGACGAGCAGTTCGATCCGCTCGCCCAAGGTCGGTCCGGCTTGACCCTCTGCGATGTCGAAGATCCCGTGTTCAGCAGACAGGCCGCGCAAGCGCAGGTCGTCTCGGCCTAGCACCTCTGGTGGCTGATGGCTGGACGACAGCGTCTTAAAGCCAGCATCGACGACGACCCGATCAGCCGCGCGGCTGGTGACCGAGGTGAGCACCGTTAAGGCGGGGGTGAGCGCTTCGACGTGACATTTCCGGCGATACATGACGTCCATGAACACGCCGCCGCCAGCTTGGAGTTCAGTGATCCCGTCGTGGAGAGCACTGAGTTCGTAAGAGCCCGTGCCACCGGCACTGACGATTTCTATCTGTAGCCCATTGTCTTCCAATAAGTTACGAGATTCTACTAATATATCCAGTGCTTGGTAACAGGCCTTTTTCTTGGCCGGCAGTGGCCAACAGTCGAGCACGTGGCCCTCGTAGCCCATCAGGCCCTTGAACGCTAGCCCAGGTTGGTCGCTAATGGCCTTGGACAAGGCGAGAAGAGGAGGGCCAGGCTCTACGCCAACCCGCTTCATGCCAATGTCAATTTCCGCGACCACGGGAATTCGGACGCCTTCGGCGTCGGCCGCGGCGGCCATAGGTTCGACGACGGCGATATTATCGACTGCGGCAATGACTTCGGCTTGGTGTTGCAGGCGGGCTAGGGCGGCGAATTTTGCCGGGCTGACGATCTGGTTGGCCAGCAGGATGGAGGGTACGCCATGCGCGACCATCCACTCGGCTTCGCTCAACTTGGCGCAAGTAATGCCGCAGGCCCCGTTGGCCAGTTCGATGTGGGCTATGGCTGGGGATTTGTGTGCCTTGCTGTGGGGCCGCCATTCCTTGCCATTGTCGCGGCAATACGCGGCCATGTGCTGCACATTGGATTCAAAGCGGTCGAGATCGAGCAGCAGCACCGGGGTTTCTAAATCGCCAACTGCTTGGCCGGGCGTGGGTTCATTCACGGCGTAGATAACCTCCAGTTGCCGGGGTTGAGTAGGGCTGAATCCTCGACCTCGATTGCGCGCACGGCTGCTACTAAATCGGGCGGTAGAGGACCGGCCTCGACTGCGCGGATATTAGCTTCGAGTTCGGAGACGCTTGTGGTGCCGAAAATAGCTGAATGAGCGCCGGAAGCAAAGGCGGCAAAGCGCAAAGCTAGTTCGGCCAGATCCATGCCTGCATCCTGGGCTAACCGCAGCAGAGGAGCGGCCAAAGGAGATAGATCGGCGAGCTCGGTCGGGAGCGAGTCGAGCCGATGTGATAGGATGCCTTGGAGGAAGATAGAGCGCAGGATGACGCCCGTACCCAGAGCTTGGGCGCAGGGGATTACCTTGTGTTCCATCCGGCGATCAAGCGCGCTATACGGTATCTGCATCGAGCAAATTAGCTCGGGATGATCTAAGGCATCGAGCGGAGCCTCTTCGCCGTACGTGGTAACGCCCCAATAGCGAACCCAGCCGCGTTGGTTGTATTGCGCTAACAATTCCAGCAGTTCTGGGGTTGCAAAGCGCGTGTCGAGGCTGTGCAACTGCACGAGTTCGAGCACATCGACGCCGAGCCTCTGCAAGCTCTGGCGCAGCGACTGCTCGACGGACTGACGCAGCGCCTGCCCGGTCAATAGCCCTGCGTTGTCGGGATCTCGGATGGAGAGCTTGGTGGCAATCACGGGCCGACACGTCAGCCCGGCCCACGCCCGGCCCACGAGACTTTCACTGCGGCCGTACTCCGCGGCCGTGTCGATGTAGTTGATGCCCAGTTCCAAGGCGCGGCGGATCAACTTAATCACGCAGTCATCCGGCGGCGGCGGTTGTTGGTCCCAGCCGTACGCCATGCCCAATTGCACGGTGCCAAGGCCCAAGACGGACAGGCGCAAGTTCGTGCGGCCTAGGTTTGCGTATTGCAAGGGGCTGCTCCAGTGGAGAAGGTGGCGGCCTTGACGCTTCCGCCACAGGTATCGAGAAGGTGTTGTGCTTGGGTTCGATCTAGTTGGCATAGCTCCATGACCAGCGCCAGCTTCAAGCCGCCTTCGGCCGCTTGCAGCCGGGCGGAGGCCACTTGAGGCGAAGCCCCGGTCAGCGTTCCAAATATGCGCTCAGCGCGATCACGCAGCTTGGCATTGGTGGGCTGCAAATCGACCATTAGGTTGCCGTAGGTTTTGCCCAATTTCACCATCGCGCCGGTGCTGATCATGTTGAGCACTAGCTTGGTCGCTGTTCCGGCCTTCATCCGCGTCGATCCGGTGATGACTTCTGGGCCGACCTCGGGGACGATCTTGATCGAGGCTGCAACGGACTCGGCGGCCGTGGGACTGCAAGTAAAAAAGATCGTCGGACAACCCTGCTGCGCGGCGTATTCCATGCCGCTGATAACGAAAGGGGTTACGCCGCTGGCGGCAATGCCCATGAGCACGTCGGCCGACCCCAAGCCCTGTCGGGCCAATTCGTTGGATGCGGCCTCGCAGTCGTCCTCGGCACCTTCTACGGCTTGGCACAGGGCTGGTAGTCCGCCGGCGATTAGGCCCTGCACCAACTGGGAGCTTGCGCCAAAGGTGGGGGGGCATTCAGCCGCATCCAGCACGCCGAGCCGACCGCTGGTACCCGCGCCGAGGTAGAACAAGCGGCCCCCGCTCCCAAGCTGGCTAGCGACTAAGTCAACCGCCTCGGCGATGGGAGCCAATTGCGTGGCGACTGCGGCTGGCACGAGGGCGTCTTCTCGGTTGATGATCGCCAGCATCTCTAACGTCGAGACTTCGTCGATGCACTCAGTGGCTGGATTGCGCTGTTCGGTTTGCAGCTTGGACCAATTGCCCATATTGGATCGCCTAGCACAAATGAAATGAACTGGACACAAAATAGACAGCCAAGCCCGGCGAGCAAAATTGTCAGGTCAGGGGAAAGGGTTATATTTTTAGTTTAACCTTCATATTAAACACAAGGATAAGGACGCGGTATGACGGAAGAATTGGCCAAGACGTTCGATCCCGTGGCGATTGAAAAAAAATGGTACGATTTCTGGGAGGAAAACGGCTATTTTAACGCGGGGATCAACCCGGACAAGCCCCCTTACAGCATAGTAATTCCTCCGCCCAACGTGACGGGCGAGCTGCACATGGGCCACGCGATTCAACATGCCATCCACGACCTAGTAGTGCGGTGGAAGCGGATGCAGGGCTTTGAGACGCTCTGTCTGCCGGGTACCGATCACGCGGGCATTGCCACCCAGATGAAGGTCGAGCAGGAGCTTTTAGAAGTCGAGGGCAAGAATCGCTACGACTTGGGGCGCGACGCCATGCTCGACCGGATTTGGCAGTGGAAGGAAAAATACGGGGACGCCATCTACCGCCAATTGCGCCAACTCGGGGCCAGTTACGATTGGCGCTGGGAGCGGTTCACGCTCGACGAAGAATACGTCGAAGCCGTATTGCAGGCTTTCGAGCATTTTGCGGAAAAAGGGTGGATTTACCGCGGCACCCGCATGATCAACTGGTGCCCGCAGTGCCGCACCGTCATTTCCGACCTAGAGACCGAAGAGCGAGAGGTCGTCGGCCACTTGTGGCACATCCGCTACCCAGCCCAAGAGGGTGCGCTGCAAGTCGTGGTCGCCACCACGCGTCCGGAGACCATGCTCGGGGACACGGCCGTGGCCGTCCATCCCAACGATGACCGCTGGCGCGAAGCGATTGGCCTGCAAGTCGAACTGCCGCTGACAGATAGAGTGATTCCCATCGTCGCCGATGAATACGCCGATCCCGAACTAGGCAGTGGCGCAGTCAAGGTGACCCCCGCCCACGATCCCAATGACTACGAGCTAGGCTTGCGCCATGACCTAGCGCAGATCCAAGTCATCGGCTTTGATGGGATTATGACCGAGGCGGCCGGTCGCTTTGCCGGGTTAGATCGCTACGCGGCTCGCGAGGCCGTCGTGGCCGCGTTGGAAGCAGAGGGGTTGCTAGAAAAAATAGAGGATCACGAACACGCCGTACCTCACCACGACAAGTGCGGCACGGTCGTCGAACCTCTGCCGATGGAGCAGTGGTTTATGAACATGAAGGAGATAGCGGCCAAGGTGCGGCCCGTGCTCGTGCGGCAGAATATTCAATACGCGCCTGACCGCTTCCGCCACTATGCCATCGAATGGTTGGATCAAATACGCGATTGGGCCTTGTCGCGACAGATCTGGTGGGGGCATCGCATTCCCGCTTGGTATTGCACCCATTGTAGCGCCGATGGGCTGAGCACCGTGGGCAACTTGGACTGGGAGCAAGCCCTGCGCGAAGGCAACTTCAGGGTTTCGGTGGCGGCCGGTGCCAAGCCCGTGGTTAGTGTGGCTAAGCCAGATGCCTGTCCCGAATGCGGTGGCCAAGATTGGGTGCAAGACCCAGATGTGCTCGACACGTGGTTTTCTTCCGCGCTGTGGCCATTTGCCACTCTCGGTTGGCCGCAGCGCAGCGACGCGCTGGAGTACTTTTATCCCACGGATTTGATGATCACGGCTCGCGACATTCTCTATTTGTGGGTTTTGCGGATGGCCATGACCTCGCTAGAGTTCGTAGAGCAGATTCCCTTTAAGACGGTGCTGGTCCACCCGACGATTCTGACCCAAGACGGTCGCCGCATGAGCAAGAGCTTGGGTACGGGCCTCAACCCGCTCGACTTGGTGGCGCGCTACGGCGCGGATGCGACCCGCTACTGTCTGTTGGCGCAGGCTGGAGCCGTCCAAGACGTGCGCTTTGATGCGGCAGTCGAGAACAACCAAGTGCAGGCTTCGGCCAGTGCGGAGGCCGGCCGCAACTTTGGCAACAAGCTGTGGAATGCGACCCGCTTCGTGCTGATGAACATCGATGGATACGAGCCCGGCCCCTGCGAGCGGAGCGAGCTGGCCGACCGCTGGATTTGGAGCCGACTGCAGGTGGCCGTGCGCGAGATGACCGAGGCCATGCAATCCTACCGCTTCAGCGACTTGACGCGGGCGATCTACGACTTCGTCTGGCGCGACTACTGCGATTGGTACCTCGAATTGGCCAAGGTGCGCTTGCAGGGAGGCGATCCCCAGGCGCGGCGCGTGGCCCAAGAGCATCTCGTGCGCGTGCTCGAAACCGCTCTGCGGCTGTTGCACCCCATTATGCCCTTTATCACCGAGACCCTGTGGCAAGCCCTCCCTCACGGCTCGTCAGCTAACAGCATCATGGTCGCGGATTGGCCGAAGTGCGATGACGAATTGATAGACCCGGAGGCCGAAGCGCAAATGCAGTGTTTGCAAGAGGTGGTGACTGGGGTGCGGATCATTCGCGGCGAGATGAACGTTCCTCCGGGGCGCAAGATCGAGGTCTTGATTTCGGCTGTCTCGGACGAAGCCGAACAGACCCTGCGCCAAGCCATCCCCTACATCTCGCTGTTGACCCGGGCCGAATCCGTGCAAGTCGGCCAAGGGCTCGTCCAACCTCCGGCTTCGGGTAGCGCGATGACGGCTGCGGCTGAAATTTTCGTGCCCTTAGAGGGGTTGATCGATCTAGATGCAGAGCGGCAGCGTCTCAAAAGGGAAATTCAAAAGATGGACGGCCTGCTCAAAGGGCTAGACGCCAAATTGGCCAATGACCGCTTCCTGACCAAAGCGCCGCCCGAGATCGTCGCACAGGAGCGCCAACGCCAAGCCGAATACCGCGCCACTCAGGAGAAGCTAAGCGCCAGCCTCAAGCTCGTCGAAGCCTAGATGGCGTTTGATTACTTCACCATTCAAGCTCTCGCACAGGAGCTACAGGGACGCCTGCAAGGGGCGGTCATCGAGCGAGCCTATGCTCAGTCCACAGAACTCGCCTTCGCCGTCGACGAGGGCGATTGGCTGTGCGGTGTGAGTGGTCGAGAGGGCTTACTCTGCCTGCGGCGCGAGGCGTGGCCGCGATCTTGGCGTGCGAGCGACGGCCCGGAAAAGTACTTGATGCGTGCGAGGATCGTGGCCGTGGAGGCCGAGCGCCGCGAGCGCATCTTACGCTTGTGCCTAGAGCGTCGAGACCGCGCCGGTCGCCCAAGTTTTGGCGTCTTGGTGTACGAACTCATTCCCAATAAAGTGCGGTTTATTCTCCATCGCCAAGCCGATGGCGAGATTTTGGGCTACTGGGGAACGTCCAAGGACAAGTCTCCCGTAGGCAAGCCGTACCAGCCACCTGAGCCATCGGGCCGCCTGTTGCCCGGCACGGACGGGCCTAGCGCGTGGCGCGACCGACTGGCGAGTGCGGATACAACCTTGGAAAAGACGGCGAGGCGCTGGTTGGCCGGAGCGGATGCCTCCGTGGTGCGCGAGTTGATCTTTCGCAGCCAGCAGGGTGGGGGAGACGAACCGGCCACAGCCTTGTGGAACGCGGCTACAGAGGCGTACACCAGTGTGCTAACAGGCCAGAGCTACGTGTGGCAAGAGGCGACGCGGTTTCATTTTTCCGCCCTTGAACCGCGCCGCTTGCAAGGGGCCTACGAGCAGCTTGACGCGGTCAGCCCAGGGATATGGGCGGCGTGCCAACAGGAGCGGGAACAGCGCCAAGCACAGCAGAAACAGCAACAGATTCGCCGGAGGCTGGGCCAAACCCTGAAGAATGCCCGGCGGCGTTTGGTCGCCATGCAAGTAGAATTCGACGAAGCCGCGCGCGCCGAGGAGTACAAGCGAAAGGGCCACGCGCTATGGGCCAACATAGGACAGCTATCCGGTCGGCCCGCGCAAGTAGAACTAGCCGACCTCTTCGATTCAGAAGGGGGCTCGACCCTGCGAATTGATTTGGATATAAACCGCAGCTTGGCGGAAAACGCCGCAGCCTATCTAAAGGCCGCGCAAAAATACGAGCGCCGTCAACAAGTCCTGCCGCAGCGCTTAGCCGAACTCAGGCGTCAGTGTGACCAATATGAGGATTGGATTGGTGCGGTCGATGCCGGCATTTGGGAAGCCGACGCCGCGCTGCAGAACTGGTTGGAGAGCAAGGTGACAAGCACCAACAAAACGGCAAGCAAGCAGCCCCAAGCCCATCCCCGGCGTTATAGAACGTCCACGGGATGGTCGGTGTGGGCCGGGCGCAACAACAAGGAAAACGACGTGCTGACGCACAAGATGTCCGCGCAAAACGATCTGTGGTTTCACGCCCAGGGCTACTCGGGATCGCACGTCGTTCTGCGGAGTGAAGGCCGCAAGGAAGCTCCCAGCAAACAAACTATTGAACAGGCCGCGTCCTTAGCCGCGTATTGGAGCAAGGGGAGGACGGCGAAAAAGGTCTCTGTGGCGTACACCTTGGTAAAACACGTCACCAAACCGCGTGGCGGCGCGCCCGGGCAAGCGCTGTTGCGCCGCGAGAAAACGATCATCGTGGAGCCGGCTCTGTTAAAAAAAGAATCAACTGAATAGTCATATAATCAGTAATATGTCAAACAAACCACTAATCCTAATTACCGGATCCACCGCCACCGGCAAAACAGAAATAGCCCTCGAAGTAGCCCAGCACTTGCCCAAAGTGGAGATCATCTCGGCCGACTCGCGGCAAATTTACCGCTACATGGACATTGGCACGGCCAAGCCAACCGCTGAACAGCAGAACCAATGCCCCCATCACTTGCTCGATATGCTTTCTCCCGAGGAAACCTACAGCGCGGGAGTGTATGAGCGAGCCGCGCGGCGCATCATTGAGCAGATCTGGAACAGAGGGGGATTACCCATCATGGTTGGAGGGACGGGCCTGTACTGGCAGAGTGCATTGGACGGATGCTTTGAGGACGAAGCCGAATACGCGCCGACCCGCACAAAATTGCAAAATCGCCTGCATTGCGAGGGGCTTGCCTCCCTATACGAGGAGTTAGGCCGTCGAGACCCGGTCGTACACGCGCGGTTGCAGCCGGGTGACGCGCAGCGGATCTTGCGGGCGTTGGAGGTGGCGATGGTCGGGAAGGGCTCGCTCAGCACGCTATGGCGGGAGCGCAAGGGACAACCCCTTGTACTACAGCAGCCGCAGATGATCAGTCTGACCATGGCGCGCAGTCAGCTCTACGAGCGGATTGATCAGCGGGTCGAGCAAATGGTTGAGCAGGGATGGGTCGAGGAAGTCCGCTCCTTGCACGAAATGGGCTACGACCCAAGTAACAGCGCTTTGGGGACTTTGGGGTATCTCGAAATAAGCAGGGCGCTGGCAGGGCATTGCCCTTGGCAAGAGGCCATTGAGCGGACCAAACAGCGCACCCGCCGCTTGGCCAAGCGACAAATAACGTGGTGCCGCCGCGACCGCCGCTTGCGCGAATTGGACCTCGACGTATGGGGAAAGGCCGGCGTCGTCCAGCGCATCGTCGGCGGGTGGGAGTACCGATGGGGCAGTGGGGCGAGTTGACAGCGGTTGGGGCCTCTCCTACCTTAGGACCGCAAAATTAGCGGGAGTAGTTCAGGGGTAGAACGCAAGCTTCCCAAGCTTGATGTCGCGGGTTCGATTCCCGTCTCCCGCTCCACTATCCGCCTGGCCAACTGGGTCGGGCGGATTTTTTTATTTCTCACCTAGGGTATTGCCGTCGGCGCAATATCCATATACCTTTACCGATACCGATAGAACATCTTGCCCCACACTATGATACGTAGATTAATTGCTTGATTCACTATGGTCGTCGTAAAACAAATTGAGCCCGACAGTCTCGGTGCGCGTGCGGGTTTTCTCATTGGCGATCGCATTTTGCGCATCAATGGCGAAGAAGTGCGCGATTTGATCGACGTGCAGGTCAACAGCGCCGAAGAGGTAATCTGCGTAGAGATCGAGCGCGACAAAGAACGGTACGAGGCTGAAATTGAGCGCCAGAGCGGCGAGTCATTAGGGCTGGTCTTCGAGGATATGCGCTTGCGCAGTTGCAACAACAAATGCGTCTTCTGCTTTATCCATCAAATGCCCAAAGGCATGCGGCGCAGCCTGTATTTTGAGGACGACGATTTTCGACTCTCCTTTCTTCACGGCTCGTACGTGACCCTGACTAACGTCCGCGAAAGCGATATCGACCGCATTATCGAACAAGGACTAACGCCGCAATACATCTCAGTCCACGCTACCGACCCCGAACTGAGGCAAGTCATGCTCGGACGCACAAAAGAGACCATCGATATCAACGAGCGCTTGCACAAACTAGCCACCAACGGCATTGAGATGCACACCCAAGTCGTGCTCTGCCCAGGTTGGAACGATGGGCCGCATCTAGAGCGCACAGTGGCCGATCTGTCTGCGTACTATCCTGCGGTCCGCTCAGTGGCACTGGTGCCGGTGGGGCTGACCGATCATCGGCACAAGCTCGTCCAACTCGATCCGGTGACCCCGGCCAAGGCCACTGAGTACGCGGCAGCCGCCGAAGCGTGGGGCTTGCAATTTAAAGCGCGCTTTGGCGAGCGGTTCGTCTATGCGGCTGACGAAATTTTTCTGCTGACGGGTCGGTCTGTGCCAGAGGCGTCTTATTACGATGCGTTTCCCCAGCTAGAAAACGGCATCGGCATGGTCCGCTCCTTCCTCGACACTTGGGACGAGGCCAGCAAGCGGCTGCCAGCGCGCACGACCAAGTCCATGCGGATTGGCCTGCTGACCGGGCGCTTGGCCGAGCGCATCCTCGTACCTCTAGTCGCTAGGCTGAATGCCATCGAGAACGTACAGATCGATCTCCTGCCGGTAGATAACGATTTTTTCGGCCGCGGGATCACTGTATCGGGCCTGCTGACTGGCCGCGATATGGCGGCGAGAGTACGCGATGGAATTCAGCGGGATTTAGTTCTGCTGCCGCCCAATTGCGTCAATGGCGAGGGTTTGACGTTGGACGACATGACCGTGCCGCAACTGACGGAAGAGGCTGACGTTCCCCTCGCGGTGGGGGGGTATGACTTGGTCGAATCGCTCGAGCGAGTTTGGACTGATCAAGGAGTGAACGTGCAAGGGGAGGGGCGGCAGCTAACCGAATTGGGTTACTACATAGGGCGCGAAAAATGAGCACCCGAACCGTCGAAAGCTATCGTCGGCCCATCGTGGCGATTGTCGGTCGTCCCAACGTGGGCAAATCGACCCTTTTCAACCGCATCTTGGGGACCCGGTGGGCCATAACCGATGGCCAGCCCGGAGTTACGCGCGATCAGATATTCGCCGCAGCCGAGTGGGGAGGGCGGTCTTTCACGTTGGTCGATACGGGTGGCTATATGCCCAATGCCAAAGACGCGCTATCCGCGGCCGTGCGCTCGCAAGCGGCAAATGCATTGGCAGAAGCGGATATAGCTATTTTTCTCTGCGACGGGACTACAGGTTTGACTGACCTCGACCAAGAAATGGGGGCCATGCTGCGCAGCGGGGGCGGGAAGTGCTTGCTGGCCGTCAACAAGGTCGATGAGGCGGGGCCAATTGCGCCGCTCGACGAATTCTACCAGCTCGGCTTGGGGGATCCCCTACCGGTTTCAGCCGTGACCGGGCGGCGTTCCGGGGATTTGCTCGATGCACTCATTGCGCTCTTCGATGAGGCCGAGGCGTATGGGCCGGAATGGGACGAGGCGGCGATTCGGGTCGCTTTGGTCGGTCGTCCCAACGTGGGCAAATCCACGCTGATCAATCACCTCGCCGGTTATCAGGTTTCCATCGTCCACGACCGGCCCGGCACGACCCGAGACCCTACTCAATTGCGCTTGATTTGGCAGGACAGCCACCTGCAGTTCGTGGATACGGCCGGTTTGCGGCGGCGATCTAAGGTCGATGATCCAGTGGAATTCTACAGCACGCGCCGGGCGGCCAATAGCATTGACCAAGCCGATGTGGCGGTTGTGCTCATAGACGGTGCCGAAGGGTGGGTTATGCAAGATGCCCGCATCATGGAGCAAGTAATAAAATCTGGCTGTGGCTTGGTGGTGGCGATCAATAAATGGGATTTAGTCGCCGAGGGCACTGCGGATGAGTATCGCGGCGAGTTGCGCGATCGCTACCCCTTTTTGCGCAACTATCCAGTGCTGTGCATATCGGGCTTGACCGGACGGCGGGTTCACAGGTGCCTCGAAGTAGTGGCCGCGGTGGGCAACAAGCGCCGGACGCGGATTCCCACCGCGCGCTTGAACAAGATCATTCAGCAGTTCTCTGGCGAGTACCTAGCGACTCAAGAAGGCCGAGATATCCGTCTGCTCTACGCGACCCAACATGCGATTAACCCGCCGGCGTTTACGATCTTTACCAATTTGCCCCGCTCCGTGCCGGGAAATTATCGACGCCACATCGAAAATCGACTGAGGTCGGAGTTTGATTTCGAGGGAACGCCCTTGCGCATCACCTGGCGTCATCGCAAAGGATACAGGGAAGTGCGATCGTGAAAAATCCATTGCAAAACAAGCTGTATTACAGCATCAGTGAAGTCGCCGAACTCACACAACTGCAGCCCTATACGCTCAGGGCGTGGGAGAAGGAGTTTGCGTGTTTGCGACCGCGGCGTGCACGCGGCGGCAAAAACAGAGCCTATAGAGAGCGAGATATAGGAATCATCCTGTTGCTTAAACGCCTCCTCTATGAGGAGCGCTATACGACGCAAGGCGTAAAGAAGAAACTCAAAGACGAACCTGAACTCTTGCGTCAAGTTGGCGAGCAAGTACCTGCTTTGCTCGCTGAACAACAGAGCAGGCCTGATTCAGTAGTGGAGCGACCAGGCCCCGAATCCGCACAGGACCGGGAGGCCGCACTCAGAATGATCGAAGAGACCAAAAAAGAACTGCGCGAGATTCTGCGTCTCCTCTAGCGTTGGCCTTTGGCTATGACTGTTAAGTCGTCTTGCCTAAATCAATATAATCCCATATTTTATACCCAATGGGCCGGCGTCATAGCCCGTTTTTTATTAAGGGGGAAAAGCGCGTATTTCCGCCGTAGATAAATTCGCATTAAAGGCCGACATAGTAGCTTTTGTCGAACCCATTGTCCGCGAGCATGGGGCCGAACTCGTCGATATTGAACTCAGCGGCGTCCGAGGTAATCAGCTAGTCAGATTATTGGTTCACAAAAATTGCGGCGTAACGCTGGCCACTTGCGAGTCAATCAGTCGCGAAGTGGCCGATCTTTTCGACATAGAAGATCCCATTGCCGGACGCTATCGGCTCGAAGTTACTTCGCCCGGATTGGACCGGCCACTAGAGACCGATGGGGATTTTACCCGCGCCCAGGGCCGGTTGCTAAAAGTCGTACTCACGTCCGGTCAAGCGGTCAAAGGTCGGCTGGTCGCTTGGGAAGCCGACCAGATTCAGCTCGACAGCCCAGCCGAGATCGTGGCACGCGCCGATATTACTAAAGCCAACATCGAACCAGAATTGTAAGCAGCGAAGGTCGAGTAAAAAATTATGAATAACGCAAACATTGTCGAAGCCTTAGGGCAGATTGCCCGCGAAAAAAACGTCGATCGGGAATTGGTGGTACAAACCCTTGTCGACGCCCTAATTTCAGCCGCCAAAAGGCACTACGGCAATACCGAAAATTACGAAGTTGACATCGACGCGGTCCAGGGCAAGATGGCCGTGTATGCCCGCAAGACCGTCGTCGAAGAAGTGGTCGAGCCATCCATGGAGATTCTCCTCGCCGACGCCCGCAACATCGACCCTCATGCCCAACTGGGTTCCGTGCTGGTACAGCAGCTCAATTTCGCCGATTTTGGCCGCAACGCCATCCAGACCGCAAAGCAGATTCTCATTCAGCGGGTCCGCGAAGCCGAGCGCGAGCGGATATACGACGAATTTATCGGTCGGGTCGGTCTCGTCGAATCCGGTACTGTGCAACAAATCAGCCACGGCGACATCATTCTCAACCTTGGTCGGGCCGAGGCCGCCGTGCCATACAAAGAGCAAATCCGCCGCGAGCGCTACCGCCAAGGCGATGCGGTGCGAGGCTATATATACGAGGTACTCAAGTCGAGCCGAGGGCCTCAGGTCTTGCTTTCTCGCACGCGGCCCGAATTCCTCAGGAAGCTCTTTGCCACAGAAGTGCCGGAAATAGCCGAGGGCATCGTCGAGATTCACGGCGTGGCCCGCGAGCCGGGGGAGCGAGCCAAAATTGCGGTTAGCAGCAGCGACGAACGCGTCGATCCGGTGGGGGCCTGCGTGGGGGTAAAAGGATCGCGGGTGCAAGCCATCGTCCGAGAATTGAGTGGCGAGCGCATAGATATCGTTCCTTGGATTGACGAGCCGGATATATTCATAAGCCGCGCCCTAAGCCCAGCCACCGTAGTGCGCTGCATTACGGATTCGCGCCGTCGGCACGCGGTGGTGATCGTTGAAGAAGAGCAGCTATCGCTGGCCATTGGCAAGGGCGGCCAAAATACCAAACTCGCCAGCCAACTGACGGGTTGGGGGCTCGACATCATCACCGACGAGCAATACCAAGAGCGCCGAGCCAAGCAGGAGAAGTACCAGCAAGTATTCCGCCAGATAGATGGCATTAGCGAGTTGATTGCCCTGAGTTTGACCACCTCCGGTTTCGACTCCATCACTGCGATCTCCGAGGCCGATACAGAGCTGTTACAGACCGTGCCGGGCCTAGAGTTGGCCGAAACCGCCCAAGGAGTAAAGGTCGCCGCTGCCGCGTACCTTGCCGAGCATGGTGAGGTCGATATTGAAGCATTGATCGCTGCTGAGGAGGCAGAAGTGGCCGAACAGGGGGCTGAGCAAGAGAGTGGAGAAGCGCTTGCCGCGCCCGCTGTGAGTGGAGAAGACGAGACAGACCAAAGGGCTGAGTAGCTGAGGGAATAGTTTTGGAAAAGCGCCGGGTTTATCAAGTAGCCAAAGAACAGAAGCTGTCCAGTGATGCGCTCATATCCATGCTCAAGGGCATGGATATGGAAGTCAAAAGCCATATGAGCGTACTTACGCCCGAGATGCTGGAGGCCATCGACCGCAAGCTGGCTGAAGAGAAGAAAAGCTCGATAGAGGAAGTAAAGCGGCAGAAGGCCAAAGAGGACAGCCGCAAACAGGCCGATAGCTTGCGACCCGAGCGTCGCCGCGAAAGGGGGCCGGCGGCTCGCAAGCAGGGCGTTGAAGGGCACGCTGAGGGGCGCGCCGTGCCCTTGCCCGACAAGGCAGAGGGAGGGCGTCGTCGCGGTCGTCGGCGTGGCAAGGAGCAGGATAGCTTAGAAAGCATCCGCGAGGGCTTAGGCGAGAAGAGAGAAGTAACCGCCCAAGCCAATTTGCCGGGGTCGCCGCCCAAGCGTCGCCGGGGGAAGCGGCGCAAAGGGACACCCGATGCTAGGGAAGTACAAGAAAGCGTGCGGCGGACCTTGAGCCAGCTCAACGAGGGGCGGGTGCGCCGGCGCTACGAGCGTGGCCCGCGCGAAGACGGTGCCGAGGAAGACAGTGAGATTCGCCAGATCAAGGTCAGCGAGTTTATCACGCTCGGCGAATTTGCCGAACAACTCGGCGTCAAGGTCAGCGAAGTAATCGCCCTGTGTTTGCAGTTGGGTACCATGGCGACGATCAATCAACGCCTCGACATGGACACCATGCAGACACTGGCCGATGAGTTTGGCTTTGAAGTGGTTCCGCTGGAGGCCGAAGAAGTCGAGTTGGATGAGATCGTCGAGGAGGAAGAAATCGGCGAACCCGAGCCACGTCCGCCGGTCGTTACCGTCATGGGCCACGTCGATCACGGCAAAACTTCGTTGCTCGACTACTTGCGCGAAAGCAAGGTGGTTGAGGGTGAGTCTGGCGGCATTACCCAGCACATCGGGGCGTATGTGATCAACATGGAAGACGGTCGCGGCGTGACGTTTCTCGATACCCCAGGGCACGCGGCCTTTACGGCGATGCGGGCGCGCGGTTCAAGGGTAACTGACATTGTGATCTTGGTCGTGGCGGCCGACGACAGCGTCATGCCGCAAACCATTGAAGCTATCGACCACGCCAAGGCCGCGCAGGTTCCCTTAGTCGTCGCGATTAATAAAATAGACTTGCCTACGGCCGACCCAGACAAGATCAAGCGGGAGTTGTCAGAAAGAGAAGTCTTAATCGAGGAGTGGGGGGGGCAGATTCCCTGTGCCGAAATCTCCGCCAAAACCGGACAAGGCATAGACCACTTGCTGGAATTGCTCCTCATTGTGGCCGAGTTGCTTGAGTTGCAGGCCAATCCCCATAAGAAAGCGCGTGGAACGATTGTCGAAGCCCATCTCGACAAGGGGCGGGGGCCTGTGGCCACAGTTTTGGTGCAAGAGGGAACGCTGGGCGTCGGCGAGCCTTTTATTACCGGCGTGCACAGCGGTAGGGTCCGCGCCCTGCTCGACGAGCATGGCCAGCGCGTCGAAGAAGCAAAACCCTCCGTGCCCGTCCAAGTGCTCGGGTTGCCCGGGGTGCCGCAAGCTGGAGATGCTTTTGCCGTTGCCAATTCCGAGCGCGAAGCCAAGGACCTCAGCCAGCGGCGGCAGCTCATCAAGCGCGAGCAAGATCACCGCAAGCTGCGCACGGTTACACTCAGCGACTTACACGATCAGATCCAGCAAGGTCACATTCAAGAGTTGCGGGTGGTGGTTAAAGGCGATGTCGATGGATCGGTCGAGGCCATTGCCGAAGAGTTGGGCCGCATAACCCACGAGGAAGTGCGGGTCAACGTCATTCACAGCGCGGTGGGGGCTATCTCGGAATCGGATGTGCTATTGGCGGCGGCTTCTAACGCCATTTTGCTCGGTTTCCACGTAAGCACCCAACCCTCAGCCCGCGACCTCGCCGTGCAGGAAGGCGTGGAGATTCGCAACTACCGCATCATCTACGAGGTCATCGAGGATGTGCGAGCTGCCTTGGCTGGCCTTTTGGCCCCAACGACCGAAGAACAGGTGGTGGGCCGGGCCGAAATCCGCCAGATCTTTAGCTCGTCCCGCATGGGGACGATCGGCGGTTGTTTGGTACAAGACGGCACCATCGCCCGCAGCAATCAGGTGCGGATTTTGCGCGATGGCCAAGTCGTCTTTACCGGAGAGCTTACTTCGTTGCGGCGGTTCAAGGACGATGTGCGAGAGGTCGCCGAGGGATTCGAGTGCGGCATGGGATTTGCCGGATTTGACGACATCGCAGAAGGCGATATCGTCGAATCCTTGGTTGTGGTCGAAACCGAGCGGACGCTGTAGGGGCGGTTGAATTGTTTTGATCGTTATGAGCTGTGCAGTGCAACTCTATATCGGCGATAGCCATTCGCTCAAAGACAAGCGGCAAGTCCTCAACAGCGTCAAGGGGCGCATCCGCAACCGCTTTAACGCGGCCGTGGCCGAAGTAGATGACCACGCGCTTTGGCAGCGGACGGTGTTGGGGGTTGCCGTGGTGAGTTCGGCCGTTGAACACTGCGATGAGATGCTGACCAAAATCGTCAACTTCGTCGAAGGCGATCCCCGGGTGCATATCCTCGACTACCAAATGGAAGTACACTGAGGGGCAGGTGGCCTCCCCACAACGAATTAGCCGAGTGCGTGGGCAGTTGCTGCGCGAGTTGACCGACATCGTAGGGCGGATGAAGGATCCTCGGTTGCAGCTAGTCCAAGTAGTGGATGTGGAACTCTCCGCCGACATGAGCTATGCCACGATCTTTGTCAGCACGCTCGGCGATGCAGACGACAAAAAGCAGGCACTCCAGGGGATGCAGAGGGGCTTGGGTTTTATTCGCCGAGAAATCGCTCAGCGCATGCGCTTGCGCTATGCACCCCAGTTGCGGATTGCATACGACGACACCTCCGAGCGCGCCGCGCGCCTGACGGCTCTGATCGATAGTCTTGGTGGAACGCAGCATGGCTGATCCGGCTCTGACTGGGGTTTTGGTCATTGACAAGGCCAAAGGCCCTACTTCCCACGACGTAATCGTCTCGCTCCGGCGTCTGTTGCAATTGCGGCGCATTGGACACTGCGGCACGCTCGATCCCTTGGCTAGCGGTGTCTTGGTCGTTTGCTTGGGGCGCTATACCCGGCTCAACCGGTGGCTCTGCGGCGCGGATAAGGAATACGAGGCCGAGATTTGTCTGGGAACTGTGAGTGCTACGGGCGATGCCGAGGGGCCGATTCGCCACCAAGCCGACTGCGCGGCTCCCGACTGCCAAAGTGTGGCCCAAGCCCTGCGCGACTTTACGGGTGTCATAGACCAAGTTCCGCCAGCGCATTCAGCCGTAAAGGTGGCCGGGGTGCGCTCGTATAAGCGGGCGCGTCGCGGGGACGAGATCGTCCTCAAATCCCGCCGAGTGCACATTCACGCAATGGAATTGCTCAGCTACGATTTTCCCAGACTAAGGGCGAGAATCCATTGCTCTGCGGGAACGTACATTCGCTCGCTAGCCGCCGATCTGGGGGAGGCTTTGGGAACGGGTGCCTATTTGGCGGAATTGCGCCGACTGCGCGCCGGAGGTCTCGGGCTGGATAAAGCCCTGACATTAGACCAAGTAGCCCGTCTAAGTAAAACAGGCCAAATTGAAAAGGCCCTCGTCCATCCGCGACTGGCCTTGAGCGGGCTGGCGGCCGTGGAACTGAACGAAGGCAAGCTAGTTGATTTCGCTCATGGGAAGGCCATCGAGTACTCCACTGACGCAGGACCGCGCGAAGTTTGTGCAGTTTTTGACTCAGCACAAACCTTATTTGGTCTCGCGCGGTGGGAGAAGGGGGCATTGCGGCCCCTGTGCGTTCTGCGCCAACCTTAGATGGAAGATGCTGGCATTCATTTTTCCGGTCGCGTTACGCGAGGCCAAGGACGCGGTAGAACACTGGGGTTTCCCACGGCGAATTTACTACCCCACGGCGATAAACCCTTGCCGCAGGGAGTGTTTGCCGCCGAAGTACAATGCCCCGGAAGTGGGATTTTGTCGGCCGTGGCTCACATTGGCCCTCGGCCCACATTTGCCGAAGCAGCGCTAGTCATCGAGTTGCACATACTCGATTTTATCGGTGACCTCTACGGACAAACCCTACAGGTTGCCCTCGTAAAAAAGCTGCGCGACCAACGCGCATTTGCCTGTCCAGACGAGCTGGTAGGACAAATCCGCAAAGACATTAACCAAGCACGCGCCCTATTCGCCTCCAAGTCTGAAGGCGAGAAGCGCGGCGTGAAATACGGAGGTTGACGTTGTCCACAACAACTGAGCGCAAGAAAGAGCTGATAGAGAAGTTCGGACAAGAGGGCGGTCCTGGGGCCGCCCCGGTGCAGATTGCCATTCTCACTGAGCGCATCCGGAACCTGACCGAACACCTCAAAGACCAGCAAAAGGACTTTGCCACGCGGCGGGGTTTACTTGTCCTCATAGGCAAGAGGAGGCGATTGCAAAACTACTACCAAAAGAAAAATCCGCAGGCATACGCGGCGTTGATCCGCGAGCTCGGATTGCGCCGTTAGCTCGTACTGAGCTACTCCCCGCGGCGTCCGCTGGCGCGGGTGCTGCACAGAATTCAAACCCTCAAAGGAAAGAGCAAAAGATATATCTAATGACTAAACTCGAACATGAAATAGGTGGGCTGAGTCTGTCGATTGAAACAGGCAGAATCGCCAAGCAAGCCAACGGGGCTGTGTGGGTGCAATACGGAGAGACCGTAGTGCTGGTAACAGCCTGCCGGACCAACACGCCGGAAGATCGAGGCTTTTTGCCCTTGATCGTAGATTACCGGGAAAAGGCCTACGCTGGCGGCAAGATACCGGGCAACATCTTCAAACGCGAAGGGCGTCCCTCCGAAAAGGAAACCCTGAGTGCCCGGTTAATCGATCACCCCATTCGGCCGATGTTTCCCAAGAAGTTTCCCTATGAGATCCAAGTCTATGTTTCGGTGTTTTCGTACGATGGCGAAAACGACGCTGACATCTTGGGTTTGATCGGGGCTTCAGCGGCTTTGAGCATATCCGACATTCCCTTTGCTGGCCCCATGGGGGCCGTGCGAGTCGGGCGCATTAACGGCGAGTTTGTCGCCAATCCGACTTCCACCCAGCTAGATGAGTCCGATCTCGAGATCATCGTCTGCGGCACGGCCGATTCCATTGTCAGTGTCGAAGGGGGTGCCCACGAGATCGCCGAGCAAGATCTGGTGGATGCGCTAGCCTTTGGCCACGAGTGCATCGCCGAACTGGTCGAGCTACAGGAGCGGCTGGTTACTGAAGTCGGCAAGGAGAAAATTGTCATCGAGGTTGCAGAATCCGATCCCGAACTGGTCAGCGCCGTTGCCGAGTTGGCGCAAGAGCGCATCGCCGAGGCCAACAGAAGCCCGCGCAAAGAAGAGCGGCAAGAGCGCATCAATGCGATTAATGCCGATGTCTTGGAGAGCTTGGCCGAGCGCTTTCCAGACTCGGAAAAGCTCATCTTAGCCGAGCTAGAAGCGCTGCTCAAGGCCGACATGCGCACCATGATCCTCAAGGAGAAGCGGCGCATCGACGGCCGCGCACTCGACGCGGTGCGCGATGTCACCTGCGAGAGCACGGTGCTGCCGCGGACGCATGGTTCGGCACTGTTTACTCGCGGACAGACGCAAGCGCTCTGTGTGGCGACGCTGGGCACTAAGCTTGACGAGCGCATGGCTGACGATCTGCAAGGCAAGCGGTTTAAGTCCTATTACTTGGATTACAACTTCCCCCCGTATTCGGTCGGCGAAGTGCGCTTTGAACGCGGTCCGGGACGGCGGGACATCGGCCATGGGCATCTGGCCGAGCGCGCCTTAGAGCCGGTCATCCCCTCAGTCGAGTCCTTTCCCTACACAATTCGCTTGGTGTCTGATATAACCGAGTCGAGCAGCTCTAGTTCTATGGCCACGGTGTGTGGCTGCTCGCTCGCCTTGATGGACGCCGGCATTCCCGTTAAAACCGCGGTGTGCGGCACGGGCGTGGGCTTGGTCAAGGAAGGGGACGAGTACGAGCTGCTGACTGACATTCGCGACGCCGAAGATTTTCTCGGCGACATGGACCTCAAAGTCGCTGGCACCAAGGATGGGATTACCGCGATTCAGATGGACATCAAGATCCAGGGCTTGCAGCTAGACATTTTAAAGGAAGCCTTAGACCGCGCCAAAGAGGGCCGCGATCAGGTCTTGGCCATCATGGACGAGTGCCTCAGCAATGCGCGACCCGAGCTTTCGCGCTGGGCGCCGCGCATTGAGTTTGTCAAGATCGACCAGAGCAAAATCGGCGCGGTCATCGGCCCGGGGGGCAAAACCATCCGCGAGATCGAAAAGACCGGTGCCACGGTCAATGTCGATGAAGACGGCACGATTACCATTGCCTCGGTTGAAGCGGGTCCAGCCGAAGAGGCACGGCGCATGATCGAGGGAATCACTGCCGACGCCGAGGTAGGCAAAGAATACGACGGGGTTGTCAAACGGGTCATGCCCTTTGGGGCCTTCGTCGAGATTCTGCCCGGCAAGGAGGGCCTGTTGCACATCTCCGAGTTGGCGCATCGGCGCGTGGATAAGGTCGAAGACGTCGTTGGACAAGGGGACACGATCGCCGTCAAGGTCCTCGAAATCGACACCGGCGGCAAGATGCGGCTCAGCCACAAGGCCCTGCTAAAGAAGTAAGTGGCGGTTTTGAGCTAGATGAAGAAAAGGCTATCGAGTCTAGCTCGATAGTCTTTTCTTATTATATATGGTATATGGATAAGCAAATGGAGTCGATTCAGGTGGCTGATATCGGTCGCTATGACGGCCGAGAAGTGGTACTGCGCGGTTGGTTGTACAACAAGCGCTCGAGCGGCAAGCTGCATTTTCTGCAACTGCGCGACGGCAGTGGCGTGGTGCAATGCGTTGTTTTTAAAGGAGATGTCGAGGCCGATCTATTTGAGCAGTGCGATCGCTTGCCGCAAGAATCTTCGCTCGTAGTCTGCGGCCAAGTGCGGCGGGAATCGCGCTCGCCCATCGGCTATGAGGTGGGGGTCCAGCACCTCGAAGTCGTGCAAGAAGCTGAGCCATATCCTATTACACCCAAGGAACACGGAGTGTCCTTTCTCCTCGACCACCGCCACTTATGGCTGCGGTCTTCTCGTCCGGGGGCCATTCTCAAGATCCGCAGCGAAATCGGCAAAGCCTGCCGCGACTTCATGGAAGCGCGTGGCTTTGTCCTCGTGGATGCGCCGATTTTTACACCTGCCGCCAGTGAGGGGACCTCGACCCTGTTCGAAACCGCGTATTTCGATGACACGGCTTATTTAACACAGAGCGGCCAGCTCTATATGGAAGCGGCCGCCATGGCCTTGGGCAAGGTCTATTGTTTTGGGCCGACGTTTCGCGCTGAAAAGTCTAAAACCCGCCGCCACCTGACTGAGTTCTGGATGATCGAGCCAGAGATGGCGTATTGCGATCTAGAGGGTGCCATGGCCTTGGCCGAGGACATGGTCCTATACGTACTCGACCGCGTACTCGACCGTCGCCGCGCAGAGCTAAAACTCCTCGAGCGAGATACCGAAAAGCTGGAACGGGTCAGTCGGCCCTTTCTGCGCCTGACCTACGATGAAGCCGTCGAGCGCCTGACAGCCTTGGGCAGCGACATCGCCTGGGGGAGTGATCTGGGCGGGGACGACGAAACCCTCCTCGCCTCCCAGTTCGAGTCGCCGGTTTTCGTTCACCGCTATCCCAGCGCGGTCAAAGCATTCTACATGAAGGAAGATGCCCAAGACCGCCGCTTGGCCCTGTGCATGGACCTGTTGGCACCCGAAGGGTATGGGGAAATCATCGGGGGTGGGCAACGCGAAGACAACCTTGCCGTCTTGCAGCACAAAATCGCCACGCATCAATTGCCACAAGAAGCCTTTAGCTGGTATCTCGACTTGCGGCGCTATGGCTCGGTCGAGCACGCTGGCTTCGGCATGGGAATCGAGCGGGTGGTCGCTTGGTTGTGCGGCGTCAAGCACGTGCGCGAGACCATTCCATTTCCGCGTATGATGCAGCGTCTCTATCCGTAAATGTCTTATAAGGATAATTATGTCAACAAAACAGAAAAAAGGCCAATACAATTTCCAAGCCATCGAAACCAAATGGCGATCCCACTGGGAGGAGGAGAAGACCTATCAAACGCCGGGGCCGGGAGATCTCGGTTTCGATGTCAGCAAACCCAAGTGCTACATCCTCGATATGTTCCCCTATCCCAGCGGCGCGGGGTTGCACATCGGCCATCCCAAGGGGTATATCGCCAGCGACATCTACAGCCGCTACAAAAGGATGCAGGGATTTAACGTCCTACACCCGATGGGATTCGACAGTTTTGGCTTGCCGGCCGAGCAATACGCCATCGAACACAACATCCATCCGGCGACCGTTACCGATCAGAATATCGATGCGATGCGCAGCCAATTGCAGTTTCTCGGGCTGTCGTTTGACTGGACCCGCGAAGTGGTCACATCGCGGGCGTCGTACTACGGCTGGACCCAGTGGATTTTTGCCCAACTATTCGAGAGCTATTTCGACGAAGACGAGATCTGGGAAGATGGCAATGGCCGCCAAATAAAGGGGCGAGCCAAGCCCATAGCCGACTTAGAGGCCCAATTTGCCGCTGGCAGGTCATTGTCGGCAGTAGATCGCCAGGTCCTTGGCACTGATAAAGTCTGGTCCGCACTAACCTCAGCCGAGCGCCAAGCCGTGCTGAACAACTACCGGTTGGCGTACCAGCAAGAGGCCGTCGTCAACTGGTGCCCAGGCTTGGGCACTGTGTTGGCCAACGAGGAGGTGACCAATGAAGGCCGCAGCGAGCGGGGTGATTTTCCCGTGTACCGCAAACCATTGCGGCAATGGACGATGCGCATAACAGCCTATGCCGAGCGGCTCTTAGAAGACTTGGACTTTGAGCTGGAGGACCGCAACGGCACGCCCTTTCGGCTCGATTGGCCAGAACCCATCAAGCGAATGCAGCGCAACTGGATCGGCCGCAGCGAAGGGGCTGAAGTGAGCTTCGATGTCCTCGACCCGCAAAGTGACGAGGTCGTTAGGCAATTGCCCGTGTTCACGACCCGCCCCGACACGCTCTTTGGGGCGACCTTTATGGCGATTGCCCCTCAGCATCCGCTGGTGGATCCCGCCGAGGGAGCCTACTTGGTTCCCAGCGCTTGGCCCGACGGGACACCGGAGCGGTGGAAGGGGGGCGGGGAATCCATCCGGGAAGCGGTATCCCAGTACGTAGCTCAGGTTGCTGTCTCCACGGCGGATGAAACCAAGGAAAAAACAGGTATCTTCTCTGGCATCTACGCCCGCAATCCAGTCAATGAACAAAAAATTCCCATTTTCGTCGCCGACTACGTCAGCATGGACTACGGCGCGGGAGCCATTATGGCGGTGCCTGCTCACGACGAGCGCGATTTCGCCTTCGCCACCGCCTATAACTTGGACATTGTAAAGGTAGTTACTGGAGAGGAAGGACGAGCTGAGGGGTGGTATGCCGGGGAGGGGACTGCGATTAATTCGCCTCCAGTACGAGGCGGTGATAATCCATACGTCATCAACGGCTTAGCGACGGTCGACGCCCAAGCCCAAATCATTGATGCACTAGTCGCCCAAGGGCGCGGCCAAGCCGAAGTGAACTACAAACTGCGCGACTGGACCTTCGCTCGGCAGCGCTATTGGGGCGAACCCTTTCCACTGGCCACGCATCCCGATGGATATTCCGTTGCGGTCGAGCCTCCGGTGGCGCTGCCGGACCTAGAGGATTTCAGACCGGAGACCTCCGACGACCCCACCCAACCTGTTTCGCCGCCATTGCACCGGGCCGGAACGGAGTGGACGACCGTGGAAATTGACGGAATGGCCTGCCAGCGTGAGCTCAACGTCATGCCCCAATGGGCCGGTTCTTGCTGGTACTATCTTCGCTTTATCGATCCGCACAACGAAGAAGCCTTCTGCGACCCGGCCAAGGAGGGCTACTTCATGCCCGTTGATCTCTACATCGGCGGTGCTGAACACGCGGTGTTACACTTGCTTTACGCTCGGTTTTGGCACAAGGCCCTCTACGACCTAGGCCACGTATCCACGCCTGAGCCGTTTAAGAAGTTGTTCAACCAAGGCATGATGACCGCAGATGCCTTTCAGGACGAGCGCGGCGTGTATATCGACATCCGCGAGGTCGAGTTCCGCGACGGAAAGCCTGTTGAGAAGGCGACGGGGAAGGTGCTACGCCGGTCTTTTGGCAAAATGGGCAAGCGCTACAAAAACGGGCTGCCGCCCGAAGAAGTCGGTGAGGAATTTGGCGTGGATACTCTGCGGCTGTATGAAATGTACATGGGGCCGCTCGAAGCGAGTGCGCCGTGGAGCATGGAAGGCATTCGCGGGATGCAGCGCTTCTTGCAGCGCGTGTGGCGCAACTTTGTCGATTCGGACCGACGCGTGAAAATAGGGGAGAGTGCTGCGTTGGCACCTGACTTAGAAAGAAAGCTGCACCAAACCATCCAAAAGGTAACCGAGGACATCGAGGGGTTGCGGTTTAATACGGCCATTGCCGCCTTGATTGAGTTGAACAACCAATTGGTGTCCTCAGACGAAGTACCGCAGGCCGTTGCCAGACCGTTCTTGATCCTGCTCTCGCCTTTTGCTCCGCATGTTGCCGAGGAACTCTGGGAACTGGCGGGCTTCGGGAGGGGAAATCTCAGTCGTCAGAGTTGGCCTTACTGGGATGCAGCCAAGGCCGCCGAGGACATGATCGTAGTACCTATTCAGGTCAACGGCAAAATGCGCGGACAAGTCGAAGTGCCCGTCAGCACCGAAGAGGACGCGATCAAGTCCTTGGTACTCGACATGGAGAGCATCCAGAAATACGTGGCCGATGAAGCGGCGATAAAGCGGTTTATATGGGTGCCGGATAAGATTGTTAATATTGTGGTGTAAAATCTCAGTGAAGTCTAAAAAATGTCTTATAACTATTTTTATGTAAATAAAAAATGAACAAAACATCAACACAACCCACATACTTTGCTCTTGCGCTGGCATCCTTCTTATTGGCGATTGTGTTGCTGTTCAACATGCTGAGTCCTATGGCCGTGCCGGTTACTAAGGAACAGTTCGATCAGATCCGAGAGGCCGATCTCATTGAGTATCTGATCGTGCAACCCCGGGGATTTACTTGGCAGCTTACAAGAGCCGTCCGCGTCCAAGGGCTCAACGGCGAGACTGTGGCCAAGCGAATCGAGCTAGCCGAGCCCGACCCAACCGTGGCTGAAGATTGGCGACAAAAGGGGGGCGTAGTCCGTCAAGAGCAAGATACCTCTTGGTGGGGAGGTGTGGTTTTCATCGCCTTATTGCTTGGCGTGGGGGGATGGCACATCTGGTCCCAAATACGGCTAGATCTCAAAGGGGGAGGAGGGCCGCGCCGCCGCTTGCGCGACTTGGAAACCGCGCTCAAACAAGGCAAAATTACCCAAGCCGAATTCCGGCAGCAGGCCGAGCGGCTCTGGGCCGAGTTGTGAGGATAATATGGCGAGTACTATTCGCGTTCTCGACGAAAGTCTTATTGGGAAAATAGCCGCTGGCGAGGTGGTGGAACGGCCAGCTTCGGTCGTGAAGGAATTGGTCGAAAACTCGATCGATGCGGGGGCCACTAAAATACGCGTAGAAATCAAGGCCGGTGGCAAGCAGTCGATCGTCGTGACCGACGATGGTTCGGGCATGAACAGAGAGGATATCGCGTTGTGCACTCGTCGCCATGCCACGAGCAAGATGGCTTCAGTGGCCGATCTGTTTCGCATTCAGACGCTAGGATTTCGCGGCGAAGCCCTAGCCAGCATTGGTGCAGTAGCTCACCTAGTCATAGAATCGCGAGCGCAGGAAGATGAAGCGGGGACGCGCTTGGTCGTGGAAGGGAGTATAGAGAGAGAAATGCACAGCATTGGCCGAGCGCGTGGCACGACCATCGTGGTAAAGAACCTGTTTTTCAATACGCCAGCCCGCCGCAAGTTTCTCCGCTCCGTCGATGCGGAAGCTCGTCACGTGGCTCAGACCATCATTCATTTAGCTGCTAGCTATCCAGCCCTTGGCTTTGAACTAGAGCACCAAGACCGCCAAGTATTGAATTACACCCCGGCATCTCGTCGGGAGCGAGCAGCCGAGCTGTTGGGCATCCAGACTGCTCCAGTCGCTGAACTGTTAGATCTCGCCCACGAGGAGGAGGGCCTCAAAATCGAAGGGGTCTTAGCCGGTCCCGAGCACTGCGGCCGGAGCAAGGGCAAGCAGTACCTCATCGTCCAAGGGCGGCCCATTTCTTCGCGGCTGATAGCCAGTGCTGTACAGCGATGTTTTGAGGGACTACTGCCCGAAGGACATCATCCGGTATTCATGCTTTGGATCGAGATGGATCCAAAGAAAATCGACGTCAATGTCCATCCGACGAAGCGAGAGATTCGCTTGGCCAACGAAGGGCAGCTCACCGCGGCCATTGAGAGCAGCGTCCGCAAAAGCTTGCGCCTGCCCGATACGCAAGCCTTTGTCTATGCTGCGACCCCAATGCCGCGGCCGGACGACACATATCACTTCAGCGAGAGCATGGGCGCTGCTCTCCCAGCGCGCGTGGGCGAACCGACATCGCCGGCATTGCAGAAGCTGCCTGCGCCCGAGTCAATAACCCACGATGCCGACGATCAACTCGCAATGACCTTCGTCGCTCCAGCCGCGGCCAAAATCGCCTTAGCCGCAAACGCCGCGATATGGCAGGTTCACAACCAGTACATCCTCGTCGAGGTAGCCGACGGCTTGCTCTTCGTCGATCAGCAGGCCGCGCACGAACGCATCAATTACGATCGGGCCATGGCGCAAATGGACGGAGTAGCTGGCACAAGCCAGCAGTTGCTTTTTCCCATACAGCTAGAAATGGGCGCAGCGGATTTCGAAGTCTTCAAACAAATACAAGATGATATTGCCAAGCTCGGCTTTGTCGTGCGGGATTTTGGCGCGCGGACGGTGTTGGTGGAAGCTGTGCCTGCCGAATTGGACAGCTTTGGCGAAGGTGATGTTTTTTATCAACTATTGAACGACGTGCGCGATGGCCAGCATTCAGGCCGGTCGTGGCGTGAAGTACTCGTTTTGGCCTACGCGCGCAAAGCGAGCATCAAGAAGGGGCAAAAACTGAACGCCGAGGAAATGGCGCATTTGATCAGTGAATTGCTAAGGGTTGACTCGCCGCATATAAGCCCAGGGGATAAGCCGATCATGGCGCGGATGAAATTGAGCGATATGGAGCGTTTATTGAGAAAATTCTAGTTCTTTCAATTTTGATCATTATACTAACGATAACAGGCATTATCAATAGTATAAAAACTAGGCAAATCCCTCGTGAAACGCAGCGGCAAAATCCGGCGATGTTCGCTATATTTGGAACATCAGACGCCAACTAGCCCTTGTGAGTCATTTATGAACACAACACTCAATCCGGTCGTCCGCAGGCTAACGCCAACACCAGCGTTGGTGGCGGACGATCCTCTGGAACAATTTCTCAGCGGCCAGCTCAGCGAGCGCACGCGGCGCGCTTACTACGCCGATCTCCAGCATTTCTTTGCATCTATCGGTCTGGAACTAAATGAAGTCTCGCTTGCCGTCTTGCAGTCAATCACTTTTGAGCACGTGGTCGCCTTTAGAAATCAACTCGCTAGCGAAGGCTACAAGCGCAGCAGCATCAACAGAAAGTTGTCCAGCCTGAAGTCCTTGTTCAAGATGTTGGTCGCCTTAGGCCACATTGAGAAGAATCCCGCCGACTCTACTTTGGTGCGCGGCTACAAAGTAGATGAAACGCTGGCTGGCAAAGCGCTTTCTAATCAGGTGCTGAATAAGATCCAGCAAGCTATTGCCGAGGAAAAAGACGATTTGGTGCGCACGCGCGATACGGCCATGTTTCACTTACTCACGTTCGGCGGGCTGCGCCGCTCTGAAGTGGCTGGCGTCGCTTGGGAGGATATATCCTTAGAGGGCGTCTTTCACATCCTGCATCTGTCCGAGACTAAATCAGGAGTCGCGCAGGAGATCAAACTGCAAAACATCGTCCTACATCATCTAGAATTATACAAACAACAACTACAGATAGCGGGTTTGCCGACGACCGGCAAGGTTTTCATCAGTCTGTCGCGCAACCAATCTCGCGGCCAGCCGTTGACCGACCAATCGGTGAATCACGTCGTCAAGAAGTACGCCCTACGCGCTGGCCTTCCCCAGAATGTCACAGCACACATGTTCCGCCACACGTGCTGCACCCTAGCGATTGAGGGTGGAGCTAAGCCCCAGCAGGTGCAAGCCCATTTGCGCCATAAGGATCTAAAGACGACCATGCGCTATTACGAAAACCGCGAGAGGCTGCTCGATAATGCGTCTGATTATATTAAAATTGGTAGTTGAGGATTTTATTCGTATTTGTTTTTATTTACATATTAATTTTTATAAGACATTTTATTTTACTTGCTTGCGATTCAAAATCGCATCTTGTCTCGCCGACATGCGCATCCATTCCAAAAGATGATAACTTTCGGCCACCTGTTCTAAACCCAATAACGGCTGAGCGCGCCCTTGGATGCAGGCGACGAAATTGCGATAGTACGCCGCTAGATCGTCCGCTTCCCATACCCAAGGCCAAGAAGTATCGACCACTTCGTCTTGTGCGTACGCGCGGATGCGCAACGCCGGAGCCACCGCCGTAAAGTCTAGGAGTGCCACTGAGCCTTCGACGCCGTTGCGCATCCGTAGCAGCGCGTCCGACACGTCCTCCATCCGGCCAATATGAAAGAAATTGCGCATCCTGCTATACAGCACATCTACCGGTCCCCATGTGCTCAACAGTAGGTCGCATACGTCCAAGGCCGCTTGGTTGCAGATCGTCTCGCGATCAATAGGATCGAATAAAGCCGAATCAAAAGAAAGCTCCAGAGAATAATGCGCTACGCCCCGTCGAGCGGCTAAAGCCGAGCAAAAATGCGTATGCTTCCCCAATGACAGTACGCACACCCTGGAATGGCTCAACTCCTGTACTGGATGGGTTGCCATAACGTGCAGACCGGCCGCTAGGGCCACGCCGATCCAATGCGATTTATCTTCCACGTGCAACAACACCAGCCCATCTATTTTTTGTTCCAAGACTGCGGCACAGTCGGCTTCGTGTACGAGCTGGATATCGCGGCAACCCTGCAAGGCGTCCCGATGGACGGCGATCTCGCGAGCATGGCCTGCCACGCCGAGCGTCATCATGGTTTTTTGCTCGCCTTAATCTGCTCTTGGAGCCGATCGCTAAATGTCCGTGCCGCGTACTCCCCGTCCAAGCGCAAGAGATAATCTATCGCTATGGTCTCGGCGAGTACCGTGATATTTTTGCCGGGGAACAGCGGTATGAAGACCTCGGGTACTTCGACGCCGAGGATTACTACCTTATTGTCTTCAAGACCAAGGCGTTCGTAGGCGTATTTTTCGTCCCAATCAACGAGGTTGACCACTACCTCCACCCGCTTCTGCCGCCGAGTCCTCCACGCGCCAAACATCTTTTTTACATCCAAGATACCGATGCCGCGGATTTCGATGTGATCTTGGAGCATTTCCGAGCTACAGCCTACCAAAATGCCTTGGGGCTTGCGATTGATGATGACCACGTCGTCGGCCACCAAGCGATGGCCGCGCTCGACCAAATCCAAGGCGACTTCGCTTTTGCCAATACCGCTGCGGCCGCGAAAGAGCAACCCTACTCCAGAGACATCGACCAGCGTCCCGTGCATGGACATTTGGGGCGCGAACACCTCGTCGAGGTAAAAACGGATGAGATGGGTAAACTCGGCCGTGTTGAATCCAGACTTCAGCAGTGGTATCGCGCACTCATCGGCGAGCTGTCGCAACTCGGGGAACATACGTCCCCTACCGGTCCAAACCACGCATGGAATATCAAATTGATATATGATTTTGAGCGCCTGCCGTCGTCCGTCTGCGGACAAGGTGCGCAAGTATTCTGCTTCCGTATTGCCCAAAAGCTGTACTTGGTCCAAAGTAAACAGCTCAACAAAACCCGTCAGGGCTAAGCCAGGGCGATGGATGTCGCTGTTGTTGATGGTCCGCTGTAGGCCCTCAGAACCGGCGACCAGCTTCAGCCGCAGTTGCTGCCCGTAGGTAGCTAGCAAATCCTTGATGGTCAGTTCACTCATCGCTACTCAAACTTTCGAAGATGCGTCGATACCCTTCGTAGCGCGCCGACGCGATGCGACCGGCTGCCACCGCCGCCCGGACCGCACAACCGGGTTCGTGCAAGTGGCTGCAATCGCCGAATTGGCACTGGCCGCGCAGGGGTTCTAATTCGGGATAATACGCCGCTAGTTCAGCGGATTTTACCCCCCATAAGCGGAGCTCTTTAACCCCTGGTGTATCGGCCACATAGCCACCTTGTCGCAGCTTAAACAAATGCACCACCGTGGTCGTGTGCCGGCCTCGGTCGTGGCGCTTCATCATTTCTTTGGTCTTTAGTCCCAACCTCGGCTCAACGCCGTTGAGCAAGGTCGATTTGCCAACCCCAGATTGGCCGACCACGGCTGTACTGTGGTTGATAAGGGCTGCTTTGAACACATCCATACCATCGCCTCGTAGAGCACTTGTGCGATAGATTGGATAACCAAGTGCCTCGTAGGGTGCCGTCAGCGTGTCCACAACTTCTTGGGAGACTAAATCGACCTTATTGATGCAGACTACGGGCTGGAGATTCCCCTTTATGGCCATGACAATCGCTCGGTCGATAAAGCCGCGGCGGGGCTTTGGTTGGCTGGCAGCCACGACGACGACCAATTGCTCCATATTGACAAAGAGGATCTGCTCAAACCGGCGCGTTCCGCTGGCCCCACGCGAGAACTTGGAAGAGCGGGTGTGCACCGCTTCGATGATGCCCGTCCGTTCGGCTGTCGGCACGATCTCAACCCAGTCACCGGCGACGACCGGCGAGCTAGTCTTGCGGTCTCCTGCCTTGAGACGGCCCCTAATTTTGCACTGCCAGTGGCTTTGCTCGACCTCGACGAGGCACTGTAGCCCAGAAACTCTGATGATGCGGCCCTGCATGTGTGACCAGCCCCTGCCTACTCCCCTTTGGCGAGGCGCTCGGCTAGGTAGTTGGGGTAATCAAGGTTGTCGATTTTCTGCTGGGTCAGCTTGACTGGGTATTCGACGCGCTGGAGTTCGACCCACTGTTCGTCGGTATCCCACAGAGTGTACGCCGACCGCCAGTCGCCATCGCGCGGTTGGCCGACGCTGCCGACGGAGACCAAGAATTGATGATTCCCTACGGCGGCCGTAGCCGAAGTCAGCGGTATGGGAGCGTCTCGCATCTTGCAGTAAATGCGCGCCTCGTGCGTATGGCCGACAAAAGCCAAGGGCCATTTGAGGTGGCTCATGCACCAAGCGACGCGATCGTACATGAGGAGGGGTTCCCATTCTTCAGGCTTAAGGGGGTTCGCGTGGGACAAAGCCGCATTGCGCTCCACGCGCCGAAAGGCTCCTTGCCGCAAAAAGTCGCGTTCTTCCTCCCCCAACATCTCGCAGGCTTGGTAGAGCGAAGGACGAGCCAACAGATTAAAAGACTGAATGTGTACCGGCTCTAGCATCGCTTGGTCGTGGTTGCCCAATACGATCTGGGCCTCTACCTCCTTGAGCCGATAGATACAGCCTAAAGGATCGGGGCCGTATCCCACGATATCCCCCAAGCAGATGATGCGCTCGGCGCCGGCGTTGGCCGCAGCGATCAATACGGCTTCTAGCGCTTCGAGATTGGCGTGAATATCGGCGAGCACTGCGATCTTCAAGGGCACCCGCCTCAGTTGAATAGCGCGCTGATGGACGTTTCTTCGTGGATGGCGCGAATGGCGTTGGCAAAGAGCGAGGCTACGGAGCACACCTGCACCATAGGGGTGCGGGCGTCTGCCGGTAAGGGGATTGTATCGGTAATGGCTAAGGCTTGGAAGTTGGATTGATCCAGCCGCGCTATTGTCTTCCTAGTTAGGGTACCGTGGACGCAACCGGCATAGACTTTGCGCGCCCCGCGCTCCTTGACCGCGGCCGCTCCTTTGAGAATAGAAGCACCAGTAATGATCGCGTCGTCGAAGAATACGACATCTCGGTCGGCTACGTCGCCAATGACCCTGTTTTCCCCGGCCGCTTGATCAACGACGACGAGGGGCAACCCCAACCGCTGGGCGTAGGTTTCGGTGACCTTGGCGCGGCTGATGTCCGGAGCGGCCGCGACTAAGTTATCTCGGTCTAGGTCGGCGTAGTAGGAGCATATTGCCGGGACGCCGCTTAGTTGATCCACTAGGATTCGGCTAAAGCCCATAGTCTGCGGGCTATGTAAAGTCATAGTGAGAATGCGGTCCGCTCCCGCCTCGGCGATCAGATCGGCCACTAAGCGACCCGCTACGGAAATTCTCGGCTCGTCCTTGCTGTCGGCCAGCGCATACGGATAATAGGGTAAGACCGCGGTGATGCGACCAGCCGAGGCGTATTTTAGGGCGTCGAGGGCTATGAGCAACTCCATCAAATAATCGCTAACGGGCGGGCACGAAGTTTGGATAAAGAACACATCGCGGCCACGCACGTTTTCGCAAATCTTCACCTTTATATTTTCGTTGCTAAAGTCGATAAACTCGATGTGCCCTGGCTCAATGGCCAGCGACTGGTAAATGCCCTCGGCCAATGCGGGATTGCTCCGCCCGGCAAAAACTTTGAGATCTGCACGGCCCATCAACAGGTCCTTTAGAACATGGCTAGTGCCGCTCGGGCTTGCGCGGCAATTGGGTACTGGACAAACGTGCGACTGACCTGTTCGAGTAGGGTCTGTTGCTTGCCGCTTTCGCCAGCCAGCCCATATATGCGGGCGGCTTCCATCTGCGCCATCGCCTCGCGGATAGTCCCGGCCTGCTGGGCTGCATACGTTTCGTAGTGCTGAGCCGCGGCCACAAACTGCCCTTCGGCTTCAAGGCAGGCACCCAAACCGCTCTGGGCAGCATAGGCTAACACATCCAAAGGCTCGTAATTGTCCAAGTAGCGCTGGTAATAGGTCCGAGCCTCAACATAGCGGCCCTGCGCGTAGTAGAGATTGGCCAAAATTATGGTCCCTTGAGCCGCAGCCGGAGTTCCGGCATAGGCGGACACCAACTCCTCGGCTAAGCGGACTACCTCGGTCTGCTCTCCGCCCTGTTCGACCATCAGCACATCGCCGAGGAGAGCCGCGGCATTGAGCCGATCAGTCTCCTTGGACTCAATAAAGTAATTGATGGCCACAATGACCGCGATCACGGCAACGGCTCCACCGACAAAGAGACGAGCACGCTCTTTGACGTATTCGACCGCTTCCATGATCCATTCGACGAACTCATCTTCGCGGAGTTCGCTCTTGCTCAGTTTACGGCGTTCACTCGACATAAAGGTATAGTGTCTCCATTGTTTTGGGTTTGGGTTTCAATAGACGATAGCACTTTCCAATTTGTACCCGGCCAAGCGGTCGCGGCCCGACAGAAAACTCAACTCGGCCAAAACGCTGATACCCGCGACAACCGCTCCTAGCTCTTTGAGCACTTGACACGTCGCCGCCAAGGTCCCGCCGGTGGCCAAAACGTCATCGACGACTAACACCTTTTGCCCAAGCGTGATGGCATCGGTGTGGATTTCTAAGGATGTCTCGCCGTATTCGAGGGCGTAATCGCGACTCAGCGTGGCCGCCGGCAGCTTACCTGGTTTGCGCACAGGCACAAAACCGCATCCCAATTCGAGGGCGATGGGCACCGCGAACACGAAGCCGCGGGCCTCTATACCAGCGACTAGGTCCACTTCGGCGTCCACAAAGGGTTCGATCATAGCTTGGACCGCGGCGGATAAACCAACGGGGTCTTTGAGCAGCGGCGTGATGTCTTTGAAGTAGATGCCGTCTTGCGGGAAGTTGGGAATCTCGCGGATTAGGTTTTTTATGCTCATTTTACATATTATATGTTATAGGACTTAAAACAACGCATAAATAAAGGGAGCCACCGCCGACCCTTGGGTCGTGACTATTAGCAATCCCAACAGAATCAAAGTGAAAAATATCGGCCCCAACCACCACTTTTTGCGCACCTTCATAAAATCCCATAACTCAGCTAATATACTCAATTTACTTACCATCAACTAGTCCTCCCATTCAATCAAACGGCTCACGGACTCGCCGTGGTGAATAGCTTTGATGGCATCCCCCAACAACCGGGCCACGCTCAGCACGGCGATTTTGCGCCTTGGCTTGTCCGCAGGCAAGGGAATAGTATTCGTAGTGGCGAACGCTTCCACCGAGGAGTCATCTATTTTTTCTAAGGCTTGCCCGGAAAAAACGCCGTGTGTACAACCCGCCAGTATTCGGCGTACGCCCCTTTCTTTGAGCACCCGTATTGACTCCATCATGGACCCTCCTGTCAACACCTCCTCGTCGAAGAGCAAGGCGTCGCGGCCTTCGACCTCACCGATCATATTTTTGATTTCGACCTTTTCGTCATCTGCGTAGCGGCGTTTGTCCATAATGGCCAGCGGCAAGCCGAGCCGACGTGCATACGCGCTGGCTTCATCGGCACTGCCTACGTCGGGCGACACCACCACAGCGTTGCTGATGTCTTTCATTCGCATAAAATTGCACAGTAGGCTCGTAGCCCACAGTTGGTCCACTGGAATGCGCGAGAACGCTACGATCTGCGGGCTGTGCAAGGTAATGGTCAATATCCGGTCGGCCCCAGCCGTTTGGAGTAAGTCGGCGACGAGGCGGGCACTAATAGAAATGCGGGGTTCGTCCTTTTTGTCGGCGCGCACATACGGATAATAGGGCAACACAGCCGTAATTCGGCGCGATGATGCGTACTTGAGCGCGTCGATTAGCAACAGCAGCTCAACAAAATGATGATTGACCGGAGATGATGAGGTCTGGATGACGAAGACGTCGTCTTCGCGGACGTTCTCCTCAATTTTAACCTTTATATTGTCGTTTGGCGCACGGACGATCTGGCGGCGAGCGGGCGCGATGTCTAAGTAATCACATATTTCTTGGGCCAGTTGTGGATTGCTGGAACCCGATAATATTTTCAAGTGATTTTTCATGCTCTAATCCCAATTGTAACATTAAAGACCGGCCCAAACTAAGGCAAGAGGCCCGTCTTGACAGCCCGTTAGTGCAAAACTACCTTGGCAGCTTCCCGCCGCTTGTCAGATAAAAGGAAAGGGGCTTATGGCGCGCGTAAATATCATGCTGCCGGACGAGCTGCTCGAACGCATCGATCAAGTTGCGCGGCAAGAAGGCGTAAGCCGCAGCAAACTCCTGCGCCTAGCATTTATGGCGTACTGCCAGCAACGGGAAGAAACGTATGAGTACCAGCGAAAACAGGCCGCTATTGAACACGGAATGGCGCTCCAAGACAGCTTGCGCGAAAAGGCACTGCCTTGGGATCCTCTTAAGATCCTACGCGCGGAAAGGCAAGCGCGGTGATTCGCTACGCGCTAGATACCTCCGTTATGCTGAGGTGGTTTTCTCCAGCGCACGATATGGATACCCACAAGGCCCTTGGCCTTCGCCAAGAGCAGCTAGCGGAAAGAATCGCGCTGACCGTACTCGATCAATCCATATACGAACTGGCCCATGTCCTCAAGGAAAGCCGCCAATTCGACCGCACCCATATCGACGACGCCTTAGCCAGCTTAGAGTACATGCACTTGGATATTGTGCCCTACAACGCCGAAATTACCCGCAAAGCCACTCAAATCGCCTTTGAGCATTCCATCAGCATGTACGCCGCCGGCTTCATTGCCTTAGGTGCCCATCTCCGCTGCCAAGCCGTGACCAGCGACAGCGACCTGTACCGCAAAGTCTCTTCCCTGCCCTGGACCTTGCTTTTGGCCGACTTGAACTTCTGATTCCTTAGACTTCCTCAAGCGCCCTCTCTATATCGCCGATTAGCTCATCGGCGTCCTCAATGCCCACGGCATAGCGCACCAACTGGTCGGTGATGCCGATGGCCAGCCGCTCCTTCTGACTCAAATCGTAATAGGAAACAGTCGCCGGATGCGAGACCAGCGTCTCTACCCCTCCCAAGCTCGGCGCGATATAAGGCACGGCTAGACGATGGACGAAATTCCGCGTCTGTTCGTGGGTGCCGTCGATCTCGAAACTGATCAACCCGCCAAAACCGCGCATTTGCTCTTTGGCGACACAGTGATCGACGTGGCTTTCGAGACCCGGATAAAAGACTTGGCGAATTTTGGGATGGGCTTCTAGAAATAGGGCTACTGTCAGGGCTGTATCGTTTTGCCGCAGAACGCGTAATGCCAGCGTCTTCAGCCCCCGGATCAACAAAAACGAGGTATTGGGGTCAACGATCCCGCCAGTGATTCGTTGGTATTCGCCAATGGCCTCGACTAAAGGAGCCTTGCCGCAGATGGCACCCGCCATCAGATCGTTGTGCCCGCCGAGGTATTTGGTGGCACTGTGGATGACCAAATCAACCCCGAAATCGAGCGGCCGCTGATTGACCGGCGTGGCCAAAGTGCTGTCGATGATAATCTTGAGCCGCCGTTGTTTGGCAAAAGCGACGAGCTGTTCCAAGTCGAGGACGTGTAAATGGGGATTGGTCGGCGACTCGGTAAAGATCAAGCGGGTCTCCGGGCGCACCGCAGCCGCCAACGCATCCATATTACCGGGTTTCACTATGGTCGATTCAATGCCAAATTTGGCCAAGACTTCGCAGAATTTGGCCGTCATGCGGTAGCAATCTTCCATCAGCACCAAGTGTTGCCCGCTGCGCAGCATTGCATAGAGTACCGAGGTAATCGCGCTCATGCCCGACGGAAAGAGCAAAGCGGCCTCGGCGTTCTCTAAGGCGGCTATTCGACGCTCGGCTGCCTGCTGGGTCGGATTGCCGTAGCGCCCGTATTCGTAGAGCGCTTTTTCACCGGCCTTAAAGGCGGCGAATTCATCTAGATCGGCAAAGGTATAGGTGGCCGTCTGGGCAATGGGGTCGATGAGGGACTGGGCGAACTTATCCCGTTCCCCCCCCCCGTGTACCGAACGGGTCGATTCTCCGGCAAAACCATCGTGGTTCATTGTGTTTGCTCTTTCAGTGGCCGGCCGCAGCCAGCGTCCGCTGCTCTATGGCCTCGAGGACAGCCCGATGCACGGCTTCGTATTCGGCTTCTATCTCGATGGGCATATTGCGATGTTTCGGCTCGACGCGAAACTCTTGCAATCGGTCTTCGTGGTACTTCACCTTGAAATCTGGAAACTTCAGCCCGTGTGCCGTGGATATTACGATCACTCGGCTCTTGGACTCGACGTGCCCGGCTGCGATCATTTTCTTTAGTGCTGCTAAGGCGACGCCTGTGTGCGGACAGGTGAACAGCCCATTGCGGTCGGCCCTTGCACAGGCGTTGGCCAATTCGTCTTCCGTGGCTTCTTCGACGATGCCATCGAAATGCTGCAAGGTGCGAATGGCCCGCTCCCTACTTACGGGGTTGCCGATTTTGATGGCGCTGGCCAAGGTGTCGCGGGCCGTTTGCGGCTCAAAGGTGCGGAACCCGTCTAGATAACTGAGATAGAGCGGATTGGCCTGAGCGGCTTGGGCGACAGCAAGGCGCGGCAGCTTGTCGATAAGACCCATTTGCTTAGCCTCGATAAACCCCTTCCCCAAGGCACTGACATTGCCCAGATTGCCGCCCGGGATGACGACCCAGTCGGGGACCTCCCAGTGAAATTGCTGTAACAGCTCAATCGCGATGGTCTTCTGCCCCTCAATGCGGAGTGAATTCATTGAGTTGGCCAGATAGATTTGGTCGCGGCGACAGATTTCCTGCACCAAGGCCATGCACCCATCGAAATCGGTGCGCAGGGCGAGCGTGAACGCGCCATTGGCTATGGGCTGGATGAGCTGGGCGGTGGAGATCATATCTTTGGGCAGCAAGACAATCGCTGGAATGCCAGCGGCCGCGCAATACGCAGCCAACGCCGCCGAGGTGTCCCCGGTTGAGGCACAAGCTACTGCAGGTATAGACTGCCCCTCGGCAATCATCTGGTTGACCATGGAAACCAATACGGTCATGCCCAGATCCTTAAACGAACCCGTGTGGCTATTGCCGCATTGCTTTATCCACAGATCTTCCATACCTAACTCGGTTCCCAAGCGCTCGGCCCAGAGCAGATTGCTTCCCCCCTCGTACATAGAGACCACGTTCTCGTCTTCGACGAGGGGGCAAACCATCTCTTTCTTGCCCCACACCGAACTCCCATACGGATGCACCGAACTCATGTAGCGCTGATCAAAAAGCGTCCGCCACTCGCCGCCCGAGCGCCGCTGTAAGGATTCCATGTTGTGGCGTACTTCGAGCAGCCCCCCACACCTTTGACAGTGATAGACTATTTCGTTTAGCCGATAGTGCTCGTCGTCGCAATTGAGACACTGGAACCAGGCATCATAGTAATAGGGCATGCCAACTCGCTCCGTTGAGGTGAATCATTGAAAATTCAAAAAAGTAGCACTAACGTGGAACCACTCTCTTCTTAGGGCGTTTAACCTATGCGAGCCATTCCGGTCATGGTTCGTATCCCTCCCAGCGGTCAGGTGCATCCAAGGGTGCCCTGGCCGCGACTTATTTTAGTTCAATCTCTGTACTACAATGTATCCCACGGGCAATTCCACAACTGGGCTCAGTTCCCCAACTTTCAGTTTCACTACGACTTCTTCAATCTCGGGCATGAGTTCACCCGGCCCAAAAAACCCCAAATCCCCACCCTGATTGGCATTGGGTGCGATGGAAAGTTGTTGCGCTAGTTGGGAAAAATCGGCTCCTTGAGCAATTTTTTCGAGGATTTCGAGTGCGGACGCTTCTGTTTCGACCAATATGTAGCGCGCCCGCATCTCACCGGCCAGCACCGCCTGTACCTCTTCGATTTTGGCCGTGATTGCTTGGGCTAGATAGGGATCCTGTGCCTGATCTTTAGCTCGTTTGTAATACTCAAGTGCTGCGGCATAGCGTCCGGTTCCGGCGAGGAGGAAGGCGATATTGTTGTAGGCTTCGACATTGTCCGGCGACAACTCCGCCAACTTTTGATATTGTTCGATAGCTTGATCTACCGAGTCCTTTTCCGCGTAGTAATATCCATATAGGCGATAGGCCTCCGCGTTTTTGGCATCCAGTGCCAAGGCCCGGTCGAGGCGTTCGCGTGCCCTTTCGCTCTGCCCGGCCTGCATGTAGAGATAACCGAGGGTGCTGTGGACTTTGGTTGAGGACGGGGCCAGAATACTCGCTTGTTCGACGTAAAAAATAGACGAATCTAACTGGCTCATAGCCAAAAAGGCCTCTCCCAACGCCGAATATACTGGTAGCTGCCTAGGGTCTTCAGCGAGCGATTGTTGCAGCGATTCAGCCGCCTGACGATAGCCGCCGGTCTGCATGTAGAGGCTGGCTAAGCGATTGAGAAATATCGCGCTGCCAGCACCCAGTTCGCGCGCCTTTTCGTATTCGGCTAACGCCTGCTTAGGCTGTCCTTGTGCCAACAGGGAATCTCCGCGCTGGACCGCCTCGACAATGGCTTGGCCACTGGCCGGAGTTGCCATCCCTATTGCAGCGGCGATCAGTCCTATAAACTTCATACTCCCTCGCATCGCGTACCGAGCTAGCGCAGCTGACGCAGAACTTCCTCGGTAATCCGCTCGACTAGATCGCTTTCTCCAGCAATCTCACAGGACGGCCGATCCCCAATTCCAAAGCGCTTTCTCAGATTCGTGAGATCTTCCACGTCTTTACCCCCCAGCGTGCGAATACCGCCGAGTTGGTGCGCCACCAAGGCGATCTGGGCAAAGTGTTCAACGGTCTCCATCTTGAAATGGGCGTCCATGACGTGTTGGCCCACGGTTACCACTCCGTGATTGGCCATGAGAACTGCGTCGTATTGCCGTAAAAGCGGCTTCATCGGCTCGACGATATCAGGACCGCCAGGCGTGCCGTAATCCGCGAGTGGAATGCCCCCGAGGCTGACGATGACCTCGGGCAATACGCACTGAGTCAGCTCAATGCCAGCAACGGCAAAACCCGTCGCGGTCGGCGGATGGGCGTGGACGACGGCGCGGACGTCGGGCCGCAACTTGTAGATTTCGAGGTGCATGCGGATTTCCGACGATATTTTCATCGATCCCGCTACTTGCCGGCCCTCCATATCGCAAGTGGCCAGCATGTCTGCACTCAGGTAGCCCTTGCTTACTCCGGTCGGAGTACACAGCACTAGGTCGTCCTCTAGGCGGACGCTGATATTGCCGTCGTTGGCCGCTACGTATCCGCGCAGATAGACCCTGTGCCCTACTTCGCATATTTCTTTCTTTATCGCATACGCCGAATTCATAGGGCGCCCTTTCCCATCATCCGCAATCGGCGGCTACCAATCCACAGCCAGCCCAAGCTAGCCGGTAAGCACACATTGCAGACAAAAATCAGGATGCTGGCCACAAAAGCAGGTTGCGGCTCTAAGCCCAAGCTGCTAAACACCAGAATGGCCGCGGCCTCGCGAACTCCTAGATCCAAAAACCCCAAGGGCAGCAGGGTTTTCAGAGCAAATATCACCGGCACCGCCAGCACAACTGCTGAGTTGGCAGCCACACTGGCGGTGACTAAATAGAAAAACTGCGCCATGAATACCACGTTGAACAAGACGGATAACCCAGCGATAGCCCCCCATGCAATTGGCCCGCTTGCTTTCCGGCGGCACCAGCCCCAATACAGCAGCGCGCCAAGGATACAGAACAGCAACAGCAAAAAGCCCCTGAGTTGGGGCCATAAAATCCATGCGGCTACGGCCCCCAACCCCAACGTGACCGCGGCCGAACTCAACTTGTCCACGGCTGTCAGCAACGCAGCCTTGGCCCGGCTCCGCCCCAAGAAAACGCCGCGGCCCAACTCGCCCAAACGGCTCGGAGTCACCAGACCGAGGGCGGCACCACCCAGCAACGAATAGAGCGCATCGCGCCTGTTGGCCTCAGGGATTTGGTCGCGCAACAATAGCTGCCACTTCATCCATTGCACGCCGATGCCCACTAGGGCAATGACCCCGCAGATGAACACTTTATCCCTCCCAACCTGCCCAAGGGCTGCAAGCAACCCAGCCGGCTCAAGGTACCATACAGCCCAGCCGAGGAGGGCCGTTGCCAAGATGATTTTTGCCCAAATTACCATGCAGTTGCCGGGGGGTGGATTAGGGATAAGGCAGTTTCCGTGCTCTCATGCGGCCGGGGAATGATGCTGAGTGCGACTATTTCACCGGCACTCGCTGCGGCCACGGCACCAGCTTCCGTAGCTGCACGCACAGCGGCCACATCTCCGCGGACGATGACCGAGACTAGCCCACCGCCTACTTGCTGCCAGCCGACTACCTCGACCGCAGCGGCTTTGACCATCGCGTCTGCCGCTTCGACCATAGCCACCCAGCCGCGGGTTTCAATCATGCCCAAGGCGCGTCCCATTGGTCTGTTTCGCTCTTATTTAGACGGCAGAAGATAGGCGACCTAACACCTTCCGTCAAAACACAAAACGCGTTCTCCAAGGCAATTTTTCTGGGCCTCAAGCCTTAAAAAGAAAGGTGATGACATCCCCATCAGCGACAACGTAATCCCGGCCTTCGCTGCGCAATTGTCCGGCTGCTTTCAGCGGTGCCCATCCCCCCATAGTAATTAGCTGCTCCCAAGAGGCTAGCTCGGCGCGGATAAACCCCTTCTCCATGTCCGTGTGGATCCGTCCAGCTGCTTTAGGTATTTTTTCCCCGCGCGGCAACTGCCAAGCCTGTAGCTTGCCGTTGGCAAGCGTGTAGAAGGTAATCAGATCCAGCAGCTTGTATCCGGCCTGGACTAAGCGCTCTATCCCTCCGTGTTCCAGCCCCAATTCCCGGACGAATTCCGCTCTCTCCTCTTGGCCCAGACCGGCCACTTCCGCCTCGAACTGCGCCGAGACGACCAGCACTTGGTCCGCTCCATAGCATTCGACTAGCCGATCCACCCACGGCCCCGGCGCGTCAGCTTCTACTTCTCTGACGTTGGCCGCATAAAGCACCGGCTTTGCCGTTAGCAAGCTATACGCAGCGAGTGCGTCCCTTTCTTCTGGGGTCAATCCTATCGCCGCCGCGCTCATTCCGCGCTGCAATCCCTCTAAGACCTTGGCGCAGGTCGCCAGCTCGTAGGCTCGTAGGCTACGCGGCTCAGAGCGGACCACTTTGTCTAGATGGGGCACGGCTTTTTCCATCACCGCCAAATCGGCCAGCAGCAACTCCGTTTCAATCGTCTCAATATCGCGCAAGGGGTCAATCGCCCCATCTACATGGCTTATTTGCGCGTCATCAAAACAGCGCACCACGTGAACTAGGGCATCGACATCTCTGATGTGGGCGAGGAATTGATTGCCCAACCCGGCCCCTTGGTTCGCGCCCCGCACCAGCCCGGCAATATCGACAAATCGGATGCTCGTAGGCGTTGTAGATTGCGGTTGAATGACCTCGCTTAGCCGCTCCAAGCGCAGATCCGGCACCTCGACGGTGCCTACATTGGGGCCCACTGTGCAAAATGGGTAATTAGATACCTCGGCCCCATCTCCTGTCAGCGCATTGAAGAGCGTTGATTTGCCCACATTGGGCAAGCCGATTATGCCGATAGAAAGAGCCATACCTCATATCGCAAATAAATTAAGTCCCTGTAAGTCAAAAGCTCACAGGGACTTAATTAGTGGTCGGGGTGGCCGGATTTGAACCGGCGACCCCCTGCTCCCGAAGCAGGTGCGCTAGCCGGGCTGCGCTACACCCCGACGTGGACAAGCAGAAGCGGCGATCTCTATACTACCGTAAAAATGGTCGGGGTGACTGGATTTGAACCAGCGACCTCTTCCACCCCAAGGAAGCGCGCTAGCCGGGCTGCGCCACACCCCGACTCAATTATCCGACCATACTCTGGCGACAAAATGGTGAGCTAACCAGGATTCGAACCTGGGACCTCCGGTTCCGGAGACCGGCGCTCTATCCAGCTGAGCTATTAGCCCCTAGCCTAGATGTTCTTCTTGTGTCGATTCTTGCGCAGTCTCTTCTTGCGCTTGTGCGTAGCGATCTTATGCCGCTTTCTCTTCCTGCCACAGGGCATCTTTTCTATCTCCTGGACCTTTGTCCTCTGCATTTCCCCCGTTGACACGCGCCCGCAATTCCTTTGAGGGCTTGAATGTCGGGACCTTGCGACCGGCGATTTTTACTTCGGCACCCGTGCGTGGATTGCGACCAATGCGCGGTGCCCGCTCGACGACTTTGAAGGTGCCAAAACCACGAATCTCAATGTGATCTTCCCGTTCCAAAGCCTTGACTACGGATTCAATAAAGCCATCGACCACAGCCGCAGTATCCGTCTTGGTAAGCCCTGTTCCCTCGGCGATTAGACGCACGATATCAGCTTTCGTCAAGACCACACTCTCATTCGGATGGGTTGAAATTGCGTAACTATCACGCCAACAGATAGCTTTAAAGGATATGGCATGGCTTATGCTCTGTCAAGGAGAGCATCACCCTCTTAGTCTTTGCCGAGTACAAAAACCTCTTCGAGGACAGAGAAATCCACAATCGACTTGAGGACAACCCGCAAAAAGACCGGGGCTCGTTTCTCCTGATTCACCGCCACCACCGTGCCAATCGGTATGCCCTTGGGATATCGCCCACCCAACCCCGATGATACGACTAAATCGCCCTCCCGCACCAAGTTGCTCGATTCGACGAATCGCAACCGGAACTGGCCGTCGATCCACGAGACGATGCCTTGGGCACGCGTGGCTTGGATCAAAGCACTCACTCTCGTGCGCATCAACAACTGCACGACCGAGTCCGATCCACCGACTTGGGCAATGTGACCGACGAGCCCTTCAGGTGTCACCACGGACATATCCTTATCTACGCCGTGGTCGCGACCAACGTTGATGACGATCGCGTCGTATATGTGGTCGGGGTCGCGGCCGATCACCTCGGCAGAAATAACGCGCCTGCCCCCGTCTAGAGGCCGAAAGGATAGAGCCTTGCGCAGGCGCATATTTTCCCATCCAGCTTCCCGGAGCTGCATGTTGTCAAGGGCTAGGGCTACGTTTTGAGTCAGGAGAAAACGGCTTTTTTCTTCGTTACGCGTAGAGTGGATGACGCGCGAAAATAGTGCTTGTCCTGATGCCGCTAAACCGGCTTGACAGCGCTCGGCGATAGAGGTCTTATAGGATGTAGGTAAGCCCATCAAGATCAAGGCGCAGGCAAAAGCGAGTCCAATGACGATGAGCTCCCGAGTATTGGTCATAACTCAGTTAGAGTAAAACTTGGCGGTAGTTATCAAACTCTTCGAGAATGCGGGCATTGCCTCGTACCACGGCCGAGAGGGGGTCTTCACTATCGACATACGTAGGCAAATTCGTCGCCTCAAGCAGGTGTTCCCTCAGCCCCCGCAGCATGCTTCCACCACCGCAGAGCACCATGCCCCTATCGAGGATATCTGCCGCCAATTCGGGCGGCATCCTCTCCAGCACCCTGCGCACGCTGGCGACAATTTGAGCTACAGAGCCAGATAAGGCTTCTCGTATCTCAACTGAATCTACTTGCATGACTTTGGGTAGTCCGGCTACGGTGTCGCGGCCACGCACCGGCATACTCTCTTCTGTCTCCAACTCCGTTGCCGACCCGATTTTCCACTTGATGTTCTCGGCACCTTGGATGCCAATAAGCAGGTTGTGCTTTCTGCGCATCCACTCGGAAATTGACTGATCCATAGCTTCCCCAGCCACCCGCAGCGACTCGTGTTCGACTAGACCTGAAAGGGCAATTACGGCAACCTCCGTCGTCCCGCCACCAATATCGATAACCATTGAGCCGACGGCCTGGTGAACGGGCAATCCCATGCCGATAGCTGCGGCCATCGGCTCGCTGACCAGATGGACTTCTCTGGCCCCCACGCGCTCGCAGGAGTTTCGCACGGCCCGCTTCTCTACTTCAGTGCTGCCTGCCGGGACCGCTACTACGATCTTGGGCCGCACAAAAAGTTTGTTCTTTTTTACTTTGCGGATAAAGCTGCGAATCATCTCTTCGGTAACTTCAAAATCGGCAATAACACCGTCTTTCAAGGGGCGAATTATTTGAATCCCAGCGTTTTCACGCCCCATCATTTCCTTGGCCTCAGCGCCGACGGCAATAACTTTTTGGGTGGAGACTTGGCGGGCGACAACCGAGGGTTCGTTGAGGACGATTCCCTTGCCTTTGACATACACCAAGGTATTGGCGGTGCCCAAGTCTATACCTATTTCATGCGAAAAAAAACGCGAAAAAACGCTCATTCTGTATCTCCATCCAAAAAGTTAAATCTCGACTCTATAGCCTTGGTATTGAGCTCCCCGGCATCAAGAGCATCCGTTGGTATCTATCTATAATAACCAAGGTGATTTGGATTTGCCAAATCATCCGCCCCCTTATATTTTCTAGCGCTAGCCAATTGTGAACACACTGCACGCAATTTTCAGGGAGGTAGCCCATTCCTATGAACAAGGCCGCGCGACATGTATTGCGGAGATTAGGTACCGACACTAGCTTGGACCACGAGCGCCAACAGCGTCTTTCGCGCGAGGTCCAAGAAGAGCAGCAAAAACGCCGGGAACAAGGAGCGGACCAAGACACCGGCTTCGAAACCATTCCCGAGGAAATGCTGACCGAGTCGGAAAAGCGCCACGAGAAATACCGCCGCCAACAGGCTATGGCCGGGCGGTTCACTCCCGCTGCCGAGCGTCTGCCCATTATGACGGCTGAAGAGCGGGCCGCCCACAACAAGAATCGGCCTAAGTGGCAGCAGACTTCGTTTGAGGGGCCGATTGAGAAGCTAATTGAGAAATACCAAGACTTAGAGGAAGTACAACGCCACTTGACCTTGGGTCAATCCATGAAGTATGAGTTTACCAGCGACGGTCGCGTCCTCGACAAAGAAGGCAATGTGATCTTCGATGGAGAAAAGATCGTCAGCAAACGCTAGGTTGGCTAGCTCGCTCTCCTATTAAGACGCACAAGTGGCTGTTGGCCGCGGATGTCTCTTTTATTTCGAGTTCTCATTGGGCTTGGTCTGTTGGGCATTTGTGGCTGCAATCTCGATTACTATTGGCATCTAGCCCGCGGCCAAAGCCGCGTGGTGTACAAGCGTGTATCAGTCCAAACCCTCCTTGCCCGCCCCAATTTAGCCGAGCAAACTCGGACACAACTGGAGCTGATTCAAGCCATTCTTCGCTACGCCGAAAGCGTGGGTCTGAACACAGACGATCAGTACACGACCTTCTACGATACGGGTGGCGGCCCGATCAGTTGGAATGTCAGCGCTTGTCCGCCCGACCGTTTCTCGCCTTATACTTGGGATTTTCCACTCGTCGGTGAGGTACCCTATAAAGGTTTCTTCCGCCGCGATTTGGCCGACGAGCAGCGCGATGCCCTCGCCGCCGAGGGATATGATGCCATTGTCCGCCCAGTCAGTGCCTACAGTACCTTGGGATTTTTTTCCGATCCAATTCTCAGCTCAATGCTCGGCTACACACCTGATCAACTAGCCGATTTGATCCTCCACGAGCTGACGCATGCCCTCGTGTATGCTCCAGGGCAGACCGATTACAACGAGAGCTTGGCAACCTTCGTCGGTCGCCAAGGGTCCCTGCTCTTCTTGGCGCAACACTTCGGCACCGATACCCCGCTCTTACAACAGGCCAAGGCGCGTCGAGCGGACGCGGCGCTCTTTCGGCACTTCATGGCCGAGACCGTCGCGGTGCTCGACAGCCTCTATTCGCTCGGTTTGCCTCGCAACATTGTACTGCGCGACAGACAGGTCGTTTTTGCCCAACGCCAGCGCGATTTTGCGCTCATAAGAACGCAGTTTACCCACAGTCAGTACGATGGATTCCTCCAGTGGGAACTAAACAACGCGCGTCTCTTGTCTTATCGTCGCTACAACGCCAATTTAACACTTTTTTCCGCTGTTTATCGCGCGCACGGCGAGAATTTGGCCAGTGCCTTGGAAATTTTTGCAGACTGTGCTGAAGACGACAACCCTTGGCAGTGCCTACGCGTCACGACAGAGCCTGAAGAGGAGATGGACAGTGACAAAACTCGCGGACTTAGGGGTTAGAAAACCAACGAGGAACCCCTCTTAGCCGGTTTTTTGGGTCCGAATGGTAGCTAAACACCTCTTGACAACACTCTTGCTGGCGACCCTCGCCTTTGGCCCACTCGGGTGCGCGGCTAGGTTGCAGTCCGCATTGGTAGGGTCGCTGATCGAGGACGTCAGTGCGGCCACAGCCCGCCACGACGACTTGGATTTGGTCACCTCGGGCGTGCCTACCTTTCTGCTTTTATTAGAAGGGCTGCTGGTGGCCAATCCCCAAGACCCGCAATTGCTCTTAAGTGCTGCTGAGATCTATACTTCCTACGCCACTTTGGTCGAAGTCGATGACCCCGAACGAGCCAAGCACCTGTATCACCGGGGCAAGGTGAACGGCCTCAAGGCCCTTGCTCTACGCCTTAGCCAACCAGACTTGCTCCAAGCGCCGTATGCTGAATTTATCCGCGTCACCGACGACTTAGATGCCTCCGATCTGCCGGTCGCGTTCTGGGCCGCTTCGAGTTGGGGAGCTTGGATCAGTGCCAATCTTGAATCCATGGCGGCGCTGGCCGAATTGCCCAAAGTCATTAAACTCATGCAGTGGATCGTGGACCAAGACGAGACCTTTCAATACGGGACTTCCCATGTCTTCTTGGGGTCCTATTACGCAGCCCTGCCGCCGATGTTGGGCGGCAACCCGGAAAAGGCCGCCGAGCACTTCGACCGGGCCGTGGCCATCAGCAAAGGACAGGTGCTCATGGTGTACGTAGCCAAGGCAAAATTCTATGCTCGGATTACTTTTGACCGGGAGCTATACGAATCTCTGCTCAACCAAGCTCTAACCAGTTCGGCAGATGCCGTACCGGAGCTTACCTTGCAAAACATCGCCGCCCAAAGACAGGCGCAGATCCTCTTAGACCAAGCCGATGATTTCTTTTAAAGGACTTTTTGCGGTCGTCGCCGCACTCATAGCCAACTCTGTTGCGGCCCAACCCAATCACCTCCTCAAAATTGCGACCCTAGCCCCAGAGGGTAGTAGCTGGGCCGATGTCCTCCGTACCATTGATGCGGATGTGCGGCGGGAGACAGGGGATAACGTGGGGTTCAAAATCTATCCCGGCGGCGTCCAAGGCGACGAGAAGGTCGTCTTGCGCAAGATGCGCATCGGTCAGCTCCACGGCGGTAATTTTGGCGGCCAAGGCGTAAGTCAGACCTTGCCCGATGTGCTCGCGCTGCAAATGCCCTTTCTCTTCGATAGCTATGCCGAAGTAGATTACGTACTCGAGAAAATGGATACCTTTTACCGACAGGGATACGAAGAACGGGGTTATGTCTTTCTCGGTTGGGCCGACATCGGCTTTGTTCACATTATTTCGCAGCAACCCGTAGCTACTGTCGAGGACATGCGCGCCCAAAAGGTATGGCAGCTACCTGATGAACCGCTTACCTCCGTGCTTTTCCGTTTAGCCGGTGTCACTTCGGTTCCCTTGAACATCCCAGATGTCCTCCTCGGGTTGCAGACCAATCTAATCGATGTGGTGTACGCCTCGCCGTCGGCGACCATTGTCCTCCAATGGTTTACCCGCGCAAAATACGTCACCCAACTGCCCATCAACTACACCCTAGGCGCTCTCTTAATCGACAAGCGATCTTTCGCCAAGATTCCCACCGAAGATCGCGAGCACATCCGCCGCATAGCTCGGCAGCACATGGCTGCCCTGAATCAGCGCAACCGTCGAGAAAATGACGAGGCCATGACCGTGTTGCAGGCCAACGGCCTGTCGCTGGTCGAGGTCAACCCAAATGATGTAGAGACCTTTAAGGACCTCGTCACCAGCGCCGAAGCCGAACTTGTAGGTCGGGCCTTTTCCCGCGAGGCTCACGAACAAATAGCGCGGCATCTCCGGGACTTTCGTCGGACTTCTCCTTGAGCGACCAGCCCTTCCTCCACCGCCTTGAGACCGGCTTCCTCGTCCTTTTGGTAGCCTGCTTACTAGTGCTAACCTGCGGGCAGATCATCGTCCGCAATCTGTTCTCCATCACCTTCTTGGGCACTGAAAGCCTCGTGCGGCACCTTGTGTTGTGGATTGGGCTAGCTGGTGCTTTGGTCGCCACTCGACTCGACAAACACATCCGCATTGACGCTGCGTTGCGTCTGCTACCCGCCCGGGCGCGAGCTATTGTCTTGAGTTGTGCAGATTTTTTTGCCGTCGCGCTTTGTTCCTATTTGGCTCATATCGCCAGCCGCTTCGTACTCGACGAACGCGCATTCGGCACGACGGCTTTCTTTGCCGTTCCCGCTTGGATTGCCCAATTGTGCTTTCCCCTCGTCTTTGGGCTGATGGCGCTGCGCTTCCTCTTGCAGGGCGTGCGCCGCCTTCGCACTCCGGCAGAGCGCCCGTGAGCAGCCTCCTAGCCACCCTAGCCGCCCTAGCCGGGGTCCCGCTCTTTGTGGTCATCAGCGCGATGGCCCTTTTGCACTTCTCCATCGCCGAGATCGATTTAACCGTCGTCTTTATCGAGATGTACCGGCTGGCGGAAACGCCGACTTTAACGGCTATCCCGCTCTTTGCCCTCACGGGCTTTCTCCTCGCCGAAAGCGGCGCACCGTCTCGGCTGGTGCGCTTCTCCCAAGCTTTGCTCGGCTGGCTGCCAGGGGGGCTGGCCATTATGGCCATTATCGTCTGTGCCCTCTTCACTGCTTTGACCGGGGCTTCGGGGATGACGATTGTCGCGCTCGGCGGGCTGCTGTTGCCTGCTCTGCGCCAACAGCGCCTGCCCGATTCGTTTTCCCTCGGGCTGATTACCACTTCGGGCAGCTTGGGATTGCTCTTTCCACCGAGTTTGCCGCTGATCATCTACGGGATTGTATCCGAGACGCCGGTAGATCAGCTTTTTATCGCGGGCATCGCCCCCGGCTTGCTCTTGGTAGGTGCCCTGTCTTGCTACAGCTTGTTCCAAGGTCGGCGCAATGCTGCGCCCGAGCACCCCACCGGATGGCGCGAATTGCCGCAGGCCTTTGTCGATTGTAGTTGGGAGCTCCTGTTGCCGGTGGTGATTTTCGGGGGGATCTACGGGGGGATAATCGCCGTTAGCGAAGCCGCAGCCTTGAGCACCCTATACGCTTTGGTGGTAGTGGTGCTAATCCGCCGCGAGATCTCCATTGGACAACTGCCGAAGATCATCTGCGACAGCATGGTACTTGTCGGCGGTATTTTCGTCGTCTTGGCCGCGGCTATGGCCTATACCAACTACCTCATTGATGCGGAAATTCCAACGCGCTTGCTCGCCTATATAGAGACCCACATCAGCAGCCGCCTGCTGTTCTTGATTCTTCTCAATGTGTTTCTGCTAGCGGTTGGCTGCATGATCGACATGTTCTCCGCCCTTCTCATCGTCGTGCCCTTGATCCTGCCCATCGCCGAAGCATACGATGTGCACCCCATTCACCTCGGGATCATTTTTTTAACTAACTTGGAAATCGGCTACTCAACGCCGCCGGTTGGACTCAATCTCTTCATTGCCAGCATTCGCTTTGAGCAGCCTGTACACCGACTATACCGCGTTTCCCTGCCTTTTCTGTTGATTTTGTTGGCCTGCTTGGTCGTGATTACCTACTGGGCTGATTTGAGTTTGTTTCTAGTTGAGCCTTAGATTTTTTTGCCTTTTTTATTTACATATTAATTATTATAGGCCTTTTTCTACTTTACGGATCACGTCTTGGCCTGCTTTCTCTATATTTTCGGCTTCGAAATTATACCCGAGCGCTTGTACAACTACTGGACCGACCTCAAACTGCTCGTCCACATCGCTGCTTGGATAGAGCAAAAAGGCTCGACGCGTGCCGAGCTGCACCGCATAGGCAACCACCTGCTGCACATCGCTTTCTACGGGGCCATCAGCCTTGTACTTTGCATCAATTACGGCCAGTGGCTGCCCGGTTGCCGCTGAAAACAGAGCCATGTCCAAGCGAAAGGAAAGCCGCTCCGTTCCCTTCAGTCGCGTGTGATACTGAGCTTTTAGCTCGACCTTGTGGTTGAGCTTGTGGTCGATAAACGCCGTGCAAAACCGCTCGAATAAGGTCGGCATGTGCAACAGGTACGCCGGCCCGTCCTCGTCCCCCAGCCCCCAAGCCGGACTGCGCTGTTGGAGCAAGGGATAACACAAAGCATGCATGGGCCGGTAGTCCTCGTTTAGTCGGTGATACGCGACGCCGAGGCAATCTGCGGGACGAATATGGCGGTAATTTAGCTCGCTCAGCGCCCACCAGGCTCGACCAACCATCTGCCGAACGCTTTCGCGGCGAAAGGCAAAGCGTCTCAGGCCATGTAGCGCGTTGGCCAAGATGCGGTTGTCGATGATATCGGGAGTATGTTCTGCAAACCGACAGTAGGGATGGACGCCCAGACCGCTGCGCTCGGGGTACATGCGCCCCCTCACCCACCGACCGGGGCCTTCGCGGGTTTGGTAATCCCAAAACAGCCCGCGCCGTACCCGTTGCAAGACCTTGCGCGCGAGGACCTCGGCCCAAAACTCGTAGATATCCCCCATCGTGACCGGGGCCTTGTGCGCGCTGACCTTGGGCAACTGATAGGCATACTCCAGCATGGGCATGAGCAGCGAGCAGCGTATTTTGGGATTGATTTCCAAGGCAGCATCCGCGCCCAATGGCACCACGCCGACATAGCCCCGCGATCTGAATTGATAACACTGGCCATTGAGTGGGCTGGGAAAGCCGAACTCCAATTCTTTTGGATATTGGGCGTGCAGATGCAGGGCCTGTTCAACCGCCAGCTCGGCAGCCGGAATCGCGGCCATTTCCTCTTCTATCAGCGTGTAGCGTCGCACGCTCAATCCTGCAAACGCCCGGCGACCTTAGACCAGCGAAAGCGCGCCATCTGGTCTGGGCGATCGAAAAACACCTCCTCCAGATACGGCTCGACCTCGCCTTGCCAAATGTGCGCCAGCGCCGTTGCGAGATCGGCGACCATGAAGAAAGAAATGCCCAGTTCGCAGTCCTCATCCCCAACAGATTGATTTACTTCTTTTAGTAGGGAGACCAATTTCTCCGGGGGTACGCCCTTGTTCTTGAGGTAATTTACCAATAGCTGATAGTTGGGCCGCAGGCGGACGAAGCTAAATCGCCGCCGCATGGCTTGGTCAACCAAGGCGATCGACCGGTCGGCCGTGTTCATCGTGCCGATGAGATAGACGTTGGCAGGGATCGAAAACTCGGAACCACCACCAGCCAAGGTGATCGGGCGGTGGCGGTATTCCAGCAGGTACATTAGCTCGCCAAAAACGCGAGAGAGATTCGCGCGGTTTATTTCATCGATGATCAGCACACAAGGCTTTTCTCCAACTCGGCGCGCTTTGTTGCAAAACCGCAGAAAGTGCCCAGCGGCTAATTCGTAGTGCAGTGCGCCCTCTACCACCCGTGGCCGGATCCCCTGGACGAAATCCTCATACGCGTACGAAGCGTGGAACTGCACGAGTTCACTAAAACCGCCGCCATCCACCAGATAACGCGCCAAGCGCTCGGCCAAGTACGTCTTGCCAGTACCGGGCGGGCCGTATAGGATGAGCTGCTGCTTGCGCCGCCATTGGTCAATCCAGTCCTTTAGCTGGTCGGCACTATAGCCAGTCTCCTCGGTGAACGTCTGGGCATCGTAGCTCGTGTCCGCACGGATGCCGCCACCGCGAGCATGCCGTTCTACAGCCTCTTGTATCTGTTCCATCCGCTGCTCGAATTCGCTTTCTAAAACGACCGGCTGCAATTGCTCGACCTCAAAGGGCCGGACGCGAAGGTACGAGTCTGTTTGCCGCAAAAATTTCGGTTGGACGGGCGCACAGCGATACACTCTCAGCACCGTCAGCCAAATATCCCCCTTAATCCCCGCCCGCCATGTTTCGACGGCTTGAGCCGTCCACGGCGTCAGTTCGGCCGCCAGCGCGCTGACCCAGTCGGCATTGGGCAGCTTGAAGTAGCCCGCAGGCACGGCCAGCGAATCCACCAGCCCCTTCTCGGCCCAGCACTCGGCTTGCTCGGCGTTGCTAAACTCTTCCGGCGACCACCCGCTGCTCCACTTCCCTCTGGTGCGATAACACGCGATCTCGCTCTCCCACAAGGGCATGGCTTTCAGTAGCCGCGTGCCGCGGATGATCGCCATGGTTTCGCCCGCTACCAGTGCGGCGACTTCGGGACCGGGGCGGCGCAAAAGCCGGTCGTACGGCCCGGTCAAAGGCTTGTCTAAACGCAGGCGGATAGATTTTAATTGAGCCATTGCACGTATCCTCTATGCAAGATAATAGGTTTGGGCCGCTCTTTTCAAAAGCTGGGCCTTTTTTATTTTTTGCTCTCCCTCAAGCCCCCAAGGTCCCTTGATCCACCGACTCTCTCTGGCCATATCCAAGTTAGCCCCCAAACAATGGGTGGGCTTGCTATTGGGTATCGCGGCCCTCCTTTTAGGCTTTGCCGCCCCGTTGACTGCGCTGCCTAGCCCCGTGCAAAACGCCCTTGGCATCGCCCTTTTTGCCCTGCTCTTTTGGACTACCGAACCCATACCCATAGCCCTGAGTTCGGTGGGGGTGCTCGCCCTGATCCCGGCCGTTGGTCTGCTGGACATTGAGCAGAGCCTAGCTCCTTTCGTCTCCAAGACCGTCTGGCTCGTCCTAGCTGGCATGGCCCTGAGCTTGGGCGTGGCCAAAACGGGCCTCGGAGACGCGCTGGCGTCTTGGCTTCAGTCCCGTTTGTCGCAGCGCCCCTTCCTCTTGCTTTGCCAATTGCACCTGATCGGGCTAGGGACGGCTTTCCTGATCCCGTCCGGAGTAATCCGCGTCCTGTTCTTGATGCCGCTTGGCATCGCTCTTGTCGAGCGCCTGCACGTTCACCCATCACCGCATTTCAAGGCCGCGGTTCTGCTCTCCTTGCTTTGCAGCACGTATTTCGGAGGCTGTGGGCTTCTGACTGGCTCTGTACCCAACTTGGTCTTGGCCGGCCAATACGAAAAAACCCAAGGCGCACCCATATTTTGGGCCACTTGGCTGTATTGGATGTTTCCGGTCATCGGCTTTTTGCGCACGTTGGTTTCGCTCGGCGCGATCTGGATGCTTTTCGGCCGCCACCTCGATAGCCACGTCATCCAGCGCGTCCCCTCCCCGAGCAGCGCACCGCTGACCCGCGTCCAGCGACGCGCCCTGTACATTCTCCTTGCGGGCGTGGGCTTGTGGGCCACCGACCTCTTGCACCACATCCAACCCGCCTATGTTGGGTTAGGCCTAGTGGCGTTGTTCCTCTGGCCGCGTTGGGGCCTGCTCCATTTTGGCGACTTGGTCAAGGTGCGCTTCGCACTCATAGCCTACATTGTCGCTCTGCTCACGTTGGGCTATGCCTTGGACGAGGCTGGATTTAACCACCTGTTCATCGCGGCTTGCAGCGAGTATCTGGCTTTGGAGGAATACGGCTGGCTGGGCAAACACCTGTCGCTTTGTTTGGTCGCCTTACCACTCGATTTCCTGATGGATATCGCCGCGGTAGCCGGTGTGGCGACCATTCCCCTGATGGAGCTAGGTGCTCAGCACGGGATCGCACCGCTGCCAGCGGCATTCAGTGTGGCTATGGCCACGACCCTGGCCTTCTTGCCTTACCAATCAGCGCCTTTCATGGTGGCCTATGGTTTTCGACAGCTCTCCATGCAACAACTCGTTCTCGCCCAGGGCCTTATTTCCACAGCATCCTTGGTCCTGCTCTGTCCGCTCAACCTACTCTATTGGCGGTGGTTAGGGCTGATTTGACGCGCTATTGGCGTTTGTGATGCTCAATGCTTATGATAAATCACGTCATGCCTACGGCCATCGCCAATGTCCTCGCCCAGCGCTACGCTAGCCAAACGATTCAAGATCTGTGGTCTGAACGGGGTCGCATCGTCCTCGAGCGCGAGCTGTGGATTGCCATCCTCAAAGCACAGCGCGACCTAAAGCTCGACGTGCCCGCCGCATCCATCAGCGCCTATGAGCGCGTCAAGGATGAAGTTGATCTCGAATCCATCGCGCGCCGCGAAGCCGTTTTGCGGCACGATGTCAAGGCGCGCATCGAAGAGTTTTGCAGCCTAGCGGGCTGCGAGCACATTCACAAGGGGATGACCAGCCGCGATCTGACCGACAATGTCGAGCAGTACCAGATTCTCCACTCCTTGCAACGCATGCAGGTCAAGTACGTAGCCCTCCTCCTGCGCCTAGGCCAGCGAGCGCTGCAATGGAAGGAGCTTGCTGTCGCTGGCAGGACCCACTACGCGGCTGCGCAACCCACGACGTTTGGCAAGCGCCTCGCCATGTTTGGCGAGGAGATGCTGGTCGCCTTTGACCGCCTCGACGAGCTCATCCAGCGCTATCCCTTGCGGGGGCTGAAAGGCGCAGTCGGCACAGCCGTTGACCAATTGACCTTGCTCGCCGACGACGCCGACAAGCTCGGCCAACTCCAAGGCCGCGTGCGGCACCACCTCGGCTTCCAACGGGAGCTAGGGGCCGTCGGCCAGATTTATCCCCGCAGCCTCGACTTTGAGGTGTTGAGCTGCCTCTACCAACTTGGGGCTGGCGTTGCCAATCTGGCCCGGATGATTCGCCTGATGGCCGGCCACGACATGCTCACTGAGGGCTTTGCCGCCGGACAGGTCGGCTCTTCGGCTATGCCACACAAAATGAACTCCCGCAGCAGCGAGCGAGTCAACGGGTTGCAGGTCGTCCTCGGCGGCTATGTCCACATGCTGGGTGCGCTGACTGGCGATCAGTGGTTTGAAGGCGATGTCTCCTGCTCGGTCGTGCGCCGCGTGGCCCTCCCCGATGGGTTCTTCGCCTTTGACGGCATGCTCGAAACTACGCTCCACATCCTCGACGATATGGGCGTCTATGAAGCGGTAATTGCCCGCGATCTCGACCGCTATCTGCCCTTTCTTGCTACTACGACACTGCTAATGGAAGCTATCCAACGCGGTGCTGGCCGCGAACAGGCCCACGCTGCTCTCAGAGAGCACGCCTTAGCTGCGGCTATCGACATGCGCGAACAGGGCCAGAGCACCAGCGAATTAGCACATCGCTTGAGCGCGGATTCTCGCTTTCCGCTCAGCGAAGAGGAAATCGCCGACACGATCTCCCGCAGTCGTCACCTCACGGGTGCAGCCACCCAACAAGTCGAGCTTTTCGTCGGCCGGGTAGAAGAATTAGCCGCAGCCCATCCAGAAGCGCACGCAATTGAAAAGGGGCGACTGCTCTGACCTCCATGCGATACAATCGAGTCCTACTCAAGCTGAGCGGAGAAGCCATCTCCGGCACACACGACGTGGGCTTCGACCCCGAATCTCTAGAGCATATTGCTGACGAAGTCCTCAACCTACACGCCTGTGGGGTCGAAATATCCATCGTCATTGGCGGCGGCAATATATTTCGCGGCACACTCGCCAATCAGTGGGGCATTGAACGGGCCGAAGCCGACAACATCGGCACGTTGGGCACGGTGATCAACAGCCTGATGCTGCGCGGAGTCCTCACCTCCAAATCCGATGTCGAGGTCCGGGTGATGAGCGCCATTCCCATCAACACAGTGGCCGAGCCTTTTATTCGGCTGCGCGCGATTCGCCACCTAGAAAAGCACTACATCGTCATCTTTGCCGCCGGCATTGGCAATCCGTACGTCACTACGGACTACACCGCGGCCCAGCGCGCGATTGAGACGCGGTCCCAAGCCCTGCTTTTTGCCAAGAATCAAGTCAGCGGCATCTTTACCTCCGACCCTCATGCCGATCCCCGAGCGAGGCTGTATCGGCAGATGCACTACAATACGATCATCCAAGAAAACCTCATCATCGCCGACCAGTCCTCCGTCTTGTTAGCGCGCGATCACAAGATGCCCATGCACTTTTTTGACTTCTCTGACAAGGGAACCATAGAGCACATCTGCCGCGGTCAAGACATAGGCACTTTGGTGACAGATGTAGATGAAGATATCGTAGAATAGACAAAAAGGCCGTCCCGCTCGGGGACGGCCTTTTCTCATCAGGGTCTTTATTTCTTTTTTAGAATTCGTAAGCGAATGAGAACCGATGGGCACCATTGGTCTCCGTCAGATCC
>VXML01000068.1 GCA_009841115.1 Gemmatimonadota bacterium | reverse complement strand
CTCCTAGCGGGGACCGCTGGGAGATGGAGTTTCCCTTTATGGTCAGCGAGGGGGAAGTGCGGGGCTTGTGTGGCTTCTTAGCCGCTTACTTCAGCGCCTATAGCGAGGAGTCCATCGGCGACTTCTACGCCGAGAAGGTCCAGTTAGTCGAGGAAGCCGGCGAGCGCGGGCCGGAGTACGCAGTGCAACTCCTGCTGTGGCTGGCACCGTTCGACATGGGGGTGAGCCAATTCATGCAGCTCGAATTTTTACCCACCGAAGTCAAATCCGTATATACAGTAGAAATTTACATTCAGCGGATCAGCGGTCAGGACACCTTCTGGCAGCGGGTCAATCACCGCTTTATCAATGGGTTGCGGAAAGAGTTCCTGCTCTGGCACACCCTCGCCGCAGAATCCAAAGCCCACCATCGCCAGGCCGCTGAGCAGATGTTGGCTGCTGCCGCAGAAACTGAGCAAGTGGAATAATGGAAGCGTCTTTTCAGAGGCTGTCTGGGTCTTTGCAGCAGCTATTTGGCCGCGAGCAAAAGCGCAAGCGACAGTGGGCCGAGTTAGAAGAGTATCGCGACTTGCTCCAAGCGCCCGACCGCTTTGAAGAGGGCTTTACGATCCGCACCATTATCGGCGTGCTCTTCATCTCACTGATTATGACCCCAGGCGAGATGTTCCTCGGGCTGTACGCGGGCATCGATATAGGCGTGGCTGCGCAATGGGTGACGGTGATTCTCTTTTTAGAGATCTCCAAGCGCTCATTTACCTCGCTCAAGCGCCAAGAGATCTACCTGCTCGTGTACGTGGCCTCCGCCTTGGTCTCCCGCGAGGAAGGCGCATTCCTCGACTTGCTTTGGCGTCAGTACTTTGTGACCTCGGTCGAAGCCGAGCAATTCGCTATCTCGCGCCTCTTGCCGTGGTGGTGGGTACCCGCGCCCGATTCGGAGGCCATTGCTGAGCGCACCTTTATTCATCGCGACTGGCTGGCCCCGATCCTGCTGCTGGTGATCGGGACGATCATGGGCCGCATCGCTTGGTTTACGTCCGGCTACATGCTCTTCCGGCTCGTTTCCGACCGCGAGCAATTGCCCTTTCCCACCGCACCGATGGCGGCGTTGAGCGCTATGGCACTGGCCGAGGATTCGGGTGCAGAGCGGGAGACGTGGAAGTGGCCGGTTTTCAGTATTGGCGCGGCCATCGGTGCATCATTCGGGCTCATCTATGTAGGGATCCCGGTCATCACCGAACTCTGGGGGTCCAAAGTGACGATCTTGCCGATTCCCTTCTGGGATTTGAGCCCCTATCTCGGCAACATCATACAGGCAGCGCCGCTGGGGATCGTCCTGAATTTGGGGGCGGTATTCGTTGGGATGTTCATGCCCTTCTGGTCGGTGGTCGGCTCCTTTGCTGGTGTGATGCTACACACGGCCGTCAGTCCCTTTCTCTACGCATGGGGCTATCTGCCGCGCTGGGAAATCGGCATGGGCCTCATCCAAACTTCCATCGCCACTGGAATCGACTTTTGGCGCGCCTTTTCCATTGGCATTACCATCGCGGTCACCATCGTCAGCTTTTACCAGCTTTTTTCTACTGGGCGAGAAAAGCAGGCCGAATTGCGGGAGAAGCTCCGGCTCCAAGGGGACGATCAGTCGGGGGTGTGCAAGCACTCGGACTGCCACCGTCCGGCCGAAGTGAGGGGGTACTGCTTAAAGCACCTCGGCCGCGGCGATTTCAATCTGTGGGTCTGCGCTTCGCTGTTTTGCGTAGCGGCGATCTATCCGATCGTCTTGGCCAAGACCTTGTTTCCCACCTTGGTCAGCACCGGTCTGTTGGTGCTTTTCGTGCTCATCGCCTTTGTCTATGCGCCGATCATGTCCTTTGTCAGCGCCCGGCTCGACGGCTTGGTTGGCCGGAACGTTTCGATCCCCCATGTCGAAGACGCCATCCGCTTTATGACCGGCTTTCGCGGGGTCGAAATCTGGTTCATGCCCTTTCCGGTCCGCAACTTCGGCGGACATGCCGAGGGGTTTAGGGTAGTAGAGCTGACCGGGATGAGGTTTACCAGCTTACTCAAGGCCGAGCTCTTTATGTTGCCCATCGTCTTTGGGGTGAGTCTGATGTACTGGACCTTCCTCTGGCGCTTGGCCCCCATCCCCTCGGAGAGCTACCCATACGCGCAAACCATGTGGCCGCTGCGGGCCTTTGACACAGCGCTCTACTATTCCAGTACGATGTACAGCAAAATGTGGCGCGCCGGAGAGGAGTTGGAAGGGGATATTGTGCCCAATGGCCAAGTAGTGTGGAGCCCGAGCAATTTGCAGGACGGCCGTTGGTGGTACTGGCGGGTGAGAACTACTAGGGATTTTGAGGTGCCGGATCCGGTAAAACGCTCCTATGAACCTTGGTCGCAGACTGGCTACTTCTACGCCAACTTCAGCGGCGGGGGCGCACCACCACCGCCGGAGGCCGCCCAGAGGATCGACGCCGAGGCGGGTACTCCGTCGGATGGCCCCCAGCTACTTTGGCCCCCCAACGGCATGGCCATTGCCACACCGAACCCCAACTTCCGAGCTGCGGTCAATTTGGCTCCGGGCGATTCGGTTGATTTCTACTTTGAAGTGGATCGCCTGCCCAGCTTTGACGGCGAATTTCTGCAGCGCTCCTCGGATCGGCCCCTGCTCTTTGAGATGTTGTGGCAGGACATGCGCTTTACGGGCAATCGCAAGGACGACGATGGCGACCTCAATATCGCCGCCATGGTCGCGGGTGTGGAGCCGGAGGGGCTAGGAGGCCAGCTCGGGCTGGCGGAGGGCGACCGCCTCCGTGCTGTAAACGGAGTCGAACTCCGCGTACCCGAGTGGGACACGGAGCGGATCGACCGGTATTTTACTCAAGGCGCGGACTCGGTGTTTGCCACTTGGGAAAGGGACGAGAAAATTGTGCGTCGGGCTGTGCTGCACCGGCCGGGGGAAGCTCTGGGGCTTGAGTTTGTTGCGGATACGTCATTCGTCGAGAGTTGGACCGAATATGACGCGGTGCGCGTCGCCGCCGTGGCCGGGGAGGGATTGGGCGACCGCTTGGGCTTGCAAGCCGGCGACCATCTTCTGGCGATCAATGGCCGGGGGATTGACGAGGATACGTGGCGCAGCGGGGAGGTCGTTGCCGCTTTTACCCGGGTCGTAGAGGAGACCGCGACAGCGGTGCTGGTCGAGTGGGAGCGGGATGGGGATAGGCTCCAAGGCTTGGTGGCCGCCGCGCCGCCCGTCCAGCCGGGGTTGACCTATCGGGAGGGGGCCATCGAGGGCCTTGACGAGGAACTGGTTAACAACAAAGACGACGATGGCGACGGCCTGATCGACGAAGATACGCATCATCCCCTCGGCGGTAGGAAGTGGCCCATCATCATCGGCGCGGCGGGCTTCGGCTTGGTGGCGTACTTTACTATGGCCTTTTTGGGAATGCCGATCTTTATGATCTGGGGATACGTCCAGAGCGTAACCAACCTTCCGCACACTCTCATTCTACAAATCGTTGGTGCCTTGCTGGCCCGGCACTACTTCTGGAACCGGTACGGCAAGCAGCAGTGGCGCCAATACGCCATGGTTTTGAGTGTAGGCTTCGGGGTTGGTATGGCCCTGATCGGCATGTTCAGCGCGGCCTTGTCGATGATAAAAAAGGCCGTTTCTTCCCTCTCCTATTGAGGGGTGGACAAGGTCCACGATCCCTTGTATTTTCGCCATTTATGGACTTACTTGGGCGCATATTTCGCGTCGTGAGGGCACACACTGCATCTAGCGAGCCGAGCGACGCCTACGAACACTGGCAGCCTCCGCTTCCGCCGCCCGCACCGGCCGAAGACCCAGTACTCGCTGGGTATTACGCCAATCTGGAACTCCCCTATGGGGCGACTCTGGAGGAAGTGAAAGCAGCGTGGAAGCGGTTGATGAAGCAGTACCACCCTGACCGCCACGCCCAGGATCCGGCCAAGCGCGAGGTGGCCAACGCGCTATGCGCCCAGTTGACGCATGCCTATGAAGAGCTGGAAAAGTCTCTGACGACCCATTAAACTAGCATTGGAGGAAGCTTATGGCTGATTTTGCCACAGTAAAGGAGTACGTCCTCGATTTGGGCCTTGCCATTGCCGAGGAAATACCCGAAGAGGAAATCATCATCGTCAACGACGAAGAGCGGGGAGTGCAAAACCTCGTCGTCGATTGCGAGGATACATTGCTGGTGATCGAGCAGCTTATCCTCCAGATCGCTGCTGGAACTGCCGATACGTATCAGCGAATTTTGCAGATGAACCGCGACTTGGTCTTTGGTGCCTTCGTCCTCAACGAGGGAGGCGATTCACTGCTCTATCGCAATACGCTGGCGCTGGAGAATTTGGACTTAAACGAACTAGAAAGCACAATCAACTCCCTCAGCCTCGGCTTGGCCGAGCACGGGGAGGAATTACTGGGGTTTGCCGCCAAATAGGAGGATAGGACATGGCAGGTATATTTCAACGCTTGTTTAAGACGGGGCAGGCCGAGGCCCACGCCATTGTAGATAAGCTCGAAGACCCGATCAAGATGAGCGAGCAAGCGATCCGCGACTTAAAAAAGGACTTGCAGGAAAGTCTCAAAGCCCTCGCCGAGGTCAAGGCGATTTCCATCAGGCTCAGCCGCGAGTCCGAAGACCACCGGCGGCGCGCCGAAGACTACGAGCGCAAGGCCATGCTGCTGTTGCAAAAGGCCGAGTCCGGCCAGATGGAGGAAGCCGAAGCCGACCGCTTGGCGCGCGAGTCTCTGACCCGCGTCGAGGAGGCTCAGAGTCGGCACGCAGAATCCTCGCAACAGGCCGAAGCCCAACAGGCAATGGCCACCAAGCTACAGAGCAACGTCAACGATCTGAAGTCGAAAATCGCCTCGTACGAAAACGATCTGGTAACCCTCAAGGCGCGCACCAAAACCGCCAACGCCACCCGCAAAATCAACCAGCACTTGGCCAACATCGACTCCAAGGGCACCACAGCCCTGCTCGAACGGATGAAGGAAAAGACCGAAGAGCAGGAAGCCCTCGCCGAAGCCTATGGCGATATGGGCGACGCGGCGACGAGCGTTGACGACGAGATCGACAAGGCCCTCGCCGACAGCAAGGGAGCCAAGGTCGATGATTCGCTGGCCCAACTCAAGGCCAGAATGAAGACGGCAAAATAAGGGCTACCGCCCGTGGCTCATGGGATGAAGGCCCTTAGCCGCAGGCAATTTTTCGGCGCGCTCGCCGCCGCTGGTAGCTGGGCCGCTTGGAGCGGTTGCTCGTCCGACCAGCAGCGGCGGCGGATTCCTGGGCGGATCGTCAACGAAGGACCGCCGCGCGGGCACCTGCTGCGCGATGTGCATTCTTGGGCGGATTTTAACCCGGCAGACCATGCGTGTGATGTCGCCATTGTCGGCGGGGGCATCTCCGGCTTGGCTGCGGCGTGGAAGTTGCGTCGGTCGGGGGTAGAGCGAATCCTCCTCCTCGACCTCGAAGACCAGCTAGGGGGCACCAGTCGCAGCGGCCAATGGGGCGACCAAGTATTTCCCTGGGGCGCTCACTACATCAACATCCCTCCTGCTGAAGCCGACTGCATCCACGAAATACTGCAAGATCTAGGCGTCATCGACGGGTACGACGCGGCGAATAAGCCGATGGTCGCCGCCGGGACGATGCTGCGCTGGCCGCACGAGCGGCTCTTCTATCGGGGTCGCTGGACCGATGGATTAGACCCGTTTATCGACGCATCGAGTCGGGAGCGCGAAGCATTATTGCGCTTTGAAGATGAGATGCTGAGCTGGGCCTTGCATCGCGGCCGGGACGGGCGTCGGGCCTTTGCCATGCCTTTGTGCTACAGCACGGCCGATTCACGAGTGCGGCGTTTGGACCAGATCAGCATGGCCCAGTATCTCCGCGAAGAAGGATGGCACGATGACCGGCTCCGCTGGCTGGTCGATTACGCCTGCCGCGACGACTACGGCAGCACGGCAGCCCAAGTCTCGGCTTGGGCCGGGATTCACTACTATGCCTGTCGGTTCTACGACTACCGAGTACACGAAGCGTACCCAGCGCACACGCTGACGTGGCCCGAGGGCAATGGGCACCTCGTTACGCAACTCGCTAATAGATTGGGAAAGAGAGAGATAAAGCGACAGGCGCTAGTGGCTCGTCTAACCGAGGAGCGGTCGCAGGTGCGGTTGGGATACATCGACTTGGCGACCGGGGAAAAACGGCAACTGACCGCGCAGGCCGTGGTGTACGCTGGCAAGCTCCACACAGCTCCCTACGCGATCGTGGGCTTGCCAGATGCACAAGCCCAGGCTATGGCAGCTATTGAGTACAGCCCGTGGTTGGTGGCGGCGATTTTTCTCAAAGAGCCGCTCTCGGATCAGCAGACTACTTGGGACAATGTCTTGTACGACAGCCCATCGCTGGGCTACGTGGTCGCCGACCATCAGCAGGGCGACGGCCGCGTGTTGATGTACTATTGGCCCTTTGTCGATCAACTCGCGGATGCCCGGCACGCCTTGCTTGCGCAGGACCACTCATTCTGGACCGAACAGATCATGGCCGATTTGCGCCGAGTTCACCCGGAGCTAGACGACCTCGTAGAGCGCGTTGATCTGTATCGCTGGGGGCACGGGATGATGCGGCCCAGTCCTGGATCGCTGTGGGGGGCGACGGCTGCTTGGCGGCAACAGCCAATGGAGCGGATATTTTTTGCTTCGTGTGATGCGACGGGGCTACCCCTGTGCGAAGAAGCCATATTTTCCGGTATGCTGGCGGCGGAGCAAGCCATGGACTGTCTCGGCGTGGCGTATTCCTCCTCGCTGGGAGGGCTTGAGGATGCCTAGGCTGGGTGCGCTGTTTTTGCTGGTAGCCATTTTTTCGGCCGCGGTCTGCGCTATCGTCTATCAGCTCCTCATTGGCAGTGTGTCGTCCTACTTCCTGGGCAATAGCGTCGAGCAGTTTTCCCTGACGATTGGCTTTTTCCTCGCCGCGATGGGGCTTGGCTCTTGGCTTTCGCGCTTTGTCGCCGACGACTTGCTGTTGACGCGGCTGGCTCAACTGGAGATTTGGCTGGGGCTGTTGGGTGGGATTTCGGTTGGCGTACTCTACGTGCTCTACGGATACACCGGCCACTTTAGGGCTGGCATGTTGGCGTTGAGCACGGCGATTGGTGCGTTGATCGGCCTAGAAGTGCCGCTGATTACCCGGCTTTTACGCGGTCACGGCACGCTGCGCGCGGCGCTGTCTAATGTTTTGTCTCTGGATTATCTGGGGGCTTTGTTGGCCTCATTGCTCTTTCCGTATATCCTGTTGCCCTTACTCGGCAGCCTGCATACGGCATTGGTCGCCGGTTTGGTCAACGCCGGCCTCGGCCTCGGCGTGGTGCTTGCGTTTAAGGGGGCGTTGCTAGAGCAGCGCGCCTTCCACTCGCTAGGGGCGCAAGCACTTGTGGTTATTGCGGCGCTAGGGGCGTTGGCTTGGCAGGGAGAGGGGCTGCGGGCGCGGTGGGAAAGCGACCTCTACGAAGACCGTATCGTCCACAGCGAGCAATCGGCCTACCAGCAAATCATCCTGACCCGGCGCGACGAGCACCTGCGGCTCTATCTCAACGGGCACTTGCAATTCGCCTCCATCGACGAGCACCGCTACCACGAAGCCCTAGTCCATCCGGCCATGGTGCTGGCTCCTTCTCGCGAAAGGGTGCTGATCATTGGGGGTGGGGACGGCCTGACGGCGCGGGAAGTACTCAAATACGAGGAGGTTGAGCACGTCGATTTAGTCGATCTCGACCCGGCAGTAACCCGGTTGGCCCAGCGCAACATCCACCTGACGCGGCTCAATGACAATGCCTTGAACCGCCGCCAGGTGCGCGTGGTCAACGAAGATGGTTTCGTCTTTTTGCAGCGCGAGCACGTGCCGTATGGCGCAATACTAATCGACTTGCCCGACCCCCGCGAAGAGAGCTTGGCCAAGCTCTATTCGGTCGAAGCCTATAGGCTGTGCCGCAAATTGCTCAGCCCGCAAGGCGTCTTGGCGACTCAAGCGTCTAGCCCGTACCACGTCCGGGAGGCGTACTGGAGCGTTGCCGCCGCTTTGGAGGAAGCCGGGTTTACTGTCCATTCCTATCACTTGCACGTGCCTTCTTTTGGAGAGTGGGGGTTCCACTTGGCAGGACCCGCCGCCTTAGATCCGACCGCGGTCGATTTTGTGGTTCCCACGCGCTATATCGACCACCAAGTCTGGGGTGCCCTCGCGGTGTTTGACGGCGATATGGCCCGCTTACCCGTGCAGGCCAACCGACTTGATAGGCCGGTGCTGGCGCGTTATTATCGACAGGGTCGGGGTACTCAGTTTTGAAAGGACATGTCAGATGGGTTTAAGGAAATGGTTCGGTGGTCGCCAAGACGAGGACGAACCGACCTATCAGGAGTACTCACTCAGCACCATGAAGGTGGGTTTTCTAGTCGATTACGACCTCAAAACGTGGCAAGTCACAGGCCGTGGAAGTTATGACTACGAAAGCTATACTACCGAGGAATGGGAATTGCAGGCCGATGGTCAGGTGCGCTTTTTGGAGCGCGCCGTAGAAGACGGCAAGGCCTATTGGACCTTGACGCGGGCGATTGGCATCGACGAGATCGAAGGCGATATTGCAGCGGCGATTATCGCCGACGGTGACCCGCCTGAAACTGTACGGTTTGAGGGTGATGAATACGTGGGGAGCACGAGCGATGCGGGCCTGTACCGCAAAGACGGCACCGATGCGGAGCGCGAATTTGTTAGCTGGTCGTTTGAAGGGGAAGACGGCAAGGTACTTTTTATCAGCCAGTGGGGCGAGCGCGACTTTGCCGCATACGCAGGCTTGGAAGTAGAAGAATACCAATTCACCGACATCCTGCCGGTGGAGGAGGGCAGTTGAAATGGCTTGGCGCGTAGCGGCCTTGGCGTTGTGGGGCCTGATTGCCTGTGGGTCAAAAGATCCAGTGAGGGAGCTAATACGCGACTTAGATCGTTATCCCGAGTATTCCCTGATCGTCGATGATACCCGCGTCGAAGGCTCGTTTTTCCCCGACTACGCCCTCCGCTTTCAGGTATTAACCGCTGCGGGACAGCGCGTTGCCGGGCGCGATACCATCGTGTATCAGGAGCGCCGCACGGATTGGATGGAAGTCAACGAAGAAACCTTCTACCGCTATGAGAACTACGTCGGCATGGTAGTGGCCTCCAAGTCGCTAGACGGTCGCCGCACCGGCACCAATCAAGCGCATCCGCCCGGCTACCAATACGTCGGCAATCCCCAGTACGGATTTTGGGGAGGCGGTGGGTTTTGGCAATTTTACGGCCAGTACGCGCTAATGCGCGACTTAATGGGGGGATGGGGCGTTGGCCGCGGCGATTGGGAGGATTACCGCCGCAACCGGGAACGGGGCCGCCCGTACTACGGGCCGGTAAAGGGAGGGCAGCCCACTTTTGGGTCGCGCGGCTCGCAAACCCAAAAGACGCGCCCGCAATTCTACCAGCGCCAGCAAAGCCGCCGTCAAGCCTTTAGTGGCCAAGTCAAAAACCGCATGGGCCGCACCACCTCCGGGTGGGGACGCGGTTCCTCGCGCTTTGGAAAATAGGGGGAACGCAGTGGATATTCTAATGACGATGGCTCAGACCTTAGTCTATCTCTTAGAGGCTTTCGTCCTGCTCTTTGTTGCCAAGCAAGTCTATGCCCGAGTTTTTCGCCGGGTCAATCTCAAAGACGAACTCTTCGGCCGCAACAACCACGCGCTGGCCGTTGCGGTGGGCGGCTATTTCTTTGGGATTTGCTTGGCGTTAGGGGGGGCGTTGAGCGGCCCTTCGCTCGGCTGGCAAGCCGACCTGCTAGGCATCGCCCAGTACGGTCTCTTGGCGATTGTCTTGATGGTCATAGCCGGCGTACTCTGCGAGCGGGCGCTCCTGTTCCGCTTCGACAACCGCAAGGAGGTCATCGAGGATCACAATATGGGGACGGCCTTTGTCGAGGCGGGGATGCACATTGCCAATGGCCTGATCGTGCTGGCCATTGTGTTGGGTGAAGGGCCGCTGTGGAGTGGCGTGGTTTTCTGGCTGCTGGCGCAAGTGGTGCTGGTGGTGGCTGGGCTGCTCTACGAGTGGATTACCCCGCATTCGATTCACCGCGAACTAGAACGCGACAATGCCGCGGTCGGCTTGGCCTTTGGCGGCGTGCTGGTGGGCATGGGCAATATCGTCAGTATCGCCGCGGCCGGCGACTATACAGGGTGGATCGAAAGTCTCAAAATTTTTGGCATGGACGTGGTTTTTGGCTTTGTCGCGCTCTACGTCATCCACAAGTTGACCGATATGCTCTTGGCACCTAGCGTGCGCTTGGGTGCCGAACAGATCGAAGAGCAGCCGAATGTGGGGGCCGGGCTTATAGAAGCCTTCGGCTACGTGGGTGGATCGATCCTAATCGTCTGGATCTTCTGAACTACTCTGCCGGCTCCGATGCCACTGCCATAGTAGAGTCGGGCCACCGACGAAGACATAGGTCAGAGTTGCTAAAGCATGGGTCAACGTGGCGCAGGCCAAGGCGGTGGCGAGAGGCACCGAGTAGAGGCGGTGCATGGCTTCGCCGAAGAGGAAGTGATACGAACCGATTCCTCCAGGCGTTGGAATGATCACGCCGATAGACGATATGGCCATGACTACTAGCGCCGCTATTGCGTCGAGGTCGTATGTCTGGTCCAAGCCCATGCCGACAAAAGCCGCGTAGATAATAAATATATAGGCTGCGTTGAGCAGGACCGAGCTGACTATAATTTCAAAGTACGCCGTCGGTTGTTGCCGCAAGGCGGAAAGCCCGCCGATGAAGGTCTCGATGATTTCGAGGACCCGCTCGCCGCTTCCCCAAGCGCGCCGTGCAAGTAGCGGGCGAATTACAGCTAAAATTTTTTCCCGATAAACCGATACCATGACCAAGGCACCCAGCGCAACTAAGCAGCCGGCTAAGGCCAGTAGGCCGACGGTGTCCCGATCGGCACCGCCCGGCATCCAAAGTACGGGCAGGGCAATATCAATATAGACGATGAGCCAGAACAAGACGATGAGCCAAAACAGATCGAGAATGCGCTCCACCACTATCGTGGCCATCAAGGCGCTGATGCTTGCCCCGGTGGTCCACTTGAGGCTGACGCACCGCAGAACCTCGCCCGAGCGCGGCACGGCCACATTGGCCGCATAGCATATAGCTAAAGCGAGCGACGCGTTGAGATTGCGTACCTGCGGCGCAAAGGGCCGCATCAGGACCAGCCAGCGCCAAGCCCGCAAGACCAAGGTCCCCAGCGTTGCGACGCACATGACCGCGGCCCAAGCCGGCGAAATGCCGGTCATGGCATCCCAGAGTTCGCCGCGGTTTATCCCCTCAAAGGCCCAATAAATAAAAAGCCCCATTAGGCCTAAGCTCAATCCGTACTGGAGGGCTTGTTTCAGCATCTTGTGCATCGCGCTGGCAAACGCAAAACAGGGGATCTGGCGATCCCCTGCTGCATAGCGGAAGGAATAGGTTGGGTGGGTTTGTTCAAGCCTGTACGGGTTGAATTTTGCCCATTTTCTCTAATAGGTCGATGACCTGCGCGGCCGCCTCCGAGGGCGTTGCTGTGTCGGTTTCGATGACCAATTCAGGCTTTTCAGGTTCTTCATAGGGGTCTGAAACACCGGTAAAATTGGGTATTTCACCGGCTCGGGCTTTTTTGTACAGGCCTTTGGGATCGCGCTCCTCACACAGCTCAATTGGGGTATTGACAAAAATTTCGACGAAATCGCCTTCTGCCATCAGCGCCCGCACTCCGTCGCGGTCGGCTCGATAGGGGCTGACAAAGCTGGCGAGGGTTAGGAAACCCCCATCGACAAAGAGCTTTCCTACCTCGCCGATCCGCCGGATATTTTCCGCCCGGTCGTCAGCGGAAAAGCCCAAGTTTTTGTTGAGCCCAAAGCGGATGTTGTCGCCGTCTAGCACATAGGCCAAATGGCCACTAGCGGCCAAAGCGTGTTCGACAGTATAGGCAATCGTGCTTTTGCCCGAACTTGGCAAGCCCGTCAGCCAGAGTAAGATCCCTTGTTGGCGCAACAGGCGTTCGCGTTGCTCGCGGCTGACATGCCCCTCGTGCCGGACGATATTGGTCGCTTTAATAGCGGTCAAAGTTCACCTCGTGAGTTTAGAGATAAGTTCCATAGAAAACTTATAATAACGACCATGCGGACTTGATTCGTCAAGGAAGTGGCCTAGGCGCGCGATACTATTTTGTTGACGGTTGATGGTCTATATATTTATTATATGACAATACATCATAGGCGCATCTCACCAAGCGGAGGAGGCAAGCGTATGAAAATTGCAATTAGCATCACCTGTGCGACCCTGCTGGCAACGGCCAGCGAGGGGGTTGTCAACATTCAGAATGTAGGCTCTGGTGCGCGTGCCCAGGG
>VXML01000009.1 GCA_009841115.1 Gemmatimonadota bacterium | reverse complement strand
GCCCCCGCACCCCAGTGCCGCCGGAATCTGCCCTGCGCTGGCTGCGCTGAGCCCCCCCCACCGGTCCATCGACCCGCGCCCCATCGCGCCTCGTTTCGAGCGGCCTTATAAGAAGGCCGTGGTTACGGGATCATCGGGCGTCGCCTAACTAGATGATACAACGGAATTCGAGTCACGGTAGGCTCTGGCGGGCCAACATACTGCCTTGAGGAAAAAATCACAATAAAATCATGGAAATAGTCTTGCAAATCACCTGTAGATCACACATGGAGCCTAAATTATAGACAGTTAGTGCAGGAAGAACAAAGACTGGGACTAGGCTAGGATGGAGACTATTGCCGTGGCGGTGGCGGTGGTTGGGTTTGTGGGGTTTCCTCTATGGGCCTTTCGGATTTACGAGGCCCATGTTAGCCGTAAGGTAATAGAGGCCGTGAGGAAACAGAGGGTGGAATATGAACGCCAGCGCGCCCTGCGCTGGTTGGCCGCTGCTTCAAGATCCCGGGGGGGAGAAGGAAGCAGCGGCCTCGAAATTTCAACACGGCCCGATGCCGAAAAAGAGGAAGCCCAACAGTCTCAGTCCAGGCAAGAGGCCCAGGCGGCTGCCGAGGCCGTTTGAATCGCCGCAGGGTAAGCGCAAGGTGGAAACCCCATACCCTGCGGCCCCCGGGCGGGCGGCCCTGCGGTCGCCCGCCTACTAACAAATCCACCCTTCAGCAAGGATCCGAAAGATGTACGTGGGAAACGGCTGCGGGGGATCAAGAAGAACGGATGCTAGGGGAAACCCTTGCGGCCTCGGCGGCGATCAGAAAAAGTAGCTACCGAGCATAATGAGAAGATCTTAGGAGTTGGGCACTCAGGGATGTAATTCCCTAATTTTATTGGAGCCACCTCCCGGAATCGAACCGAGGACCTGCCGCTTACAAGGCGGATGCTCTACCTGCTGAGCTAAGGTGGCTTAGCCAATAAGGTCTTTTTATCAACGAATTTTGTCAACAGCCCTCATCAGACTTACATGGTGGAAATTTTGGGACGCGATGCGGTTTTCCGCTTTTTCCTAAAGCGTAAATGAGCGACCGCAGACCGACACCTGCACACTTTGTCAACCAATACGGCTACGAACTAACTCCATCCTTCTTTTATAAGGCAGTATTTGGTAGTGTATCAGTTTGAATTTTTTCGGGTGTTTCTTCCCTTTATAAGAGGACTGGAAATTTCAAACTGATACACTACCGAATTCGCCGTGGCACGGCGGGTATGCGACGAATGTATCGAGCGCGTCGACTAATCGGTCGCAGCCGGCGGCCCCGTCTTCTGGTCCGCCAAACGACGGGAGGGCAATCTGATATACTGTCGGCCGCTGGCCTGCTCTTGCGCTTTGAGATCCGCGACGATCAAATCCAAGTTGTAGCCGAACCGCGCTGCATGTTCCTGTCTAATGCGCCGCACTTCGGCGACGATGGGATCCTCTTTCATGACTCATCCTCCAAAAGTTCCTCCGGCGTACAGATAATCGCTGACTCATATCCTTTATCTCGACAGAATGCCTCAATGCGCGCCCTCGCGCCAGCGCCGGCTAAGTGGCGATAGTTCCACGTCATCAGATACGTACAGCGGCTGACAACGGCGACCGCAACGTGCAAAGCATCCTCAAGAGAAGTCTTAGGAATGGCTGCATTCTCTACCAAAGCATGCGCCAAAGCGGTCGCGTTTGGGGTGATTTCAAGTAACTCCACACCTTGTAATATGTCCAGTCTGCGCTGAGCTACCTGCACATCACCTCCACCGGCCTCTTGGAGCACGAGTTGCGAAGCAACGACTCGGAAGTCCTGTCTTCTATACTCCCACCATTCTTGGGTCGATTGCTGATGTCCGGCTACGACTACATCGCGGCTTGGCTTGGCCGCGAGATAACTCACCACCGTCGTCTCCAAGTAAACGACGGGGAGACTAGCCAACTTGCTATTCACGATGCGCTCCGCTAGCCTTTTGGCATGAGGATGATAGCTTCAAGATGCGGCCTTGGGACGAGGCCATCCGTCGCACCCGTATCGACCAGAAACAGCCCTTCCCAACTACGATGCGGCACAGCCGGATTGCGAATGGTTACAGTGACATGCGTGGCTCCCATGTCTGTTCCTTTTTGGGGAGGTCTTGCGGGCCTTCTCCCCGCTACTCGTTAGAACTTCCAAAACGACGCCTAACACGTCAACCGTCCCTTCTTGGTATGGGCTGCTGGAAAAAAAAGGACTTATATAATAGTATCCAAATCCCCGTAAGCGTATAATCTTCATACACTTACGAGGACTGGTCAAGTATTCTATGAATTACAAATCAGATGCTCTACCAACTGAGCTAAGGCGGCTCTTTCTCAAATCTACGCCATCGGATTATCCTTTACAAATGTCTTCGGCGCGCTCAGCCGAGCCGCTGCGCCATCCGGCGCGCCAAGTCCCCGCGCGTTATGGGATCGCGGCCTGCGATATTCGGCGACAGGCCCGCAGCCCGCAGGCGTTCGGCAGGCGCGTCGGCCAAGACATCCGGTTCAAAGCGCAAATGATCGTCACAGCCCGGCCATATCCCCTCCACAGCCAGCATCTGCACAGCCGTAAAAGCCGGATGCCCAAGCGGCACGTCCTCATACCAATACAGCGGCACGCCAGCCGCCAGCAAGATCTGCTGACACTGACGGCGCAGAACCGCGCTGCTGCACACATCCGCCGGAGTCCGTTGCTGGCCCAAGCAAAAAGCAGCCAACGCACCAGCAGCCTCACCGATATTCCACTCCACGGGATGCAGGCGGTAGCAGCCGTTGGTGATGTGCGTGGTGCCAATGTTCTTGCAGGCCGCCAGCAAGTTGTCCAAGTGCCGCGACACGAGTGCTCCCAACGGGATCTGGAAGGGCTTAGTGGGCGCGGTGTACACCACGTCAGTGGCTTGGCCGTGGATGTCGATGGCGTACCAACCCACGCCAACGCTGTCGCTAAAAGGAGCGGCGCGCGCATTGGGTTGGTGCGGAGCGGCGACCTCTTGCTCGACAATGGTCTTGCGCGCTTCGATGCGCCGAGACTCGCGGATGTATGGGTGCTGGGAGAAGCCATCGGCAGTTCCCATGATGTCGGGGCGCAATCGCAGTTCGGGATAACCTCGCCCGCCGTCGTCGCGCGGCACCTCAGTCTGTAGCCAGTACAACAATCCCAAGCTCAGTTCCTTGGCTGCTGCTATCTGCTGCGCTTGCTCGGCGGGCGGCACGTCAATGAGGGTACCGCCCGTGTAGTCATTACCCTGCCAGTTGATCAACGCCACATCCCTAGACACCTGTCCCTCGGCGAATTGATCGGCGCACAACAGGCGGCGGTACGCCCAAAAGGAGCCAGGCAAGTCGCCAGCGGTCTCAAAGAATCGGTACGTGCGCAGACCGCGGGCGTACTGCAAGGTCAAGGTGTAGGGCTGCTGGTCGCGGTGGCGCTCGTAGTTCGGCGGACGGGGAATGGTGTGATCTTGACCAGGGCAGAAATCGACCGCAAACGGGCAGGTAAAAGACTGGGTCAGATGCGGGGCGGGGCCTTCGGCGCGGGCGTGCGGCTCGCCGGTCTGGTCGCGGCTTTCAGCTCCGGAGACGTAGGGGACGGGCAACAGGGGCAGCAGGTCGCCTAATTCAGTAGCGTCGAGCACATACGCCGGGGCAAAGCGCAAGATGTGCGTACCGCCGTCTTGGACGACATCTACGGTGCGGATGGACTGGCCTTGGACGTGGGCGGCAGATACGCGAGCGTGGTAAAACAGCATCAGGCGGCCAGCTTCAACTTGCGGTACAACTAAGGACAGCAGGGCCGTTAGACCAGCTCGCGGCTCAAAGCACAGCGCAGAAACCCAACCGGCCCCGGGGTTGAAGTGCGGGTCGTCGGGGTTTTTCAGTTTGTACTTGCGGCGATAGAACGCGCGGATGCCAGCGCGGAATTCGCCGTACAGAGCCGTGCCGCCAAAGTGCTCTATGTGCGGATGTTCGTCTAAGGCGGAGACGCCTTGGCTGGTGGCTTGGCCGCCGATCCACGGGTTTTCTTCGGTCAGGCAGACTCGATAGCCCAAGCGGGCGGCGCGCACGGCCGCAGCCACGCCGCCCAAGCCGCCGCCCAAGACCAGGATGTCGCATTCAATAGTGCGGGTTTCCATAATTAGTGGCCAGTGGCCAGTGGCCAGTGATCAGTGATCAGTTCCCTTCCCCCTGGCCCACAGGGCGCGGTGCGGGGGCTGGCCACTGACCACTAACCACTGACCACTTCTTAACTGAGTCCGGCTTGCTCCCACACGCTGCCCAGCGCGGCAGCCGTAGCCGCCACGGCCTCTTCCCGCTCCATGGCGCGCACTCGCTCGCTAAACGGCTCGACCATGACCGGCCCGTCGTAGCCAATGTGCTGCAAGGCGCTGAGAAATGTCGCGATGTCGATTACGTCGGTCGCCCCGGGCAAGTCGCGCACATTGTCGAGCTGGTCGTCAATTTCTACGCCAGCCGGTGCATCGTTGACGTGTACATCCACCACTTGCTGGGGCCGCAAGCGGCGCACATCCTCAGCAGTTTCGTGGGCCGTGTACCAATGCCAGCTATCGAGCAAAAAGCCCACATTCTCGCCTACGGCTTGGCACAGTTCCTCCATTTGCTCCATAGTGTGGACAAACTCGTACTGCTTGCTCGACCACAGCGTTTTCGGCGCGACGTATTCCAAGCCCAACCGCACCCCTTCATCGGCGAGCACTGCCGCGGCCGGCCGCAGCCGCTCAACGTGAAAGGCGAAGTTCTCTTGGTACGTCAGCTCGTCCGAGGTCGGCATGATCCAAGTCGCCGTCCGCCGCACCCCCAACGCCGCCGCAACCTTTGCCAACTCCGGCAACTGCGCCAAGCTCGCTTGGTATGCGGCCTCCTCCCCGCGAAAATCAACGGGAAACCCCCACGCCGACAGGCGCACGCCCTTGCGCTCGGCCAACGCGAGAGCCTCTTCCTCGCCCATGGCCGCGACTTCGCCAATGTTAAAATGATACCCAGCAAACCCGTGCCGCGCAGCCAAATCAAGCCCATCTGCGAGGTTTTCTACGCTTGCGCCGATAGCTCCCGGCGATAGCGAGCGAAACATAGCTTCTCCTTTGTTGGTTGATTGTTGGGAAATCCTCCCTCCCAAGCGATGCTGTTATATAGAGCATCCGATAGTTGTTCATCGGAGATTCCCCGTATCCTAGCGTTTAAAACCTGAGACGACATAGGTACTCATCAGTTTATCATGCCATCCCTGATTCTCTTGATCGAAAAGAATCCACAGATACCCGAGAAAAAGAACGAAGCCCGATATACTCTTTCCGATCCACTCGCGGATCAGCATCGTAAAGAATCCTGCTGGCTTGCCATTCTCTTTGACGACGCGCATGCCGAGCAGCTTTTTGCCGACTGTCGCACCTTTGGCGAAGAGAATCAGACTCCAAACAGCGTATAATACGGCCATAACGACTATTAAAGGCATAATATCATCGAAAAAAGCAGCCCCAATTAGCGCCCACCATACCACCATAAGTGGGATAAAAACATCAAGGCAGTAAGCACCCAAACGCTTTCCCGGTGAGGCCAGCCGACCGATTGCTGAGTTTACGAGATTCGTGTGGCATATGGAACACCATCGCGCTCCAGCAGCGCAATCCGAGTTACAAGATGGGCAAGTAGGCATTGCATCTCCTCCCTACAGGTGAGTGTATATGGATTCCCACCGAGGTGCTCCTCGGCGGGGGCGGAATGAAACGGAACAACCGGTGCTTTCCGTCAGATAACTTCCTTTTTCTGAACGCAAATTCATCCTCTTAGAAGCTCCCTAACAGTCCTGCCTTGCGTTTTGATCGCGGCTTGTCCTGAGCAGCTTCCCCTCGCCAACAGCCACCGCACCCAACTCCGCACCCCCGCCCGGCGCGTACAACAAAACGGTCGTATTGTCCTGATGGGGATTTTCGGCCGCTTCCACAGCTTGGATAAGGGCCGCAGCGCTATCCTCCAAGGGCGCGTCTCTCGTTTTCTCGAGGATATCCGCGATCTCTTGCTCGTCTAAGGTCAGCAAACCATCGCTCCCTAATACCACCCGGTCGCCTTCTTCCACCGCAACCGGCTGCGACGACACATCAATCAGAGGTATCTCATCGCCCATGACCACCGAGCGCAGCGAATGCCGACTTGGGTGCCGAGCCGCGTCCTCGGCAGTCATGCGCTCCTCCGCCACGAGATCGGCTAGCAGCGGTGCCATAGAATGATCGGCATTCAACCGCTCCAATTGCCCCGCGCGGAACAACCACAAAGGGGAATCGCCCACGCTAATCCAGTGCAGCCCTTCGCTTGTAACAACAGCCGCGACCAAGGTCGAACCCATGCTGTCGAGCGCGGGGTTTTCGGCGACGGCCGCGGCGATAGCACCATTGGCCGCGTCAAGACAGTCCTGGAGCCGATCAACGATGGGGCCGGAAGACTTCGGATACGCCTCGACAAACGTCTTGCGCAAAAGATCACTGGCAATCGCGCCGCCCACGTGGCCGCCCATGCCATCGGCGACCAACAACACGGCGTGTTCGCCGCAGTCTGGGCCGAGGTCGCGCTCATCTAACAGGCCGAAACTATCCTCTTGATAGTCCCGTTTCCCGGTAATCTGCAGCGCGGCAAAGCGCCCGTCGAATGCGTTCATTCTTTCATTGTATTCCACCGCCACGTGCAGTGTCGTCCTGCCATCTTCGTCTCTGGCATTGGCGTCGGCTTCCTCCCGGAGCGACACCCCGGCCAACTCAGAAGGATTGTGCCACCAGCCTCGCCTGCTCAGGCGCGTTCCACGTCAAACGCCAAGATATTGCGCTCATCCTTGCTGAACTCCACGCCAATCAGGTATATCGGCTGCCCCAAACCGCGATATTTATCTGCGTAGCGACGCTCCTTTAGCTGCACCAGCGCCGCACCCGCTGACGAAAGCTCAACTACCTTGAACTCAAACAAATAGACATGGCCGTTGAACAAAACCGCCATGTCCAGCCGGCCGTGGCTGCTGCTGTCCTCCACTGTGATGTCCAACCCCAGCCCCGCGAAATAGGAGTAGAACACGCTGGCGTAGTAGCCTTCATAATGGGCGATGTCGTTGTTGGTGTACCACTCGTAGGGAATGCTGGCGAAGAAAGCGTGAAACAGCGTCTCTAGCCCGGCGAAGTCGTTGGCTTCCAACAGCCGATACAACCGTGTGCTGTTGGCCCTCTGCCGCGTCGAGTCCTTCACCAAGTAGCGCAGCAGGCTGCGGTTCAGACTCTGGCGCACCTCGCGGTTGGGATAGCCCAGGCGATAGATCGGCTCGCCACCAACGTCCTCCTCGTCGGTTATCGTCAGGTAGCCGGTCTGGAACAGCAGCGCCTCGGTGGCGATGTCATCGACATCAAACGTCGATAGCAGTTCGTCGCTGCCCTCCATCGCGCCGAGGTCTAAGGAGCTGACGCGGCGCTTGAACAGCACTTCGATTAGGAACCTCGGCGTCCCGGTCTCAAACCAATACGCTTTGAACGCGCGGCTGTCGAATAGCAGCAGGATGTCAAAGGGGTTGTACACCTTCTCGTCGCCGAGCCAACTATAGCCATTGTACCAATCGCGGATCTGCTCCCGGTCCAAGCCGGGCAACTCCGGTGCAAACACCGTATCCAAATCCGTCTCGGTATAGCCGCAGAGAGCCGAATAGCGCCTGTCTAAGGTGATGTCCTTCAGATTGTTGAGGCCGGAAAACAGGCTGACCTTGGAGAATTTGCTCACCCCGGTGATAAACGTGAAGCGGATGTGGGCGTCGGCAAACTTCACGGTCGAATACAGGCCGCGCAAAAAGTCGCGGTTGGCGCGGGCGACCTCCGGCACTTCCAACGCGTCTAAGATCGGCTTGTCGTATTCATCAATCAGCACCGCAACGCGCTGACCGCTGCGTTCGTGCAGCACCTTCATCAAACGGCGGAAGCGGGCCGAAGCGGTGTCGTCATCGCGTGAGACAACCTCCGCTTCCTCTTCCATAGCGTTCAATTGCGCCGCCACTTCCTTTTGCAAGTCGTCCGGCCCTTGGTAGTTGCCGCTGCTGAAGTCGAGCCGCAGCACCGGATGGCGCACCGACCAATCCCACTGATCGTGGATGGCAAGCCCTGCAAATAGCGGCTCGTTGCCTTCGAACAGCTCCTTGAGCGTGTCCAAAAACAGGCTCTTGCCAAAGCGCCGGGGACGAGACAGGAAGTAGTGTTTGCCCTCATCAAGCAGCCGGCGTATGTAAGCCGTCTTATCGACGTAGTAGCAGTTTTCATCGCGAATCTCGCGGAAGGTCTGAATGCCGATGGGCAGTCTGCGTTTGCTCATGGGCGCACCTCCTTCAGGCACAAAGTTTCTCCTATTGTTTCCTTCCCCGCCCCCACGTCACACCGCCACATTGTTCCGCGGCCGCCCCTCCAAAAACGCAATCACATTATCCACCGCACCCTCGTTCAGCAAATCCACCCCCTCGGGCGTCTGATCCGCCGCATGAGGAGTCAGCACCACCTGATCGCAATCGAGGATGGGATCGTCGCTCGGCAGCGGCTCCTCGGGGAACACGTCCAGTCCAGCCCCACCCAAATGCCCAGACAACAGAGCATCGCGCAAAGCGTTTATGTCCAGCACGTCGCCGCGCGCGCCGTTCAAAACCAGTGCTCCCTCCTTCATCAGACCAAACTCGCGCGCCCCGAGCAAGTGCCGGGTATCCTCGGTCAACTTCACGTGCAGACTGACCACATCCGCCATCTGCAACAGCTCGTCGAGTTCCACAAAGCGCACCCCGTATTCAGCCGCGCGCTCCGGCGACGGATTGAAAGTCCACGCAATGACCTCCATGCCGATGGCCCGCCCCAACCGCGCCATCTCCGCGCCAATCGGCCCCGTGCCCACCACGCCTAACACCTTCCCTTGCAGCATAGTGTTCATCTCGCGCGTCCAGCGGCCAGCCTTTAGCTCGGCGGTCTGGAAATAGGCGCGCTTGGACAGGGCGAACATCAGCCCAAACATGTGCTCGGCCACCACGGGCGCGGTGCGGCCGGGCTGGTTCGACACCACGATCCCGAGTTCCTTGGCAAGCGCCAAGTCGATCATGTCCGTGCCGATGGAGCAGGTGGCAATCATCTTGAGCTCTGGCAAGCGACGCATTTCCTCGCGCCACGTTACTACTCCGCGCGTGTTGATAATGATCTGCGCACCCTCGGCCCGCGCGACTTTCTCGTCCGCGCTCTGCGGCGTATCCTCGAACAGGGTGACATCCCCATAGGGCGCGAGCCGCTGCAAATGCGGCGAACCAGCGATCTGAATTGGATTGTCGCCGGGCACTACGATCTGTACGCGTTCTGACATGGCATATCCTCGCTGAGAAGTGTATATTTTGGCCCGCTATAAACCCAAAAAACGCGTCCAACGTCAAGCGAGTCGCCCTATGCCCCGAGCGCTCATCGCCCCAGCCGCCGAGCAAGTGGCCTTCCAAGAATTCGAATCGCCACCGCTATCAGCAGGCCAAGTCCGCGTCAAAAGCCTGTACGCGGCCGCCAAGCACGGCACTGAAATGTCGATGTTTAAGGGGTACGCCGGCCCGCGCGGCCGCTTCGACTCCGAGCGACGCATCTTCGACTATCAAGGCGAGGGCGTCCAATACCCCGTGCCGCTGGGCAACATGGGCGTCGGCGAAGTCGTCGAGCTAGGTCCGGGCGTCACGCGGCTCAAAGAAGGCGACCGCATCTTCTCCTACGGACCGTTCCGCGAAGAACATGTCTGGCCCGCAACCGCGCGCCGCTTGCCCGCAGACGTACCTTGGCAAGCGGCCGTCTGCCTCGACCCGGCGGATTTTGCCCTCGGCGCGGTGCGCGACGGGCATGTCCGCATCGGCGACGCCGTAGCCGTCTCGGGCCTCGGAGCCATCAGCCTGATCGCCGTGCAATTCTGCCGCTTAGCCGGTGCCCACCCCATCATCGCCCTCGACCCGCTAGCCAACCGGCGCGAAGCAGCCCGCACCTGCGGAGCCGACCTCGTCCTCGACCCCACCCGATGCGACGCTGGCTTGGAGATCAAGAAGGCCACCGCCAACCGCGGCGCGGACGTGATCATTGATTACAGCGGCCACCCCGCAGCCATGCAGCAAGCCCTGCGCGGAGTCGCCTACCGAGGCACAATCGTGGCCGGCGCGTATCCCGGCGCGTGGACGACGGGGATAGACTTGGGTGCCGAAGCCCACATGAACCGACCACACATCGTATTCTCGCGCGCCAATAGCGAGCCAAACCCCGACCACCCCAATTGGGACAACGACCGCATCTACGACGTCTGCTGGCGCATGCTCGCTGAAGGCCAAGTCGATTGCCTGCCCATCGTGCAGCCCGTCGTATCCTTTGACGACCTGCTCGACGTGTATCCCCAAATCGCCACCCAACCCGAAGCAAACATCAAACTCGGCGTCCAGTTCTAACGCTGGACCGCCAGAAGAAAGGACGCCATGAAAATCGCCTTACAGGAAGGGCTGCTGCCCGGAGAAAGCCTCGCGGAAAAGCTCGACTTCGCCGAATCGCTCGCCATCGAAGGCCTAGAAGTCGGCGGCCGCTCGCGCCTATACGACCACGTCGAAGAATACGAAAAAGCCCTCGCCGGTCGCTCCATCAAGATCGCTTCCATCTGCGGCCAAGAAACCTTTGACTGGCTCGACCCAGATCCGGGCAAGCGCGCCAACAGCCTCGCCGAGACCCGTCGCCAACTGGAAGCCTGCGGACACTTCCAAGCCGTCGGCCAGATCGTCCCCCCCATCTTTGGGGGGCCGCGCATCCCCGACCTGTCGCCGCTCCAAGACGCCATTTCCCTAGAAAAGGCCCTGCTCGTCGAACTGGTCAAAGACCTCGCCGCCCATGCCGCTAGCCAAGGCACCCTGCTCCTGCTCGAACCCCTCAACCGCTACGAACAACACCTCTTGCGCCGCCAAGCCGACGGCGTCGAAATCATCGAGCGCGCCGGCAGTCCCCAAGGCGTGGCCCTGCTCAGCGACTTCTTCCACATGCACATCGAAGAAACCGACACCCCGGCCGCCTTCCGCCAAGCTGGCAAACACGTAGCCCACGTCCACATGGCAGACAACACGCGCATGCAGCCGGGCACTGGCGACATCGATTGGCGCGCCGGCTTACAAGCCCTCAAGGACATCGGCTTTACCGGGTATCTAGCCTACGAGTGCGGCCTGACGGGCGAACCCAAAGACGCACTGACAAAATCGGTGCAATTCGTGCGAGAAACCATCGCCCAACTCGACTGACATGAGCAAAACCGCCCCGCTGCCCACGTACGAGCGTACCGAGCTCTACATCAACCAAGAACTCTCTTGGCTCGACTTTAACGCCCGCGTGCTCGAAGAGGCCCAAGACGAGCGCAACCCCCTGTTAGAGCGCGTCAAGTTCATGGCCATTGTCGCCAGCAATCTCGACGAGTTCTACGAAATCCGGGTAGCCGGCTTGCTGCAATTACACGAGTCGGGGGCCAATCCCAGCCGCCCCGACGGCCTGACCCCCGCCGAACAACTCGAGCGCATCACCCAACAAGCCCACGAGCAAGTCGCCGAACAGTACCGCTGCTGGAACGAGGATCTCATCCCGGCCCTAGCTGCCGAGGGCATCCACTTCTGGGAGGCACGCCGACTCAAAGACGAGCACCTCGACTTCGTGCGTCAGTACTGGGAGGAAGAACTCGAACCGATCCTCACACCCATCGTCGTCGATCCAGCCCATCCCTTCCCCCACGTGCTCAACAAGGCCCTGTGCATCGGTGCCTTGCTCGAAGAACAGGGACAGACGATGATGGGCGTGGCGACCGTGCCGCGAGTACTACCGCGCATCTTGCGCCTGCCCGACCAAGGCGATGGCCTCCACTTTGTGACCTTGGCCGGGATCATGGATCTACAAGTCAACGAACTGTTCTTCGGCTACGAAGTCATCGGCTCGGCCCCATTCCGCATCACCCGCAACAGCGAGCTGTACGTCAACGAAGAAGACGCCGACAATTTGCTGGAAGAAATCGAAGAGCAGGTCACCAAGCAGCGTCAAGCCGACGCCGTGCGGCTAGAGATCGCTCCGGGCGCACCCGACCAGCTAGTATCGCTTTTGCAACAGCAATTCAATCTCGACGACAGCCTAGTCTTTCGGGTCAATGGGCCAGTCAACCTTCATCGGGTTATGACCCTTTACGGGCTAGTCTCGCGCCCCGCCCTCAAGGACCCTCCCTTCACACCTGTCGAGCGCGATTCTCCCGAAGACCCCGACGCCTTCTTCGACTCCATCCGCGCTGGCGATATTCTCCTGCATCACCCCTACGAGTCGTTTTCTACGGTGATCGACTTCATCCGCATGGCGGCCAATGACCCCAAAGTGCTAGCCATCAAACAGACCATCTACCGCACGGGCGACGACTCAGAGGTGGGGCAGGCGCTCATCGACGCAGCCGAGCGCGGCAAGGAAGTAACCGTGCTCGTCGAGCTAAAAGCCCGCGGCGACGAAGCAGCCAACATCGAATGGGCCAAGCGCCTCGAAGACAGCGGCATCCACGTGATCTATGGCATCATGGGCCTGAAGACCCATTGCAAGCTCTCCATGCTAGTGCGCCGCGATCAAGATCGCCTGCGCCGCTACGCCCACTTGGGCACCGGCAATTACAATCACACTACTGCGCGGCTCTACACGGATCTGGGGTTGATTACCGCCGAGCCAACGATCACCGCGGAGGTGGCCGAGGTTTTCAACATGCTCACCGCCCACAGCCGCATCAGTCAATTTGAAAAACTGCTAGTCGCGCCCTCCGGGCTGATGCAGGGCATGCTCGACCGCATTGAGCGCGAAAGCGAACACGCCCGCGCCGGTCGACCGGCCGCCATTATCGCCAAGATGAACGGCCTCATGGATCCGGCGATCATCAGGGCCCTGTACGCGGCCTCACAGGCCGGCGTCGAAATCGATCTGATCGTGCGCGGCATCTGCTGCTTGCGCGCCGGGCTCGACGGCATCAGCGAAAACATCCGCGTGTACAGCATCATTGGCCGCTTCTTAGAGCACAGCCGCGTCTTTTACTTTGCCAACGGCGGCGACGAAGAAGTCTGGCTCGGCAGCGCAGACTGGATGAATCGCAACCTGCGCGCCCGGGTCGAAGTCGTCTTCCCCATCTTGGATCCGGCCCTGAAGCAGCGCGTCTATCGCGAACTGCTCGCATACGCGCTCGCCGACCGCGCCAAATCTCGGCAGATGCGCCCAGACGGCACGTACATCCGCCGTCAACCCGAGTGCGATGCCTCGGGCCACAGCATGCAGGATCTGCTCATGCGCACAGCCCTCGGCGAAGACATTGACGTCCTAGAAAATTAGCGGCAAGGAACTCGCTGCACGACCGTTGCGTTCTGTAGAGGTGACCGGCCCCGATCTCCTCTACAAATTAGAAGAAAGAGACTCAATGCACGACCTACTCGCAGAAATCAATTCGCCAATTTTAGACGACATCCACCGCGTCGGCATCGTTTTGGCGGCTGGCCACGGCATGCGCATCCGCTCGGAAACCTCCAAGATGCTGCACGAAATTTGGGGCCAGCCAACGGCCGTGCGCGTGGCCCGCGCCGTGCAAGAGGGCCTCGACAGCCCCAATCAAGTCATCGTCGTGGGCATCAAGGGCCTAGACGTCGCCCGCGCGGCCGGCCCTCAACCGGGGCGTCTTTTCGCGTACCAAGAAAACCCGGTCCTCGGCCAGCCAGCCGGAACCGGCGATGCCGTGCGCGTCGGCCTCCAAGCCTTCCCCGCAACGGCTGCCGACCGCGACGTGTACATCTTTTTAGGGGACATGGGGCTGTTGACCGGGCAGGTCGTCGCCCAATTCCGCGCCAGCTTTGAAAACGCCGCCTGCGACATGATGGTGCTCACCGGCCTGTACAGCGGCCCGGCCGAGACCAACTCCTATGGCCGCATCGTGCGCGTGCCAGCCACCGACGCGGCGGGACAGCCCGCGGGCGAAGACTGCGACAAAGTCATTGAAATCAGGGAGCACAAGGACATCCTCAGCCTCAATGAGGCCACGCCCTACGAGGCCGTTTACAACGGCCGCACCTATGCCTTCACGCGCCAAGATCTGTTGGAAACACGCGAGATCAACACCGGCGTCGTCGCCTTCAGAGAACATGCGCTGCGCACGTACATCCAGCATCTCGACACCGACAATGCCCAAGGCGAATTGCTGCTGACCGACTTGGTGCAAATTTTCAATCAGCACCAACTCGTGGTGCGGGCCGCCACAGCCGACAGCGAAGAGGAACTCCTCGCTTTCAACGTCAAAAGCGTCTGGCGTCAGATGGAGGCCATAGCCCGCCGCTGGGCCTACGACAAACTCAAGGACACCATCACCATCGCCGACGAGGAGGACTTCTTCATCGCCGACGAGGTCATCGAGCAGATACTCAACATGGACGCCGAGTGCGGCCCCCTAGACATCGTCATCGGCAAGGGCACCTACATCGGCCCCGAGGTTCAACTCAACCGTCGCGTCACCATCGGCGACCGCAGCCATCTGAGCGGCCACGTAGTGCTAGGCGAGGGGGTACAAATCGGCGTCGGCGTCGAGCTGAGCACGTATCCAAATCAAACCCTCGCCCTTGACGACGAGGTCGAAGTGCTCAGCCGCAATATCCTCAAGGGCAACCTGCGGATTGGTGCGCACAGCCGCATCGAATCCGGCGTGCTCATGACCGGCAGCGACGAACACCCCATGCGCGTGGGCGAGCGCGTAACCATCAAGGGCACCAGCTACCTCTACGGCTGCCAAATAGACGACGACCTGTTCATCGAGCACTCGGTCATCAAGTGCAAGCGAGTCGAACAGGTGCGCCGCCGCGACAGCACCATCCAGCCCGTCCGCTACGTCCTGCCGCAACCCGAGGGCTTGGACTCCATCGCCGATTTATGAGCGCTCGGCTCCTATAGCTGAGAGCAGCGACTTGGCCACTTTGCAAACCATTGTATAGGCCGGGTCGTACACATTCCCCATATCGTATTCCACGCACTGCCCCAAGAGCGCGTGGGCGCTCAGCTCGGTGAGGCCGTAGTCCTCGGTAAGCCAGTTGATCAGCTCAGTGGTGGCGTGCTGCACGCATTGGTCCAAAGGACGCGCATTGCCGACCGCGAGAATGTGCGTGTCGTTTTCAGCGCGGGGCCAGCCAATCTGCTTGCCTTTGATCACATCTACGCTAAACGTCGTGTCAAAGGAAATTTCCACGCCTGTGCCGACGATCTCGCCGTCGCCCTGGATGGCGTGCCCGTCGCCTAAGTGAAAGAGCGCTCCCGGAGCCTCGACCGGCAGATAGACGGTCACGCCGGTGACAAAGCCCCGGTAGTCCATGTTGCCGCCGTGGGTCGCAGAGGTCGCCGTGGAAATGGCCTGCCCGCGCGGCGGAGCCACCCCGAAACAGCCCACCATCGGGTCGAGGGGCAGCACCACGCCCGGCAGGGTATCCGGCTGCGTTGTCGTACCGGCCGCTAGATCAATCGGCCACCGGAGCGGCTGGCCGTCACTCTCAATCCCGGTCCTAAAACCCGGATTCAGCACATTAGGCGCGATTTCCCTGGCCGTCCAGCCCCAGTCGCGATTGGGATAGAGTTTGTCGAAGTGAACCACCAAGGTGTCGCCCGGCTCAGCCCCCTCTATGTAGAAAGGACCCGTCATCGGGTTCCCGCGCTCAGCAACCCGCTCGCCGTGCTGATCCTGGCCGCGGGCGTCAACGGTCGTGGTAGAGACCGTATCGCCGGGAGCAATGGCCAGTACGGGATCGTGCCAGCCGATGGTATTGTGGTAGTGAGTTGGGGTGAATTCGTGATGCGCCATAAGACCTCGCAGAAGGTGTGGAGTGCACGGAAAAACTGTTAGCTAAGAGCTTGCAAAGCTACTCAAATTTCCAAAGCGGAAAAAGGCGACAGAAAGAATGCGGCTAAGTCGTCCCGGGCCTCGGCTTGTTCTAGCACCTCAATTTCCGCACTCAGCTCGTCCGCAATCCTTACCCGCACGTCCGCATCCGCCACCGCATCGTCCAAGTGCTCGACGAGTTGTGCCAACACCTGCCGACGCACATGAGGACGCAACCCACCCGCGTCAAAGCACTCGGAGCGAAAGCGCAACACGTGCTCCTTTTTGGCAACGAGTTCGGCGCGCCCCAATGCCAACGCCAAAATGACGCGGTGCAGCACACCAGCGAAATCCACATCGACCTGCTCAAGTAAAGCGGCCACCGACGGCTGCGGCAACGAGCGCACAAAGGCCACCTTGCCGGTTAGCTCTTGCAACATTTGGCCGTCGGCGCGCACATCAATGGCGCTGGGGCCGGTCCACGTCTCGGGCACGAGCTTTGTCAAGGCTGCGACTTTGGGCTGCCGATCGGGCCAAAAGCCCAGCTCGGGACAGCCGACCAAGGCGCGGGCCTGCTGGCGCATCTCTTTCAAGCGCTGGAAAGCGCGCTCCCAACCCTGCTTGTAGAGCGCGTCAAACGAGTCGCCGACCAGCTTGGCGACGGCGGCGTTGAGATCGCCGCCGCTTGCCTCCTCCAGCGCCAAGTCCATGCACGCCAAACCCCGCTCCATGCCTTGGCGCAACTGGTCGCGGCCAAGGGCGATGCCCGTGCGGTTGCGCTGGGCAAAGCCCAACCCGCTGATCTGCAGATAAGCCCGCAACGAATCCATAAAGCGCGGCGGCAACTGCTCGTATTCAAGGCCCGCGGCGACCACTTGGCCGATGAAACTACTGCTGTCGAGCGGAACTTGGTTGAGATCAACGCGCGCTAGCCGACTCACGAGCCCCCTCCGCCGGCCCGTTCCCAAGCGCCGCGCAGCACCTTTGCCAGCAGTTCGGGCGCGGCTTGGTGCAAGGCGTAGATGACCTCGCGGATTTCCGGGTCGTTGATCGGCGGCAGCATCACGGCTTGGCCCGATTCCGACAGCAGGCTGAAAGCCGAAACAGTGCCCCAATCCGGCAGTCCCCCGACTTGGGCGTGCATGTCAATGCTATCGACCTTGTCGAGGAAAGCGTCCTCTAGCAGGCTCTGATCGACCTTGTACAAGAGCGCCGCGCGCTTGCTGTGATCGTCCAGCGCCGCGACCGCTTCGAGCCATTCCCACGACACCTTGGTGCGGTTGCCGTGGAAGTAAACCGGATCGAGCGTGTCTTCTACCGCGCGCGCAAACGACTCCGCCGACATGGTTTGCAACAGCGCGGTGTTAAACCTCGCCAGCTTGTACTCGCCGGGGACGACCAACTCGGCGATGATCTCCGACGGCAGCTTATCGACGACAGCGGGCAAGTATCCCGGGCGGCCTTGGGCATCCATGCCGGTCAGCGACAGCACCTCCTCGGGGTTTTCGTCTATAGCCACTAGCGCGGCTTGTTCCTCCACGGCCTGCGCCTTGATAAGCGCGCGGGCCTCGTCGGCGCGCCCTTCGCGCAGCATCTGGCGCAATTCGACGTTCTTGGCGATCAATTCTTCTAGATCGCCCGACCACTCCCCTAGCACCACCCGGTCGCCCTGCACTTGCAGAGCATCGTTCTCGTGCTGGGACATCGGTCCTCCTGTGTGGAATGATTTGGAATTGGGAGCGGTCTTAAGGTAAATCAGGCGGTATATCTTGTCAATAAAAATTTGTTCTAACTTATTATTTATATTCTACTTAAATAAAGTTTTTTGACATATTCTTTCTTTTTTCGTATATTATATGTCACGATAAGCGCGGGGCCTGCGGCTCGGCGCTTATTTTTGTATGGGCAAGCGGTTTGACGAGAAATGCGTCAATTAGTAGCGCAGTACTAGGTTCTGCCCTATATTGTCCTCTGCGTTCCCCAGCCTTCTTAGGGCTGGGTTTCTTCATTCTATTTTCTGTCAGAGAGCGCGCCCATGAATTACGATATCGGCGACTTGCTCAACAGTTGGGAATTCAAGCCCGACGAATTCCTCGCGCGGCGCATCCGCACCAGCGAAGGCGAGGAAAAACTTCAGATCCGCATCGACATGGGGCTTCTTCAGCTCGAATTGGATGGCCGCCCCGACGGCCAACAACCGCACGGCTGCCCTTCGCTGCTCGACTACTACCAAGACCTCATCGAATCGCGCGACACCCCGGAAGGCTTCGTGCTAAACGAGGACGAGTGCGAAGAGCTCTTCCAAGAGGCATGGCAGTACTACCACCGCTATTTAAGTCTGTTCAATCTAGAAGACTACGAAGGGGTCGTCGCCGATACCGAGCACACCCTACAGATTTTTGAATTGGTCGATCAGTGCGCGCCCAACGACGAGATCCGCTGGTACTTTGAGCAGTACTATCCACACGCGATTATGATGCAGACCCGGGCGCACGCCATGCTAGCTCTGCGAAGCGACGACTATCCAACAGCCATGCGTGCCGTAGAAGAAGGCATTGCCCACATCGAGAGCTTTGTTGAAGAATGGGAATCCGAGCTAGAAGAGGATTTGCCCGAGATTTCCTTTTTGCGCGAATGGTACGAGGAATTGGAGCAGGAGCGCCCGCTGTCCGAGCGCGAACAATTAGAGCGCGATCTAAAGGTAGCCGTAGAGTCGGAAAACTTTGAGGAAGCCGCGCGGCTGCGCGACAAGCTCCAGACCCTGTGGCCGACGCCGCAGCACCTCCTCCGCCCCAAGCGCTGAGACAGTGGCCAGTGCTCAGTGATCAGTGATTAGTCCCCCGCCTGCCCATAGGGTGCGGAGCGGAAACTGGCCACTAATCACTGGCCACTAACCACTAATTTCTGAGCGATCAACCCAGCCCCAACACATCTCCCATCGAGTACATCCCCGGCGCGGCCTGCCCTGCAAAGCGCGCAGCGCGCAGCGCACCCAAGGCAAAGGAATCGCGGCTCGTGGCGCGGTGTTGCAGTTCGAGGCACTCGCCTGGGGCCGCGTAGAGCACTGTGTGATCGCCCGCCAAGTCGCCGCCGCGGATCGCGTGCATGCCAATCTCTTGGCGCGAGCGCTCGCCAACCACGCCTGACCGTCCGTGTACAGCGACCTCACGCAAGTTGCGGCCCAATCCAGCCGCGGCCCGCTCAGCCAGCGTCAGCGCCGACCCAGAGGGCGCATCGACCTTGTGCCGGTGATGTGCTTCAATGACTTCCACGTCGTAGTCGTCGCCCAAGATCCGCGCCGCCTCTTCGACCAGCTTGAAGAGCACGTTCATGGCCGTGCTAAAATTCGACGCAAACACGCAGGTAATGTCCGCCACCGTCCGCTCGAATTCCGCGAGTTGCTCCGGGGTAAACCCCGTAGTCCCCACCACCATGGGCACCCCGCGCACCGCGCAGAGGGCCGCGTCTTCGAGAGTTGCCTCCGGGGTCGTAAAACAGACTACTACTTGGTCGGGTTCGACGATGCCCGACAGCGTATCGCTGACCGTTAGGCCAAGATGCCGCGCGCCGACGACTTCGCCGATGTCGCGCCCCACAGCCTCGTGATCCGGGCGCTCCTTGCCGCCGCACAGCTCCAAGTCAGCAGCCGTCAAAATCAAGTGAGCCAGACGCTGTCCCATGCGCCCAGCTACTCCGCAGATTACGATTTTGGTCATCGCTCTATCCTCGCTTAATACGATGGATACACCACGCACTCGACCAGCGATTCGTCGTGCAGACGCGCTTCCACATCCACCCCAAAAAACTCGGCGACCGGTGCAAAGGCAGTTGGGTCATTGGCGTGTACTTGGCTCGCGGCGTCCAGCACCACTTGCACACCCGCGTGCGTCATCTTGCCCAGCGGCTGCCGCACTGGTCCAGCCGGCATGCCGAGGATATTCATCAGCGTCTTAATCGGCACCGGGTTGCGCGCTTTGCACTCGACCGGGCCATAAGCACTCTGCTCAGTGGTCGCAACGCCGACAATGCCAAAAAGCGGCGCTAGCTTCTCAGCCAAACTATCGGCCTCGGCCTCTTGGCCGGCGTTGAGCAGTTCGGTGAGCCGTTGGATGGGACCCGGGATGACGTTGGACATCACCGAGATCACGCCAGCGGCCCGGATGTCTTCGCTCTTCATCATCGGCACGGTCTTGTCGTCATCGCCCGAGAGGATGGTAAAATCGTCGCCGCAGAGTCGGCGCGTCTTGGCCATGTTGTCCAAGTCGCCGGTCGCCTCTTTGACTTGGGCCACGTTGGGATACTGATGGGCGAGGATGGCCAAATCTTCCACCTGCATCATGCAGCCGGTGCGGCCGGGAATGATGTAGGGAATGATCTGCACCTCGGGAAAGGCCCGCGCCACCGGCTCGACGTATTCGCGGCGGATCTCCAAGGAGCTGGGCCCATTGTAATAGGGATCGACCAGCAGCACGGCGTCCGCGCCAATGTGAGCGGCGTGCTCGCTGCCCGCCATGGTCTCCTTGGTGGAGTTGCTGCCCGTGCCAGCAATCGACAGGGTGCGTCCCTTGGTCAGCGCGACCGTGCGATCGATAACTTCGTTGTGCTCTTCCCATAGCAGGGTCGGGCTTTCGCCGGTCGTGCCGACGGCGAGCACCGCTTGGATATTGTTGGCAATTTGGAATTCTACGAGTTGCTCCAAGCCGCCGTGGTCAATGCTGCCGTCTGCGCTCATGGGCGTCACTAGGGCTGTACTACAACCTTTGAACATGGTCGCTTTACCTCGCCTTGGCTTGTCAAAAAAGGGTTGATTGGCGATTGTCTTTTTACCGCGATTGCCGAACATAATACGCCGCCCCAACTTTTGCAAATAGTCTCATCGAGGAGGAGCTATGCCCGCTACAATTGACATGCGCTACGGATGCAACCCCCACCAAGCAGGAGCCCGCTGCTCTATGGCCGATGGCCGCGACCTGCCCATCGAGCCGCTCAACGACGCTCCTAGCTACATCAACCTCATGGACGCGCTCAACGCCTGGCAGCTCGTCCGCGACCTCAAAAGCGCCCTCGGCCTGCCGGCTGCCGCCTCGTTCAAACACGTCTCCCCTGCCGGTGCCGCCGTCGCCGCACCGCTCGACGAGACCCTGAGCGCGTCCTACTTCGTCGCCGACCGCGACCTCAGTCCACTGGCCACGGCTTATGCCCGCGCGCGCGGTGCCGACCGCCTCGCCTCCTTCGGCGACTGGATCGCCCTGAGCGACGTGGTCGATTTCCCTACGGCCGATCTCATCCGCGTCGAGGTCTCCCACGGAATCATCGCTCCCGGCTACGAACCTGAGGCTCTGGAGATTTTAAAAAAGAAAATCGGCGGCCAGTACCGCATCCTGCAAATCGACCCGGACTACGCGCCGGCCGCGACCGAGCAACGCGAAATATTCGGCGTCCAACTCGCGCAGCAACGCAATGATTTTATTCCCGACGACGCCTTTTTCCACAACATCGTCACGGCCCGCAAGGACTTGCCAGCCAGTGCCCGTCGCGACCTAACAGTGGCGACCATCGCCCTCAAGTACACCCAATCCAACTCCGTGTGCCTAGCTCTCGACGGCCAAGTCATCGGCACTGGTGCCGGCCAGCAGTCGCGCGTCCACTGCGTGCGCTTGGCCTGCGCCAAGGCCGACAACTGGTATTTGCGCCTGCACCCCAAAGTCTTGGGCATGAAATTCGCCAAGGGCCTCAAGCGTCCGGAAAAAATCAACGCCATCGACATCTATCTGCAAGACGACGTCACCCCGGCCGAACTCCGGGCTTGGGAAGCCAATTTCCGCGAGGTCCCAGAACGACTCAGCGCCGAGGAGAAGCGAGAATGGCTGGATCATCTCAAGGGTGTGGCGCTGAGTTCAGACGCCTTCTTCCCCTTCCGCGACAACATCGACCGGGCGCAGCGTTCAGGCGTGGAGTACTTAGTCCAAGCTGGCGGGTCAACGCGGGATGATCTGGTAATTGAGGCAGCAGACGAATACGGAATGTTGATGATTAATTCGGGGGTGCGGCTTTTTCACCATTGAGGGAATATGTCTATCTTTGAAAAGGAGAGCACTAAGAGGAATGCTATGACGCGAACAACTAGGCAATGAGAACCCACCATGTCCGCACTCCACAGTATCTCGATTAAAGGCTTTAAGAGTATAAGCCATATTGAGAATGTGCCGCTTGGCCCAATCAATGTACTGATCGGGCCGAATGGCTCGGGCAAGTCGAACTTCATCGGCGTGTTCTCCTTCCTCAATGCCATCCACTCAGAGCATCTTCAACAATACGTCATCCGGGCCGGCGGAGCTGATAAGGTTCTACACTACGGCGCTAAAGAAACAGAGGAGTTAATCATTCGGCTCTCTTTTGACGAGAAGAACTACGAATATGAGATCAGGCTGACGCCAGCGGACTCAGATACGCTCTATATAGATTCAGAATTTACCCAGTCGGAGCATCTTGGATATCGAGCTGTAAAATCTTTTGATAGTACATCTAGAGAGAAAGTCGAACCCTCCATATTCCCAGAGTCAGTTGAGAATGACATAAAAAATCATCTCAGTAGTTGGCGTCTCTACCATTTTCACGACACGAGTTCCGGCTCGTCAATGAAGAAGACTGCCGACTTGAACGATAACCGCTTTTTTCGCCCCGACGGTGCCAACTTGGCCCCATTTCTGTACTACTTGCGCGAGAAGCATGAGTCTTCGTATAGCCTGATCCGTCGTACCGTGCAGAGGGTTGCGCCGTTTTTTGACGATTTTGCACTTGCGCCTCAACAGCTCAACGAGGACAAAATCCGCCTCGAATGGCGGCACAAAGGAACCGACGCCTACTTTGATGCCGCTTCGCTCTCCGATGGCTCACTCCGGTTTATTGCGCTGGCGACCTTGCTCCTCCAGCCAGAGTCGCATCGGCCCTTGGTCATTCTCTTAGACGAACCAGAGCTTGGCCTGCATCCCTACGCGATCACTATGTTGGCTTCCCTTCTCAAGCAGGCAGCGGCTCAAACACAGATCATTCTGGCAACCCAGTCGCCATTTTTGCTTGATCACTTCGAGCCAGAAGACGTGCTCGTGGCCGACCGCGTAAACGGACAAACACAACTCACGCGGCTGGATACGCCTAGCCTAGAAACGTGGTTGCAGGACTACAGCCTCGGCCAGTTGTGGGAAAAGAACGAGATTGGCGGTCGCCCGGCCCCAGAAGAATCGGAGTGAGTCGGTTACTCGTACATGTCGAGGGCGAGACCGAAGAGACCTTCGTAAACGAACTGCTCAGGCCCTACTTGTATGATCGCGGCTACTCTGCGGTGAATGCTCGCTTGATGGGGAACGCTCGTCAGCGCAGTCGCCGGGGCGGAGTCAAGGGATGGGCAGAGGTGAAGAAGGATATATTGGGGCATCTCAAGCAAGATGCTGGACGCCTTGTCACTACTATGGTGGATTACTACGGGCTACCGCAATCTGGCAACAAAACCTGGCCGGGAAGAAAAACTGCGGGCGGGATTGTGTTCGCGCAGAAAGCAAAGACTGTTGAGGATGCGCTTTTGGCAGACATCAGCCAAGGAATGGGCGGTGCCTTCAACGCGGACCGCTTTATTCCATACGTGATGATGCACGAGTTCGAGGCCATGCTTTTCAGCGATTGTGAGAGATTCGGCCGCGGAATTGGCCGCGAGGATCTCGTCCCGCGCTTGCAGGCCATTCGCGACCAATTCGCCAGCCCGGAAGAGATCGACGATTCACCTGATACCGCACCCTCCAAGCGCATTGGACACCTAGTGCCTGACTACCAGAAGCCGTTTATGGGAAACTTAGCTGCTTTGGAAATCGGTATCCATGCAATACGCCGCGAGTGTCCACATTTTGAGGAGTGGTTAGAACGATTGGAACACTCGCTGACGACTTCCGGCTAAACGGAACAGTTGAGAATGACTTCCTGAGAATCCACGATGAAATTCTTTTCTAAAATCAAAGAAAATCTTTTTTCGATCTTTCAGACCGCTCTCATCGTCCTACTCATCGTCTCGGTGATAGTTTTTGTAGGCGTCCTGTCCTTTGAATATGTCGAAAAGCATACTTCTGAACTTCTTGACTTACCCAGCAAAAATGAAACTCTGAAATTTCTAGGCATCGGTATGGGCGGCGTCTTGGTCGCCCTGCAAGCCCTGATGTCCTACAAGCGCGCCAAGGCGATGGAGCAGACCGCAGAAGCACAGGCCGACGCCGCAAGAGCGCAGGCCGACGCCGTAGCGAAAACGGAGCAGGGGCAGCGGCAGGATCGCCTGAAAAACGCCATTGAACACTTGGGGCATGAATCGGACTCTGTGCGCCTAGGTGGGGCCTACGAACTCTTTCATCTGGCGGAAGACACGGAAGATTTGCGCCAGACTGTGCTCGATATTCTCTGCGCCCATATCCGCCAGACGACGGGCGAAAGCAAATATCGGGAAACGCACAAGTCGGAACCCTCTGAGGAAACCCAAAGCCTGTTGACGTTGCTGTTCGTACAGGATTACGAGGTTTTCAAAGGTTGCCACATCAACTTGCAGGGAAGCTGGCTGAACGGGGCCGATCTCAAGGAGGCGCGTTTAGAAGGGGCTATTCTGAACGGGGCACACCTGCAAAAGGCTGATCTTTTCAATGCACGCCTGAAAGGAGCTGTCTTGCCCAATGCACATCTGCAAGGGGCCATTCTTAAAGAGGCACACCTGCAAGGGGCTATTCTGAACGGGGCACACTTGCAAAAGGCTATTCTTTGGAGTGCTCACCTGCAAGGAGCTAATCTTCACATGGTGCAGTTACACGGGGCAATTCTAAGAGATGCCCATTTGCAAGAGGCTGGTCTAAATGGAACGTATCTGCAAGGGGCTGATCTTTCATTGGCGAGGATGCAAATGGCCAGTCTTAGCGGAGCCTACCTGCAAGGAGCTAATCTTCACATGGCGCAGTTACACGGGGCAATTCTAAGAGATACCCAGATGCAAGGGGTGTATCTCAGGGCGGCTCAGTTGCATGAGGCACAATTCAGTTCGTTACAAGGTCTTCAACATCTGAACGCAACGATCCGGCAAGAAATCAATCCGGAGCGGGCACAATTACAAGGGGTCGGTAGTTCTGCGGTTAATGATTTGGAGGCAGTCCGAGAGCGATTAAGGAAAAGAACAAATAAAGAAACCGATCTATCAGGAGTAGTGCTCTCTGGAGGGTTGACCAAGCAGGACGTCAACTCCCTCGTAGCAGACTTGTCTGAGGCGGGAGCAAGGAAATTACGAGAGATACTGGAACCACACATTGATCAGCCGACAAGCCACGAATTACCAGAAGACAGTGGTGCCATCACTGGAATGTACACGGAAGAAGAAGCCGAACAGTGGATTGCCGAGTGGGAAGAAGCCATGTCAGAAGTCCTAGTAGGCGATAGCTGATGTCGACCCTGCACTAGCTAACTCTACATCGACCCGCCGTATAACACGCACTCGGGACGGGGCAAGCGGGGCGGCATTCGGACGATTTACTTCCATCCCACCGCTTCAGAAGCCGTCTATATGTTGACAGCCTATGCGAAGGCCGACCGAGACGACCTAAGCCCGGCGGATAAGAAGGCTCTAACAAGGCTAGTGGCTGCGATTAAGGAAAAGGAGAAAACCAAATGACAACGGAACAGACTCCATTGGGTCGAGAAATCGAGACGGCGCTAGGAGAGGTGCTCGCCCACGTGCGCGGTGAGATCGATCTTCCCTGCCGAATCGTGGATGATCCGACCGCAGAGCGGATTCGCGCGCTTCGTGACGGCATGAAGTTGAGTCGCAAGAAATTCGCCGAGCGGTTCGGTCTCGACGTACGCGCAGTGCAGGATTGGGAACAAGGCCGTCGCGTTCCAGATCGCGCGGCCCGCGTTCTGCTGACTGTTATCGACCGTGAGCCAGAAGCGGTTGTGCGTGCCCTTGGCACGTGAGTAGACCACCGACAGCCTGGCGGCAGTGAAGTACTAGATTCACGGTCTTACAGCCAACAACGGGAGTTTCAGATGGGCACTAGAACGATTCAGCTCGACGACGATGCCGAAGCTACCTTGTCCGTTTTGTGCAACCAGACCGGCCTTTCCATCTCAGAAGTGCTCAAGCGCGGCCTCCAAGCGTATGCAGCGTTGGCACCCAAAGTATCAACAGCCGAAACGCCATATCAGGTCTTTAGCCGTCTTGATTTGGGGCCGGGCGGCTATGCCATTGCCCCGGCCAAGTGCGCCAAGACGGCCGCTACCGAGGCCATCAGCAAGAAACGGTAGCCCTCTCGCGCGCCGTGAGAATGTGCCCGACAATTACCTCCAGTCCCTCCCGATCCTTGATGCAAGCAAAAACCGTCGGCCCCTCGCCGCGCATCTTCTTGGCATCGCGATCCATCACCCCCAGATCCGCCCCCACCATCTCGGCCAGATCGGTCTTGTTAATCACCAGCAGATCCGACTGCGTCGTCCCCGGGCCGCCCTTGCGCGGAATTTTGTCGCCACCGGACACGTCGATGACGTACACCGAATAATCGACGAGTTCGCGGCTGAAATGGGCCGCCAAGTTGTCACCGCCGCTTTCGACCAGCAGTAAGTCGATCCCCCCGGCAAAACGGTCCATCAAGTCTTCAAGCGCATTCAAATTCAGCGAGATATCCTCGCGAATTGCCGCGTGCGGACAACCGCCAGTCTCGACGCCGACGATGCGCTCCTGTTCCAACGCCTCGTGCCGAAGCAGAAATTCGGCGTCCTCACGAGTGAAGATGTCGTTGGTGACCACCCCCAAGCTATACTCGTCGCGCAACCTTTCGCACAAAGCCTGCAACAGCGCCGTCTTGCCGCTGCCAACCGGCCCGCCAATTCCCACTGTAAAAGCTCGGTCGGCAAAATCGCGATGCGGGTTCGGACTTTCGCGGTCGGCAAAAAGTCCAGGCGAATCAAACGGTTCGTGTGTGTGGTCGTGGTCGTGCCCCATACATCCCTCTCTGTCAACTTTGGAAAAGGCGCGAATAGAGATCGTCGTGCACGCTCTGGACAATGTCGAGCTGTGGCGCGCAGCGCGTCGCTTGTGCGTACGGTCGCCCCGCAACTTCCGCCAGCAATTCCTCGCAATGCACATACAGACCCAACTGCCGTCGCGTGGCCTCCATCGGCCCGACGATCCCGAGACGCACCGCAGCACTCATCTGGTCCCTGAGCACTTGAAACATGTAGAGCTGCTGAGCATCGACTTGTGCAAATCCCGCGGCCTTCAACGCTAGCCCAAAAATCACCGTGTAGTGCGCGTGCGCCCGCCGCAAGTTTGCGAATTTGACCTCCGGGTACAAGCCAGCCATCAACCGCAACCAATTCTTACCCAAGATCAAACTCGCCCGACGCATCGCCGGAGCCGCGATCATTGCGTCGTAGAAATGCAACATTTCCGCCACAGCACCTTCGTCGGATTCTACATAACAAGAATGGATAAAGGGAATCTCGCCGTAGGCCGCAGCCATCAGCGCCGAATGCACGAACTCCTCCAGCGCCCCAGGCGCATCCAACAAGCCCAACTGATACGCCCCCTCCAAGCCATTGGAAAAGGCGTAGCCACCAGCCGGCAGCGCACTGTCGGCTAGGTGCATTAACGGATAGAGGCGATTCATTTAGAACAGGTGATACAGTTGCGCCAGCGGCAGTTTTTCCGCGGGTTCGCAGGTAATTTCCTCGCCGTCAACCTTCACCTTGTAGGTCTCCGGATCAACCTCGATATCGGGCACCACGTCGTTGAGCCGCATATCGGCCTTGCCAATGTCGCGGCAATGCTCGACCGACACGACCTCTTTCGCCAACCCATACTCCCCCACCCGCTCGCGCGACGCCTGCGAAACAAAAGCCAGCGAAGTCGGCCCAACCGCGTTGCCATAGGCCCCGAACATGGGGCGCGGATACACGGGCTGCGGCGTGGGTATCGAAGCGTTCGCGTCCCCCATCTGCGCGTAAGCAATCACTCCACCCTTAATCACCAACTCGGGCTTGACGCCAAAAAAAGCCGGCTGCCACAACACCAAATCGGCCAGCTTGCCCGTCTCCACCGAGCCGATCTGAGCCGAGAGTCCGTGGGCAATGGCTGGATTGATGGTGTATTTGGCGACGTAGCGCCGCGCGCGATAATTGTCAGCACCGCCCGGATCTTCGGGCAACAAGCCCCGCTGCTGGCGCATCTTGTGCGCCGTCTGCCAAGTCCGGCACACCACCTCCCCCACTCGACCCATCGCTTGGCTATCCGAGGCGATAATCGACAGCGCACCCAAGTCGTGCAAAATATCTTCGGCAGCGATGGTCTCCTCGCGGATCCGGCTCTCGGCAAAGGCCACGTCCTCGGGGATATTCTTGTCGAGGTGGTGGCAGACCATCAGCATGTCCAGATGTTCGTCTATCGTATTGACCGTGAAAGGCCGCGTCGGGTTGGTCGAAGAGGGCAGCACATTGGCCTCGCCGCAAAGCCGCATAATATCGGGCGCGTGGCCGCCGCCCGCGCCCTCGGTGTGGTAGGTGTGAATCGTCCGCCCTTTGAAGGCCGCCCGCGACGCCTCGACAAAACCCGACTCGTTAAGCGTATCGGTGTGAATGCAAACCTGCACGTCGAATTCTTCGGCAACCGCCAGACACGCGTCGATAGCCGCTGGCGTCGTGCCCCAGTCCTCGTGCAGCTTGAGGCCGCAAGCTCCGGCCTCAACTTGTGCCGCCAACCCCGGGCGCAACGACGAATTGCCCTTGCCCAAAAAGCCAAAATTGAGCGGCCAAGCATCGGCCGCCTGCAGCATCGTGCGGATGTAAAAAGCCCCTGGCGTACAAGTGGTCGCATTCGTTCCGGTCGCCGGTCCGGTGCCGCCGCCGAGCATCGTGGTGATACCCGAGGCAATGGCCTCTTCAACTTGCTGCGGGCAGATAAAATGCACGTGCACGTCCAGCGCCCCAGCCGTCAAAATCAGCTTCTCCCCGGCCACCACTTCAGTAGTCGCGCCGACGACCATCTGCTCGGCAACGCCCGGCATAATGTCCGGGTTGCCAGCCTTGCCGATCCCGGCGATGCGCCCGTCTTTGACGCCAATGTCGGCTTTGTAAATGCCCGTGTAGTCAAGCACCAGCGCATTGGTAATCACCAAGTCCAGCGCCTCTTTCTGGCTCGCGCCGCTCTGCTGCCCCATGCCGTCGCGCAGCACTTTGCCGCCGCCGAACTTGCACTCCTCGCCGTACACAGTGTGATCTTGCTCGACCTCGACGACCAAATCCGTGTCACCCAACCGCACCCGGTCGCCAGTGGTGGGGCCGTACATATCCGCATAAGCGCGTCGATCAATGCGCATGATTACTCCGCTCCTAAAAAGCCGCGCTCTTTAGCGCGTTCAAGGGCGGCGGCCTTGTTGTCGTCGCTCAAGGCTCCGCCGATCAAACCACTGCCTCCGTGGACGACGCGCTTGCCAGCTACGGCGACCAGCGTCACCGTCTTGGTCTCCCCCGGCTCGAAACGCACTGCGGTTCCCGAGGGAATATCGAGGCGAAAGCCATAGGCCCGCGCGCGGTCAAAGCGCAATTCGGCGTTGGCCTCAAAAAAGGGAAAGTGCGATCCCACTTGCACAGGGCGGTCGCCCATGTTCGCCACTTCAAGCTCCACTTTTTCGCGGTCGGCGTTGAGCGCGAGTTCCTCATCCGCCACCAGCGCTTCCCCAGGCGCGGCGCTGGACGCGTTGTCCGGCGACCACGTCTCTCCCACGCGCACCAGCCCCGACCCATAGAGCGCCAACTCGGCGTTGCCGCGCACCCGGCAGATCGGCTGATGGACCGTCACCAGTTTGGTGCCGTCGGGAAACGTGCCCTCCACCTGCACCTCGTGCACCATCTCCGGCACCCCCGGCAACACATCTTCAATACCGAGTAACTGCTTGCCCTTGTCCATCAAGGTGGCGACCCGCTCGCCATCGCGGATAAATTCGAGCAACTGCGCCGCGATCAGCGCAGTCGCCTCCGGGTAGTTCAGCCGCAGGCCCCGGGCATAACGCTTCTGCGCCACAAACCCAGCGTTGTGCAATACTAGCTTGTCGATTTCCCTCGGTGAAAGCCGCATGAATCCTCCCTCAAAACGTCAGGTGAGTCTTGATACTTTCATCCGACAACTCGTCGGCCGTCCCCTGCAACAGGATGCTGCCGCGATCCATCAGAAAGAAGTGATCGGCGATCTGCCGCGCGAAGTCGAAGTACTGCTCGACCAAGACAATGGCGAATTCGCCCCGCTCCTTGAGCTGGAGCAACACCTTTTCTATTTCCAAAATGATCGACGGCTGAATCCCTTCGGTCGGCTCGTCCAGCATCAAGACCTTGGGTTCGCCGACCAGCGCCCGGGCAATGGCCAACTGCTGTTGTTGTCCACCGCTCAAATTGCCGCCCATCCGCTCCTGCATGTCCGCCAGCACCGGAAAGAGCGCGAACACTTCTTCGGGAACCTCGCCACCGCCACCGCGCGCCTGCAAGCCGATCTCCAAGTTTTCCCGCACCGTCAACTGCGGAAAAATCTCGCGGCCCTGAGGCACGTACCCCAACCCCCGCCGAGTGCGCTTGTCAGCCGTCAGCGCAGTGACGTCCTCGCCAGCAAAAAACACCCGGCCCTTGCTCGGTGCCAACAACCCCATGATCGCCTTGAGCAGCGTCGTTTTGCCAACGCCGTTGCGCCCCATCACCGCCACAATCGAGCCGCCGGGAACCTGTAAGCTAATATCCCGCAAGATGCGGCTGCCCCCGTAGTGGATATCCAACTCCTCCACCGCCAGCGTGGCCTCAGCCGACTGCACTGTGTTCCTCCCGTTCCATGGCCGTTCCCAAATAGCACTCAATGACGCGTGGGTCGTTCTGCACCGCTTCCATCGGCCCTTCGACTAAAATTCTGCCCTCGTGTAGCACCGTGACCTTGCGGGCGATTTGCCGCACGAATTCCATGTCGTGCTCAATGACAATCAGGGCGTGATCCTCGGCCAGCCCCTGGAGGATTTCTCCAGTGCGGAAAGTTTCCTCGTCGGTCATGCCTGCCGCTGGCTCATCGACCAGAAAGAGCGTGGGGTCCTGCAAGATAACCATGGCGATCTCCAACCACTGCTTCTGACCGTGCGACAGGGTACCGGCGACCTCGTCGAGCGCATCCTCCAGCCCCGTGCGCTCGGCCACCTCCTCAATCCGGCGGCGCTCAGCCGCTTTGAGCCGATAGAACAGCGAGGCGAAGACGCTGCGATTGGCCTTCACAGCTAGCATCAGGTTGTCGGCGACGGTCAGCGAAGTAAAAACCGTCGGCGCTTGGAACTTGCGCCCCACCCCTAAATCGACGATCTCGTCCTCGCTCAGCTTGGTCAGGTCCTGATCCTTGAAATAGGCGTGGCCAATGTCGGGCCGGGCCCGGCCGCAGAGCACGTCAAGCAGGGTCGTCTTGCCCGCGCCATTGGGGCCGATGACCACCCGCAACTCGTTTTGGGCGACCTCAAAAATGTCGATATCCAGCGCCTTGAAGCCGTCGAACGACACACTCAACTGCTGCACGTATAGATTGTCCATCGCCCAACTCTCGTTACGCGGCCACCAACCGCCGCCGCAAGCGCCCAACTATGCCAGCGACGCCCTCTGGAAAGAACAGCACCACCCCGACAAAGAGCGCGCCGAGAAAGTAGAGCCAAGTGCCGGGAAATGCGCCGGTGAGAAAGCTGTAGAGCAAGTTGACCAGCACGGCTCCGACGATCGCGCCCACCAACGTCCCCCGGCCGCCGACCGCGGTCCACACCACGATCTCAATCGAAGCCTGCACATCCATGCGCCCTGGCGTAATGATGCCGGTCTGCGGCACGTAGAGCATCCCCCCCAAGCCCGCCAAGGCGCTGGCGACGACAAAGACGAAAAGCTTGTAGCGAGTGATGTGGTAGCCGATAAAGCGCAGGCGGTGTTCGCTGTCGCGGATGGCTACCAGCAATTTGCCCAATTTGGAGTCGACGATATAGCGGCAGAGATAATACGCCCCCACCAACGCCGCACACGCCACCACGTAGAGCCCGCGCTTGGTCGCCGGCTCGGCCAATTCAAAGCCCAGCAGCGTCTTGAAATCCGTCAGCCCGTTGGTCCCCCCCAACATAGTCTCGTTGCGCAGGAACAATAGCCACATCGCCAGCGCCAGCGCCTGAGTGATAATGGCCAAATACACGCCCTTGATGCGGCTGCGGAAGGCGAGAAAACCAAAGACCAGCGCCGCCAATCCCGGCACCAACAGCCCGAGGATCAAAGTTAGCGGCAGGCTGTGGAACGGCTCCCAGAAAAGCGGCAGTTCCTCGACCCGATTCCAAACCATGAAGTCGGGCAACGTGCTGCCGTACACGCCTTTGGTCCCAGTCTTGAGCAGCATGTGCATACCGATGGCGTAGCCGCCCAAGCAAAAGAAAAACGCCTGGCACAGCGACAGAATACCGGTAAATCCCCAAATCAGGTCCATCCCAAGGGCGACGATGGCAAAACAAAAGTAGCGCCCCCACAAGTTCAGGGTCGTATCGGCAACTAGACCCAGATAGTTGAGCAGGGGAACTAGCACCCCAAAAAAGGCGAACAGCAAACCAGCGACGATATGGTGCCTAGACGCGCTCACAGTTCCGCGCTCCGTCCTTTGGCGGGGAAAAGGCCGGTCGGGCGCGATTGCAAGAAGACGATGATCAAGCCCAACAGGATGACCTTGCCGTACACGGCTTCAAAAAGCGGTTCAAGCATTTTGTTGAAAATGCCGATCCCCAGCCCGGCGCTGATCGTGCCTAGCAGCTTGCCAACCCCGCCGGTGACGACCACGAGAAATGAATCGACGATATAGGTCTGACCCATGTTGGGCACGACGTTCCCAATCAGCGTCATCGCCCAACCGGCGACCCCGGCAATCCCCGTGCCCAGGGCAAAGGCCATGGAGTCAATGCGCCGCACAGGTACCCCGACGCAGGCACTCATCGCCCGATTTTGGGTCGTGGCCCGCAGTTTGAGCCCAAAGCGCGTGCGAAAGAAAAGCGCCAACAGCATTCCGACGATCGCCGCGGCCAGCGCCATGATGAACATGCGGTTATAGGGCAACACCACCTGGGGAGCCATTTCCCAGCCACCGCTTAGCAGTTGCGGCAATTTCACCGCCGTCAGATCGCCAAAGATGCTGCGCGCTGCTTGAATCAGCACCAGACTGATGCCCCAAGTGGCCAGCAGGCTTTCAAGCGGTCGGCTGTATAATCGGCATATAATCGACGCCTCCAACAGGAACCCAACGCCACCAGCGACTAGGAAGGCAAGTGGAAAGGAGATGGCGAAAAACAGATCGCCGTACTCCGGCGGCAGCACGCCCAAGCACAGGTTCTGCACCACGAACGTAGTGTAAGCACCGATCATCATAAACTCGCCGTGCGCCATATTAATCACCCCCATCTGCCCGTAGATAATCGCCAACCCCAACGACATCAAGACCAGAATGGACCCCAAGCTCAGACCGATAAAAATCGTCTGCACCGCCTGCATAGAGGAACTAAAACGCCGCAAGCTAGTCAGGGCCGCTGCCGCCCGCTCCCGGACCCGCATGTCAGGTTCGGCGAAGACCCCAGACTTGTCTGTACTCAAAAGTCCCTCTAGCACAGGTATGGCCAACGGACTGCGCAGCTCCCCCAATGCAGCCACCGCCTGCAAGCGCACCTCCGCCTCCGCGTCGGCCAATTGCAGCTTGGCCAATGACACGCGCTTCAACCGCCGTATTGACCCATCCGTCTCTTCTTCGATGGAACGGCGCAACGCCAGGATGGCGGCTGCGGTACCTCTATTACCGATATTTTCAGCGGCGATCCGCCGTTTGTCCGCATCCGGGTGGAAGAGTTCCATCTGCAGCAAATAGGGCTGAATCAGCGCCCTGATCTTCCGATTGGTCTCGACCTCCTCTATATCGTAGAGCGAGACCTTGACCTGCTCACCGTCCTCGCCGAGGATGGGCACGCGCTCGGGATAGGCCGTAAAGAGCGGTACTATCGAATCGCCATACTCGTCCATTTCCTCGTCGCCAATGAGTACCAAGCCGCTCTGCACTTCGCGCTCGCTCCAGCGATAGACCTCCCCGCTAAACAGCCCCCGCATCAATGCGTAATGGACTTGGTCGTAGCGGGCAGCCAAGTCGGTTACGGCCTGTTGGATCTCCGCGTCATCGCCGTTGGCCAGCCGCGCAAACTGCTCCTCGTCCCACGTGTCGGCCCCAGCCGCTCCAGCCGCTAAGACCCACACCGCCAGTATTTTTATCACCCGTTGTCCCATTGGCAAAATTGAACTCCGCCCCGTGAAAAACGGAGCGGAGACGGCCTGATTACCATGTACCTTTTACCTTTTACCTTTTACCGTACCAATCGCTAAACTACTAAGCGGCCGTCTCCGCTCCACCCACCTAAAATGTTAGCAGCGACTCCAGCGCAATTTGCGTCACCGCGTCGGCGTCACCCACCGTGAGCATCTTCACTTCAGCCACCAGACCCCAGTTGTCCGAAACGGCGAAACTCGGAGCGATGGTTATCTCGCTCGTTTCGTCGTCCTCGCCGCCACCAACCGGAGTCCACGCAATAGCCGAGTACCGGGCCGTCACGCCGACCTGATCGCTCAGGCCGTAGTTAACCATCCCGAGATACCCCAAGCCCGACTCATACGCCCCCCAATCGCTCATCGAATTCACCTCGGCAGCAACCGTCAGCGGCCCCGTCTCCAACATGCTCCAAACGTTGATTAAGGTCTGCTCGTCTTCCCTGGCCAACGCGGCTTTGGCCGTCATCCCTTCCACGGGCATCAGAGCAACCTGAGCCTCAAACCCCACGTCGGTCTCATCCCCCGAGACATCGGTCTCCGCGCCATCCCACACGCTGGAGACAACAGCCCCGTACAGACCGAACATATCCGAGCCATAGGAGGCCGCGATCCCATTCTGATAGCCGCCATAGACCAGCGTAGCCGAGTACGAATACTGATACATACCGGTGGGCTCAGCCGCTTCAAAGCCGGTGCAACTCAGAAACTTGCCCACAGTGAGTGCCAAGCTCTCGCCAGTATCGTACGTGATAAAGGCCTGTTCTAGCTCGACCGGAGCAGTAGGCCCCAAAGCATTGACATCCGCCCGCATGGAGATCCCTTCCCCGAGATCCGTCGAGACATCCAACTCGAACTGGTCCAGCGACATGCTCGCGTCCCCATCGTCACTGAACACGCTCATATCGACAAACCCGGAAAATTCGACCTCGGCGGATACCGTCTGGGCGGCAAAAATCGCCAGTGCAAATGCTGCAACTTTCTTGTTCATCTGTTTGTGTCCTTCTGCGCTAGGTAGAGTATTACTCTAGGGTATAGGTGCCCATGTAATTGACGTGGTCGCAATCCTTGTCGGCGCTGGTGATATCGTCCCACGGATCGGGGGCCACTAGGCCATCCGACTCATAGACGATCTTGAACTGGCCGTTCTTTTTGATCTCGCCGATATAGACGGGCTTGTGCAAATGGTGATTGCGCTCGTCCATCATCACTTGGCCGCCCGGCGAGTCAAACGCCAGTCCATAGAGCGCCGGTCGCACCTTTTCCACTTCAAAGGAACCAGCCTTTTCAACCGCACCCTTCCACAGATAGACCCCGGTATAGGCCCAGAGAATCGGATCGTCGGTGACGCGCTTTAGGCCACCGGGCAGGTCGTTGTCTGCGCAGTATTTCTTGAAGCTCTTGACGAAATCCCGGTTTTCCTTGGTGGCAACGGACTGGAAGTAATTCCAAGCCGCTAAGTGGCCGACCAGAAACTCGGTATCCATCGCCCGCAGTTCGTCTTCGGCCACTGAAAAGGCCATAATCGGGCACATCGCCGAAGTCAGCCCCTGATTGGCGAATTCCTTGTAGAAGGGTACGTTGGAATCGCCGTTGATCGTGCTCAAGACCGCAGCTTTACCATCGGCGGCAAAACTCTTGATCTTCTGCACGATGGTCTGGTAATCCTGGTGGTGGAAGGGCGTGTACTCCTCCATGATATTCTCCTCGGGCACCCCTTGGTCGAGGAGATAGGCACGCAGAATTTTGTTGGCCGTGCGCGGAAATACGTAGTCCGTGCCGAGCAGATAGAATTTCTCGTACCCGCCGCCTTCCTCGCTCATTAGATACTGAGCGGCTGGAATCAACTGCTGGTTAGGGGTAGCCCCTGTATAGATGATGTTGCGCGAGCATTCCTCACCCTCGTACTGGACCGGATAAAACAGCAGCCCGCTGTTTTCTTCAAAAACCGGCAACACCGACTTGCGCGACACCGAGGTCCAGCATCCGAAGACGGACGCCACCTCGTGCTCTAGCAATAGTTCTTTGGACTTTTCGGCGAACAGGTCCCAGTCGGACGCTGGATCGACGACCACCGGATCAATTTTACGGCCCAGTACGCCGCCGTTGGAATTGATTTCCTCGACCGCCATCAACACGGCATCGCGCAGCGATACCTCTGAGATGGCCATCGTGCCGCTGAGCGAATGCAGGATACCTATTTTGACCGGCTCTTGCGCCTGCGCGCTCGAATGCGTTCCAACGACGATTAGCCCTAAGGCGACAAACGCAATCCAGAACTTACTTGATCTTCTCATTGAATCCCTCCAAGAATTGTAGTGTTAAATGGCCCCACTCTGGGCTCGGACCGATTCCGCTCTCCTATTGCAAAAAGGATACCAAAACGACATCCTCAGCCGTCCACAGACGGAGCAGGAGGGAACATTTTCGGTAATATCTCTTTATGTCGCAAAGAGATACGCAATTTGTAATTTTGTTTATTTTTTTTACGTAAATGGAATTTTTGGCCGTTTAATCGCTTAGTTTTTTTGAGCAATAGCCGACAAATACGTAATTTTTGAAATTCAAAAACAGACATATATGTCGCTTTAATCCCGCTTTTTGCACCTCATTGCGGGGCAAAATCCATACTTCACGGTACTTTGCGGCTAGGATGAACAGCCGAAAAAATACAATTATGTGATGTTTTGTGGATTTGCTGCCGAAGAGATCAATACTTTCGGCGCAGTGGATTTTCGCCTAGGACTTGGGGCAGAGATACGGCCGTGGCGAGCGCGTGCAAGACTTCCTCTAGATCGCCATTGGTGCGCCCCAAGGCGCGGAGCGCGAGTACGCCAGGACGAGGTTCTGCGAGCGAAACCAAAGCTGTCTTGCCAGTCCCGCGCGTCCGCTGACCGGTGAGTAGCGGCGCTAAGTCACGGCGTAGTACTTCCTCGACGGCAGAGCGCACAGGGTCGCCGACGATAAAGGCATTGGCGAATGCCGTGTATGGGCCAAAAACTCCAACGCGGTCGGGAGCTTGCCGCTTGGGCTGTAAACGCAAGCGTTCGACCAATACCAGTTCACTTTCCAAATAGATGGAGATATTAGATGTATAAGAGCTGTAGTGGAACTGCTCGCCGCGTTCGCCGCGGCCTGCGGTACCTCCGTCAAGCAAGACCAGCGAGGCTCCCGCGCTTAGATGCCAGACCTGCTCCTGCACAAAGGCGCTGTCGGAGTATGGCACCACTGGGTCGGGCAGCGATACTACGCAAGCCCCTGCTTCGATGTGCCCTACCAGCTCCTGGCGCGCAACCTGACCGTCGGTGGCTTTGTACACTTTGGTAAAGGCCTGCGTGCCCAAAAAGAGCTTGGCCTCCCGACCGCAGCGCACGCGCAGCCGGGCGCAATCGCCAGCGACCAAACCGCCGCCATAGCTGGAAAGGATAGCAGTGCTGTAATCGGTCTCGACCTTGGGGCTGAGGATCTTCAACGGCGCAACGGCCAAGCAGGATGTCAACCGCGACCTTCCCCCGACGCGGCTCACTTCGACAATGGACCAACCCTCGTCCATACCTAAAAGGCCGGCGCTAACCAACCCCCATCAACAGGCAGCGCCGTCCCCGTAATCCACTCCGCGTCATCCGACGCAAAAAACGCCACCGCCCGCCCAATGTCCCGTGGCAAGCCCAAGCGCGGCAAAGGCGTATCCTGCCGACATTGCTCGATAATTTCCGGGGTCAAATAGTCTTGGATCGGCGTCTCGATATAGCCCGGGCACACCGCGTTGACCGTGACATTGTCTTCGGCCAATTCCAACGCCAAATCCCGCGTCAGATTCACCGCCCCGGCCTTAGTCGACGCATAGGCCGGACCACCACCGCCGCCAAAGGAGTGAACCGAGGCAATGTTGACGATGCGCCCGGCCGCAGATTTTCTCAGATAGGGCGCGGCAAATTTGGTCGCGAGAAAGATCGAGCGCAGGTTGACGCCTATAACCCGGTCCCAACCCTCAACGGATAGTTCTTGGCTATCCCCCGGTATAATGATCCCGGCGTTGTTGACCAGAATATCCACCCCACCAAAGCGCTCAACACTGCGGGCGATCAGGTTTTCCACTGCCTTTTCGTTGGCCACATCGGTCTCGACGAAGAGCGCCTCGCCGCCCTCTCCGGCAATGACTTCGGCCGTGGGCGGCTGCGGCTCGGTTTCGTGAAACTTGCCGATCTTGGACGCTTCCTGCATATCGGCCACTACCACCTTGGCCCCTTCGCGAGCCAGTTCGAGACAAATACCCCGCCCAATGCCCGAACTCCCTCCGGTAACAACGGCGATGCGATCCTGTAAACGCATGGATTTTCCTCCTGTTTGTCGCAGAATCTATAGCGGTCGGAAAGGGGGGACAAGACGGCATGGCCCGTCGATCAGGCCATTTGATGCGGTAGCAAATTGACGCTAAAATAGACCGAGAGGAACATTTGCCATGCATGTAAGCCTATTCATCGCGGTGCGTAAAACCCCACTCTGCGCCATCGCCTGTTATCTATCCCTGTCCTTGGGGTCTGCCTCAGCCGACGACTCCATCCGCGTCCACATCGAAGCGCTCCGCGCCGCCAAGGACAGCTTGCTCAAAAGCGAGGATTCGCCGCTGCTGCCAGAACAGCGCGCCCACTTTGAGCAGCTTGCCTACTATCCCATCGACCTCCGCTATCGCCTCCGGGGCGAGTTGCACATCTACGGTCGCCAGCGCATCGTCGAAATCCCCAATACCGACGGCACCACCACCGAGTTGGAGCGATTTGGGCGCTTTGTTTCGGCCTTCGGCGAAAACGATTTTTGGCTGGAAGTGTACCGCAGCCCACAAACCGGCGAAACGGAAATCTTCTTCAAGGATCTGACCAACGGCCACACCACGTATGGAGGCGGGCGCTACGCGCGCCTGACGCGGGAGGACGATGGCATGTATGTCATTGACTTCAATAACGCTTATAACCCCTACTGCGCGTACAATCCCATTTATATCTGCCCGCTGCCTCCGCGACAAAACTACCTCGAGTTCGCAATCGAGGCTGGCGAACTCATGGGTGACGCGACTCCTCCCTGATGCGCGATGTGCGTTTTTTGCCTATAATTTTCAGCGTACCCTCACCCCTGCTAACCACATGAAAGCATTCCTCGAACGCCTCGAACAAGCCGCTGATTTGCGCGAAGTCCAATCGCTCGTCGATCACATCCTCGACGCAGCGCGGACCGGCAAACCCGAGGAAAAACGCCGCTTCCTCCGCGATCTGCTCTTCAATCAGGCGCTTCTGTCCCGCTTAGAGACCCCCGTAGCTATCGACGCACTTCTCGCGGCAACCACGCCCGACGAGTGGGAAACGCTCTTCGGCGATACAGTTGCCAAAGAACTGCCGCAACTAACCGTCGATCTAGTCGATGGCTTAATCGATCTCGACCACCGCCAACTGCTGCGCCTTTTGCCCCCCGAATCCCCCAAGGCGCTCTTGCAAGTACTCAAACACCTCAATACCTACCTAGAAGAGTGCGATGTCTCAACCCGCTGCCTGCGCGGCATGCGTGTCGCCCGCATCATGGCCGACATCTACCGGACGCTTGCCGACGAACCGCGAGTCTGGCGACGGGCGCTACCGCCCTGCTGCATCGACGACCAAGCCATCGTCCAGCTCAAAGAAGCCAAGCAAATTGACAAGCTAGCCGCAGCCTACGAGGCGCGAATCAACCAGCTACAGAGCCTTGACTTGCGGCACAGCTTGGCCGCCCTCGACAGCGGCCGCACCGCCGCGCCGCACATGATCGAAGCGGCCTACGAGCAAGCCTTTTGCATCCAATCGCCCCTGCGCCTAGGAATCTCCAGCGCCAATGCCTCGGACAATCACCTGCGCAGCAAGGAACAGGGCGGCAAGACCCTCAACATCGCCGTCAATCTACAACAGGGCGGGGAAGAGCGCGCCCAACCACCGCTACAAGTCACCGCGAGGAGGCTGCCCGAACCCCAACTCATCCTCCGCTCCCGCTCCCGGGGCTTCAAGGCCGACTTTGAGGTGAACAAACACAGCTCGGCCGCAACCGTCAGCGAGCTGTTTTTTGCCTACCGCCGCAGCGGCGACGAAGCGCTGCGATTGGTCAAGCAAGGACTAGTACACGCGGGCATTGTCCGACCAAACTCCACAGACGTCATCCAAGACATCGCCGCCTTTACCGGCGGTGGCGGCTTGGAAATCACCACCAGCAGCAAAGTGTTACAGGGGTCCGGCTTAGGGACCAGCGGCGTCTTGTCCGCCGCCATTCTCAAAATGCTCTACCACCTCTCCGGCCACCCCTATGCCGCGCCCGCGTGCGAGTATCCCGGCCTCTACGACCAAAGCCTCATGCTCGAACAGAGCCTCGGCCTCAACAGCGGTTGGCAAGATGCGCGCGGTGCCAGCGGCGGCCCCTCGGCCATCAAGAACTTCTACGCGCCGCCGACCGACGGCCTGCCCGCGCCCGAGCGCACGTTCCTCACCGAGGTGGACGAAAGCCTGTTCACCGAACGGGTCGTGCTCTTCGACACGGGGATATCGCGCTCGGCGACCCGCGGCCTCAACGTCGTCCTCGACGCCTATCTGTCGCGAGACAGCCAGCGCTACGCGGCCATTCGCGAATCGCTGGCCATTCACGACGAAATGGTAGCCGCGCTGTGCGCGGACGCATACGCCGACCTCGGGCAGCTCGCCAACCGCTACTGGCAGTTGCGCTGCATCCTCGACCCCCAAGCTACCAACGACGCCTTGCAGCACCTTTTCGAAAATCCGCAGATCGCCGACCTAACCGAAGGTGGGCTTCTCACTGGAGCTGGCGGCGGCGGATTTGCCCTCCTCTTCGCCGCAGAGGGACAAGCAGCCGCGTTGCGCTCAAGGCTCGACAAGCTGCGCCAACACGCGGCCTTTGCCAACAGCAGCGTGGTCTCCTATCAGCTCAATGCCCAAGGCATTCATCTCGCGTGAGGACGGCAGCGTTGGCCACCGAGAAAGAGCACTTGCTCATAGACGGCTACAACCTCATCAAAGCGAGCCAGCTTTTCCAAGGTCGCGGCGACTCGCTAGAGCGAGCGCGCAACCGCTTACAGCAGGCACTCGCCGCCTATGGCCGCCGCGTTGACAAGCACATCACGCTGTACTACGACGGCACCGGCGAATCGCCGAGCGCAGCGAATGCAAGTGGCCCACACGTCACCATAGAATTCTCGCGCTACCCTCAGCAGGCCGACGATCTGATCGCGCAGGCGGTCGCGCAAAAGCACGGGGCCAAGTGGCTGCGGGTCATCAGCTCCGACCGCGCCGTCCAGCGCAGCGCCGCACGCCATAAGATCCGCTCGACCTGTTCTGAGGATTTTATCGACGAACTCACAGAACCTGTCCAAGCGCCGGGCGCACCCGCGCCTGCGCCCGACCACGACGGTACCGAAGCCGATCCGTCCCTCGACCCGAACGAACTCGATCAGTGGGAAGTCTTATTCCGCAAGGAAGCCGACGAGGCACCGACTGCGTCCGCCCACGACGGCACCGAATCTCACCCACCACTCAACCCCAGCGAACTCGATCACTGGGAAGCCTTGTTCCGCAAGAAAGCCGACCGCTAGGGTCGCGGCAGCGCGAGGTCGCGCAGCACGGCCAAGCTGTGCTGTCCTTGAGTACTGCCCGACCGAGCTAGAGCTTCGAGATGCACCTTTAGGAACCCAGCCTCAGCCGGCGTATCCACATCGTACCAAGGCGGCAATAAGCCTAGCGTCTGCGTCCCCAAACGCGCTAAGGTTTGCTCCAGTACCATCCCAGTACTCCAAGCCACGTCTTGGAATATCCGGCTTTCCCCTTTGCGCCGACCCACCAAGTAATAGCCGCCGTCCGTGCTCGGGCCTAAGACCACGTCCTTCTCGCGCAAAAGCGCCAGCCCCTCGTCGATGTACGCGGCTGGCAGAGAAGGGCTATCCGAGCCGACGAGGACCACTCGCTCGGTCCCCCGCGCAAAGGCCCACTGCATCAAGCCCTCCATCCGCTGCCCTAAATCACCTTCGGGCTGCGGCACGTACTCGAAGGCACCAATCGGAGTCAGTAGGGTACGCAGGGCATCTTCGGCATGGGCCGGAGTAAAGGCCACGACCTTGGCAGCGGCCTGTGTCGCATGCAGTACAGTGGCGCAGTCCAGCAGCAGGGCCTCGTACAGACGTGCAGCGTCCTGGGCACTCAGATGGCTTTGGAGCCGGGTTTTGACCGCTCCGGGGGCTGGTTTCTTGGCAAAAAGTACGGCACAGGTGGACATCCACCCCTCCCTATTGTCTATCGTCGGCAGAGCGCGTACTTTTTGCAATATAATTCGCGGCAACCTTTCACAAAATCAACGAGGAGCTCATGGCCCAAGTCAATATCGTCCGCCACAACCCCATCGCCATTTTTTCCAACCCCACCGAAGTAATCATCACCGACGACAACGGCCACGTCGTGCGCCTAGTCGAGCCTTCGGGCAACGTCGGCACCCAATACGCCAACGACGTTGGCTCGGAGTGGTTCGGCACCATCGAAAACCTCAACAAGGGCCTCGAAATTTGCGGCGTCCATTGGTCGGACGTGTACAAAACCGACGTCCTGTGGACCACCCCTTCTGCTGACCGCGACGAGTGCGACCAGCGCAAAAATGATTTCAACGCCTGCTACGGAGCCATGATCGCAGCCGTCACCGGCGGCCCCTTGCGCTCCAACCGCATGGCCCGCTTCACCCACCCGGAAGGCTTCCCGGACCCAGCGGCTCTCTTCGAAGTCCAAATCAAAGCCTGTGTCGGTGAGACCGTCTCCATCAGCGGTGGCACAATCGACTACGGCACTTGGGTCGATCACCAGCCCTCGGGTGCCTCGGTCATGCACCAGCGCGACGGCGAAATGATCACCACGCTCGGCGACGACTTGGCCGAAGAAATGCGCTTCGTCCTCGAAGAGCAATACGCCAAGCCTTTTGCCGAGCAAGGCGTTGACTTCAAAAAGCAGACCGTGTTTATGGAGATCCTCGTGGCCGTGGACGACGCGCCAGACAAAACTTGGGAGCGCATCGAAACTACTCGCCAAGTCTTTGCGGAGTACTACGGCGACGACCGCCCCGCCGGCCTGATTTACCCAGTGTCGCGAATCCCCAACCTCGACGGCATCGTCGAGCCGCAGCCGCGCGTGGTCTCCGGCGAGGTTGAAGTCGTGCGCTCGGGGCAGGTCGAAGACGGCTTCTCGACCTGGGCAGGCTTGCGCCACCACGGCGTGCGCGAAGTCCACGTCTCAGCCGTCGGCGGCAGCGACGCCGGCCAACAGCTCGGCACGCTCGACGCCCGGATCAAGGAAGCTGGAGGCGCGGGCCTCAAAGAGGATGGCGTCTTCAACAACGCGTACATCGTCGCCGGGGCCGACTCCGCGCAAAATCGCGCTGGATTGGTCGCCTTCAACGAGTCCTTCAGCGCGTACTACGCCGGCACTGCCCCGGCTGGCCGCACCGCCCAGTTTATCGGCGGCATCCAGCAGGAAGGTCATCAGAGCGGCATCGCCACCCGTGCGATCTTCGCCGAGTAGTCCCGTGATTAGCGCCGCCAAGATCATCGCCGCCCTCGAACGGCACGGCATTACGCACGTATTAGGGGTCCCAGACAACGGCTCGTGCGTCCTGTACGAGCGCCTGTGGGAACACGACACCATCGAAGTGATCCTCACCAGCCGCGAAGGCGAGGCGTACGGCTTGGCTTCCGGCCTGTATTTGGGCGGTGCCCATCCGCTGGTGCTGATCCAGAACACAGGCTTTTTGGAGGCCGGCGACGCCTTGCGCGGCACGGCCTACAACATGGGCATTCCCCTCGTCATGCTCGTCGGCTACCGCGGCTACGCAACCATGGCCCCAGGTGCCCCTCGGGTCGATACAGCCGCCACCTTCTTCGAGCCGACTCTCAAGGCTTGGAACATCCCCTACACCGCCATGCACACAGACGACGACAGCGGCCAGATCGACGCCGCGTTCGCCAAGGCCCAAGAGACCTCGCTGCCAACCGCTGTGCTGCTGGTCGCGGAGACTGTATAAGATGCTCGACAAATACACCTGCCTCGCAAAACTAGCCGCCAAGCGCACGGACGAAGTCGTGGTCACCACCATGAGCGTGGCCATGCCTTGGGCCGAGCACTTCGACGGCCCGCTAGACTTTGCCCACGTCGAAAGCGCCATGGGCCACGCCGCCGACTTTGCGCTGGGCTTGGCCATCGCCCAACCCGAGCGCCGGGTCTTGTGCATCAACGGCGACGGCAGCACCCTGATGTCGCTGGGCGTCCTAGTCACCTTGGCCCAGCGCCCGGCCCCCAATCTAACCCTCGTCATCACTGAAAACGGCACGTACGAAGTCACCGGCAGTCAACCGGTGCCCGGTGCCGCCTTTATCGACTACGAGCAAATCTGCCGTGGGGCTGGCCTCCAGCGCGTCTATACCATCGACACCGACGAGGACTTTGACGCCAAGCTCGACCAGCATTTTGCGGAAGAAGGCCCGGTCGTCTTTATCTGGAAAATCGCCCCGGCCACCGAGCCGGTGCCCAAACCGGCCCTGCCGATCGGCGAGCGTGCTCAGCGCCTGCGCACTGCCCTAGTCGGCGAAGGATAGAGGTACCTGCCGTGCAACTACCGCAAATGGCCCCCGTCAAGCAGCACTTTGCCAGCGACTCGCTCGCCGACGTAGCCGGCGAAGTCCGCCGCCAGCTAGCGCACGCCGGGCTAGCCGACGCCATCGCCCCCGGCGCGCGAATCGCCGTTACGGGCGGCAGCCGAGGCATCGCCAATATCCCGCTCATCACCCGCACCGTCATCGACTGCGTCAAAGAGGCTGGCGGCAAGCCCTTCCTGCTGCCAGCTATGGGCAGCCACGGCGGTGCCACGGCCGAAGGCCAAAAGCAAGTGCTAGCCAGCTATGGTCTCGACGCCGAGAGCATGGGCTGTCCGGTCGAGGCAACCATGGACGTCGTCGAAGTCGCCCAACTCGACGACGGCACTCCCGTGCTGCTCAACCGGATCGCCACCGAAGCTGACGGTGTGGTACTCATCAACCGCGTCAAGCCGCACACCTCCTTTCGCGGGACCTTTGAAAGCGGCCTGATGAAGATGATGACCATTGGCCTAGGCAGCCACAAAGGCGCGACCATCGCCCACGCCGGGGGTGCCGAGAGCCTCGCCCGCCTGATTCCGGCTTGGGGCCGCTGCATCCTCGACAAAGCGCCGATCCTCATGGGTGTGGCCCTCGTCGAAAACGCCTATGAAGAGACCCTCCGCGTCGAGACCCTGCAACCCGGTCAGTTCCAAAGCCGCGAGCCGCAGCTTTTGGAGGAAGCGCGGCGCGCCATGCCCCGCCTCTTCGTCCAAGGCATCGACCTGCTGATCATCGAGCAAATCGGCAAGAACATCTCGGGCACGGGCATGGACACCAACGTCGTCGGCCGCATGCTCCTGCCCGGCGTCAAAGAGCCAGAGTCCCCAGGAGCGGCCCGCATCGTGGTGCTCGACTTGACCGACGAAACCCACGGCAACGCCAACGGCGTCGGCCTCGCCGACATCATCACCCGTCGCCTGTACGAGCGCATCGACTTCGAGGCCACGTACGCCAACGTCTTCACCACCACCTTCCTCAATCGCGCTTACATCCCCGTCGTCATGGCAACCGACCGCGAAGCCATTGAAGCCGCGCTCTCGGTACAAAACCTCGCCCGCCCCGAACAGGCGCGCATCGTCCGCATCAAAAACACCCTCGACATCGGCCACATCCACCTATCCGCCAGCCTACTGCGAGAGTTCGGCGACCATCCCGACCTAGAGCAAACCGGCGCACTGGCCGAGATGGCGTTTGACGAGCACGGACGCCTCCGTTAGTAGCCAATTTCATCCGACTTTGGTTTTAGGAACGTCCCTTGTGGACGCCCAATTCGATCTCTCTAACAATCGAATTTTTATGTCTATGTGCTATGAATGAAGAGTACCCTATCGACGATCCGCACCAAGCGAATCGGGCCTTTTGGGACGCTTCCACTGAGTGGTGGAAGGAACGGGAGGATCAGCGCGGCCTGTGGATGCGGGCACACCAAGAGCCGCGTCTAGTGCTGAGAGAGGCCGAGATGCGCTACGTCGCGGATATACAAGGCGTCGAGGTGTGCGTGTTGGGGAGCGGCGACAACGAGGTAGCCTTTGCATTGACCGGCCTCGGCGGGCGCGTTACCTCTGTCGATATTTCCGAACGTCGCCTAGCCGTGGCCGCAGACCGAGCGCGCACCCTCAATCTCTCCTTGCACTTTGTGCAAGCGGATGTAACAGACCTGTCCGTCCTCGCCGACGATTCCTTTGGCTTAGTGTACACCGGCGGCCACGTGTCCGTGTGGGTTGCAGACATCCAACAGTACTATGCGGAAGCCGGGCGCATCCTCGCACCGGGCGGCCTCTTCGTCGCGAACGAGTATCACCCCATCCGGCGGATGTGGGAGGATGCCGACAGCTACGAACCTCGCTATCGCTATCTCGATCGCGGCCCCCATCGCAGCTCTGGAGCAGGGCTACCGACGTTTGAATACCACTGGACAGTTGCCGATCACGTGCAGGCCGCCATCGATGGCGGCTGCCGCATCGTCGAAGTCCTCGAATACGGAGAGCAAATCGGGGACGAACCGTGGCTGGAGAAAATGCCCGCGTATTTATTGATCGTCGGGCGGAAGGAAGGAAGTGCGTAGAAGGACGCGCCTACAGCTCTCTCCGGTAGCGCTGTGCAGGAATTTTTAGCTGATCGCGGTATTTGGCTATGGTCCGTCGCGCAATTTTCAGCCCGCCCTTGCCCAACTCCTCGACAATCTGTTGGTCCGAAAGCGGCCGGGCCTTGTCCTCATCGGCGACGAGCTGCGAAATTTTCTCCTTCACCGAGCGCACGGATACGTCTTCGCCCTCGTCCGTGCTGAGCTTGTTGTCGAAGAAGTACTTCAGTTCAAAGACCCCGTGCGGCGTCTGCATGTACTTGCCGTTGCTGACGCGGCTAATCGTCGATACGTGCATTCCCACGGCGTCAGCCACGTCCTGCAAAACCAAGGGCCGCAACCGCGATGGCCCTTGCTCGAAAAAGGGCAACTGCGCCTGCAACAGGTAATTACCCACCTTGAGTATGGTCGTGCGGCGCTGGTGGATGGCGTTGATGAGCCAGCGGGCGTCGTTGAGATTCTTGGCCACGTAGTCCTTGACCGCGGCTGCACCGTCGCCATGGGAATTGTTGAGCAGATGCTGGTATTCAGAATTGATCTTTAAGGACGGCATGGACCCATCGGCCAGCCACACCTGCCACTCCTCGCCAATTTTTTCGACGACCAAGTCCGGCGTGATGTACGCGATTTCGCTATCCAGCGTCAAGAGATTGTTGTAGTCGCTGCTGGCCAACAGACCCGGATGCGGCTGTAGGCGCTCGATGACCTGCAAAGCCTCTTTGAGCTTTTCGTTGGAGATGGCCAAGGCGCGGGTGATGTGCCGCAGACGCCGCCGCGTCAGATCCTCTAAATGGTCGCGCACCACCTGCAAGGCCAGCGCACTGAGCGGATCGTCGCGCTGGCTCAACTGGATCATCAGACACTCGCGCAAGTCGCGCGCGCCGACTCCAGGCGGATCAAAAGTCTGAATGACGCGCAGCACCTTTTCGACCGCAGCCACTTCCACTTGTAGATCATCGGCGATGGCGGCAAGCAAACAGCCAACGTAACCGCGCTCGTCGATATTGCCGATGATGTACTCGGCGATAGCGCGCTCTTCCGGTCCCAAACCGCCAATCTCACCTAGCTGACGGTACAGGTGCTCTAAGAGAGGCGGCATGGCGGTGATGCGGTTTTCCTGTGGCTCGCGGTCAGCCTCCCAATTGGGATCGTATTCTGTGCGTTCGCTATTGTACGCGCCCGCGTCGAACTGGTCTTCCAACAGCGCGTCCCAATCGACCTCCTCCATGTCCTCAGGCAGATCCTCTTCGGCCTTGAGCCCCTCCTCCTGCTCGCGCAGTTCCTCCTCCTCTTCCCCCTCTTCGCGCAGTTCAACAACCTCTTCGAGCAAGGGATTGAGTTCGAGTTGCTGCTTGACTTCCAGCGCCAAATCCAAGGTGGACATCTGCAATAGCCGCAGCGATTGGATGAGCTGCGGGGCCATCCTTTGCTGGAGGCGCAAGCTGGTATTTTGCTCGGGACGAAGCATTATAAGTTATTGTAAATTAATTACTTAACAAGAATTACCTATCTTGGTGTTAGCTGTAAAAACAAGCCCGTGCAGCGCGAAAAGTCAAGGTGCAACCGCGCCTACCCATCGACCCGCCAACTAAAGCGCTCGCCGAGGTAGATTCGCCGCACCTGCTCGTTGGCAATTAGCTCCTCGGCTGTACCCGCAGTTAAAATTTTACCATCCACTAGGATATAGGCACGCGCGGCAATCTCCAAGGTCTCGCGCACGTTGTGGTCGGTAATCAGTACGCCGAGACCTCGGTTCCTTAGTTCGGCGATGATGTTTTGGATGTCTTCTACTGTGCGCGGATCAATGCCGGCAAAAGGCTCGTCGAGGAGCATGTAGTGCGGCTCACAAGCCAAGGCCCGCGCGATCTCGACCCGGCGCGTCTCGCCGCCCGAAAGCGTGTCGGCGCGCTGATTGGCGCGTTCTAGCAAGTCCAACTCGGTTAGCAGTTGCCGTTGGCGCGCGGCGATGCGCCCCTTGTTGAGCCCTTGAGCCTCCAATACGGCGCGAATGTTGTCGGCCACACTCAGCTTGCGAAAAATGGAGGTCTCCTGCGGCAGGTAGCCAATGCCCATCTGCGCGCGGCGATACATCGGCAGCCCGGTGATGTCCGCATCGTTGAGCAAGATGCGGCCCCCGTCCGGCGCGGCAAAGCCGACGATGCTGTGAAAGGTCGTGGTCTTGCCCGCGCCATTGGGACCCAACAGGCCGACGACCTCCCCCGGCTCGACGCGGATGCTGACCTCGTCAACGACCGCCCGGCCCCCGTAGCGCTTGCTCAATGCGCGCGTTTCCAATGCCACCTTACGGCTCCTCTACGGGCGGATAGTAACGGCCCTCGATCTCTGGCCCGACCCGCACCTCGGCCAGCGACCCTTCGGCAAAGCGGATATCCAATTCTTCGCCGCTGACCTCGTTGACGGAAACCTCTTCGTCCTCTTGCAGCCGCGTGACTAACTCGGCTGCGCCCTTTACCAAGGCACGGCGCAATCCCGCCGCGTCAAAGTACAGCGTCATCTGCTGCCCGCGAAAGCGATTGATCTCTTCGTTCTCAGCCCGGCGATGCGTCACGTCGGCTTCGGCACTTACTTCAACCCGCTCCAAGTCGCCGTCGGCCATAAAGACTTGCCCGCCGCGCCCCTCGATCCAACTATGACGGTCCCCTACCTCAATTTGGCCGCTCACTTGGCCGGGTATGGCGATCCACTCGACTTGGCTGTCTGCCAAGGCGACGACCATGGAATCGGCCATCAGGCGGCTGTGATAGTCGCGCTCGTCATCCTGTTCTTCCAACACCACGCCCTCGGCCACCAGCACCCGCGCTGAATCCGCTTCGTATGCACCGCGCGCGGCCGCGACCTCTAGCCCTTCGGCGCGCAGGGCAAAACCGCCGGTCCCAGCCAACCGGCCCCGCACGAGATCGAACCGCAGCACAGGGGCGGCCAGCACGAGCTCGCGCTGGCGCAACGATGGTTCGCCCCGCAGCCATCCAGCCTCTTGCTCCAAGTCGAAAAAGAGCGAATCGCCGGCGAGCGAGCCGTCCAACTCGGGTGCCTTTAGCGCGATCGCGCCCTCGGCATGGACTTGGCCATCGCGCGTATGGCGGAGGGTTTGGGCCGTCAACTCGCGCTCTCCAGCGCGCAAGACCACCCCACCCTGCGCCGTCAGCTCCCGCTCGGAACGCGAATACGCCAATTGGTGCGCCTCGATCTGCCGCTCGCCCTGCACAAAGGTCGCCGGCTCCCCGAGAGCCTGCAATAATGCTGAGTTGCGGTCCTCCTCTACCTCTGCGGCCCGCAGTTCGGCCTCCTCCTCTCGATAGCGCACCTCGCCTCTCGCCACTAGCCGCTGCTTTTCCGCATCCACTGCAACTTCGTCGGCTGCAAACTGCGCCAGCGAGTCGGCTCCTTCGACTCCTCCGCTAATGTCAAAGTGGCGGGCCTGTGGGAGGAACGTGGCGTGTGGTCCGGTCAATCGCACGCCGTCGTAGCGCACCTCAACGCTGTCGTAGGCGATCTCTTGCACCCCTTCGACCCGACGGCTTTCCTCGCGTTGGGCGCGCACCTCCACCATCACCCCATCCCGACCGCGCCAAAGCCCCTCGACGGCTTCCAAAGACCACGCATCCACGGCGAAATTGCTCGTGAGGTTGCGGCCCCACTCCCGTCCCTGGCTAACCTCCACTCGCAGCGCACCCGGAATGCGCAACTGCTCGTGCGCACTTTCCCACAACAGGGTGTCGGCCTGCACTTCTAGGCTGTCCCCAGCGTGCAAAACCACGCCGCCAGCTACGCCAAAGCGATCCCGCTTGTGCTCTAGCACCAAGCGCTCGGCCCGCAGCGTCGAAACGGCCTCGTCCCCGCGGAACGCGACCTCTACGCCGCCGGTGGCTACTACCTGCTCTGACTTGGAAAACTCGCGCAAAGAATCAGCGCGGATCTCGATGCGATGGCCGGGGCGTCCTATCTCGATGTGCGCGTCCCATGCTTCTCCATCGACCTCGGGAATTTGCAACGGCTCTTCGGGCACTTCTCCCGCGCTACAGGCCCAGAGCATAGCTCCGCAGCACCCGGCGCGAAAAAGCCGCGCTCTCCCCGGGAAAGCGCGGCCCATTGAGACGATTGTACCACCCACCGAACTAGGAGGCCGCCGCCTGCCCCTCCTCATGGCTTGCGACCTCCTGTTGGTAGGCCAGCGCGGCCTCGACAAACCCGGCAAACAGAGGTGAAGGATTGTCCATCCGCGACTTGAACTCGGGATGGGCTTGGGTGGCGATAAAGAAGCGATGATCCGGCAACTCGATAAACTCCATCAAGCGAGTGCCATCTACTCGGCGGTGATACCCCGAAAAGACCAGCCCCTCCTCTTCTAGCAGCTCGACAAAGCGGGGCGAGACCTCGTAGCGATGGCGGTGGCGCTCTAAGGCGACTTTGTCGCGCTCCAGCATGACTAAGCCAACGCGGAACGCTTGGTCGGGATTGGCCAGCAGTTGTTCGATGCGGCGGGCGTCCTCGTTGAGGCGGCCCGACGCTTCGTAAATCTGGAGGGCGCGGCTGTCGCTTTTGAACACCGCGGCGTATGCGCCCAAGCGCATGCTGCCGCCGTAGCGATTTTCTTCTAGGGCGCTCTTTTGCTCGGCGTCTTGGACGCAGATGACCTGCCACTCGGAATCCGCGTCGAACTCTTCGGAAGTAGCCTCGGCAATCCCGGCGACATTGCGGGCGTATTCAACCACGGCGAGCTGTAAGCCATAGCACAAGCCCAAATAGGGAATGTTGTGCTCGCGGGCGTAGCGAATGGCCGCAATCACGCCTTCGGCCCCTCCTGCACCAAAGGCCCCGGGGACGATAATGCCGTCGAATGCGTCGAGCGCGGCCAGTTCCATTTCGCCGCGCTCAAACTGGTGGCCGTCAATCCAAGTGATCTCGACCCGCGCATCCGACGCCACGCCAGCGTGTATCAACGACTGATTGACTGAGATGTACGAGTCCGTGAGCTGAAAATCGCCCGTGGCCACGTATTTGCCGACCATGGCCACGCGGACACACTGGCGCGGATGCCGACTGCGCTTGACCAATTCCAGCCAAGGCCGCCAGTCTGGAGTCTTTTTGGGCGCGCAGCCGACCCGGCTGAGGATCTTCTCGCCGAGCCTCTCCTCTTCCAAAACCAGCGGGATATTGTAGATCGTCTCCGAGTCCGGGGCCGAAATGATGTGGTCGTAGGGTACGTTGGCTCCGATCTGGATCTTTTTCTTGCGCACCTCGTCAGTGGCGGTCTCGGCGCGACAGACGATGAAGTCGGGGAAAATGCCGTGCTCGCTGAGCATGCGAATGGCCTGCTGCGTGGGCTTGGTCTTCATTTCGCCGACGTGTGGAGGTATGGGCAGATAGGTGATAAGTAGGTGCGCAAAGTGCTCCTCACCCAAGTCTCGCTCCAAGGTCTTTACGGCAAAGAGGAACGGCTCGTTCTCATAGTCGCCGACAATGCCGCCGATCTCGACCAGCACGATGTCGTAACCCGCGCCCGCCTCCTGCAAGCGGCGAGTGATCTCATCCGTAATGTGCGGGATCGGCTGCACGGTCTCGCCGAGGTACTCGCCGCGCCGCTCGCGCTCGATGACCGTGAGATAAATCTGCCCAGTGGTCAAGTTGTTGGAGCGCGGCAGATCCAACCCCAAGAAGCGCTCGTAGTTGCCCAAATCCTGATCGATTTCGCCGCCATCGTCCGTCACCCACACCTCGCCGTGCTCGGTGGGCCGCATGGTGCCGGCGTCGTAGTTGATGTACGGATCGATCTTGACGGCGGTGGTGCTGTAGCCGTATTGCTGCAGGATCTTGCCGATGGAAGCAGTGGTCAAGCCCTTGCCCACACCGCTTATCACGCCGCCGGTCACGACGACGTATTTGGGGCCTTTGTATTCTGTGGCCACGTTGCGCGCTCCTTCGAGCTGCCCAAATAAAGAAGCGGCGACAGTGCCCTGCCCCCGCTTCTCAATAGTCAATCGATAATTCTCGGAACTTTGAAGTAATCCTCTTGTCGCTGCGGGGCCGCGGCGACGATTTCGGCCGCGGCGGGAAAGGACGCTGCCTCGTCGCGGCGAAACGCGTTGGCGAGGGGCAGCACGTGAGACGTTGGCTCTACGCCCGTGGTGTCTAGCTCGTTGAGCGTGTCCATGTAGCGCAAGATGCGGTTGAGTTCGCCGACTAGCCTTTCTTCTTCTGCGGGCGAAAAGCGCAACCGCGCTAACTCGGCGACTCCATGGACCTCTTCTATAGTAACCGCCATAGGTGAACTTTGAACTCAAAATAAAAAGACGGGGCTAGCTGCGCCGACCCCTTCCACGTCGCAAAACAGTGTTAAATATCACGCATCGCCAAAAGCAGCGCAAGGGCTTGTAGCGGGGCATTTCAATGCCTATACTTTGCCGCATGACAAGCAAACAACGCTCATCCCGCAAAGTCCCATGACGCGCAAGGCATTTACCATTGAAGAGGCCAACGCCAAACTGCCTCAGCTAGAAGACGCTCTCCAGCGCATAGAGGTCAAAAAGGGGGCCGTCCGCTATCACGACCAGCAGTTGCAAATCCTCGACGCGCTCTGGGGCCAAGCGGTCACTCGCAGCACCAATCCCGACCGCGATACCTTCGACCAGCACCGTCGCCGCGTCAACGACCTAATCATCGACATCAAGCGCATCGTCGCCGAAGAAATTATCGCCGAAGGCGTCCGCTTCCCGGTCGGCGGCCTCGAACGCGGCCTCCTCGACTTCCCCACCACCTACCAAGGCCGCTGGGTGCTGTTGTGCTGGCAGCGCGGCGAACCCCAAGTCGCCTATTGGCACGAACTGAACGCCGGATACGCTGGTCGCCAGGAGATCACGGCCGAGCACATCATTGCCATGGGCAAGGAAGACGATCCCGCCACGGTCGATGATTCGGCGCTGGACTTCTGAGCGCGGCAATTGCCTTGACAGCGTTTCTCGTTTTTGAGTACTTAAAATGAATGGCTTTCCCCTGAGCCATTACCCGCTCCCCTAGCATCGCCCGCACCTCACCCTCTTCCTCAGCGGAGCGCCCCTCCCCAGCGCCCGGCAGGAGCTAGACCGTGCGCCTCAATCAACTTGAGATTTTCGGTTTTAAGTCTTTCGCGCAAAAGATCGTCATTCCCTTTGAACCGGGCATTACCGCGATCGTCGGCCCCAACGGCTGCGGCAAATCCAACGTGGTGGAGGCCATCCGCTGGGTCTTGGGCGAACAGCGCGCCGGCTCTTTCCGCAGCCAGCGCATGGAGGACGTGATCTTTGCCGGCACTCGCCAGCGCAAGGCCCTCGGCATGGCCGAAGTCGCACTGGCGATTGAAAACCGCGATAACGCGCTGCCCGTCGAATTCGCCGAGGTCGTGCTAACCCGGCGTCTTTTCCGCTCCGGCGAAAGCGATTACCTGCTCAACAAGATTCCCTGCCGCCTCCTAGACATCACCAACCTGCTCATGGATACCGGCCTCGGCCAAGGCGCTTATGCGGTGATGGAGCAAGGCATGGTCGATGAAATCATCAGCGACAAGACCGAAAACCGCCGCCGCATCCTTGAAGAGGCCGCCGGCATCACCAAATACAAAGTTCAGCGGCGCTCCACGCGGAATCGCATAGAGGCAGCTCAAGCCGATCTACAGCGGATTGAAGACATTATCGCCGAGGTCAAACGCCAAGTTGACTATCTCGGCCGCCAAGTAGGCCGCGCGCGCCGCTACCGCGAACTCAAAGGAGAATTGGACCAACTCGACGTGCGCTTGGGTCGCCAGCGCTTCTTCGCACTCAGTGCCCAAATCGCCCCATTGCAAGACGAATTCGCCACACTCAGCAAGGCGGCCGAAGAAGGCTATACCCGCTTCACCAACCGCGAGGCCGAGCTCGAAAGGGCGCGCCTCGTGCTGACCGAAGCCGAGAAAGCCATGCAGGAAGCGGGCCTTGAACTCAATCGCCGCATCGAAGCCATCCACGAGCGCGAACAGTTCCTCGTAGCCGTGCGCGAGCGGCGCGAGGCCGCCGAACAAATCCGCGAACGCACGGCCCGCGAGCGCGCCGATTACAGCAGCCAGCTCGAAGCCGTGCAGCAACAGCGCCACGACAATAGTGCGCACCTCGACGAAGCGCGCACGACTTTTGTGCAAATAGAGCGCGAATTGCAAGCCCACCAGCAGCGCGCTGCCCAAGCCGAAGAGGAATACAACAGCTACCGCACGGAACTGGACCAACGCCAGCGCCAGCGCATGGAGCACCTGCGCCAAGGAAGCGAAATAAGCCGTGCACTCGAGCGCCAACAGGCCGAGCGCGACGCACTCGACGAACGCACGGTTGCCATGCGCACCGAAGAAGACGCAGCCACAGCCGAGCGCGACCAAGCCCTGCAAGCTGCCGGCGAGGCCGAAGCCGCACTCGACGAAACTCAGCAGCAGCTATCCACCCGCCAGCAACAGCGCACCACGGCCCTCGCCGCCCGCGACCAAACCGAGAAGAACCTCCGCGAACTCAGCGCACAACGCGATGCAGCCCGGCGCGCCGCTGAGGCCAACCAAGCGCGGCTGCAAGTCCTCGAAAAAGTCCGCGCCGGTTACGAAGGCTATCAGAGCGGCGTCCGCACCTTAATGCTCGAATCGCCCCACGCCGCTCTCTTTCGCGGCGTCCTCGGCGACCTAGTCGAGGTCGAAGCAGAATACGCCCGCGCGGTCGAGGTCGCCCTCGGCGAGTCGCTCCAAGCATTGATCGCCGATTCGGACAGCGGCCTGCTCAAAGGCATCGCCCATCTCCGAGAACGTTCTGGGCGCGTCGGCATTCTATCGCTAGAGGCCCCTCCCCGCACCCTCGGCCCGGTCTTGGCCCCAGATCCCATGCCCGGGCTACGCGGCCCGCTGCTGGACTACGTGCAACCCGAAGCCTCCATCGCTCCCCTAATCGCCGGGCTCTTGCACAACACCTTTCTAGTGGACGACCTACAAACCGCGTTGGCCCTGACGCGCCGCTACCCGGATGCCTACGTGTGCTGCGTCACGCCCGATGGCGACGCCGTCGATCTCTTTGGCCTCGCGTCGGGCGGCCAGAGTCAAGCCGAGGATTCAGGTGTCCTCGGCCGCGGGCGGGAAATCCGCACCTTGCGCTCGCTCGTCGCCCACCAAAAAGCCCGCTACGCTGCCATCGGCCCTCGGCTCGATGCACTCTCAGAGCAACTCGACACTCTCACTCAACGCTTAGAAAGCCTAGCCGCTGAGAGCGAAACTTGGCGCGCTAAGGAGCGCGAGCAGGTCCACCAGCACCAGCGCGCCTGCGCTGACGCCGAGCGGCTCGCCACGCGCCTCAAGCAACTCCACGGCGAAAGCACCAGCTTGGCCAAACGCCGCCAAGCCCTCGACCAAAGCATTGCCGAACAAGCCGAGCACCTGCGCCACAACGAGGCCGAGAGCACCCGCCTCAGCGAGGAAAGCAGCGCCTTGGAAGAAGACCTCAAACAGAGCGAAACCCACCGGCGCGAGCGGCGCGAGGCACTGAACACCCTCCAAGTGGAACACGCCCGCACCGCCGAAATGGTCCAAGGGCTAGAACGAGACTCCACCCGCCTGAAAAATATCGACGAGAATCTGCACAATAATATCGAACGCCTAGCGGCTGAGGCGACCGAAGCCGAGCGCCAACAGGCCGAGTGCAGTGCGCGCAGCACGGCCTTGGCGGACGAACTCAAAGGACTGCATCAAGGCCGCGAGACCTTGGCGGCCGAGCAAGACCAGCGCCGCCAACACTGGGCTACCGCCAATACCCAAAATCGCGAATTGCAGGAAAACATCAGCCACTTGCAGCGGCAGCTCAACGACCAGCGCGAGCGCCGCACGAGCCTCGAAGTGCGCATCTCCGAACTGAAGCTACAGACCCAGCACATTCGCGAGCGCTTGCAGGAGGAGTATCACTGCGATGTTTCGGCCCTAGGGCCGCTCGACGAAGCCATCGACGAGGAAACCACTCAACAGCGCATCGACCAGTTGCGTCAGTCCCTACACCGCTTGGGTTCAGTCCACCTAGGCGTTTTGGAAGAACATCAGGAACAAAAGGAGCGCTACGATTTTCTCTGCCAACAGCGCGACGATCTAGTCATCGCCGCCGAGGACCTGAAGAAGACCCTCAGCTTGATCGACCGCACGGCGCGGCGGATGTTCCTCAAGTCTTTCGAGCAGATTCGCGAGACGTTCAAAGAGGCTTTTGTCCGCTTCTTCCCCGGCGGAGAAGCCGACCTCCAACTCGAAGAAAACGTCGATGCCTTAGAGGCCCATATCGACATCATCGCCCGCCCGCGCGGCAAGCGCCTGCAAAACATTGCCCTGCTGTCAGGCGGCGAGCGGGCGCTGACGGCCATTGCCCTGCTCTTTGCCATCTACCAAGTCAAGCCCAGCCCGTTCTGCATTCTCGACGAGGTCGATGCCCCGCTCGACGACGCCAACATCAACCGCTTCGTGCGCGTACTCAAGGAATTTGCCCGCGAGACGCAATTCGTCGTCGTAACGCACAACAAGATCACCATGGCCGCGGCCGACGCCTTGCACGGCGTCACCATGCCCGAGGAAGGGGTTTCTCAGCTTGTTTCAGTGCGAGTCGAGGGCGAAGAATTGGAAGCTGCAGCAGCGGGATAGTCAGAGCAGAAGCGCACCAACAAAAAAGGGGACCTCAGGCGAGGCCCCCTTTTTCGTGCCATGTACGATGTCACTTCAGTTCGCTCATCCGAAACAGGGCGTGGAGTTCAATGCCTTCTCGGGCTAGGCTCTTGGTGCCACCGGATTCGCGGTCAATTACGCAAATGGCCTGTGAAACCTCTGCGCCAAGGTTGCGCAGATCCCGAGCGGAAAGAGCAATTTGTCCACCGGACGTGACGACATCTTCAACAATCAGCAGATTTTTGCCGGCGATGTCGGGGCCTTCGGCGAGTTTGCAGGTGCCGTATCCTTTGGCCTGTTTGCGCACGAAGCAGGTGGACAATCCCGAAAGCTGAGCGAGCATGGTGGCAATGGGCACCCCACCGAGTTCGAGACCTGCGAGGATGTCTGTATCGTCGGGGATTAAGGGCTGGAGGTGGATGGCGAGTGCGCGGAGGAGTTCGGGATGGGTTTCAAACTGATATTTGTCGAAATACTCTGTGGCCGTCGCGCCTGAGCGCAAAGTAAATTGTCCGCGCAGGTGAGCGGTCTGATAGATGCGGTGAGCAAGTTCAAGTCGGGTCATAGCACAAACCTATTTCAAAAGAAGTTTTAGTTTTGAGATATGGTCTAGTTGGGCAGATCCTCGGCGGGAATATCCCGCAGCCTCGGGTTATTTTGGTCTCGCGGCGAGAGAATAGGCACCCCTTCAATACCCCAGTCCAACCCCGCATCGGGATCGTCCCAAGCCACACCCCACTCGTCCGTGCCGTCGTAGTAGGAATCGACCAAGTAAAAAAGCATCGCATCGGTGACGGCGTAAAAGCCATGTGCTACCCCCGCCGGAATAAAGACACCCCGCAATACCTCTTGATCTAATTCAATGACTTGCCCCTGCCCGCGCGTCGGCGAGCTACGGCGCAGATCGAGCAGACCGACGCGTAGCGCACCCATGCCGCAGTGCCAGTAGTCAACTTGGCAGTGGTGATAGTGCAAGCCGCGCAGCACCCCCTGTTGCGACTCCGAGCGGCTCCACTGCAAAGCATCCCAGCCGCGCTGGGGAAACCACTCCTTGCGGTACACCTCGGTAAAGCGGCCCCGCTCGTCGCCGTGCGACTGTAGCTCAGCTATATAGATGCCTTCAATGGCCGTAGAGGGGCGGAGTTGGGCCATCTCAAGCGGCCTTGCCGCAGCATCTTTTGAACTTCTTGCCGCTGCCGCAGGGGCAAGGGTCATTGCGGCCGACCTTGGGGGTTTCGCGGCGAAAGGTCTCCACCTTGCCGGGAAAGAGCCGACCTCCGTCCAGCGCGTCGGCTGGTTTTTCGCCTTCTAGCGCGGGGCGCGGCGTCTGCAACCACTCCTCGTGCAATTCCCTCATCTCCGCTTCATCCGGCTCGCCGTCGAATCCGCGCTCTTGGCAAAAGGCACTAAAATCGGCCAGCAAGGCTCCCTGCGGCGAGCGCAGCATTTGCTCGACTTGCTGCATGTCAACCCCGGGCGGCAGAGACTGCTGAAGTTGGGCCAAGTCCAACTCCTCCACCGAGGCAGGTTCTTCATCGTCTGTATCTGGGGCGGGAGCAGGTGCTACCTCAGCGGCGATTTCGGCCAGTACTTGGCCCATTTCGCTGCGATCGGCCTCAGCCGCCGCTGGCAGCACTTGATCGACGATCCAATCTACCTCTTCGCCGTCTGTCAACAGCTCGACTATTTCTTCAGCCGAGAATTTCTCTGCCCCCTTGGCTTGGCACAAGGTCTCCAAGCGCGTGGCCAACTCTTGCACGAAAACACTCCATTTCCAGCAATTATGCGGGTGAATTTACCGGTGCGAAATCTACCGCCTGCCCCTGTACCTGTCAAAAGAAGTATCTCAGAAATCTGAGAATCCTCAGATTTCTGAGTGCTACATTCGGCTTTTTGGTGCCAATTGTCCCTAAAAACGGGCGATAAAACGCGCATCTTCCCCTTATTTGAAGAATGGCACGATTATTGCTTGTGTACACATAGCCATGACGATAATCGCTTGAATTATACCAGAAAGGAGCACAACCATGGTAGCGATGAATGAACTCACGGATCGGGAAATTTTGCTGCGGGCCGCCGAAGACCAAGGCCACCTCGGCGTGCTGGTCAAACGCTACCGCATCCCCCTGTACAACTTTGTCTATCGCTTTGTCGGCGACAAGGAAACGGCCGAGGACATCGTGCAAGAGACTTTTCTCCGCTGCCTGCGCCACAGCCATCAGTACCCAGCCATCGAACAGGTTTCCACTTGGCTCTACACCATTGCCGGCAACTTGGCCAAAACCGAGTTGCGCCGCCGCAAGCGCTGGAATTGGATTCCGATCAGTCCCAGTGATGACGAACAGACCGCCGCCTTCTACGAGCCGATGGCCAAGGACCCACTCCCCGGCGAACAGACCGACGGCAACCGCGTCAAGTCCCTCGTCGTCGATGCCATTGAGGACCTGCCCACAGAATTTCGCGCCGCCGTGCTCCTCCGCGATTTGAAAGGGCTCTCGTACGAGGAAATTGCCAAGATCATCAACTGCCCCGTCGGCACGGTCAAGTCGCGCGTCAACCGGGGCCGCCTGCGGCTGCAAAAGACCTTGCGCGGGCTGGCCGAAGAAGTGATTGGATCGCTCGCCACACCAGCCTAACCCCTTTGTCAGCTTCCCGTAGAGGCGTTGTCATTGCCCCACGGCTTGCTCCTAATTATTTTCCCTCCCCTGCAATTAGGAGCACTCCATGACCATTGATGCCCAACGCCTCTACGGCTTTGTCGAGCAACTGCTCGCCGCGCACGCACCCTCGGGCGCGGAATCCGCGATGGACGCCCTCGTCAACGAACTCGCCACCCCCATCGGCGACGCCGTCTGGCAGGACGCAGCCGACAACATCATCATTCACATCAAGGGCCAAAGCCAAGATCAGCCCGTAGCCGCTGTCGCCCATAAGGACGAAATCGCCCTCATCGTCAAGCGCATTGACTCCGACGGCAAAATCAGGGTGCAGCCCTTGGGCGGTCTGCACCCTTGGGCACTAGGCGAAAGTCCAGTGGAAATCCTGACGCGGGACGGCCTCTGCCCAGGCGTGCTTTCCACCGGAGCCAAGCACGTCTCTACAGAAAGTCCAGCGGGGCGACTCAAAGACGGCCAAGCCCTCAGATGGGAACAGATGTGGATTGAAACGAGGCTCGCGGTCGAAGAGTTAGCCCAGCGCAGGATCCGCGCCGGCACTCGGGTCGTCATCGCCGGCAAACACAAGACGCTCTGGCGTCTAGGTGATTGCGTCTGCGGCTACAATCTCGATTGCCGCGCCGGCTTGGCGGCCATGCTCGAAGTGGGCTTGCACTTGCGGGAAAACCGACCGGCCCAAGACGTGTATCTCGTAGCCAGTTCCAGCGAAGAAATCGGCGGCCACGGCGCAATCTACGCGCTCGGACGGCTGCCGGTTGACGCGGCCGTTGCCGTTGACATCGCACCCGCGGCGGCCGAATACGGGACGGCCAACAGCGGCGATCCCATTATCGGCGTCCGCGACACTCGCGGCCTGTACGACGCGCGCATCATCGACCACTTTGACGCCCTAGCCACCGCCCGCGGGTTCAACATCCAAACAGCCGTCCTCACTTCGTATTCCAGCGACTCGTCAATTGCCAAAACGTCCGGTGCCATTGCACGCGCTGCGCTGATTGGCTACCCGGGCGACAACACGCACGGGTACGAAATCTGCGCGTGGGACGGCATCGTCAACACGGCGCGGTTGCTTTTGGCTTATTTGGAAAATCCAGTGGTGGACTAAAAGGCGCGCTGGACCAGAAAGTCCAGCATTTCTCTTAGCATATCGCGCGAAGGGCTGGCCGGAAGTTTCTCTAGTTGGGTCAAGCTCTCTTCGACCTTCTGTTGGCACACGCCCTCGACGTAGCGGTCGCATTCGTAGTGCTCGACCAAGGCGATGACCCGCTCGATCTCGGCGGCCGTGTTGCTCTGGCGGTCTTGGTGCAAGATCGCCAGCACTTCCTCGCGTTCTTCAGCGTTGCATTTGCCCAATAGGTCGATGATAATCAAGGTCCGCTTCCCTTCCGCAATATCCCCACCCCGTTCCTTGCCGTAGGCCCCGGAAGTAACCCCAGGCGCAGAGCCAGCATCCTGTTCGGAAGAACTCAAGTTCAGCAGGTCATCGCGCAGTTGGAACGCAATGGCCATGGACTCGCCGAAGTCGCCGATACGAGTTCGCAATTCCATCTCGGCCCCCGCTATAATCGCCCCAGCCGTACACGGCCCCCGGCCCGTGTACCACCCAGTCTTCTTGCGCAACATGATCATAAACTCGTCCTCGCTGGGAATGTAGCGCTGACGAATCCAGCCCACGTCGTATGCCTGTCCCTCGAACGTCTCGCACGAGCCGCGGATCATCTCGTCTATCAAATCGAGTGCGACATCTGCCCCCAACACCTCGCGGTTCATGCTAAGGATTTCAAAGACCTTGGCGTACAGGGCATCGCCGACGTTAATGGTCAATGGGACCCCGTGCAGCTTGTGCAAACAGGGCTTGCCACGCCGCATCTCCGAATCGTCTTCAATATCGTCGTGGACCACGGCGAACGACTGGAACATCTCAAAGGCCACCGCAGTCCGCATGGCTTTTTTCACGTCGCCGCCGCAAGCTTGGCATGCCAAAAGCACCAACACCGGGCGGAATCGCTTGCCGCCGCGCTCCGGGTAGTCGCGCATCAGCCGATACAAGAAGTCCTCGGGTTCGCGCACCGCGAGGAACGAAAACATCTCCTCTTCTAGGTCTGGAATGTAGCGGTGTAAAAACTGGCGCAGGTCTCGGGGGACCGCAGACATGTTCAACCTTTCGTTGTGAGCACATCTACCACTTAGTGCGCTCCACTTGTACCTCGGGATGCGAGACAATTAAGTGCCATATAACGGCTTGGAAGGATTCCGTCAGCGGCGTGACCAGATCGACCGTCGGCACAATCGCGCAGGCATCGGCGACTTGGGCTGTAAAGCCGCCATCCCGCCCCACGATGCCGCAGATTTTGGCTCCGACCTCTTTGGCGTACTCCAGTGCTACGACCAAGTTGACGCTGGTATTCAGCGGGCGATTGCCACCGCCGACGGACAAGACCAAGATCAGATCCTTTTCGTTTAAACGGCTGCCCTCCAGCCATTTGGCAAAGGCCGCATCCCAGCCCTCGTCGTTGATGCGCGCCGTCAGCTCCGACACGTTGTCCGTGGGCGCGTAGGACTCAATACCAGCGATCTTGCGAAAGTCGTTGACCGCGTGACTCGCATTGCCCGCGCTGCCTCCCACGCCGAGCACAAAGAGCCGCCCGCCGCGCTGACGGGTCTCGACGACGAGTTGGACTATCGCTTCGATCGCATTGCGATCTAGCTGCTCGATGACTTGAGCCGCCGTCGCCAAATACTGTTGGGTGTAACTCATCCGCCGCGCTTACAGGCTATAGCCGGCAGCCGTAGCATCCGCGTAAAAGATCTGGACGGTCTCTAGCGAAAACTGCCCCATTTCTTTGCCCAAGGTCGGCAGCTTTTTGATGATGTCGCTGGTGCAGGTGATGATGTGGCAGCCGATGCTGTCGGCTTGGACGACATTGTACACCTCGCGGGGGCTGGCCCAGATGAGTTCGGCTTGGGGGTTGGACGCGAGCAGCTCGACCGACTCGGCCATGACCGGCATGTAGTCCAGCCCGGCGTCGGCGATGCGGCCAGCAAAAACTGACACGCAGCACGGTGCCCCGCCCTCGACCGCGGCCGCCACTTCTCGCACTTGGTCGAGCAGAAAGATCGCCGTGACATTGACCTTGACCCCGGCGTGAGACAGCCGATGGACCAAGTCGTAGCTGACCTCTCCCTTGGTGTTGCTGACGGGGATCTTGGCGTACACGTTTTCGCCCCAAGTTGCGATCTCGCGGGCTTGGCGCTCCATGTCGTCGAATTCGTCCGAAAAAACCTCAAAGGAAATGTGGCGGTCGGGAATGGTCGCGACGATGTCGTGGGCAAAGGCCCGGTAGTCGGTGACGCCTGCTTGGCGCATTAAGGTCGGATTGGTCGTAAACCCAGAGACTAGCGGATTGGCATAGCTTGCCAGCATGCTCTCGCGGTCGGCTCCATCGGCAAAAATTTTGACCGCGAGGTCGGCAGCGGTTTTTTCGTACGCCAGCACTTGCGAAGTGAGGGTGGTCATGGTATTGCTCCTTTAGATTCGCGATAGGCTTTAAGTCTATTAATATTAAATATAAAACTCACTATCGGAAAATTGGCATAGCCTACGCGCGATGCGGTTGGCAAGAGTAAAACGCGTATCGTATAATTACAGACAACCACTGCATCTCACTCCTCATCCAATCAAGTAGGGGCTCCCGTGATGAAATACCAATGGGCACTAGTCGGTTTGCTGATCGCCACCACTTGCGCGAAAGCCGAGGTCCTCTCGCTGCAAGAGTGCATCGAATTGGCCATGCAAAACAACCTGCAACACCAAAGGAACCAACAAGACCTAGACAACAGCCACGTCCAACTGACGGCAGCGCAAGCGCCTTTTACCTTCGGCATGGACGCCTTTGTCACCGCCCCTAGCTTCACGGGGCTGCGCGACACCCAAGAAAACGTCGCCCTCCAAACCCGAGTCCGCGAAGAGAATACCGATGTCTCCTACTCGGGCAACCTGCGCATGACCCAGCGCCTGCGCCACCTCGGCCAACTCACGCTGACCTCTGTGGCTCTCCGCCGCGACTTCTCGTCCAATCGCCGCGAGGACTTCCTCGACTATTCGGGTTCGACGCGCCTTGCTTACGAGCGCGACATACTCGGCCAGCCCAGCGAAGAAATCGCGCTCAAGCGCGCCGAGCACAGCCTGCAAAGCGCCCGCCTCAACTTTGACCGTCAGCGGCTCCAGCTAGAAGGCCAAGTCATTGACGATTACTACGACTTAGTGCAGAGCGTCCGCGAACTCGAAATAGAGGAACAGCGCCTGGCGCAGTCGCGCGCCAACTTGGAGTTGGCTCAGCGAAAATTTGAGGTCGGCCTCATCGCCGAAGTGGAAGCCCTGCGCCTACAGGTGGAGATGCTACAGGCCGAAGCCACGTACGACCAAGCGCAAACCGATATCGAATTGCGCCGCGACCTGCTCCGCGAAACCCTCGGCCTCGACGTGTGGGAACCGATCGAAATCGACACTGATGTCCAATACGAGATTCACCCCATCGACGCCCAACGTGCCCTAGAAATCGGCTTGGCGCGCCGCACCGACATGAAACGAGCGGAAATCTTCGAGGAGATCAATGCGTTGAACTTAGAGGACACCCGCCGCCGCAACGGCATTAACGCGACCTTCGGTGCCAACGTCAGCATGCAGGGGCGCGGCAGTGAAATCAGCGCTGTCAGCGACAATTTCGAGCGCAATCGGTGGGGAGTCGATCTGCAGATAAGCCTGCCGCTGATCGACAGCGGCCAGCGACAGGCCAACATCAGCCAAGCGCGCATCGCCTTGGAGCAAAGCCGCCTCGGACGCGAGCAGCAGCGCCGCCTAATCATCCAGCAAGTTCGCGACGCCACGCGCCGCGTCCACGAGGCCGAGCGCCAGATTGACCTGCGCCAAGCCGCCCTCGAATTTGCCCAGCGCACCTACGACGTCGAGCAGAGCCGCTTTGAACTCGGCTTGGCCGACAGCCAGCAATTGCTCCAAGCCCAAGGCAACTTGACGCAGGCTCGGATCAACGCCTTGGCCGCGGTCATAGGCTACCAGCGCCAGCTCAAAAACGTGCGGCTCGCCACTATGGCCGAGCTAAAAGAACTAGCTCCTTAGCCTCCCAATCCCAATCCTCACACAAAGGCGGCCCAAGTTGCTCCAAACAAGGCTTGGGCCGCCTTTGTATTCGGCTCGAATAACGCGCGGACTAAGCGCCTATTTGTCGTCTTCTGAGTCCATCAGCGGATGCGTGAATTCTTCTATGTCCTCGCCAAACATCCGCCGTGGGCGCAGCCGAGTATAGGACGGAATCTGGTTTTGCTCCTCGGCTTCCTGACAGGACACGCACAGCCGCGCCGTGGGCAGGGCCTCCAAGCGCGGCTTGGGAATAAACGGGCAGGTCGCACACAGGTTTAAGGGCTGTTCAAGGCAGGCTTCGCACTTGCCATACGTCGTGCTTTCTAGCTTCTCGAGTGCCAGCGTGACCTCCTCCAACTCGCGGCGTTCAGTATCCCCCAGTGCCACCAAAAGCTCCATGGCTCCGGCCTCGACTGCTCGGTCGAGATCGTCGGCCTTGGGGTCTTGCAACTCGTCGATCTCGTGCTCGGTGCCGTCTAGATCGCTGAGTAATTCAGCGCGGCGCACCAAGAGCATCTTCTTTATTCGCTCTCGATCGCGCTTATTGAGGGCCACCCTTTTGGCCATAATTTTCTCCCCTTTAACTGGCTCTAAAGCCAGTGGATTACCCGTTTAAATGCCCGCTGTCTGCAAGCGAAAAACCGCCGTGCCCAGCGGCCCTAACTCCGCGGCGAGCCGCCCGTTGGCCAGCGTCGGGACCGCCTGCCCGCGGACCACTTCGACTCGCCCCATCGGCGGCAAGCCCTCCAGACGCAAATCGAGCTGCCGCGTATCTTCGGCGACATTGACGGCAAATGCGTAAAAATCGCCTTTGTACTCTTTGATCGCCACTGCGACCTCGCCACTAGCCGGTTGTGCCTCCAAGCTGTGCTCCTCCTGCAATAACACCGGGCCTAATTCGTCAAGCTCGGCCGCAAGGTGCTGCACTTCTCGCCACAAGGCGAGGGGCTGGATGTGGCGTTCGTTTTCTTGGCAATAGCGGTAAAACAACACGCCCTTGGCCCCTCCAACCAAGCCTTGATAGATCATGTTCCGCAACTCGTCCGCCGTCGGTGAGCGCGCCCAATGCTCCACCCCGCCAAAGGCCTGGGCAATCAACCAGACCGGCTTTCGCTCCAGCGAGGTCCAGCGCGCCCGCTCCATATAGTCGCTCACCTGACTGATGGAGTAGTTTGGAATCGGATAGACATCTATAGCCAAGATATCGCTGGCGTCCAAATATGCAGCATATGTGTGCGGCCGGTTGTTGACTAAATAGACGGGATGATATGGATCGAGTTCCCGGATTAGCTCGTATATCGCCAAGGCAGACGCAGGAGCCATTTTGGTCTCGTCTGGCTCGTCAACCAGATACCATGCCAAGAGCGCCGGATGCTGGCGATAGCGTTTGACAAGGGCGGCAATGGCCCGATAATCAGGCTCGGGTTCCCGCCGGGCGTACTCGGTCAGCTCCAGGAGTATCTGCATCCCCTCTACGGCTGCCGCATCCATCAGCGCGGCGACCTCTTCTCCACGCATCTTGTAGTAGTAATCTCCGGAGTTGAAGTGCAGACGCCGCATCGGGCCGAGATCCTCGGCCCGCAACCAGTACAGCCCAATGGGAAAAAACGGCTCGCCATCGACGAGCAAGGACTGGCTGAACAGGTCGATTTTCACCTCCCGTGCGGCCGGCGCAAACTTCTCGCAAGCCACGGCCAGCGAATCCGCTCCGCCGACCGGGTCCAGCCACCGCGCCACCAACTCATAACGCCCTGCGGGCAAGGTCGCTGCGGCAAAGGCCCCAGCGACCTCCTGCCCAACCATATTCGCCTCCAAGCGATCCAAGACCTCGCCGCCGCGTTGTAACTCGACCGTTACGGGGATGGTCGTATCAGCGCGGCGATTGCGCCGTAGCCGGAAGCGGATCTCGTCCTCTACGGTATAATACGAGCGATCGCCCAAAAGCTCCCAAGCGGGCCGGGCAAACAGGCGCAACTCTTCGGCCACATGGACAGTCGTGTCGCGTTCCGGATCGTACAGCCGCAGGGCTGCGCGGTGTATGCCAGCCTCTGCCAGCCGATATGGCAGCGCATAATGCACTAGACGCCCCTGCGGTACCTGCAACCGGTGCTCGGCCTTGTGCTGCTCTCCCGAAGGGGTTTCCCATTCCAGCAGCGCCAACAGGAGGCGTGAACCAGTACCTGGCCTGAACAACTGCAAGTCGAGCAGATTGTCGCCTACTATGGGTAGCTGTTCTTGGATAATCTGGACCGTCGGCACATCGAGCGTCGTCTTGGGAGCCATTTGCCCACAAGCACTTAACAATGCCAACAGGGCAAAGTAAAAGGGCCGGGAGACAGCGCCCCTCGGCCCACTCCTCGGCAGTAAGCGCCCCTTCAAGACGACCTGCCAGCTTGCTCGGTCTCGAGCGAACGCAAGCGATCCCTAAGCGAAGCGGCCAACTCAAATCGCTCCGCTTCGACTGCGGCCTGTAGATCAGCCGTCAGCCGCTCGCGCAGCGTGCGCGGTCGCGTGCTTTCCACCTCGCTTTCCCACTCGCGCAAAAAGAGCAGTTCAGGGCACTCGTCGAGCTGGTCCAATTGACCAATTTTGGCGAGAAATTCCTCAATTTCAACGATGCCTCGGCGGATCTCAGTTAGGGCCTCAGCGTAGTTCTCTACCTCTAGGCAGGCCAGCGCCCGCGCCTGCACCCGATGCGCCGTGACAAAGACGCGGTATTGTTCGGCTAACTGACGATCTTCGTCCTCCTCGGCGTATTCGTAGCACAAGTCGAGAATGGCGAGGTTGTGCTTGGCGTCCTCTTCGGCCCGCTCGTATTCCTTCAGTTCGAAAAAACCGATCCGCCGCCAGTAGTATTTCATGGCCTCTTGGGCCAACTCGGAACAATCCTCGTGCGAGAGGCGAAAGGTGCCCGGGCCGTGTGCTTTTTCCCACTCGCGTCGCTTTTGGCAGTAGTAATCCAACAGCGACACATAGCCGTGCGGACGGAGCGCGTCGGGACGACCCCGCCACTCTAGCTGCATCAAGCCCATATCCATGCGGATTTGGAGCTTGGCGCTGCCATTGCCGCCTCGTATCTTGCGCACGCTCAACTCGCCTGGGGCGTATTTCCAATCGCCGAGGATCGGGCCGATATCGCGTTCCATAATGGGTGATAACCTCGAATTATACTTGGCCTTTTGGCCGGAGGTAAACAGGCGAACCAAGCGTCCGCGTATTCCGCCCTCAACAAGGCGGGCCTAGCGCGTATCTCGGTGATTTTTCGGATAGAATCGTCCTATTATATGCGCTCGACGTACCCTTGTCAACTTACAGATCGGAGACTGTGGAATCGGCTTCTACCACCGGCGGCACACCTGTGATTTCGCTTACTATGGCCAGTAACTCCTTGCGCAGGGTCGGGCGGCTTACGCGCAGGCTATCTAGGTGATTTTCAATCACTGGAATGGCGTCCGCCCCCACCGTTGTAAGCGCCTGATGGGTTAGGATGCGCTCTTCGGGCGTGGGGTCGTATTCCATCTGCGTGGGCTCGATGGGCGTGCCGAACATGCTCACCCGGGGCTGGCCCCCCTCGCCAAAGGGGTCCAATCCCACATTTGGATAGCGTCGCGGGCCATCCGTGGAGTCGGGATGCATCCGTCCGTAGGGATAGGGAGATATCTCCTCGCCGGTGAATACCCCCCGAGGGGTCCGCTGCTCAGAGCGCAGGGTAAGCATGTCGTAGTAGTCGAGGGCATTGACCAAAATTTCAGCCGCCTTGGTTCCCCCCATCTGCCCGAGCGCTTCAATGGCGGCCATCCGCAGTTCGGAGTCAGCCGTATTGAGCGAGTAGTTGAGCAGCCTCCCTATATCTAAGGCCGCGCTCTGATCGCCGATGGTGCCCAAAGCACGCAGCGCGTCCTGCTTGAGCGTAGTGCGCTGATCGTAGTCTTGGAGCGCCATTTTTAGCACCGGCACGGCGCGCGGATCGCCGATCTCACCTAAGATACGCGCGGCCTTGCGCCGCGTGGCATAGGGGTAATCCTGGCGGGAGACAATCTCCATGATCCGATCTAACTGCGAGTGATCGCCCTCCTGATAGAGCTTGTGCATCTGGTTGACATTCGTGCAACCCAAGGGGACCAAAACGACCGCCAAAAGTGCGATCCTATACATGGCTAGCTCCTTTGTAACTCCCCTTGCCGCGAGGAGGTCTTTCCTCTATACTTCAAATTTTCCACTACGCAGCAGGAACTTCAGTGAACGCCCCACAAACCCACAACCGCCAACCCATTCCCGGTATTAAAGATACATTGGCCATAGCCAGCGGCAAGGGCGGCGTTGGCAAGTCCACGCTCTGCGCCAACTTAGCCGTGAGCTTGACCCATCAAGGGCTACGAGTCGGCTTGCTCGACGCCGACATCTACGGGCCCAACATCCCGGGCTTAATCGGCTTAGAAGGCAAGCCAACCGCAGAGGACGGCCGCATCCAGCCCTTGTCTGTACACGGCCTCAAAGCCATTTCCATGGGGCTGCTAATCGGCCCGGGCACCCCGGTCGTGTGGCGCGGCCCCATGCTGGCCAAGATGATGCACCAATTCCTCTTCAACGTCACTTGGGGCGAGCTCGATTTGCTACTCGTAGATTTACCCCCAGGGACTGGAGACGTACAAATCACGCTAACCCAAGTGGCCCCCTTGACTGCGGCCTTGATCGTCACCACGCCCTCGGCCATCGCCCTCGAAGACGTGCGGCGCGGCGTCGAGATGTTCCGCCAGACCGAGGTGCCCATCGTCGGCTTAGTCGAGAACATGAGCTATTTCCACTGCGACAACTGCGGCCATACCGACCCCATCTTCGGAGCCGGAGGAGGCCGTGCCACAGCCAACCGCTTGGACATTCCCTATCTAGGTGAAATTCCGCTCGACCCGCTCGTCCGCAGCCAAGCCGACGCGGGAGAGCCTGTCGTCAAAACGCATCCCCAAACCGAGGGCAGCCAAGCCCTCGCGCACCTAGCCGCCGACATCGGCACTTATTTCCAACGCGCATGAGTCCCGTCCAAATCGCCTGCGTCGGCGCTGGGTATTGGGGCAAAAACCTAGTGCGCGTCTTCCACGAATTGCCCGACGTACATCTGCGCCACGTCTGCGACGCTAGCCCGGAAATCCGCAGCGCCATTCAGAGCCAGTACCCGGAAGTCCCCATCACCGCCAATTACGACGAGGTACTCGGCGACGACGCACTCGACGCCGTGGTATTGGCCGTCCCGGCCGCCGAGCACTACGAATTGGCCCGCCGCGCCCTAGAGCGGGGCAAGCACGTGTATGTCGAAAAGCCCATGACCCTCGATGCCACCACGTCGGCCCACTTGGTCGAATTAGCCGCTGAGCGAGACCGAGTGCTGATGGTCGGGCACCTGCTGAAATACCACCCGGCCGTGCACATGCTGCATGATTTAGTACGAGAAGGTGCATTGGGCGACTTGTATTATTTGTACTCCCAGCGCGTCAACTTGGGCATTGTCCGCAGCGACGAAAATGCCCTGTGGAGCTTGGCGCCACACGACATCTCGGTCATCCTGTATCTGCTCGATCAAGAGCCGGACGCGGTCAGCGCCCGCGGTGAGTGCTATCTGCAACCCGACATCGAAGACGTGGTATTTGCCAATTTGCACTTTGCCGATGGCAAGATGGCGCAGATGCAACTCTCTTGGCTCGACCCGCACCGCATCCGCCGCCTGACCGTAGTCGGCAGCCGTAAGATGGCGGTGTTTGACGATGTGGAAAGCACGGAAAAGGTGCGCATCTACGATAAATCGGCCGAGCGGCCGCAATACGACTCTTACGGCGACTCCATCGCGCTGCGCTTTGGCGATGTCGTCATTCCGCGGCTGCAAATGACCGAGCCGCTCAAGCTAGAGTGCCAGCACTTCGTCGAGTGCGTGCGCACCGGCCAAACACCCCGCAGCGATGGCCACGACGGCCTGCGCGTCGTGCGCGTGTTAGAAGCTGCGCAGGCGTCGCTACGCCAAGCCGGTGCCCCGGTGCCGCTGCGCTAGCGCACGGTAAATTCCGAGTACATCTCAGCTTGGTTGCCGCTCATATCCCGCACCCTCAGCACTAGACGGTGCATACCCGGCGACAAATCTTCCAGCAAATGCCCATACACGCGCCCGGCTTCTGGGTCGTATTCGGCGATCAGCAGACTTCCGTCGAGCTCAAACTCAATGTCTGTTTCCCGCCCAATGCCCGCGCCTTGGTCGCGCACCGCGCCGCGAATTTCCGGACGCGAGCCAACGAAGGATCCTTCAGCGGGCTGCAAACTGCTGATCTCAGGGGCTTCCAAGTCGGCCAACAGCGCATAGCGGCCCAAGCGCCGCACCCGCGCTACCATCTGCCTACCCACAGCATCCCATTCATTGCTCACCAGCGACCACTTTTCAGCGGCCACCTCTCGGTAGATGCCCAGCTTCTCCGGCGGCAGCGTTTCCCGGTCGTAGCGCAAACGCAACTCGACCTTGCGGTCAAAGCTAACATCAGGCCCCAAGGCAAAAGCCGACCCGACTGCGACTAGGGCGGCAGACACTTGCGGCTCAAAAGTCTCGACTTGCGGGAAAAACGGCGCGTACGCGCTCGCCGCGGCAAAGCCCAATTCGACCGCGCCGTTGGCATAGGTCAGCTTGGCCGCAGCACCCGGCTTCACGAATTGCTGGTCAAGGACGACCCTTTGCACAGCGGCCCCCGGCGTCCGCAGCAAAACCGACCCCCCTGTTGGATCGCTCGGATCGAGCGGCACTGCAACCCGGAACTCGCGCAAGCCGGTCTGGCGGGGGCTGATATTAACGGTATCAATGCGGACCAAAGGCGTAGCGCTAGGCACTTGTTCATAGCGCATCACGAGCTCCACGAAATCCGCGTGAGGACGGCGCTCTAGGGCAAAGGTCGGCACCGCGGGCTCAGGTAGGCGACAAATGGCAAAGGCCGTAGCACCCGCTGGATCCCGCGCTTGGATCCGCCAGTAGGAGGCATTCCGATGGATCTGCCACTTGAGCGGGCCAGAGCGGCTCTGCCGCCGATCTACGCGCCGCCAGTTCTCGCCATCGCGCGAACTGGCCAATTCTACTTCCACGAGCCGGTCGTCCGCATCGGTCATCCGCGCCTCGATAAAGGTTCCGTTCGCTGCCGCTGCAATCCGCGCCCCGGCAATGACTGGCGGTTCAGCAACCATCAACCCAAAGCGCGCCCGGTTCTCGTTGCCGTTGACATCCGCGACAACTACGACGACCTCGTGCCGCCCCTTGGCCAAGTTTAGGATGCCATCGCTAGGCCCCTCGTAGAATTCGAGGCGATTGCCCGGCAGGCGACACAAGTTGTAAAAGCGACCTATCCCGCCCTTAAAAGCAGCCAGCGGCCGGTCCAAATACATCTGGTGCATATCTCCGTATCTGACCTGCTCGTAGCGCGCGGCGAAAATCAACTCGCCGTCGATGTGCAATTCCACGCGATAGGGGGCTAGTTTGTTGGGGGCCGCATCGGCGCGGTCGTACATCAACGCGCTGATGCTCACCGGGCCGAGCACCTGCACGGGTCGCACCCCGATGAATTCTCCTCGGCTCGGCTGCCAACGCAAATTCAGCACATAGGGGTCGTGCCCTCCCTCGACTTGAGCATTGCGTCCATGCGGCGTGATGGCCACTCGCTGCAAGGTCGGCGCGATCGTATCGGCGATCGAAAAACCGTGCAAGAGAAGATTAACCGCCACGTTGTTTTCGTCGCGCAGCTCCAGGTGCAAATGGGGAGGGCCGGCTCCGCTTTCGCCGCTCCAAGCGATGACCGCGCCGCCGAGCACTGGAATTTCCCCCTCCTTGAAGTACAAATCCACGCTGTAGCGTCCGCGCTGCTGCTGTGCTTGCTGCACGAGTTCGGCCATGGGCGCGGCAAAGTCCTCTAAATGGGCATAGACCACCATGCGGCCATCGGCCAATTTCTGGTACAGAGCACGGCCATAGCCCCAAGGCGAGGTACGCACGCGCCATATATAGCCGTCAGCTAGGGCCTGTACGGGGTGGCCGGTCTCGCCCCAAGTCTTGAGGTCTATGCCGGCGTGAAAAGCGCGGGAACGCGATTCGCCGAAGGTGGAAGTCAGGGCCGGTGCAAGGCTCAGCGGCCAGATGAGGCCCCCTTCTTCCGCGCTGGCCGGCAGCCACAAAGCCACCGCCAATAAGAGCGTCCATTTAATCACAGTCGTCCTCGTATGTATGTAGGACCATGCGGTCCGGGGCCACTTCGAGAAAGTGGAAGGGTTTTTCGGTCCAAGCACCGGTGTTGAAGTAGCACCGGCCCTGTCGCTCAATTGCCATGGCCGCGTGCGTGTGCCCGCAGACCACCGCTTCAACCCCCTCCTGCTGTGCCACGCGCAAGGCGTTGCGCGCTACGTGCTCGTTGAGCACCCGGTAGAGCAAAGGCCATTTCTTGGCGTACTCGGCCACGTGGGCATCGCGCCCGCCGAGCCAGATGCGGCAATGGTGCAAGCGGCGGAAAACCCACTTGAACGCCGCGTGCCGAGGCATCAGCCGGTCGAGCCGATGGCCGTGAATTACGAGCAATCGCTGATCGAGTCGCCAGCTATCGACAAAGCGAATCTGCCCCGGCTCGGCCAGCTTGAACTCGGCATCGCGATTGCCGTACACCCAAATTACGGGCCGAGATTGCGACTCGCACACGAGGCGCTCCAGCACGGCCCGATGGGCAGCAGGCAGGGCTTGGCCCGGCCGATCTATGACGTCGCCGTTGAGCACGAGCGGCACCCCTTTGGGCAAGGTATCCAGCCAAGACAAGAAATGGCGATGGTAAAAGTAAGCCGATCCGAGATGCAAATCGCTGACGACGAAGCAGCGTGTGACGCCCATGCCTCTTAATGTTAGGTTATATTATTGAATAATTGCAAAAAATGTTCAATCAATACACTGGAGGATGCATGGTCAAGTACGCGCTAAGCATGGCACTGATTTTACTGCTTGGAACCTGCGGAGATCGGGGAGCCGGGCCAAAGACGGGGCGTATCGCGCTGGATGTGCAAGATCCGGCTCCGCCGGGTGAAACGAATGGGACGGTGGTACAGGGAGTGGACCGGATGGTGGTGACAGTGTTGCAAAATGAGACGGTGGTGATGAGCGAGGACTTGCGCTATGAGGGGGGCGTTTGGCTTGGCGAACTGACTGTATCCACGGGGTCGTATTCGGTAGTAGTGGAAGCGTATAAGGGGGCCATCGTAAAGTGGCGTGGCAGTGCATTGGTGCTAGTGAAGGGGGGCCAGAGTAGTCGGGTGGTCATCGCGCTGACTTCAACCAATCAAGTACCGGTATTGGCGGATATTGGCGATCAGACTATCGCCGAAGGCCGCACTCTGACCATACTGTTGGTCGGTAGCGATGCGGACGGAGATGCGCTGACCTATGCGGTCGAAGGAGAGCCAGCGGGTTCGTCGTTGTCGGGATCGACTTTTACATGGGAACCGTCCCACACTCAAGCGGGAGAGTACTCGGTCACCTTTACGGTCGCTGATGAACACGGCGGGGTTGCCCGAGAAACAATCACCATCACTGTCGGCGAGACCAATCAAGCACCGACATTGGAGGCCATTGGCGACCAGATCGTCGCCGAGGGCAGTCTGTTGACGATACCGTTGGTCGGTAGCGATGCGGACGGAGATGCATTGACCTATGCGGTTGAAGGACCGCCAGCAGGTGCAGCCCTATCGGGATCGACTTTTACATGGGAACCGTCCCACACTCAAGCGGGGGAGTACTCGGTCACCTTTGCGGTCGCCGATGAACACGGCGGGGTTGCCCGGGAAATAATCATCATTACTGTCGACGAGACCAATCAAGGACCAGAGTTGGCCGACGTGGGCAATCAGAACGCTGACGTAGACAAAGTGTTGACGATCATCTTGGAAGGCAGCGATGCAGATGGGGATGAATTGACCTATTCCGTCGAAGGAGAGCCAACCGGAGCCTCCCTTGCAGAGCAGACCTTTAACTGGAAGCCGTCGTCGTCACAGGTAGGAACCTATCAGGTAACGTTCACAGTGGAGGACGGTCGCGGTGGTTCCGATAGTCAGAACGTCACCATTAACGTTGAGGCCAATCAGATACCGGAACTGGTCAGTATTGGTCCTTATATCGCCGAAGAAGGTAGTGCCTTGACGATCATCTTGGAAGGCAGCGATGCGGATGGGGATGAATTGACCTATTCCGTCGAAGGAGAGCCAACCGGAGCCTCCCTTGCAGAGCAGACCTTTAGCTGGAAGCCGTCCTACTCTCAGTCGGGGGAGTACGAGGTCACCTTTACAGTAGAAGACGGTCGTGGCGGCATTGACCGGGAGACCATCACCATTACTGTCAAGAATACCAACCGAGAGCCGGAATTGGCGGCCATTGGCGATCAGACCGTCGCCGGAGGCCACACATTGACGATCGCCTTAGCCGGGAATGATGCTGATGGGGATGTTTTGATTTATACGGTTGAGAATAATCCGTCGGGATCGTCGCTATCGGGAGCAATCTTTACGTGGCGACCCTCGGACACAGAGGCGGGAATGTATCAAGTGACGTTTAGGGTGGAGGATGAACACGGGGGACAAGCAGCAGAAACGATTGTGATTACAGTGAAATCCCGCCTACGCCGACTGACCAATCACGATGCTGAGGACATGAGTCCTTCTTGGTCGCCTGACGGCACCCTGATCGCCTTCCAATCCAACCGCGATGGCAATTGGGAAATTTACGTAATGGATGCCGACGGCAATAACTTACGCCGACTGCCCAATCGCGACGCTGGGGACGGATCCCCTTCTTGGTCGCCTGACGGCACCCTGATCGCCTTCCAATCCAATCAGCACATCTACGTGACGTATGCCAACGGCAGGAACGCGCGTTGGCATACTAACAGCGGCGGGTCCCCTTCTTGGTCTCCTGATGGCACCCAGATCGCCTTCCAATCCAAGCACGATAGCAATTGGCACATATACGTGATGGATGCCGACGGCAGTAACCCGCGTCAGCTTACTAGCCACAGCCTCAACGAGAAGCCTTCTTGGTCTCCTGATGGCACCCAGATCGCCTTTCAATCCTACCGCGATGGCAATTGGGAAATTTACGTAATGGATGCCGACGGCAATAACTTACGCCGACTGCCCAATCGCGACGCTGGGGACGGATCCCCTTCTTGGTCTCCTGATGGCACCCAGATCGCCTTCCAATCCAAGCACGATAGCAATTGGCACATATACGTGATGGATGCCGACGGCAGTAACCCGCGTCAGCTTACTAGCCACAGCCTCAACGAGAAGCCTTCTTGGTCTCCTGATGGCACCCAGATCGCCTTCCAATCCAACCGCGATGGCAATTGGGAGATTTACGTGTTAGACCTTCAGTGGGAATAAGAAGAAAAAAGAAGGGTAATAAAGTAGTGTCTTGGGCGTGGATTTGGACTTTATGAGAGAAGAACAAACAGGGAACCCCACCTGTGCGCAAAGCGTACGACCCGGATAAATTACAGGCCCTGCTCCAGTATATCGGCCGCCTGCTGCCCAACGACGAAGAGCGCACGGCCTTTTATCGGTGCTCGCACACGCCCCCACCAGCTTCACTGCGCTTGAACGCGCTACAAGCGCAAGCCCAACATGTGCGACTCCACTTGGACCAGCGCGGCCAAAGTGTGCCTTGGTGCAGCGAGGGCTTCGCCTTGCCGGAGGGCGACGCCAGTCTCGGCCAGACCATTGAACACGCTATGGGCGCGTATTACGTCCAAGCCAAGGCCCCCATGCTGGCCGTCGAGGTCTTAGCTCCCCAGCCCGGCGAGCGCGTCCTCGACCTGTGCGCCGCCCCAGGCGGCAAGGCCACCCAGATTGCCGCGCGCATGCAAAACAGCGGCCTACTGCTGGCCAATGAACCCCAGCGCAAGCGCATGCCCGCTCTCGTGGGCAATTTGGAGCGCTGTGGGGTGGCCAATCACGTCTTGACCCAAGCCCCAGGGACCATGCTGACGCGCTACTTCCCCAACTTTTTCGACCGCATCCTCGTCGATGCACCGTGCTCGGGCGACGGCATCGTGCGCAAAGACCAGAACATGCTCACCTACTGGTCGCCGCAAGACGCCCAGCGCCTCGCGCAGCAACAAAAGGGCCTCTTGCGCGCCGCCTACCAGATGCTGCGCCCTGGCGGCACCTTGGTGTATTCTACGTGCTCACTCTCGCTGGAGGAAAACGAAGAAGTGCTCCTCGGGCTATTGCGCCGCTATAAGGAAGACGTCGCGATCCTCCCTATCGCAGAGTTCGAGGGGCCGCCGCTGCCGGATGCGCTAGCCGCCCAATTCCCAGCCGAGTTCGCCCGCTGCGTCCGCGTCTGGCCCCACCACCACGACACCGAAGGGGCTTTCGTCGCTCGTCTTTCCAAACGTGCACCAACGCCAAGCCTCGGAGACGCCCCTGATTGGGAAACCTCGGAAACCGATCCCGCTGCCGCCGAGTCCCGACGCGCCATCGAAGACCGGTGGAGCGGTACCCTGCCCTGTCCCTCAGACCAGATCTTCACCCTCAGCAACCGCCACCTGTGTCGGCAACCAGCGCTCGGCCCGGCCATCCAAGAACATCTGTCCTACTTCGTCCGCGGCGGCATGAAGGTGGCCCGCCCCCACAAAGGGTACCACTACCTGTCCCAGCAAACCGTCGCCCTGTGGGGGCATCTCATGCAGGGACCCAGCGTCGAGTTGAGCTGGCCTCAACTACAGGACTTGTTCGTGGGGCGTCCACTCTACTGCGATCCACCCACGGGCCTCAAAGGCGAAATTTTCTGCCGCTTTGGGCCGTGGACCGTCTGTCGCGCCATCGCCAGAGAGGAAGGCCGTCTGATCGAAGGCATGCTGCCGCGCGCGTTGTTCCGCGCCCAGCTAACGTCGCTGATGTAGGGTTATTTTTTTCCTTCCGGCCCCTGCCAAGGCGGGAAGAGTTGGTGTTCAATCCGCAGCACGTTGCAGACGCGGCCAGCGATAAAATCGCCCAAATCGTCAAAGGTCTGCGGCTTTTGGTAGAAGGCTGGCATGGCCGGCAGAATGATGGCCCCGGCCTCGGCCGCTGCCGTCATATTGCGCAACTGAATCAGGTTGAGCGGGGTCTCGCGCACTACCAGCACGAGCGGCCGCCGCTCCTTGAGACTGACATCGGCCGCTCGCTCAATCAGGCTCGCAGACGCTCCGCGAGCAATACCCGACAGCGTCTTAACCGAACAAGGCACCACCACCATACCGTCGATGGCCACCGAACCACTAGCGATAGGGGCCGCTAGGTCGCTGGCATTGTACTCGCGCAATTCGCCAGCTTGGGTCTCCTCTCCGTAGCACCGCGCTATAAATTCGCGCAAGCTCTCCTTATCGGGACGGAAACCCAGCTCTTCGACGAGCAGGTAGCGCCCGTATTTGGACAGAACCAAATGCACGTGGTGCCCGCCGATCAGCAGGGCGCGCAGCAGACGGCCAGCGTAGAGCGCGCCACTGGCCCCAGTGATGCCAACGACGATCTGCTTGCCGCTCACGACCTCTCCTTTAGCGCCTCGCGGCCCGCTTCGAGCGTGGCGACAATCGCATCTACATCATAGACGCAACCGCCCCAAGTGCCGCCGCCGACGTTTTGCAGCGCCGCCCACAGCTTAGTGTCGTCGGGCAACTCCGCTTCGGGCGCAAGGTCGGGGCGCAAGGTGCGCTCTTCAAGCACCCGCTGGCCTTCCTCTGCGCCAAACTCTTCGCCTTCGCAGCCGACCAAATCGATGCGTCCGCGCAGGTTGTGGCAGTCGATTTCAATGGCGATCAAGTCGCCGTCCCGCAGCTTGCCGATGGGTCCGCCAGCCAAGGCCTCCGGGCCGATGTGCCCAATGCAAGGGCCGGAGGAAAACCCCGAAAACCGCGCGTCCGTAAGCAGCGCCACGCGCTTGCCAATATCCGTGTATTTGAGCGCAATCGTAACCTGCGCAACTTCCTCCATTCCCGTGCCCATCGGCCCACAGCTAATCATCACCAGTACGTCGCCCGGCGAAATCTTACCGTCCTTGATCGCCGCAATGGTGTCGCGTTCGGTGGTAAAAACCTTCGCCGGCCCCGTGTGCCGATAGATCCCTTGCGCGTCGAGCAGGGAAGCGTCGATGGCCGTGCTCTTGACGACCGCACCCTCGGGCGAGATGTTGCCGACCGGGAAGCAGATGGTGCTAGTCAAACCCTTAGAGCGAGCGCGATCGGCGTCCATTATCACGTCGTCTGGGTCCACCCCATCTAGCTTTCGCAGTTCTTCACGGAAGCGGTGACGGCGCGATGCATCCTCCCACCAGTCGAGATTTTCGCCCAGCGTGCGGCCCGTAACCGTCATCACCCCCTCCTCCAACAGCCCCAAGCGGCGCAGGTGCAACATGACCTCCGGCACCCCACCCGCCAAAAAGGCGCGCACGGTAACGTGGAACTCAGGGCCGTTGGGCAGCACATCCACCAAGCGCGGCACCTCGCGATTGATCCGGTCCCAATCCTTAACCTCTGGCCGCTTCCGCCCAGCCGCATGGGCAATAGCTGGCACGTGCAGGATCAAGTTCGTCGAACCGCCAAAGGCCGCGTGGACGACCATGGCGTTGTGCAGCGCCTGATCGGTGACCAACTCCTGCGAGCGAATGCCCTCGGCCTCCAGCGCCATCAGTGCCCTCGCCGAGCGCACGGCCATATCGTGCCAGACTGCTTCTCCCGAGGGAGCCAGCGCCGAATGCGGCAGCGATAGCCCCATCGCTTCACCCACAACTTGGGTCGTGGCCGCAGTCCCCAAAAATTGGCACCCGCCCCCCGGCGTGGCGCAGGCGCGGCAGCCGAGCACCTGAAAGTCGTCGATATCCATCTCGCCCTGCGCCAGCCGCGAACCCGCCGACTGGATCTTGCCTGCGTCCTCGCCTTCTTCCGGCGGCAGGGTCACCCCGCCGGGCACGACAACGACCGGCAGATCCGGCGTACCCGCTAGGGCGATGAGGATCGCCGGCAATCCCTTGTCGCAGGTGCCTACGCCCATCACGCCGCGCCGCGTCGGCAACGAGCGAATCAAGCGGCGCAAGATCATAGCCGCGTCGTTGCGGTACGGCAAGCTATCGAACATGCCAGTCGTGCCCTGCGTGCGGCCATCGCACGGGTCCGAGCAATAGGCGGCAAAGGGAATGCCGCCCCGGCGGTGGATTTCCTCAGCCGCGGCTTCCATCAACAGGCCGATTTCCCAGTGGCCGGTGTGGTAGCCCAGCGCGATTGGCCGGCCATCCGGGGCGCGGATGCCGCCCTGTGTGCTGACGATGAGGAACTCTCCCCGACCCAACTCGTCGGGATTCCAGCCCATCCCCGCGTTCTGGCTATAGCCAAAGATGTGGCCGCTCGGCGCTTCTACTACTTGCTCTATGGTCAGCGGCAGCTTGCCGCTGGGGCCGGGCGCGCGGGTGCGGACTTGATAGATTTCATCGTCGGTCTCGCCGACGATTTCTGCAAAGGAATCAGTACTCATGCTGCCTCGTTGTCTTTCTCCAGCCCTCTTCGCGGACTTGGATTTTCTTTAGAAGGGGACGCCACCAAGCTTCGTTGTCGCGGTACCAATGGACTGTATCGCGGAAGCTCTCGGCAAAATCGACTTGCGGTTCCCAACCTAGTTGAGTGCGGATTTTGCTCGAATCGAGTAGGTAGCGCCGGTCGTGGCCAGGCCGGTCATCGACATAGGTTTTGTGCGCAGCGTCCATCCCCAAGGCGTCGAGGATCAGGTCGGCAATGGTTTCAACGTCTTTTTCAATGCCGCTGCCAACGTTGTACGTCTCGCCAATCTCGCCTTTTTTCAGCACGAGGTCGATAGCCCGGCAGTGATCGTCGACGTGGAGCCACTCGCGGCGGTTCTGGCTGGATTTGTACAGCGGCATCTTCTGGCCGGTGAGCAGGCGGACGACGAAGAAGGGGATGACTTTCTCCGGGAATTGATAGGGGCCGAAGTTATTGGAGCAGTTCGACAGCGTCACGGGCAGGCCAAAGGTGTGGCCATAAGCGCGTACGGCTAGGTCGGCGGCGGCCTTAGCCGCGTTGTACGGAGTGCGCGGCCGGTAGGGCGATTCCTCACTGAAGGACTCGTCCGAGTCGAGGGCCAGATCGCCGTACACTTCGCAGGTGGAAATGTGGTGGAAACGCGGCACTTGGGCATCGACCGCAGCCTGCAACAGCTTTTGCGTCCCCACGACATTGGTCTGGAAAAAAGCCGAGGGATTGACAATGGCCAAGCTGTTGTGCGATTCCGCGGCAAAGTTGACCACGTAGTCGGGGCGGTGGACCTCGAAGAGGTGGCGGATCAGATCGGCATTCTGAATATCGCCGCGGACAAAGGTGTAGCGGTCGCCGTAGTTTTCTTCCACGTCCTGCAGGCTGGCCAAGTTGCCAGCATAGGTGAGCAGGTCGTAGTTGACAATGCGGTCGTCGGGATAGGTCGATAGCCAGTAGCGAATGAAATTGGAGCCGATGAAGCCGGCACCGCCGGTGACGAACAGAGTGGTCATGGATGCTCTTGGTTAGGAGTTGGATGCGTGGTCCGTCATTTAATATAACAGTTGGGCAACTCGCAGCCGGGATTTCAGTTAATACCCTTATTACTACCCTCACTCAAGCGTTACTACCCTTATTCCCGAGAAAACGCCAGCGCGCACCCGGACTCGTCCCAGTGCTCTGAATGACAGCCATGTCGCGGAGCGCTTTGAGAGCTTGTGGCGACTGACGTGTGAATAGCTCTTGTTTGCCCCTCGACTCGGCGATGTCGTTGAGTAACCACACCGTGGTCAGAGGTGTTTCGTGGTCGCGTAGGCGGTTGTTGCGGAAAGAATTCATGTTTGAGGGGCAAATCTAAGTCTCTCTATGCGCTGGTTGGCCGCTCGGCGTCGCGAACCATTTTGAGGTAGGCGTCGCGAACTTTGGTCTTGAAGGACTTTCTCGCTTGCCGGGGAGCGCGCAATTCGCATGGCTCCCACCAAGCCAACTCGTTGAGATGGTCGGCGGAGACGGGAAAGGCTTCTTGGCGCACGGCCTTCGATCCCAACTTGTCGGTCCAAGCGGCCGAGGTCAAGGGCACCAGCCCGTCGTTGGCCCCTTCGCGCTCGGCGATGATTTTCCAAGACAGCTTCATCGGGGTAAATATCCGCGCATAGCATTGGTGGGCGGCGTAGGTGGTATAGCGGACGGGGTTTCGCGCCTCGGCGTTCAGCGCACGCTCGTTGAAGGCGGCGGTGGCTTTAGTACCGAGGTCGCGGAAGCCCTCGATGTTGAGGCCGAAGGTGCCGGTGAAGCCGATCAGCCAGTCCGCTTTGGCAAGGCCGACGTCGGCGAAGGAGGTGCCGCAGTGCGGCGTGCCGATGGTCGTCAGTGTCGCGACGCAGTCGGCCATGTTTAAATCGACGATCATGTGGCGGGCGTCGAGGCCGCCCATGCTGTGGGCGATCACGTGGACTTGGTCGGCTCCGGTGCATTCGAGGATGACTTCGACGCGGTGCTTCAGGACTTGGGCGCGCTTATGCACGTCGGCGGCGAAGGGGACGCGGGGGGCGAAGACGGTGTAGCCGTGGTTTTTGAGGTGGCTGGCGATCCCGCTAAAGTAGTCACATTTGTCGGGCGGGCGCAGGAATTTGCGCAGCCCCGCTTGAAGGAGCGGCCGGTAGAGCGCGTCGAAGGGGACGATGCCGTGGGCGAGGACGATGGGCAAACTCATGGCGCACACTTCTCGCGGAATCTTGCTTTGCGTGCTGTCTCTCGTTCCTCGGATTTGGACGCAGAGGGCTTGTCATCTGCAAGACAGCCATATAGATCCTTGAGCGTTTCGGGCTGGGGCTTCACCAAAACGGCACCGTCAATCAACTCATAGATGAGCTGCTGCCGAGGCTTGAGGTGGAGCGCCTTGCGGACTTCGACCGGGATGGTAGTTTGCCATCTATCGGTTAGAGTTGACTTGATCACGAGTCTATCTCCTTTCGCAGCATAGTCGGAGTGAATCGCCTGCTCGGAGCGGTCCCTGTATCGGTGCGTACCGTCTCGGCGGGATGGCTGACTGCACCGTGGACATGGACAATGTGGTTGAACTGACGCCCAAAGGTAGCGAGGGTGCCCGAAACATGTCTATAAAAAATGTTCCCCAGCATGATCTGTGAACGAATCAGCGTCGCGAATGTATTGCATGACCGTGGCCGGGTTAGTGTGGCGGGTGACGGCCATGATTTTGTCCAGTCGGGCATGATGCACGGCCGCGCTGGTGACAAAACCTGCCCGTAGGGAATGCCCTGCCACTTCTTTGGGGTCCAGTCCGATCAGTGCAGCATAGTGCTTGACAAGGCGTGGAATATCGGAATGGTGCAGCGGCTTACCTTGCACATGGCCGCCACGTTTCATCGTCTGAAACAGTGGGCCGCGTGTGATACCCGACGCATTAAGCCACACCTGAAGACGGTGAACGGGCCGGATAACACGGCCGTCCAAGATCGCAATTTTTTGCCCTCTCCCCTGTTGATCTGTTTTGGAGCGGCGGATGGTAAGGAACATGCGCTGATTAGCTTCCTCTGTGGGCTCAAGAAACTCAACGTCCTCTACGGTCAAGCCGCATATCTCCGAGCGCCGCAGGGCACCTGCGAAGCCGAGAGCAATGATGGCCGCGTCGCGCCGTCCGATGGTCGTATCAGCACATTGGGAAAGCATGGATTGAATATGGTATTCTCTCAGTGCTTCTACTCGACGACACGCGGTCCCTTTGAGCCGGGCCAACCCTTTGAGGGTGGCACGGACCATGGGATGATTTGTCGGAGAGGACTTTCCAGCGTCGGTATACTTCTTGTTGATGGCGCTCTTATAGAGCGTCACAGTGCCCATAGATAGCACGGTACCGCTTTGCTGGCTTGGCCTTGTAGCTAGATGCACGAGAAAACGTGCCACCATGTCCGGGGAGGCAGCTAATGGGTCGTCAACGTGCTCTTTTGTGCAGTAGTTGATGAACTTGGACCATCCTTTCTCATAGGCAATGCGGGTATTCATCGCCAACGCGGAGGAAAGGACATCGGTATGGGAACCTTGTTCAATCAGGGCTGAGGATCTCAACGGGAACTCCTTTATTAAGAGGTTTCGGTGTCTTAGAGCTTGCAAAATATGCCCGCTCGAACAATGTAACAGCAACTGACTAAGGAATTAAGACTGATTAAAACTGGTTACAGCGATGCCTTTGTCATTAATAACGACACTAAAGAAGCGTTGATCGCCGAAGATCCTCACTCCGCCGACATAGTCAAGCCCGTACTGCGAGGACGGGACATTCAACGCTATCGGGCGGAGTGGGCGGGGCTATGGCTAATTGACACGCATAACGGGTACGGCAGTGTTCCCGCTGTTGATATTGACGAACACCCTGCCATCAAAAACCATCTGGACGCGTTCTATCCCCAACTGAAAAAGCGGCAAGATAAAGGCAGGACACCGTACAATCTCCGTAATTGCGCTTACCACGAAGTATTCAAAAAAGAAAAGCTGATCTGGATGGATATGTCGAGCGTTGGTCGGTTTGCCTATTCAGAAACGGAAATGTATTGCAATGACAAAGGATTTATTATGACGGGTGAATCTCTGAAATACCTTTGTGCGATTTTGAACAGCACCCTTATTACATGGTTAGTAAAAAATACTGCTCTGACAACCGGGTTAGGCTTAACTCAATGGAAAAAATTCGCCGTTGAACGCTTGCCTATCCCCAAAGTATCCGTTGAAGATCAGCAGACTCTCATCTGCCTAGTTGACGGAATCCTCAAGGACAAAACCTCCAACCCAATAGCCAACACCAGCAAGCAGGAGGCGGAGATAGACAGGCTAGTTTATGATCTCTACAGTCTGACTGAGAGAGAAATCGCGGTGATAGCGCGAGAGGATAAATCATAAGTAAATCAGATCTGGATGACTGACAGGCGTTTCTTGTGTGTCGTCGTGTTACTTTGGCTGGAAGATCTAAGGTAAAAGCCATTCCTCTACTGCGGAGCTCTCCTTCGCCTTCAGTCCGTACAATTCGCAAACCCGTAGATCAATCTCGGCTTCAGTGGTGGATACGTCGGCATCCGGGTCGGTCGCTTTAGCCGTTAGGATGTGGTCAACCAAACGGATGAACGGACGTTGCTGTGCAGTAGGGATTTTGGGAATGGGTATGGTTGCAACGGAAGCATTGATCCATCGTGTCACCCCCATTCCAGAATTCAGCGCGGTGTTGCCCATAAACCAAGTTATCAGCTTCGAGTTGAGCAAGGCGCATAGATATTTGATTGATTGACCAGACATCACAAATGCCGTGTTCAAGCAGAACATTCCATCTATATCATAGATAAATCGTCCCTGCTCCGTGAGATCCATCCAGATCAGCTTTTCTTTTTTGAATACTTCGTGGTAAGCGCAAGTATCC
>VXML01000031.1:3009-88568 GCA_009841115.1 Gemmatimonadota bacterium | reverse complement strand
GTGGCGACGATCTCCGCGCTTGGATTGCGCCGCCGGGCGCGGCGCACGGCCTTGCGCGAGTCCGCATCGCCCGCGCCAGTGACCGTGCATGTATTGACCACGTACACGTCGGCCTCAGTGCCGAAGGGCACGACTGAATAGCCGCGCTCGGTCAGGCGGTGGGCGAGGGCTTCTACTTCGTAGGCATTGAGCTTGCAACCCACGTTTTGCAGGGCCACGCGCGCGTTTTCGGATGTTTGAGTGCCCATAAGTCCGTCAAGAAAAACGAGATAGACTATAAAACTTAAAGGTTGGCCTTCTCTGAGGCAATGGGCGGTTCAGGCGGGTTCGAGCTGGGCGTAAGCGACGGCGATGCGTTTGGTCCGCGTCCCAAAGCGGATGGAGAGCTTCATCTTTTCGCCCTGCCCTTCGCGGCTGACGATCTGGCCGCGCCCCCATTGGGGGTGGCGCACCCACTGGCCAACTGCGAGGAAGTCGTCTTGATCGACAAACTCGTCGAAGCCGGGCGACTGCTCGGCGTCCCACTCGTAGTGGACGCCTTGGGGAGCCGGAGCCTTTTTGCGGGGCGGTGGGGCGACGCGCTGCCGCGAGCGGGCAAAGCCGCGGTCCAACTCGTAATTCTGGGCCGTCAACTCGGCGGGGACTTCGCTTAAAAACCGCGAGGGTTCGGTTGTGAGCAGCGAGCCGTACGCATAGCGGCGCAGGGCATAGGTGAGGCTGAGTTGCTCTTGCGCACGGGTCATGCCTACGTAGCAGAGTCGGCGCTCCTCTTCAATGGCTTGGGGATCGCCGATGGCCCGCGCCGTGGGAAAGAGGTTTTCTTCGAGGCCGCAGACAAAGACCAAGGGAAACTCTAATCCCTTGGCGCTGTGTAGGGTCATTAGGGTAATGGCGTTGCCATTGTTGTCGTTTTCGTCCGCCGAGGTCAGCAGGGACTTTTCTTCGAGATAGGTGGCTAACGTCGAGTCTGGGTTCGCGTCTGCGTATTCGGTCATTTCGGCTAGTAACTGATCGAGGTTCTGCAAGCGCGCCTCGGCTTCCGGGGTGTTTTCCGCCGCGAGCATTGCGCGGTACCCACTCTTTTCGACGACGGCAAAGCCCAACTCAGGCAGGGAAAGTGTCTCGATGGCGGCCATCAGTTCGCTGATCAGGGCGGCGAAGGCAGCGAAGCTTTTTTGCGCCCGGCCACTGAGGTTGGGTACATCGTCGAGGTGCTCAAGTGCCGTGGAAAGGCTCCAGCCCTTGGCTTGGGCAAAAGCCTGCAGGCGGTCGAGGGAGGTGTCGCCAATGCCGCGGCGCGGCGTATTGACGATGCGGCGCAGGGCAATGTCGTCGGCCGGGTTGACCAACAGGCGCAAATAGGACAGCACATCGCGGATTTCTCGGCGGTCGTAAAAGCGGATGCCTCCGACGATTACATAGGGCAGACGAGCGCGTTGCAACTCTTCCTCAAAGGGCCGCGATTGGGCGTTGGTGCGGTAGAGCACCGCGGCGTCTCCGAGGCCGTAGCGTCCCAAACGGTCGTAGCGCCGGATGGCATCGACGACGTGGCGGGCCTCGCGGCGGTCCGAGTCGCATTCGACAACCGCTACCGGGTCACCTTCGGGGCCGTTCGTCCACAGCTCTTTGCCTTTGCGACCTTGGTTGTGGCTGATGACGGCATTGGCTGCGGCGAGAATGCGGCCGGTGGAGCGGTAGTTTTGCTCTAACCGCACTAGGTGGGCGTCCGGGTAGTCGCGTTCAAAGTCGAGGATGTTGCGGATGTCGGCACCGCGAAATTGGTAGATCGACTGGTCGTCATCCCCGACTACGCAGATGTTGCGGTGATGAGCCGCTAGCTGGCGGCAGAGCAAGTATTGAGGCCGGTTCGTGTCTTGGTATTCATCGACGAGCAGGTGCTCAAAGCGCTCTTGGTAGGTTTGCAGAATGTCTGGGTGGCGCTCGAACTGACGCACGACCTCAATGAGCAAGTCGTCGAAATCAAGGGCTTGGTTGCGCCGTAGCTCACGCTCGTAGTCGGCGTAGAGTTCGGCGATTTGCCGTTGGTGTTCGTTCGCCTGGTGTGCGAATTCCAACGGGTCGAGCATGGCGTTCTTGGCGCGGCTGATCTGGCTGACGACAGCGCGTGGCGCGAGTTCGCGCTCGTCGATTTGGTGGGCATTGAGGACGCGGCGGATGGTAGCGCGGCGGTCGTCTTCGTCGTAGATGGAAAAGTTGGGATCTAAACCAAACCCCTCGGCTTGGCGGCGCAGAATGCGCGCACAGATCGAGTGGAAGGTGCCGATCCATAGTTCAGTGGCCGCCGAGCCGACTAGCTGCTCGATGCGCTCGCGCATTTCGCCCGCAGCCTTATTGGTAAAGGTCGCGGCGAGAATGCGCCACGGGGGCACACCGACTTCTTTGATGAGAAAGGCGATGCGATGGGTGAGTACGCGGGTCTTGCCCGAGCCGGCCCCAGCGAGGATCAACAGCGGCCCGCCCGCGGCCTCGGCCGCGCGGCGTTGCGCTGGATTGAGGGCGTCTAGTATGGACATCCTCAGTTCGTCTGCATGCGCTGGGCTAACTTGACTTGGCGCTTGGCGCGCTCGTGTTCCCTGTTAGTGCGGCTGAAGATGTGGGTACCGTCGCCGCGAGCGACAAAGTAGAGATACTCGGTTTCCGCGGGGTAAAGTACGGCGAGAATGGCCGTGCGGCCGGGATTGCTGATGGGGCTGGGGGGTAGGCCATGGTGGCGATACGTGTTAAAGGGTGAATCCACCTCCAAGTCGGCATAAGTCAGCCGCTTCTTGTTCGTGCCGAGCACGTAGTTGATCGTCGCGCAGGATTCGAGGCGACGGTTGAGCTTGAGACGGCGCTGGAAGACGCCGGAGATAATGGGCTGTTCTTCGACGGCCACCGCTTCGCGCTCGACGATTGAGGCCAGCGTCACAGCTTCGTGCAGCGAAAGGCCAAGCTCATCGAGCCGCTGATGTAGGGAGTCGGCGAATACGCGGTGGAATTGGTCAACCATGAGAGAAGCGATGGTGCGTTCATCGATGTCTAAGTCGAAGAAGTAAGTCTCGGGGAAGAGGTAGCCTTCGAGGCTGGGCGCGGCTACGCCGAGCTGGCGGATGAGGCGCGGGTCTTCGGTGGCAGCGATAAAGCGCGCTGAGTCGGCTACACCCGCGGCCTGTAGATGGCCCGCAATCTGGTGGCGATTCAGCCCCTCGGGGATCGTCGCGGGCTGGGTTTGGATGGGGGCCTTGAGCAGGGATTGGGCAATGGCGGCTGTCGTGCCAGTGCCGTCGAGCTGATAGGTGCCCGCCTTGAGTTGATGACCGAGGCCCTTGAGTCGGACAGTCCAGGTAAAGACGTGCGCGTTGTGGATTAGGTTTTCCCGCTCTAGCAACTGGCCAATCCAGCGGGCGTTCGCACCCTGGGGGATGTGAATTTGCCGTGCCGGGTATTCGTAGGTCGGTTGGTTCAAATACCACAGCGCTCCAAGCGGCAACGCTGCCCCCACTAGGGCGATAGCCGCGACGAGTAAGAGCGCGCAGTACCAGCGTGCAGACTTGGCTTTAGTTGACATACTGTCGGCCTTACCTAAAAAAAGTGATTCGGGTGTGCCGGCTTCGCGTCTATTCAGAGGACGCGGGCTGCGAACTTACTAGGGCAAAAGTATGAATCGGGAATTGTTTTACAACCAAGGCTGAAATCGCAAATTTATGAGAAAAGGCGGCCACTGTCAATCTGCATCGCTTTCTTGACGCTAGCTGGGAATCGGTTAATTTTTCAACTTTTTGTCTTATTGCCTCAACGCGCCCGGCCTTGCGGCTGCAGGAGATTTCCGTTGGACCCTCAAGTGCTCATCAGCATTTCGCAGCTTTCCCACATTTATGCGGGTACCCGCAAAAAGACGAGCCACCGCGCGCTCCATGAGATTGATCTCGATATCCATTATGGGGAGACAATAGCCCTGTTGGGGCCTAATGGCAGTGGTAAATCCACCCTTCTGCGCGTGCTGACCACCGCGCTGGTGCCTACCTCGGGAGCGGTACGAGTCGGCGGCGTGCTCTTGGGGCAAGATCCGCCGGCCGTGCGCCGCCAGTTGGGAGTCGTCTTTCAGAATCCCGCGCTCGACGGGAAAATGACGGTTGGCGAAAACTTGCGGATGGCGGGTTTGCTCTACGGCATGGGCCGCCGCGCCGTGCGCCAGCGCAGTCAACAGTTGCTGGAGGTTGTCGGCTTGTGGGAACGGTGCAACGAGCGGGTGGAGAAGCTATCTGGAGGCATGCGGCGGCGCGTCGAATTGGCCAAGGCGCTGCTGCCAACGCCAGCTATTCTCGTGCTCGACGAGCCGACGACCGGGTTGGATCCAGTGGCGCGCCAGGATTTCTGGCACCAAGTGGAGGAACTCAAAGCGGACGAACAACTCACGGTCGTGGTTTCGACCCACCTCTTGGACGAGGCCGAGTGCGCGGACCGAGTCGCCATTTTGCACCAAGGGGAGCTACTCGTCTGTGGTCCTCCAAGGGTCTTGCAGCGCCAATTGGGGCGCGAAATCCTCACATTGCGCAGTGATGATGCAGCCGCGCTGCAAGCTGCCCTGCGCAGCGACATGGATCTAGAGGGCCTAGTCGTCGATCAAGACTTGCGCGTCCCGCTCAACAGCGACATCAGCCTCGACGAGGTATTCCAGCGCTTCGGCTCCCAGCTCCGCTCGCTGTCTTTGGCCCCTCCCTCGCTCGACGATGTGTTCGTGCGCTACACCGGCCAGCACCTCGAGGAGGGAAACGCCGCTTGAACGGCACGTGGATTCTGGCCCAGCGCGAAGTGCTGCGCTTTTTTCGCCAGCCTTCTCGGCTTTTGGGGAGCTTGGTGCAGCCGCTGATGCTGTGGTTTTTCATGGGCTCGGGTTTTGCCGACAGCTTCATCAGCGGGGGCAGCGAGTTGAGCTACAGAGAGTTTTTCTATCCGGGCATCGTGCTGATGCTCCTGCTCTTCGCGGCGATTTTTTCTACCATCACCCTCATCGAAGATCGCAGCGCTGGCTTTTTGCAAGGGGTACTGGTAGCCCCAGTCTCGCGTCTGAGTATAGCGCTGGGCAAGCTGGTCGGCGGTACGCTTATCGCTTTGTTGCAGGTGCTTGTGTTTTTGTTGTTAGCACCGGTGGCTGGCATTGGCTTGTCAGTGGAGATGCTCTTGGTGCTCCTAGCTCTCTGCGCGCTGATCGGCATGGGCTTCACGGGTTTGGGCTTCATAGTCGCATGGCAGTTGGATTCAGTGGCTGGCTACCACGCAGTAATGAGTGTTGTGCTCATCCCCTTGTGGTTTCTTTCCGGTGCACTCTTTCCCATTGAAGGGGCTGCCCCGTGGCTCGAATGGGTGATGCAGTGCAATCCCGTGACCTATGCGCTAGTCGTTTTACGCAAGGCGTTCTACTTGGTACCGACTCAACTGGTAGCCGATGTAGCGTTTGTACGCGCCCTGCTGATTACCAGTGGCTGGACGGTGCTTACGACCGCTGGGGCCGCTTGGATGGTGGCCCGCAGCCGCAACCCCTGATTTCAGAGTTGGTATAGCATTAGATAGACCACCACGCCGCTAACCGAGACAAATATCCACGTCGGCCAGACCCAGCGGGCCAACCGACGATGGCGGGCAAAATCTTGGTTGTAAGCGCGCCAGACAACGAGAGCCACAAAAGGGGCCATTAGTGCCGCGAGGATGATGTGGGGTATGAGCACGGCGAAGTACAGGGGACGGGTCCAGTCGTGGTGGGGATAGGGTACCGAGCCTACCTGAACGTGATAAATCAGATACGAACAGAGAAAGAGCACGGAGCAGACGAGAGCGGCCAGCATGGACTTTTGGTGGGCTTGACGCGCGCCCCGGTGGATCTGCAGGTAGCCCCGCACGAGCAGGAATACGCACAAGATATTGAGACAGGCGTTTAACGTGGGGAGATCTGTAACAGACACAGGCTAGCAGGAGGGGACCAATGTATAAACGCGAGCTGGCGACTAGTGCGCAAGCCCGCGTTGTTTCGTGGAGCCGCCACCCGGACTCGAACCGGGGACCTACTCATTACGAGTGAGTTGCTCTACCAGCTGAGCTATGGCGGCTATGCTGTGCAGTAAAAACTAGGCGGAGCTAGTTACGGTGTCAAGAACCGCTGCGGTTTGCGCCGCCCACTAAAAGAAATTGAACAGTTTGCCCAGTGCATGGGCAAAGCCGTTGCGGGGCCGGTCGGCGTCGTGCGATTCGACGGGAGCGCTGTGTTCGTTGGCGACAAAGCGCAACAGGCCGATCGCGGTAGCATAGCTGGGGTCGCTGACCTCGGTGGGGGCGATTGCGTTTTGGGGGACGCCAATGCGGACTTGGTGGCCGAGCACCTCCTCGGCGAGTGGCGCGACCTGATCGAGCAAGGCCCCGCCGCCGGTGAGGACGATGCCAGCGGCTAAGCGGTCGTTGTAGGAACTATTGGAGAGGGCTTGGCGCACGTATTCAAAAATCTCGCGCTGTCGGGCTTCAATGACTGCGCTGACCTGCTGCTTAGTTAAGGTACAGGTGCGGCCGGCGGTCGTGTGGTAGGTGACAGTCTCGTCGCCGTCTTCCCCGGGACAGCTAACGCTGCCAATGCGGCATTTGAGCTTTTCGGCTTCGCGGATGGGAATGCTCAAGACAACCGAGAGATCGCGCGTTATATCGTCGCCCCCCAGCGGAATTTCCTCTAGGTGTCGCATCGGCCCTAGGAACACGGCGAGATCGCAGGTGCCAGCGCCGAGATCGAGCAAGGCCACACCCATGTCGCGCTCGTCTTGGGACAAGGTAGCATGGGCCATACCCACGCTTTCGAGGACGACGCCGACGATCTCAACACCAGCCTTGGAAGCCGCGTGACGAAAGGCCGTGCATAGATGCTCGGCCACGGAAACGGTCAACACCTCGATTGATAGGCGATTGCCGTGCAACCAGAGCGGGTTTTGTACTGGCTCGCCATCGACGGCATAGCTCTGGACGAAGCGGTGCATCACCATCTGGTCCTCGGCGACTTGTTCCTGCGCGACGGCAAGTAGAGCGCGGTCCCGATCCTCTTCGGAGATGGGGTTGGAGGCACCGGAGATGCCCACCGTGCTGTAATTCGTCTGGGTGTTGATGCCTTCGCCGGCCATGCCGAGATAGGCTCCGGCGATTTTGAGGCCAGTCGAGCGTTCAGCTTCAGTGAGGGCCGCGTGGATGGACTCTGCTACTTGGGGCATGTCGATGACGGCACTGCGGCGCAGACCCGTACAGGGGCTTTGCCCCAAGCCCAAAATTTTGACTTGGGAATTGTTTTGCACCTCGCCGACTAGGCATAGAACTTTTGAGGCACCAACATCGAGAACGACGATGGGGGATCCAGCCATGGTTGGCGTCCCTTCTTTCTAAGCGCAGCCGCAAAATGCAGCGCAATAGGAGCAAGACGAGGACGTATTGGGAGGGGGAGAAAAGCTACCGCTTAGCGGTAAAGATGCGACGGGCTGGGGTGCCCGATCCCTAAGTACCAATGTTTACAACGCCAGACAAAGGGGGAAGTCGGCCGGCCGTAAACAATTTAATAGTTAAGGATATGGAAGAATAGGAAAGCCATCGGAGAAAGTCAAGCCCAGCGGAGGGCTAAGCTGGCCTTGACTAGGCTAAGTCTTGCGCCTAAGATAAGCGAAATTGCGAACATTAATGAGTGCGCTTGCGACGCGCTCGCAGAAAGGAGCGAATATATGGCTCGTGGGGTAAACAAAGTAATTTTGATCGGCAATCTGGGCAGCGATCCCGAAGTGAAATACACGCCGGACGGAGTGCCCGTAGCCAATTTCAGCTTGGCGACCAACGAGTCTTGGAACGATAAGGACGGCCAGCGCCAAGAGCGAACCGAGTGGCATCGGCTCGTGCTCTGGCGTAGGCAGGCTGAGGTCGCCCAGCAGTATCTCAAAAAGGGTGCTAAGATCTATGTCGAGGGCAAATTGCAGACCCGTTCTTGGGACGACCAGAGCGGCCAGAAACGCTATATGACCGAGGTCGTAGTCCTCGACATGCAGATGCTCGACTCACGCGGCGAGGGCGGTGGTTCGGGCTATGGTGACGAGGGCGGCAGTCGTGCTGGCGGCGGTTCGGACTTTAGCGGTGGGCGCGCTGGCGGTGGTTCGAGCTATGGCGGTGATCGCGCTGGCACCCAGCCCGACGCATCCCCACCGCCGAGTGGTGACGACGACGACCTGCCGTTCTAAAGTTTGGCAGGCAGCTTCTTCCACTTATGGCTGGCCGAGCGCGTCTTTCCCCTAGTTTTTGGCGACTGCGCGGGTAAAGGAGAGATGCAGGCGGCCTTTGCCGCCGGCTCCATAGGCCCGGATATCGGTTTTTTCCCCGGCGGCCCGGCGGCCTTGTCGCATCGCGTACACTTGGAGCGGTGCGGCGACTTTTTGCGCGCCCTGACTCAAGAGGCCGCCAGCGCTAACGAGCGGGCGTTTGCTGCGGGTTGGGGACTACACGTCTATGCGGATATGGCCGTACATCCTTGGGTCGAAGCTCGCGTAGCCGCCTTGATCCGCGAGGGGACCCGGCCTGCCGTGCCTGATTTATGGCACATGCGCTTGGAATGGGGAATTGATTGCCGCTTGCTGGCTAGCGCGGGAATGGATGGGTTGTGGAGTGGGCGCTTGCACTTTCCTCGCCGCGCTGATGGTCGCAGCTTGCTAGGGGAAGTGGGGAAGGCTTTCTATGGTCGAGATGCCGATGAGAGCCTGCTGGAACGAGGGGAGGAGGCCACCGCCCGGTGGCTGCAGCGAATTCCCAAAATTCTCTGGTGGGGAGGACACATCCGCGTGGCCGGACGCCGCCCTAATCCCCTGTGTACATTGGCGTTTGCCCATCTGGGGCGCAAGATCCTCGGAGATTGGCTCCAGCACTGGGTGCGCTTTAAGGATGGCGCGGCCCTAGCCCGTCCGCTGTTGCCTTCAGACCAAACTTACGAGCAGGTCGTCAAGCTGGGCGAGTCGGCAGTGGAACAGTTTTGTCGCGGGTTTGACGAGGGCTTCACTCAGTTGGGCAATCCCGATTTATACACGGGCGAAACAGGCTATGGCTAGCGCCGAAGTACTCCTGAGTTTTGGCGTGGGGCTGGCCGTCGTGGGGTTGATTTACGCAGCGGTGCGCCTCTGTAGATCGCAGGCTTCTCTCCCGCCTCTTTTGGCTGAGCTTTTAGCCTCCCGCGTCCAGTATGCGTTGGCGGGGCTAGTTTTCGGCTTGCTCGCACCGTTGGACATGCGGCCCAGCCTCAGCGCAGCGGCCGATCTGGCTGCGGCGTTTTTAGTGGGGATTTTCGGGTTAGTGGTCGGATGTAGCATTGAGTTGCGCCTGCTCAGGCATGTTAGCCGATCCCTGCTGTTGCTGGAAATCGGCTATCTGGTCTTGTTGGGCTTGGGTTTGTGGGCGCTGAGCTATGGCTTTTCTCAGGGAGGAGTGGATGGGGCTGCATTATGGGGCGTTTGTGGTTTGGGGGCCGCTTGCTGGGTGCGCCAGAGCGGCAGGGGGGGGGGTAAAAAGAAGAAAAGCACCGGTTTGTTGCCTTCGGTTAGCGCGCTGGTCGGCCTACTCTTGGCTGGCTTGGGAGTTATGCAGCTACGTCCAGGGGGATTTGAAATATACTTGCCGTTGGGTTTCCCTTCGGTCATGGTTGTCGAAGGGACGTGGGCAGAATGGGGATCGTGTATAGTATTGGGCGCTCTGGTCGGCTTGGTTGTGGACTTAGCGACCCGCAGCGTCAGCAGTGGATACCTGTACTATCTGATAGCTGTGGGGCTTCTGTTGGGCAGCGGCATAGCTGGTGCGCTGGGCTTGGAACCTCTATGGGTGGGGGCTGTGGCTGGAATTTGGTTGGTCAATGCGACGATGCGCCGCTTAGATATCTTGCGCGCCTTGGAGCAGGGCCAAGACATGGTGCAGACGGTGTTGCCTGGGGTCGCGGGGTGGGCGCTTGGGGCGGCATTCGTCGAGGGCGGCTTTGAACTCGCGTTCAGTGCTTGGATTCTTTTGGCCTTGATTGCTGTGGTGCCGGGAGTGCGGTTAGGGGTGTGGCATGGAATGGGAAAGCTCCTCGGCCGCTCTGTGCATCAGCGCACCGGCGTAGAGCCGAGGCAGCTTTTGGAACTAGATGACTTGGGGCTGGTCATCGCCCTGAGCTTGGCGACCGTTCTGCCCGCCGGACAAGGAGCGGCTCTTTTGGCAGCGGCGCTCTTGGGGCAGCGGCTGATGCACATTGTGGCGATGTGGACAGGAGGCAGACTATCCGCGGCGTAGGTTGTAAAAGGCGGCCCGTTGCGGATAGAGTGCTTGTTGTCCGAGGCTTTCCTCAATGCGCAACAGTTGGTTGTACTTGGCCACGCGGTCAGTGCGCGAGGCCGATCCGGTCTTGATCTGGCCCGCATTAGTCGCTACGGCAATGTCGGCGATGGTTGTGTCTTCGGTTTCGCCCGAGCGGTGCGAAATGACGGCTGTGTAGCCCGCTCGCTTGGCCAGTTCAATGGCGGCGAGGGTCTCGCTCAGGGTGCCGATCTGGTTGACCTTGACGAGTATGGAGTTGGCGATGCCCTTTTGGATGCCGCGATTGAGTCGCTCGGTGTTGGTCGCGAAAAGATCGTCGCCCACTAGCTGCACACTGTCCCCCAAGGCCGCGGTTAGCTGCGTCCAGCCGTCCCAATCGTTCTCGTCGATACCGTCTTCGATGGAGACGATGGGGTAACGGTCGGCCAGTTCGGCGTAGAAAGCAACCATGTCTGCGGAGCTGCGCTCTTGGCCCGAGGACCAGTGCAAGGTGTATTTGCCATCGGCGAATAGCTCGCTGGCCGCCGCGTCGAGGGCCAGCAGCACATCTTCGCCCGGCTGATAGCCGCTGCGTTGGATGGCTTCGACAATGATGTCGAGGGCCTCGTCGTTGGAGTCGAGATTCGGGGCAAAACCGCCCTCGTCGCCGACGGCTGTGTGGCGCTTTTGCTCTTTTAGCACGGCTTTTAGGTGGTGAAATATTTCGGCTCCCATCCGCAGGGCTTGGCCAAAAGAGCGCGCTCCGACGGGCATGACCATGAATTCTTGCAGATCGACGTTATTGTCGGAGTGAGCGCCGCCGTTGAGGATATTCATCATGGGCACCGGCAGCGTGTGGGCCGCGGGGCCGCCGAGGTAGCGATAGAGCGGGAGACCGCAAAATTGGGCGGCCGCTTTGGCACAGGCCAGCGATGCGCCGAGTATGGCATTGGCACCCAAGCGGGCTTTGTTGGGGGTGCCGTCGAGGTCGATCATCCCTTGGTCGATTTGATTTTGATCGGTCGCATCTAGCCCCTTGAGCACCGGCGCTATTTCTCGGCGCACGTTGTCCACGGCGTTGCGGGTACCTTTGCCGAGATAGCGGGCTGGATCGCCATCGCGCAGTTCTACGGCTTCGTGTTCGCCGGTGGAAGCACCCGAAGGCACTGCTGCCCGCCCGAGATGCCCGTCTGCAAGGCGCACATCGACTTCGACGGTGGGATTGCCGCGTGAGTCGAGGATTTCGCGGGCGTGGACATCGGCGATAGTAGGCATGGAATTTCCGGCTTTCGAGTGATGAGTGAAAAGAGACGTAAACGTTTAATCAACAAGCCCTTGGGAATGCTGTCAACACAGATTCTATTGGCCTTGTTGATCCTGTTGGGCACCATCGCCGCCGGAGCGGATTCGTCGGTTTACGTGCCTTTGGATCACTGGGTTTATCGCTTTGTCGAGCGGCTTGAGGCCCAAGGGCGGGCTAACGATGTATCAGATGGCATTAAGCCATACAGCCGCAATAAAATAATAGAATTACTTAATGTAGTTGATAAAAAATATCGTCCCGAATTGTCGCCGCTTGAACTGGGTGAACTGGACTTGTTGCGCGGCGAGTTTGTCCAAGAGCGAGCCATGTTTCAATACCACGCCCGTGGAGGGGCCGTTTTTGCCGACTTTCTCGCCCGCCAGCAAACCGATCGCTTTAGCGGCCGGGGACGGTCGGAAGCCGAAGTAGTGTACCGCCATCGCGGCGGCGGCATCGTCCGCGGACATCTAGGTAGCAGAGTGGGCTTCCGCATGGCTTTTGAACAGGTGCGAGAGCAAGGATCCCGCGATTACGAGTATCGCCACGATCTGTACGAGCGGCGAATTGACCTGCCGCAGCTAAAGGGCGGGGCAGCCGATTTTCACGAGGGCACGGCATACGTCAAGTTCGCGGTAGGGCCGGTAGATGTGCAATTGGGCAAAGACGAGGCCTTGTGGGGGCCGGCCCCGGAACAAAATTTGGGGCTGGGCAACAACGCGCCGTCGTTTAACATGATCCGCTTGCAGTCGCAGCTTGGGGCCTTTAAGCTGGTCAGCATCTCCGCCGAACTCCGCCCATGTCCCAACCGACCCGACTCGCCCCTTTGCGTGGGGACGGCTGATTCAGCGGCCACGTATGCAGTCAACGGCGTGACTAACGTGCGCCTGTTGGAGCGCCAAAAGTACTTGGCGGCCCACCGCTTGGAGGTGGCGCTGGCTCCTTGGCTCGACTTGGGTTTTCAGGAGGTGGTAGTGTACGGCGACCGAGGGTTGGAGCCTAGCTATGTCAATCCGCTGATGTTCTACTGGGCCGCCCAGAGCCACCTAGGCGACAAGGACAATCTCCTGATGGGCATAGACTTGGATATTCATCCGGGGCACGGGCGGCGCTATTATCTGGCGTACGTGGTCGATGACCTGAAGAAGGCTCGCATCTTTTCCGACGATTTTGCCAACAAGTTTTCCCTGCAGGCAGGGATGCTATGGGTCGATCCGCTGGGGTTGGCCGATGCCGAACTGCGGGCCGAATACGTGCGCATCGAACCTTGGCTTTACTCGCATCGGTTTCCCATTAACACCTTCCGCCACTTCGACTCACCGCTGGGACACAGCCTCGCGCCCAATAGCGACCAATGGCAATTGAGCCTGACCAAGCGGGTGACCCGAGACCTAGAGTTTGCGGTACATGTCACGCGCAGCCGCCACGGCGAGAACGAGTTAGAGACAGACGGCACCATTCGCAATGTCGGCGGCGATATGCACTATGGTTGGCGACCGGGGGACGAGCGCGAGACCAAGCAATTCCTCGACGGACATCTAGTGCAGCGGACCGCGCTGGCCGCTGGTCTGCACTGGCGGATCTTGCCCGATCTCCAGCTAGAGGCCGAATACGCGCAGGAGTGGGGCCAAGGTGTGTCGTTGCCCCCGGCTTGGGGGCCAGCCGTGCCGCTGGAGCTGCGCTCTGGCTACGGAGATGGCCGCCAGCAACACCTGCGCTTTGACTTGCGCTTCCACTACTTCTAAGGCCGTCTTATGGAGCTGATAGATCTACAAAAGGTCGGTTTGCTCTTAAGCGGCGCGATCTACGTGGGCAGCATCTTCTGGCTGTGGCGCGGCTTGAGTGGGCGGCGATCCAGCCCGGCCTTAGTCTGCGATCAGCCCTCAGTTAGCGCCATCGTCGCTGCGCGTGACGAGGAGGCAACCTTGCCGCAGTGCTTGGCCGCGCTCGCTCGGCAGGACTATAAGGGAGCGTTTGAAGTGATCGTCGTAGATGACCGCTCGCGCGACCGAACTTGGGACATCATTGCCGCAGAGGCGGAGACTTGGTCGGCCCTCAAGGGCGTGCAGGCCACGCCAAATCGACGGTTTAGGTGTCCGAAGAAAAGCGCTCTAGCCGAAGGGATTGCGGCGAGCACTGGGGAGATTTTGCTCTTTACCGATGCCGATTGCCGCCCACCCGCAGATTGGGTCCGTTCGATGGTGGCTCATTTTGCGCCGGGGGTCGGCTTAGTCGCCGGATATGCGCGGCCCGATCCGGTTTCCGGCGTGCTGGGCAAGGTCTTGGCCGTGGACAATATTGGGGTTGGGGCGTTGGGAGCGGGCAGCTTTGGCATGGGGCACCCGCTGTCGTGTACGGGCCGCAATTTGGGCTACCGCCGCCAAGTGTACGACGAGCTGGACGGTTTCACGCAAATCGGGCATCTGATCGGGGGCGACGATGTGTACTTCATGCGTTTACTGAGTGCCCAAGGCCGATGGGCTATGGCGTTTAACCGCCAGCCTGTCGTCCTCTCGCAGCCACCGCCAGCTAAGCTCGCAGACGCGATTCAACAAAAGCTCCGGCACGCGGCCAAAGGAGGTCATTACAAGGGCCGAGCATTTTATTTGGCCGTAGGTATCTATTTGTTCCACGGCTTTCTCGCCTGGGGGCTGGTGCAGATGCTCTGGACCCAAAGCTGGAATAGCTGGGTCGCGGGGATGTGGTTTATGCGTTGGGCCGTTGACTTTTTGCTGCTCAAGCGGATGGCCACGCCCGAGGAGCGCCCGCTCCTGCGCTATTTGCCACTAGCGGAAGTTTTATATATTCCCTATGTGCTAATTTTTACGGTCGTTGGCCGTTGGGGATGGTTTCGCTGGAAAACCTGATAAAGGAGCTGATTTGGCCTATCTGATTACACCCAAAGCATTGCCGCGCTACGTTCGGCGCTACGCTCGCGCATTTTCTTGGAAGCGACTGGGCAATTTCCTCGCCGTTTTGGCGTCCATGGGGCTATCGTGGATAACCCGCCGACCCATCGTGTGGGGCCGTCCTTTTATGCTCATGGTCGAGCCGACCAACTTTTGCAACCTCAAGTGTCCTTTGTGCCCTTCGGGCAACGGCGAGATGCGCCGCCCGCGCGGGACTATGGGCCTGGAGGATTTTAAAAAGCTGGTTGACGAGCTCGGGGACAAAGCCTTTATGATGATGTTGTGGAACCAAGGCGAGCCGTACATCAACAAGTGCTTCAACCAGATGGTGCGCTACGCCAGCGACCGCGGCATCTTCACCTTCACCAGTACCAACGGCCATTTCGTTCGCAACCCGGAGCAAGCGCAGGCCATCGTCGAGTCTGGGCTAGACGAGATGATCGTCTCATTGGACGGGGTCGATCAAGAAACGTACGAAAAATATCGGGTCGGCGGTCAGATCGAGCGTGTCTTTTCCGGGGTCCGCCTGCTGGTCGCAGCCAAAGAGGCGATGGGGTCTCAGACGCCGCTGATCAACTTGCAATTTATCGTTATGAAGCACAACGAGAGCGATCTGGCCACGGCCGAAGCGCTGGCCAAGGATCTGCGCGTTGACAAGTTTTTGGTCAAGACCGCTCAGATTTACACAGAGGCGGACGCCGAGGAGTTTTTGCCCGAGGACGAACAGTACAGCCGCTATGAGCGCGCGGAGGACGAACTGGTGGTCAAGGGGCAGCCCACGCGGGGTTGCAAGGTGCTGTGGTACAGCTCGATGGTCAATTGGAACGGAGCAGTCGCGCCCTGCTGTTTCGACAAGGACGTCGACTTTGACATGGGGCAGGCCTTCAACGGCCGCTCTTTTGACGAGATCTGGCGCAGCCGGGCCTATATGGATTTTCGCCGTCAGGTCCTCGCCGACCGCAATACCTTTGACATGTGCCGCAACTGTTCCGAAGGCTATCGCGGCATGTTTTCGCTGATCAAGGAAATCAAGGGCTAATGCCCGCGTTGTACGCGCCCGAATACCTCTTGGCATTCTGTGCGCTGACCTACTTGCTCGGGGCTTGTTGGTTCGTCATCGGGATGCGTCGCCATCGCGGCCATGCCAATTTCGAGCGCGTCCAGTTAGTCTCGGTCGTCGTCGCTGCCCGCGACGAAGCCGCGCACATCGCCCGCTGCCTGCGTGCCCTGCTAGCGCAGGATTACCCTCAAGATCGCTACGAAATCATAGTCGTTGACGACGGCTCCACCGACGGCACTGGCCACATAGTGCGCGAGTTCAACGGGGAGACGGCGTCCGTGCGCCTGCTAAGAACAGAAGGGTCGGGTTCTAAGAAGGCCGCGCTCAGCTTGGGAATATCTGAAGCGCGGGGGGAGGTGATTCTCACTACGGATGCCGACTGTCAGGTTGGTCCGGGATGGATCCGTGGCATGTTGTCGCACTTTGCCGACGGGGTGGGCATGGTCATTGGCTTTTCGCAGATTGGTTCGCCATCCGAGATCAAGGGTTGGCGTCAGGGGTACGAAGCCGTTGACTTCACCTGTTTGATGGCTTGCATCTGGGGCAGCACCGGTTGGGGGCATCCCATGGCGGCCTCCGGGCAGAATTTGGCCTTTTTGCGGGAGGCGTTTTTCGCCGTTGGCGGCTATGAAAAGATCATGCACCGGGCTTCTGGAGACGATGTACTACTCATGCAGGCCATGCGCCGCTCGGGCCGGTGGTCTATTGTCTTTGCCAACCAGCCAGCGACCTTTGTGCGGCATCCAGTGGCAGGGTCTTGGGGTGGGTTATTCGGCCAGCGCAGCCGCTGGGCCTCCAATGCTCCGGTCCTCGCCCGCCTAGATCCGCTCTTTTTCGGCTATATGCTGCTCACATACGCTTTGAGCTGGGCGACGCTCATGGCCCCTTTGCTGTGCTTGGCTGGCTTGCTGGATCCCCTGTGGGCCTTGGGCGCGGTGGCGGCGAAAGTATGGGGTGAGTGGGGCGTATTTAACGGTGGAATAGCGCTATCGGGTCGGCGCGAATTGCGCCGCTATTTTCCTCTTTGGGCCTTGTTGCAGCTCCTGCACGTAGTTGTGGTCGGCACCGTCGGCTGCTTGGGGATTTTTCGCTGGAAGGGCCGCGTCCATCTGTGGGGTCGGCGCGTGAACGGGGCCGGTACCGGCGTTGAGTTATCCGAGCCGTCTCGACGCTGAAGAAGGGGAATCCGAGTTGGGGAAACGCGAAGTCGAGCGGGCACAGATCGTCTGTAGGGAACTAAAGAAAACCATTCCCGAGCCGAGAGTAGAACTCAACTACGACAATCCCTTGGAGCTGATGGTGGCCACCATGCTCGCGGCGCAGAGCACGGATGTCAAAGTCAACGAAGTCACCGTAGGGCTATTCAAAAAGTACCAGTGTGCAGCCGACTACGTGGCGGTGGCGACCGAGGAATTGGAAGAGGATATCCGCTCAACCGGCTTCTACCGGCAAAAGGCCAAAAATATCCGCGCGACCATGACGTTGCTCATCGCCGAGCACAACGGCCAAGTCCCCGGGCACATGGACGCCTTAACTCGTTTGCCCGGCATCGGCCGCAAGAGTGCCAATGTCATCCTCGGCAATGTGTACGGTGTGCCCGGCATTGTGGTAGATACACACGTGGGGCGGGTGAGTCGGCGCTTGGGGCTAACTGCAGAAACGGATCCGGTCAAGGTTGAAATGGCCTTGGGGCAGCTCCTGCCGGCCGAGGAGTGGACGGCTTTTGGACAGCGCGTGGTCTTGCACGGTCGCTACGTGTGTAAGGCGCGCAAGCCCCTGTGCGACGAGTGCGCACTTATGCCGTATTGCGATTATTTTGCCAGCAGCCAGATTGAGAGGATTTAGCGGCTCGGTTGCGGCAGGCGCTTGAGGACGGCGGTTATTTCTGCGGGCGTCTGCGAGGCGAGCATGTCGTGGTGAGTGGTGTCGGCATGCATCAAGGTTGCGATCTGGGCGAGGATCGGGATGTAGCTGCGGTAGTTTTGTTCCGGGGTCAACAGCAGGAAGATGAAGTGGACCGGCTCGCGGGTAGGGCCTTCAAAATCGATGCCCTGTCGGCAAATCCCCAAGCAGCCGATGATCCCGTCCAGATCGGGGATGGGCGCATGAGGGATGGCCGTGCTATGCCCCAGCGAGGTCGAGCCTTTGCGCTCGCGGTCAAGCGCGGCCTCGAGTACGGTCTGGCGTTCGCTGGCGGGGATTTGCTTTTCTTCTATTAACGCATCGACCATCTGGGCAATGGCGTCCCACTTGTCTTTGGGGGCGAGGTTCAAGCGGATGGTGTGTTCCCAGAAAATGCGACTTAGCTGCAAGTCGTTGGCCGCGGCCGAGCGGACCATTAGTACCGAACAGGGGACCTGATAGGCAATCTCGTCCGGGATGGAGCCAGCGAGGTGTTCCTCTTGACGCCAGTCGTTTGAGGCACCGAGCACGATCAAATCGTGGTCTTGCGCCCTTGCGACGATGGCCGGAACCACATCGATGGCTGGGATCACCGTCAACGGCACATCGATTTTCAGCAACTCTAGCTGCAAGCGCGTGTCGGCGGCTAGTTGCGCACAGTAGCGCTGGAGGATGGGGTCGGAGGGGTCGCGGGAGTCGCGGACGATGCGGAGAATTTCCAGTTCGGCTCCCCAAGTTTGGGCCAGATCGTAGGCGATCTGCACGCCTACCAGCGCGTGATTGCCGCCGCCGAAAGGTACGAGAATCCGGCGCACCGGCCCGCTCTTCTTTTCCTTAAAAATCAAGGTGTCGACATCGATGTCCTTGGTCAGGGCGCGGTTAGGCGCGGATAGAATTGCGTCGCGCTCGACACTGGCTTTCCAGGCCATGAGCATCATGTTGCAGCTCCAGCGGCGGACAGCCCGCTGGATTCCGCTCGTCACGTCCTCGTCTTTTTCCAAATGTGCAATAGCGCCGATGTCTTGGGCCATGGCTCGGTCGGCGGAAGTTTGGAGCGCCTGTTTTATGCCGGGCAGAGGCTCGGCGTCGGGCGTCAGGATGTGGGTCAGGTGCAACTCGCCCCAAGGCGAGGGGGCGAGGGTCGCAGCCAAGTCGACGAGATTGTGTTCTTGGTGCGGATTTTCGAGCGGGACTAGAATGCGAAGTTGAGCAGGTGACATCTTTATCGTGAGGCGTCAAGCCGGGTAACAGCTCGGGCAGTGCTATTATTTAAATATAAAACAGGCCGTCATCTTTTCCAGCCTTCTTTCTCGCGCAGTGGGGTTGCCAGCGGTGATGCGGTGCGGTTTGTTGTTCGCAGTTTAACTGGGAGGTTCGCGTGAGGATATTGATTACTGGCATTACCGGTCGCATTGGTGCCAACTTGGCCAAACAACTCGTCGAGCGCGGCTATCAACTCCGCGGGTTGGTCTGGCCCCGTGACCAGCGAGTGGAAAATCTCAAGAAGATGCAGGTCGAACTCGTCGAGGGGAGTTTGACTGATCCGGTCGCAATCGATCAGGCGGTCGATGGGGTCGAGGCCGTCTATCACTTGGGGGCGGCCTTTCAGGGTGGTGGCCCCTTTACCGACGAGGAGTTTTTTGAGATCAACGTGCGCGGTACCTTCAACATGCTGGAGGCCGTGCGCCGGGTGAAGGGGATAGGCCAATTCCTGTTCGCCAGTTCGGACGCGCTCTACGACAAATACGTCCCCGGTGGCATGAGCGTGCCCATTGATGAACAGACGCCGCGCGTGCCCAAGGGAGCGTATGCCTTGACTAAGGCGCTGGGCGAGGAATTGTGCAACGGCTATTGGCAGAGCTACCAAGTGCCGACGACTATTTTGCGTTTCGCCATGGTCTGGGCTGCCGACGAAATGTTGCGGTTTCCGCAGTTCTACCTGAGCAAGATGAAGGAGGTACACCCGGAACTGGCTGCCCTATGGCAGGGTGAGGAGTGCGCGGTGCTGCTAAAAGACCAGCGCGATCGTCCCTTCAAAAAGCACATCGCCGATGTGCGCGACATCGTACATGGTTGCCTCTGCGCCTTGGGTAAAGAGAGGGCATTGGGCGAGACTTTCCAACTAGCGGGCCCGCGCCCTTTCACTTGGGACGAGGTCAGTTACCGGCTCGCCGAATTGCGCGGCATACCCCACGTCGAAGCGGCTGTGCAGGCCACTCCCACCTTTTACGAGTTCAATCTGCGCAAGGCCGAGGAGTACTTGGGATTCAGCCCTAGTTACGACATCGTGCGGATGATGGTCGATGCGCTTAACTATCAGCGCGGCGAGGACATTGGGGTGTTGCCGCATGGCTGAGGCTTAGGTCTCGTGCGGTACTAATTCTGCGGCGATGGCGGCGAGAACGTCCTCGGTGCGGAAGGGCTTGTAAAAAACAGGGCATCCCTTGAGGGCTTGCAGTACCTCCTGCAGGTCATCGGAGGAGCGCCTTTGGCGCGATAGGAAGGCGATGACCTTGGTGTTGTCGAACAAGCGACTCGCCGCGACAAAAGGGGCGGGATCGTCAACCTCGACGCCGAGGAGGACTAAGTCCGGGGCGTTGAGGCGGTAATGATCGAGTCCGTCGGCTAGTTGGTTGGCGACTTCGACCTGATAGCCGGCCCGTCCAAGCAGTCCGGCGAGGGTTGCGCCAAATATGGGATTGCGGTCGATAATAAGGATTTTGTACAATGCAATGGCTCTGGGCAAGTTTGAGGCTGAACGAAGGCTTACGGCTTAAAAAAGCTAAGGGGTGCGCTATACCTACGCAAGGCGGGGCATTGCTTGACAACCCTATGAACCTCGGCTATACTGGCCGACCTAAAAAGACGGGGATTTATGCGGAGCAAAGAGGAATTAAAGGCCGCTGTCTGCGCGGCCATCGAGCGGCAGAGCGAGCAGATCATCGGGCTGGGAGAAGCCATTATGGACCAACCCGAATTGGGCTTTAAGGAGGAACAGACGGCCCGTCGCGTCTGCGAAAGTTTTGCCGCACTCGGATTGCAATACGAGCGGAAACTGGCGCTGACCGGTGTGAAGGCCCGGCTCAAAGGGCGGCAATCGGGGCCGACAGTAGCGCTGATGGGTGAGCTCGACGCGCTCATCGTGCCCGATCACCCGCGCGCCGACCCAGCAACTGGGGCGGCACACGCCTGTGGCCACAACGCCCAGATCGCCGGAATGGTAGGGGCCGCCCATGGGCTTGTCGAGGCCGGCGTCAGCGGGGAACTGGCCGGAGAAATCGCGTTTTTCGCCGTGCCCGCAGAAGAATACGTCGAGATAGACTACCGCTTAGGACTCGTCGAAGAAGGCAAAATCGGATTCCTCGGTGGCAAGTGTGAACTGGTCGAATTGGGGCACTTTGACGATGTGGATATGGCCGTGATGATCCACACCAGCAGTTCGGCCCAAAGCGAGGGGGCGGTGGGGATTGCCCGTTCATCCAATGGCTTCTTGGCCAAGAACGTGCGTTTCATTGGCCGGGCTGCCCACGCCGGGGGGGCGCCGGAGAAAGGCGTCAATGCGCTCAGCGCAGCGACGCTTGCCCTCAGCGCGATTGACGCCCAGCGCGAGACCTTTCGCGACCAAGACTGCGTGCGGGTGCATCCGATCATCACAAAGGGAGGCGATCTGGTCAATATTATCCCGGCTGAGGTGCGGCTGGAAACTTACGTCCGTGCCCGCACCACCGAGGCGATGCTCGATGCGTCTCGCAAGGTTGATCGGGCGCTGCGCGGAGCCGCGGTTGCCCTAGGCTGTTCGGTTGAGATCGAAACTGTGCCCGGCTACCTGCCGCTGTGCAATGACCCCGATTTAGGGGAGCTTTTCAAGGACAACGCCGCGCGAATTTTTGGCCCCGATCAGTACCGGGATTATCCCCACGGCGGCGGATCGACCGACGCTGGCGACCTTAGTCAGATCATGCCCGTGCTACATCCGGCCATGACCGGGGCCAGCGGCGTGATCCACGAGCCCGATTGGGGGATTGCCGATCCTGCCGCTGGGTATCTGGCCCCAGCTAAGGTCTTGGCCATGATGGCTATCGACCTGCTATACAGCGATGCGTCCACAGCCCGGGACATTCTGCAAAATCACGCGCCCAACATGAGCAAGGGCGAATATCTCCAACAGCAAAAGGAACTCTTTCACCGGGAGCTCTTTGTCGGCGATCAAACAAGGGAGAATACAACGTGAAGCTCGGTATGGTTACCTATAATTTGGGCCGCGATTGGGATTTAGAAACGCTAATTGCCCATTGCGAAGAGACTGGTTTTGCCGGAGTTGAGTTGCGGACTACGCACGCTCACGGAGTCGAAGTTAGCCTCAGTTCCACTGAACGGGCCGAGGTCAAAAGGCGCTTTGCTGATTCGGCGGTCGAACTGGTAGGGTTAGGCAGTGCCTTTGAATACGACGCCGTTGATCCGGAGGTCCTGCGAAGCCACATCGATGGGACCAAAGAATACGTGCGCTTGGCCCACGATCTCGGAGTCGGCGGCGTCAAGGTGCGCCCCAACAACGTCCACGTAGATGAGGGGATCCCCATCGAGCAGACCTTGGAGCAGATCGGCGTCAGCTTGCGCGAGTGCGGTGAATTTGCCCGCGACCTAGGGGTGCAGATTCGTTTGGAGGTCCACGGTCGCACGACCTCGGGTCCAGCCAACATCCGCAAGATCCTCGATTACGCCGACCACGACAATGTCTTCGTCTGCTGGAATTCCAATGCGACGGACCTAGTCGACGGCTCCATCGACGACAGTTTCACCTCGTTACAGGAGGCCATTGCCTTGGTCCACATTACCGAGTTGTGGAGCGATTATCCGTGGGAGCGGCTCTTTACCCTGCTGCGGCAGAGTGGCTATGCCGGTTATTGCCTCGCCGAAATTCCCGAAAGTCCAGACCCCCTGCGCCTGATGCGCTATTATCGAGCCTTGTGGCAGGCCCTCGCCAGAGGCTAGCGATGGGCGATGCCTGAAATCGCCTATGTCAACGGCCGCTTCTGTCCATTGGCCGAAGCTGTGGTGTCGGTCGAGGACCGGGGCTATCAGTTCGCCGATGGCGTCTATGAGGTCGTTGGGACCTATGGGGGGTGTCCTTATGCCTTAGAGCCGCATTTGGCGCGCCTCCAGGGCAACCTAGCAGCACTGCACTTGCCGTTGGATATCTGCGAGTATGGCCTCAGGGATAAGTTGATGGAGGGCATTGAACGGAGCGGTTTTGGCGAGATCTTGGTCTATATCCAAGTCACGCGGGGGGTCGCCCCTAGGCAGCACGAGTTTCCCTCTGCCCCGGTCGAGCCGACCGTCGTAATGACGTTTAAGGAATTGCGTCGCCTGCCACGGGACCTCTACGACCGCGGCGTCGAAATCATTAGCACCGAAGATTTGCGCTGGAAGCGCTGCGATATCAAGACCATCGCCTTACTACCCAATATCTTGGCCAAACAGTCGGCGACGCAAGCGGGGGCCTTTGAGGCTCTGCTGGTCGATGCGGAAGGCCAGGTCACCGAAGGGGCTTCGACCAGTGCCTTCTGCGTCCAGGCAAGAAGATTGTGCACCGCACCGATTGGGGCCCACATCCTACCGAGTATCACCAGAGGGATTCTTCTTGATTTAGCCCGAGAGCTCGGCATACCTATCGACGAAGAGTTTTGCACGCTGGAGCGATTTAAGGAAGCCGACGAGGTTTTTATCGCCGGTACTACGCTTGAGGCGATGCCGGTGGTAAAAATCGACGATGCCGTTATCGGTGATGGTGCGCCGGGGCCGATAACGCAGCAGATCCGCGCCGCGTTTATGGAGACGCTGGATTTGACTTGAAGGGCAGGGATTCAATACAAAAAAGGGGGACGCTCAGTCAGAGCGTCCCCCTTTTTGCGTTGTCATCAGAGGTGTTTAATGAATGACGATCATCTTGGTTTCGGTCATTTCCTCGACCGCGTACTTGGGCCCCTCTTTGCCCATGCCGCTTTCCTTGAGGCCTCCGTAAGGCATCAGGTCTGCGCGCCACTGAGTGCCCCAGTTGATGTGGATGTTGCCCGATTCCACCTGCTGAGCAAACTGGAGTGCCCAGTTGAGGTTCTCGGTGAAAATTGCGGCGCTGAGACCATAGTTGGTGTCGTTGGCCATGGCGATGGCTTGGTCGATATCGTCGATCCGGCTGATGCCGAGCGCTGGACCGAAGATCTCGTCGCAGGAGACCTTCATCTCCGGTGCTACATCGGCTAAGATGGTCGGGGCGTGCATTGTGCCCTCGCGGGTGCCGCCTGTGACGACGCTGGCCCCAGCTCCGACGGCTTCTTGCACCCAGGCCTCGACGCGTTCGGCGTCTTGGACGCGGATCATAGGCCCCATCTTGACGTCGTCGTCGAGGGGATTGCCGATCGTCAGGGCCTCGACTGCGGGTTTGAGGGCATCGATAAAATCCCCGTACACCTCGCTGCTGGCGAATACCCGCTGAGTCGAGATGCAGACTTGGCCAGCGTTGGCAAAGCCGGTATTGGCGGTAGCGGCGGCGACCTTTTCGAGATCGGCGTCCGGCATGACAATCAGCGGGGAATTGGAACCTAGTTCCATGGTCACCTTCTTCAGGCCAGCGACCTGACAGATGTGTTCGCCGACATCGCGGCTGCCCGTGAAGCTGATTTTGCGGACCTTGGGATTGGAGCTGATCGCGTCGCCAATGACGCCGCCCGAACCGGTGACGCATTGAATGGCTTCCTCAGGCAGGCCTGCGTCGACAAAAATCTCGGTCAGTTTGAGGGCTGAAAGCGGGGTGTCGCTGGCGGGTTTGACGATGATAGCGTTGCCAGCGGCCAGCGCGGGCCCGACTTTGTGGCAGACGAGGTTGAGCGGAAAGTTAAAGGGCGTAATCGCGGCTACCACGCCACAGGGAACCCTCAGCGTAAAGCCGAATTTGCCTGCTCCGTTAGAGGCTCCGCTCAGGTCGAGCGTTTCGCCAGTCAGGCGCTTGGCTTCCTCGGCTGACAGGACGATGGTCTCTTGGGCACGAGACGCCTCTCCCATGCCTTCGGCGAGGACCTTGCCCTCTTCGAGAGTAATCGTGCGCCCCAAGTCGTCGAGCCGCTCTAGCATTAGATCGGCCGCGCGATGGATGATCTCGTAGCGCTCATGGGCGCTCATGGCGGCCATGACTTTAGCACCGCGCTCGGCCGAGTCAATGGCGCGGTTGATGTCTGCGGCGTCGCCCCTTGGGACAGTGTCGACGACTGAGCCATCGTAGGGGTTGACGACGTCCATGGTTTCGGCTTTGTCAACCCATTCTCCGGCGATGTACATCTTCATGGTCAGATTCCTTTTTGAGGTGAGTGGTAAGTAGTCAACAAGTTAAGTACGCGCTTTTACCTGTCAAGCGAGTTTAAGGTTAAATACCCAAGCGATTTTTATAGTCCAAGGGGCGTCCCTCGGCATCGATTAAGGGTTGCGGCAGGGCCTTCTTTTGAGTTAGTAAGCTGACGATTACCAAGGCGAGGGCGGAAAAAGGCACGGCCAAGAGGTCGGCTGGCAAATCCACGGGGATTATCCGCAACACCTGCCATGCACACAGGCCAACCCCTATGGATGCTAAGGCTCCCGGGCCGTTGCTCTTGGACCACCACAAGCCAGCAGTTAGCGGGACGAATAGCGAAGCGAGGAGTACGGACCAAGAATCGACCATCAAGTCGTACACCGAAGCAGTCCGGAGGGCCAACAGCAGAGATAGCGCGCCCAATAGGAGGACGGACAAGCGCGTCAGGCGCAGCGACGACCGCTCTTCGGCATCGGGCTTGAAGTAGCGCAGGAGATCCCAGCCAATGACGCTCGCTGGAGCGAGGAGGGCACTATCGGCGCTGGACAGGAGGGCCGAGACGAGGGCTCCCATAAAGAGGATCAGGGCTATATCTGGAAGGTATTTTAGGGCGAGGGACATCATAACTAGGTCGGGATCGGCCAAATCCGGAAGGATGACTGCACCCGCCATGCCGAGAAAAACAGGCAACAGCCCGACTGTTATATAAAGCAACCCAGCGAGATAAGCGCTGCGGTACGCCACCTTTTCGTCGCGGCTGGATAGACTGCGCTGGATTAGGTCTTGGCCCGCTAGGTTGCCGAGGCCGATGACCAGCCAGTCGCGCGCGTAGGCCAACCAACTGGCCGCGTCGCCTCGGGGGTAGAAATCGAAGCGGGAGGACGGTATTTGGGCGACGAGGGCCTTCCAACCGCCCATGTCGCCGAGGAGGATTGGCGTCAAAATAAACAGCCCGAGCACGAGGATGGTCACTTGGACGAAATCGGTTAGCGTGACGGCCCACATGCCGCCGGCCCAAGTGTAGATCAGCACAATGACTGCGGCTGCGCAGATGCCGACCGCGGGATCAATGCCGGTCAGGATCTGCAGGATTCGTCCAAAGGCCACCAGGAGTGAGCCGGTCCAGCCAACATAGGCGGGAATGGTACACAGGCTGGCCAGCAGGCCCGCCCGTGGGCCGAAGCGGCGGCTAAAAAAAGATGCGATTGTCATCAAGCCCATGCGCCGCATCAGCCGGACGTAAAAGAGGCCAGCGATGAACAGGCACAAGGCCGCGCCAAAAGGGTCGGCAATGACCGCGAGGATGCCGCCCTTGTACGCAGCACTTGCCGCACCAATGCAGATTCCACCACCAAACCACGTCGCTGCGAGGGTCGCGGTACAGAGCAATAGGGGCAGGCGTTGGCCGGCGAGGATGAAGTCTGTCGAGTTGTGGACGCGGCGACCAGCGTATAGGCCAACGCCGAGCATCACCGCGAGATAGACACCCAAGCCGATCAAGACCAATGGATTGGCCATTGCAAAATCCTTTTTGAAGACTTTATAATAACCAAAGGAGTGAAAATGGCCAATGACGCCAGCCAAGTGGCGAATCTGGCCATTAACAGGTAATAATTTGATCTATGTTTTTCCTGTAATATATTGGACTATAATCAGTTATGGATATAACAATAATTTTGGCATGGTCCTTGCAGGTTAGAAACAACGCATAATAAGCTTCACTCAATCAAGGAAGGTGTGCTATGGCTAAGGGAGCCTTTTCGAGGATAAGCGATATCCTCAAGTCCAATATTAACGAGATGCTCGACCGGGCCGAAGAGCCAGACAAGATGATCCGCCAGATGGTGCGGGACATGGAAGAGGCAGTAGGCAAGGCCACGGCCTCGGTAGGGACTGCTGTGGCCAACCACAAGCGGCTCGAGCGCCAGTTCAACGACAAGCAAAGCCAGGTCGCCGAATGGCAGGGCAAGGCCGAACGGGCGGTGGAAGCGGGCGAAGATGCGCTGGCGCGACGGGCGCTGGAGCGCAAGGCGGTATTTGCCAAAGCTGCCGAGGATCTGGCTCCGGCTCTGGAGGAGAGTCGGCAGACGGCCGAGCAGTTGCGCGAGCAGCTACGCGAGCTAAAGACCAAGCTCGAAGAAGCGCGGACCCGGCAGGGCACATTGATTGCCCGCCATCAAGCTGCCCAGGCCCGCAAGCGGCTAGCTCAGAGTATTTCTGGGTTGGGTCAGGATGCCTTTTCTAGCTTTGAACGCTTTGAGCAGAAAGTCGAAGAGAGCGAGGCAGAGGCTGCCGCGCACGTGGAGATTTCGGGCGAGATGGAAGACGTTGAGAAAGAAATTCGCCAGCTCGAAGCCGACCACAGTGTTGACGACGAATTGAAGGCCCTAAAGGATAAGATGAAGAAAGACAAGTAATCCTTTGTTCCGCAGCATGTTGTGCAATCTGCTGAATTCGGGGAACTAATGGCTGCGACGATGAGACCGCCCGACGCGGTAAAAAGCGAGGTACGAAGTGCTATGGAAGGGGGATTCAAGCGCCTAAGCGCTCTTTTTCTCAAGGTAATGGCCGTGCCGATGGTACCGATAGGGCTGGGATTTATGCTCTACGGCCTTTTTCAAATTCTCCATGCCGATGGTCCAGACTCCCATTTCGAGTTTTTCGCCATTGGCGTCACTCAGACCATTTTCGGCGGCTTGCTCTGGATGCTGGCCAAAAAGCTCGATGCGGCCGCGCATTTGGTGCGCTACCGACGGCAGCAGAACCGCGTGGTGCGGCTGGCCCAGAAGAGAAATGGCCGCCTGACGGTGACCGAAACTGCGGCCGATACCGGGCTGACGGTCGAGGAGGCCTCGGAGATTCTCAAGCGCTTGGCCGATGGGGGATTCGTCGAGGTCGAAATAACCGATTCGGGCCTGATCGTCTATCGCTTTCCAGAGGTGCTTTTCGATCATGAGAAACACTGGAGCCGAGGCGTCGAAAGCGCCTGATACAAACAGGCTATAGCTAGGACAGGGAGGGAGCAAATGAGTGGGTTTTTACAGCTCGCCATTGGCATATGTCTCATCATCCTGTGCAGTGGATTGGTCAATTGGGGCAACAAGTATTATTCGAGCCGCAAGCGACGAGACAAAAAGGCCAAAGAGGAAGAGGATTTGATCGTCAAACGACTAGAGCAAGTTGAGCAGCGGCTGACCGAGGTACAGGACGTGATGATCGCCCTCAGCGAGAAGATCGACTACATGGATGGAGTAGGGACTAAACCTAAAGCACAAAAAGAGCAAATGGGAACGGAGAGTTGACTGGAAGAGTTGATTCCATAGAGAGGAGCTCAATTATGGACAAGAATAGGGGCCCCGCCTTCGGGTTTTTCTGCGGTATCGCGCTGTGCGTGCTTTTTTACTTGGCGTTTGCCATTACCCCAAGCCCCTACGGTTTGATAGGGCCCGTCGTTCTGACGCCACTCTTGTTGGCTGTTGTGGCGATTTTCGGCATCGCTAAAGTTGCCGAATACCTCAAGCTCAAGGCGACTGTATCCGAGGACAAGGGCATTGAGCCTGATGAACTGCGGGAACGGCTAGCCGGAATGGAACAGCGGCTAACTGAGGTGCAGGACGTGATGATCGCTCTCAGCGAAAAGATTGACCACATGGACGAAGCAGGATCTAAGTCTTGGGAGCGCCAAGAACCGCGAGAGCAAGGCTAGGCTGTGGATTGGCTCGACCGCGCTGTAGAGGCTTGTGAGGGTGCGCGTTGGGCCGAGGCGTTGGAGTGGTGCGAGCGCGGCCTAGCGCAGGTACCCGACGACTTGGAACTCCAGCACCGCAAAGGGCTTTGTCTCTTGGAATTAGGGGACGAACAAGTGGCCATCGCCGTGCTGGAAGCGGCCGCGGAGAGTGGGCATCTAGAAAGTCACTATCAACTCGGCTTGCTCGCAATGCGCCAAGGGCGGCGGAACGCCCGGTTCCGCGAGCGGTCGCTAGCGCACTTTGAGGCCATCGTGCACGCGACCGAGGCAGGGCGCGAATACCCAACTCTCGATCGCGTCTTTTTCGCTCTTGGTAGCCAGTATAACGAAGATCCTCAGCGGCGTGAGGAAGCCATACGCGCGTTTCGCCAAGGGTTGGCTCTCAACCCACTTTCCGCGGCTGGCCACAACAGTCTAGGCCAGCTTTTGCTACAAAGCGGCCAAGTATTGGGGGCGATGGGGGAATTCAAGGTCGCCATCCAACTCGATCCCAAGCTCAGTCAGCCATACGCGAATTTGGCCCGTTTGTTTTTTCGCCACGTAAAACCCCCTGAATTAGAGCAAGAATACCAGCACATCTGCGAGGAATTCGAGCACAGCGCGCCGCAAGTTCTTGCGCGTCTATCGCTGGAAATGGTCGAGTTGGGAAAGGAGCAGGTGTACGAGGGGTTTTACACGAAGGGACATCGCATCAAAAACCTGATGGGGATCATCGGTAGCCGCTTGCGAGGGCTGGGGCGCAAGGCCGAAGGGACGCAACAGGGGGAGTTGAATCGCTTAGGGGGCGAATACGAGGCCCTGTACGACGAATGGGTGGGGTTCTTGGAAGCGATGAAAACGGATGAAATCCACCCGGCGGTGATCGATCTCGGGCGCTTGGTGCGCCGGGTGGTCGCTGGATTTGACCGGCAAACTTGGAAGGCCGCGATCCAGACGCGGATCCAAGCGGGCTTGCCGCGCGTGGAGGCCGATGAGCGGATGCTGCGCGAGGCCATTACCAACCTCTGCCTCAACGCTTTGGAAATTCTCGAAGGAAATAGCGGTGGTCGGGTGGTGCTGGGTGCTGGCTACGACGAGGAGCAGTCGCTGGCTTTCATTGAGATCGAGGACGATGGGCCGGGCATTGAGGAAGAGCATTTGGAGTTGATATTCGAGCCTGGATTTACCACTAGGGAACGGGGCAATGGCTATGGCTTGAGTATTGCGCGCCGTATTGCCCAAGCCCATCAGGGTGTGCTGCGAGTCAAGAGTAGAAAGGGACACGGGACCGTTTTTCGGCTCGATCTGCCGCTCAATTTCTCGGGCGGCGGGACCTAGCTTTTTAGTGATTGAACGAGGACTGACATGGTAGGCAAAAAACAGAAAGCCGTCTTAATCGCCGATGACCAGCAGGAGTTGCGCGAGATGTTGGCGGAGAAACTGCGCAGCTTGGGCAAGGAGGTCATCTCGTTTTCCAACGGCCAGCGGCTGCTCGGGCATCTGGCAGCTAGGCCGACGGACGTCGAACTCGTGGTACTGGACTTTGACTTTGGCATTAGCCAGCCCAATGGCCTTGAAGTGCTGAAAGAGATCAAACAGCAGTGGGCCGATCTGCCGGTTATTATCCTCACGGGCAAGGGGAGTGTTGACTTGGCGGTTGAAGCTGTGCAGGCCGGGGCAGCGGACTTCATCGAGAAGGATTTGTACGTCGAGGACAAGCTCGAAGTGGAGATGGAAAAGGTCGAGCGAATGTTGGCGGTATTGCGCGAAAACGCCCGTCTTAAAGCCGAGAACGAAGCCCTCGACCGCGATAACACCTTCTATCGGACCCAGCTAGGTCAGCGCTATCAGATCGTCAGTCGCAGTCCTCTGATTCAGAACCTGCTCAAGCAAGTTGAACAGGTCGCCTCCATACCGCGGCCCGTGCTGATCTGCGGCGAACGCGGCACAGGCAAGGAACTGATCGCCGCGGCCTTGCACTACGGGAGCAACCGCCGCGAGCGGGCCTTTGTCAAGCTGAACTGCGCGGCGCTGTCGGATACCCTGCTCGAAAGCGAGCTGTTTGGCCACGAGAAGGGGGCCTTTACGGGCGCGACCGAGATGCGCCACGGCCGCTTTGAATCCGCCGATGGCGGCACGCTTTTTCTCGACGAGATTGGCAACACTTCGCTAGACTTCCAAAAAAACGTATTGCGCGTCATAGAATACCAAGAATTTGAACGCACGGGCGGGACGCAGACGATCCATGTTGACGTGCGCGTCGTGGCAGCGACCAACGCAGATCTGGAGCAGGAAATAGCCAGCGGGCAATTCCGCGCCGACCTCTATGACCGCCTGCGGTTTAGCGTGCTCCAGCTATCGCCCTTGCGGGAGCGGCCCGAGGATATCCGGCCCTTGGTTGCTTACTTTACTCAGCAGCTATGCGACGAAGTGCCTGCGATTGAACGACGTCCGTTCGCCGAAGGCGTTTTGGCCACGCTAGAGACCTACGCTTGGCCGGGCAATGTGCGCGAACTCAAATTCGCCGTCGAACGCGCCCTCTGCGTTGCGCAGGGAGACGAAGTGGGCATGGATGACTTGCCCCCGGAAGTGCACGGCAGCAGCGGCGTTGCCCTTCCTGAGGGGGGCAGTTTCGATGAACAAGTCGAGCGCGTCGAGCGAGACTTGCTCGACGGCGCGCTCTCCCAGGCGGGCGGGCGGCAGAAAGACGCGGCACAGCATTTGGGCTTGACCTACGACCGCTTCCGACACTTGCTCCGCAAATACCAAATCACGGCCAAATAACTCACTGTGTCCTCTGGCCGAGTCTTGTTGACAGTGGGAACGCGCCGGGTATATTAACCGCAAGGCTCCCACACGGGCGAGAGGCGCATGGAAAAAGTTTACAAAGTCGAGACGACACTTTCTCACAGTTTGGCCGAACTCTATGCTGGCCTTGAAGAAGAGTTCGCCAACAAAAGCAGTATCCCCCTCTCGGACATGAATCGCACGTTGTTGCAAACGGGCTTGATCCACCATCTGACGATGATGAGCGGATTAGGGCTGATCGAGCCTGAGAAAGCCGAGCGGCTGCACGAGTTGATTGACCAAGTAGCAAAGGATACTATACTGTGGGATATCTTGCAGATGGTGCGGACCTATTGGCGGGATTGCGGTTCTGGTGGTCCGGGCGGTGCTGGTGGCCTCAAAGTCTGATGCGGTGGCTCTAACTCGTTGTACAGATTGCAGTTCAGGGAGATGTACAGTTGACAACTTCCGTGGCCACAAGTATTATACAACCCGTTTCTTGAACCTCTTTACTAGGCTATCGAAGCGAGCAGATGACCTCCTTTAGCGCAGCGGTTTTTGACCACTATCGGCATCCCCGCAACGCTGGCCAAATCGGCGATGCCAATGCCTCGGGGCAAGCTGAAAATCAGGCCTGCGGCGATGCAATGCAGCTTTTTGCTCGCGTCGAAGACGGCAGAATCGTCCGCGCTAGCTGTAAGACCTTTGGCTGCGCGCCTTCGGTCGCGGCTGGCTCAGTGCTCACCGAGTTGCTGGCAGACTCGCTGCTAGTGGATGTAGCTCAACTAAAGCCAGCAGCTATTGAAGAGGCGCTAGGAGGGCTACCGCCCATGAAGCGCCACGCCGCCCAGCTAGCTGTTGACGCGGCTCGGGCTCTAGTGAAAAATTACCAAGCCAATACGGCCTCCTAACCCATTTTTAACCTCAAGCCGAAAGGATTGCACCATGGCTCACTCCCTTCCCGATCTCCCCTACGCCTATGACGCGCTGGAACCGATCATAGATGCCCGCACCATGGAGATTCACCACACCAAGCATCACAATACCTATGTGACCAGCCTCAACACCGCGCTCGAAGGGCACGACGACTTAGCTGCTAAACGCGTCGAAGACCTCATCAGTGACCTCGACGCCGTCCCCGAGGACATCAGCACGGCGGTGCGCAATCACGGCGGTGGTCATGCCAACCACAGCCTATTTTGGCAGATCATGGCTCCAGCGGGGGAGCGCGGCGAGCCTTCGGCCGAGCTCATCGCCGCAGCCGAAGCCAAATTTGGCAGTCAAGACGCAGCCCGCGAAGCCTTCGTGGATGCCGCAACCAAGCGATTCGGTAGCGGCTGGGCTTGGGTCATAGTCAAAGACGGCGGACTCGACATCCTCAGCACTGCCAATCAGGATAATCCCCTAATGGACGGCAGCGGAGTTCCCATCCTCGGTATCGATGTCTGGGAACACGCCTATTATCTCAACTACCAGAACCGCCGCCCCGACTACATCGCCGCTTGGATTGAGACTGTCAGCTGGAACGAAGTCAATCGCCGCTTTGCCGAGGCGATGGGGAGTTAGCAGATGGCGATTCAAGTAGGAGATACAGCGCCCGCGTTCACTCTCAAGAATGCGGATATGGAGGACGTAAGTCTCGGCGATTTCGCTGGTAAAAACGTCGTCTTGCTCTTCGTGCCGCTAGCTTTCACCGGCGTTTGTACGCAGGAGTTGTGCGAGATTTCCGCCGGAATCAATGCATACCAAGAGCTTGATGCCCAAGTCTTGGGAATCAGCGTCGATAGTCCGTTTAGCCTCAGCGCTTGGGCCGAAAAGGAAGGTATTGAGATCCCACTGCTCAGCGATTTCAACAAGGAAGTCTCCGCTGGGTACGGTGCCCAGCACGAAGATCTGTTGGGCTTCAAAGGCGTCGCCAAGCGCTCGGCTTTCGTCGTCGATGGGCAGGGCATCGTCCGCTACGCTTGGGTATCCGACAACCCCAAGGTTCTGCCGGATTTCGCGGCCATTAAGGCCTGTTTGCAGTCGCTCAACTGAGGCACTTCGTTTTCGCAGCAGAGTGGGGCAAGGCATAGACGGCTTTGCCCCACTCTTTATAGAGCCCGCAAAGGAAGGTGCGCAATGGAAGATGTGACGGAAGGGTCGCTCGGCGAGCGAGATACTCCGACCTGGCTTCAGGGCCAGAACAAGGCCAAGGCTGCCGAAATAGCCGGCCACTTCGCCCAGATCATGCAGGTTTTGGGGCTCGACTTGAGCGATCCGCACTTGCGGCGCACCCCAGACCGCGTCGGGCGGATGTACATGGAGATCTTTCGGGAACTGGACGACCAAGGCGAACCGGAGATTACCTGTTTTCCCAATAGCGATGGCTACGACAACATGGTGATCGTCAAGGACATCGAGTTTTTTTCGGTTTGTTCCCACCACATAATCCCGTTTTTTGGCAAGGCGCACATAGCCTACATACCTGGAGATACGATCGTCGGCTTGAGCAAAATCGTGCGCATCGTCGAATTCTATGCCCGTCGGCCTCAACTCCAAGAGCGTCTCACCCAGCAAATTGTGGACTTCCTCGAAGCCAAGTTGGTGCCCAAAGGATCCATCGTCGTAATGGAGGCTCGGCATTTGTGTATGGAGATGCGAGGGGTAGAAAGGCCCGGAGCGATAACGACTACTTCGGCACTCCGGGGCCGTTTTGCCGAGCCGATAGTGCGCGAGGAATTTTTCAACTTAATCAAGAAAGATTGAAGCAGCACGGGACGAACTCATGTCTGAGATTCAAGAGCAGGTACTGACGCCGCCTACCAGTGCGCTAGTCGATATCTCCCACCGGGACTTGCGCGACGACGAGTATTGGCGCGCCATTCCCGCCTATGCCGATTTGCGTGCAGATGAGTTCCACGAGCACCGCTTTCAGAGCCGCAATAGCGTGACGAGCCTGAAGAAACTGCGGGAAGTACTCGGCGGCCTCGTTTCAGAGGCGTTTTATCGCGATGTTGAGCAGGGGCTTTTGCGCTCGCCGATGAGCCTGCGGATTTCTCCATATCTACTGAGCTTGATCGACTGGTCGGAGCCAGCCGAGGATCCCCTGCGCATTCAGTTTTTGCCCATGGGGTCGCGGATGCGTCCCGATCATCCGGAACTCGCTCTAGATTCGCTGCACGAGCAAGTAGATTCCCCCGTGCCGGGGCTGACGCATCGCTACGCCGACCGGGCGCTGTTTCTGACGCTCGACACCTGTCCGGTGTACTGCCGTTTCTGCACTCGTTCCTATGCGGTAGGGTTGGATACCGAGGACGTGGAGAAAGTGCATTTTGGAGCCATTGCCCAGCGGTGGGAGCAGGTTTTTGCCTATATCGCTTCGCGGCCCGAATTAGAAGACATCGTCATCAGCGGCGGCGATGTGGCCAACCTCAAGGCCGAACACATCGAATACATCGGCACTCGCTTACTCAACATCGAACACGTGCGGCGGATGCGCTATGCGACAAAAGCGCCAGCGATCATGCCGCAGAAACTCGTCACAGACTGCGAGTGGGTTAATGCCCTTACACGAGTTGTCGAGGCAGGGCGCAAGATCCACAAGGAAGTCGCGTTACATACGCATTTCAACCACCCGCGCGAAATCACGGCCATCAGCGGCCGCGCACTCGACGAATTGATGAAGCGCGGCATCTGCGTGCGCAACCAAACCGTCTTGCAAAGGGGTGTCAACGACGACGTCAATACCATGCAGCATCTCGTGCGACAGCTCAGTTACCTCAACGTACATCCGTATTACACCTTTGTTCACGATATGGTGCGCGGGGTCGAAGAGCTGCGTACGACCTTGGCGGCGGCAATTTCCCTAGAGAAGGCGGTGCGTGGGCGGACCGCGGGGTTCAATACACCGGCTTTTGTACTCGACACCATGGGGGGCGGGGGGAAGCGCGATGTCCACTCCTACGAACACTACGATCGCCAGACGGGCATTGCCGTATTTACTAGCCCAGCCGTGCGACCCGGCGAGTTCTTCTTTTACTACGATCCCTTAGATGCACTCGATCCGCTGATCGTCCAGCGCTGGAGCGATCCGGCCGAGCGTGAAGCTATGCGGCAAGCAGCGTTAGAAGCCGCCTGTCAGACGTAGCGAGCGGGCAGTCACAAGGACTGGCATTTGCCCTTGTGGACTCGTATGTCTTATCTATTAGCAACCTTAAATCTTAAGACCATCAGGGTGGACAGCAATGGAATATCCAGATATGATCCAAGCATTAGTGGGTTCGGGCCTGCTCGCTTTGGGCGGTGGTCTGGGTTTTCTGCTGAGTTATCAATTAAAAAGGGGCATCCTGCCCCAAGTGGAGAAAGAGGCAGAAGACCGGGTGCGGCAGCAGCTAGCCGAAGAGGAGCGTGCAGTGCGGCTGAGCTTGCTCGAAGAACGGGATGACTGGTATAAAACCAAAGCTCGCCAAGAGGCCGAGTTAGAAGATCAGTTGGCCGGTCTGAACCGCCGTGATAAGAGCTTAGCGCAGTTCGTGCGCGATCTCAATAGCCAGAAAGAAGAGCAGAACCGGGCGTGGAATCGCCTTAAAAATCAGGAGCAGCGGATTGGCCAGCGCGAACGGACCTTAAAAGAAGAAGAAGAAGACCTAGGTCAAATGCGCGCCGATTATCAGCAACGTCTAGAATTGGCTAGCGGGCTACCTGCGGACGAGGCGCGCGAACAGATGATGGAGCATCTGGCCGGCGAGGTGCGCGGACGGGCGGCGGCCATGATCCGCAGCGAGCGCACCAAGGCTAAGGAAGAGTCAGATCGAGAAGCTAAAAAAATCATCGCCCAAGCTATTCAGCGTTGTGCAGTTGAAGAGACCGTCCACTTAGTCACCTCGACTGTGCCCTTGCCCAACGAGGGAATCAAAAGTCGCATCATCGGCAAAGAAGGACGAAACGTGCGTGCATTTGAGACGGCGACCGGAGTCAAAGTCGTGGTCGATGATACGCCTGACGCCGTGTTGCTTTCGTCCTACGATCCAGCGCGGCGCGAAGTGGCTAGCCGTGCCATGCAGCAGCTAATCAGCAGCGGCGGTTTCACTCCAACCAAGATTGAGGAAGTAGTAGAGGAGTGCCGCAAGACCCTAGACCAAGATATGGTCGAGGTTGGTAAGAGCGCCCTCAGCGAGATTGGGGCTAGCCAGTACCACGCTGATTTGCCCTATTATGTGGGCATGCTCAAATATCGCGCTAGCTTTGGACAAAACCTTTTACAGCACTGCCTAGAGGTCGCCCATTTGGCCGGAGGGATGGCTGCCGAGGTTGGATTGGATGTGCCGTTGGCCAAGCGGGCAGGCCTCTTGCACGATATCGGTAAGACCGTCAGTAAGGAGCTAGAAGGAGGCCACGTCGAATTGGGTATCAAGCTAGGCGAGCAATTCGACGAGCATCTGACCGTCAAGGAAGTCATCGCCGAGCACCACGAGGACCATGATCGCCTTTCGCCGATCTGCTTCTTGGTCAAGGCGGCCGATACTATATCGTCGATACGGCCCGGAGGACGGCGCGAGGACCTCGAAGGTTATACCCGCCGCATTATGCGTTTGGAAGAAATCGCGACTTCGTTTGCGGGCGTTACAGACGTGTACGCCATCAATGCCGGCCGCGAGATTCGCGTCATGGTCTGTGGCGAACAGATCGGGGATGAAGACGCTGAGATGCTGGCGTTCGACATAGCTGAGCGGGTCAAGACCGAGTTGACTTTTGCCGGCCAAGTTAAGGTCGTGGTCGTGCGTCAGACGCAGGTGGTGCGTCATACCGAGCGAGGACGTGGAGATCGGCGCAATGGCGACGCTCGCAATAGGAGCGGTCGTCGGCCGCGCAACGGAGGCCATAGAGGGAGTGCCGGTAGCTAAATTCGCCTCAACTGAAATGGCTGACGACCCTAAAAAAATCGTCGTTCTCGGCTGCACTGGATCCATTGGCGACACGTGTTTCAAAGTCCTCGAAAACTTGGGAAATGGGTACGAGATCGTGGGATTGGCAGGTGGGTCCAAGGTCGAAAAGCTGATTGCGCGCGCGCATTGTTGGAAGCCGCAAAAAATTTGCGTTATAGATACCGAGGCCAGAGAGCGGGTGCAGAGCGCAGTACCGCAGGTCGAGGTGGTTTGCGGTGCAGAGGGGCTGTGTGAACTGGCCACCATGCCGGAAGCAGATCTGGTGCTCAATGGGCTTGTCGGCGCCGTCGGCCTCGCGCCGACGCTGGCGGCGTTGGCACAGGGCAAGACCGTGGCCATGGCCAACAAAGAACCCTTGGTCATGGCGGGCGGTTTAATTTTGCAGCAAGCCGAGCGCGGCGGGGGGACCGTGCTGCCATTGGATAGTGAGCCTAACGCCATTTGGCAGTGCCTGAAAGGCGAAGATCGCAAAAGTCTGAAGCGGATAATTCTCACGGCCTCTGGAGGGCCGTTTTGGGGGCGCAATCGCGAACAGATGCGCGACATTACCCCGGAGCAGGCCATTGAGCACCCCACTTGGAAAATGGGTGCCAAGATCAGCGTAGATTCAGCAACCCTGATGAACAAAGGCTTTGAAGTCATTGAGGCGGCTTGGCTCTTTGGCTTGGCGGTCGAACAAGTGGATGTGGTCGTCCACCGACAATCGGTTGTGCATGCACTGGTTGAATTCGCCGATGGATCGCTGTTGGCGCACATGGGCAAGACCGATATGATGCTGCCGATCCAATACGCGCTGACTCACCCAGAGCGGCGGGAGGTTCCTCTCGACAATCTCGATCTCAATCAAGTAGGTCAACTGAGTTTCGCCGCGCCAGACAGAGCGAATTTTCCCTGTTTGGATTTGTGCTACGAAGCAGGCCGGAGTGGTGGGACCTTTCCAGCCGTTCTCAACGCGGCCAACGAGGAGGCAGTGGGGGCTTTTCTGGCGCGGAAAATCGGATTTCTTGATATCGCCGACCTGAACCGCGACGTGTTGGCACGCTGCGGCACACAGGAGGTGGTTTCGCTCGAATCCATACTAGACGAGGATTGCTGTGCACGGCGGCTGGCCCGGGAGTGGGTCGCCGGGCGGGCAGGGTAAATTTATGGCGCAAAACACCAACGCATCACGACACAAAGCACTGGCGCTGTGCCAGAAGATACTCCGCATTAACACCGGGGTCATACTCGTGGCTTTTGCGCTGATTATCATCCTAACCACGGTCTCGACGGCCGAGTGGGCGCGAGCTGCTGGCAAGGCGCTCTACTACGTCATTGCGTTACAGGCTCTCACGTCGGTAGGGACTTGGTACTACCGCACTCGTTTGGAGAAAGCGCTGGCAAGGGTTGAGGGGGATAGCCCGCATGGAGACCATTAAGGCGAGGGGTAAATTTCACGCCGCCCATCGGCAGCTAGACTACGACGGCAAATGTGCCTACGTCCACGGGCATACCTGGCGCGGCGCATTCGTCATCCGCACCGAGCGTTTTCCGCGGCTGGAAAAACTGGATATGTCCGTTGACTTCGGCGCGCTCAAGGACATCTTCAAATTCTTGGATCACAAGATGTTGATTTCCGCGCGGGATGCGACCTTTCTCGACGCCAAGCTCTTCGATCCACAGGGCGTCGTGGTCATGCCAGGCGAAAATCCGAGTGTGGAAAACGTGGCCGAGTACTGCCTAGACCAAGCGACCGAGATATTGCAGGGGCTATTACCACAGCGCGGCTATCAGTACCACATTGAAGTTTCCATTCAGGAGACGGACAACAATTTCTTTGTAGCTGACCGCTTTCTCCGTTGCTGAGCACTGGGATGCAGAGCTATGGTGCAGGAAAAGATGATGATCGCCAGAGAGGTCGCCGCCTATCTTCGCTGTTCGTCCTCCACAGTGCGTCGCATGGTCCGTCGCGGCCAGATTCCCCATTATAGATTTGGCAAGCTAGTGCGGTTTCGCCTGAGCGAAATCGAGCGTTGGTTGGCCCTACACCACGAAGGATCGGTGCTCTTGCGGGGAAGGGCGGTGTCGTCCAATTCAGATCAACTCTCCCTCTTTCCGACGGGGGAAGAAAATGGCTGAAGAAGCGAAAAATGTAGTGGTGCTCGGCGCTGGAGTCATGGGAGGGCAAATCGCGGCTCTGCTAGCCTGTGCGGGCCACAAGGTGCATCTCCTCGACTTGCCACTGGCAGGCGATGAGGCGGGTCGCGCGCGTCAGGGGTTGGAAAAGACCCTCGCGAATCGCCCGCCCGCTTTCTATCTAGCGGAGATGGCCCAACGCATCCAGCTAGGGAGCTTGGAGGATTTAGCCTGTGTTGGAGAGGCCGATTGGGTCATTGAAGCCGTAGTAGAAGAAAATGCGCCCAAGCGAGCGTTGCTGGCTCGACTGGAGCCGTACCTGCACGACGGATTGATCATCAGTAGCAATACCTCGGGGTTATCTATCGCCGAGTTGGCGCGCGGCCGCTCGCCGGAGTTTTGCCGCCGCTTCCTCGGGGTACATTTCTTTAATCCGCCGCGCTACATGAAGTTGGTCGAAGTCATACCTGGGTCGGATACCGAGCCGGCTATCGTCCAGCAGATGGTGGATTTTCTCGCTGGGGAGTTGGGCAAGGGCGTAGTCTGTGGCCGGGACACACCTAATTTCATCGGCAATCGCCTGTGGGTTTTTGCCGCCTGCGACATGTTGCAGAGGATGGAACGGGATGGACTAAGTGTGGCTGAAGTTGACGCGCTGACCGGCCCTCTGATGGGGCGGCCCCCAAGCGCGACCTTGCGCGTCTGCGACATCGTGGGCTTGGACACAGTCGCGCACGTGGCTGAGACCAGCTATGAAGGATTGCCGGAGGACCCGTGGCGGTCGCTTTTTGCGCTGCCGGCGTTTTATCGGCGCATGTTGGAGGAGAATTTGCTCGGGGCCAAGGTCAACGCCGGTTTCTACCGCAAGGCCGAGGCGGGCATTGAGTCCCTCGATTTGGATACCTTCGACTATCAACCCTTGCAAAAGGTGGAGTTGGGTGCCTTGGAATCGGCGTTGAGCGAGCGTTCACCGGAACGCCGCCTCCGCGCCTTATGGAACGATTCAGGCCCGTGGGGCCAGTTGGGGAGGGCGCATCTCATGGCTGTGCTGTCCTACGCTGCCGAGCACGCGGCCGATATAGCCGGTGATATCGGCCAAATCGATCAGGCAATGTGCTGGGGGTTTAACTGGGCGCTAGGGCCTTTTGAGTTGTGGGATCTCTTCGGCGTCGAAGAGGTTGTCAGCGGTCTGGAAGCCAACCAGCAGCGGGTACCCGATCTCGCCGCTCAATTGCTCGATGTGGGTGAAACGCATTTTTACCACGAAAAAGGCGCGTTCTCACCGACTCGGTTGCGGCGCGAAAGCTGGCAACCGCCAGCCGACGATTGGGATAAGCTAGCTGCCGAGCGAGCCATCTGGTCCAATGACGGAGCGTACTTGGTCGAACTGGACGAGGGTTTGGGGGCGCTGGTTTTCAGCGGCAAGATGAATGTCTTAGGGCCAGCGGCCCTGGAAGCCGTCCATCACGCAGTGGATACAGCCCCCTTTACTGGCTTGGTACTCGCCGGTGCTGGCTCTTTGTTCTCGGTCGGTGCCGACTTGAAGCACGTGGCCAAGCTCGTCGATGAGAGCGATTGGGCGGGGCTGGAAGCGTTCGTCGCTGCTTTTCAGGAGGCCGTGCAAGCGCTGCGCTACGCGTCTTTCCCGGTCGTCGCGGCTCTCCGCGGCTTGGTGCTGGGAGGCGGGTGCGAGTTCGCCTTGGGTGCCGCTGGGCGCGTGGCGACGGCTGAGCTAGGCATGGGATTGGTGGAAACCAAGGTCGGTCTAATCCCCGGCAGCGGCGGCTGTATGGAGATGGCGCGGAGGGGAGCAAGCGATATAGGAGTCGCGTTTGAGACAATTTTTACTGGAAACTTCAGCGACAGCGCCTTCCAAGCCCAAGCTTGGGGTCTCCTCGGTGCTGACGACGAAATTGTCTTTGCCGAGGGCCAACTCTTAAAGCGGGCCGCAGCTAGATTGCGCAGCTTGTTTGCCACAGGCTACTGCGCTAACACGCTGGATGGAGTAGAGGTCACTGGAGACGAAGGACTGGCGCTTTTGCACGAGCGCATAGATGCAGACCGGGCCGCTGGGCAGCTTAGCGAACACGATGTGGTCGTAGGGCGCGGTCTGGCACGGGTGCTTACAGGAGGTGGTGGAGCGCGCCGACAAGTAGAGGAGCGCGACTTGCTCGATTTGGAACGCGAGGTCTTTCTGCAACTATGTGGCACCAAGCGCACGCGAGAGCGCATCGCGCACATGCTGCACACGGGTAAACCATTGAAGAATTGAAAGGGAAGAGGACTTTATGGGCTTGCGTAGCGCCGCTGAATTCAAAGAGGGCTTGCGCGACGGACGCGAAGTGTATCACCGAGGAGCGCAGGTCGAGGACGTAACCGCACACGACGACTTGGGGATTGGGGTTGATCACGTTGCCTTGGATTTTGAATTGGCCGAGGACTCAGCGCATCGAGACCTAATGACCTGGATGGATGATGAACTGGGCGAACCCGTCAGTCGTTACTTTAAAACACCGACGGATGCCACAGATTTGCTCAACCGACGCGAGATGATTGAGCGTTCGACGCGACTGGGCAGCAGCGTGGTGTTGCTAATTAAGGAAATCGGTACAGACGCGCTTTTCGCCCTCGACTTAGTCTCCGATCATTTGGACAAAAATGCCGGTGGACAATACAACGCGCGCGTAGAAGCCTTCCACCGCGAATGCAAGCAGCGCGACTTGAGCTTGGCCGTGGCCCAAACCGACGTAAAAGGAGACCGCAGCCTCTTGCCTTCGCAGCAAGCGCACCCCGATTACTATGTCCACATTGTCGAGGAGCGGAGCGATGGGATTGTAGTGCGCGGGGCCAAAGCCCATACGACATGTGCCCCGTATGTCGATGAACTCATCGTCTTGCCGACCCGTGCGCTTAAGGCGGAGGACGCGGCCTATGCTGTTGCCTTTGCCACGCCGGTCAATACGCCGGGGCTCAAGCTAATAGCCAGCCCCTTTGGCTCGCCGCCGGTGAGCCAGTTTCACCACCCGGTCAGTTCCGAGCACCGCATGATCGACACGTTGACGATCTTTGACGATGTCTTTATTCCCAACGAGCGCGTCTTCCTCAAAGGGGAGTGGCAATACGCCGGGCCGCTGGCCAATGCCTTTGTCGAATTCCATCGCTTTACAGCCGCCTCCTACAAACCGCCGCTCTGCGACCTCTTTATCGGGGCGGCGGCGCTCCTAGCCCACTATAACGGCATTGCCAAGGCTGGCCACGTGCGCGAGAAACTGACCAAGCTCATCACCTATGCCGAGACCGTCCGAGGGTTGACCTTGGCTGCGGCCCACGACTGCCGCATCGCCGCAAACGGCACGGCCGTGCCCAATATTGTCTTTACCAACTTGGCCAAATTCCACTTTGCCAATAACTACCACCAAGCTGTGTCTTGGGTCCAGGACATTGCCGGAGGTCTAGTGGTCACTGGGCCGTCGGAAGAGGACTTGGCCAATCCCGAGACCAAAGGCTATATCGAACACTTCTTAGGTGGTGGAAGCGGCGTCGATGCTGAAGTGCGGCTAAAGGCGATCAATTTGGTGCGCGATCTGACGGCTTCGACCTTTGGTGGTTACAACGAGCTGTTGGCTATTCACGCCGAAGGCTCATTGGAAACCCAGAAAATCACCATTTTGCGCGATTACGATGTTGAGCGCTGTGTCCAGCTAGCCAAAGAAGCCATCGGCATAAGTTGAGTCAAAGCAGTTTTACGTACTTAAAAAAAGTTGCGTATAAAAGTTGATTATAGAACCTTAAAATCCTATATTACTCTACATCCTCTTCTATTTCGGTTTATTCAGAACCGCTTTCGGATGTATTTCCCCCACATCCGAAACTCCCTGCTCGTCCATATTAGGTACCATCATAGCTTAATGCAGCCACGAGTCCCCTGCTGGCTCATTAGCAACAGGAGGCGTCGAGTTATGACTACCTTGCAGACAGATTCTATCGTCGATCAGTATTTTCACGAGATCGAGGATGCCGTCGGGCTATCGTCCGAGGACGAAGTGGCCATCGCCCAGCAAATAAAAGAGGGCGATGAAGATGCCTTATCCGATTTGGTCAAAGCCAACCTGCGCTTTGTCGTAAGCGTGGCGAAGCAATATCAGAATTTGGGCTTGCCGCTTTCGGATCTGATCAACGAGGGGAATTTGGGGCTTATCATCGCCGCCAAGCGCTTTGACGGCACGAAGGGCTTCAAATTCATTTCCTATGCCGTATGGTGGATCCGCCAGTCGATCCTGCAAGCGTTGGCCAATCAGTCGCGCATCGTGCGATTGCCGCTGAATCGCATCGGCGAGTTGACGCGCGTCAACAGGGTGCTCAACAAGCTCGAACAGGGACTGGGGCGTCCTCCAGAAGTGGAGGAAATAGCCGAAGAGCTAGAGGTCGAACCCGGTGATATGGAGTTCCTGTTGCGGCTGGCCCAAAGGCCGGTTTCGCTGGAGATGCCCTGCGACGAATCCGAACCGGATCGCTGTTTCGGCGATCTGATTCCCGACTACAGTCAGCCGCCCAGCGACGAGGCCCTCTCCAGCGACGAGCTCAAAGAGGAAATTTACAACGCCATGCACGCCCTGACCGAAGGCGAGGCGCGCGTCTTGAAGATGTACTACGGATTGGATGGACACGAGCCGATGACCTTGGAGAAGATCGGGGCCTATGTCGGGCGCACGCGGGAGCGGGTGAGGCAAATCAAGGAAAAGGCCCTGCAGAAGCTCCGCCACCCTGCTCGCTGCGACTCTCTCAAGGAGTATTACGCGGACTAATTATCCGCTGCTGCGGAGCGAGAAAAGTGGGCGCGCAAGGCCGCTGGCGGCTTGGCCTTATTTGATTTTTGCCCGATTTTTCGTTAATATACTTGTTTATTCCGCGGTAGCTCAGCTGGCAGAGCGGGTGGCTGTTAACCACTTGGTCGTAGGTTCGAATCCTACCCGCGGAGCCACTAAAAAAACAGCCGGACCAACCAATCCTGATTCTGGATAAGGTTGTCCGGCTGTTTGCATTTTTGCCATGCCAAGGCCCTCGTGCTTACTCAAAGAAGGCCGCGTACTCGCCGTACCCTTCCTTGGCCAAATCCTCGACGGGAATAAAGCGTAGAGACGCCGAGTTGATGCAGTAGCGCAGCCCGGTGGGGGGCGGGCCGTCCGGAAAGACGTGCCCGAGGTGCGAGTCGGCGTATTTGCTGCGCACCTCTACGCGGGTCATAAACAGCGAATTGTCGGTGTGCTCGACGATGTGATCCGGCTCTAGGGGCTGGGTAAAGCTGGGCCAGCCGGTGCCGGACTTGAACTTGTGCCGCGAGCTAAAGAGGGGTTCGCCGGAAACGATATCGACGTAAATGCCCGCGGCCTTGTTGTCCCAATACAGGTTGTGGAAGGGCCGCTCGGTGGCGTCTTCTTGCGTGACCCGAAATTGCAAGTCTGTGAGTTTGGTGCGCAAGGTGTCGATGGGAGGTTTGGCGTATTGGACGCTGGCCGTTGGAGCCGGGAGGTCTTTGCCCCACGTCTCTTCGATAAAGCGGTCGCGGCCCGATCCCCGGCGATAGCGCTTGTAGTGCTGGGGATTCTTTCGGTAGTAGTCTTGGTGGTACTCTTCGGCCTGATAAAAGGTGGTGGCTGAGCGGATGGGTGTGACGATGGGTTTGTCAAAGCGGCCCGACGTGTCGAGGGCCGCTTTGCTGGCTTCGGCTAAGGCGCGTTGCTCTTCGTCGTGGTAAAATATGGCCGAGGTATATTGATGGCCGCGGTCGTAAAAGGACCCCCCTGAATCGGTGGGGTCGAATTGGTGCCAGTAGATGTCGAGAAGCTGGCGATAAGAAACAACCTCGGGATCAAAGGTGACCAGCACGGATTCTATGTGCTTGGTCGCGCCGGAGCTGACCTGCTTGTAAGTCGGGTTTTCGCGCTCGCCGCCGGTGTAGCCGGAAACGGCTGAGACGACCCCCTCGACCTTGTCAAAGGGCGCTTCGATGCACCAGAAACATCCTCCGGCAAACGTCGCTTGGGCGTAGTTTTGGGCGCGGCTGGCTTGCGTGCTAAGCACACACAGGGCCGTGCCGAGTAGAGTGAGTAGTTTGGCGTTCATAGCTCCTCCTTTTGCGTTGTTTTTTAATAGACGCTCCAAGTATGCCAAAAGGTTCGCACTATCAAAAGTACTGTCCTAATCCCACGGACAACTCGTACGAGCCTTCCTCTAATCCGTAGGCAATATCGCCGCGCAACACCGGCGTGTTGTACACTTTGGGCCAGCCTAGGCGGATGCCTAAACCAGGGGAACAGACCAAATTGGCTTTTTTGTGGTCGGGGGTCCAAGCCGCGCCACAGTCCACAAAAGCGGTACTGGCGAGGGTGTACCAAGGTCGGCGCACCCAAGTGGGGCGCGCTTCTACGTTAAAAAGAACACGTCTAGTACCATCGTAGCGTCGAGGGGCATAGCCGCGCAAGCCGCGCGCTAGACCGAGGAGGAGTTGGTCGGCGTCTTCGCTGCGGTGCAGGGCTTCCAAAGCGGCGCGCAAGGCGAGCGAATGAACCACTCCCAGCCGGAAGTACGCGGTCGCGGAGGCCGAGGCCAAGAGGTTGTAAAATTCCCCTTTGCCCCGGTACGCGCTAGTGAACAAGGTCAGTTCGGCGTAGCTGCGCTTGGTAGGCTCGAAGCGGGGAGCCAGTTGGGCCTGATATAAAGAAAAGGTCCGATCCGATCCCAAGGAGCGATGGACAAAGCCCCAATGCAGCGACAGCCAACTGCCCGTTTGTAAATCCTCTAGCGGGCCTAAGTCGCGGATGTAGCGGGTGCGCTTATAGCGGGGACGCCACACGAGAAGGCCGACGCTCGGCACGATCCGCGTCCGGTCGGAGGGCGCGTATCCATCGGTTGTGGTCGCGGTAAAGCGGCGGTGAGAGACCTGCAATTGCACTGAGGGGCGCACCTTCGTCTGCTCGCCATAGGAGCGGACCAGCCAGATGCGACTGCCGTCGAGCGCGTCTTGATAGCGCGTTTTTAGCTGGCCTTCCGAGTACAAGCGCCGCACGGCCTGTTGGCTGAACAGGGAAAGGCCATAGGCGCGGCGATCGGCTAAGGTAGCAAAGGGCCGCGAGAAAGTCAGGGCATGGTCGTGGCCTTCGGCACCTGTGGTGAGCTGGACCGCTAGGGCGCGTCGGCTTCCGCCAAGACGCGGCTCGGCAAAGAGCACCTCGGCCCAAGGACCGGAAATAGCTTGGTTGCCGAGACCCAAGCGCAGGCGTTGGCCGCGGCCGCGAAAATTGTAGTCGAGCGCGACCGCGCCGAAGCTCAATTCGTCGATTTGTCCCGAAATCAAGGGGGAGAAGGCGCGCGAGTAGAGATCCTCTACCGTCACCTCGACGCCCTCGGGTCGGTCGAGTAAGCGGATGTGTACTTCTCCGATAAAGAGCAAGCGCCGCAAATTGCGCGCTGTTTCGGCAACGAGGGTGGAGTCGAGGACATCGCCTTCGGCAAAGAGCAATTCGCGGCGAATGACCTGTTCGTCAGTGCGCTCAAGGCCGTGGATGACAATGCGGTGGATACGGGGAAGATCATCCTCGGCGTGCGCGCGTCCGGTTGAGAGCAAAAGGATCGCGAGCAGGAAGCTCCGCCCCAACGGGAAATATGGGTGGTACAACATAGGCTAAGAGGCAGGTGTAATTTGGCGGCTATCTTAACCGATCTATAACCAGTTTGTCAAACCAAAGTTTGCGCAAAAAGCAGGCTGAGAGAAAGTTGACAGCCAGCGCGAGAACGGCCTTATTCTCGCGCTCTAAGTGACTCTTGCCAGCCTCATTGCTTAGGGGAATTTGTGATGCTAAAGAATATTCTTCGATCTCGGGGCCGACCTGCGTGGATCTTTGCTGGGATCCTCGGAGCCATCGGATGCAGCCAAAATTTCAGCGACCAAGAGCCGAAGGAGGCCATGACCGAGCGAGGATTCACCGCCCGCTCCACAACGCCAACCAGTATGACGCCAGCGTACTCGTCGGGCCAAGTGAGCAGCCGACAGGCGCTGGGGCCGCTCAGCGCGGTGGCTCCCGAGGGCTGGGTGGCGCAACAGCCGTCCAGTTCCATGCGGGTGGCTCAATACGGTCTGCCCGGCCCGGCCGGCGAAGCGACACTAGGTATCTTTTTCTTCGGCCCGGGGCAAGGCGGAAGCGTAGAGGCCAACATCGAGCGCTGGTTCGGCCAGTTCAAACAGGAGGACGGCCAGCCAGCCCAAGGGCGGCGTTGGACGCGACAGGTGGGGGACATCGAAATAACAGGAGTTGATGTCAGTGGCACCTTCGCCGCCGGCATGGGAATGGGGGACTCAGAGCCGCAACCCGGCTACCGGATGCTCGGGGCCATTGCCGTTCACCGCTTGGGCACGGTGTTTTTCAAGATGACCGGCCCGGCCCAAACTGTCGCACAATGGGCTGTCAGCTTTGATGAGTTCTTGGGCAGTTTGCAAGCTGGCTCAGTCGAGCCTTAGATGCTGGAGGAAACATGTACACCCAATTAGAGGACGAGTTCGGCGACGTCGTCGCCAAGGCCCGGCGAGGGCAGGAGATGGCGGTTGCAGCACTAGCCGATCGGGTGGGATTGACGGCTGGGGATATTGCAAAAATCGAAGACTATGAACTGATCCCGGCCGCAGACACCATTGAGCGGCTGGCCCAAGTGCTCGGATTGCATCCGGGCAAATTGCAGGCGAGCGCGGTGCAGGCATTTTTCCCGCGCCATCCGGCGGGTCGCTCGATGGCTGGGGCGCAGGTGGAGATGATGGTGCTCGGCAGCGGCTTTCTGATGAACGGCTACATCGTCGGCTGTGCGGCAACGGGCCGTGCCGCGATCATCGACCCAGGATTCGACGCGGATAAAATTCTCCAGCGCTTGGCCGCCTCCGGTCTAACGGTCGAACAGATCTTGCTGACGCACGGGCACCAAGACCACATCAGCGCCCTCGCCGAGATTGGTCGCGCCACGGCTGCGCCAGCGCGGATTCATAGTGGCGACTTGGCTCTAATGAGCAGCTTGGCCGACCAAATCGAGGGCGAACTAGAAGAGGGCGAAGTCGTCCACATTGGCCAATTGCGCTTTGAGGTGCGCTCCACGCCTGGGCATACGGCGGGCGGCATCAGCTTAGTCCACGAGGAAATGGCTTTTGTTGGGGACGCGCTTTTCGCGGGTTCACTTGGGGGCACCCGCAGCGTGGGCAACTATCGGATGCAGCGCCAAGCCGTGGCCGAGAAGCTGCTCGCGCTAGACGCAAACGTCGCGCTCTTTCCCGGCCATGGCCCCGCTACTACTGTGGGGGAAGAACGGGAGAACAATCCGTTCTTTTTGTAAAACTTTTCAACGGCGTTAGGACGATTACGGGGAGTCTTCCGATGGGTGGGGGCTTCCCGTTTCTTTGTCTTCGTTGAGCGCCCAGTCGTAGTCGTTGTATTCGATGGCTACATCCTCGGTTAGCCCGGCGGCTAGGTCCGGGGGAAGATATGGGCGCAGGTAGTTGACGATGGTGGGCATGTTTTCGGGATTGGTGCGGTCAGTTGGAAACCAAACCGAGAAGTCTTCCCCATACCAGTCTAGAATTTTGGACAGGTGGAGCCGATTCTTTTGCAGGCGCACGTGGTTGGGGTCTTGGGCAAAGCGCGTTAGCGCCCGTTCCAAGCGGGCATCGAGATCGGAACCGGTAAAGACCCGGTTTTCCAGTTGTGGACAACTGAGGGCCGCGCAGTTGACCGCAAAGTGGATGCGTGGATCTTGGTAGGTTGGGCGGATAATTTGGTTTTCAAGATGATCCAACGTCATCTCGCGCCCCCCAGCGACAAAGGTCTGGCGGTTGAAAAAACCGCTGGACACAAAGGCGTCCATGACGGTGGCGATGGGATAGGCGTCGATGACGCCCCGCAGGGTAAAGGCGTTGTACGCATTGATCCAGTAGGCGAGTTCGTGTTCGCGGGTGGGGAAGCGGTCGGGATGCGTTTCGGGGCTATAGAGGCCGAGACTATCGACGTAGGCATCGAGTTGGGCGCGATCTTGGGCTAGGGCAGCGTAGCGGACCAAGCCTTGGTCATCCACGTACTCTTGCAGCACTTGGTCGAAGGGGCCGTGGTCAAAGGGAGGGGCCGCGCAAAGAGCGACCGGGACGAGCAGCCACGAGGATAGGAAGTAAAGTGAGCGCATGATTTTTCCAATGGATTAGGATGGGATGAGGATGCCTCCGCTAAGGGCAATCTATATTATACTCGACGCTGTGCAATAACTCCACCCGCCTTGCCAATCCTCCACTCACACTATCCATTAGAGAGGCAAACCCTTTATGAATAGACCCAATTTTGTGCTCATTACAGCAGACGACATGAACTGGGATGCGGTGGGGGCATTTGGGTGTCAGACTGCGGGAACAACGCCCAATATCGACCGCTTGGCCGCAGAGGGATTGCGATTTAGGTACGGTCACGTGACGATTGCGGTATGTCAACCGAGCCGCTCTGCATTGATGACCGGGCGCTATCCGCATCTGAGTGGGGGCGAAGGCTTTTATCGCTTGCGCTACGAAGGCGTGCCCATTCTGCCGACTATTTTGCGCGATGTGGGATATGATGTGGGCATTTTAGGCAAAGTACCCCATTCGACGCCATACCAGGCTTTTCAATGGGATATGGGACGCGATCAGAGCCGTTTGGGGCAGGGACGAAATCCCGAGGTGTATTATCAGTATGCAAAGAATTTTGTGCAGGATGCCGTAGATGGAGGTCGTCCATTCTTTTTGATGGCTAATTCCCACGATCCGCATCGCCCGTTTTACGGCAATGACAAACCCGAGTGGTATGGCGAACTCGATCCGCCGGCCGTGCCTCCTTCGCGCACGTTTGAGCCAGAAGAAGTAATAGTCCCCGGATTTTTGCCCGATATACCGGATGTGCGGCTGGAAATAGCCGAGTATTACAATTCCGTGCGCCGCTGTGATGATACGGTGGGGCGATTGCTCGACGCGTTGGATGAAGTGGGCGTGGCGGAGAATACGCTAGTAATGTTTTTGTCGGATAATGGCATGGCGTTTCCATTTGCAAAGACCAATTGTTATTTGAACAGTACGCGCACCCCTTGGGTGGTGCGATGGCCGGCGGTTATTCAGGCCGGACACGTGGATGCAAAGCATTTTATTTCGGGGATTGATTACCTGCCGACGGTGCTGGATGCAATTGGCGTGGATATTCCAAACGGCGTCAATGGCCAATCGCTTTTGCCGGTGTTGCGGGGTACAGAGCAGGCTGGATGCGAGCAGGTGTTTACGCAATTTCACCAGACTTCGGCGCGGCGCAATTACCCCATGCGGTGCGTGCAAAATGCGCGGTTCGGTTACATTTTCAATCCTTGGTCCGATGGCGTGCGAGCGTTTCGCAATGAATCCCAGAACAGTCGGTCTTGGCAGGCGATGGAAGAAGCAGCGGCTAGCGATTCAGAATTGGCGGCGCGCAATCATTTGTTTACGTATCGCGTCTTGGAAGAATTTTACGACTTTGCCAACGACCCCAATGCGCTGAACAACCTGATTGATGATCCCAACTATGCCGGTGAGATTCAGGATTTGAGAAATGCGCTTGAGGAATGGATGGTGGAGACGGACGATCCGGCGCTTGAAGCCTTTCGTGGCCGCGCATCGCGGCAGGCGTTGGATAATTTGATGGATCATCTAGCGGGTACAATTGGACAGCGTGCGGATGAATAGGTGATGAACGCAATCCGACGAGAGTGGGCCATCCTGTGGGGCTTGGCCCTGTTGTGGCTTTTGGTATTTGTGGCCTCCATGCTCTACCACACGGGTGGCCGTCTGGCCCTGCCGCTGGACGATTCCTTCATCTATTTCCAATACGCGCGGCAAGCGGCCCAAGGGCACTTCCTCGAATACAATACCGGCGCGGAGCCAACGGCTGGCGCGACTAGTCTGCTGTACACCTTGCTGCTGGTACCGGGCTTTTGGCTGGGGTTGGATGGGATGGGGATTGCGATATACTCGTTGGTATTGGGAGGGGTGTGGCTTGGATTGAGTGCTTGGCTGCTTCTGCTGTTAGGCCGCAAGTTGGGTGGGTTTTTCAGCGGCTGGGTGGCCGCAGGGATGTTCCTGTTGTGCGGCCCGCTGCTGTGGGGCTACTACAGCAGCATGGCGATCGGTCTCTTCGCCTGCGCCATCTTGCTGACCCTGTATCTGTACCTAATAGAAGATCGGCGCGCTCCGCTGGCAGCGACCTTGTTAGTGTTAGCACGGCCCGAGGGGATCGCCTTGGTCTTGATGCTGCTAGCGCTAGTCGCCTATCGCCGAGCGTTGAATTGGCGGTGGGGGATGCCTTTGGGGGCGTACGTGTTCCAGGCCTTGCTGCTGGCTTGGTGGACGGGAGAGGCCGGGGCGTCTGGAGTCGAGGCCAAATGGCGCTTTGCCGAACCGCATGGCTCGCTGCCCGAGCAGATCCGAGCTGTCTTTTTCGACTTCGCCGAATTTGTCAAAGGGATCCTCGCTGGGTCGCTAGGGCATCAGACCAGCGTCAATTTGTACGCGTACGACGGCAACTATCGCCGCATGGTGTTTGCCCCGTTTGTCGCGCTCTTTGTTTTGGCCGAGCTAAGCTATCGGCTCTGGGGCGAGCTGTCCGAGCGGCGGCTTGGGGTAGCGGCATTGGGGGGAACGTGGTTTTTCGGCGGCGTCTTGCTAACCTGCACCCTCGTCGAATACGACGCCCACTTCAATCGCTATCAGCAGCCCTTCTTGCCGCTCTACATTCTCTTTGCCGCTTTGGGCTTGGGGCGGTTGGACGCGGCTGGGGGGGAATGGGGCCGTAAGCTGGCGCGGGGACTGGCTTGCTTTTTTGGCTTGTGGGGATTGATGTCGGTGGGGTTTTTCGCGGTTGCGTACGGGGAAAATTGCAGCGATATCCGCAACCAACAAGTCGAGATGGCGCGCTTTATAGACGCCGAGTTGCCGCCCGACGCGCGCATCGCCGTCAACGACGCCGGTGCCTTGCGCTACTTTAGCGGTCGCCAAACTATCGACTTAGTCGGGTTGACCACGGCTGGGAACAGCGCGCCTTGGCGGCACGGGAGCGGGTCGCTATTCGAGCGCTTAGAGGCCATGCCGTCGGACCAACGCCCGCAGTACTTCGCCATTTTTCCCAATTGGTTCAATTTCCCTGAAGGCATCTTTTTGCAGCCTCTGCATCGAATTCGCGTCTTTGAGCCGTCGATTATAGATGCGGAGAAGGTGTTGTATCAGGCGCATTGGACTGCTGGCCTCAGCGGCGCAACCATCCGCAACCGGACGCTCTTAGAGGAAGGCTGGCGGGTGGTTGATAAAGTGGATGTGGCCGATTTGGCAAGCGAACGCCGGCATGGCTACCAATCTAAAGTGTGGGTGCCCGGCAGCGGGGAGGCGAATCTGTTGATGGCGCTGAGCGCGACCGACGATCCCCAGGCTGTGTACATAGACGGAGGCCGGACAGTAACGGGGGGTGAGCGGATGGAGGTGGCGCTGAATGCTGGTCAACCGGCGGCAGTGATTATGCGCACGGTTACGGGCATTGCTCAACACTTTGCGGTGGTAGCTAACGGAAAGAAGATCGCCAACGTGGAACTGCCGGGGGGGCGGGGCCGCCAGTGGCTCGAATTGGCCGTCGGCCAGATACCGGCCTCGGATGTGAGCGGCCGCGTCGAAATTGAGACACAGCCGATCCACTTTGGCGGTGATTGGCGGCCGATTGTCTCGTTTCACTATTGGGTTTTGCAGCCGTGAACTATTCTAGCGGTATCGGCGTGTTGCAGCCAAGGCGAGAAGAAGCCATCCTTTGGGCGATCCTAATCGCCGCTCTCGGCGTGCGTTTAGCCTATCTCTACCAAGCGGTTGACACGCCGCTCTTCGACGTCCTTCTGATCGACTCTGAGTTCTACGACCGCCGCGCCCGGGACATTGTCGCAGGTGATTGGCTGGGTGATCGTCCGTTCTTTATGAATCCGTTTTACTCCTATTTTTTGGCCGCTATTTACGCGCTGTTGGGCGCTGAATACTGGTGGGTTGGCTTGGTGCAGGTGGTGCTGGGGACGGGTAGCTGCTATTTGATCTATGCACTGGGTCGGAAACTGTGGCACGCACAAATTGGCCTGTTGGCCGCGGGCATGGCGGCGATCTACCAGCCGTATGTGTTCTACGACGGGGCGCTGCTGACCGCCGCGCCGATCACCTTTTTGAATCTAGCGGCCCTGTATTGCTTGACACACGCGCAAGGGGGGGCGCGATGGTTGTGGGGCGCGGGCCTGCTGTTGGGGCTTTCCGCTACGGCGCGGCCTATGGTTTTGCTGTTTGTCGCGGTGGTCGCGGGCTGGTTTGTCGCGCAGTGGGGACGGCGCGGTTGGCGGCAGTGGGGATTGGTAGCCGTGGGCTGCGGCCTCGTAATCGGCGCAGTGGCTTGCCGCAACTATCTCGTCGGAGGGGAGTGGCTGCTGACCACATCCTCAGCCGGGATGAACTTCTACGTGGGCAACCACCCCGAGGCCAACGGCATCTACGCGCAGGTCGATTTCCTGCCCAGCGCCGAGCCGGACTTGGAGCGCGAGGCGTTTATCCGCGAAGCCGAGGCGCGCACGGGTCGGGAACTGACCCCGGCTCAAGCCTCCAGATATTGGCTGGTGGCTGGCTTGCGCTTTGCCGTGGAAAATCCCCTCGCGTATCTGGCGCTGCAAGGCCGCAAACTCTACATGTTCTGGAACGGAGTCGAGGCACAAAATAACCTAAGTCTGTACTTGGCGCGGGACTTTGTTTCCCTGTTGAATTGGTGCGTTTTGGGGTGGGGGATAGTAGCCCCGCTGGCGGTTGCGGGCTGGGCGACCAGTCGCCGCTCGTCCCTGCTCGACCTGTACCTAGCGAGCTATCTGGCCGCGTGCTTGCTGTTTTTCACGTCCTCGGAATACCGCTTGCCCGTCGTGCCGGTGATTCTGCTCTACGCCGCTTGCTGGCTTGCCAATGCTGCAGCTTGGGCGACGGGCGGGGCGCATCGCCGGTTGCTGGGGTCGTGCCTGTTGGTGGCCTTAGTCGCGCTGCCGATCAATTATCGAGACGCTGGGGCCGAGCGGCTGACTCGCAAGCGCGTTGATTACTACAATTTCGGTGCCTTGTACCAACGCCGAGGGGATTGGGCTGCGGCCGAGAGCATGTTCCGCGAGGCGCTGCGCATCGATCCGTCGTTTGCTCCCGCCGCTTCTGGCCTAACAGCCGTATTGGAGCAGCAAGAAGGCGGCGACTCGGACATCAGACGCGGGTTAGAGTTGTTCGGTGCGGGGGAATACGAGACGGCGATTGCGGTCTTTAGCCGCGCCCAGCCCTCGCCCGGCCTGCACAACAACCTCGGTCTGTGTTATTATCGCCTCGGTCAATGGGCTGAGGCTGCCGCGCACTTTCACAAGGCCCTCGCGCTCGATGCTAGCTACGTCCGAGCACATTTCAATCTCGGCTTGGTGTATGCCAAGCAGGGCGATGACCAAGCCGCGGCCGATGCCTTTGCCCAAGCACTTGAACTCGACCCCGACCATACCCAAGCGCACTATCGGCGCGGGGAAGTGCTTTTGCGCTTGGGGCGTCCCCGCGAAGCAGAAGCCCACTGGGCTTTTTTGCGCGCGCGTAATCCCAGCGACGCGCGCTTACAGGCGAAAATCGATTCCATGACGCAGGCCAACCCTTGAAAGCTACCCTTTGCGTGCGCGGCGCTCGGGCGGGCGGTCTGGCCAATGTCGATATGGACTTGCCGTTGGGCCGGATTATTTGCTTTACCGGCCGCAGTAGCAGTGGTCGCCGCGCCATGGCCTTAGACATCCTGTACGCGGAGAGCCGCCGGCGCTACATGCAGGCTCTGTCTCCGACCGAACGCGAAAGCGTCAGCGGGACAGCGCGTGCCGATGTGGACGAGATCTCGGGCTTGCCACCAGCCATTTACTTGGGATCACCGCGCCGTGGACGCACGGTGGGGGACTACTTGCAGCTAGACGGGATTTTAGCGCAGATCATCCTGGAAGAGGGGCAGATGCACTGCCTCGAATGCGGTGGCCGCTGTCGCAGCTATGCGGCCGATGAGGTAGAACGCGAGGTCGCCCGCGTCCATCCAGACACCCGCTGTTTGGTGCTGGCTCCGTTGGCTCTGCGGAACGAGGGAATGTGGCAACAACTTGTGCAGGCCGGGTTTACACGGGTCGCGATCGACGGCCAGGTCCAGCGGTTGGAAGGCGATGGGCCAGCATTGCCGAGCGACGAAAGCGAGGTACACGTCGTAGTGGACCGCTTGGTGCCGGACCCGAATGCCAGCGTGCGCTTTTTGGAAGCTGTGCGCGTGAGCCGCTCGATTTCCTCGGGGCAGACGGTGATTTGGGTGGATGGGACCGGCGAGATGATGCACTTGAACCAGCAGCCTACTTGCGGCGAATGTGGCCGCCAGTACGAGCCGCTAATCACGGCTGACTTGGGCGCAGACCAGCCCTTGGCCGATCAGATGACCCTAAACGGTCACACTATGAACGAGATGATGGACGCGCCTCTCGGCTCGTTGCGCGATTGGCTGGACGCGACTCAGGGGCACGCCAAAGTAGAGATCGCGCTCGCCGAGGCCTGCGGCTTGGGGCTGGGGCACCTGCCGTTGCGCCGTCGGCTTGAATTGCTGGCGGCTGGCGAGTGGCAGCGACTACAATTGGCGTCCTGCCTCAGCAGCGGCCTGACGGGTATCTTCTACATTCTGGAGGGTTTGGGCAGCCAATTGTCAGGGGAGATGCTGGATGCGGCCGCAACGGGTCTGCGTCGGCTAGTCGCTGGCGGCAATACAGCGCTGTTGTTAGACCACACACCCGAACTTGTGGCGGTTGCGGACGAGGTTTGGGTATTTACAGAGGGACAGGTGCGGGTAGGGGAGGCGACGGAGGTAGGGCGGAATGAAGCGGATGAAAAACGAATCGCCGAGCAAGCTAAGCCCGCGTTGGCCATTCGTGGAGAAGGTGTGGTCGGGTCGCTTGCCATTGAACTGCCGCACGGGAAGTTGACCTGCGTATGTGGGCCTTCCGGCAGCGGCAAGACCCGCTTGCTGCACGAAGTCTTGCTGCCGTTGCTCAAGGGACGATCCGTCGAATACGCCGCTGTGGGATTGCCGAGAAACAGCCGCGTTGTAACGGTAGCAGCCCCAAGCGGCAAGGTTTTGGAAGGGCTGGGCCTTTTCGAGCGCGTCGCCGATTTATATGCCGCATCACCGGCTGCGACGGCGCGCGGTTGGGACCGGGACACCTTCCTGTTGGATCGACCGGGAGGCCGTTGTCCGAGCTGCGAAGGCCGCGGCCGATGCTACTTCGACTTGGAATTTCTAGAGGATATAGCGATGGTGTGTGCCGCTTGCGAGGGCCGCAGGTACCGAGACGAAACCTGCGAGATAACCCTGCGCGGCGCGAGCATCGCCGATGTGTTGGGCATGACTTTGGAACAGGCTTGTGCCCACTTTGCCCGGCACGACCCAATCCGCTCGCGCTTAGAGGCTGCTGTAGAGTGTGGCCTCGGCTATCTGCTTTTGGGATGGGAGATGCAGGAGTTGGAACGGGGGGAGTGGTTGCGGCTGCGGCTGGCACTCGAATCGACGCGGGCCTCCCAGCGCACTTGGGTGCTGATTGACGGTCCCGCTAGCGGAGACCATCCAGAAGATGTGCGCGCGATGGTTGCGGCCTTGCGGGGACTGGTGGATCGCGGGGTCACGGCCGTCGTGGCCGACCAGCATCCGATGGTGAGGGCCGCGGCGGATTGGGTGGTGGATTTGGCGTGCTAAAAGCCGCAATGTTATTGCGACATATTATCTTGCGAGATGTATCGCTCCTATCTATCTTAAATTGGATATAGTTATTCGAGTAAACGAGGTGAATAATGCGGTATCCAAGCCCCGAGAAAGGGGCTTTCTAATGAAGGTCGTACAGAAGTTACAAGAAGAGGTCATTGGCCATCTGGATCTGGACGGGTACGTCTTGTGCGAGCCGCAAGAGCCGATCGTCGAAGTACTCAAGAAAATGCGTCTCCAACACGTCAGTGCTGTACTGGTGGAGGAGGATGGCCGTTTGGTGGGGATCTTTACCGAGCGCGATGTACTCACCAAGGTGACTGACCAGCCGGCGACGTGGATGCGGCCAGTGGCCGAATTGATGACCTGCGATCCGCACAGCTTGGATGCCCAGCAGCCGATCAGCAGTGCCCTGCGGCTGATGAATGCTGGCGACTACCGCAACGTGCCGATCATAGATGAAGACGGCCGCATAAAGGGGAATCTACCCCAACACGAGGTCATCCGCTTTCTCACCGATCAGTTCCCCGAAGACATCTACAATTTGCCACCGGACCCCGAGCGCATCGCTCGCACCAAAGAGGGAGCTTGAGCATGCGTTGCGGATTGAGATTTTTTTCTTTTTAAGGAGGTCGTGTGCATGGCCGAAATCGTGGCCCCATCGGCACCTAGGAGTAAGCGAGAGTACTCGCAAGAAGAGCGTCAATCTGTAGTCATCTCATTTTCCGGCGATTCGGGCGATGGAATGCAGCTAACCGGCGGTCAGTTTACCAATACTTCGGCTGTGATGGGCAACGACGTCAGCACCTTTCCCGACATTCCCGCTGAAATCCGCGCCCCGGCCGGGACCATCCCCGGGCTGAGCGGCTATCAGGTCAACTTTGCCGCCAACGACCTCTACACGGCTGGCGATTCGCCCCAAGTGCTGGTGGCGATGAACCCGGCTGCGCTCAAAGCCAATTTGCCCGATCTCGAGCCGGGCGGGACCATCATCGTCAATACCGATCCGTTCAACCGCAGTGGCCTGCGCAAGGCTGGGTACGAGACAAACCCGCTCGAAGACGACAGCCTCAGCGGCTACGACGTGCATCCGGTCCCCTTGACCACGCTGACTCGCAATGCCCTCGCCGACATCGAGGGCATGAGTAACCAAGCAAAGGATATGTGCAAGAATGCCTTTGTCTTAGGCTTGGTGTTCTGGATGTTCGACCGTCCGCTCGATTACACGCTCAAGTTCTACCAGACCAAGTTCGCCGGTCGGCCCGAGGTTGTTGAGGCCAATACGAGAGCCTTGAAAGCGGGCTACTACTACGGCGAAACGGCCGAGACTTTTCAGACGCAGATTTCAGTGCCGAAGCGGCAGATTGTCGAACCGGGAGTGTACAAGCGGATTACCGGTAACGACGCGATTGTCTTGGGGTTAGTTACAGCCGCGCAAAAGGCGGGCAAACCGCTCTTTTACGGCTCGTATCCCATCACGCCGGCCAGCACTATTCTAGAGGGATTGGCGGCGCTGAAGAACTTCGATGTGCGGACGTTCCAAGCCGAGGACGAGATCGCGGCTATGGGGTCGGTGATTGGCGCGGCCTTTGCTGGCAGCCTCGCGGCTACCGCCAGCAGCGGCCCGGGCATCGCGCTCAAGAGCGAGGGGATCAACTTGGCCGTAGTTATGGAGTTGCCGCTAGTGGTCGTTGACGTCCAGCGCGGCGGCCCCAGCACGGGCTTGCCCACTAAGACAGAGCAGGCCGATTTGCTGGAGGTGCTCTACGGACGCAACGGCGAAAGCCCGATCCCGGTCATTGCTCCGGCAACTCCGAGCGAATGCTTCGACATGATCATCGAGGCCTTCCGCATTGCCGTTCGCTATATGACGCCGGTCTTCGTCCTATCCGACGGGTACGTGGCCAACAACTCCGAGCCGTGGAAAATACCAGACCCAGATTTAATCGCGGCCATTGATGCTGATCCGTACACCGATCCCGACGGCTACCAACCCTACATGCGCGACCCGCAGACTTTGGCTAGGCCTTGGGTCTTGCCGGGGACGCCGGAGTTGGAACACCGGATCGGCGGTTTGGGCAAGCAGGATGTGACGGGCAATGTCTCCTACGCGCCCGAAGACCACGAGCGCATCGTCCACGTCCGAGCCGACAAAATCCGCGGCATTGCCGATTTCATTCCCGAATTAGAAGTGACCGGTCCAGAGCAAGGGGATCTGCTGGTCTTGGGTTGGGGGGGAACCTATGGGGCCATTCGCGCAGCCGTTGAGCAAGTGCGGGACGAGGGCCTCGACGTAGCCTACGCGCACCTGCGCTACTTGAATCCGTTTCCCCGCAACCTCGGCAACGTGCTCGGCCGCTACAAGCAAGTATTGGTACCTGAGTTGAATCTCGGCCAATTGGCCTTATTGCTCCAAGCGCACTTTCCCGTGCGCGTCGTCAAGCTGAACAAGGTCCAGGGGGCCCCCTTCCAAATTCGGGAAGTGGCCGACAAAATTCGCCAAGTGCTAAGCTAAGGCAGGGAGATCGAGATGGCCGAAGCAGTTGTAGAGACCGGGTTGAGTCGCAAGGATTTCGTTTCAGACCAAGAGGTTCGCTGGTGCCCCGGGTGCGGCGACTACGCGATTTTGGCCCAAATGCAAAAGATGCTGCCCGAAGCGGGAATCGCGCGGGAAGACCTCGTATTCGTCTCTGGGATCGGCTGCTCTAGCCGCTTTCCCTACTACATGAATACGTACGGCATTCACTCGATCCACGGGCGCGCACCCACGATCGCCACGGGAATCAAGACGGCCAACCCGGATTTGAGCGTCTGGGTCATCACCGGCGATGGCGACGGACTCTCGATTGGTGGGAATCACCTCCTGCACAGCCTCCGGCGCAATGTCGATCTGAAGATCATTCTGTTCAACAACCGCATCTACGGGCTTACCAAGGGCCAGTACTCGCCGACCTCGCTGATAGGGCACCGCACCACGTCCACCCCCATGGGGTCAATTGACTATCCGCTCAATCCCATATCCGTGGCGCTAAGCGCCGAAGCAACCTTTGTCGCCCGTACGCAGGACACCAATACCAAGCATTTGAGCTACGTGCTCAAGCGAGCGGCCGAACACAAAGGGGCCGCTTTTGTCGAGATCTACCAAAACTGCGTCGTGCTCAATCCCACGGCTTGGGAGCACACCACAGATTCGGATGTGCGCGATGACAATATCGTATTCTTAGAGGAGGGAGAACCCCTCATATTTGGGAAGGACCGGGATCGAGGCATCCGCATGAACGGTACCGAACCCGAGGTCGTCGCGCTCAGCGACATGGCCCCAGATGAGCTGGTCGTGCATCGCGAAGGGCGCGAAAACGCCAGCTACGCCTATATGCTCAGCCGGATGGAGTACCCGTCGATGCCGCTGCCCTTTGGCGTGCTGCGCGCCCTCGATAGGCCGACGTACACCGAGTTGCTGTTCGACCAAATCGACGCGATAACCCAACAGCGGGGCGAAGGCGACCTCGCGGCCCTGTTTAACGCTGGCGATACTTGGGTCGTCGAATAAACAGGAGAGAGCCATTGATTTGCCCTTCGTGTTCCCACGACAATATCCCTGGAGTTGACCTCTGTGAGGAATGCGGCCAGAGTCTGAGCGAAGCGTACCAAAATTGGGGAAGCGAGGAGTATAAGGAAATTTTCACCGAGCCGCTTTCCGCGCTCAATCCGCAGGAGATGGTCTGCGTGTCGCCGACTACTTCGTTGGCCGAGGTCATCTCACTGCTCAAGGAGCGGCACGTCGGTTGCGTGTTAGTGACCGGCGAGGGGGGGCAGCTAATCGGCATATTTACCGAGCGCGACATCCTCTACCGGGTGGCGGGCTTAATCAGCGATTTGGAACAGATAGCAGTCGAGAGCCTGATGACGCCGCGACCCACCGCGCTCAAAGCCGATGCGGCAGTGCAGCATGCCCTGCATTTGATGAGTATCCACGGCTTTCGCCACGTGCCGCTGTTGGACGATGACGACCGCCCGGTTGGCTTGGTCTCGTTTCGTTACATCGTCCGTTTTATCGAAGAGAATTTTTCCTCTGCAGCTTGAGCGAGTTGGCCGCTAGGCTGACTTTAGTTTTCTTGAAAGGCGGTTGTGCTATGTCGTTGAGCCACAAGGCGATATGTTCAATCCTCGCGTTGGCCCTATTGAGTCCCCTAGGGGTTAGGGCTGAACTAGACTGGGCTACCCTGAACAGCACGCGCGAAGTCACCGAAGCCGAGTGGTTGCAGTTACAGCTATCCGTATTGGGGTTAAAACTGAGCTATCCAGCCTACCGCATCGACTTAAAGCTGACCGAAGATTCGGCGATTGAATTTACCTTTGTCGCCAGTAGTGGGATGGCCAAGCATCTGACCGAAGAGCTGGGCAAGAGCGAAGCCGACGAGGTTATTTCCTACCACGCGCAGGGCATAAGTGACCAAGTCGAAATATTGGTCCGCGACGAGTTCCCGAACTTATGGTCTAGCTTCGACCCCCGCCAAGATTTTCGCGGGCAATTTCTCGGCCCAGGTGAGGAGTGGAACGACCCGCCGCGAGAAATCGGCACTTGGTTGGAAAACAAATTCTCCTGGGGGCGCTAAGGGCTAGTGCCTTTATTCCGGATCGCGGTGGGGCATTGCTCTGTGCGTTGATTCGTCGAGGGAGATATCCTTGTCGATGACCGGCTCTTCGGTGGTCACGATCCAGCCGAGCACTCGCCGACCAAAGACATTAATCTCCTTGCGCTGGGCGTCGATGACCTTGGACGAAGCGGTGTGCCGCTCTTTGTTGATACAGAAAAAAGTGTGCCGGCGCGTCGTGCCTTTTTCTTTGCCTTCCATGCGTTCCATCCGCCGTACCCTTTCAAGTTTGCGCGAACTGGTGGACCACATCCACTAGCAATTTGACCTTTTCAGAGGGCGTATCTGGATAGACGCCGTGTCCCAAGTTGAAGATGTGGGGGCGGCCCCGGCCCTGCTTTAGAATGTGCTGGGCGGCCTTGGCAATGCTCGCCTCTGAGCCGTAGAGGGCGCAGGGATCTAGATTGCCCTGTAAAGGCATGGTATCTCCGAACAAGCCGTAAGCTGCATCGAGATCGATTCGCCAATCGAGGCTTAGGACTTGGGCACCGACGCGGCCAAAGCTGGACAGATTTTGCGCCCCGGCAAGCGGGAAGTAAATGACCGGAGCATCCAGCGCGGCGAGGCTGCGGCAAACTCGCCGCACATAGGGTAGGGCGAATTCGTTAAACTGTGCCGGAGATAACAAACCGATAGAAGTATCGAAAATCTGGACAGCGTGGGCACCGGCTGCGATCTGGGCGCGCAAGAAGCGGCTGGCGAGGTCGGTGAGCAGGTCGAGTAGCCGATGGGCGAGGGCGGGGTCGCTGTGGATCATGCGGCGAAAGGCGGGGAAGTCCTTGGCATGGCTCCCTTCCACTAGCCAAGTGGCCAAGGTGAAAGGCCCGCCGGCATATCCGATGAGCGGGACAGCGGGCGGCAGGGCCTTGCGTACCAGGCGCGCAGCTTCTAAGACGTAGGCGAGGTCGTCCTCGGGGACGGGGCTGCGGAGGCCGTCGATGTCAGCGGCTGAGCGGACCGGGTGGGAAAGAACAGGGCCGGGTGCGTAGGCCAACTCACAGCCGAGCGCCTCTAAGGGCGTCACTAAGTCAGTAAAAAGAATAGCCGCATCGACCCCGAGCATATCGACCGGCATGAGGGTAATTTCGGCGGCGAGTTCGGGAGTTTGGAAAAGTTTGAGCAAGGAGCCGTGCCGCTGGCGCAGCTCTCGATACGGCTTGAGGATACGGCCAGCTTGACGCATGATCCAGATGGGAGGCGTTGCCGGCGCTTGGCCCCGACAGGCTTGGAGAAAGGGGGCGGCTGAATCGGACAAAGTGCTAGCGACCCGGTTCGACCATCCACTCGGGCAAAGCGATGCGATAGGTAACTACGTCCTCCAGCGGTTTGAAGCGGACGCAGTCTCCTTCCATATCGGCCCGATAGACGTCGGGATCCTCGTCATCGGACTTGAAGGCCAACAGGCGCAACGGAGGTAGTTTGCGATCTGGCCAGTACTGGCCCACGTCGATTACTATATCGGCTTGGCACCCAAAGGGCACGACATCAATTTCCCATTTGCGCTCTTTAATGGCGACAGCACCGTCGAGTTCTACGGGGCCAAATCGCCCTCGTTGTCCTCGGGTATCGACAAACAAATAGTCCGCGCAAGAGGCGTAGTCTATGTGCCCTGAGCCGGCGTCGGCTGAATAGACCAGCAGCGATGAGTCCTGCCAGGCGCAAAACGAGCCAGGGGGAAGATGGTAGACCACATCGCTCTGGTGGACGGTCCAAGACTGCTCCCAACCGAGGTTGGCATAGACTTCGAGCCCATTGTCGTACGTCACTCGCACCTGTCCATGGGCAAACGCACCGGAAAGCAGTGCGTCGTTAGTCTCCAAAAACTGGTCGTTGTGGCAGTAGGCGATGGCGCGCACAGGGACGCGGAGGTAGTGCTTTTGCAGTTCGCGCAGCATGTAATAGGATTTGACCGCAGAGGCGATGCCCCACTCCAACTGGTCGGGGAGCAGACAGGCGTGGCCAAAGGCCGCGGTAGCGGCGAGATAGCGGTCGAGATAGGTGCTGCGACTGTGTTTTTCACCTTGGGGGATGTTCCCGGCAAAGTACTGATCGATGGTTCCTAGTCCCGCATCGGTTTCAATGGGATGGAGATTTTGCAGGTCGAAGTCCACCAATGGCGGAATGCGGCTGGGATCGTTCCCGACCATGCGAGCGAGGTAACCGGTCAGGATGCCGGCGTAGAACCAGTGATTGCCGCCGTTCCCGATGGCCAAGCCAGCTTGGGCTTGGGAGTGGAGGATGCTTTGTTGCAGGGAATAGCTGCCCGCTAAGCTGCCGGCTGCCGACGCGTCGGCGCTGAAGTCGTTGAATTCCCAGGGCGGGACCTCGGCGTGATCGCTTACGTACAGCGCGTCGCAGGGGTATTTGTCGATGATGGTGCGTGCGTGTTCGGGTGCGCGCGCTAGTGCTTCGGACGGCTTGAGCAAATAGAGCCCAGATCCGGTTGGGGTTGGGCTGCCGTCGGCGAGTTGGGCTGCCAATTCGGGCTGCCAATTCGAGTTGGTAGTAGCGATGTGGCGGTAGTTGACCTGGAGGCTGGTTTTGTATCCCAAGTCCGACAGGGCATCGAGGTACTCGTCGAGGGCGTCTTCACCGCCTTTGGCCTCGGCTCCTTCCGCCACGAGCGTGGCGTCGCCGTCGCCGTCATGCCAAGTTTCGCTGGGATGGTTGATCAGCAGATGATCGACGCCCATCAGCTTGAGCTGAAGCATATTCTCGTATAGTTCGACGTAGCTTTCTTGGGATGCGTCGATATAGGGGATATTGTACCAGACCCAGTCGGCTAAGGTATCGCTTTGCCCGGCCTCGGCCGTGGAAAAGGCCGGGAGGACTTCTTCGTATTGGGTGGAGACCGTTATGAGCCAGCGTTCCTGAAAGTCGCTGCGCTTGCCGTCGCCTTGGCTGGCGTAGCTACAGCCGCCGTTGAGTTGGACCAAACGCTGAGATTCTGTTTCAGGCGGGGCGTACAGAGAGGAAGCACGCGAGTAGTACCAATCCACAAAGCTAGACAGGAAGTACCCCGAGGTGCAGAGGATGTGCGGATAGTTATCGCCGAAGTTGAAATAGGGAATGGCGATCAGGCGCGGTTGCAAGGTCCCGGTGACGCGACCGAGCGAGAGGCCGGTGCCCTTGCCATGCCCGCCCTCAATTTCCACGACGAGGGACTTGCCGCTGATGCGGAATCGATAGAGAAAATTGGCTTGTTCCTCCCCTAGCTTCCATTGCCAGCGGGCTTCGACGCAATCGCCGACTTGCTCGCAGGAGATGAAGTGCCGCTCTACTTCTTCGCTGTCAGGTGGCCGAACCGAGCCACCCATTTCCACGGCAATTCCACCGTCTTCGGCTGGTGTGATTGGGTCGCTATTGTTGACTTCGACCTCGATATCGGCGAAGGTTCCATCAATTGGCGTGTAGATAAATTGGACCACGGCAGAGACGGAGCGGCTCTCAAAGACAAAGGAAATACCTTCTTTGCGGATCGAGGTTTCGACTTCTTCTTGGAGTGTGGGAAAGATCGAGGATTGGCTTTGGCTAGCGGATGCGGGTTGTTGCTCGCCCAGAGCCGTCGCCGCTCCTGTGAGGTCTGCCATGAAATGTCCTGACTCAGCGCGTTTTTAATTTTTCCAAAGTCAAATAACTTAGATAATAAACGAGAGTATGTCAAACTGAAGGCCCTTTGGTTTGACCGGAGGGCGAAGCCGATCTATCTTATTGTTTTTATTATAACTTTAGTAGTATATAAACTATCTTGAAACCAAGGGATTGCATAGTGGTTGGTGGTGGGGCCGCCGGGATGCTGGCGGCCATTGTCGCCGCCGAGGCGGGCGAGCGGGTGACTCTGCTCGAAGGCAGTGGAAAATTGGGGCGAAAAATATTGATTTCGGGCAATGGACGCTGCAACCTGACGAATAAGGCAGCGGACGATCTCAGGCATTACCACGGCACGCATCCGCGTTTTGTCCGCAGTGCGCTAGAGCAATTCCGCCTAGATGAAACCTTGGCATTTTTTGCCGATCTAGGGATCGAGTTCCGCGAAGAAAAACGGCAACGCCTCTTTCCGGTGTCGGATCAAGCGCAGTCGGTTGTCGATTTGCTCGCGGACCGCATGCGCTGCCTAGGCGTCCGCGTCGAAACCAATGCCAAGGTGGTGGGTATGAGCCGCGCTTCCAACTCGTCTCACTTTGAGTTGCGCGACGCCGAGGGGCAGTGCTACACCGGGGCGCGCGTGATATTGGCTAGCGGCGGCGTCAGCCTCGCCCGCTTGGGAGCCGACCGCTCGGGTATGGATTTGGCCGTGGGCTTGGGGCACCGGCTCACCGACCTCAAGCCCGGGTTGGTGCCGCTAATCAGCCCGGAAAAATACGTCGCTCGCATGCAAGGGCTCAAAGTCCGGGCCGAAGTGCGCGTCACTCTCAAAGGAGGGCGCGAGGCCGTTGATACAGACGACTTACTCTTTACAAAATACGGGGTCTCCGGTTTTACCATATTAAACCTCAGCGCTCGCTTGGTGCCCGAGTTGGGGGCGCAGCGGGCCATGCTTCGGGTCAATTTCTTCCCCGGTCGCAGTCCGGAAGCAATCGGCCAATTGCTCAAAGAGCGCTGGCAGCGCCATCCCCATCGCTCGCTCGAACTGAGTTTCGCCGGCCTGCTATCCAGCAAATTGGTGCGGCCCCTTTTAAATCATTTGGGGTTTGACGCGGCGCAGCGGGTCGATCAGTTCGGCAAGGGCGCGCGCTGGCAGCTTGCCCAGAGCCTAACAAATTGGCCGATCTCGGTCAGCGGCCCGAGGCCCTTTGACTACGCCGAAGTGACGATCGGGGGCGTGCGCACCGAGGACATCAATCCCGACACGCTCGAATCCTTTTTGGTACCCGGCCTGTACTTTGCCGGCGAGATGGTTGACATCCACGCCGACTTGGGGGGATTTAACTTCCAATGGGCCTGGGCCAGCGGCGTTCTCGCTGGTCGCCGGTTGGGGTCGTGAGTACTGGCGCGATTTGTCTGTAGCCGTAGATTGAAATAGATGCGAGCAGATGGGACAGGCCGGGTAGCTGGCATCATTTTGGCGGCGGGCATGTCCACCCGCATGGGACAGCTCAAACAGCTATTGCCCTTGGGGGGGCGGGCAGCCATTGAATGGATCGCCGAGGTCGTGGGGCAGCGGTTGGATGAGGTAGTGGTCGTACTCGGCCACCGCGCCGAGGAGATTGCCCCGGTATTGGCCGCTTATCCGGTCCGTTGGGTCGTCAATACCGATTATCAAACAGGTATGCTTTCTTCCGTGCAATGCGCTGTGCGAGCAGTGGATACAGAAGCCGATTACTTGATTTGCCTAGGCGATCAACCCCGACTGAATGGAGCCGTAGTGGAGCAGGTTTTGCAGGCGAGCAAACAGGTGGGCGAGGGTATCATCATACCTACTGCCAACGGGAAAAGGGGGCATCCCGTATTGATCCGCAATGCCTACCGAGCGGAAATTTTAGGATTGCCGCTGGATGTGGGATTGAACGCGGTGACCCGGGGGCATCCCGAGGATACGTGCGAACTGCCTGTGGCAGAGGATGCCATTTTAACGGACATGGATACGCCAGCCGACTACCAGCGCGAGCTGGAACAGTGGCCAGAGTAAATTATGGAAGACATTCTCACTGAAGTTGTTCGGCGCAAGGAGCAAGGAGAGCGCATGGCGTTGGCCTCGCTCGTGTGGAGTACCGGCTCGATTCCCATGAGCGGACGGGCCAAAATGATCGTCGCCGAGGAAGGGGACATCGTCGGCACCATTGGCGGCGGATGCCTCGAAGCCGAGGTCTTGAGCGCTGGCCGCATCGCGCTGGAGACCGGAGAAAACCAGCTCATGCGCTACACCATGACGGAAAAACAAGCCGGGGAAAGCGGCTTAAATTGCGGTGGCAGCGTGCGGATTTACACCGAAGTCATTGAGCCGGACGAGGGAGCCGACTTCTATAGACAAGTACTAGCGGCGCGTCAGACGCGCAGTGGTTGCGCGCTGGCGACCCTACTCAAAAGCCGTTTTGACAACACCGGGGAGGGGCGGTTGTGGCTGGGGGCCGACGGCAGTACCCACGGCTCGCTGGGCACGTCCGAAGCCGACCTACAGGTGGAGGAACGCTTACCCGAAGTGCTCGAGCGCGAGCGCGGCCTAGTGTGCGCGCTGGACCCGAGCGCCAAGCTGGGAGAAACCTCGGAGGTATTTATCGAGCCATTCTTGCCCGAGCCTGTACTCTACGTCTTCGGCGGGGGGCATGTAGGCGGACAGATTTGTGCGCTGGCCAAAAACGTGGGCTTCCGCGTCGTCCTCATTGACGACCGCCCGACATTTGCCAATGCGGAGCGACATCCGCAGGCCGACGAATGTTTAGTCGCCGGCATGGAGGAGGTATTCGCCAATTTGCCCATCGACGACCAGTCCTACATTATCGCGGCGACTCGCGGTCACCAGCACGACGAAATCGTCGTCGAAGGGGCGATCAAGACATCAGCGCGCTACATCGGAATGCTGGGCAGCGAGCGCAAGAAGCTCATTTTGTGGCGGCGAATCGCCGAGCGCGGCGGGGACCCGCAGCGCTTGGACGCCGTCTTTGCACCGATTGGAGTCAACATTGGGGCGGATACCCCGGCCGAGATCGCGGTCAGCGTCGTCGCCGAGTTGATCGAGCAGCGGCGCGGAACACCCAAAGTGTGGAAGACGAAGAGAAAAACTCATGGGGGATGAACTGCGCTACGGGGTGGCCGCCTGTCAGGTTGACCAACCCAATCCCACTGACCGCGCTGAAATGGCCCGCAACACAGCTCGCATGGTCGAAATGGTCGATATGGCTGTTGAAGGCTACGGGCCGTTTATGGACGTCAAACTGCTGGCCTTTCCCGAATTTGGCCACGCTGCCCCGATCTATCCCACCGCCAAGAGCTTGCTGGCCAAATTGGCCGTTCCCATTCCCAACGAGCACACGGCCCGCTTGGAGGACAAGGCCCGCGAATTGGGTGTGTACATCCAAACGGCCACCTTCCTCGAAGAGGATCCCCAATGGCCGGGCAAGGTGTTCAACACGACCTGCCTGCTCGGGCCGGAAGGGCTGTGGTACAAATACCGCAAAGTCAATCCTTGGATCCCTTGGGAAGTCCACGCCAGTCCCCACGACTTGGCCGACTACGAGGACGAACTGTTCCCGGTGGCCCAGACGCCCATCGGTTGCATTGGCGCGGCGATTTGTTACGACTGGCTCTTTCCCGAGCCACTGCGCCAGCTCACAGCCAACGGCGCTGAAATCCTCGTCCGCGTCTCGGCCTATATGGATCCTTGGGGTGCGACGCCGCCGATGGATTGGTGGACGACGGTCAATCGCTGTCGGGCCTTGGAGAATACGGCGTATGTGCTCGCCGCCAACCAAGGGGCCGAGTTGAGTCACTATCCGCCTTTTTCTTGGCCGGGCGGCTCAATGGTAGTCGATTTCGACGGTCGCATCCTCGCGCAAGCCGACCCGGGGCCAGGGGAGAAAATCGTCGTCTCCGAAGTCGATATTGGGACCTTGCGGCACATCCGTAAGCGGCGCGCTGGCCATCACACCTTGGCCCACCTGCGCAGCGAGGCGTACCCTATGTACGGACAGCCGTACTATCCGCAGGGCAGTTTTTCCGCAGAGGACAATCACACCGTCGCCATGAACGAAGATCGCATCGCCGAGGTTAAGCAGAGGATAACCCGGCAGCCGTGAGGCGCTACGGCGACCGGCAGATTCGCCGCACCCTGAGCAAATACGACACTCGACAGGTGCGCCGCACCTTGGCAACCGGCTGCGAGTTGCAGATGACGGCAGTCGGCAATGTAGATGCCTTGGTGGACCGCATGATCGAGCGTGAAGGGCGGCTCCAGAGGGTGGAGCGCTTTCCCTATTGGGCCGAGCTGTGGCCGACGGCATTGGCCATGGCCCAGTGGTTTTGCCACGCCGAGGAGCCAATCCCCAGAGGTTGGACCTGCGAATTAGGCTGCGGCTTGGGGCTAGTAGGCATTGCCTTAGCCAAGCTCGGTTGGCGCGTCGAAGCGACTGATTTTGTCGAGGATGCGCTGATTTTTGCCGTCCACAATGCCCGGCTCAACAAAGTCCAGCACAACCACCGGGTGGCCTACTTGGATTGGCGCAATCCTGTAGGAGGGCAGTACGAGTGCTTGGTGGGGTCGGACATTGTCTATGAAAAGAAGAATCACCGCTATCTCGAACGCATTTTGCGCAAACTACTGCTACCCGGTGGTCGCTTTTACCTCGGGGATCCTCAGCGCAAGGACGCCGCTGCCTTCGTATCCCGGCTTGTCGCCCAAGGCTATAGTCAGCGGCGGGAAACGCGAATCGAGACGTGGAATTCAGTCGAGTACCAAGTCTCTATCTACGTATTTACCAAGCCTCAAGACGCGAGCAGAGCGCTTAGGTGAGCGGCCACGGAAGTCGCGGTTCCCTCTAAGTCGTATCCGCCCTCTAGCAGGGAGACGAGGCGGCCCTCGCAGTGGTGGGTGGCGAGCTGGAGTACTAACTCGGTTAGCTGACCATAGCCCTCTGCGCTGAGCAGGATTTGCCCGAGGGGATCACTGCGATGGGCGTCAAAACCGGCTGACAGGAGGATGAAATCGGGTTGGAACTGGTCTATGGCTGGAATGATGGTGTCGGTGAAGTGGCGGAGGTAATCGGCATCAGTGCTACCGGCCGGGACCGGGACATTCAGGGTTTGGCCGCGTCCTGCTCCGATCCCACGCTCATCGGCCGCACCAGTGCCCGGATAGAGGGGGGATTGGTGGATGCTGGAAAAAAACACTGAGCCGTCTTCTTCAAAGATGTGCTGCGTGCCATTGCCGTGATGGACATCCCAGTCGATGATCGCCACTTTGTCGCAGCCGCATTCGGCCCGCAAGTAGTGAGCGGCGACCGCCACATTGTTGAAGAAGCAAAAGCCCATGATTTGTTCGACTTCGGCGTGATGACCCGGGGGTCTCATGCAGCAGAAAGCATGGTCGGCGTGGCCGGCGAGTAGGGCGTCGATGGCGGTTAAGGGAGCTCCGGCCGCTAAGAGGGTGGCACGGTACGTGCCTGAAGAGAATTCGCTATCACGGCTCACATAGACAGAATACTCGACCTGTGAGAGGTCTGCTACTCGGTCCAAGTGGACTGGTGAGTGGGCTCTGAGCAGGGAGTGACGCGGTGCTGGCTGCGGCTGGAGGTGCAGCACTTCGTCCCACAGCGAGCGGTCTTTTAAGTGTTGAACAATGGATTCCAAGCGCGCGCTGCGCTCTGGATGCCCCTCGCCCGTGTCGTGCAACAAGACGTCGGGGTGATAGATCAAGGCGGTCCTAGCCACAGCTTATCACTTCTCCCGCGTCGATGGATGCAATGGCGCGGCGTCCGAGGATGCGGATGTCCTCGGCGATGGCCGCATCGCCCAAGGCGGCGTGGTCGCACCAGCGCAATTGCGTGGATTCGCGAGGATTGACGCGGGCGTGCCCGCTTACCACGCGGCTAAAATAAATCAGGTCTATGTGCTGATGGCCCGGTTCGATGTCCTCTAGGAGGATACACGCGGGGCGGTACAGAACGGCGACCCGTCCCCATTGCTCTTGTTGGCCCAACAACTCGACGGTCAGCCCGGTTTCTTCACGGACTTCGCGGAGGGCGGCTTCTTCGGGCAGTTCGCCTGGGTCGATGTGCCCGCCCGGGGGCAGCCAAGCCTGCATTTTCTTGTGCCACAGTAAGAGGGTGGCTCCCTCGTGGACGACAAAGGTAGTAGCCGTAAAGTCGCGGGTGATTGCCGCCAAGGTGTCCGCTCGTCGCGCGTTTGATGGAGAAAAAAGCAAGGGCGTTTGCAATGCGCCGGAGGTCAATATAGCCGGTCACTTGGTGGAACGAAAGCCCGCGACAGACGCGCGCTGCATTGACCAGCTTTTCTCGCCAATTATTTTACAAGGCTGACTTTGCATCCCTTCAGACTGAGAGAGATATGGCTACTGAGATCGTCATGCCCAAATTGGGGCTGACCATGGAAAGCGGCGCAATAAGCGCTTGGTTGGTAGAAGAAGGCCAGGAAGTGCAAAAGGGCCAGGCCCTGTTGGAAATCGCCACCGACAAGGTGACGATGGAAGTCGAAGCGCAGGCCGACGGGATATTGCGCAAAATTCTGGTGCCGGTCGGCCAGGAAGTACCGGTATCGACGACAATCGGCGTCATTGCGGCTGCGGACGAAGACATCGACTCGTACGTCGCTGTTGCTCCGAGTGACCCAGTTCCTACCGCTGCTCCGAGCGACCCGACTCCACCGGCAACTCCAACTCCTGCTGCTCCACCAACTCCGGCCGCGCCAATTCCAGCCCCGCAGGCTCCAACTCCTTCCGCAGATGCCGATGGGCGTCGGCCGCATAAGACCTCGCCCAAAGCGCGAAAAATAGCCGCCGAGCACAGCCTCGACCTGTCCGGCGTCAACGGCAGTGGTCCTGGGGGCCGGATCGTCAGCGCCGATGTGCTGGCCTTGGTTGAGCAAGCTCGGCTAGCCCCGGCTCCAACCCCAGCAGCCCCGGTCGCCGAAGGGCTGATTGAACTGAGCCGGGCCGAGCAAGTGGCCGCCGAGCGGCTGACGGCTAGCTACCAACAGATCCCACACATTCACATCAGCATGGACGTGTCGGCCGTGTGGTTGAAGCAATTCCGCACCGGTTACCAGCTAGAAGGCAAAAAAATCTCCTTCAACGATTTGATCGTCAAAGCCACAGCCCGCACCCTCAGGGAATTCCCTCGCGTCAACAGCTTGGCAGAGGGCGATCACTTCCGCTATGCCTCCCTAATCAACATCGGCGTTGCCGTGGCGGCCGAGCAGGGTTTGGTAGTTCCAGTCATTCGCGACGCAGCCGAAAAGACGGTCGAGGAAATTGCCTTAGAAGGAACGCGGCTGATCGACGCGGCTCGTCGAGGAGAGCTAGGCCCCGACGACATGCTGGGCGGCACCTTTACCATCTCGAATTTGGGCATGTTCGGCGTCTCCCGCTTTACTGCGATCATCAACCCTCCACAAGTGGCAATCCTAGCCGTTGGGGCCATAGAGAACAGGGTAGTAGCCTCCGGGACAGACGCATTTGCCGTGCGCCCGCAGCTAACCCTGACTTTGGCCGCGGATCACCGCGTCGTCGATGGCGCGCTGGCCGCCCGATTCCTCGCTCGGCTCAAGGAGGTACTAGAAACACCCGGCCTGCTCGGCTAGCAGCCCCTCACCTTGACCCTATCTAGGCCGCCGGTTATCTTCAAAACCGCCCCAAGTTGGCACTTTTGCCCTTGCGTACTGTGGGTGGAAGAGCGCGTCCTGGCATCGGAAAACAACGCATGAAATTCGAAAAAAAGACCCAGCTTTCCATTGCGTACGCCGTCCTTACGCTGCTCCTGCTCCTGAGTCTGCAAAACTACTTCACCAACCAAGTCGAAACCCTTCCGTACAGCCAGTTCCGGGAGTGGATCAAAAGCGGACAGGTCATTGAGTGTACCTTCAGCGGCGAGTTCATCCACGGCCGCGCCAATGTCGATGGCCAAGAGATCAGCTTCCGCACCGCGGTCATAGATGATCCCGAAATCATTGGCCTGCTCGAAGAAAACCAAGTCGAGTTTACCCGCCAGCCTAGCAACAATTGGTTCACACAACTTTTGTCGTGGATTTTGCCCGCGCTGATCTTCGTGGGGATCTGGCTGTTTATCATCCGTCGCATGAGCGGAGGGGGCGGTGGTCTGATGTCCATCGGCAAGAGCAAGGCCAAGGTGTACATGGAGAAGGGAACGGGCATTACCTTCGACGACGTGGCGGGCATTGACGAAGCCAAAGAAGAGCTGCTGGAGATCGTCGAATTTTTGCGCACCCCCGAGCGATTTCAAGCCCTCGGCGGCCGGATTCCGCGCGGGGTCTTACTCGTGGGGTCACCGGGCACGGGTAAGACCTTGTTGGCCAAGGCCGTCGCTGGCGAGGCGAGCGTGCCCTTTTTCTCCCTCAGCGGCTCCGATTTTGTCGAGATGTTCGTCGGGGTAGGGGCCGCGCGCGTGCGCGACCTTTTTGAACAGGCCAAAAAACACGCCCCAGCCATTATCTTCATCGACGAGCTCGACGCCTTGGGCAAGGCCCGGGGGGCTGGCTCGTTTGGCGGCCACGACGAGCGCGAGCAGACGCTCAACCAGCTCCTCACCGAACTCGACGGTTTCGACACCAACGCTGGCGTGATCCTCATGGCGGCGACCAACCGGCCGGAAATCCTCGACCCGGCCTTGTTGCGTCCCGGTCGCTTCGACCGCACCGTGGCTGTGGACCGGCCCGATGTCAAGGGGCGCACCGCCATCCTCCAGATCCACGCCAAGGAGGTCAAGCTGGCTCCAGACGTAGATCTGCACAAACTGGCCGTGCGCACTCCGGGTTTTGCTGGCGCGGACTTAGCCAATGTCGTCAATGAAGCGGCCCTCTTGGCGGCGCGGAGAGATAAAGATGCCATCACCATGTCCGAGTTGGAAGAGGCGATTGAGCGCTCGGTGGCTGGGCTGGAGCGCAAAAGCCGGGTGCTCAACGAGAAGGAGCGCCGGATCGTCGCGTACCACGAGGCTGGCCACGCCATCGTCGGCGAGATTTTGCCCGAAGCCAATCCGGTGCAGAAGATCTCCATTGTATCGCGAGGCATCGCCGCTTTGGGCTATACGCTGAATATGCCGCTGGAGGACCGCTATCTAATGACCAAGGAGGAACTGGAGGATTCCCTGGCGGCGATCTTGGGTGGTCGGGCGGCCGAGGAGATCGTCTTTGGCGAAATATCCACCGGCGCGGCCAACGACTTGCAGCAGGCCACGCAAATGGCCGAGCGGATGGTCAAAGAGTTCGGCATGAGCCAGCGGATTGGCTTGGTCGCCCATCGAACGGACCGCTCGCAACAGTTACTGGGCATGACCCCGGCCGACCGCCCGTACAGCGACGAGACGGCCAAGCTCATCGACGAGGAAATCAAGGGCATCATCGGCGCGGGGTACGCGCGGGCCAAGGACCTACTCACCCAGCATCGGCAGGCGATGGAGGATGTCGTCGAGATACTCTTTGAGAACGAGGTGATGGACGGCGATCAGCTACGGAACCTACTCTCAGAGCATGGGATAGAGCTACCACCTAGACCCAAGCAAGAGGCGTCGTCTGACAGCCCCGCCGCCGAGCCGCAGGCCAACGGCAATGCTCCGCAGTCGGAAGAAGAAGAGCGCGAGGTCTCCTAGCCTACGGCGGCGATGACTTCCAACTCGACGGCTGCTCCCAGCGGCAAGCTGGCGACGCCGACGGCCAAGCGCGCGTGTATCCCCTTATCTCCAAGGACTGAGGCCAGCAGATCGGAAGCGCCATTGATCACGTTGGCGTGGGCCGAAAAACCGAGTGCCGAGGCTACGTATCCTCCCAAGCGGACAATGGAGACCGAGTCGAGGTCGCCGGTTTCGGCTTTGAGAACGCTCAGGGCGTTGAGAGCGCACAACTTGGCAGCCTCATATCCTGCTTCGACATCCAAGTCCTCGCCTACTATTCCCGCGTATTGGATCTGGCCGGCTAGTAGGGGCAACTGACCTGAGACGAAGATCAAAGGGCCGCTTTGCACGGCACGGGTATAGGAGCCGGCCGGTTGGGGCGGAGGGGGAAGTTGTAGGTTGAGGTCTCTTAGTTTTTCTTCCACAGACATGTTAAATCTCCCATGGCTTCGGGCTAGTTGGCGCGAGTAATATAGGACGCCCAATGACTCCGGCAAGAGAGCAATGCGCAGTATGAGATTCGCCAGAGGGAGCGTCCTCGAACCCTTGGCCAACGGCGATTTCGTGCGCCTGTGGTTGGCCAACGGCCTCTGGTGGCAGGCCATGTGGATGGAGATGCTGGCGCTGGGGTGGCTGGCTTTGGAGCTGACTAATTCTCCGTGGTGGGTCCAGGTCATCGGCTTTTACCGAGCCATCCCCCTGCTGATTATGGGTTTGTTCGGCTCGGTGATTACCGATCGCTTTAAGCGGCGCTACATCGTCTGGACTTTGCAGTTGGTCAATGTGCTGGGGACAGGGCTGTTGGCTCTCTTGCTCTTTTGGGGGCGGCTTGAGTTGTGGCATCTGTCGGTGGTGTCGCTGGTATTGGGGGCCTCTTGGGCGCTGGATTGGCCGACCCGGCGCAGCATGGTGCCCGATCTAGTCGGCAAGTCCCGCACGGTCGATGCCATGGTGCTGGAGAACGTCATTCAAGGATTTACGCGCATTGCTGGCCCCTTGGCGGCGGGCTATGTCACCGCGGCCTATGGCAGCTTGGGTGCTCTGTTGGTGTTGGTCGGGCTAGGTGCCCTAGCGCTGGTTTTGTTGTCGGGCCTCAAGACAGACTCCAGAGCACCTAGTGCGGGCACGTGGGCGGCGGGGTGGGCCGGGCGGCAGGGGTGGGCCAGTATGCGGGCTTCTGCTCCGATATTCGGCGTTTTTCTCATCACGATCTTTATGAACGTCTGGGCGTTTCCCTACATGAATCTGCTGCCGGTTTTCGCACGCGATGTCTTTGGTCGTGGCCCGGAGGCTATGGGGTGGTTGGGCGCGGCTAGTGGGGGTGGGGCGATTGTGGGCTTGGCCGCGGTCCAGCTAAGCCGCAGTAAGCTGAGCAACGAATGGCTCTTTGTCGCCGGCTCGTTGTTGGCGTGTACGGGCATTATCGCCTTTGCCTTTAGCGGGACCTTTGGCATTGCCTTGCTGATGCTGTTTTGCTCTGGGTTGGGGCAGGCGGGCTTTAGCATTATGCAGAGCAGCATCATCTTGGTCGAATCCTCGGACGAGATGCGAAGCCGAGCGATGAGCACCTTGGTGGTGGCCATTGGCGTCGGCCCCTTTGGCCGCTTGCAGAGTGGGGCAATGGCCGAGGCTTGGGGGGTACAAGGCGCAGCGGGCGTCATGGCATTGCTGGCGGGGATAGGGACTGTGGGAACGGCGGTTTTGATGCGGGGGTTTCTAGGTAAGAAGTAAATCTGGACGGATTTCCAATTGCACGGTTCGTCTAGCATATCTACTTTGCAAATGTGTTGATCCGGCCTAATTAAAGGAGCAGATCTCATGTCACAATCGCTGTTTAGCGATGCCAGCCAACGGCTGGAGGAAGCACTGGCGTACGCGTCCATTTCCGACGATGCTATCGAGCGGCTCAAGTTGCCCAAGTCGAGCTTGAAAGTCTCCATCCCAGTGCGCATGGACAACGGCGAGTTGCGCATTTTTCCCGGTTACCGGGTGCGCTACGACGACACCCGAGGCCCGACCAAAGGCGGCATTCGCTACCACCAAGACGTGTCCATCGATGAGGTCCAGTCCTTGGCCTTTTGGATGACCTTCAAGTGCGCGGTGGCCAATTTGCCCTTTGGCGGTGGCAAAGGCGGTATCACGGTCAATCCCAAGGAACTGTCCCCTTTTGAACTGGAACGACTCAGCCGGGGCTATATCGACGCCGTGGCCGACTTTATCGGCCCAGACATCGACATTCCAGCACCGGATGTCTATACCAATCAGATGATCATGGGTTGGATGGTGGATGAGTACGGCATTATCAAGCGGCAGATCACGCCCGCGGTCATCACCGGCAAGCCCTTGACTATGGGGGGCAGTCTAGGGCGCGATACGGCGACCGCGATGGGGGCCTTTTTCACCATTGAGGCGACTTGGCCCCAGCTCGGCTTAAATGGCTCGCCGGCCGACACGACCGTGGCCGTGCAGGGCTTTGGCAATGCCGGGGCCATCATCGCCGAATTGCTCTTCAATGCTGGTTACAAGGTCGTGGCTGTAAGCGACTCTAAAGGGGGGATTTACCGGCGCGAAGGACTCGACATCCCCAGCGTGCGCCAGTTCAAGGATTCGACCCGCACCCTCAAGGCGGTGTACTGCGAGGGCAGTGTATGCAATGGCGTCGAGCACGACACCATCACCAACGAGGAATTGCTCGCGCTCGACGTCGATATCCTAGCTCCAGCGGCTTTGGAAAACCAGATCACGGAGGCCAATGCCCGCGACATTAAGGCCAAGGCGGTGTACGAACTGGCCAACGGCCCCACCACGCCGGGGGCCGACGAGATCCTGCGCCAGCAGGACGTGATAGTATTTCCCGACATCTTGGTCAATGCCGGCGGCGTGACGGTGAGCTATTTCGAATGGGTGCAGAATCGCCAGGGCCTCTACTGGACCTTAGAACAGGTCAACCAGCGGCTCAGGCAGATGATGGTCGAGGAGACCGAGCGCATTTGGGCCATTGCCCAAGAGCAGGGCATAGCGCCGCGCACCGCGGCGTACGTCCACGCCTTGAACCGGATCGGCGACGCGGTTCAAGCCAAGGGCACCAAGGATTACTTCACAGATGGGCAGTGACAAGAATCGCGGGCTGGTTCTCGCCCCCGACGCCCTAGATCACGCGGCCCTAGCTTTGGAACTCTTGCAAAAACAACCCGTTCTGAAGGACAAAATTTCCTCTGGGACCCACGTGCAAGGCCGGGAAGTCCCCCGCCTGCTGACCGAAGTTCTGCGTTTCCTCCACTTGGTCGCCGGCGGCGACCAGGTTCTGACTCCCTCCCGTCCCGTCGACTTGGCCTGGCACGAATTCATCCTCTGCACCCGCATCTACGATGCCTTCTGCCGCCGGCACTTTGGCCGCATGATCCACCACCAACCCGGGGGCATGGAGGACAAAAACAACAGCCAATTCGACCAGACCCTAGCCCTGTACCAGCGCTACTTTGGCCCGCCTCCTGCGGCCTATTGGCTGCCCGGAGCCGACTGCGGGGCCTGCCGCAGCGCCAATTCCTAGACCCGCCACTGAGGAGGATTCCCATGTACTTCAACGGCCAACTCGCCATTGACCCGTCCCAGGAGACCCTGGTCGAAAAGGTCAGACCCACCAAGGTCTTCGGTCGCATGCTCTACTACCTGACTGCGGGTGGTCTGTCCGACCGGGAAGAACAAGAGACTTTCACCGCGGTGGCCATCTTGCAACAGCTCAATATGGCCCTGCGCTCTATGGGAGTGACCAATATCGTCCGCCTGACCAAGGACCAGTACGACTTCTACTTTGACGAGCAGGGCCTAGAGGACGATCTCAAGGTCGCCATGGAACAGTTCCACATGGAGACCGACTACTACGAATCAGAATTGTTCGAGGCCCTCTATCTGGTCGTCGAGCACGCCGACCAGGAACTGACCTATCTCATTGAAATTGAGATCGACCGGCTCCATCCTCCGGACGTGTATCCCATTACTATCACCGTCAACGGCACAGCCAACGACTTTGCTCAACAGCCCGGGGAAAGCACTGACAGCCTGCGCCAGCGCATGGAGCCCGTCTTTCGGGCTCAGGACGCGTACGAACAATTCCAGCGCCAAAAAGAAGCTCATTTCAGCCACTTTATCAGCCGCCTCAACCAGGCCGTGGCCACTTATATCAAATGCGACGATGTGCGCCAGACCCTCGACACCCGCGTCATTCGCCCCCGAGAGCCAGTGGACCGGCCCGAGCAATTGCAAGAGCGGCGCACCGGGGCTGATACGCCTCCTCTCTTCCACGGCTATCACGGCTTTGACGCTTTCTTTCTCTACGCTTGGATGTGGTCGTCCATGTCATTCCACCACAATATCCACTACCACGACGTATCCGTGGTTGACGAACAGGGCCAGGCCGTATTCGATGTTGGGGCCGCGGGTTTCCACGCCGGGGAGAGCAATACCCTCAATCCAGAGGCCAACTTCGAGTCCCCGCCCGCCAGCGATGTCGAGTACTATGCGGACCACAGCTATCAGGACGGCCTCGATCAAACTGGCTCGGTCCAGGAAGCGGGCACTGAGTCCGGTGAAAGTTCGTCGTGGCTGGATTTCGGCGGCGACAGTGGCGACAGTGGAGCGTCCTGCAGTAGTTGTAGTAGTTGCAGTTCGTGCGGCGGCTACTGAGGAAGGCAAGGATCAAGGAGGTGCCTCACAGACGGTCTGCCCTTTTCAGGGTTTCGGGCACCCCCAACCACAAAGTGAGGGCTGCGGCTAGGCCAATGCCCGCGGCTGCCAATGGAGTTTCGGTCAGGCCGACCCAATCGGCGATATAGCCCATGGCCAGGGGGCTGCCCGCTCCGCCCAAGTCGCCGACAAAGCGCCATAGCCCCAAAAAGACCCCCCGTCCATCGTCCGGGGCTAGATCCGCGCCCAGAGTCATCATGGTCCCCGACCCTATGCCGTTGCCCAGGCCCACTACCACTAGAGCTAGGAGCAGGCCCGAAAAATCCTGCGCCAAGAGAATGGAGGCCATGCCCATACTCTGGACGAAAAAACTGGGCACCGAGGCGTACTTGCGCCCCCAGTGGTCCATGATCATGCCCGCCGGATAGAACATGAGCATGTCCACGGCTGCGGCAAGCGCTATGATCACCCCCACCTCCTCGACCCCCAAACCTAGGACATCGGCAGCGTAGAGCGGCGCGATGACCAGGCGGGCCGTGCGCACCATTTGGGCGCACAACTGGGCCGAGCCGGCAGTGAGCAGGATGCGGTAGTGGCCGCGCACAACATCGCCGACCCGTCCTCTGGACCGGTGGCTTGCTCCTGGGGAAGCCCCGAGGTCCTCCACCCAGAGCAAGACCGCCAGCAAAGCCACCACCGCCAATATCCCGTACAACAGGAAGGCAGCCCGAAAGCCGTACGCCCCTGCCGCTAGGCCGCCGAGCAGCGGTCCGGCAAAATAGCCAATGCGGCCGATGCCTCCGAACACGGCAATGGCTCGTCCCCGTAGTGCCGGCCGAATGGCCCCGGCCAGGTACGTATGGCGCGAAATATTCCACAGGGCCGTACCGATCCCCGACACCAGACGACAGGCACTCACTTGCCACAGATCAGCGGCCACCAGCAGGCCGAAAATCCCCACTAAGACGCAGCCTACCCCCAACAGCATGGCACGCTTTTCACCCACCCGCCGCACCACCACTCCCGCGGGCACATCGCCCAGCAAAGTGCCGATCCCGTCTGCGGCTAGGACCACGCCCACTAAGCTGTACGATACCTCGAAAGAGCGGGCGAACAAAGGCAGGACGGGCAATAACAGGCCCCGGCAGACCGACAAGATCAGGGCCGGCGCGTACACCGACAAAAATAAGTTTACTACCACCTTCTGTTCCCGCTTCGACACTTTGTCAATCCTCTTGCTAAATGGCCTTTAGAATACAATCTCAGTTAGAATACCTGCAAGGAGCCAACGCCTGTAGGGTGGGGCTAGTCACGACAAGTTGACCATGGACTTTAGCTACTGCTGAATTGACGCTAGGAGGGACGGCGGCTATATTGCGCGGAGTTCACAAGACACAGGAGACGACATGCCTACTTCAGCGATTGGCGCGCAACTATTCACGGTGCGCGATTATACCAAAACCCCAGATGACATTCGCCAGACCTTTGCCAAGGTGCGAGCACTCGGCTACGAGGCCGTGCAAGCCTCGGCCTTCGGGGCGATCTCACCGGCCGAACTGGCCGCGATAAGCGAGGCCGAGGAGGTACAGATTGCTGCCACGCACACCAGTTACCAGCGCATCTGCGACGAGCCGCAAGCCGTCGTCGAGGAGCATCAGATGTGGGGGTGCCGCCACGTGGCCATCGGCGGCTTGCCCCAGGAATACCGCAACCGCGAGGGCTTTGTCCGTTTTGCAGCCGAGGCCTCGGAGGCGGCGCGGCCGCTTATCGACGCGGGCCTGACCTTTAGTTACCACAACCACAGCTTTGAATTGGAGCGCTTTGAGGGGCGGACGGGGCTGGACATCCTCCGCGAGGAGAGCGATCCAGCCGTCTTTTCCTTTGAAATAGACACCTATTGGATCCAACACGGCGGCGGTAACCCGGTATCGTGGTTGGACAAGTTTCGCGACCGCATGCACATCGTCCATCTCAAAGATCTGAGCATGGATGGCTCCAAGCAGTGCTTCGCCGAAGTAGGGGAGGGGAACTTGGAATGGGAGCCTATTCTTGCGGCCTGCAAAAGAGCACAGATCGAATGGTACTTGATCGAACAAGACACCTGCCCGGGCGATCCGTTTGATAGCTTGGGTCTGAGCCTGCGCAACCTGCGGGCCATGGGCTTGCACTAAGAGGAAAATCATGCAGGAAATTTTCGTCCCGTGGGCTGCTTGGTACGGCAAGGCCCCGTTCAAAATGGAATTTCCCGATCACTGGGAAGTGGCGGTTCACCACATGCGCGGCGGGCCGGACATCGGCGACGCCGGCATTCGCCAAGCACTGCAAGAGGCCATCGGCGCTCCGCCGCTGCGCGAATTTGCCCGCGGCCGGTCTTCGGCGGCCATCTTGGTTGACGACCTCTCGCGTCCCACGCCGGCTTTTCGGCTCTTGCCCTATGTGCTTGAGGAGTTGGCTGCGGCTGGGATTGGGGCCGACGACGTAAAGATCATCTGCGCGCTAGCGGCTCATCGCCCGATGACTCGCGACGACTTGGTCAAGAAGGTCGGGTTGGACATCGTCGATACTATGCAGGTACTCAACCACAATGCGTACGAGAACTTGGAATTCTTAGGCTACTCCAGCCGCGGAGTGCCGATTTGGGTCAACCGCGATATGACCTCCTGCGAGGTGCGCATCGCCTTGGGGATGATCACGCCGCGCGGGGGGATGTTTGGCGGCGGAGCCAAATTGCTCATTCCCGGGGCTTGTGGGCAGCAGACGATCATGCTCAACCATCGCCACGTACACGAAAATTTTCGCGCCCACCTGTCCGAGGTGGCGAAGATGGCTGGGGTCACTTATATCGTCAACCCGCTGCTCAACGAAAACTTGGAGATCTCGGGGTTAGTCGCTGGAGACACGGACGCAGCTTTTGAGCGGGGCTGCGAGTTGGGGCGGGAACAGTACGCTACCCAAGTGCCCGACGCCTTCGACATTGGCGTGTTCAACGCCTTCCCCAAGGATACGGAACTGTGCCAAGCTGGGTTGGCCATGACGCCGTTGAGCGGCACCAAGAAAACCCCTTTCAACGAAAACTCAACCACTGTCATGTGCTCGGCTAGCCCGGAAGGGCTGGGCTGGCACTCGGTATTGGGGCCGGGTACTGCCCTGAGGGGAAAGGCCGGGCCGCCTGCCCGACGCACCATTCTATTTTCGCCTGGGATCAACAAGTGGGATGCAGCCTCGCTTTTTGGCGAGGGGGTTATTTTTTGCAAAACTTGGCAGGCCGTATTGAGCGAATTGGAAAACTACCACGGAGCTGACGCAAAAGTGTCGGTCTTTCCGGCTGGCGCACTGCAACGGGCAGCCGACGCCGAGTACTAAAGAGGAGAGAAAATGCCACCACTCGCGCGTTTTGGTCTAGAGGGTAAAATCGTCATTGTCACGGGAGCTGGCCGGGGGATTGGCCGGACGATTGCTTTAGAATGCGCCCAGTCGGGCGCGCGCATCGCCGTTGGCAGCCGTACCACGGCCGAGTTGGAAACGCTGGCTGCGGAGATTGAGGGTGCGGGTGGGACGTGTTTCCACCACCAACTCGACGTGACGGACGTAAGCTCTATCGAGCGTTTTATGGCTGCGGTCGTCGCGCACTTTGGGCGGATTGACGTGCTGGTCAACAACGCTGGCTACAACAAGGTCGGCAAAATCCTCGACTACGACGAGGAACTCTACGACTTGATCGTCGATGCCAATCTGAAGAATGTGTTTTTCTCTAGCCAGATCGCCGCGCGGCAGATGATCGCCCAAGGAGGGGGAGGCAATATCATCAATATCTCTTCTCAAGCTGGCGTAGTCGGCGCACCGGAGCGCGGCCCGTACTCAGGTGCCAAGGGCGGCGTCAACAACCTAACGCGGACTATGGCCGCGGAATGGGCCGAGTATCAGATCCGGGTCAACGCGGTGGCCCCAACCGTGACCCGTTCGCCGCTGGCCGAAACCGCGATGCGGGAAAGCCAAGCCTTTGCCGATGCGGTGAAGACCAAAAATTTGCTGCGCGGTGCCCTAGCCGAACCAGAGGAAATGTCGGCACCGGTGATTTTTTTGGCGTCGGATGCCGCGTCGATGATCACCGGTCACACGCTGGTGGTGGATGGGGGATGGACCATCGTCTAGCAAGCGAGTTGCTTGGATGATGCAGAAATTAGTTGCCATTTTGATCGGACTGGCGTTGTCGGCTCCTGCGGTCGCCGAGCCGTTGGTGGAAGGGCGGGTGCGTCTTGCTGAGGGGCAACCAGCGGTAGCGGCGCAGGTGCTGTTGTTCGATCTAACGGATTTGCGGCGCGGGCCGGTGGCGCGGGCGACGACCGATGCGGCGGGCTATTTCGCGCTGGCGTCGCTGGGCGGTCTTGCGCTGCCACAGGGGTTCGCGCTGGGGCAGAATTATCCCAATCCGTTCAATCCCTCGACGATTATTCCGTATCAATTGCCGACGGCTGCGCCGGTGCGGCTAGACGTGTTCAATGTGCTGGGGCAGCGGGTTGCGACGCTGGTGGATGAGGAGCGGCCGGCGGGTTTTCACGCGGCGGCTTGGGACGCGACGAATGCGGCCGGGCAAGCGGTGGCCGCCGGGGTGTATCTGTATCGGCTGACAGCGGGTGGGGAGCAGCATACGCAGCGGATGGTGCTCATTGATGGGCAGGCTGGGGTGGCGGCTAGTGCGGCTCCAGCGACGATGCGCTTAACGGCAGCGGTGGAGCAGAAGTATGGTCTTGCCGTGGTGGGAGCGGGCTTGGTGACCTACGTAGATGCTGATTTTCGCGTGGGGACGGTGCCGGTGGAGATTGTGGTGGAAACGTTGGATGGTGCGCCGCGTGCGAAGGGGCTGAGCGGAGGCATTTTGGGCGATGTCAACGCCGACGGCCAAGTTGATCTGGCCGATGCGCTGGTAGTGGCATTATATATTATCGATTCGTCCATCACGCCGCCGAACAACGGCGATATCAGTCTCGGCGATGTCAATGCCGACGGCCAGCTTACGACGGCCGACGTGCTGCTGCTTGCGGCCTATAGTGCCAATCCGTCCGATCCGTCGCTGCCGGCGGGGATTGGGCAGGCGGTTGGCGGCGTGAACTTGGCAGCCGGGGCCCTACGCCGCTTGACCGACCACTCGGGATGGGACTTTTCGCCCTCTTGGTCGCCCGATGGTCGCCACATCGTCTTCATGTCTTACCGCGACGAGCACGACCATACCGCCGATATTTACGTGATGGATTCGGACGGCGGCAATCTGACCCGCTTAACCGACGACCCGACCGACGACTTTTCGCCCTCATTTTCGCCTGATGGTCGCCATATCGTCTTTGTATCCCACCGCGCCGGCAACGAGGAGATTTACGTGATGGGTTCGGATGGCAGCAACCTGCGCCGGCTAACCGATGACCCAGCTATCGACAGGTTTCCCTCATTTTCGCCTGATGGCCGCCACATCGTCTTTACGTCCGAGCGCACCGGCAATCTCGATATTTACGTGATGGATTCGGATGGTAGTAATCCACGCCGTCTGACTGATGACCCGGCTGGCGACTTTTCGCCCTCATTTTCGCCTGATGGTCGCCACATCGTCTTTGCGTCCGAGCGCGCCGGCAATCTCGATATTTACGTGATGGATTCGGATGGTAGTAATCCACGCCGTCT